>NZ_VOQR01000001.1:65000-1265000 GCF_007995065.1 Sphingomonas ginsenosidivorax | reverse complement strand
GCCCGGCTTCGCGTTCCTCGACGAGGGCGCCTATTTCCCCGGCTGGACCGACGGCCCGGCAGACGCCCGCGCGCTGTGGGCGATGGTCGACGCGCTGGCGCGCGACGACGCCGATTTCGGCGCCGACGGAGTCCTGGGCGACCCCGAGATCCGCCGCCATTTTCGCCAACAGCGCGACTGCGGCGACCTGTTCCCCGGCGGCGCAGGACGGATGCGCGTGTGCGAGGTCGGCCAGCGCGCGATGGGGCTATCGCCGACGAGCTGCTTCAACCTGGTTGGCGCGGCGCAGGTCGGCAAGAGCAGCCTGACCGGCATGCGCGTGCTGCACGCCCTGCAGGACCGCGTGCCGACCTGGCCGTTCGATCCGGTGCCCAACCGCGGCGCGCTGATCGTCGAGATCTACACGACGATCGCCGCGCGTGCCGCAGGGATGCGCAAGGGGCTCAGCAAGATGCGCGACGCCGACGCGCTCGATACCGCGCTGGTCGCGCTCGGATCGCGTCCGCACGTCCCGATCCCGCGCTACGACGACCACGCGACCGACGCGATCCTGACCGCAGCCTGGCTCCGCGCCAACGCCGCCCGTAAGGACTATTGGACCCCCACCGGCCTAACCCCGCACATCGCCCGCACCGAAGGCTGGACCTTCGGCGTCGCGGCCGTGCCGACGGATTAGGCAGACGGCGCTGCCTGCCCCTGCGCCATAACGGGCAGAACCAGCTCGGGACGACCCGTCGCAACGGCGCCATAGCGTCCATTGATCGGACAGGCCGATGCGTGCCAACAGGGGCCATGTCTCGATCGTTAGTCCTCGGCGTCCTGCCGCTGCTTTGCGTCGGTGCGCCGGCCTTGGCGCAGCAGCATGATGCGCAAGGGTGGGAACAGCTCAACGTGGTCGTTCCCGTGGCGGACCACCTGCGCGTGACGCTCGAGCAGATCGCCCGGACCAGCGACCGCCAGGACGGGATCTACACCACCGAATATGGTGCGCTCGTCGGGTGGCAGGCGGCCAAGGGCGTCGAGTTCGGGGTCGGATACCGGCATGTCGGCTATCACAGCCGCAACACCGCGCCGGACGAGGATCGTCTCCGCCAGCAGGTCGTGCTCACCAGCGGCCGGTTCGCCGGCCGCCTGCGGGTCGACGAACGCTTCAATCCTCGCGGTAGCGAGATCGGGTTCCGGGTCCGTCCGCTGCTGCGCTACAACCTCCCGCTGCGGGGCAAGCGCCGGGCAATGTTCCTCAGCCACGAGAGCTTCTTCCTGCCGAACAGCACCCGCTGGGGACAGCGCGCGGGGTATGAGCGGATGCGCAACATCGTCGGGCTGGCCTTCCCGCTCGGCAAGGCCCTGACCGTCGATGTCGGCTATCTCAACCAGTATCGCTTCGCGCGCGGCGGTGCCCGGGCCGAGATGGACCATGCGCTGAACGTGCAGATGACGCTGAACCTCGGGACGCTGGGCGTGGTCGGGCTCCACGACTGAGCGTCCCCCCCCTGTCACCATCCGTCGGTCAGGGCACCGAGATCGGACCGTTCACCGTGACCGGGAATTGCGCGACGATCCGGTTCGCGAGCTTGGTGCCGACCGCGCGCGGGGACCCCGCGCTGGTCCCGTCGACCTGCGCGGTCAGCGCGCTGCCCGACCAGACGAGGCCCTGGTCGCTGCGGCGGCGCATCTCGATGTGCATCTCGGTGACGACGAGCCCGTGCAGGCTGGTCTTGCGCGACGGCAGCGTCACGCGGACGCCACCGCCCCAGTTGCCGACATCGGCGGAGGACTTGTCCTCGACGCCGTTCGCCGTGACCACGCCGCGTTGCTGGCGGGTGACGACGACCGTGGCGACGTAGCGGCCGTGATCGCCGGCGGGCAGGACGACGAAGTCGGCGTTGCTCAGCGCGTTGCGGGTCGCCTGCACGAAGGGGTCGTCCACCGCGTCGCCGGCCGCGTCGCGGACGGGATCGGCATCGCGCAACGTCACGGTTACGGTGCCGCGACCGGGACGGTCCGCAACGGGCGCCGCCTGCATCAGCACCGCCACGATCGACACTATCAGCATGGCATCGTCCGTCCCCTCACGACACCAACCGTCTGGTATCGGGCCTAAAACGGTTCAGCCGCCCACATGATCCGGTCGCACGCAACGCGAACCGAAAATGATGCTGGTAATAATTGGCCAGGCCCGGGGACGATCGCCGGTTTCGGCGCCGCCCGACGTCAGTCCGCTACAGGCGTGGGCTCGTCCTGCGACGCGGCGGGGGCATCCAGTCGGCTGACGGCCACGGCCCAGTCGGACACGGCGCGGTTCGCGGAGTTGCCCGTGATGCTCCACGCCTTGCCGGCAAACTCGCCGGTCGCCTTCCAGACCCCCGGCTCGGTCTGTTCCGCATACACTTCCACGTGCTGGCCACGCACTGATACCCGTCGCTTCATGGCAGCCAATTTACCGTCCGGGGATGCGATCGCAAGTCCGATGCGCCGCAAAATCGCCGGTACGGTGCACGATGCGGCGAACGCATGGCGGGACCCGCGCGCCGCCGGGAGGGCAAGGAAGGCGGCATATGTCAGCGCTTCGCCAGCGCCTTCGCCCCTGCCGCGGTGGCAAGGCCGAAGACGACGTGATTGAGCGTGTGCATGCCGATCGTTCCCACGTCGGACTGCCATTCGGGCTTCTTGAGCCCGAGCAGCGGTCCGGTTATCCAGTGCATCGCGGCGTAGAATGCCAGGCCGAACGCGACGCCCGAAGCGACGACGCCGGCATCCTCGTCCACGCTCGCGGCATAGACCGCGCCGGCAGCCGCCGAGAGCAGGAGATGGCCGCCCTGGACGATCGCCTGTTCGGTCGCGTCGGGGAGCCGATCGTCCTGCGGTACGAACCGGACGCCGAGTTCGCGCGCGCCGGCGCGTTCGAGTTCCGTCAGCTCGGACGGTTTGCCGCTCTTCCTCTCGCCCGCCATCATCATCACGGTGAGGCCGAGCCCCGCCACGAGGGCCCCGGCGATCGCGCCGGTCATGTGCTTGCCGTTCATGCGGCCTCTCCTTCTTCTGTCTCGGGTATCGCCATCCGGGAGACGACGGGGCGGCACACAGGCCGCCCCGCCGCACCGGTCAGCGGCGCGCCGGCCCGGTCAGCGCCGCCTTCAGGCGAGCGACTGCGAGATCGTTCGCGTCCTTGGCGCCACGGACCACCTTGGCCATGCCGAAGAATTCGTGCGTGACGCCCGGGAAGGTCTTCTGCTCGACCTTGACGCCGGCGGTCCGCATCGCGGCCGCCAGCGTCTCGCCGTCCGACCGCAGCGGGTCGATCTGCGCGTTGATGATCGTCGTCGGCGGCAGGCCGCGCAAGTTGGCGGCGACGAGGTTCAGGCGCGGGTCCTGCGCATCGGCGGCGCTGGCCTGGTAGTAATAGCCGAACCACTTCAGCATCGCGGCGTTCAGCGGCTTCGCGTTCGCCGAATCGGTGCGCGACGGCAGCGTCATGCTGCTGTTGGCGATCGGATAGACCGAGACGATGTGCCGCGGCACGGTCAGGCGATTGTCCCGCGCATAGATCGCCGTCGCGACCGCCAGGTTGCCGCCGGCGCTCTCGCCCGCGACCGCGATCCGCGAGGGGTCGCCGCCCCAGCTCGCGGCCTTCTCCAGCGTCCAGCGATAGGCCGATGCGGCATCCTCATGCTGCGCCGGGAACTTGAACTCGGGGGCGTGGCGATATTCGACCGACACCACGATCGCGTTCAGCGCCTTGGCCATCGCGCGCGGCGCGGCGTCGTACGTGTTGACGTCAGCGATCACCCAGCCGCCGCCGTGATAATAGACGATCACCGGCATCGGTGCGCCCTTGGCGGGGGCGTTGGCGGGCTTGTAGATGCGCGCGAACTGCTGCGGATCGGACCCGTAGGGCACGTCCTGCGTCGTCACCGCGGGGTCGGGCGCGGTCGACAGGCCCTTCTTGGCCATCACCGCCTTGGCGCCGTCCGCTGCCGACGGCTGCATCCGCGCCTCGGCCGGCGTCAGCGTCTCGATCGGCTTGCCGCCGAGCCCGGCCAGCGCGTCGAGCACCATCTGCATGTCGGGCGCGGCCTTGGCCGGCTGCACCGCTGCGGCCGGCGGCGCGGGCGGCGGCGGTGCGCTCGGCGAACGGGCCGACTGGGCAAAGACGCCTGCCGATGCCGTCAGCAACGCCGCCATGAAAAGACCGCGCGCGGCGGGACGATTAGAGATGGCCATGATGTAGTCCTCCTGTTTATCGGGTCATGAACAAGCAGGAGCGCGCAACGTTTCTGTACGAAACCGTGCAAAGACCTGTCGGAACCGGGGGAGACGCGAATGTCGACGATGATAGCCTTTGGCGGCGGAGCGCCCTTCTCGGCGAACGGGGGGGCCGCAAACGAGGGCTCCGCGAACGACGGGGCCGACGCGATGGTCGGCAACCGGCTGCTCGCGAGCCTCGCGCCGCAGGATTTCGCCCTGCTCGCGCCGCATCTCGAACCGGTGTCGTTCGCGGTCGGCGACGTCATCACGCGCGCGGGCGATCCGATCGACAGCCTCTGCTTCTTCGAACAGGGCATCGCCGGGATCCTCGATTCGCTCGAGGACGATCGTCGCTACGCGGTCGGGCTGGTCGGCGCCGAGGGCTTTATCGGCTGGCCGCTGGTGATGGGCGAGGATCGCTCGCCCTACGACGTCACGATGCGCGCCGAGCATGGCCAGGCGCTGCGCATTTCCGCCAGGGCGCTGATGGATGCGGTCGACCGGAGCCCCGCCATCCGGCTGGCGCTGTTGCGGTTCGCGCATGTGTTCATGCGGCAGATGGGACGGACGATCGTGTCGTCGCTCGCGCATTCGATCGAGCGCCGCATGGCCCGCTGGATCCTCCTCTATCACGACCGCGTGCAGGCCGACGAGATCTGCATGACGCACGAGGAGTTCCGGCTGATGCTCGGCGTGCGGCGCAGCAGCGTGACCGACGCGCTCCACCGGCTGGAGGAGGACCAGGCGATCCGCGCCGTCCGTGCCAGGGTCTTGGTCCAGGACCGGGACAAGCTGATGGCGCTGGCCGGCGACACCTACGGGCAGCCGGAGCAGGATTATGCGCGCCTGCTGGGACGCGATCCGACACGCTGAGGCGGCGACCGTCCGGCAGGCCTCCGGGCCCGGTCACGCTTGAAAGCGCCGGCCATGCCCGCCATCTTCGCGCCGACCCTTTCGAGCAATGGATACCAGCATGACGACGACCGAAGCCGCGCCCGAAACCCGTTCCTTCGAAGCCGATGTCGCAAAGCTGCTGCACCTGATGGTGCACTCGGTCTATTCGGACAAGGACGTGTTCCTCCGTGAGCTGATCTCGAACGCCGCCGACGCGTGCGAGAAGCTGCGCTACGAGGCGCTGAGCGATGCGTCGTTGCTCGGCGACGACGGCCAGCCGCGCATCACCGTGACGCTGGATCCCGAAGGGCGCCGCCTGACCATCGCCGACAACGGGATCGGCATGACCGAGGCCGAGCTGGGCGATGCGCTGGGGACCATCGCGCGCTCGGGCACCAAGGCGTTCATGGACCGGATCGCGGGCGCCAAGGAGTCCGAGGACAGCCACCTGATCGGCCAGTTCGGGGTCGGCTTCTACTCCGCCTTCATGGTCGCCGACCGCGTCGACGTCGTCTCGCGCCGCGCGGGGACCGATACCGCGGCGTCCTGGTCCTCGGACGGGCTAGGCACCTACACGATCCAGCCCGCCGACCTCGCCGATGCGCCCGCGCGCGGGACGCGGGTCCTGCTGCACCTGAAGGAGGACGCCGCGACCTACACCGACGCCGGCATGGTCGAGCGTACGATCAAGACCCAGTCGGGCCATGTCCCCGTGCCGATCGTGCTCGCCGATACCCCCGACGCGGAGCCCAGGCAGATCGCCGACGGTGCCGCGCTCTGGACCAGGCCCAAGAGCGACATCACGCCCGAGGACTACAAGGACTTCTACCGCAGCGCGGCCGGCCAGTTCGACGACCCCGCGCTGACGCTCCACTACCGCGCCGAGGGCCGGCACGAATACACGGTCCTCGCCTTCGTGCCCGAGACCAAGCCCTTCGACCTGTTCGATCCCGATCGCGAAGGGCGGATGAAGCTCTATGTCCGGCGCGTCTTCATCACCGACGAGGCGCAGATCCTGCCGCGCTATCTCCGCTTCGTGCGCGGGCTGGTCGACTCGAACGACCTGCCGCTCAACGTGTCGCGCGAGATGATCCAGGAGAGCCCGGTGCTCGCCGCGATCCAGAAGGCGGTCGCGAACCGCGTGCTGTCCGAACTCGACAAGCTCGCGACCGGCGATACCGAGCGCTATCTGGCGATCTGGGACAATTTCGGGCCGGTCCTGAAGGAGGGCCTGTACGAGGATTATGCGCGCCGCGAGACGCTGCTCGGCCTCGCGCGGTTCAAGACCACCGCGTCGGGCGGCGCGTGGCGCTCGCTGCAGGACTATGCGGGCGCCCTGAAGGAGAACCAGACGGCGATCTACTACGCCACCGGCACCGATCTCGACCGGCTGGCGACCTCGCCGCAGCTCGAGGGCTTCCGTGCGCGGGGCATCGAGGTGCTGCTGCTCGCCGATCAGGTCGACAGCTTCTGGGTGACGTCGGGGCTCGACTTCGGCGGCAAGCCGTTCAAGTCGGTGACGCAGGGCCTTGCCGATCTGAGCCTGATCCCGCTCGTCGAGGGCGAGACGCCGGCGACGGACGCGTCGGAGGCGGTCAACGGCTTCATCGCGTTCGTGAAGGAAACGCTCGGCGATGCGGTGTCCGACGTCCGCGCGTCCGACCGCCTCACCACCAGCGCGGTGTGCCTCGTCGCGTCCGAACACGGCATGGACCGGCAACTGGAAAAGCTGCTCGCAGGATCGGGTCGCCTCGATGCCGCGGCGAAACCCGTGCTGGAGATCAATCCGCACCACGCGCTGGTCGAGAAGCTGAGCGCGGTCGGAACCGGCGACGAGGACGTCCGCGCGGATGCCGCGCACCTGCTGTTCGACGAGGCGCGTATCGCGGATGGCGAGCTGCCGACCGACCCGCGTGCGTTCTCGGCGCGGCTGATGCGCCTGCTCGAACGCGGCCTGGGCTGAAAGCCTTGCGGCAGCCCGGCCGCAAAGCCGGGCACATGGCCGCGGGGGTGGTGAACTCGGCCGGCGTTTCGTGCTAGCGCCCGGCGGCGATGATGGACGGCATAGACGATATCGAGCTTCGGCACGGCGCGCGGCGGGCTCGCGCTTACACGCGCGCCGAACCGCTGATCCGGTGCATCGAGGAAGCGATCCGCGACCATCGCCGGCGCACCGAGGATCTGGACGGCATGCCACGCGTCGGCGTTCTGGTCGGCCTGTGTACCGAACAGAAACTGAGCGCGCCGCGCGGCGGGCCGATTACCTACCATACGGTCGTCCGTGCGCTGAAGCTGATGGGTTTGCGGTAACGCGCCGGACCCGATGCCGCTAGACGGTGAGAACGGCGTCCAGGCCGTCCGCCTTCCCGGTCAGGCCCGGCACCTCGTCGAGCTGACGCAGGGCGGTGAAGCCGCCGCGCTCGTCGCGGTAGCGGACGATCTCGTAGCCGTGACCCTGCAGCGCCGGCACGGCGTCCAGGTCGGCAGCGGACGCTGCGTTGAGGTCGATCGGGTCGCTCACAAATTGGCCTGCTCGTCCGCCGGCAGTTCAGCGTCCGGGCCATAATACAGCGTCGCGCATTCCTCGCGCAGGCAGCCGCCCTCGATCTCGATATCGTCGCGATACGCGTCGCCGATGAACGCCAGCGTATCGACGTGCTTCGCCTCGAAATACATCGGGTGGACGTCGCTGCGGCCCGCCCCGTAGACGACACGGCCGACCTTCGACCAGATCGACGCCATCGTGCACATCCCGCACGGCTGGAGCGTCGAGTACAGCGTCGCCCCGCGCAGTTCGAGTTCGCCGGTCTGCTCGCACGCCCGGCGGATCGCCATCATCTCGGCATGCGCGGTCGCGTCGGGCAGTTCCTTCGTCTGGTTGCGCTCGGCGGCGATCACCTTGCCGTCGAGCACGATCACGCACCCCAGCGGCGAAGTCGACGGATCCGACCCCTTCGACCGTGCCACCTCGATCGCCATGCGCATCCACTGCTCGTCGGTATCGTTCGCCATGCGCATCCCTCGATGTCTCATCGGTTTCGTCAAAGGGAACGCGATCGGTTCCGCTTGCCGCATCAGCGCGGCACCGGCCGAATGGTTGCGCCGGACGATCGCTACAGTCTTTGCATCAACTCGACCGTCACCCCGTCCGGCCCGCTGACATAGGCGACGATCGTACCGGCACGCGGGCCGCCCGGGATCGCGCGCGGCGATCCGTTCACGCGCCAGCCCTGCGCGACGATCCTGGCGATCACCGGCTCGATACGCGGCACGGTCACCGCCTGATGCGCCGCGCCGATCGCACCCGCACTGTCCGGCACGCGCCCCAGGGTCGGACCCGTCGAATATTCGAGCAGCTCGATCGGGTAGCCGGCGGGCGATACCACCAGCGCCATCCGGCACCGGGGGTCGTCGACGCCGGTCGCATCGCGCAGGAAGTCCCCGCCCATCTCGCCCGTGCGGAAGAGCGAGAAGCCCAGCGCCTCCGTCAAGAACCGGACCGCATCGTCCAGCGATGCGACCGAGAATCCCGTGTGATCCACCGTGATCACGTCGTCGCCTTCCGCCATGTCCGCTCCTCGTTCGCGTCGTCACACGCACAAACGAACGATCGTGCCCAGGTTGCGCACCGCGCGAGACGATCGGGCAGGGTGCGGCAGTTGGAAGGCACCGCGATAGAATCCGTTCACCTTTCGGCCTTATGACGGTTCGCCGTGAAAGCTCCTGCCCGCACGACGCTCCGCGACCTTCCCGATGGCACGTACATCGAACTCGTGGCGAGCCTGTGCGGCACGCGGACGCCGGCCGTGATCATGACGGTGATGTTCCTGACCGTCGGCCTGCTGACGGTCAGGGCGTCGCACGACGGCCTGCTCGCCTGTCTGACGGGCATGGGCGCGGTCGCCAGCGCGGCCCGGCTCGCCGTCCTGATCCAGGGCCGACGGCGTCCGGATACCGCCGATATGTCGCTGGCGGTCGCGCGGCGGTTCGAACGCCGGTTCGCGCTGACCTACTGGGCGTTCGCGGCCGTGTTCGGCATGTTCGCCGCGCGCGTGTTCGCGCTTCCGCTCGCCGAATGGCAGATGCCGATGGGAATCCTCGTGGTCGGCTATGCGGCCGGCGCGGCCTCGATGATCGCCCTGCGGCCGCGCATCCTCGTCGTCAGCCTGCTGCTCGCGGTCGCCCCGCCCTCGGGCGTCCTGCTGTTCCGCGATGATGCCGGCGCCTTCGTCTCGGCGCTCATCCTGCTGGCCCTGCTCGCAGGCGGTCTGCGGAGCGTCGCGCAGCAGTATCGCTCGCAGTCGGTCAAGACGACCACGCGCCAGGCGTCCGCCCGCCAGGCGATGACCGACCCCCTGACCGGACTGGGAAACCGGCTGGCGCTGGTCCGCGCGTTCGAGACGCATGCGACCTACGCGGCACCCGGCGGCATCGCGTTCCATTATGTCGACCTCGACGACTTCAAGCCAGTCAACGATCGTTTCGGGCATCTGGTCGGCGACCGGTTGCTCTGCCTGGTCGCCGACCGGCTTGAGGCGTGCCGGCATCCCGGCGACGTCGTCGTCCGGCTGGGCGGCGACGAATTCGTGATGGTCCAGGTCGATGCGAGCCGGGACGGCGACGTCGAGCGCCAGACCGCGGCCATCGCCCAGGCCTTGAACGGCCCCTATGCGATCGACGGCGTATCGGTCGTCGTCGGCGCCAGCGTCGGATCGAGCCGGTACGCCGGCCCGGGCCAGACCATGGAGGCGCTGCTGGCGGCCGCGGACGATGCGCTGCGGCAGGACAAGGCGGCGCGCAAGGGCCACGGCCGGCACCGCGGTGCGGGCGTCGATCCCGCGGTGGCGGCGGGCCTGGATGCCGGCCCCCGCGTGAGCGACGCGCTGCAGGACGAAGAGGCACGCGCGCGGTTCCTGATCGACGGCATCGCCAAGGCGATCTGGGAGAGCGCGCCCGATGGTCTCATCGAAACCGACAGCCCGAGCTGGCGCGCCTATACCGGCCAGAGCTATGACGACTGGAAAGGCTATGGCTGGCTGACCGCGATCCATCCCGACGATCGCCTGGCGACGGTCCAGAAATGGCGCGACACCGTTCAGGGTCAGCAATCGGTCGATGCCGAATACCGTCTGCGCGGGCATGACGGGACGTACCGGTGGATGGGGGTCCACGCGGTGCCGCTGCGCGACGACAGCGGACGGATCGTCAAATGGTTCGGCATCAATATCGATATCGAGGATCGCAAGCAGGCGGAGCTCGCGGGGTTCGCTACTGCGGACGGCGCTCCGATGCTGAAAATCGCCTCGGGCTGAGCTGACGCCGGCGATACGCTCCTGCCTCCCCTCCAGAACCGGGAGCCCGCATCCGCCTTGCGCCATCGACACCGGGGCGCAAGCCGGGCATCGGTTGGCCATGCACCGCGACACTCCAGCGTACCGGCGATCGCCATGACCGGACTCGCGCCGACCCGCTGCCACTGGGCGCAGACCGACCCGCTGCTCGCGGCGTATCACGACGCCGAATGGGGCGTGCCGGAACGCGACGGCCGTGCGCTGTGGGAAAAGCTGATGCTCGACGGGTTCCAGGCTGGGCTCGCCTGGATCACCATCCTGCGCAAGCGCGACGCGTTCCGGGCGGCGTTCGCGAACTTCGATCCCGTGGCGGGCGCGCGGTTCACCGAGGACGATGTCGTCCGCTTGCTCGGCGATGCCGGCATCGTCCGCTCGCGCGCCAAGATCCAGGCGACGATCGGCAATGCGCGCGCCTTTCTGGCGATGCAGGCGGCCGGCGAAGAGTTTTCTAGCTTCGTCTGGAGCTTCGTCGGCGGTGACACGATCGTGTCCGACGGACAGACGGCGCGCGCGAAATCTCCCGAGTCCGAAGCGCTGTCGGCGGCGCTCAAGGCACGCGGGTTCAAGTTCGTCGGGCCGGTGATCGTCTACGCCTGGATGCAGGCCTGCGGGCTAGTCGACGACCATGAAGCGCAGTGCTTCCGGTACAACGCCGCATGAACCCGGCGCGCTGATCGCCGCGCGGTTCGCCGTGGCAGCCGGGATCGTCGCGTTCCTGACGCTGGACCGCTGACCCCTGCACAGTGGCAGCGGCTTTGAAAGCGACGGGCGTCGTCGCCATCTGGGCAGACGAGGCGCGCGATGATCGGCGTAGGAGCATGTGGTGGAGAGAATCGGGTTTGGCGGTGGCTGCCATTGGTGCACCGAAGGAGTCTTCCAGTCGCTGAAAGGGGTCGCCCGCGTCGATCAGGGATTCATCCAGTCCGAGGCGCCGTCCGATTCCTGGGCGGAAGGCGTCATCGTGGACTTCGATCCCGCCATCATCAGCCTGGCGATCCTGGCCGAGGTCCATCTGCGGACGCATTCGGCAAAGGGCGGCTATTCGCCGGCGGGCCGGTATCGCAGCGCGATCTACGTCCTCGACGCCGCGCAGCGCCCCGAGGCGGCCGAAGCGATCGATCGGTTCGCGCAGACGACGGGTGAGCCGGCACGAACGCTGGTGCTCCCGCTGCTGGGTTTCGAACCCTCCGAGGACCGCTATCGAAACTACTACCGGACCGACCCGGACCGACCCTTCTGCCGGCGCTACATCGACCCGAAGCTCGACTTCATCCGGCAGCACTTCGCCGACGTGGCGCTGGCCGACGTCGGCAATCAGGCCCCCTGACGGACTGCAGCCTGCCTTCCCCTCGCCGCCCCGCGCCGATAGGAATGGCGCAACGGGCGGGGACGAGGGGGACAGCATGCGGTTCGGACAGATGGCGGCGGTGCTGCTCGCGCTGGTTCCCGCGGCCGCATGGGCGCAGCCGGGCCCGGCGGATACGCAGCTCAAGGCGATCTACGACGCCGAATGGGCCTGGCGGCAGAAGGAACTGGCGCAGGTCTCGGACGGGCTGCGCAGCAAGGCCGACGATCATTTCCCGGCGGTCGCCCCCGCCGACTGGGCGCGCCGACGCGCCTATTGGACCGACGTCCTCGCGCGCATCGCACGGATTCCCGTGGCGGACCTCTCCCCCGAGGAGCGGCTCAACGCCGCCGTGCTCACCGAATCGCTCCGCGCCGAGGTCGCGAACATCGCCTTCCGCACCTACGAGGCGCCGCTCAACAGCGATTCCTATTTCTGGGGCGAGGTGAAACCCTATTCGCCGCTCGAGACCGCCGACGACTATCGCCGCTATATCGGCCGGTTGAAGGACGTGCCGCGCTGGTTCGACCAGAACATCGCCAACATGCGCGCCGGGCTGAAGCGCGGGTTCACGCCGCCGCGCGTGTCGCTCGCCGGGCGCGACACGGCGATCGCGGCGTTCGCCACGCCCGGCGCCGACAACCCCCTCGCCGAGCCGTTCAGGGCGATGCCCGCCGCGATCCCCGCGAGCGAGCAGGCCGCGCTGCGCGCCGCCGGGCTGGCCGCGGTCGATGCCGCCGCGGCTCCCGCCTATGCCCGGCTGCTGGCGTTCTATCGCGATACCTATCTGCCCGGCACGCGCACGACGATCAGCGCCGCCGCGCTGCCCGACGGCAAGGCGTTCTACGAAAGCCAGGTCCGCGAATATACCACGCTCGGGCTGACACCTGCGGCGATCCACAAGATCGGTCTCAGCGAAGTGGCGCGGATCGACGCCGACATGAAGGCCACGATCGCCACCACCGGGTTCAAGGGCAGCTTTGCCGACTTCCTCGCCTTCCTGCGCAGCGACCCGCGCTTCTATGCGCGCACGCCCGACGAGCTGCTCGGCTTCTCGGCCTATGTCGCGAAACGGATGGACGGACGGCTGAAGGACGTCTTCATTACCCTGCCCCGCTACCGCTTCGCCATCCAGCCGGTGCCCGACGCGATCGCGCCGGTCTATACCTCTGGCCGCGGCGGCCTCAACGCATGCCTGATGAACACCTACGACCTGAAGTCACGCCCGCTCTACAACATCGTCGCACTGACGCTGCACGAATGCGTTCCCGGCCATAGCCACCAGGCGGCGATGGCGCTGGAGGCCCCCGACCGCCCCGCCTTTCGCCGCGAGGCGTATTTCTCGGGCTATGGCGAAGGCTGGGGGCTCTATTCGGAATGGCTCGGGACCAAGCTCGGCATGTACCGCACGCCCTATGAGGAGTTCGGCCGCGAGACGTTCGAGATGTGGCGCGCCGCGCGACTCGTCATCGATACCGGCATCCATGCGATGGGGTGGAGCCGGCAGCAGGCGATCGACTATCTCGCCGGACACACCGCGCTCGCCAAGCTCGACGTCGAGGTCGAGGTCGATCGCTACATCAGCTGGCCGGGCCAGGCGCTCGCCTACAAGCTCGGCGAGATGAAGATGCGCGCGCTGCGTACGAAGGCGGAAGCGGAGCTGGGAGACCGTTTCGACCAGCGCCGCTTCCACGAGGCGCTGCTCGGGCTGGGGTCGGTGCCGCTGCCGGCAATGGAGGCCGAAATGCTGCGGTGGATCGCGGCGGAGAAAGCGCGCTGACATCGACGCCGCACGGCCGGGTCAGGCCGCCTTCCCGTCCTTTGCCGGAGACGCCCGCCCGTTGACCATCGTCGCGATCGCGAGGTCGCCGGTGACGTTGAGCATCGTGCGACACATGTCGAGCAGGCGGTCCACCCCGAGCACGATCCCGATTGCGGCCGGCGGCACGCCGACCATGCCGAGGATCAGCGCGATCACCGGCAGCGAGCCCGCGGGGACGCCGGCAGTCCCGATCCCGCCCAAAATGCACACCAGCATCACCGTCCCCTGCTGGCCGAGCGAAAGCTCGACCCCGAAGAACTGCGCGAGGAAGATGACGGTGACGCCCTCGAAGATCGCGGTGCCGTTCTGGTTGGCGGTGGCGCCGATGGTCAGGACGAAGCGCGCGATCTTGCGCGGCAGCTTGAGCTCGGTCTCCGCGATCCGCAGCGACGTCGGCAGCGTCGCGTTCGAACTCGCGGTGGAGAAGGCCATCACCATCGCCTCTCGGACGCCCCCGAAGAAGGTCCGCGGGCTCATCCCGGCGGCGAGCCATACGCCTGCCCCATAGACGATCACCAGCTGGAACAGGATCGCCGTCAGCACGGTCGCGACGTACCAGCTCAGCCGGATCAGGATGTCGAAGCCGAACAGGGCGGCCAGGTTGAACATGAAACAGGCGACCGCGATCGGGGCCAGCCGGATGACCAGCCCGATCAGCGCCATCGCGACCTCGAGCAGACCCTCGACCGCGTTCTGGAAGGCCTGCGTCTTGTCGGTGCGGACCAGCACCAGCCCGATGCCGATCGCGAGCGCGAACACCATCAACGCGAGGATGTCGTCGTCCGCCGCGGCCTTGACCGCATTCGACGGGATGATGCCGAGCACCGCCTCGACCCCGCCCGGCTTGTCCCGGCCGGACCCGACGATCGCACCGGCGCCGCTGCCCGCCTGCGCCAGCATCGAGCGGGCGAGCGCCGGATCGACTCCCCCGCCCGGCCGGATCACGTTGACCAGCACCAGCGCGACCACCACCGAAATCGTCGACAGCGCGAGCGTGAACATGAGCGTCCGCAGCCCGACCCGCTTGAGCGAGGCGAGATCGCCCATCTCGGCCACGCCGGTCACCAGCGCCGAGAACAGCAGCGGAATGACCAGCATGAACAGCAGGCGCAGGAAAACCTGCCCGGCCGGCCCGGTGACATAGGTCGTGATCGTCTTCACCCAGGCCGCGTCGCCCGCCGTCAGGTTGACGATCAGGCCGCCGACCAGGCCGATCGCGAAACCCGCGAGCATTTGGAAGTGAAGCGGAAACCGCGAGGGGGTCGGCGTCTCGGTCTCGGTGTCGCTCATGCAGTCTCCAACGCGTGCGGTCGTCTGTGGCGGAATCCATGCCATGGATACGGCCCTGGGGCGAATGCGGGTACGCGTCCGGCGTCGGCAGTGCGGGGACGATCGTGCCGGCTCATCCTGGCGGGCATCGTCACGGTTCCTTCACCCGATCCGGGTACGATTACGACCCAGACTGAGTGAGTCGACAGCGCGTGATGTTTACCGTGACGATCGAACCCGAACACCGGCTGATGCGGATCGAAGTGCACGGCTTCTGGACGCCCGACACGATGCGCGCCTATCTCGCCGAACTCGGTACCAAGGCTAACGCGCTCGGACCGAGCGGCGGTTGCCGGCGAATCCTCGTCGACATGTCGGACTATCCGATCCAGTCGCAGGCCATCGCCGAGGGCCATGTCCGGATCATCGCGCACGGCAAGACCGAGATGCGCGCCATGACCGCGGTCGTGATGACGAGCGCGCTCTCGAAGCTCCAGGCGAAGCGGATGGCCAAACTCGCCGGCCACGAGCTGTTCGACGACGAGCCCGCGGCGCGGCACTGGCTGCTCGCACAACCGATCGGGTAACTCGCCGCCAGTACGTGGGGTCAACCGAGTGCAGCGTAGCGCCTGCGTTGCTGCTGCACCCGCTCGCGCGCCTGGTCGACCTCGTGGATCTCGGTGGTCTCCAGCAACGTGTCGAGCACGCGCCCGAGATGCGATCGCATCGCCTCGCGCGCCTGCTCCGGGTCGCCCCGCTTCAACGCATCGACGATCGCGACATGCTCCTCCACCCGCGGCCTGACACCCGCGGCATGCGCCTTGGCGGTGAGCATCCGGCTCTGCGGCGAGCGGAAGCGGATGTCCCACAGCATGTCGACGACCGCGACCATCGCGCTGTTCCCGCTCGCCTGCGCGATGGCGATGTGGAACCGCCGGTCGACCTGTTCGGACTGCGCGATGTCGTTCTCCAGATTGTCGCCGCGCATCTCCTCGACGAGCGCGTCGAGCTCGCGCAGCTGGGCCGGCTCGATCTGGGTCGCGGCCAGCGCGCACGCCTCGCTCTCGATCGCTCGGCGTGCCTCGAGCAGTTCGAACGGGCCGATATCGGTCTCGCCGGCGATACCGGTGCGCGGCTGCCTGGCGACGACATAGACGCCCGAACCCTGGCGCACCGAGACGACGCCGTCGACCTCCAGCGCGATGATCGCCTCGCGGATCGTCGGGCGCGACACGTTGTAGACCTGCGCCAGTTCGCGCTCGGGGGGAAGCCGTGCGCCGATCTCGAATTCCCCGTTCGAGATCCGCTCCTGCAGGTTCCCCGACACGCGGGCGTAGATGCGGGTGCTCGGCGGTTTCACGGTCATTCCCGAACCTACCGTCTCTGCCTAGGCGTCACAAGCCGACGCCATGGTACGAACATTTTTCTTGCACCGGACGCATGAACCACGCATTTTGGTCAGGACAATCACAATGTGGAAAGGCTTGCCGCCCGCGTTCACGGCGGACACAATACTAGGTGGCACCCTCCAACCGATGGCAGGGCGCTGGCAATGTTGTGTACGACTGGACGCGAAATTGGTCTGGCCGGTTTGCAATTTCTGACCCTGGCACTCGGGTCACCAGGAAGGGTTTTGACGTGATGGAACGGCGTTCGGTAGTCGACGGGTCGAAAGCGGCCATGGCATGCTGATGACCCAGACGATGCGGTGGTTCGGCCCCGCCGACCCGGTCACGCTAGCAGAGATCCGCCAGGCCGGCGCGACCGGTATCGTCACCGCGCTGCACGAGATACCCAATGGCGCGGTGTGGAGCAGCGACGCGATCGGCGCGCGGAGAGCGACGATCGCGGCGGCCGGGCTCGACTGGTCGGTGGTCGAAAGCCTGCCGGTCCATGAGGAGATCAAGCTCGGCGGCGACACCGCCGCGCTGATCGACGCGTACCGGCAGAGCCTGCGGAACCTCGCCGCGCATGGCATCGACGTCGTGACGTATAATTTCATGCCGCTGCTCGACTGGACGCGGACCGATCTCGACTGGCGGCTGCCCGACGACGCGCGCGCGCTGCGCTTCGAATGGGAAGCGGTCACCGTGTACGACCTGCATATCCTCAAGCGCCCGGGTGCCGAGGCCGACTACGCGGAAGGTGTCCGCGCGGGCGCCGCGGCGCGGTTCGCGGCGATGTCGGCCGACGAGCGGCACCTGCTCGAACGCACGATCATCGCCGGGCTGCCGGGCAGCGAGGAAAGCTTCACCTCGACCGCGCTCGCGGCGGCGATCGCGCGCTATGCCGATGTCGACGCCGATACCTTGCGCGCCAATCATGCGGCGTTCCTCGAGGCGGTGTGCCCGATCGCCGACGACCTCGGCATCCGGCTGGTGGTGCATCCCGACGATCCCCCCTTCCCGCTGTTCGGCCTGCCGCGCGTCGTGAGCACCGAAGCCGATCTGGCCACACTGTTCGCACGCGTACCCAACCCTTCGAACGCCCTCTGCTTCTGCACCGGTTCGCTGGGCGTCCGCGCCGACAACGACCTGCCCGGGATGATCGACCGGTTGGGCGACCGGATTGGCTTCCTCCATCTGCGCTCGGTCCAGCGCGAGGGGCACCGCACCTTCCACGAGGCCGCGCATCTCGAGGGGGATGCGGGCATGGCGTCCGTCGTTGCGGCGATCCACGACCTGTCGTTGCGCGAGGCCCGCAGCATCCCGATGCGCCCCGATCACGGCCACCGGATCCTCGACGACATGCACCGCGCCGGAAACCCGGGATACGCGCTGCTCGGTCGGATGCGCGGGCTGGCCGAACTGCGCGGGCTCGAACGCGGGATCGCGCATGCGCGCGCCGCCGCCTCGAGCCGACCTGCCACCACCTGATCGAAGGATGACAATGCGCGCACGGTACCTCGCAGCCACGGCGGTCATCGCCCTCGCCTCCCCCGCAGTCCGCGCGCACGACGCGTCGAGCGTGGTCGCGTCCGCACGCGCGACCTACAACCTCAACCCCGGCTGGCAGATGACAACCGGCGACAAGGCTGGCGCCGCGCAGCCCGGCTTCGATGACCGCGGCTGGACGCCGGTCACGCTGCCCAACGCCTTCAACGAGCGCGAGGCGTTCGCGCGCGACATCAAGAATCTGTCGACCGGGATAACCTGGTATCGCAAGCGCTTCACCGCACCGTCGCGCGCCACGGCCGGCAAGGCGTTCCTCGAATTCGAGGGCGTGCGGCAGGCCGCCGAGGTCTGGGTCAACGGCCAGTCGGTCGCGCTGTCCGAGAGCGGCGCGATGGCGTTCGGCGCGGACATTTCCAAGGCGCTGAAACCCGGCAGCAACGTGATCGCGGTGCGCGTCGACAATGACTGGCGCTACAAGGAACGCGCGACCGGCAGCGGCTTCCAGTGGAACGACCGCAATTTCAACGTCAACTACGGCGGCATCACGCGCAACGTCCGGCTGCACCTGACGCCGCGCACCTACCAGACGCTGCCGCTGTTCGCGAACCTGGGGACGACCGGTCAATATGTCTGGGCGGACGCCTTCGACATTCCCGGGCGCGCCGCGACGGTCCACGCCGAAACGCAGGTCCGCAACGAGGAAGCCGCGCCGCGCACCTTCTCACTGCGTACAGAGGTTCGCGACCGCGACGGCACGCTCGTCGGGCGGTTCGACGGCGGCAGCGTCACGCTGGCCCCGGGTGAGACGCGCATGGTCACCGCGCAGGGACGCATGGCCGGCCTCAACTTCTGGAGCTGGGGCTATGGCTATCTCTACCGCGTGACGACCAGCCTCGTCGAAGGCGGCAAGGTCGCCGATGCGGTCGACACGCTGACCGGGTTCCGCTCGACGCAGTTCGGCGACGGCATGATCCGGCTCAACGGCCGGGTGATGCAAGTGCACGGCTATGCACAGCGCACGTCGAACGAATGGCCCGCGGTCGGCGTGTCGATCCCGCCCTGGATCAGCGACTTCTCCAACGCGCTGATGGTCGAGAGCGGCGGCAACATGGTCCGGTGGATGCACATCACGCCGTCGAAGCAGGACATCGAATCCGCCGATCGCGTCGGCCTTCCCCAGGCGATGCCGGCAGGCGACTCCGAACGCGACGTCGAGGGGCGCCGCTGGGACCAGCGCAAGGAGCAGATGCGCAGCGCGATCGTCTACAACCGCAACAACCCCTCCATCCTGTTCTACGAAAGCGGCAACGAAAGCATCAGCGAGCCGCACATGGCCGAGATGAAGGCGCTTCGCGACGAGTATGACGCGCATGGCGGCCGCGCGATCGGCTCGCGCGAGATGCTCGACAGCAAGATCGCCGAATATGGCGGCGAGATGCTCTACATCAACAAGAGCGCGCACATCCCGATGTGGGCGATGGAATACAGCCGCGACGAGGCGGCACGGCTCTACCAGGACGCGCAGACCCCGCCGTTCCACGCCGACGCACCCGACTACAACCGCAACCAGGACAGCCAGGCTGCAGAGGACGTCCGGCGCTGGTGGGACTATTACCGGATCCGCCCCGGCACCGGCCGCCGCGTGAGTTCGGGCGGCGTCAACATCATCTGGTCCGACAGCAACACGCATTATCGCGGCGACAACAATTACCGCCGCTCGGGTGAGGTCGACGCCGTGCGCATCCCCAAGGAGGGGTTCTACGCGCACAAGGTGATGTGGAACGGCTGGGTCGACGTCGAGCGGCCCGCGACGCACATTGTCGGGCATTGGACCTACGCGCCGGGTACGATGAAGGCCATGAGCGTCGTCTCGACCGGCGACAGGGTCGAGCTGTTCCTCAACGGCCGGTCGCTCGGCATCGGCAAGCGCTCGAGCGGCTTCCTGTTCACCTGGCCCGACGTCGCATGGCAGCCGGGAACGCTGCGCGCCGTGGGAACCAGCGCCGACGGTCGCACCTCGGAGCATGTCGTCGAGACGGTCGGCGCGCCCGTAGCGCTGCGCCTGACGAAACACACGGGCCCGCGCGGCTTCGTCATGGACGGCGCCGACATCGCGCTGGTCGATGTCGAGGTCGTCGATGCGAAGGGCCGCCGCGTGCCGACCGCCAACGACAAGGTCACCTTCGCACTGACCGGCCCCGCCGAATGGCGCGGCGGCATCGCGCAGGGCGACAGCTCGGGCCGCCCCCGCTCGACGGTCGCCAAGGCGGAGGAGGCGATCCCCGGCACCACGCCGACCGCCGGTACCGCGCGCGACGAGGACAACTACATCCTGTCGAAGACAGTACCGGTCGAAGGCGGCATCAACCGGGTCCTGCTGCGCGCCGGGACGGCGAAGGGAACGGTCAGGCTGACCGCGACGGCGCCGGGCCTGAAGGCGGCGACGCTGGTCGTGCCTACGGTGGCGGCGGCGAGGGTCGAGGGCGGGCTCTCGCGCAGCTTCGCCGGGGACGCGCAACCCGGGCTGTTGACGCGCGGGCCGACGCCAGCGGGGCCGTCCTACCGTGTCAGCCGTACGACGCTGATGCCGTCGAGCATCGTCGCCGGATCGCGCCAGGCGGATGCAGGGAAGTCGATCGACGACAACGAACTGACGCACTGGGCCAGCGACGGCGCTCCCGCTACCGCGTGGATCGAATATCGTTTCGACACGCCCGTGACGCTGAACGAGATCGAACTGAAACTCGTCGGCTGGCGATCGCGCGGCTATCCGCTGCGGATCACGCTCGACGGCCGCGAAATCTGGACCGGCGAGACGGAGCGCCAGCTCGGCTACGCCTCCGTCAGCTTCCCCGCCGCCACCGGGCGCGTGCTGCGCCTCACCCAGATCGCCCCGACGCAGGACCGGGACGCATTCGGCAAGATCGTCGAACTCGGCACCGCCAAACAATCGGGTGACACCGGCGCGGAAGCGGTTGCGCCGGGCTGGCGGCTGGCGATCGTCGAGGCGGACTTCCACGGCCCGGTCGCGCGATGACCGGGCGATTGGGTCAATGAACTGCGCGTAAGGTCCCGATCGCTAGCGGCGCTGGCGGTCGGAAGATGGGATGCGTACGCCTGGAGCGGTTTTGCTCGATCAGCCGCGTGACGCACTGCGTCTGCGTGTCTCACCATGCCGATTCGACGAAAACCAGCGATGGTGACCCCTACGGGAATCGAACCCGTGCTTCAGCCGTGAAAGGGCCGCGTCCTAACCGCTAGACGAAGGGGCCTTGCGTGGTGGGGGCCGACTAAGGCCCGGCGGGCCGAGCGTCAAGCGTTCAATCGGCCCAGGCTGCATCTTCGAGGTGCAATTCTGCAGCAGGGCGCGACGACCAGTCGTCGATCTTGGCACGGCCGGCCAGCCAGAGTTTCCGATGCGGGGGAGCGCCTAGCAGCGCCTGGCCGAGCGCGGTGTCCGCCGCGCGGAACGCCATCGCCTTGATACTGCGGCCGTCGTCGCCCGCCACCACGGTGCGGACATGGCCGTTGCCGACCACGTCCGCCTTGATCACGCGCACCGGCCCCATCGCGACGCGCGGCGCGGGCCAGCCCATGCCGTACGGCCCCCCCGCCTCCATCGATTCGACCAGCCCCGGATTGACGCCGCCGGCCGCCAGCACCGCGTCGAGCAGCAGCGCACGGTCGTCGCGCGACCTGTCGACCGCGGCGGAGAGGCGCTCCTCGAGGAACTCTGCGAAGGCGGGGATCGCGCTCTCGACGATCGTCAGGCCCGCCGCCATCGCGTGCCCGCCGCCCGCGACGAGCAGCCCCTGCTCCCTTGCCGCCATAACGGCCGCGCCGAGATCGACGCCCGAGATCGAACGGCCCGATCCCTTGCCGAGGCCGTTCTCGTCGATCGCGATGACGATCGCCGGGCGGCCGAGCCGCTCCTTCAGCCGCCCCGCGACGATGCCGATCACGCCCGCATGCCAACCATGGCCCGAGACCACCGCGACGCGCGCGGCGCTCGCCGTCAGCAGGTCGGCAGCCTCCTGGACATTACCCTCGATCGTCCGGCGTTCCTCGTTCAGCCGGTCGAGCTCGGTCGCGATCATGCGGGCTTCGTCAGGGTCGCGCGTGGTCAGCAGGCGGACACCGAGGTCGGCACGCCCCACCCGCCCGCCGGCGTTAATCCGCGGGCCGAGCGCGAAGCCCAGATCGGTGCAGGTCGGGCTGCGTGTGAGGCGTGATGCCTCGATCAGCGCGGCAACGCCGATGTTGCGGCGTGCAGCCATGACCTTCAGCCCCTGCGCGACGAACGCGCGGTTGAGGCCGCGGAGCTGGGCGACGTCGGCGACGGTGCCGAGCGCCACGATGTCGAGCAGGTCGATGAGCCTGGGCTCGGCGCGGCCCTCGAAAAAGCCGCGGGCGCGGAGCGTGCGGACCAGCGCGGCGGCGGCGAGGAAACACATGCCGACCGCGGCGAGATGCCCGTGCGCCGCGCCCTCGCCTTCGTCGAGCCGGTTGGGGTTCACCAGCGCGAGCGCGTGCGGCAGCTCGGCCGAGCATTTGTGGTGGTCGATGACGATCACGTCGATCCCGGCGTCGCGCGCGGTGCCCAGCGCCTCGAACGCCTGCGCGCCGCAATCGACGGTGACGATCAAGCTTGCACCCTCGGCGGCGAGGCGGGTGAGGGCGGCGCCCGACGGACCATAGCCTTCGAGCATGCGGTCGGGGATGTAGGCCCGCGCCTCGATCCCGAGATCCCGCAGCACGAGGATCATCAGCGCGGCGGAGGTCGCGCCGTCGACGTCGTAGTCGCCGAAGATCGCGACCTGTTCGCCCGCCTGGACGGCGTCGGCGAGGCGCGCGGCGGCGACGTCCATGTCGCGGAAGATCGAGGGGTCGGGCATGAAGCCGCGGATCGACGGGTTGCGGTGCGCTTCGAGGTCCTCACGGGGGCAGCCACGCGCGAGCAGCAGCTGGGTGACGAGATCGTCGCTGCCGAACCCGTCGCGCTGATCCGCGGCAAGCGCGCGCCACCGCCAGGGCTGACCGAGGATCGAGGAGCTTACGCCGAGTACGTTCATGCAGGGGGAGGTAGGGCCTGGGGCGGGATTGTCGAGGTTTACCACCGCTAGCCGCCGTTCGCCCGCGGAAGCGGGAGTCCAGGGTCAAGCAGCGCTGCGTTCTATTATCCTGGATTCCTGCGTTCGCAGGAACACAGCGGGCGACGGTAAGCCGCTCACTTGATCCAGGGCCGCTCGCGAAACCACTTCGTCACGATGTACTTCACGCCCTCGACCACCGGCATGCCCTCGTGGAGCGTCAGCCGGTTGGGACTGCCGTCGCGGTTCATGTTGTTCCAGGCGAGCAGCATGCCGCGCTTGGGGGCAATCTTGATGCCCGCCTGCGGGAACCAGGTCGCGCCGCCCTCGGGAACGTCGTTCAGATAGACCATCGCGGTCCAGGTGCGCTGGCCGCCCTGCTCCTGCATCCGCTCCCAATAGCTTTCGGAGTCGTGGAAATAGTCGTGATGCGCGCGGAATTGCTGACCCGGTGCGTAGCGCTGGCCCTGCATCGTCTCACCGTGCAGCAGGTCGATGCCGAGCAGTGTCGCGATCGCCTCGTCGGTGGGCTGGACGTCGGGCGACCAGCGATCCATGTCGCAACTGTCGCTGGTGCGGAAACTGCTGTTGGGGCGATCGGACAGCAACGTCGATGGCCGCCGCTTCGAATCGATGATCGCGATCAGCCGCTTGCAGGTCGCCGCATCCAGGAAATCGTGCTGGTAATAGAATTGCGCGGCATCCATCGCGACGCGCTGGACCGCCGGATTGGCGTCGAGCCGCGCGCCGACCTCGGTGCCCGCGGCCTGGCGGAGTGCCGCCGCCGGATCCGCCTTTGGCTTGGCTTTGCTGAAGATACCCATGCGCTCGAATTCGCCGAGGTTCGCGCGAAACGCAAGGGTCCGGCAGCCTCAGCTGCCGGACCCCCGCCCCGTTACCCGCGGATTACCAGAAGATGTCGTACACCGTGTCGACCACGCGGCCGCTGTCGAGATCGACGAGCAGCGCGTCGTTGTAGTAGCGGACCCAGCGATAGGGTCCGTACGCCTCGGGCAGACGATAGGTATACGGGTCCTGGATCCAGTAGGTCGGGTTGAACAGGATGTTGCTCAGCGTGAAGCCGACCCCGAAGCGGCGATAGCCCCCGCTCCACCCGCCCGGCGCGTAGTAGCGCGGCAGGCGATAGGCGTTCCGGTTCGAGGCGCGGTAGGTGTTCCACGCATAGCGGTTGTCGTTCCGCCAGCCGCGGTTCCAGCTGCCGCCACGATCATAGCCGCCCCGGTTATAGCCTTGGTGCTGGTCGTACCCTCCGCGATATTGCCCGCGGTCCTGGTACCCGCCCCGGCCGTCCGGCCCACGACCATAGGCGGCCTGGCCCCGGTCCCGGCCCTGATAGCCGCGATCCTGGTAGCCGCGGTTCTGGTACTGGCCCTGATATTGCCGGTCGGGACGCAGGTCGGGGCGGACGTCGGGCCGGTCGTCACGACCGCCCTGCCAGCCTTGGCGATCCTGGCCGTCGCCGCGGCCGGCGAAGCGGTCGGGCTGGCCGCCGATCTGGCGGTCCTCGCGCTGCCCGCGGGGGCCGTCGTCGCCGAACTGCGCGCGTCCGGGTTGCCCCTGTGGCGGCTGGACCTGCGGCTGCTGGGCCTGCTGCGGCGCCTGGTCGCGCCAACCACGGTCGCCGCCGCGGTCGCCCCGATCACCGCGGTCGCCGCCGCGCTGGCCGTTCCAGCCGCCGCGCCCCTCGACCTGCGAGTCGGGACCGCGCTGCGCGGCGGCGGCCACCGGCACCAGCGCTGTCGCCGCCATCAGGACCTTCAGGAAAATGCTCGTCATGCCCGTCATCCTCGACTGCCGGCGCATGCCGCCGGCCCCTATGATGGACGAGCTGTGCCACTGCCGCGGCGAACCGAAGCTGAACCCCTTCGTCAGCGATCAGACAGCTTTGCCCCCGCGCGCCTAGGGCCGTGCGACTAAGGCGGGCACGACGCGCGCGGCATCGGCGGGATCGATCCCCGGCCGCGCGCCGGCTGGAATGACCTCCTCGCCGCGCGTCGCCCGTCCGGCGCGCTGGATCGCCTCGACCAGCCGCGGATAGACACCGCAGCGGCACAGGTTGGTCATCGCCTCGCGGATCTGCGCCTCGCTCGGGTCGGCGTTCCGCTTGAGCAGCACCGACGCCGCCATGATCATGCCGGGGATGCAGAAACCGCATTGCGGTACGGCTTCGGCGAGGAAGGCGAGTTGCAGCGGGTGGTTGCGTTCGCGCGACAGCCCCTCGATCGTGGTGACGTACGCGCCCTCGATCGTCCCGATCGGGACCCGGCAGCTCCGCCGCGCCTGGCCGTCGATATCGACCGTGCACGCCCCGCACTGTCCGGTACCGCAGCCATATTTCGTGCCCGTCAGGTTCGATGCATCGCGCAGCGCCCACAGCAGGGGCGTCGCGGGATCGAGCCGGTATTCGACCGGCTGGTTGTTCACGGTGAAACGTAGCATGGGTGGGGACGTTAGGCGGCTGCGGCTCCTGCGTCACCCCGCCTCTGCCCACCCTAGCTCCGTTCGCCCTGAGCGAAGTCGAAGGGCACCTGTCCCCAGGTGCTTCGACTGCGCTCAGCACGAACGGGGGGGCTGGGATCAGACCCATAACAACCCCTCGGTCGCGACCACCTTCGCGCTGGTCGGGAACACCGCCGCCATCACACGCGCCGGATCGACCCCGAAGTGCGACGACAGCGCGCCGCCGATGAACGCGTCGAGCTGGGCGGTCGGGCGGATGTCGCGCGCCTCGTAGAGCGCCGCCGTGCTCAACCCGGGCCAGTCGGCGAGCACGCGCCCGCCCTTCACGCCGCCACCGAACAGCATCGCCGCCGTCCCCGTGCCGTGATCGGTGCCGCCGGTGCCGTTGACCGCGACGGTGCGGCCGAACTCGGTCGCGACCAGCACCATCGTGTCCGCCCAGAGCGGCCCCAGCCCCGCCTGCAGCGCACCGACCATCGCGTCGAGCCCCTTCAACTGTGCCGCCAGCCGCCCGCGCTGCCCGGTATGCGTGTCCCAACCGCCGGTCTCGATCATCGCGATCCGCGCGCCGCTGTCGGGTGCCAGCAGCTTGGCGGCGAGCGCGCCCGTCGCCGCGGCGTTGCGCCCGTCGTCGGCGCTCAGGTCGCTGGTCAGGCTTCGCGTCGCCAGCGCCTCGCTCCACAGCCCGTGCAGCTGGGCATCGCCCTGATAGAGCATCGAGACGCGCTGGAGCAGGTCGTCCGACGCCTGGGGCAGGCTGGACGGCGCGTAGGAGGCAATCTCGCGCGATCCGCGGAGTGCCATCGGCACCGTCGCCGCAACCGCGATTGCGCGCGCCTGGTCCGCGGGCAGCACGCCGAGCAGTCGGTTGAGCCAGCCGTCGCGCACCTGATAGGCGCGGCTGCCGCCGGTCTCGAGCACGTTCTGCCCGTCGAAATGCGAGCGATCGCGGTACGGCGAGGCGATCGCGTGCGCGAACAGCGCCTGCCCCTTGCCGTACAACCCCGCGGCGTTGGTCATCGCGGGGTGCAGCATGAAGGTGGTGTCGAGCTTCGTACCGCTGGCCACGTCGGCCGCGAGATCGCCGCGGATGCCGGCAAAGGCGGGGTCGCCGACCGCGCCGATCACGCCGAGCCCGTCGGCGGCGCCGCGCTGGATGATGAAGACGAAGCGCTTGGGCGTCGCGGCGCGCGCGAACGCCATGCGCGGCGCGAAGGCGAGGCCGGCGGCACCGAGCGCGCCGCGGGTGAGGATGGAACGACGATCGAACATGTCTATCTCCGCATCATTTCGGGCGAGACGAGCAGCAGCGCGAGCGCCTGCCCCGGGCTTTCGGCGCGCGTCAGCGCCTGCGCAGTCGCGGCGCTCAGCGCATCGGGGAACAGCACCGGCGCCAGCGCACGCGCATCGGTATTCGCCGCAGCCCGCGTGGCGAACCGCTCCGCCGCCTCGACCCGACGCATGATCGCGTCGGGCCCCGCCCAGGTCGCGGCGAGGTCGTCATAGCCGACCGGCTGCCCCGGCTTCCACACCGGCTGGCCGAGCTGGTTCATGAGGCCCACCATCGCGCCCGGCTGCAGCGTCTTCGTGCCGAGCGCGCGGTGGACGGCGATCGTCCATTCCCACGGCGTGCGGAACTTGACCGGCGTCGCGACCCAGGCTTCGGGCGAGGCGATGATCGCCTTGTAGACGGTCGGCAGGTCGCCACCCGATTTGAGGAACGCCGTCTTGAGCCGCGTGATCATCGCCGGCGGCGGCACGTCACCCGCGAAGTGCCGCGCGAGCTTGGTCGCGATATGCGTCGCGGTCGCGGGATGGACCGCGAGATCGTCGAGCACTGCCTGCGCCTGCGCCTCGCCTGCCGCCGGATAGGTCTTGCCCATGATGATGCGGTCGCCGGGTTCGTGGATCGCGGGCATGAACGCGAACGCGCCGGGCACGCCGCCCATCTTCGGTCCTCGCCCGAAGCCGGTCGCGGTCCATCCGGTCATCGCGCGCGCGAACTCGGTGACGTCGCCCTGTTCGTAGCCGGTCCGCACGCCCAATGTGTGCAGCTCGAGGATCTCGCGCGCGAGATTCTCGTTCAGCCCGACCTTGCGCTGCCCACGCGCCGCGACGCGCAGGCCGACCGCGCTGCCCGGCCCGACCGACACCGCCTGGTCGAGATAGAGCAGCATCGCCGGATGCCGTTCGACCGCGTTCAGCATGTCGGAGAAGCGCCCCAGCACGTGCGGCCGGATCGCCTCGAACTCCATCGGTCCGGCGAGCCCGACGATCTCGATCTTGTCGGTCGAGACCGCGAAATGATTCGCCCAGAACTGCACGAGCCGCTCGACGAACGGCGCGTCCGAGACCAGCGCGGCATCGGTTCGCGCTGCCACCGCGCGGCCATAGTCGAGCCGGATCGCGCGCGCGGCAATCTGCCGGGCGTCCATCAGCGCGCGTTTCTGCGGGTCCACCGGCGGCGGGGCTGCCGCCATCGCGCCACCCATCGCGGGCGGAGTCGCGCCGGCGCCCCCCGCCCCGCTCATCGTCGGGTCTGGGGTCGCGACGGGCGGCGACGCAGCCATCTGGCGGCGCAGCACGCGGCGGTCGTCGCGATAGTCGATCAGCGCGGTCGCGATCTCGGGCGACCCCTTGGTCGCGGCGATCCCCGCCGGTTTCGGATCATAGCGGCCCAGCTGGTCGAGCAACCAGGCCTTGGGTTCGCCGCTGGAGCGATCGCCCGGCCGTGCACCCAGGCCGAAGCGATTATACGCGATACTCGACGCCATCGGGCATCTCCTCTCGAGACCCCCCTATAGCAGCTTTGTCGCACAATTGTGCCACGACGCGGTCCGTGGCATCGGCGGCGTCATGTTGCGCATCACCGAACTGAAGCTGCCGATCAACCATGCCGACGAGGCGCTGCCCGCCGCGGTGTGCAAGCGGCTGCGCATCACGCCGCGCGAACTGGTCCGCTTCAAGATCGCCAGGCGTGCCAACGACGCGCGCGACAAGATGGACATCCAGCTGGTCTATTCGGTCGACGTCAACGTCAAGGACGAGGCGACGGTGCTCGCGCGGTTCCGGAAGGATCGCCACGTCAACCCGACCCCCGACACCCGCTATGCCTTCGTCGCCAAGGCGCCGGAGGGCGTCGAGCTGCCCCGCCCCGTGGTCGTTGGCGCAGGCCCGTGCGGGCTGTTCGCCGGATTGATCCTCGCTCAGATGGGGTTCCGGCCGATCATCGTCGACCGCGGCAAGGTGGTGCGCGAGCGGACCAAGGACACCTGGGGGCTGTGGCGGCGCGGCGTGCTCAACCCCGAATCGAACGTCCAGTTCGGCGAGGGCGGCGCGGGCACCTTCTCCGACGGCAAGCTGTGGAGCCAGATCCAGGATCCGCGGCATCTGGGGCGGAAAGTGCTGACCGAGTTCGTCAAGGCCGGCGCGCCCGAGGAGATCCTGACCGAGGCGCATCCGCATATCGGCACCTTCCGCCTGGTCACCATGGTCGAGAGCATGCGCGAGACGATCGAGTCGCTCGGCGGCGAATATCGCTTCGAGAACCGCGTCGAGGGCATCGACATCGAGAGCGACGTCGACGGTAAGCGCCGCGTCACCGGGCTGCGCATGCACACTGGCGACCATCTCGCCGCCAGCCATGTCGCCGCCAGCCATGTCGTCCTCGCGTTAGGTCACAGCGCGCGCGACACCTTCCACATGCTCCACGACGCCGGCGTGCACGTCGAGGCAAAGCCCTTCTCGATCGGCGTCCGGATCGAGCATCCGCAGTCGTGGATCGACGAGGCGCGGTTCGGGCCGTGCGCGGGGCATCCCGATCTCGGCGCGGCCGCCTACAGCCTGTCGCATCACTGCAGCAACGGCCGCACCGCCTACAGCTTCTGCATGTGCCCGGGCGGCACCGTCGTCGCCGCGACCTCGGAGGAAGGCCGCGTCGCGACCAACGGCATGAGCCAGTATTCGCGGAACGAACGCAACGCGAATTCGGGGCTGGTCGTCGGGATCGATCCCGAGCGCGACTATCCGGGGTCGCCGCTCGCGGGGATCGAGCTGCAGCGGCATTGGGAAACGCGCGCGTTCGCGGTCGGCGGATCGAGCTACAACGCGCCGGCGCAGCGGCTAGGCGATTTCCTCGCCGGCCGACCGTCGACCGCGCTCGGGACGGTGATCCCGTCCTACCGCCCCGGCGTGACGATGTGCGACCTCGCCGACTGCCTGCCCGAGTTCGCGGTCACCGCGTTGCGCGAGGCGCTGGTCGCGTTCGGCAAGCAGATCCCGGGCTACGACCATCCCGACGCGGTGATGACCGGCGTCGAGACGCGCACGTCCTCGCCGGTGCGGATCACGCGGAACGAGGCGTTCCAAAGCCTCAACACCGCCGGGCTGTTCCCGGCAGGCGAAGGGGCTGGGTATGCGGGCGGGATTTTGTCCGCCGCGGTCGACGGGATCAAGGTCGCCGAGGCGGTGGCGTTGAGCATGCTGGCGGCCGCCCCCTAGGCCCAACCCCTACCCCGGCGAAGGCCGGGGCCCAGTTGGGAAGGCTGATGGAACGGAGGTCCGTGCCCAGTCACGGGAGTCCCCCAACTGGGCCCCGGCCTTCGCCGGGGTGGCGTCCACTGCAGTTCGGGTGCCCCCGTAGATGCCCGTCATCCTGACGAACGTCAGGATCCAGAGCCCGAGGCGCTAGCGCGCGTAACCCTGGAACCCGGGATGACGAACGGATTACCTTACCGCTCCAGACACATCGCGATCCCCATGCCGCCGCCGATGCACAGCGTCGCCAGCCCCTTCTTCGCGTCGCGCTTCTGCATCTCGTAGATCAGCGTGGTCAGCACCCGAGCGCCGCTCGCGCCGATCGGATGACCGATCGCGATCGCGCCGCCGTTGACGTTGACCTTCTCGGCATCCCAGCCGAGCTCCTTGCCGACCGACAGCGCCTGCGCCGCGAACGCCTCGTTCGCCTCGATCAGGTCGAGGTCGCCGATCGTCCAGCCGGCCTTTTCCAGCGCACGGCGAGTCGCGGGGACCGGGCCGATCCCCATGATCGACGGATCGACGCCCGCCGATGCCCAGCTCTTGATCGTCGCGAGGATCGGCGAACCGCGCCGCTCGGCCTCCGCGCGCGTCATCAGCACCAAGGCGGCGGCGCCGTCGTTGAGGCCGCTGGCGTTGGCCGCGGTGACCGTGCCGTCCTTCTTGAACGCCGGCCGCACGCCCGACACGCTCTCGATCGTCGCGCCGGCGCGGATATATTCGTCGTCCGCGACGACGGTGTCGCCCTTGCGGCCCGGAATCGTGACGCTGGCGATCTCGTCCTTGAACCGTCCCGATCCGCGTGCGGCCTCGGCCTTGTTCTGCGACGCGACCGAGAAGGCGTCCTGCTCGCCGCGCGTGACCTGGTACTGCTCGGCCAGATTCTCGGCGGTGATGCCCATGTGATAGCCGTTGAACACGTCGGTCAGCCCGTCGCTGACCATCGTGTCGACAAGGGACAGGTTGCCCATCTTCTGGCCGCCGCGGATCGACTGGGCGTGCGCGGACATCGACATCGATTCCTGCCCGCCCGCGACGACGATCGTCGCATCGCCGGTCTGGATCGACTGGCAGGCGATCGCGACGGCGCGCAGGCCCGAGCCGCAGACCTGGTTGACGCCCCAGGCGGGCACTTCCTTCGGCACGCCGGCCGCCATCGACGCCTGGCGCGCGGGGTTCTGGCCCTGCGCCGCGGTCAGCACCTGGCCCATGATGACTTCGGACACGTCTTCGCCAGCGACCCCGGCTTGTTCGAGCGCGGCCTCGATCGCCACGCGGCCCAGTTCGTGCGCGGGGGTTGCGGCAAAGGCGCCGAGGAAGCTGCCCACGGGGGTACGCTTGGCAGCGGTGATCACGATATCGGTCATGCTTGGTCCTCTCGGGGTCGGCGGTGCAGCAGCGCGGTACGCAGGCACTGGCAGACGAGTTCGTCACGTTGATTGTGGAGATCGTGGCGGAAGGTCACAAGCCCCGACTCGGGCCGCGACCGGCTTTCGCGCAGGGCCGTGACCGCGCTCGACGCGCGCATCGTGTCGCCGATGAACACCGGATTGGGGTGGACGAGCTTGTCGTACCCCAGGTTCGCGACCAGCGTGCCCAGCGTCGTGTCGCCGACCGACAGCCCGATCAGCAGCGCGAAGGTGAAGGTGCCGTTGACGAGGATACGCCCGAACTCGCTGGCCTTCGCCGCCTCCACGTCGAGGTGCAGCGGCTGCGGATTGTGCGTCATTGTCGAGAAGAGGAGATTGTCGGTCTCGGTAACGGTACGGCGGATCTCGTGGACGAGCGTGTCGCCGATCGTCCAGTCGTCATAGTATCTACCGGCCATGTATTGTCCCTCCGTCATGCTGAACTCGTTTCAGCATCCACCGCGCCCCAACCGCCACCATCGCCCGAGGCGCGGTGGACCCTGAACCAAGTTCAGGGTGACGGGGTGGAGGTGACGATCGTCACCAGTACCGTCCCCTCGGACACCTGCCCGCCGACCGTGGCCGCGAGCGCCTCGACCACCCCGTCGAACGGCGCGGTCAGCGAATGCTCCATCTTCATCGCCTCCAGCGTGACGAGCTTCTGACCCTTCACCACCGCATCGCCGACGGCAACGTCGACTGCAAGGATCCGCCCCGGCATCGGCGACAGGATCGCGCCGTCGGCGGCGGCACCCGCCGCGACTCCGGTCGCGCGCCAGCGCGTCAGTTGCCAGCTCTGGCCGCCCTCCGTGATCAGCACATCGTCGCCGGTCGCTACCGTCGCGGATGCGTCGGCGAAATCGATCGCGACCGGCTTGCCGTCGAGCAGGAACAGCGCTTCCATCTGGCGCGCTGCATTGAGGCGGAAGCCACTGTTCGGCCCCGCCCCCGACAACCGTGCGGCAGCAGCGATCAACGCTTCCTCGGTCGGTCGGTCGGGCGGCATGAGCGCATCGCCCTCGCGCGCGATCAGCCCGGTGTCGACCTCGCCCGAGACGAATACCGGATGGTCCAGCGCCTCGACCAGGAATCCCGCATTCGACCGCACCGGCCACACTACCGCGCCGTCGAGCGCATCGGCCAGCGTCTCGCGCGCAGTCTCGCGATCGGGGCCCCAGGCGATCACCTTGGCGATCATCGGATCGTAGAAGGGCGAGATCGCCGCGCCCTGCTCGACCCCGGTATCGACGCGCGTCGCTTCGCCGAGATCGAACCGCTCGAGCGTCCCGATGCTCGGCAGGAAGCCGGTGCGCGGATCCTCGGCATAGAGCCGCGCTTCCATCGCCCAGCCGTCGATGGCCAACTCGTCCTGCCGCTTCGGCAACGCCTCCCCGCTCGCGACGCGCAGCTGCCATTCGACCAGGTCCTGCCCCGTGATCTCCTCGGTCACCGGATGCTCGACCTGGAGCCGCGTGTTCATCTCCATGAACCAGATGCGGTCGGCGCGCAGGCCTTCGCTCGCGTCGGCGATGAACTCGATCGTGCCGGCGCCGACATAGTCGACCGCCTTCGCCGCCTTCACCGCGGCAGCGCAGATCGCCGCGCGCGTCGCCGCGTCCATGCCGGGCGCGGGGGCTTCCTCGATCACCTTCTGGTGACGGCGCTGCAGAGAACAATCGCGTTCGAAGAGGTGGACGACGTTGCCGTGCGTGTCGCCGAATACCTGGACCTCGATGTGGCGGGGCGAGAGGATGTATTTCTCGATCAGCACATGCGTATTGCCGAACGACGATTCCGCCTCGCGTCGGCACGACAGCAGCGCGTCGGCGAAGTCGGACGCGGCGTCGACGCGGCGCATGCCTTTGCCGCCGCCGCCCGCGACTGCCTTGATGAGCACGGGATAGCCCGTCGCGTCCGCCTCGGCCTGGAGCCGGTCAAGGCTCTGGTCATCGCCCATATAGCCGGGCGTGACGGGGACGCCGGCGGCGATCATCAGTGCCTTGGCAGCGTCCTTCAGCCCCATGGCGCGGATGCTGTCGGGGGCCGGGCCGACCCAGATCAGTCCGGCATCGATCACGGCTTGCGCGAAGTCGGCATTTTCGGAGAGAAAGCCATAGCCGGGGTGGATCGCCTCGGCGCCGGTCTCTTTCGCGGCGGTGATGATCCGCTCGCCGACCAGATAGCTTTCGCGCACCGGCGAGGCGCCGATATGCACGGCCTCGTCGGCCTGCCGGACGTGCAGCGCGTTCGCATCGGCGTCGGAGTAGACGGCGACGGTGCGGATCCCCAGCGCGCGCGCGGTGCGGATGATGCGGCAGGCGATCTCGCCGCGGTTGGCGATCAGGAGCGACGTAATCATTGGGCCACGCAGCTCGTCGTCCGCGACGACCAGGTCACGTTCTGGATTTTCCACCGGCCGCTCTCGCGCACCAGGTCGAAATGATTGTAGCCGCAATGCGCGGGCTTGCCGTCGATCGTGAAGACGTATGGCGCCCAGACCATCGCGATATCGCCGTCGATCTCGATCGCAGGGTCGCTGATGCGTTCGGCGTAGCGTTCGGGGCCCGGCTTCACCATCGCGGCGAACTGCACTGCGGTCATGTGGCGGACCGAACGCGTGCCGTCGGGTTTCTCCTCGGCGACGGTCGCGCCTGCATCGGGGCGCATCGCGGCAAGCACCGCTTGCGGGTCGCGCGCGGCGAGCGCTGCGAACAGCGCGTCGATCGGTACCAGCACGCCGCTTTCCTCGCTGACGACCGCGGGGGGCAGTCCGGTGCCCTTCACGATCGGCTGGACGGGGGTGATCTGGGCAAGAAGGAACAGGATCATGGGCGTTACATCCGGAACACGCCGAACGCCGGGCGTTCGGGGATGGGAGCATTGAGCGTCGCGGCGAGCGCAAGGCCGAGCACGTCGCGGGTCTGCGCCGGGTCGATGATCCCGTCGTCCCACAGCCGCGCGGTGGCGTACCAGGGATTGCCCTCGTCCTCGTACTTCTGGCGGACCGGCGCCTTGAAGGCTTCGGCCTGCTCGGGCGTCCAGTTGTCCGCATCGCGGTGGACGGTGGCGAGCACCGAGGCCGCCTGTTCGCCGCCCATGACCGAGATCCGGCTGTTGGGCCAGGTGAACAGGAAGCGGGGCGAATAGGCGCGCCCGCACATCCCGTAATTGCCCGCGCCGAAGCTGCCGCCGATCAGCACGGTTATCTTCGGCACGGTCGCGGTGGCGACGGCGGTGACGAGCTTGGCGCCATGCTTGGCAATGCCTTCCGCCTCGTACTTGCCACCGACCATGAAGCCCGAGATGTTCTGCAGGAACAGCAGCGGGATCCGCCGCTGGCAGGCGAGCTCGATGAAATGCGCGCCCTTCTGCGCGCTCTCGCTGAACAGCACGCCGTTGTTGGCGAGGATCGCGACGGGCATGCCCCAGATATGCGCGAAACCGCATACGAGGGACGTGCCGTAAAGCGCTTTGAACTCGTGGAATTCGGATCCGTCGACCAAACGCGCGATGACCTCGTGCACGTCGTACGGCGCACGGACGTCGCTCGGCACGATCCCGTACAATTCCTCGGCGTCGAACTTCGGCGGTCGGGGCGTCTGGACGTTGACCGGCATGGGCAGCTGGGGGCTGAGCGTCGAGACGATGTCGCGGACGATCGTCAGCGCGTGCTCGTCATTCTCGGCGACATGGTCGACCACGCCGGAGCGGCGCCCGTGCGTATCCGCGCCGCCGAGTTCCTCCGCCGAAATCACTTCGCCGGTCGCGGCCTTCACCAGCGGTGGGCCGGCGAGAAAGATCGTCCCCTGCCCACGCACGATGATCGTCTCGTCGGACATCGCGGGCACATACGCGCCACCCGCGGTGCAGCTGCCCATCACGCACGCGATCTGCGGGATGCCGAGCGCGGACATCTGTGCCTGGTTGTAGAAGATGCGGCCGAAATGATCGCGGTCGGGAAACACCTCGGCCTGGTGCGGCAGGTTCGCGCCGCCGCTGTCGACGAGGTAGATGCACGGAAGGCGGTTTTCCTGTGCGATTTCCTGCGCGCGCAGATGCTTCTTCACGGTGAGTGGGAAGTAGGTGCCGCCCTTCACCGTGGCGTCGTTGCACAGGATCATGCACTGGCGGCCCGAGACTCGCCCGATCCCCGCGATCACGCCGGCGCCGGGCACCTCGTCGTCGTAGAGGCCGTTGGCGGCGAGTTGGCCGATCTCGAGGAACGGGCTGCCGGGGTCGAGCAGGCGTTCGACGCGGTCGCGCGGAAGCAGCTTGCCGCGCGCGGTATGGCGGTCGCGGGCCTTCTCGTTACCGCCGAGCGCGGTGCGCGCGACGTCTTCGCGGAGGGTCTCGGCAAGCGCGCGGTTATGTGCGGCGTTGGCGCGGAAGGTGTCGCTTTCGGGGGACAGCGCGGAGGTGAGGATGGGTGCGGTCATACACGCGCTCCGTCATGCTGAACTTGTTTCAGCATCCATCTGTCGACAATCGCCGTCCTTCCCCGTGGATAGGTGGACCCTGAAACAAGTTCAGGGTGACGCTGGGGTTTGGGGCTCACTGCGCCACCTTTGGCGCCGCGCCGATCAGTTCGCGGCCGATCAGCATCCGTCGGACCTCGTTGGTCCCTGCGCCGATATCGAGCAGCTTCGCGTCGCGCATGAACCGTTCGACCGGCCAGTCCTTGGTATAGCCGGCACCGCCCAGCGCCTGGATCGATTCGAGGCTCACCTTCACGGCGCTTTCGCTGGCGAGCAGGATCGCACCCGCGGCGTCGAACCGCGTGGTCTTGCCCGCGTCGCAGCTCTTGGCGACCGCGTAGACGTACGCGCGTGCCGAACTCAGCGCGACATACATGTCGGCAACCTTCGCCTGGATCAGCTGGAACTGGCCGATCGGCTGTCCGAACTGTTTCCGCTCGCGGACATAGGGGATGACGACATCGAGGCACGCCTGCATGATCCCGAGCTGGATCCCCGCAAGCACCGCACGCTCGTAATCGAGCCCCGACATCAGCACGCCGACGCCACCGTTGAGCGGCCCCATCACCGCGCTGTCGGGCACCTCGCAACCGTCGAACACGAGTTCGGCGGTTGGGCTGCCGCGCATCCCCATCTTGTCGATCTTCTGCCCGATCGAGAAGCCCGGCATGTCCTTCTCGATCAGGAAGGCGGTGATGCCGCGGCTGCCCTCGCCGGTCTTCGCATAGACGACGAGGGTATCCGCGTAAGCCGCGTTGGTGATCCAGAATTTCGTGCCGTCGAGGACATAGCCGCTATCGGTTTTCCGCGCGCGCAGCTTCATCGAGACGACGTCAGAACCCGCTCCGGCCTCCGACATGGCGAGGCTCCCGACATGCTCGCCCGAGACCAGTTTCGGCAGACATTTCGCCTTCTGCTCAGGCGTTGCCCAGCGACGGATCTGGTTGACGCACAGGTTGGAATGCGCGCCGTAGCTGAGGCCGATCGACGCGGACGCGCGCGACACTTCCTCGACCGCGACGACATGCTCGAGATAGCCGAGGCCCAAGCCGCCGAATTCCTCCTCGACGGTGATGCCGTGCAGCCCGAGCGCCCCCATCGCAGGCCAGAGCTCGCGCGGGAACCAGTCCTCCGCGTCGATCCGAGCGGCAAGCGGCGCGATCTCCGCGGTCGCAAAGGCGTGCGTCGACTCGCGAATCATGTCCGCGTTTTCGCCGAGCGCGAAATCGAAATCGGGTATCATGCAGCCTCTCCGGGGCGTTGTGTTGTGCGCCGGCGGCTAGCAGGTTTGTTGGGGCAAGGAAAATGGGGAAGGTGGTAGGACCGCAGCCTGATCCCGCAATCCCCGTCATCCCGGGATCCAGGGTTACGGGCGTGGGCGCTTGGGGCTCTGGATCCCGGGACAAGCCCGGGATGACGGGGAGCAGTTAGGCGGCACCGCGGTTAAGCGGCCAGGCGGCCGACGCGCATGCCGGTCACGCTGACCACCAGCGTCTCGAGCTGCGCATCGACGAAGCCGGCATCGCGAAAACGCTCGATCTCCGCCATCGGCAACGCGAACCCGCGGCGCCAGGCATAGACCGCGGCGCGACGCAGCGCCTCGAGCCGGGGATCGGCGAGCCGCGACGCGGTGCCGAGCCCGAACAGGCTGCCGAGCGCGCGCGACACGCGGCTCGTACCTTCCAGGCTACGCAGCGTGTCGCGCTTGGCGAGCGCGATCACGCTCCATTCGAGCGCCGAGAAGCCCGCTTTCGGCTCGGCCTCGACGTGCGAAGCGCGGGCGCAGACTGGGGCGGCGAACATGTTGTCGATGTCGAGATAGGCCATGGCGGCGGTTCCTTGCCGCTATCCCCCTTTGGGACCCGGCTTCAATACCAGTCGGTATAGAAACGCCGTTCCGTACCGTCAATCGCTTTTTGTACCGGGCGGTATTTTTAGCGCGTTACTTGGTCGGCCAGACCGCAAGGCTCGTCTCGACGAGCTGCTCGAGTTCGTCGCAGGTCGCGCCCGATCCGCCCTGCAGGGCGAGCCCCTGCATGATCGCGAACAGGTAGCGGACCAGCGCCGCGGCGGTCATGCCTTCGGGGACTTCCCCGTCCGCGACCGCCTGCTCGAACCGCCGGATGATCATCGCCTCCGACGAAGCGCGACGTTTGACGACCTCGGCCTTGATCGATTCGGCTTCTGCGCCACAGGCCGCCGCGCTGATGACGCCAAGGCAGCCCTTGGGATCGCAGGTGCTGGTCTGCATCGCCAGCGCACCGCGCAGCAGCCGTTCGGCCACCCCGCGCGCGGTCGGCGCCTCCATCGCGGAGGTCATGTACGCCAGCTTCTCGCGCTCGTAGAGGTCGAGCGCCTTGTGGAACAGGGCTTCCTTGTTGCCGAACGCGGCGTAGAGGCTGGGCTTGGTGATGCCCATCGCCGCGGTCAGCTCGGTCATCGACGCGGCTTCGTAGCCGTTGCGCCAGAATACGCGAAGCGCGGCGGCCAGGGCCTCGTCGAGATCGAACTCGCGCGGACGGCCCTTGATCGGGGAAAGCGAACAGATATTCATACCGAACGGTATATAGGCAAAACCGATGGAAACGCCAGTCCCGTCACCGGAGACCGGCAGAGCCCGATCGCAACAACCACGTGCCGGGGGCGTTGGCGCTCTCGACAACCGAAGGACCACCAATGCCCGATCATACCGCGCTGCCGACTGAACTGATCCTGCTCGGCTGGTCGACCGTGATGCTGTTCGCCCATATCATGCTGCAGGGCCAGCTGGTCACGCGCGAGCGCGGGGTCGACTGGAATGCGGGCGCGCGCGACGGGGCGGAGACGCCGCTTGGCGACTATGCCGGCCGGGCGACGCGCGCGCTCGCCAATTTCCAGGAGACCTATCCGATCTTCGTCGCGCTCGCGCTCGGCCTCGCAGTAACCGGCCGCACCGGCGGGATCGGTGCGATCGGAGCGATCCTGTGGTTCGTCGCGCGGATCGTGTACGTGCCGCTCTACCTGTTCGGCGTGAAGTACGTCCGCTCGCTCTGCTGGCTGGTCTCGATCCTCGGGCTGCTGCTGATGCTGATCCGCTTCCTCTGACGCGGACTACAGCGTCCGGATGATCCCCGAAAAGTCGACTGCCCCCTGCCCGTCGGCGGCGAACGCCTCGTAGAGTTCCGCCGCCTTCGACCCCATCGGGGTCTGCGCGCCGGCATCCTTCGCCGCCGCCATCGCGAGCCGCAGGTCCTTGAGCATGAGCGCGGTCGCGAAACCGCCCTGATAGTCGTGGTCCGCGGGCGTCTCCGGCCCGACGCTGGGGAGCGGGGCGTAGGAGGTCATCGACCAGCTCTGCCCCGAACTCACCGACGAGATGTCGTAGAAGGTCTGCGGGTCCAGCCCCAGCTTCTGAGCGAGCGCGAACGCCTCGCACGTCGCGATCATCGTCGCACCGAGCAGCATGTTGTTGCACATCTTGACCGCCTGCCCTGCGCCGTTGGCGCCGGCGTGGATCACCGCCTTGCCCATGTCCGCCAGGTACGGCTGGGCGCGCGCGAAATCCTCCGCGGAGCCGCCGACCATGAAGGTCAGCGTGCCGGCGTTCGCCGCCGCGATCCCGCCCGACACCGGCGCGTCGACCGCCGCCATCCCGCGGCCCTGCGCGGCGACCGCGACGGCCTTGGCGGTCTCGATGTCGATCGTTGAACAGTCGATCAGGATCGCCGACGGCGCGACGACGCCGAACAGCGATTCATAGACCTCGGCGACATGCCGCCCCGCGGGCAGCATCGTCACGATCGCCTCCGCGCCGTCCGCCGCCTCGACCGCGGAGCCAACCGGAAGGCAGCCCGCCGTCTCGGCACGCGCGAGCGCGTCGGCGGACAGGTCGAACGCGCGGACGTCGTGCCCCTTCTTCGCGAGGTTGGCGGCCATTCCGCCGCCCATGTTGCCAAGCCCGATGAATCCGATGCGTGCCATTCTATCTACTCCCCTCCCGCCCGCGGGAGGGGCCGGGGGAGGGCCTGTCCACGCGCGGGTATGTCAATTCGAGAGGACAAGCCCTCCCCTAACCCCTCCCGCAAGCGGGAGGGGAATTCATTTCCCCGTCCACACCCCGGCGCGCTTCTCGACGAACGCCGCCATGCCTTCGCTCTGGTCGGCGGTGCCGAACAGCGCGTGGAACAGCCGGCGCTCGAACTGCACGCCCATGCCGAGCCCGGTCTCGAACGCGGCGTTGACCATCTCCTTGTTCGCCAGCACCGCGAGCGGCGCCATCGACGCGATCATCGCGGCAGTCTTGAGGGCTTCCTCGACCAGATCGTCGGCGGAAACGATTCGGCTGACCAGCCCGGCGCGCTCGGCCTCCTCGGCGGACATCATCCGGCCGGTCAGGCACATCTCCATCGCCTTGGCCTTGCCGACTGCACGGGTCAGGCGCTGCGAGCCACCCATGCCTGGCGTCACCGCGAGCTTGACCTCGGGCTGGCCGAACTTGGCAGTGTCGGCGGCAAGGATGAAGTCGCACATCATCGCCAGCTCGCACCCGCCGCCGAGCGCGAACCCGGCGACCGCGGCGATGATCGGCTTGCGAGTCCGCGTGAACCGGTCCCAGCCGGCGAAGAAATCGGCCGCGTACATGTCGGCGATGCCCTGCGCCTGCATCTCCTTGATGTCCGCGCCCGCCGCGAACGCCTTCGCGCTGCCGGTCAGCACTGCGCAGCCCTGGTCCGGGTCCGCGTCGAACGCGGCGAACGCGTCGAGCAGTTCGGCCAGGACCTGCGAGTTGAGCGCATTGAGCGCCTGCGGGCGGTTGAGCGTGACCAGCGTGACGCGGTCGCGCCGTTCGACGAGGATGGTTTCGTAGGGCATTCTGTTCTCCTTCTTCGTCCCCCGCTCCGTCACCCCAGCGCAGGCTGGGGTCTTGCTGGGGTGAGCGCGACCCCGCCTCGCAAAGACCCCAGCCGGCGCTGGGGTGACGATGGGGGCGGTGTTGCTTAATTCGGTGTCCACGCCTCGTTCTCGGGAAGTGGCGCGAAGATCTGCTCGATCAGGTGGTCGCTTACTGCGTCCGGCGTAGCCGGCTCCCAGCGCGGCGCGTTGTCCTTGTCGACGATCACCGCGCGGACACCCTCGATAAAGTCGTGGCGCTGCACGACGTGCGCGCCGACCGCATATTCCTGGCGCATCTCGTCCTCGAAGGTCGGCATTGCCGCGCCGTCGGCGAGCAGCCGCAGCGACACCTTCATCGACTGCGGCGACTTGGTCCTGAGCGTGGCCAGCGTGGCGGTCGCCCACTCGCCCCCGTCCGCCGCCAGTGCGTCGAGGATCTCCTCGAGCACATCGGACGCGAACAACCGGTCGATCGCCGGCTGGTCGTTCAGGATCCGCGCCTCGGGTGCCACCGTGGCGAGCGCATCGAGCACGCCGGCAATGTCCTGCGGCGTCTCTGCCAGCCCGGCCTTCGCCGCATCCAGCGCCGCGCTTGGCAGGTAATGCGTCGCCAGCCCCAGCGCGAGGCAGTCGGCGCCGTCGAGCCGGTGCCCGGTCAGCGCGACATACTGCCCGATCCGCCCCGGCAGCCGCGACAGATACCAGCCCCCGCCGACATCGGGGAACAACCCGATCCCGGTCTCGGGCATCGCGAACTTGGTGTTCTCGGTCGCGACGCGGAACCGGCAGGGCAGCGCGAGCCCGACACCGCCGCCCATCGTGATCCCGTCCATGAACGCGACGGTCGGCTTGGCATAGGTGAACAGCCGGTGGTTCATACGGTACTCGGTATGGAAGAAGGCGCGGGCATCGCTGCCGTCGCCCGCACCGGACACGGCGAGCATCCGGATGTCCCCGCCGGCGCAAAACCCGCGGCCCTCGGCATGGTCGATGGTCACGACCTCCACCGCCGGGTCGGCGCGCCACGCCTCAAGCGCATCGAGCACGCCTTCGCACATTGTGAGGTTGAGTGCGTGGAGCGCCTTGGGCCGATTGAGCCGGATCCGGCCGACAGAGCCGTCGATCTCCGAAATCAGATCATTGGTCACGAGATTTCCTTGCACGAACCGTCTCTGCGTCCTCCGCGCCTCCGCGCGAATCCATCATGCGCGCAGAGGCGCAGAGGACGCGGAGAAGAAGGGGATATGCGCTGCGCGGGCTCACGACCGCGTCAGCTCGCGGCCGACGATCATCCGCATGACCTGGTTCGTCCCTTCGAGGATCGAATGCACGCGCAAGTCGCGCCAGAAGCGTTCGATCGGATAATCCTGCAGATACCCATAGCCGCCGTGAAGCTGAAGCGCACGGTCGACCACCGACGATCCCGTGTCCGTCGCAAGCCGCTTCGCCATCGCGGCGAACTTGGTCTTGTCGGGCGCGTTGTCCGTCACCTTGGCGGCGGCGATGTAGAGCAGCGCGCGTGCCGCCTCGAGTTCGGTCGCCATGTCGGCCAGCGTGAACTGCGTGTTCTGGAAGTCGGCGATCGCCTTGCCGAACTGCTTCCGGTCCTTGGTGTACGTGATCGCCTCGTCGAGGCACCGCTGCGCGCCGCCGAGCGAGCACGCGCCGATGTTGAGACGCCCGCCGTCGAGCCCCATCATCGCGATCCGGAACCCCTCGCCGAGGCTGCCGACGAGGTTCTCGCCCGGCACGCGCACACCGTCGAAGATCACCTGCCGCGTCGGCTGCGAATGCCAGCCGAGCTTCTTCTCGTTCGCGCCGAACGAAACGCCGGGCATGTCCTTCTCGATGACCAGGCAGGAAATGCCCTTGGGGCCCTCCTCGCCGGTGCGGACCATGGTGACGTAGACCTCGTTCTCGCCCGCGCCCGAGATGAACTGCTTCGAGCCGGTGACGATCCAGTCGTCGCCGTCCTTCACAGCGCGGGTCTTGAGCGCGGCTGCGTCGGAGCCCGAGCCGGGCTCGGTCAGGCAATAGCTGGCGAGCCGCGCCATCGTGACGAGGTCGGGGAGATACTTGTCCTTGACCGTCTGGCTGCCGAACCGGTCGATCATCCACGACGCCATGTTGTGGATGGAGATGAACGCCGAGGTGGAGGGGCAGCCATAGGCCATCGCCTCCATGATCAGCGCCGCCTCGAGCCGGCCTAGCGCGATGCCGCCGGACTCCTCGCTGACGTAGATCGACGCGAAGCCGAGCTCGGCCGCCGTCTTGATCGTGTCGCGCGGGAAGATGTGCTTCTCGTCCCACTCCGCGGCGTGCGGAGTGATGCGGTCGGCGGTAAAACGCCGCGCGAGCTCCTGGATCTCGCGCTGGTCGTCGGTGAGGTCGAACTGGTTGGTCATTGCTCAATTTTCCCGTCATGCTGACGGACGTCAGCATCCATTGGCCGGGCAGCACGATGGCGCGCGAACCCTGTGTCTACATATTGTCGAGCGGGCGTCACGGTACGCTCTATATCGGCGTCACGTCGAGCCTGATGGCGCGCCTGTATCAGCATCGAACAGGCGCGTTTCCCGGCTTCACGAAGCGATATGACGTCAAACGGCTGGTCCATTTCGAGATGTTCGCCGACATGCCCTCCGCCATCGCTCGCGAGAAGCAACTGAAGGCATGGCGCCGCGACTGGAAGATCGAGCTGATCGAAGTGGAAAACCCGTTCTGGGAGGACCTTGCGATCGGGCTGGGACTCGAACCACTGCCGACGCGGTGACCGACGCCATCCCCGCCCAACGCCATGGCGCGGCAATGGATGCTGACGTCCGTCAGCATGACGGCCATGGAGGGCGCAGCCACCAGCCCCTCACCCCATCGTCGGGATAACGAACGCGTCGTTGTTGCGCGCCGGGCCACCATCTTCCGCCATCGCCGGCAAGGCCGAGCCATCGGGCCAGCGCTGCGTCACGGTCTTGACCTTGGTCCAGAATTTCACGCCTTCCATGCCGTGCTGGTTGGTGTCGCCGAACGCCGAGCGCTTCCATCCGCCGAAGCTGTGATACGCGACCGGCACAGGGATCGGCACGTTGATCCCCACCATCCCGACATTCACCCGCGCGGCGAACTCGCGCGCGGCGTGGCCGTTGCGCGTGAAGATCGCGACGCCGTTGCCATATTGGTGCTGGCTCGGCAGCCGCACCGCGTCCTCGAAATCGGCGGCACGGACAATCTGCAGCACGGGGCCGAAAATCTCCTCCTTGTACGCCGACATCTCGGTCGTGACGTGGTCGAACAGCGTCGGGCCGACGAAGAACCCCTTCTCGTGCCCCTGCAGCTCGAACCCGCGGCCGTCGACGACGAGCTCGGCGCCCTCGTCGACGCCGGTCTGGATCCACTGCTCGATCCGCGCCTTGTGCGCGGCGTTCACGACCGGGCCGTAATGCGCCTCCGCATCGGTCGATACGCCGACGCGGAGCGCCGCGATCGCGGGGATCAGTTTCTCGCGCAAGCGTTCCGCGGTCTTCTCGCCGACCGGCACGACCACCGGCAGCGCCATGCAGCGCTCGCCCGCCGAGCCGAACGCCGCGCCCGACAGGTCGGCGACGACCTGGTCGAGATCGGCGTCGGGCATGACGATGCCGTGGTTCTTCGCGCCGCCCATCGCCTGGACGCGCTTGCCCGCCGCGACGCCGCGCCGATAGACGTAATGCGCGATGTCGGAGGATCCGACGAAGCTGACCGCGCTGATCCCCGGGTGGTCGAGGATCGCGTCGACCATCTCCTTGTCGCCGTGGACGACCTGGAAGATCCCCGCGGGAAGTCCCGCTTCGAGGAACAGCTCGCCGAGGCGCACCGGCACCGACGGGTCGCGCTCGCTGGGCTTCAAGATAAACGCGTTACCGGTCGCGATTGCGACGCCGCTCATCCACAGCGGGATCATCGCCGGGAAGTTGAACGGGGTGATCCCCGCGCCGATGCCGAGCGGCTGGCGCATCGAATAGACGTCGATCCCCGGCCCCGCGCCCTGCGTGAACTCGCCCTTCAGGATGTGCGGGATTCCGCAGCAGAACTCGATAACCTCGAGCCCGCGCTGGATATCGCCCTTGGAATCCGCAATCACCTTGCCGTGCTCGGACGACAGCAGGGTCGCCAGTTCGTCCATGTTGGCCTCGACGAGCCGCTTGAACTCGAACATGACGCGCGCCCGCCGTTGCGGGTTGGTCGCGGCCCAGGCCGGCTGCGCGGCCTGCGCCGCGGCGACCGCGACGTCGAGGTCGACCGCGCCGGACAGTCGCACGCGCGCCTGCACGTCGCCCGAATTGGGGTCGAACACGTCGCCAAAGCGATCCACGGTGCTGCCCGCACCGTTCACCAGATTCTCGATCGTCCGCATGGCATCCTCTTCTTCGCGATTCATGTCGCTGTTGCCGGGCTTCTACACAGCACGCGCAGGGATATCCGCTCTTTTTTATCGGTCCGGCGCGAGCCGTCCCGGTGTGCGACCGGATGGGCGCCGTGCCCGGGATACGACGCGCCCGATTGTCGGCGCATCGTCGCCCCCCTATGGAGCGCGCTCGGCCACGACGCCGTGGAGTGAAGCGTGATCGCAGCCCAATATCACCGAATGATCGACTGGATCGGCGACGGCACCGGCCTCCCCGACACCATCCTGCACATCCATGCTGGACTCGCCTTGCTGATGCTCGCCCGACTGGTGACGCGGCGATCGTTCGGCACCTTCATCCCCTGGTCGGTGGTCGCCGTAGGCGAGGCTTTCAACGAGATCATGGATCGGTTGAACTTCGGCTCGTGGCGGTGGGAGGACACCGGGCTCGACATCGCCAACACGCTGTTCTGGCCGACGATGATCTGCCTGGGCGTCCGCCTGCGCCCGCTGATCGTCCGCGACCGGTCCGCCTGATCAGTGCGTGGCCTGCAGCGCGCTCGTCGCTGCGCCCAGCACCGCCGCCCGCGCGCGCAACACGGCATCGAGCTTCGGCGTTTCGAGCTCCATGAACCTTCGCGGCGTCATTCCCAGGAAATGCTGGGCGTCGCGCAGGAAATGCGGGACGTCGTGGTAGCTGTGCGCGATCAGCGAATAATCGGCTGGTCCGCCCGCCGACAGCATCCGCAGGAACGACCGCAGAAAACGCGTCCGGATCAGCAAGGTCTTTGGCGGAAACCCGAAATACCGCGTCGACAGTCGTCGCAGCTGCATCTCCGAGATCCCCACCGCCGCCGCGGCGGTCGGCAGGTCCTGCGTCTCGTCGTTGACGATCAAGGCCGCGAGCTGGCGGATCGCGGCCTCGTTGGGATCGGGCGCGCCGAGATACTCGAGGAAGAACGCGTCGAGTATGCCCTTCACCGCCGGACCCTGGTCCGAGGCGCGCAGCTGCGCGACGAGCGTCTCGACGATCGCGGGCGGCAGCACCTCGTCGAGCCGCGTGATCCGGTCGCGAAACGCGTCCGCCGGCCGTCGTACCAGCCGCGCCCAGCCTAGCGGGCTGATCCCGACACCGATCGTGACGCCGCCATTGGTCGTCACCTCCATGGCACGGCTGGTTGTCCCGTATAGTGACGCGACCGGGACCGGATCATAGGTCCGCCGCCGCAGCGTCACGGCCAGCCGCCGCTCCGACAGGAAGATGCGGATCGCCGGCCAGCTCGGCAGCATCCAGTCGACCGCGGGCACACCCTCGCGCTCCTCCGAATCGAGCACGTGATAATCGGTGAAGAATTCGGCCAGCCGAGCGTCCGGCTGTTCGTAGCGCAGCGCGGCATTCTCCGGCAATTGAAACGCCGCCACCGACACCCCCGGCGTATGCGACCCGCTCTCGATCATTACGCTGAGACCACCCCAAAGGACGTGGCTAATCCCACGTTTATCATGTGCTTGAGGCCTCCTGTAGGGCCATGCCGCGCGCACGCGCAAACATTCTTCCCGCCACCTCGGTCATCGACGCCGCGGTGGCAGTTGCCGCGGTCCCCCCGCACCGCTAGTCCGTCGGGCATGAAACTGATCATCGGCAACAAGGCCTATTCGTCCTGGTCGCTTCGCGGCTGGCTCGCCTGCAAACAGTCCGGGCTGCCGTTCGAGGAGGTGGTCGTTCCCCTTTACGATGCCGACTGGGACAAGCGCCGCGAGGGGGACGAGTTCGCGCCGTCGTCAGGGAAGGTGCCGATCCTGTGGGACGGCGATGCCGTCGTCTGGGACAGCCTGGCGATCGTCGACTATCTCGCCGACAAGGTCGGCCGCGACCGCTTCTGGCCGGAGGACGATGCGCCGCGCGCGATGGCGCGGTCGATGGCCGCCGAGATGCATTCGAGCTTCCAGGCGCTGCGCCGCAAGCACAGCATGAACATCCGCCAAGTCTTCCCCGCGGTGCGCCCCGACGAGGACGTCCTTGTCGAGCTGCAGCGGATCATGGAGCTGTGGGCGCAGGCGCGCGCGCGCTTCGGTGGCGGCGGCGACTTCCTGTTCGGCCAGTTCGGCGCGGCGGACATCATGTTCGCACCCGTCGTCACGCGCATCGTCACCTACCAGCTGCCGATCGCACGCTTTGCGCAAGGATATATGCAGGCGATGTTCGACCACCCGTTCATGCAGGACTGGATCGCCGCCGCGCAGGAAGAGGATTGGGTCATCGAGCAGTTCGAGCAACCCGCCGCACGCACATGATCGACCCGGTCGCGCTGGCGCAGCGGCTGATCGCGGCGGAGAGCGTCACGCCCGCGCGCGGACCGGTGTTCGACGTGCTGGAGGACGCGCTGGTACCGCTCGGCTTCGCGGTCGACCGGTTCACGGTCGGCGAGGCCCCCGACGGACCGGTCGAGAATATGCTCGCGGTCCGCGGGGACGGTCCACGGCATTTCGCCTTTGCCGGCCATGTCGACGTGGTGCCTGCGGGCGAAGGCTGGTCGCCCTGGTCCGCGGATATCCGCGACGGGCTGCTCTACGGCCGCGGCGCTGTCGACATGAAGGGTGCGGTCGCCGCGTTCGTCGCCGCGGCCAGCCGCTCCGACGTAGGCACGCTGTCGCTGATCATCACCGGCGACGAGGAAGGCCCCGCGACCTATGGCACGCGCGCGCTGATCGACCGGATGGCGACGCGGCGCTTGGTTCCGGACCTGTGCCTGGTCGGCGAGCCCACTTCGACCGCGCGGCTCGGCGACATGGTCAAGATCGGGCGGCGCGGATCGGTCAATATCTGGATCGAGGTCGCGGGCCGCCAGGGCCATGTCGCCTATCCGCATCTGGCCGACAACCCTATCCCGCGGCTCGTCGCGCTGCTCGCCGCGATCGAGGCGGTGACGCTGGACGACGGCACCGACTGGTTCCAGCCGTCGAACATCGAGATCACCGACATCACCGTCGGCAATCCCGCGACGAACGTCATCCCCGCCAAGGCCTCCGCGCGGATCAGCATCCGGTTCAACGACCGGCACACCGGGGATTCGCTCGTCGCGCGCATCGCAGCGCTGGCCGAGAAGCACGGCGCGACGGTGACCGCACGGATCTCGGGCGAAGCGTTCCTGACCGCACCCGGAGACTTCTCGACGCTGGTCGCCGACGCGATCCAGGGCGTGACCGGACTGGTGCCGGATTTGTCGACCACCGGCGGCACTTCCGACGCCCGCTTCCTGTCGAAGCTCTGCCCGGTGGTCGAGTTCGGGCTGCTCAACGCGACGATGCACAAGGTCGACGAAGCCGTCGCGGTCGCGGACCTGCACCGCCTGACCGACATCTATGCGGCGATCATCGACGCCGCGCTGGCCGACGCGCACCTCTGATTGGTGCGTATCAAGGGGGCGTCGCCGGCGCCCCCTCCCCCGGCATCAATAGTCCTTCGAGTATTTCAGGCTGGCGTTCGAGCCGCCGACGCCACCGGCCGACGAGAGCAGGCTGAGCGCCTTGGTGAGCGCGATCTCAAGCTGCGTCGAGGTGAAGCCCTTCGCGTCGGTCACGACCTCCACATAGATATTGTCGGTCAGGTACTTGCCCGCGGCCAGGCTGGTGCCCTTGCCGGTCGCCTGGTCGGCGCCGACGATCCGCAGCCGGTCGAACCCCGTCGCCGAGCGCAGCTTGCCAAGCGGGTTGAGCCCGCCGCCGCCCGACCCGCGCAGCGAGTTGAGCGCGGCCGCGAGCTGGATCGCCTCGGTCGCCGACAAATTGGTCGGGCTGGTCCCGAACAACAGGCGGCTGAGCACTTCGTCCTGTGGCAGCGTGGGCGTCGAGGTGAACGCAATCTGCGGACGCTGGCCGGTGCCGGTGATCGCGATCACGGCGGTGATGCCGTTGACCGTCGTCGTCGCGGTGATGTTGATGTCCGGATCGGTCAGCGCACCGCCACGGAAGCGCACCGTACCGCGAGTCACCTCGAAGCGCTTACCCGCGAACGAATAGGCGCCCTTCACCACGTCGAGCCCGCCGGTGATGACCGGTGCCGCCGACGTGCCGCCGATCCGCATGTCCATCCGCCATTCGGAGTCGAGGCCCATGCCCGACACGAACAGCTGGTTCGGCGCGGTGACGTGGAGGTCGAGCTTGAACAGCCCCACCGGTGCCGGCGTCGGCCGGTCGGTCGGCCGCGCGACGCGGATGTCGCTCTTGCGGCGGACGCCGGTCAGCTCGGACACCTCGGCCTGGCCCTGGCGGATGATCGCGTAGCGCGCCTCGGGGATCTGAAGCTCGCCCTGGATCAAGCCACCGTTCGGACCATTGGTCAGGTGGATCGTCCCGCTGGTCGTCGCGCTGATCGCGTCGCTCTTGGCGAGCTGCGCATTGTTCAGCCGCGCACGCACGTCGATCGGGAAGCCGCTGGCGGCGGCGAGACCGATCGAGCCGGTCGCCTCGACCGTTCCGTCGCCGGCCTTCGCGTTGAGCCGCGTGATCTCGAACCGCTCGTTGTTGAACCGGCCGGCCAGCTGCATCCGCGACAGGCGCGTGCCGTAGGTTTCGTTGTCGTAGGTCAGGTTGTCCGCCCGAACGAGCCCGTTGAGCAGCGGCGCCTGCACGCGCCCCGAGAAGTCGGCGGCGATCGCGATCGGCCCCGACAATTGCTGGTTCGGGATCGCGGCGAAGCTGAACAGCACAGCGGAGGGGCCATTGTAGCGGATCCCGCCCGATAGCGGGGCTGCCATCAGACGCTCGCTCCACGATGCGCCGGCGCCGAGCGGCTTCAGGTTCGCGACCATGCGGCCGACCACGGTCGGGCCGCGACGGACGAGTGCACGACCAGTGCCGCCCTCGGCGCCGAGCGTGCCGGCGAAGACGATGTCGACCGGCTCGGATACCGCGGCCAGCCCGGAGCGCGTGAAATTGGTGACGGTCACGCGGGCATCCGCAACGGGCACGGCGTTGCTGTTCGCCTGGGCGAAGTCGAGGCTGCCCGTCGCCTGTCCGCCGATACCGAGGTTCGGCATCAGAGCGCTCAGCACCGAGAGGTCGAGCTTGTCGAGCCGCGCCTGCGCGTTGATCCCGCGGCCGTAGCTGCCGGCCAGTCGCGCCGACCCGCCATTCGCGCCGCCGAAGTCGATCCGCGTGGGCGCGAGCGTGTACACGCCCTTCGCCGCGCGGATGCGCGCCGGGTTGGCGGTGCGGAAGGCGATCGCATTCGCCTGACCCTGCAGCGCGACGAGATAGTTGTCGGGGCTCAGCCTGGCGTTCATCGCGATCCGGAACGGTACGCCGCTCGACCCCGTCGCCAGAGCCTGCGCGGTGCCGCGGCCGCCGACATAATTGACCTTCGCGCGCGCCGCCGAGAGGACGACCGCGCCGTAGCGCAGATCGGCGACCTGTGCGTCCGCGACGATCTGGGGCGTCGGCGTCAGCACCGCGGTGGCAGAGATGATCGCGCGGCCGATGGTGAAATCGACCATGCCCGGGATCGTCGCGCCATTGGCGCGCGCGGCGACGTCGGCGCGCTGATAGCCGCCCTGGTTGGCGAGCCTCACATTGCCCGACAGCCCCTGCCCGGCAAAGGTCAGCGCACCGCCGAAAGGCCCCGCCGCAGTCTGTACGATGCGGCCCTGTGCGACGATCCCGGCAAAGACGACGCGGCGCACGTCGACCGCGAGTTGCGTGCCCGGCGTCACCAGGACGTCGGCGGTGAACGGGCCGTAATTGGTCCCGCCGCTCGCGGTGACGGCATAGGCGCCGCCGCGGCCGACGACACGCGCGTTGAGGTTGACGAGCCCGACGCCGACGCCGGGACGCGGCGCGCGCAGCACGACGACGGGTGCCGTCGCGCTGCCCGTGACGCGTGCGGAGAGCGGGCCGTAGACGGTCGAATAGGCGTCGGCATTGACCAGCACCGCGCCGGTCGCCGGATCGAAGCGGCCATCGCCCCGCGTGATGCGGAATTGGGGCGCGTTCATGCGCAGGTTGCGGAAGGTGACGATGCCTTCGGGGCTGTAGCCGATGTCCGACCGGATGACGGCGTTACCGCCGAGGAAGCTGCGCGCGCCGTCGTTGAACAGCTGCGTCGTCTGTGCCGCCACGCGGCCGACGATGCCGAAGCCGCCGTTGGGACCGGGTACCAGCTTGGCGTCGGTCGACAGGTTGATGATCCCGACGCCGTCGACGCGGTAGTTATTCACGCGGCCCTTGAGCGCGCCGCTGTAGCGGCCGGTCGCCATGTTCGCGACGATGATCGCGGTAGCGTCGATCTTGTCCGAACGGATTTTCAGATTGTCCGACAGGATGTTCGGCATCGCGATCGCGAGGTCGCCCTGGATGCGGACGTTGGTCGTGAGCCCGCCGATCGCGGCGTTGAGCCCGGTCACCCGCGCCGCACGCGCGTTGAGCGGTACGAGGATGCGGTCGGTGTTCACTCGGGCCAGGCCCTCGGCGTAGACATTCTCGACCGTGGTCGTGCCGAAGCCGATCGCCGCCGCGCGGACCTTGTAATCCACCGTCGGCGTCGCGAACGCGCCGTCGAGCACCAGGCGTGCCGTCACGTCGCGGCCGCGCAGGTTCGGCGCGATCGCGCCGGGGGTCAGCAGCCTGGCACCGACCGCGAAATTGCCGAACCGGCTGTTGGCGAGGTCGAGCAGGCCGCCAGCGTCGACCGACAGCGCGCTCGACCGCAGCGTCATCCGCGTGTCCGCCTTACGGTCATTGAGCGTCGTGTCGATCGCGACGTCGAGCTGCGGCGCGGTCAGGCGCTCGACCGGACCTTCGAGATAGAGACCCGGACGCGTCGGTCCGCGGACGGTGATATGGCCGTCGGTCGCGGTGAGCGCGAGGTTGGCGAGCTGTCCGCCGCCCAGAGTCGCGACCGCGTTGCCGCGCCACGACTTCCAGCTGCCGCGGCCGTCGACGGTCGCGGTCAGCGGGGCTTTCAGCGACCCCATCGTCGCGACCACGCCGCCCACCGGGGCGACCAGCTTTACGTTGACGTCGAGCTTGTTCTGATCGGGGACCGCGTCGAGTTTCAGCACGAGCGTGTCGCCGCCGGCGACGCCCGGGCCGACCAGGGCCGCGGCGTTGGTCGTCAGCTGGGCGCGCTTGTCGGCGATGTGCACCGCGCCGTCGATCTTCACGATATGCGTCGCGCCGGTGACCGGCTTGGCGATCACGAAGCGCGCGATCTGCAGCCGGTTCACGTCGATGTCGAGATCGGGCAGCAGCGGCGCGTTGGGGTCGCTGGGGGTCTGGTTCAGGACCGGGCGGCGCTGCAGCGTGACCAGCGGCGTCGTCAGCGAGCGGACGTCGACATGGTTGCGCGCGAACGCGAACGGGCGCCAGTCGACGGCGAGCTTCGGGCTGGTCAGGAACACGCCCTTGGGATCCGCCACGCGCACGTCGCTGAGCGTCATCGCGCCGTAGATCGATCCGTCGATCCGCCCGACCTTGATGTTGAGCCCCGACGCGGTCGTGTAGCCGCCGATCTGGTCGGCGACGAGACGTCGGCCCGGATCGGTGTTGATCCCGAACAGGACGAGCAGCACCAGCACGACCAGCGACAGGATCGCGATGCCGATCCATTTCAGGATGCGCTGCCACAGCGGCGCGCGGGCGACGACCGGCTCGGGCTGCCCGGTCTCCGCCGGATACGTGTCTTCGGCCATCAGAATGCCTGCCCGATCGAGATATACAGCGCGACCTTGCCGTCACCCTTGCGCGGGTTGAGCGGTGTCGCGACGTCGAACCGCAGCGGCCCGAAATTGGTGTAGAAGCGCCCGCCGATGCCCGCGCCGATCTTCAGCGCGCTGAGGTTGGGCGTGGTGCTCGAATAGCTGTTGCCGGCATCGACGAACGGCACGATGCCAAAGTCGCCGAACCGGTAGCGCGCCTCGAGCGCGAATTCGTTGAGCGAACGCCCGCCGATCGGATCGCCGTTCGGATCGAACGGTCCCAAACGCTGATAGCCATAGCCGCGGACCGAGCCGCCGCCGCCGCCGTACAGACGCCGCGAGGGGGCCAGGTCGTCGCGCGCGATGCCCTGGATCGTCGCCGCGCGGGCACGGCCTGCGATGACCAGGCTCGTCGATACGGGATAATAGACCGTACCCTCGACCTGTGCGCGGACATAGGGGCTGACCGATCCCTGCACCGAGGTCTCGGGACTGACGTTCAGGCGCAGGCGATAGCCCCTGGCCGGGTTGAGCAGGCTGTCCGAGCGGTCGAACAGCACCTGGCCGGGCAACGCGACGATGCCATAGGTCCGGCGGACGTTCCGTCCTTGCGCGAAATCATAGACGCTCTCGTTCGTGCCGACGAGTTCGCCGCCGTAATAGTAAGTGAGCCGCTTCTGCCAGATCGGCGTCGAATCGTAACTCCAGCGAACGCCGAGCGTACCGGTGAACGCGGTATAGGCGTCGTAATTGCTGTGGTTCGCAGACGCGATGACGTTGAACGTGCGGTCGCGCTTGCCCGCATTCGCGCGGCGGAACGTCGCCGAGGCGCCCTGCTCCTGCGTGCCGGCGATAACCGATCCGATCAGCGCGCCCTCGGGCGGGAACAGGTTGCGATGCGTCCAGGTCGCCTCGGCACGGATGCCCTGCCCCGTCGAATAGCCGGCATTGCCTGCCAGCGTCCGCGCCGGGCCCTTGGTCTGGCGCACCAGCAGGTCGACCGCCTCGGTCCCGTCGGCGTTGACCTGGCCGGTGCGCACCGGCTCGACCGAGACGGTCTGGAACAGCGACGTGCCGACCAGCGCGTTGCGCAGGTCGTCGGCGAGCCGGTTGTCGTAGAGCTCGCCGCCCTTGAACCGCGGGAAGACGTTCAGGTGCTCCAAGTCGAAAACCGGATCACCCTCGGTCCGCAGTTGGCCGAACGACGCGCGGGGGCCGATATCGACCGGCAGCGTATAGGCGCCGGTCGGGGTCTGGTCGTCGAGCAGGATGTCACGCTCGCCGACCTTGACGAAGGGATAGCCGCGCTGCGGCAGGACCAGGCTGACATTGGCTTCCGAACCCTGGATGCGCTCCGCCTCGATCGCATCGCCGACCTTCAGAGGCAGCTGGTCGCGGACCAGGTTCGGCGGCGTCGTGGCGTCGGCGACCACGGTGACCGACGACAACGTGTAGAGCCGGCCCGGCTGCGCGCTGACGGTCGCCTTCAGCTTGGCGGGCGTGCCGGGGATCGTCTCGATCGTCGACACCGCGGTCGCGTCGTAATAGCCGAGCGACTTGAGCAGCCGGACGGCGAGCGCCTCGTCCTCCTTGGCGCGCGCGGAAACCTGCGTCGCGTTCGCCGCCTTGCCCTTGCCGTCGCGCAGCGCGGACAGCGCCTTGTAACGCGCCTCCAGCCCGTCGCCCGCCTTGTCGAGCCCGACGATCGCCGAGTCGTAGCGGATTTCGGGCGCGTCCTTGTCCTTGATGTCGGCCGCAGTCTCGAACGGGACAGTGTCGTAGCTTGCGAGCGGCGTCAGCGGCTGCGCGAGTTGCGGGTCCTGCGGTCCGGTCGGGGGCAGCACGTCGCCGGTCGCGGTCGTCGCGGACTGAGTCGCGGTCGGGGCGGTGACGGCCGGCGCGGTGCTGGCGGCCGCACTCGGCATGGCCTCGAGCGGCGCGTTGAGGTCGCCCGAGAGCGGCGGCAGCGCGCTGTCGAACTCGGCCTCCGGCACGATCGGCGCATCGCCGCGCGGATCGCTCGACTGCGTCGCGGCGGGACGATCCTCGGGCCGGGGTGCGCTCGGTCCCTTGGCGGGAGCGGTACCGGGCTTGTCGATCTGGGCGACGGCGGGGGAAGACGCAACCAGCGCCAGGGCGAGCCAATATTGTCGGCTTGTCGAAGCTGTCACGCTGTACACGATCCCCGTTTTCGGGTGCGATCGCGTTCGATTCACCCCCACTCGATTGCTGTAACGCAAAACCCTTTAATTGGTTTCGGTTAAGAGGTTATTTTTCATACGCAACCGATCAAGCCGCCGACCGCGACGACGACCGTGTCGCGTCCGGGGCGGTCGATCCTGAGCGTCGCGGGCATCACCGCCGCGCCCTGTGCGATGTCGCCGCGCGTCGTGATCGTCATGTCCAGCGTCGCGGTCAGGTCGCCGCCGCGATACTCGGTCACGCCGGCAAAGCCGAACCCGCCGGGGCCCGTCTGCGTGGTGCGGGCATAGTCCTTGGTCACGCCGTCGAGCGCGATCCGGAGTTGGGCGGGCTCGGCGCTCGCCATCGCGACCAGCGACCGCGTGCCGGCAACGGTCCACAGATAGGCCGCGCATCCCTTGGCGGGCAGCGCCTGCTTGGCGATCGCGCCGAGCGGGAGGCCATCGATCAGCGGCGACGGGGCGGCGGCTTGCAGCGCGAGCGCGATCAGCATCGACATCATGGCGCCCCCGCTATCATGAACAGCCACGCGGGATAAGCCGCGATCGCCAGCAGCGTGCCGAACGGCAAGGCGGTGTCCGCGGCCACCGCCCGACCGCGCAGGCGGGTGGCAAGAACCGCGCCGAGCCCGACCATGCTCGCGATCAGCAGCACGGCGGGCAGCAATTGCCAGCCGAGCCACAGCCCGATCGCGCCGAACAGCTTCGGATCGCCGCCGCCCATGCCGTCGCGGCCGCGGACCCGGCGATAGACCGCGGCGATCGTCCACAGTACGCCGAACCCTGCCGCACCACCGATCGCGCGGTCCAGCGGCCCCGGGTCGAACCAGATCGCGCTGACCGCACCGCCCAGCGCCAGCGTCGCGGTCAGCCGGTCGGGCAACCAGAACGCGATCAGGTCGAGCGAACCGAGCGCGAGCAGCAGCCAGCCGAACGCCGCCCCCGCCAATGCGGCGGGCCCTGCCACCACCCCGCCCGAAACCGCGCCGATCGCGAGCGCGGCAAGCTCGATCCGCCAGTGCAACGGCGCGATCGGCGCGCGACAGGTCCGGCACCGGCCGCGCTGCACGAGTGCACTCACCAGCGGCACCAGTTCGACGGGGCCGAGCGTGGTGCCGCAGGAGTCGCACGCCGATCGGCCTTGCATCACCGACCGGTCGTCGCGCCACCGGGTAACCAGCGCCGCGACGAAACTGCCGATGATCGCGCCAAGGATCCCGAGCGCGACCGCCCAGACGAGCCGCTCAGACACCGGTCTTGCGGATCAGATAGCGGTACACGCCGAGCAGGTTGATGCCGAACAGCACCGTGTTCTGCGTGCCGAGCGCGAAATCCTTCGTCAGCCACGCGCCCGCGAACCAGCAGATCGACGACCCGACGAAGATCACGAACCCCCAACCCGTCACGCGGCGTCCGGAATCGAGCGACACCATGAATGCGGCCAGCATCCCCGAGATCGACGCGGTCCATTTCAGGACGGTGATGAGGGTTTCCATGGCCCGTCCCTATCCGCTGCCGAGCGGCGGCGATAGAACAGGTGTGTGTTGACGCGCGCGACCTTGACCAGCGAGTCCCGCCAATAGGGCACCATCCAGTCGGTGTGGTAATGCGTCGCCCGGCCGACCGGCGCATAGACGCGGCCGTCGAGTGCGCGCCGGGCCAGGCGCCGCGCGTCGTCCCATCCGTCGCGTTCCGGACGTCGCACGATCGATCCGTCGCACGAGAAGGAGAACTGGCACCCGGTCGCCCGCTTCGCCCCCTGGTAGACCACGCCGCAAACGGTCTTCGGGAACCCCGCCGCCTGGACGCGGTTGAGCACGACCTGGACGACCGCGCGCTGGCCGTCGCGGTCGTCGCCGGCTTCGTAGAGCGCGACGGTCGCGAGGCATTCGATCGCCTGCGCGCGCGACGCCGGGCCGCCGCGGAAGCGGTAGCGCTTCGCCGGCCGCCCGGTCGTAACGATCGGGACCTGCGCGTTCGAGGCGCGGGCGGCGGCCATCGACAGCGGCAGGACGCGCCGATCCTCGGGACCGGCGGGAGAGCGCACCAGCAGACCGAAGGCAATCGCAGCCGCAGCTGCGATCCCGAGCAGCAACAGCCAGTGTTCGGACGACGCCCCGCGCCCGCCGGTCCGGCGTCGCCGTGTCGGCGTGGATCGAGCGCGGGGCTTTGTCATGCCCGCCCGCCTTACTCAAAGACGGACGTGCTGGAAAACGGCCATCGCGCCCCTCCTCATCGGATCGTGAAGCGGACCTGATCCACCACCCGTCCAGCGACGTCGACCAGCCGCAGCAGATGCCGCCCGGGTGCCGCGAGCACTAGCGGGCTGGCCGACGCGGGCCCCAGATCCCGATTGTCGAGCATAAGACGGTGGCTCGAGACGCTGCCGGTGACGCCGACCGCGAAGCGCTGGCGGTCGGAGGGGATGTCGGGGTCGATCGCATAGACGGTGCCGGCGATCGGGTTGACGATGCGGGGGCGGCGCGCTTCGCCCGGCGCGGCGGCGATCAGGCTCTGCCCAGTGCCCGCCAGGAAATACTCGCGCCGCGGCTGCTCGACATGGTCGGCAAACGCGATCGCGCGGGCTTCGACCCCCGCCGGTCGGGACGGTGCCGAGCTGGGGATGCGCGCATGCAGAGCCAGCATCAGGTCGCGCCACACGGGTGCCGCGCCGCTGGTACCCGAGACCGCGCGCATGGGGTCACCTTCGAGATTGCCGACCCACACAGCGATCGTGAAGCGGTCCGAGAAACCGACGCACCAATTGTCGCGCATCGCTTTCGACGTGCCGGTCTTCACCGCGGTCCAGAACGGCAGCCGCAGCGCGGAATCGAGCCCGAAGGTCGCGGCGCGCGCATTGGGATCGGCAAGCATGTCGGCGACGATCCACGCAGCGGCGGGCGTCGTCACCGCGCGCGACGGCGCGTGCGGGGCGCGCTGCAGGACGCGCAGCGGCGACCAGCGGCCGGCGTTCGCCAGGCTGCGATACGCGTCGGCCTGTTCGAGCAACGTCACCTCCGCGGAGCCCAGGGCGAGCGAGAAGCCGTAATATTGCCCGTCCTCGACCAGCCCGCGGTACCCTGTATCCCAGAGCCGGTCGCGGAACGGATCGACGCCGACGAGCAGCAAGGTGCGCACCGCGGGCACGTTGAGCGAGCCCGCAAGCGCGGTGCGCGCCGAGACCAACCCCTTGAACCCGCGATCGTAATTCTGCGGCACGTACAGCCCCGACGCGGTGTCGAGCTGGACCGGCGAATCGTCGAGAATGGATGCCGGCGTCAGATAGCCGCGCTCGATCGCCTGCGCGTAGAGGAACGGCTTCAGCGTCGACCCCGCCTGGCGGTAGCTGTTCGCCCCGTCCACCGACGCCGCGGTCGAGGCGCCGCCGATCCCGCCGACATAGGCGAGCACGTCGCCGCTCGCGTTGTCGACGACCACCGCGGCGCCGTCGCGCGCGCGGCTGCCCCCGAGACCCTGCAGCTGCCGCTTGAGCGCTGCGATCGCGAGCCGCTGGATACCGGCGTCGAGCGTGGTCGCGACGCGTAGGCCGGGCTTCGTCAGCAGCCGGTCCGAGAGATGCGGCGCGAGGCCCGGATCGAGCGCGAGGCTGCGCGCGGGGCCGAGCATCGAAGCGGCCTGCGACTGGAACCGCGCGCAGTCCGTCGCGCGCGCCAGCCTGCACGCGCGCGCGCCCAGCCGGTCGGCGGACACCTGCGTATCGGGCAGCAGTGCCGTCAGCAGTGCGGCATCGTCGGCGGCGAGCGCGGCGGGGGTCTTGCCGAACAGTCCCAACGCCGCCGCGCCGATCCCCTGCGCCTCGCCGCGGAACGGCGCGAGGTTGAGATAGGCTTCGAGGATCTGGTCCTTGCTCCAACGCGATTCGAGCGACCGCGCGGCGCGCAGCTGGCGCAGCTTGTCGCGCCACCCGCGTGCGCCGGGGCGGGCGAGATCGGGCGCGAGATAGCCCGCGACCTGCATCGAGATCGTGCTCGCGCCGCGTGCCGGGCGGCCCTGGAGCCGGTTGCGGGCCGACGCGCCGAGCGCGAGCCAGTCGATGCCGTTATGCGCGGCGAAGCGGTGGTCCTCGGCGGCGATCACGGTGCGGGGAACGACCGCGGCGATGCGGTCGAGCGGGGTCCAGCCGAGCCGGCGCGTGGCGAAATCGACGCGCGCGCTGTCGATGAGGACGCCGTGGCGGTCGTAGAGCCAGGATTCGGAAGGGCGGTAGGCGGCGCGGGCGGCGGCGTAGTCGGGGATCGGCGGGGGGTAGGTCGCGTAGTCGAGCGCGGCCAACAGGAGGACGAACATGATCAGCGCCGCGAACGCCACCCTGCCACGATTGCGAGACAGCCGAGCCACTTTTCCCGTCATGCCGGACTTGGTCCGGCATCCACCGCACCGCGCAGCCACCGCGCGGTTGGTTTGCGGCACGGTGGACCCCGGACCAAGTCCGGGGTGACGGGAGTCGAGCGTTCGCTCCCACCTGGGGATCGATCGCTCAACGGTCCCCCACGACGACCACCGCATTCGGCACCGCCGCGCGGATAGCCGGCGAGTACATCGCCTCGACTCGGCTCGGCGGCAGGCCGAACCGCCCCGCGCCGTTCAGCCGCAGCGTGTACGCCACGCTGAACCGACCACGCGGGACCCAGGCGAAATAGCCGCGCCACGCATCGCGCCCGCGCTCGACATAGGCGGGCTGGACGCCCTCCCCATCCCCGGACGCCTGCAACATCGCCGACTGGCCGCCGAGATCGCCGACGATCGTCGCGCCCGCGGGGATCGGGTCGCTGACGACGACCCAGTTGCGCTCGGCGCTCGCATCGACGGTGATCGTCACCTTGACGACGTCGCCGCGCGTCAGGCGGCCGGGGTTGCGCGCCTGCACCACCGATACCTGCCGCGTCATCCGATACCCGGCCGCCAAGGGCCGGGTCAGCGGAACCGCGGCCGAGACCGAGACGGTCGCCCACGGCCCCGCCCCACCCGCCTGCGCCATTCGCAGCGGTGCAGGCGAAGCGGCAAGAGGGAAGGACGCGAAGCGCTGGTCCGCCGCGAGCGGCCAGCCGCGCGCGATCTGGCGGCCGGCATAGGCAAGCGTCGTCGTCCCAGCGATCGCCTCCGCCGGATACAGCCCGGCGAATTTCCGCGCCGCGATCGTGCCCCAGGCGTTGGCAGTCGTGGTGTCCCAATGCCCGCGCAACTGGCGCGATGCGGTGCCGACCATCATCCTCGGCGCCTCGTCCTGCCAGCCCGGGCGGCCCAGCGTAACCAGCGTCGTCTTGATCGCCGCCTCGTCGCCCGACGACATCAGCCACCACGCCGCCGACGCCTGATCCGACAGGTCGAGCCGCGTGCCCTCGTACACCAGCCGCGTCCGCAACACGCGCTCGCCCTCGGCGCGGAGCGCAGCACCGTTGGCGAGACCCGGAATCCGATCGAGCGCGGCCAGGTAATCGGCGAGCGTCGCGGTCGGCATCTCGGCAGGCGGCATGCCGATCTGGCCGAGCATCGCCGGCGTCGCCGCCCCCGCGCGCGCCAGCGCGGTCAGCGCGGCGACGCGCTGGAGGCGGACGTCGCCGTAATCCTCGCGCCGGAGCCGGCCGTTGAGCACCGCCTTCATCGCCTCGACCATCCGCGTCTTGGCCGCCTCGGGCACCGGCAGCCCCGCCTCGCCCGTGATCGACAGGACATAGGCGGTCAGCGCCTCCGACCCGTTCAGCCCATCGCCGGGGAAGTAGCGCAGCAGGCCGTCGGACGCCTGGTAGGTCGGGATCTCGCCCGCCAGCCGCGCCCAGCCCGCCGCGTCGCCCAGCACGACGATCCGCGACAGCCGCTGTTCGAAGCAATTGTACGGATAGGCGGTCATGTAATCGCGCACGCCCTTCAACGGCGGCGCGAGGCTGTCGTCGAGGCGGATGTCGACGCTGCCCCGCCCGGCAAGGGCCCCCGCCGGCGCCGCGATCGGGATCATCGAGCCTGCGTTGACGCGCGCGAGCGTCGCCGCCCAGACCTCGACCGGGACCGCGGGCACCACGTCCTGCGTCACCGTGACCGTGTCGGTCGCGCGGCCGTCCGCGGTGCGTGCGCGGACCTGCCAGCGCAGGTTGCTGACCCCCTCGGGCGCGGTCAGGTTCCACGCGATCGGCGCGGCGCCGCCCGCAGGGATCGTGACCGTCAGCGGCTTGCCTGCCGCGATCCGCGGGAACACGTCGACATCCGCGGTGACCGTCATCGGCTTCGTCGATCCGTTGCGCAGCGTGAACTGCGCCGCGAAGACGTCGCCGGTCCGCACCAGCGGCGGCAGGCCGGCATAGATCGACAGGTCCTGCGCGGTGCGGATGTCGGTGCTGCCGGTGCCGTAGAGTTGCGCGCCGTCGGTGGCGATCGCGACCAGCTTGAACGACGACAACGCATCGCTCAGCGGCACCGCGACCTTCGCTCGGCCCTGCGCATCGAGCGCGACTCGGCCGCGCCACAGCAGCACCGGCTGGAAATTCTCGCGGTTGAGCCCCGAGACGTCGCCGGCGCCGCCGCCGCCGCCCGCCTCGACCGCTTTCCGGCCATAATGCCGCTTGCCGACGACCTGCATCTGCGCGGTCGAGGTCAACACCGAGAGCGGCCGCTCGCCCATCATCGCGGTCAGCACGTCCCAGCTGTCGTTGGGCGCGAGCTGCAGCAATGCCTGGTCGACCGCCGCGAACGCGACGGCGGCGGTGCGCGCGGGCTTGCCGTCGGGGGTGCGGACCTGGACCATCACCTGCGCGGTGTCGCGCGGCGCGTAACGTTCGCGGTCGGCCTTGACGGCGACGCGCAGCTGGTGCGCCTCCCACCCGACCTTCACCTTGGCGATGCCGATGCGGTAGGCGGGCTTGGCGAGATCGACCAGAGCGGTCGGTTCCTGCGCCTCGTCGGGCGTGCTCGACAGCCCGAGCGAGCGTGCGATGCCGTGCACCCAGCTCCAGAACCCGCTCTCGACGCGGCCGCGCACGACCATCACCGACACGAACACGTCGGGCGCATAGGCGCCGTCCATCGGCACAGAGACCACGGGATCGGTCCCCGACAGATGCGTGACGAAGCTCGACAGCACGCCCTCGCGCTCGACCGTGACGAGCGCGGTCGCCTCGCGGAACGGCATCCGCACCTGGAAGCGCGCGGTCTCGCCCGATTTGTACGTCTGCTGTTCGGGGACCAGATCCATGCGGTCGCCATTGTCGCCGCCGAACCACCAGTCGTCGTCGCCCGCCAGCCACACGCTGCGCACCGCGCGCGCGACGTGGCCGTCGCCGTCGACCGTCGTCGCGACCGCATAGACCTCGCCCGAGACACCGGGATCGACCTTGCACATCGCCAGCCCCTGCGCGTCGGTGGTCGCCGAACAGGTCGCGGCGATCTTCGTCGTGCGCATCTGGTTGTCATAGGCGTAGAAGCCGCCGATCAGCCGCCGCCGCGCGGTCAGGATCTGGCGGCTATACAGCGCGACCGATATCTTCTGGCCCTTGATCGGCTTGCCCGACGTGTCGAGCGCGACGAAGCGAAGGCGCAGATCGTCCTGCTTCATCAGCCAGCCGTCGGTCTTGACGCCGAGCTGCACCGCCGACGCGAAAATCGGGATGGTCCGCGACGCGGTCAGCGTCTCGCCGTTCGCGTCGCGATAATCCATCTCGACCTGCATGTCGGCATTGCCGTCGAGCGCCTGCGGCACCTCGACGACCTGCCGCGCGGTGCCGTCGCTGCCGAGCGTCGCGGGCAAGGTCTGCGTCGGGGGGAGTTCGGTCTTTTCCTCCTCGCCGTCGCCGTCGAGCGGCCTGACGCCCTCGGCGACCGCGCGACCGCCAAAGGTGTAGCCGTCATAGCCCTCGGGCGTGGCGCTGTGCGCGAACCAGCCGACGCGCAGGTCGACCGCGAGGTTGGACGCGCCGCCGCCCGACAGATAGCCGACGAACAGGTCGAGCGGCAGGGTCGCCGGGCGCACCGCGGCGCCCTTCGGCCCGGTCACGGTCGCGCGCATCGTCGGCAGCTTGTATTCGTCGACGCGGAAACTCTGGTCGAGCGCGATCGTCCGCCCCTCGGCCTCGATCGACAGCGCATAATCGCCCATCGGCGCGCCCTGCGGCACGCTCCACGCAGTCTCGCCGATGCCGTACGCGTCGATCGACAGCGGCAAGTCGAACTGCGTGTCCGAGCCGCGATGCGTCACCCTCAAGGTCCCCGTGACCCCCGGCGCCAGCGCGAAGCCGCTGCCGCCCGGTTTGCGGAGAATATGCTTCATGTGGATCGTCTCGCCCTGCCGGACGAGCGCGCGGTCGAATACGGTGTGGACCATCTCGCCGCGTGCGGAATAGCCGTAGGGCAGGTCGAAGTCGTACGGGGTGATCCCGTTGCCCCATTCGGTCAGTGTGAAGCTGTAGTCGCCGCCGCGCCGCGCGGAGATCATCAGCGGGTGCGGAGATCCCTCGGACTCGCAATTGCCATAGGTCTCGGGCTCGGGGAGGCCGGCGGGGACGAACAGCCCGCCGGTGCGGTCGGTGACGCCGCGCGCGAGCAGCTTGCCGGTGCAGCTGTCGGTGACCTGGACGTCGGCGTTGGCGGCGGGCTTGCCGTCCGACAGCTGCGTGACCCAGGCGAGGCTGCGCTCGCGGCCCCATTTGAAATGCACCGCCATGTCGGTGACCAAGGCCGCGCTCGCGACATAGCGCGGTACGTTGCGCCCCAGCAGCGCGCGGCCCAGCACCGGGCTTGCCAGTTCGACGACGTAGAAGCCGGGGTTGGTCAGCGGGATCCCGACGACCTCGAAATCCTTGCCCTTGCCCGGCAGCGCGACCTTCATCGGGGCGCCCAGGCCCGCGGCGAGGATCGGCTTCTCGCCGGTATGGTTGATGCGGATGGGGTCGCGGGTGTCCCCGGGCGCGCGTTCGATATCCTCGATGTTCGTCTCGCCCGCCTTGGACACGGTGCGCAGCCATTTCGCGATCTCGCCGTCCGATCCCGCGACGCGGACGCTCTGGCCGTTGACGCCGAAGCTGCGTCCGGCGAGCTCGGGTTCGATCGCGCGGACCGTGACCGGCAGCACCCCGCCCTGCTTGGCCTCGAGGATCCCGAAATTCGCCGCGAACTTGACGAGCGGGGGGGCGGCATCGAACCGCACGTCGAGCGGGAAGCGCTCGGCATTGGCGAGCGCGCGGCCGCTCTCGTCCTTGACGCCGGCGGGCAGCACGACCTTGCCGGTGGTGTCGAACGCCTGGCGCGCGGCGAAGCTGATCGTCTCGACCGTCGCCTTTTTCTTGTCGTCGTCGTCGAACGTCGGCGCGATCGATTTGCCGTCCGCGGTCTCGATCCGGATCGCCGCCGCCTGGCTCATCGCGACCGGCGCGGAGAAGCGGACATAGGCTTTCTCGACCGGGCTGCACCCGCCCTGCGCATTGACGCGCGAACATTCGAACCGTGCGGTGAAGGGCTTGCGGACGCTGTAGTCGAAGCGCTGGTCGGCGCCCGCCAGCTTGCCGCCGACCCCGGCGATCGACGCGCCCCAGACCAGCGCCATGTCGCGCCCGGGGGGCAGCGGACGACGGCATTTGAGCGCGGTGACGCTCGACAGCATTTTCGCACGATCGGCAGCCGCAGTCGGGATCGTGGTCGGCAGACCGGCGGTCTCGAGGAAGTTCTCGACCTCGTACCGATCGGTCCCGAGTTCGCCCAGCAGCCTGGCCGGAAGGTCCGCGGGCAGCACGTCGACCGCGATTTTCTCGCCGATCCCATCGACCGCGCAATAGGCGTTGGCGGCAACCGACGCGCGCGTCGCGGCCATGTTGGCGGCGACCAGGAAGACCTGGTCCTCCTCGATCTCGCGGCCCTCGCCGGGCAGCACCGCGCGCGCGACCGGACCGCCGGCATCCACCTTGAAGCTCTGCTGCCCGCCGAGTGCGTAGCCGCTCGCGCTCTTCAGCCCGGCGCGGGTCTTCATCTCGCACGCCGTGCCACCGGGCAGCGGGGTCGCGAACGCCCAGACATAGGTCTGCTGGTCGGCCCAGCGCCCCTCGCCGCCGATCGGACACGTGACCTCCAGTGGCCCCTGCGCACGCGGATCGCCGAGCGCGACCATCGGCTGGCTGAAGCGGATCGTGAACCGCTCGATCGCGCCGTTGCCGAAGCCTGGGGTCGCCAGCACCACCTGCGGGCTCGCATCGCCGAACGCCGCAACGGGGGCGATGGCGAGCGCCAGGCAGGCCGGCTTCAGTTTCAGACCCATCGTCAGCGCTCCCCCAGCCCTGCCGCGAGCCTAGCCGTGCCCACGGACAAGTCCAGCGGCATGCCGGGTCGGCGGCGCGTTCAGGGGTCGACGAGCAGGCGGTATCCGACGCCCAGTTCGTTCGCGATCACGCTGCCGACTCCTGCCGACCCCTCCAGCTTGGCACGCAGGTTGCGGATCACGATGCGCAGATATTCGACGCGGCGGTCATGGTCGTTGGGCCAAGCCGCCTCCATGATCTTCTGGTGAGTCACCACCCGCCCGGGCGCGGTGGCGAGCGCGGAGAGGACGTCGAACTCCTTGCGGGTCAGGTGCGCTTCCTCGCCGCCGCGTCGCGCGATCCGGTGCTCGAAATCGATCTCCAGCTCTCCCGACGTCAGGATCTTGGGCTTGGCGATCGTCGTGCCACGTCCGCGAAGCGCGACGCGCAAGCGCGCGAGCAGCTCCTCGGTATCGAACGGTTTCGTGACATAGTCCTCCGCGCCGAGGTCGAGAGCGGCAACTTTCTGGTCGGTCGCGTCGCGCGCGGAGACGACGAGGATGATCGGACCGCCCAGCCGCTTGAGCAGCGGCACCAGTTCCAGCCCGTCGCGGTCGGGCAGGCCGAGGTCGAGCATGATCGCGGTCGGCCGCAGCGCCGCGGCGACCCTCAGCGCATCGGCACCGTCGACCGCCTCGCTGACCTCGTAGCCGGTGCGCTCCAGCGTGTTGCGCAACAGGCGACGGATCGCGAGTTCGTCGTCGACGACCAGGATACGCGTACCACTCATCACACCATGTCTCCGTCGGTGTCGCGGACCAGCAGGTCGCGCGGGAAGCAGAGGCTGAACCGCGCCCCGCCGCCGCCTTCGCGGTTGGCGGCCTCGACCGTCATGCCCATCGCCTCGGCGAACGCCTTGACGATCGCGAGCCCCAGCCCAGTCCCGCCGACCGCGCGGTCCGATCCTTCGAGGCGGCGGAACGTCTCGAACACCTCGACCTCGCGGCCGGGCGGCAGGCCGGGGCCCTGGTCGATCACCGACAGCGTCAGCAGCCCGTGGCGATGCTCGCCGCGCACCACGATCGGCGTCCCCGGCTCTGCATAGCGGCCGGCATTGTCGAGCAGGTTGAGCAGGCAGTGATGCAACAGCTGCGGATCCACGGTCACCAGCGGCAGGTTGGGCGGCACCTCGAGCTGGATCGCATGGCCGTCGAGCGCGCGCTTGGTATCGTGCACCGCCCCCGCGACCGCGTCGGTCAGGTCGGTGGCCTCGACGCGCAGCCGCAGCGCGCCCGCCTCGACCCGCGCCATGTCGAGCAGGTTGCCGACGAAGCGGTTGAGCCGCGCCGCCTCGGTCTCGATCGTCGCGATCAGTTCGGGGGTCGCGCCACGGCGCAGCTCGGCGGCGGCGGCCATCACCGAAGTGAGCGGCGTGCGCAGGTCGTGGCTGACCGACGACAGCAAGGCCGCGCGCAACCGGTCGCGCTCGCGGACCGTGTCGACGTCGCGCATCTCGCCTTCAAGTCGCAACCGTTCGAGCGCCAGCGACGCCTGGTCGACCAGGTTGACGAGCAGCGGGAGCTGGTCGGCGCGCAGCGGATCCCCCCCGCTCTCGCGCGCGAGCCCCAGCACCGCCAGCGTCCGGTCGCCGGAACGCAGCGGCTGGAAGAACCATTCGGACGCCGCGAGCGTCGCCGATCCCCGCCCCGCGGGCACGCCATTGTCCCACGCCCATTGCGCCGCGGCGAGCTCCATCGTCTCCAGCCGGTGGCCGGGCGCGTTGGCGGCCTGGACCACGAGCCCGGTCTCACCCGTGACCACCATCACGGTGCGCAGGTCGAACAGCCGGCCGATCTCGTCGCACACCGCGCGCCCCAGTTCGACGGGGTCGGCGAGTGATGTCAGCCGGCGCAGGAACCCGGCCAGCGCGGCGTTGGTCCGCGCGCTGGCGGCAGCGATGTCGGCCTGCGCCCGGACCCGCGCGGTCAACTGGCTGGTCGCGAACGCGACGCCGAGCAGGACCAGGATCGAGATGACGTTCTCGGGGTTGCTGATCGTCAGCGTGCCGGTCGGCGGCAGGAAGAAAAAATTGTACGCAAGGCTCGACGCGATCCCCGCGAACAGCCCGGTACGAAGCCCGAACAGGCTGGCGGCGGCCATCACCGGCAACAGGTACAGCAGTGCGACGTTGCCGAGGTCGAGGACGTGGAACAGCCCGCTGGCGAGGCCGGTGATCCCTGCGACCATCGCGGTGGTCCAGCCATAGCCGGCGCGGCTGCCCCAATGCCCGCCGCCGCGCGTGTGCCGCGGCGCTGGCGCGCCGCCCATCGGCAGGACGTGCACCGCCATGCCGGGCGTGTCGCGGACGAGGCGATCGACGACCGAGCCGTGGCGGAACTCGAACCAGCGCGACCGCGTCGACTTGCCGACGACGATCTGGGTCGCGCGTGCCTCGGTCGCGATCGTCTTCAGCCCTTCGACCACCGAGATCGCGGGCACCGTCGCGACCGCGCCGCCGAGCTGCGTCGCGAGCGCCAGGACCGCGGCGAGCCGGCGATGGTCCTCGTCGCCGAAATGCGCCGCGCGGGGCGTCTCGATATAGACCGCGGTCCAGGGCGCGTGGAGCGCGTCGGCGAGACGCTTGGCGGCGCGCACCAGTCCGTCGGCGCCGGGCAGCTCGCTCACCGCGACGACGATCCGCTCGCTGCCTGCCCAGGTGCCCCCCACCCCCAGCGCACGGACATGGTCGAGCATCTGTGCATCGACTGCCTGCGCCGCACGCCGCAGCGCGAGTTCGCGCAAGGCCGACAGGTTCGACTTCGAGAAGAAGTGCGACAGCGCGCGCGTCGCTTCCTGTGGCAGATACACCTTGCCCGCCTTCAGCCGCTCGATCAGCTCGTCGGGCGGGATGTCGACCACCTCGATCTCGGCGGCCTCCAGGATGCTGTCGGGCACCGTCTCGCGCACCCGGACCCGCGTGAACGAGGCGACGACGTCGTTCAGGCTCTCGATATGCTGGATGTTGATCGTCGAATAGACGTCGATCCCCGCGGCGAGCAGTTCCTCGACGTCCTGGTAGCGCTTGGCGTGGCGGCTGCCCGGCGCGTTGGTATGCGCGAGTTCGTCGACCAGCACGAGCCGGGGGCTGCGCTCGAGGATCGCGTCGAGGTCCATCTCGTCGATCGTATGGCCTTCATAGGCGACGCCCCGGCGGGGGACGACCTCCTGCCCGCGCGTCAGCGCCTGTGTCTCGACGCGACCATGCGTCTCGACGACGCCGATCGCGACGTCGACGCCCGCGCGGCGGCGCTCGGCGCCTTCCGACAGCATCTCGAACGTCTTGCCGACGCCGGGCGCGGCGCCGAGGAAGATCTTCAGACGGCCGCGACCCTCCTGCGACGCCTGTCGCAGAAGGGCCTCGGGCGACGGACGCGCGTCGCTCAACGCGGGACGGCGTCCAGCGCGCGGTTGAGGGCGAGGACGTTGACCCGCGGCTCACCGAGGATGCCGAACACCGGTGCCTCGGTCTGCGCGGCGACCAGCGCGCGGACGCGCTCGACGGACAGCCCACGGACCCGCGCGACGCGTGCCACCTGGAGCAGCGCGGTGTCGGGCGCGATATCGGGGTCCAGGCCCGAACCCGACGCGGTCACCGCGTCGGCGGGGAGCGGCCCGGCGTTGCCGGCGTCGCGTTGCTTCGCGACATCGGGCTTGATCCGGTCAACCAGCGCCTGGCTGGTCGGCCCGAGGTTCGAGCCCGACGAGGCGAGCCCATCATAGCCCTTGCCGGCGGCGGACGGCCGGGTCTGGAAATAGCGATCGCTGGTGAACGCCTGCCCGACGACGGTCGAGCCGACGACCTTGCCGTTGGCGACGACCAGGCTGCCATTGGCCTGCGAAGGGAAGATCGCCTGTCCGATACCGGTCATCGCGAGGGGATAGACGATCCCGAGCAGGATCGCGAACAGGATCGTGAGGACGAAGGCCGGGCGGAGCGCGGAGGTGAAATCGGATGTCATCGAACAATCCTCGAATGTGTAGAAGAACGCAGTCGCAACGTACCCGTCACCCCGGACTTGTTCCGGGGTCCACCGTCCCGCAAACTCATGGGCCTGAGAGTTCGCGGCGCCGTGGATGCCGGAACAAGTCCGGCATGACGAGGGTGTGTGGGGCTCACGCCAACCCCAGTCCACCGACCAGCAGGTCGATCAGCTTGATCCCGACGAAGGGCGCGAGCAGGCCGCCGAGGCCGTAGACCGCGAGGTTGCGCGCGAGCAGCGGACCCGCCGCCATCGGCTTGTACGCGACGCCGCGAAGCGCGAGCGGCACCAGCATCGGGATGATCACCGCGTTGAAGATGATCGCCGACAGGATCGCGCTTTCCGGGCTGCCCAGCCGCATCACGTTGAGCACGCCGAGCCCCGGATAGAGCACCACGAACATCGCCGGGATGATCGCGAAATACTTCGCGACGTCGTTCGCGACCGAGAAGGTGGTCAGCGCGCCGCGCGTCATCAACAGCTGCTTGCCGAGCCCCACGACCTCGATCAGCTTGGTCGGATCGCTGTCGAGATCGACCATGTTGCCCGCCTCGCGCGCGGCCTGCGTTCCCGTGTTCATCGCCACGCCGACATCGGCCTGGGCGAGCGCGGGCGCGTCGTTGGTGCCGTCGCCGCACATCGCGACCAGCCGCCCGCCCTGCTGTTCCTTGCGGATCAGCGCGAGCTTATCCTCCGGCGTCGCCTGCGCGAGGAAGTCGTCGACGCCCGCTTCGGCCGCGATCGCCGCGGCGGTCAGCGGGTTGTCGCCGGTGATCATCACCGTGCGGATGCCCATCGTCCGGAGCTCGCCGAAGCGTTCGCGGATGCCCGCCTTGACGACGTCCTTGAGGAAGATCGCACCGAGCAGCTTGCCGTTGAGCGCGACCGCGAGCGGCGTACCGCCGGCGCGGGCGATCTCGTCGGTGATGCGGCGCAGTTCGGTCGCCGCGGCGGTCTGGCCGGCGCCCGGGTTCGCCTTCAGGATCGAATCGACCGCGCCCTTCTGGATCAGCGACCCGTCGACCTTGACGCCCGAGATACGGGTCTGCGCGGTGAACGGGATGATCTCGGCACCGACCGGCAGGGTCGTCGTCGTGACCGCGAACTTCTCGCGCGCGAGCACGACGATCGAGCGCCCCTCGGGCGTTTCGTCGGCGAGGCTGGCGAGGCTCGCGGCCTCGGCAAGCTCCTGCTGGCTGATGCCGCCGACGCTGCGAAATTCGCTCGCCTGGCGGTCGCCGATCGTGATCGTGCCGGTCTTGTCGAGCAGCAGCACGTCGATGTCGCCTGCGGCCTCGACCGCGCGGCCCGACTTGGCGAGCACGTTGAAGCGCACCAGACGGTCCATCCCCGCGATGCCGATCGCCGACAGCAACGCCGCGATCGTCGTCGGAATCAGCGTGATCAGCAGCGCCGCAAGGATCGGGATCGGCACCTTGCCCCCTGCATAAGAGGCAAAGCCCGGGATCGTGCCGACCGCGATCAGGAAGATGATCGTGAGGCCGACGAGGAGCAGCGTCAGCGCGATCTCGTTCGGCGTCTTCTGCCGCTCGGCACCCTCGACCAGCGCGATCATGCGGTCGAGAAAGCCCTCGCCCGGATTGACCGAGACGCGGACGCGGATCTCGTCCGAGATGACGCGGGTGCCTGCGGTCACCGCCGAGCGGTCGCCGCCCGCCTCGCGGATTACCGGCGCGCTCTCGCCGGTGATCGCCGCCTCGTTGACCGAGGCGACACCCGAGACGACGTCGCCGTCCGACGGGATCAGGTCGCCGGTCTCGACCAGGACGATGTCGCCGACACGGAGCGCGCTGGCGGCGACCTCCTCGAACTCGCGACCGTCTCCCTTGAGGCGCTTGGCCTGGAGCTCGGACTTGGTCGCGCGCAGCGACGCGGCCTGCGCCTTGCCGCGGCCTTCGGCGAGCGCCTCGGCGAAGGTGCCGAACAGCACGGTCAGCCACAGCCAGACGACCAGCTGGAGCTTGAAGCCGGTGGTCAGCCCGTCCTGCCCGATCACGAGCAGGATGGTCATCAGCGCGGCGACGACGGCGGTGACGAACATCACCGGGTTGCGGATCAACTGCCGCGGATCGAGCTTGCGGAAGGCGTCGCCGACCGCGGGTGCGATCAGCTCGGCCGTGAACAACGACTTTGTAGGGGTGCGTGCCATGTGGGCGGTCCCGTCAGAAGGTTTTGCCGCTGATCATCGCGAGATGATCGGCGATGGGGCCGAGCGCCAGGCTCGGCAGGAAGGTGAGACCGCCGAGGATCGCGATGATCCCGATCAGCAGGCCAACCCACAGCACGCCCGTCGTCGGGAACGAGCCCGCGCTTTCAGGCGTGTACTTCTTCGCAGCCAGGCTGCCGGCGATCGCCAGCATCGGGACGATGATGAAGAAGCGGCCGAACCACATCGCGACGCCCAGCAGGCCGTTATAGAACGGGGTGTTGGCGGTCAGCCCGGCAAAGGCCGATCCGTTGTTCGCGACGCCGCTGGTATAGGCGTAGAGGATCTCGGTGAACCCGTGTGGCCCCTTGTTGAGCGGCCCCGCGAGCCCGGCCGGAAGCACCGCGCTGATCGCGGTGAAGCCCAGGATGATGAGCGGCAGGATCGCGATCGCCAGCACCGCGAGCTTGACCTCGCGGCTCTCGATCTTCTTGCCGACATATTCCGGCGTACGCCCGACCATCAGCCCTGCGACGAACACCGCGAGGATCGCGAACAGCAGGAAGCCGTAGATGCCGGCGCCGACGCCGCCGATCACGACCTCGCCGAGCTGCATGTTGATCAGCGGGACCATCCCGCCAAGGGCCGTGAAGCTGTCGTGCATCGCGTTGACCGCACCGCACGAGGCGGCGGTGGTGACGACCGAGAACAAGGCGGACGCAGCGATTCCGAAGCGGACCTCCTTGCCTTCCATGTTGCCGCCCGCGACGCCGAGGCTGTGGACGATCGGGTTGCCTGCCGCCTCCTGCCAGTAGGTCACGGTGACGCCGGCGAGGAACAGCACGAGCATCGCCGAAAGGATCGCCCAGCCCTGCCTGGTGTTACCCACCGCCTTGCCGAACGTCCAGGTCAGGCCGAAGCCGATGACGAAGATCGACAGCATTTGCACCAGGTTGGTGAGTGCGGTCGGGTTCTCGAACGGATGCGCCGAGTTCGCGTTGAAGAAGCCGCCACCATTGGTGCCGAGCATCTTGATCGCTTCCTGGCTGGCGACGGGGCCGAGCGCGAGCGTCTGCTTGACGCCTTCCAGCGTGGCGATGTCGACCGTGCCGGCAAGCGTCTGCGGCACGCCGCTTGCGATCAGGAACAACGTGTAGACGACGCAGATCGGCAGCAGCAGATACAGCGTGACGCGCGTCGCATCCGCCCAGAAATTGCCGATCGTCGTGGCTGACCGCCGCGCAAACCCGCGGAACAGCGCGAACGCCAGCGCGATGCCGGTCGCGGCCGAGAGGAAGTTGTGGATCGTCAGCCCGAACATCTGGCTTAGGTTCGACATGGTGGATTCGCCACCATAGCTCTGCCAGTTGGTGTTGGTCGTGAAGCTCACCGCGGTGTTGAACGCGAGATGCTCTGGGAGCCCCGGCAACCCCTGCGGATTGCCCGGCAGCACGCCCTGCAGGCGCAGCACCGCATAGGTCAGCGCCATCAGCATCGCGTTGAACAACAGCATGTGCAGCGCATAGCGACGCCAGCCCTGTTCCTGGGTCGGGTCGATGCCCGCCAGCTTGTAGAAACCGGTCTCGACCGGGCCGAGCACAAGGTGGAGCGGCGTGCGGCGGCCTTCGTACAAGGCGAACAGCCAACTGCCGACGGGCTTGGTCAGCGCCAGCAAGATGCCGACGAAGCCCAGGATCAGGATCCATCCCTGGAGTGTCATGGAAACGCGCTCCTAAAAGCGTTCGGGACGGATCAGCACCGCCACGAGGTAGAAGAGCAGCCCGAGCGCGACGATCGCGGCGAGCCAGAGGTCGAGATTCATGATGTCGTCCTTGGCTTCACGCGTTGTCGCACAGGCGGACATAGGCGAGCGTCGCCGCCACCAGCCCGACCATGATCGCTATCCAGAGAAGGTCCTGCATCGGTGTGTTCCTCGTCAGAAGGCGGCGGTGAGCGAGGCGACGATCGTGCCGTCGGCGATCGATCCGGTGCCGTCCTGGCCGTGGCTGAAGCTCGGCTGCAGATAGGCGGCACTGCGACGCGTGATGTCGGTGTCGACGTAACTCACGTTGAGCGTCAGATTTTTGTACGTGGCATCCGCGCCGAGCGACCAATCCCAGTAATCGCCGGTCGGCGCCGCGCTGGTCGCGTTGGGGCCGAGCCCGTCATTGCCCCAGCTATGCCCGATATGCGCCTTGGCGGTCAGCGGCGTGCCGGCGATCGCGACCGCGCCATCGCCGGTCAGGTAGAGGTTGTCCTCCTTGTCGCCGGCGTCGGTATAGACCCCCGCGGCGGCATCTGCGCCGGTACGATACCATTTGCCCAGCGCCTGCTGCGACGGCGCGTAGAACACGCTGGCGGTCAGCGTCGCCGGCCCGGTCGTCCCCGACAGCTTGGCGAACCCCTCGGCATAGTCGGTCTTCGACGCGCCGCCCGGATACATGTACCAGGTCAGCCCGACGTCGAGCGTCGCGTTGTCGGCAAGCTTGTGCTTGTAGCCGCCGATCAGGTCGAGCTCCATGTTCGAGCCGCCGAACGTCCCCCAGCCCGACAGGTTCGAGCCCCAGGCGCCGACATAGACGCCGCTCTGGTGCGCGATCGTCAGGCCGCCCTGGATCGCACCGTCCTTGTCGCTCTGCGACACGCCGCGCAGGCGATAGTCGGTGGCAAGAGTCACCGCGCCGGTGACGGTCACGGGCGCGGGCGGTGCGGTATCCTGGGCAAAGGCAGGCGTCGCGGCCGCGGCAAACACACCGAGCAGCGCAACACGTCGAAGGTCGTACATACATGTCCCCATTGGCGCGCGATCGTCGCCGGCCGTGCTCGACCGGGGCGTCGCGAGGACATGCAATTAGGCCGCTATCGCATAGCGTTTCGAGGCCGATTCACGGGGAACGCATAGGGTTTGCGTAGTATTTCGCCCCCGCGCCATCGGGGGCGTCGATGCTAGCGCGGCTCCAGCCGGAACGTCACGGTCAGCGTGACGTCCGTCGCCACCATGTCCGTCGCGGTCGTCATCGGCAGCCCGAACGATCGCAGCATCAGGCCGAGATAGTCGACCGAGCCGATGTCCTGCCGCTCGCTGATCGCCGCCAGCGTCACGCGCCCCAGCGCGAGCGGCGCGGCATAGGCGTCGGCCTCGGTCCGCGCCTTGACCAGTGCCTGCTGCTTGGCCGCGCGGCGCGCCGCGGTATCGTCGACCAGGACCGGGATCACCGCGTCGGACGGCTTGGCATCCGCCGCCTTCAGCGCCGCGATGACTCGCGCCGCGGTCGCGCGGTCCGGCGCGTCGAACGACAGGCTGGCGTTCGCGCCGAGCTTCGGCCCGTCCGTCGCATCGCTGGTCTTGGCCGGCGACTTGCCGGCACCGGGCAGAGCCAGCAGCGCAGTCATGTCGCTGTTGCATTCGCTCGCGGTCCGCGTCGCCATGAACGACGCGACCATTCCGGTCAGCGACGGCTTCTCCGCCCCTTGCGCCTTCTTCGCACCGAGCGCCGCCACCGACTGGTCGATTGCGGCGGTCTTCTGCGCGAGCAGCCGGTCCGCCTCGCCTTGCGTCGCCCCGCACGCGAGCAGGCTGCCCGACACGCGGTACGCCGAGGCCGGGGTGTCGACATGCCCCGACGCGACGATCTCGACCGTGACCGGGGTCGCGCCCGCGGCGGCCAGCGCCGCTGCGACCAGCGTCGCCATCACCATCCTTGCGGTTTCCCTTTGTTTTGGACGTCGAGCCACGCCTTCAGCGGCGCGAAATACTGGACCAGCGCCTTGCCCGACATCTCGCGGCTGCCCGTGAAGGTCTGCAGCGCGTCGGGCCAGGGCTTGGACTGGCCCATGCTCAGCATCGCGTTGAGCTTGGTCCCGACCGCCTTGTCGTCGAAGAACGAGCAGCGATGCAGCGGCCCCTTCCACCCCGACTGGTCGCACGCCGCCTTGTAGAACTGGAACTGCAGCACCCGCGCGAGGAAGTAGCGCGTGTACGGTACCGCTGCCGGGATGTGATATTTCGCGCCCGCGTCGAACTTGGTCTCGTCGCGCGCGACCGGCGGCACGATGCCCTGATACTGCAGCCGCAGCTTGTCCCAGCCGGCCTGATAGCCGGTCGTCGGGATCTCGCCCGAGAACACGCCCCAGCGCCATTTGTCGACCATCAGCCCGAACGGCAGGAACGCGACCTTGTCCATCGCCTGGCGCAGCAGCAGCCCGATGTCCTTGTCCGGAGTCGGCACCTTCGCCTGGTCGAGCAGCCCGATCTTCACCAGGTAATCGGGCGTGATCGACAGCGCGACGGTATCGCCGATCGCCTCGTGGAAGCCGTCGTTCGCGCCGTTCTTGTAGAGGAAGGGCTGCTTGTTATAGGCGCGCTGATAGTAATTGTGGCCGAGCTCGTGGTGGATCGTCACGAAATCGTCCGCGTTGACCTTGGTACACATCTTGATCCGCAGGTCGTCGACATTGTCGACGTCCCAGGCGGACGCATGGCAGATGACCTCGCGGTCGGCGGGCTTGGTGATCTGCGAACGCTCCCAGAAGGTGCCGGGCAGCGCCGGGAAGCCGAGCGACGAATAGAAGGCCTCGCCCTGCTTCACCATCTTCACCGGCTGATAGCCCTTGGCCTTCAGCAGGTCGCCGACGTCATAGCCGACATTGCCCGACCCCGCGGGCGCGACGATGTCGTAGATATTGCCCCATTCCTGCGCCCACATGTTGCCGAGCAGGTCGCTGCGGATCGGCCCCGACTTGGACTGGACCGCGTCGCCGTACTTCTCGTTGAGCTTCCAGCGCGCATAGGTGTGCAGCGCCTTGTAGAGCGGCTCGACCTCCAGCCAGATCTTGTCCGTGAGCGCGGCGAACGCGGCGGGATCCATGTCGTACCCCGAGCGCCACAGCGCGCCGACGTCCTTGTAGCCGAGTTCCTTCGCGCCTTCGTTCGAGATCGCGGTCATCTTGGCATAGTCGCCGCGCATCGGCGCGCCGACATTGTCGTTCCAGCTGACCCACATCTCCTTCAGCTTGGCGGGATCGCGCGTCTCGCCCATCGCCGCCTCGATGTCCGACCCGTTGATCGGCTTGCCGTCGAGCGTACCCTTGCCCTTGCCGTAGGAGGACGACATCCGCGTCGTCAGCGTCGAGAGCTCCTCCGATGCGCCGGGCCGCGTCGGGGCTGGCAGCGTGAGGCCGCCGCGCAGCAGGTTCAGCTTGCGCTTGGTGTCGTAGGACAGCCCGGGCAGGCTCGCATATTTCGCCGCGCCGAGCGCGTACTTCACCGCGAGGTCGGTCGACTTCGCCCCCGACTTGGCGGCGAGCGCATCGGTGTCGTCGGTGATGTAGGTCGCGCTGACCCAAGCCATCCGCGCTGCATCCACGCCGTCGGCGGCGAGCGTCTTCTCGGCCTCGGCGACATAGGCGTCGGCTTCGGCGACGGTCGGCTTGGACTGCGCGGACACGGGCGTGGCGCCGAGCGTCGCGCAGGCGAGCGCGATCGTCGAAACGGTGAAGCGAACCATGAATATCCCCTCTTTGATCAGGTCAGAGTGCGGCGGCCGCGATGGCCGGTCAAGCCGCCAGAAAATCGGCGATCGCCTGCCCCAGTTCGGGCTTCACGACCGCGCTCATATGCCCGCCCGGCGTCTCGACATAGCGCGCGTCGGGCAGGGCGTCGGCCAGCTCCTTTGCCGAGCCATTGTCGAAATCCTCCGCGCCGCACACGACCAGGGTCGGCTGCGCGATCGCCTTGACGGCCTCGAGCGGCGTATCGGCGAAGGTGTCGAGGATCCCGAGCAACGCGACCGGATCGCCACCGGTGGTCTTCAGGAACGCCTCGACCAGCCATTCGGGCGTGCCGCGGACATGCTGGCCGAGCTTGGTCAGGATGCCGCGGAAATGCCCGCTGCGCCGGTCGGTGTCGGTCAGCCCCTCCAGCCCCATGCCCGAGAAGATCACCCGCCGCGGTGTTGCGCCCGTCGCCAGCATCCGCGACGTCGTCCGCGCGCCGAGCGAATAGCCGCCGAGGTCGTACTCGGTCAGCCCGAGATGCGCGATCAGGGCGTGACCGTCGCGGGTCAGCGCGTCCTTCGGGTACGCGGCCGCGTCGTGCGGCTTGGCGCTGTCGCCGTGCGCGCGCAGATCGGGCATGATCACCCGGAACCCCTTCGCCGCGACCTTCGCCGCATGGCCGTATTTGATCCAGTTGGTCTTCGCGTCGGACAGATAGCCGTGGATAAGCACCACCGGCCGCCCCTCGCCGATCTCGTGCCAGGCGATCCGGGTGCCGTCGAAGCTGTCGAAATAGTCGGTCGAATAGTCCGTCAACGATCCTGATCCTTCTTCCGTCATCGGCTGGTCGAGGACGCCAACGGCCCACCATTCCCGTCATCCTGAACTCGTTTCAGGATCCACCGAGCCGCGAGCGCAACGCCGTTCATCGACCGCAGCGCCCGCCGCCCGGTGGATGCTGAAACAAGTTCAGCATGACGACGGGTTGAGATCCGCCACCGCCCCCACCCCCGTCATCCTGAACTCGTTTCAGGATCCACCGAGCCGCGAGCGCAACGCCGTTCATCGACCGCAGCGCCCGCCGCCCGGTTGATGCTGAACCAAGTTCAGCATGACGGGTGGAAGGACTTACCCCAGTGCCGTCTTCAACAGGTCGTTGACCACCGCCGGGTTCGCCTTGCCGCCCATCGCCTTCATCGTCTGACCGACGAAGAAGCCGAACAGCTTGTCCTTGCCGCCGCGGTAGTCCGCGACCTTGTCGGCGTTCGCGGCCATCACCTCGGCGATGACCTTTTCGATCGCGCCGGTATCGCTGGTCTGCTTGAGCCCGCGGTCCTCGACCACCTTGGCGGCGCCGTCCCCGGTCTCGAGCATCACCTCGAACACCTGCTTGGCCAGACTCCCCGACAGCGTGCCGTCGGCGACCAGCCCGAGCAGTTCCGCCGCCTGCGCAGGGCTGACCGGCGAGTTGGCGATATCCTTGCCCGTCCGGTTGAGCGCGCCGAACAGCTCCGACGTCGTCCAGTTCGCCGCCGCCGCCGGCTTCACGCCTGCGTCGAGCAGCGCATCGAACCAGCGTGCCGCCTCGACCTCGGCCGTCAGCACCGCCGCCTGATAGGTCGTGATACCGAGCGCCTCGTAGCGCGCACGCTTCGCATCGGGCAGTTCGGGCAGGCTCGCCCGGCATTCCTCGAGAAACGCGTCGTCCAGTTCCAGCGGCAACAGATCGGGATCGGGGAAGTAGCGGTAATCATGCGCGTCCTCCTTCGACCGCATCGAGCGCGTCTCGTTGCGATCGGGGTCGTAGAGCCGCGTTTCCTGCTGGATCTTGCCGCCGGCCTCGAGCACCTCGACCTGCCGCTTGGCCTCCTGCTCGACCACCGCCATCACGAAGCGGACCGAATTGACGTTCTTCGTCTCGGTCCGCGTGCCGAGCTCGTCGCCGGCTTTCCGAACACTGACATTGACGTCGGCGCGCATCGAACCTTCTTCCATGTTGCCGTCGCAGCTGCCGACATAGCGCAGGATCGAGCGCAACTTCCGCAGGTAAGCCCCTGCTTCCGCAGGCGAAGCCAGGTCGGGCTTGGAGACGATCTCCATCAGCGCGACGCCCGAGCGGTTGAGATCGACATAGGACTGGGTCGGATGCTGGTCGTGCATCAGCTTGCCCGCGTCCTGCTCGACATGGATCCGTTCGACACCGATCCGCTTGCCGGTCGCGTCGGGGTTCTTGTCGTCGAGGCTGATGTCGATCGCGCCCTCGCCGACCAGCGGATGATAGAGCTGGCTGATCTGATAGCCCTGCGGCAGATCGGCGTAGAAATAGTTCTTGCGATCGAACCGCGACCAGCGGTTGATCTGCGCCTCGATCGCCATCCCCGTGCGCACCGCCTGTCGGATGCATTCGCGGTTCGGCACCGGCAGCATCCCCGGCATCGCCGCGTCGACCAGGCTGACCTGCGTGTTCGGCTCCGCACCGAACGCGGTGGCCGCGCCCGAGAAGAGCTTCGCGTTCGACGTCACCTGCGCATGGACTTCGAGGCCGACCACGACCTCCCAGTCGCCGGTTTCGCCGCGGATTGTATAAGTCTCGGTCATGTCCGGTTCCGATGATGAATATAGTTGATCGCGGTCAGCGCCGCGTTGCTGCCGAGCAGGCCGACCACCCAGCAGGCGGACAGGATGCGCAGGATCGCGCCTTCGAACCCCATCCCGATCGCCTCGCGGTGCGCGGCGACCGCCGCGACGCCGGCAAAGGCGAGGAAGGTCGCGCCAAGCCGGTAGTCGCCGCGAAGGATCACGCTGTTGCCGACACACAGGCACAGGATGAACACCGCGAGTCCGAGGAAGAACCGCGCCAGCGCATGGTGATCGAACGGATGGTTGTCGATCTCCGACAGCGACACGCCGACATAGGCGCTGAGGATCGCCCCGAACGCCACGTTGAGTGCGTTCTGCGCCTCGCGCAGCACCGCTATGTTGCGCGTGACGAAGGCGCGGTTGCTTACCACCAGCTCTCTGGGCGCGCGACGAACCCGGCGCGCTCCTCGATCGCGAGACCTGCGTTCAGCACGCCCTGCTCGTCGAGCGGCTTGCCGATGATCTGCAGTCCCAGCGGCAGGCCGTGATGGTCGAGGCCGCCCGGCACCGACATCGCCGGCAGCCCTGCGAGGCTCGACGGCACGGTGAACACGTCGTTGAGATACATTGCGATCGGATCGTCCGACTTCTCGCCGAGCGCGAACGCCGCCGACGGCGCGGTCGGGGTCAGCAACACGTCGCACTTGGCCCAGGCCTGCTCGAAATCACGCGCGATCAGCGTCCGGATCTTCTGCGCCTGCGTGTAATAGGCGTCGTAGAACCCGGCCGACAGCACATAGGTGCCGATCATGATGCGGCGCTTCACCTCGGGCCCGAACCCGTCCGCGCGCGTCGCGGCGTACATGTCCTGCAGCCCGGCGCCCGCGGGCAGGTCGCGGATCCCGTAGCGTACGCCGTCATAGCGCGCGAGGTTCGACGACGCTTCGGCCGGTGCGATGATGTAGTAAGCGGGCAGTGCGTATTTGGTATGCGGCAGCGAGACCTCGACGATCTCGGCGCCGGCGTCCTTGAGCCAGTCGATGCCCTGCTGCCACAGCGCCTCGATCTCCTCAGGCATGCCGTCGACGCGATATTCCTTGGGAATACCGACGCGCAACCCCTTCATATCGCTCGACAGCCCGGCTTCCCATGCGGGGACGTCGAGCTTGAGCGAGGTCGCGTCCTTGGCATCGAACCCGGCCATCGCGCCGAGCATGATCGCGCAGTCGCGGACGTCGTGCGCCATCGGTCCGACCTGGTCGAGGCTCGACGCGAACGCGATCGTTCCCCAGCGCGAGCAACGGCCATAGGTCGGCTTGATCCCGGAAATCCCGGTGAACGCCGCGGGCTGGCGGATCGACCCGCCGGTGTCGGTGCCGGTCGCGCCCGGGCACAGCCGCGCCGCGACCGCGGTCGAGCTGCCGCCCGACGATCCGCCGGGTGCGAGCGGCGCGTTGCCGCCGTCGCTGCGCCGCCACGGCGAGATCACGTTGCCGAACGCCGACGTCTCGTTGGACGAGCCCATCGCGAACTGGTCCATGTTGAGCTTGCCGAGCATCCCCGCGCCCGCATCCCACAGATTCTGCGAGACGGTCGACTCATAGGTCGGCGTGAAGCCTTCGAGGATGTGGCTCGCCGCGGTGGTCGCCACGCCCTTGGTGCAGAACAGGTCCTTCATGCCGATCGGCACGCCGGCCAGCGGCTTGAGCGTCTCGCCCGCCGCGCGCGCTGCATCGGCGGCATCGGCGGCGGCGAGCGCATGCTCGGGCGTCTCGACAAGAAACGCGTTCAAGGCCTTGGCGGCACTGACTTTCGCCACGAACGCCTCGGCCACGTCGCGCGCCTTGAACGCGCCGTCGCGGACGCCGTCGCGGATCGCGGCGATCCCCAGATCGGTAAGCTCGGTCATTATTCGATCACCTTCGGCACGGCGAAGAAGCCGTGTTCGGCCACCGGCGCGTTGGCCAGCACCTGCTCGCGGATGCCGCCATCGGTCACGACGTCGTCGCGTAGGCGGAGCGTGTTGGGGATGACGGCGGTCATCGGTTCGACGCCTTGCGTGTCGACCTCGCCGAGCATCTCGATCCAGTGGAGGATGGTGTCGAGTTCGGGCGCCATCTTGACGGCGTCCTCCTCGGTGATCGCGATGCGGGCTAGGCTCGCGATCCGTTTCACGGTTGCGGTATCGACTGACATGGCGCTCGGCTAGCACCGCCGCCAGCGCAGGCGCAACGCTTTTGGTAACCCCGTGCCCATCCTCCCCTGCAAGGGGAGGTGGCGGTCCGTAGGACTGACGGAGGGGTGACACGCTATCGAGAGGGTGACACCCCTCCGTCTGGCTGCGCCAGCCACCTCCCCTTGCAGGGGAGGAATATCGATGCCGGTCGCGAGAACGGGAGATTGCAACGCGCCCGCCCATGCGGCACGAGCGAGCCGAGCTCCCGTCCGAAAGTCCCGCTTGGCCCGCAAATTCCTCTATGTCGTCGCCGCGCTGATCGTCCTCGCGATCGCCGCCGCCTTTGCCTACCGGCTGTTCGGCACGCAGCTGATGCGGATCGCGATGGTGCCGGGCGAAGCGTTCCGCGACCAGCCGCGCGTCGCCGCCGCGATCTACGAACGGCCCGCGATGTGGCTGGCGCGCCCCGACAAGCGGGGCAATCCGGCGTTCTGGACCCCGGCGGGCTACACTCCGGGCAAGCCCGGCACCGGCGCGGCGATCTTCTTCATCCATCCGACATCGTACATCAGCCGCGACCATTGGAACGCGCCGGTCGACGATCCCGAGACGAACGCCCGCGCGGAGCTCTTCCTGCGCGGGCAGGCGAGTGCATTCAACGCGGCCGGCGACATCTGGGCGCCGCGCTATCGCCAGGCGACGTTCGGTGCGTTCCTGACCAGCGCCGCCGAGAGCGCGCGGGCCCTGGACCTGGCCTATGGCGACGTGTCGGCAGCCTTCGACATCTTCCTGAAACAGGCCGGGCCGACCCGCCCGATCATCCTGGCCGGCCACAGCCAGGGCGCGCTGCACCTGACCCGCCTGCTGCGCGACCGCGTCGCGGCCGACCCCGCGCTCGCGAAGCGGATCGTCGCCGCCTATGTCGTCGGCTGGCCGGTCTCGCGCACCACCGACCTGTCGCGGCTCGGCCTCCCCGAATGCCAGCAGCCGGCACAGACCCGCTGCCTCCTGTCGTGGCAGACCTATGCCGAGCCCGCCGACCCGTCGCTGGTCGTCGACACCTATGACAGGACCACCGGCTTCGACGGCCGCACGCGCGATCATACGCCGATGGTCTGCACCAACCCGCTGCTCGGCCGCCCCGATACGCCCGCGCCCGCCTCGGCCAACCTCGGCACGCTCTATCCGTCGAAGGACCTCGGCACCGCGCAGATCGTCGCGGGTCGCGTGCCGGCGCGCTGCATCGGCCGTGGGATCCTCGCGATCGGCGAAGGGCCGGACGTCGGGCCTTATGTGCTCCCGGGCAACAACTACCACGTCTATGACTACAGCCTGTTCTGGGCGAACGTCCGCGCGGATGCGAACCGGCGACTGGCAGCGTTCGAATGATCACGCTCTCGTCGGCACAATTCCGCGATGCGCTGCCGAACGGCGGCCGGCTGATCGGGCTCGACGTCGGGACCAAGACGATCGGTACCGCGCTGTGCGACGCCGGGTGGAGCTTCGCCAGCCCCGCCACGCTCGTCCGCCGCACCAAGTTCCAGAAGGACAAGGCCGCGCTGGTCGAGCTGATGGCCAAGCAGGTCGTCGTCGGGATCGTCATCGGCCTGCCGATCAACCTCGACGGCAGCGAGAGCCCGCGATCGCAATCGACGCGTGCGTTCGCGCAGAACCTGAAGGATCTCGGCCATCCCATATTGTTGTGGGACGAACGCTGGTCGACGGTCGCTGCCGAACGCGTAATGATCGAACAGGATATCAGCCGCGCCAAGCGGGCCGAGCGGATCGACAACCACGCCGCCGCGGTCATCCTGCAGGCGGCGATCGACGCGCTCGTCTCGGTCCAGATCTAGCGCGCGACGCGGTAGAGCGCCGATCGTCCGCTGCTCCAGACGAGTCGGAGGTCGTCGGCTTTGGCGGTGCCCGGCGGGAAGCCGATCGTCCAGACATAGCCGAACGCCGCCCGCGGGAAGCGCGCGATCGCGCGTTTGAAATCCGGGCCGCCGACCGAACAGCCGGCCGCCGCCATCTGCTGCGACGGATCGACCCGGTAGCGCCCGGCCTGCGCGTACCGCACGCTCAGCAACTGCTGCCCCGCGATCGCCCAGTTGGCGTTGACGAAGGCATCACGGCGCACGACCGCGATCCCCGGCAGCACGTCCTCGCGCTGTGCGCCCCACAGGTCGCCACACGGCCGCGCCACCAACGTCAGCACCGCCGCGCCGCGCGGAATCGCCTCGATGGCGGCAAGCTCGCTGTGCTGCTCACCCGACCGCAGGACGTAGCTGGCCGTCGTGCCGACCAGTCGCACGAGCAGGAAGGCTAACCCCAGCACCGCGAGCGTGCGGCCGAACCGCGCATCCGCAGGCGGCTTCACCGCGACCAGCGCCAGCATCACTGCGGCCGGGATCATCCGCATGTCCACATAGGCCCCGCCCATCAACAATCGCGGCAACAGCACGAACGCCACGAGGCACAGCAGCGCCGGCCAGGCGAGCAGCGGTGACAGCCCGAGCCGCGCGCTGCGCGCGCCGACGCACAGCACGGCGATGAGCGGCAGCAGCGACGCCAGGTCGAACCACTGCCAGCGATCGCGCAGCATCCCCATGACCCACAATAGTTTCGCCGACCAGTCGAACCAGTCGTCCGCCCCGAGCGCTCCGCCGCCCCGTCCCGAAAGCATGACCAGCAGCGGCGCGGCCAGCGGAACGCACTGCACCCCCGCCCCGATCAGCGCCGACACCCAGCTCCTGCCCTCGCCGCGCAACCGAGCGAGCTCGGCCGCGAGCGCGATCAGCCCCAGCATCCCCCAGCCGAAGCTGTGCGTGACCCAGATCACGCAGGCGATCGGCACGAACAACGCGGCGCGCATCCCTAGCCGCCCGCCTTGCCCAAGCCGCAACCACAACGCCGTCGCGCAGAAGGCGAGCGCCTGCGACAGCGCGAAGTTGACGAACCCGAACTGGAACGGCCAGGCATAGGCCAGCGGCAGCGCGAACAGCGCGGTCGGTGGAATGCGGCCATGCGCCGCGCGCGCCATCGCCAGCAATCCCGCCGCGGTCAGCACGGGGATCGCCATCACGGCGAGCTTGGTGGCGAACGCCAGCCCGAACAGCGTCGCCAGCGCGGGCACGATCAAGTCCATCCCCAGATTGGGGATCACCTCCCAGTGGAAGTCGTAGTAACGCTGCAGGTCGGCCGATCGATCGAGCGCCATCGACACATGCCAGCGCGCCATGTGGCCCGGCACGTCGGCAAGCGGCGGCAAGGCCGGCCACAGCAAAGGCACCGCGCAGGCGAGCGCCAGCGCATACGCCACCCACCGCCGTTCCCACCAGTTTCCGGTCGCTCTCGTCTGCACCTGCCCCCCGATATGCCGACCCTGCCACGCCCTGCCTAAGCGGAGGTTAACCACGCGTCACGCTTGCCCGTACCGGCCGCGGGCGCTACCTCGCCATTTTAATGCGCATGTCCGATCACCGCCCCGCCACCCTCATCGAAGGCGGCGCCGTCTTCCCGCACCGGCATCTGACCGGGATCGACGGGCTGCAGCCCCACGAGATCGCGTTCCTGCTCGACGAGGCCGAGACCTGGGTCGAGGCGAACCGGACGCATGCGACCCCCGACAAGCGGCTCGCCGGCCTCACGCAGATCAACGCGTTCTTCGAGAATTCGACGCGCACATTGCTGTCGTTCGAGATCGCGGGCAAGCGGCTCGGCGCGGACGTCGTCAACATGCACGCCGCGCAGTCGAGCGTGAAGAAGGGCGAGACGCTGATCGACACCGCGATGACGCTCAACGCGATGCGCGCCGACGTCATCGTCATCCGCCACATGAGCTCGGGCGCGGTCCGGCTGATCGCGGGCAAGGTCGATTGCCCCGTGCTCAACGCCGGCGACGGCCGCCACGAACACCCGACCCAGGCGCTGCTCGACGCACTGACGATCCGCCGTCGCAAGGGCAGCATCGCCGGCCAGCGCGTGGTGATCTGCGGCGACCTGCTCCACAGCCGGGTCGCGCGATCGAACATTTTGGCGCTCACCGCGCTCGCCGCCGAGGTCCGGGTCTGCGCGCCCTCGACGCTGATGCCGCCCGCGATCGAGCGGATGGGCGTCACGCCCTTCACCGATTTCGACAGGGCGCTCGACGGCGCGGACGTGGTGATGATGCTCCGGCTGCAGAACGAGCGGATGGACGGCGCCTATGTCCCCTCGACGCGCGAATATCGCCTTCGCTACGGCCTCACGCTCGAGCGCCTCGCACGCGCCGCACCCGACGCGCTCGTCATGCACCCGGGTCCGATGAACCGCGGCGTCGAGATCGATTCCGCCGTCGCCGACCATGCCCGCTCCGCGATCACCGAACAGGTCGAGATGGGAGTCGCGGTCCGCATGGCGTGCCTAGACGTCCTCACGCGCCGAGCGCGCGGCGTGGAGGGCTGGGCATGATCCGCGCGTTCCTCAACGCCGAGCTCGTCTGTCCGGTCGGCGGCGTGTCGCGTGGTGGCGTGCTCGTCCGCGAGGGCGCGATCGTCGCGACCGGCATGTTCGACGTGCCCGCGGATGCCGAGACGATCGACTGCGGCGGCAAGACGCTGGCGCCCGGGATCGTCGATTTCGGCGTGTTCGCGATCGACCGCGCGGCGTTCCGCGCTGGCGGGATCGTCCGTGTCGGCGTCATGCCCGACCAGTCGCCGGTACTCGACGACCCCGGCATCGTCCAGCGCGCCGCGCTGATCGGCAAGCCCGACCTGTGGATCCACCCGATCGCCGCCGCCACCCGCGGGCTGCAGGGCGAGGATCTCGCCGAGATGGCGATCTGCCTGTCCGCCGGTGCGCGCGCGATCGGCACCGGGCGACGCTGGATCGCCGATTCAGGCGTGATGCACCGCGTGCTCGCCTATGCCCGCGACCTCGACGTCGCCGTGGTCACGCATGCCGAGGATGGCGGGCTGGCCGCGGGCGCGGTCGCGACGGCGGGCGAGACCGCGACACGGCTCGGCCTCCCGGCAGCACCTGCGGTCGCCGAGGCGCTGGCAATCGCGCGCGACCTGATGCTCGCGGAAGACACCGGCGCGCGGCTCCACCTGCGCAATGTGACGACCGCCGCCGGCTTCGACCTGGTCCGCGCCGCCAAGCGTCGCGGCGTCGCGGTCACGTGCGGGATCACCCCCGCCTATCTACATCTGTCCGACATCGCGGTCAGCGATTTCCGGACCTTCGCGCATCTGTCGCCGCCGTTGCGCGCCGAGGCCGATCGCCAGGCCGCGGTCGCCGCGATCGCCGACGGCACGATCGACCTGCTGTGTTCGGGCCACGACCCGCATGGCCCGGAAGCGAAGCGCCTGCCCTTCGCCGATTCTGACGCCGGCATGGCGGGCGCGGAGACGCTGTTGCCGCTCGCGCTGATGCTGGTCCGCGACGCGGCGATCGACCTGCCGCGACTGTTCGCGCTGCTCTCCCGCAATCCCGCGCAGGTGCTGGGACTGGACGCAGGCACACTCGAAATCGGCAAGCCCGCCGACCTGCTGCTCTACGACTCCGCAGCACCCTGGCAGATCGTCGGCGACGCGTTCAAGGGAAGCGCCGGGAACACGCCGTTCGCCGGCCTGCCCGTCCAGGGCCGGGTTTTGCGCCTGTGGAAGGGCGGCCGCGAGATCCAGGGGTGAGCGCTCGCGTCAGAGGCTGAGGCCTCGACGCTTGACCTCCATCGACGCTGCGTCCCCGATTGCGGTCGGCGTCTCACCCGAGAAGATATCGGCGAGATCGAGCAGATCCTCGTCGTTCAGCGCAGTGATCGATGCCTCGATGTCCGCGAGCGCCTGCACGGCCCGCGCGCCCTGCGCGGCACGACGCTTGATATGGGTCTTCAACATGACGACCCGATAGCAGCCGCCGTGCCGAATGGGCAGACGGTGTTTGCCAATCGTGCGGGTACGCTCACGACGCCGCCGCACCTGGCAAAGAAGATCATCCTGTCCCGTGCCCCCGGTCAGAAATTATACGACGCGCGCACGCCCCCATAGCGGCGGAAGTCGCGCGGCAGATAGCTCTGCGTCGCCAGTGCATTGCCCTGGTTGCCGAACGAGTTCGCCAGGTTCGAGAAATACTGCTTGTCGAACACGTTGTTGACGAACGCGACGATCTCCCACCGCCGCTCGGGGTGGCGGATGCCGGCGGACAGGTTGACGATCGTGTATTTGGGCTGCGCGTTCTGCGGATCCTGCGAGATCGAATAGTTGATCTTGCTCTGGTAGGTCGCCGACGCCTGAAGCAGGCCGTCGAGGTCGTCGGTCAGGTGCGGCGTGAAATCGCCGCTGACCGCGGCCTTCCATTCGGGCGCCTGCGCCGGGCGGAAGCCGGCGAGGTTCTGGCGCGACGGCGTGCCGACACAGCCTTGCGCCACCGTCTGGCCCGGATAGCATTGGCCGAACGGGAAGGACGTGATCTCGGCGTCGTTATAGGTCACGCCGCCGGTGATGTTGAACGCACGCGCCAGCCGGACGCTGCTCTCCAGCTCGACGCCGCGGGTGCGCAGCTTGCCGACGTTCGCCAGACGGAAGTTGATCGTGCCGTCGGGCAGGGTCTCGATGCCCTGCGCCTGGAAATTATCGAACTTGGTGTCGAACAGCGTGACGTTCAGCGTCACACGGCGGTCGAGGAACTGGCTCTTCAGCCCAAGCTGCCAGTCCTTCGAGGTTTCGGGCTGCACCGGCCCGGTCCGCTGGCGCAGCAGGTTGAACCCGGTGCCGATGTCATAAGCCTGGCCCTTGTGCCCGGTCGCATAGGTCAGGAACGCCATGACGTCGGTCGCGACCTGCTGCTGGAGCCCCGCCTTGTAGGTCTCGAACGTTTCGCTATCGGCGCCGGCAAAGCGCGCATTGCCGTTCAGGATATCCTGGAACGTATAGTCGATCTCGCCGCGCCCGGCGCGCGCGCCGCCGATCAGCGTGGTGCCCTTCACCAGGTCGAACTCGACCTGCCCGAACGAGGCATATTGCTTGGTGCCGTTGGTCGCATACCAGCGCGCCTGCGAGAAGAACGGTCCGCGGGTGAAGTCGCGCGTCAGTTCGAGGTTCGAATAGAACAGTCCGAGCGTGTAGCGGAACCGGTCCGCGCCGGGCGAGATCAGCCGGAACTCCTGCGAGAACGCCTTGGTCCGGAAGGTGCCGAACTGGCTGTTGTCGAGTGAGGCGATCGCCGATTCGTCCTGGTCGAGGATGTCGAACTGCTTGAACTTGTCATACGCGGTGATCGACATCAGCGTCGCCGGCCCGAGATCGAGCGAGGCGCGCAGCGAGACCGCGGTGTCGCTGTAATCGGTCCCGGAATCGATGTTGTTGACGACCGACTGGTTTGCGTCGGTGAAGCTCACCCTGGGCGCGAACACCGCGGGCGTGTTGGCGGCGACCCCGCGCAGCCGCGCATTGGGCGACACGCGGATGAACGGGCGCCCGATCGTGGTCTGGCCGTCGACATAGCCGATCTGCGCGGTCAGGTTGAGCGTGTCGGTCGGATCCCAGACCAGCTTGCCCTTCAGCGACAGCGTCTCGAACCCGCTGACCTTGTTGCCGTTGAAGAGGTTGTCGACATTGCCGCGGAACTTGTCGAAATTGCCGCTTACCCGGAAGCCGAGCCTGTCGGTGATCGGCCCCGCGCCGGCGAAGTTCCAGCCATATTCGTCGTCGGTCGTCGCCAGCACGGCGACGCGGCCGGTCAGCGTCTTGGTCGGCCCCTGCGTGACGATGTTGATGAGACCGGCCGACGCCGAGCGGCCATAGAGCGTGCTCTGCGGCCCTCGCAGGATTTCGACGCGCTCGATGTCCGACAAGTCGGCGAATGCGCGCGCGAGGAACTGGACGGGCACGTCATCGATCTGCACCGCGACGCTGGGCTCGACGCTGGGCGAGAAGGCGAAGGTGCCGATGCCGCGGATCGAGATCGAATTGTTCACCGGCTGCTCGGACGGCTTGATGACCAGCGACGGGCTCGCCTTGGTCAGGTCGGCGAACTGGCGGACGCCCTGCGCCTGCAGCGTGTCGCCGGTCAGCACCTGGACCGCGAGCGGCACGTCCTGGACGCGCTCCTCGCGCTTCTGCGCGGTGACGATGATGTCGGTGCTGGTATCGTCCTGCGCCGTGGCCTGTTCGGCGGTCTCGGGCGCAGGCGCGATTTGCGCCGACACCTGGCCGCTCGCGAGAAGCGCCGAGGCGAATAGCGCCGACCGCGCCAATATCGTGGTGCCGAGCAAATTCATCGCATCCCCCCCTCACCCGTGTCGTCTCTTGTCCGACTTGAGCATGACCTATCAGGGGGGATCGACGACCGCAAGCTTGTATTACAACAATGGACGTTCGTCAGCGTTTGCCCAGCGCGTCCATTGCGGTCGCCGCGAGCAGGAACGCGCCGACGCCGTAATATTGCGTGTCTGCCGCCTCGACCTTTTCGGGCCGGTCGCTGACCTGCTGCACCCAGCCGAGCCGGCCGTCGGGCCGGATCGACCGCGTCAGTGCCGCCCAGCCACGATCCGCCACCGGACGATAGCGACGCGCGTCGAGCAATCCCGCCTTCACGCCCCACGCCATGCCGTAGGTAAAGAACCCCGTGCCGCTCGATTCCGGCGGCGAGTCCTCGGCCGCGAGCAGCGACGGGGCCCAGTATCCGTCGGGCTTCTGCAGGTCGGCGAGCCGCGCGGCCATCTCGACGAACAGCGCCTCCATCCGCTTGCGGTCGGCGCTGCCCTTGGCGAGCAGCGGGATGATCCGCGGCATGCTGGCGAACACCCAGCCATTGCCGCGCGACCAGAACTGCTTGCGCGCCTTGTCGTCGCGGCGCTCGAAGAAGCGGCTGTCGCGGTAGAACAGCCGCTCGGCAGGGTCGTAGAGGAAGTCGACCGTTGCCCAATATTCGCGCATCGCATACTCACGGTAGCGCGCGTCGCCGGTCTGCGCCGACAGCGCGAGCATCGCCGGCGGCGCCATGAACAGCGCGTCGCACCAGCACCAGCGCTTCAGGCACTCGGTCGCGTCATACCCCTCGGGCGGCTGGTAGAAGGGCAGCCCGACGCGCGGCGGATTGGCGAGGATATAGTCGAACGCTTTCCGCGTCGGCGCCCGCGCGGGCGCCCCCGCCCCGTGCTGCGCCGCCCAGAGATAGGACTGGGTGATCACCAGATCGTCGGCATGATAGGGCCGCCGTGCGGGCAGCCACGCGTTGCGGCGACCCATGTCGAGCACCGCCTGCCGGATCGCGGGCGGACCGCCGGCATCCGCGAGCGCGGTCATCCCGACCCAGAACACCGCCTGTTCCCAGGCGCGCGGGTTCTTCGTCTCGGTCGTCACGCGCGACACGTTCGCGGCGTCGAGCCGGGCCAGCTGCCACTCGGCAAGCTTCGTCGCCATCGCGATCGGGTCCGCTTTCACCATCGGAGCGCGCGTCACGGGCGCTTGCGCGAACACCGGCACGGGTGCGGCGAGCAAGGCTAGGGCAGCAAGGGAACGCACGATCATGCATTGGTCTCCGATGGGAATGATGCTGGCTGCAGGCGACGGTCAGTCGGCATCGCGCAGCTGCGCGATCTCGCTCAGCTCGCTGTGCCGGCTGAGGCTTTCCTGCATGTGATGGCGCGCCGCGTCGCGCGCGCGCGGCGGATCCATCCGGACGATCGCATCGAGGATCGCGTCATGCTCGATCCGCACCAGCGCCGCATAGGCGCGATGCGACTCGGCGGACTGGTCGCGCAGGTACAGGCTGCGCGGCGGCACCAGCCGCAGCCCGAGGAAGTCGATCAGGCGGACGTAATAATCATTCTGCGTCGCGCGCGCGATCGCGAGGTGGAAGGCGATGTCGGCCTGCGCCGCGGCCTCGGCATCTTCGCTGACCTCCGCCATCCGCTGCAGCGCCGCGCGGATCTCGCCGATGTTCGCGGTGGTCCGCCGGGCCGCCGCGAGCGCCGCCATCTCGGTCTCGATCGCGAGCCGCATCTCGAGCAGCTTGATGACGTCGGCGAGCTCGCCCAGTTCCTCGCGCGTCACCTGGAACGCGCGGTAGGCCGCGGTGGCGGCGACGAACACGCCCGACCCCTGCCGCGACGTCGTGAGCCCCTGCGCCGCGAGCCGCGCCGATGCCTCGCGCACCACGGTGCGACTGACATTCTCCGCCGCACAGATGTCCTTCTGTGCGGGGAAGCGCGATCCCGGCGGCATCTCGCCCGATCGGATCCGCGCCTCGAGTTTGACGAACAGGTCGTCGGTCAGCGATGACGTCCGTCTTACCAAGCGCGTTCCCTCCCTCGTACGCCGGCCGCACCCACTGCGGACCGGACTTGTACTATCGATCATCGCTTGTATGACTAATCTATCTTCGACGAGATATCCAGATGGTGGCCACGCGATGGTGGCCAGCCCTGGAACCGTCGAAACGGGGACCTGAGGAGAGAGTATTTTGCGTTCACGCGTATCGCTGATCCTGACCGGATCGCTGCTGAGCCTGGCCACCGCGATGCCGGCCGGCGCGCAGAACCGCCCGGTCGCCCCGGTTCAGCCGCAGGTCTCGCCCGACCGCCCCGACTGGGAGAACCCCGCGGTGTTCGCGATCGGCAAGCAGCCTGCGCGCGCCACCGGTTTTCCGTTCGAGACGCGCGCCAAGGCGATCGCCGGCCACCGCACCAAGTCCGACCGCTTCCTGCTGCTGAGCGGGCTGTGGCGGTTCGCCTTCTCGCCCGATGCGGACCGCCTGCCCGCCGGGTTCGAGCGCCCCGATTACGACGTGTCGACATGGAAGGAGATCAAGGTCCCCGCCGACTGGCAGACCGAAGGCTATGACCAGCCGCGCTACAACAACATCGCCTACCCCTTTCCCGCCAACCGCCCGCTGATCCCGCACGCGACGAACCCGGTCGGGTCGTACCGCCGCGATATCGATCTGCCCGCGGGCTGGACGGGCAGCGACGTCATCCTGCACATCGGGGCAGCGGGGTCGGCCTATTACGTCTGGGTCAACGGCGTGAAGGTCGGCTATTCGGAGGACAGCAAGCTCCCCTCCGAGTTCGACGTCACCAGGCAGCTGAAACCCGGCCGCAACACCATCGCGATCCAGGTCTTCCGCTGGTCCGACGGCAGCTATTTGGAGGACCAGGATTTCTGGCGCGTCTCGGGGATCGAGCGCGAGGTGTTCCTGATGGCGGCACCCAAGACGCGCGTGCGCGACTTCTTCGTCCATGCCGGGCTCGATCCGAGCTACCGCGACGGCACGCTGGCGGTCGACGTCACGGTGACGCCGGGCGCTGCGACGTCTGCACGGATGACGTTGCTCGACGGCGACAAGCCGGTGCTGACGCGCTCCGCTCCCGTCGCCGCCGGCGCGGCCGAGCGGACCGTCACGCTGACCGGCGTCGTCCCCGGCGTGAAGCCCTGGACCGCGGAGACGCCTGCGCTCTACATGCTGCTGGTCGAGCTCTATGACGCCAAGGGCGCGATCATCCAGTCGACCTATAGCCGGATCGGCTTTCGCACCGTCGCGATGCGCAACGGCCTCGTCACCGTCAACGGCAAGCCGATCACGATCCGCGGCGTCAACCGGCACGAGCACGACCCCGACACCTTCCACACCATCTCGCTGGAATCGATGGAGCGCGACATCCAGCTGATGAAGCGCAACAACATCAACGCGCTGCGCACCTCGCATTACCCGAACGACCCGCGGCTCTACGACCTTGCCGACCGCTACGGCCTGTACGTGATGGACGAGGCGAACATCGAGAGCCACGGCTATATGGACCATGCCAACAAGCATCCCGAGGAGCGCGGCAAGTACCAGCTCGGCTTCGACCCCGCCTGGGACGCCGCGCATGTCAGCCGCGTCGCGAACATGGTCGAGCGCGACAAGAACCACCCCTCGATCATCTTCTGGTCGCTCGGCAACGAGGCCGGGATCGGCCCCGCCTTCGCGCATGCCGCCGCCGCCGCGAAGGGCCGCGATCCGGGCCGGCTGATCAGCTATCTCGGCTGGGGCACCTGGACCGGCGAACCGCGCCCCAACGACTATGCCGACATCTACGCGCCGATGTACGACACCCCCGACCGCATGGTCGACTACGCGACCAACTGGAATTTCCGCCAGCCGATCATCCTGTGCGAATATGCGCACATGCAGGGCAATTCGGGCGGTAATTTGAAGGAATATTGGGACACCATCTACGCGCATCCCGACAAGATGCAGGGCGGCTTCATCTGGGACTGGGTCGACCAGTCGACCAACCAGAAGACCGCCGACGGCAAACATTATTGGGGCGACGGCGGCGTCTATGGTCCCAACCCGGGTGGCGACATCGAGTTCGGCGACGGGCTGCTCCAACCCGACCGCACCCCCAACCCGCATCTGTTCGAGGTGCAGAAGGTCTATGCGCCGATCCAGTTCGCCGATTTCGACGTGGGCAGCGGCAAGGTGACCGTGGTCAACCGACACGATTTCGTCGACCTGTCGGGGTACGACCTGTCGTGGGAGGTGATGGAGGACGGCGTGGCCGTCGCGAAGGGCGCGCTGCCGACGCTCCACACCGCCGCGCATGGCCGCGAGGCGGTGACGCTCGCGCTGCCGGCGCTGACCCGCAAGCCGGGCGCGGAATATTGGCTGACGATGCGCGCGCGGGCGAAGGAAGGTTCGGTGCCGCAGGTGCCCGCGGGCCAGGTCATCGGCTGGGACCAGTTCGCGATGGGGCCGGTGACCCCCGTCCCTACCACCGGTCTGTCGGGCGACGTCGCGCTGAGCAACAAGGGTGACACGATCCGGTTGAGTGCGGCGGGCGCGACGCTGTCGATCGATCGCAAGACCGGCCTCATGACCGACTATGCCGCGAACGGCCGCACCTTGCTCGCCGGCGGCACACCGCATTTCTACCGCGCGCTGATCGACAACGACATCGGCACGGGCGCCGAGAAGACGCACGGCGCGTGGAAGACCGCGTCGGACCAGCGCCGCGTCGAGGGCATCGAGGCAAGCGGCGCCACCGTCACCGTCCGCCATGCGGTGGGCGACGGCGCCGCGCGGTTCGTCACGCGCTACACGATGAAGGGCGACGGGTCGGTCGCGGTCGAGGGCAGCTTCACGCCGCTGAAAGTCGACCTGCCCGGGCCGCTGCGGATCGGTCTCGCCTACAGCATGCCGTCGGCGATCGACACGGTCGAATGGTATGGCCGCGGCCCGCACGAGAGCTATGCGGACCGGAAAACCAGCGCCGCGATTGGGCTGTGGCGCGGGCGGATCGCCGACCAGAACCACGATTACATGCGCCCGCAGGAGACCGGCAACAAGACCGACGTCCGCTGGATGGAAGTCTCGCAGGCCGGCACCGGCGGCCTGCGCATCACCGGCGACGCGCCGCTGTCGATGAACGCGCTCGCCTTCCCCTATGGAGACCTGTCGCGCCGCGCGCCGGGTGCGCGAAAGAGCAGCGACATCATGCCCCACGACCACGACACGCTGCTGATCGACGCGGTCCAGGCGGGCGTTGGCGGCAACACCAACTGGGATGCGACCGGACAACCGCTGGCGGCGTATCGCATCCCGCTCGCGCCGCGCAGCTTCGGATTCGTCCTGCGCCCGTTCGCGGGCGACGGCACCACGCCCGCCGCCGCACAGCCCGCCAGCGCCACGGTGGTCCAGTGACCGCGCGGCTCGCTCTCGTGCTGCTCGCGCTGTCGGCGGGCGCCGCGGCGCAGGACTCGCCGGTCATGCCGCCCATCGTCAAACCGCTGACCCCGCCCACAGGCGCAGACCGCCAGCCCGCGGCACGCGTCAAACTAGCGGATTACCGCTACGACGACCTCCTCTGGGAGAACGACCGCACCGCGCACCGCATCTACGGCCATGCGCTCGAGGCGATCGAGCCGCCGTCGGGCTCCGGCATTGACGCCTGGGGCAAGAACGTCGCCTGGCCGTTCGCCGACCGCCAGCTGCGCACCGGCGACCAGCATGGCTATCATGGCGAGGGCATCGACTTCTACAATGTCGGCGCCGGGCGCGGCATGGGCGGGCTCGGCATCTGGGCCGACAACAAGCTGTGGACCTCTCGCAACTACCGCGGCTACCGCATCCTCTCGAGCGGCCCGGCGGCGGACTTCCGCGTCGACTATGCGCCCTGGCCGGTCGATATCGGCCGCAAAGTCTGGGAGTCGCGGCGCTTCACGCTGCCGCTAGGCACCAACTTCACGCGGATGGTCTCGACCTTGTCCTCGAACAAGCCGGGCGAACTGGTCGTCGGGATCGGCATCGGCAAGCGCACCACGGGCGCCGGCGGCGAGCTGACCGTCGACCGCGAGAAGGGCGTGCTCTCCTGGTGGGGGCCGCAGGACGGCGAGCATGGCCGGATGGGGATCGCGGTTCGTGTCGATCCCGCGACGATCGTCGCGATCCGCGACGATGCCGACAACCATCTGGTGATGGTCCGCGCGACGCCGGGCAAGCCGTTCGTCTATTTCGCGGGCTCGACCTGGGACAAGAGCGGCGCCTATCGCACCCGCGCCGCCTGGGACGCCTATGCCGCCGGCGAGCGGCTCGACTTCACCGTGCCGAAGGATGGCAAATGACCGAAGGCGTAGCGCGACGCGGAGTCCTGGCGGCACTGGCAGGCGGGGCGGCACTGGCAGCGACCCCCGCCACGGCACAGCGTCCCGAAGCGGGTGATGTCCCCTTGCCCGACGGCAAGACCGACCGCGCCTATATGCTCGGACTGCTCGACAAGATGGCAAGCCCGGTGCTCGACCGGATGGCGCGCGGCAAATTGCAGGCCGAATGGAAGCTCGAACTCAGCCCCACCTGGGACGGCCGCGATCCGAAGGTCGGCTATTTCGAGGGGTTCGGCCGGCTGATCGACGGCATCGCGCCCTGGCTCGCGCTCCCCGACGACGCGACCCCCGAGGGCCGCCGCCGCGCAACGCTACGGCAACAGGCGCTGCAGAGCTACGTCCACGCGGTCGACCCTAAGAGCCCGGACTATCTGCTGTGGAAGGCGAACGGCCAACCCCTGGTCGATTCGGCCTATTTTTCCAGCGCGCTGCTGCGCGCACCCGACGCGCTGTGGAAGCCGCTCGACGCGAAGACCAAGGCGCGGATCATCGCCGAGATCCAGGGCCTGCGCCGCATCTCGCCACCCTATACCAACTGGCTGCTCTTCGCGGCCATGAACGAGGCGTTCCTGCTCGCGGTCGGCGCCGAGTGGGACCCGGTTCGCGTCGACCTGGCGATCCGGAAGTTCGACGAATGGTATGTCGGCGACGGCTGGTATGCCGACGGCGTGCATTTCCATTTCGACCTGTACAACAGCTACGTCATCCACCCGATGCTGACGCAGATCCTGCAGGTGCTGATCGCGACCGACGCGTCGTTCAACAGCCTCGCCCCCAAGACCCGCCTGCCCGTCCAGATCAAGCGGATGCAGCGCTACGCGACGCAGCTCGAGCGGATGGTCGGCCCCGACGGCGCGTTCGCCGCAGTCGGCCGCTCGCTGACCTATCGCACCGCGGCGCACCAGCCGCTGGGGCAGCTCGCCTGGAAGAGGATGCTGCCGGAGACGTTGCCCGCCGGGCAGGTCCGCGCCGCGACCGTGGCCGCGCAGCGCCGGGTGTTCGCCGATCCGTCGAACTTTGATGCCGACGGCTTCCTGACGATCGGCTTCACGCGCCACCAGCCGACGCTCGGCGACTGGTATTCCAACGCCGGCAGCATGTACCTCGCCGCCGAGAGCCTGCTCGCGCTCGGGCTCCCCGCCGACGATCCCTACTGGACCAGCCCCCCGCTCCCCTGGACCATGCGCCGCGCCTATGCCGGGCACGATTTCGCCAAGGACTATTACGTCGACTATTGAATGGCGCGACCGGACACGCCCGCGCCCGAACATGACAAAATTAAAATCGAAAAGACTTGTATGATATATTGCCGGCATCGACGCTGGGATTACCGCGGCGGCTCAGCGAGGCGCCGGACTCCTCGCTCGCGGACCGGCACGCGCCGTCGATCGGGGTGCCGCCAGGCATGACGCTCCCCACCGCGATTTGCCGAGCCGCGACATCCCTGATCCCACCGTGCTCCGGCTCGTCATGCCGGCCGCGCCCAAAAGTCCCTGACGACGCAGACAGAGGCTGTCGCTCGCGCGCCAAACCGGCCAAGGGGGCGCGATGTCGCGTTATCTGCTCGTGCCCGCCCTGCTCTTCCCCTGGTCCGGCATCGCCGCCGGGCAAACGACCCCCGATGCTCCTCCGGAGATCGTCGTCACCGGGCGAGGGCTCGACGCGGCGCCGGGGGACCGCGTCTATGACATCGTCACGATCGACCGCGACCGGATTCAGGCGAATGCGAGCAGCCGGCTCGAGAGTATCCTGTCGGACGTCGCGGGTCTCCAGCAGTTCCGCCGGTCCGATTCGCGCTCCGCCAATCCGACCAGCCAGGGCATCAGCCTGCGCGGGATCGGCGGCAACGCGTCGAGCCGCGCGCTGCTGATCCTCGATGGCGTGCCGCAGGCCGATCCGTTCGGCGGCTGGGTCGCGTTTCCGGCCTATGCCAGCGGGCGCCTGGGCCGGATCCGCGTCACCCGCGGCGGCGGCAGCGGCTATCAGGGGCCCGGTGCGCTCGCCGGTACGGTCGAGCTCGACAGCGCAACGCCAGACCAACTGACGCCACTGTCGAGCAGCGTCGCCTATGGCAGCCGCGACTCGGTCGACGCGCAAGGGTCTGCGGCGCTGGTCCGCGGCGCGGGCTTCGCGACGCTGTCGGGCGCCTATGCGCGCGGCGACGGCTTCACCCCAACGGTCGCCGAGAACCGCGGCCCGGTCGACCGTGCGGCGCCGTACGAGCAGGCCTCGGGTGCGCTCCGCACCGTCATCGGCGTCGGGGCCCGGACCGAGCTCCAGCTGAACGCCAGTGCGTTCACCGACACGCGCGACCGCGGCGTCGACTTCACCACCAACCAGAGCAAGGGCGCCGATGCGAGCCTCCGCTTGGTTGGCCGCGGCCGCTGGGGCTATTCCGCGCTCGCCTATCTGCAGACGCGTAGCTTCGCGAGCAGCTTCAACAGCGTCAACGCGGCGCGCACCGCGGTCACCCAGTCGCTCGATCAGTACAACACCCCCGCGACCGGCCTCGGCGCGCGCTTCGAAATCCTGCCCCCGCTGGGCGAGAGCGTCACGCTGCGCCTGGGGGCCGACGTCCGCGACGTCAGCGGCAGGACGCAGGAGCTGTTCACCTATGTCAACGCGCAGCCGACGCGGCGACGCCAGGCGGGGGGCAGCAGCCGGACCACCGGCGTGTTCGCGGACGGCAGCCTGGTCGCGGGCGACCTGACCTTCAGCCTCGGCGGCCGGGTCGACTGGTGGCGGATCGAGGACGGCTACCTAACCGAGCGCACCCTGACCGGCCTCGGCGCGCCGCTGACCGCGTCCGCCTATCCCGACCGCGACGGCAGCGAGGCGACCGGCCGCGGCGGCGTCGCGTGGGCCGTCGTCGACGGCGTCACGCTGCGCACCGCGGCGTATCGCGGCTGGCGCCTGCCGACGCTCAACGAACTCTATCGCCCGTTCCGCGTCGGCAGCGACGCGACGTTCGGCAACGCCGCGCTCGCGCCCGAGCGGCTCGAGGGCGTCGAGGGCGGCGTCACGCTCACCCCCGCCCCGTCGGTCAGCGTCGCCGCGACCTATTTCTACAACCGGCTGAAGAGCGCGATCGCCAACGTGACGACAGCCACGCCGCCACAAATGCTGCCGGGCGTCACCACCTATCGCATCCGCCAGAATCTCGACGCGATCCGCGCGCACGGGTTCGAGCTCGACGCGTCGTGGCGCCCCGGGCCCGTCGGGCTGCAGGCATCGTGGTCGCATACGAGTTCGCGTGTGGAAGGCTCGGGCATCGCCGCCGCGCTCGATGGCTTGCGTCCCGCGCAGACCCCGCGCGACCAGGTCTCGGGGACGATCGATGGGCATTACCGGGGGGCCACGGCGTCGCTCACGCTGCGCCACATCGCGCGCCAGTTCGAGGACGACCAGAATATCCGCGTGCTCGCACCGGCGACGACTCTCGACGCCTATGCAGCGCTCCCGATCGCAGCCGGCTTCGTCGCAGAACTCCGCGGCGAGAACCTGTTCGATGTCCGTGTGGAGGCCGGCGTCACCGGAGCCGGCATCGTCGAGCGCGCGACGCCGCGGACTCTGTGGGCGGGCCTGCGCTACGCGATGAAATGACGGGCCGTCAGTGGATCATCCGCTGCATCACGGCGACCACGCTGGATCCGACATAGGGCTTCTGCACGAACACGCTGTCGCTGGGCATGGCCAGGTCGCAGGCCATGCAATGTCCCGAGGTGATGATGAGGTGGATCGGCGGCCATCGGCGCCGTACGCACCGCGCAAGACCGGCACCGTTCATCGACCCCGGCATGTCGATATCGGTGAACACGATCCCGATATCGGACCGTGTCTCCAGGATACGGACCGCTTCGTCCGCATCGCACGCCTCGAGCACGCGGAACCCCGCATCCTCGACCAGATCGACGGCCAGCATGCGCAGCAGGGGCTCGTCCTCGACGACGAGGACAGCGGCATTCGACGAACGCTGGGTCACGTTGATCCTCTCGGGCTCCGCTCCGCGACGGTCCCGTGCCGACGGCACGGGCACGTCCGATTGCCGGATCGATACTGACACAACGTGGTTAAGCCGTTGCCGTTCCTATGAAACGGTTTCGGATCTTCCCGCGCGGTGCCTCAGTCGAGTCCGACCCATATCGGCGCATGCTGCAATCGCTCCGCGATCCGCTCCCCCGTCGCGAGCATCGTGTCGCCCCACCAGCCGGCCCCAAGGGCAGGATCGGCGTTCGCGACGTGCAGCGCGACGATGCAGAGCAGCCTGACGTCGCCGGCCTGACGTCGGAACGCGAGCACATGGCCCGCACGCTCACCGATCACTTCGATCGGCGCGTAGGACCCCTCCGCGAACAAAGTCGGATGCGCCCGTCGCAGGTCGAGCAGGCGTGCGATCAGCGCCTGTTTCGCATCGCCACCGTCCGCCAGCCGTGCCGCGCGCGCGCCATAGTCCACCGGGCGCCGGTTGTCGGGATCGACCAGGCTCAGATCGGCCATCTCGGTCCCCTGATACAGGTCCGGCACCCCGGGAACGGTGTAGCGCAACGCCGCCTGCACCAACGTGTTCGCCTGCGCCGACGCCGCGACCTCCGACACGAAATCCGTCATGTCCGCGATGAACGCCGGCGATCGCAGCAGCGCGCGGGCAAGGTCGTGGCAGCGCGTTTCATAGGCGTCGTCGGGCTCCTCCCAGGCAGACCGCAGCTTGGCCTCGCGCAGCGCCTTTTCCTGCCATCCGACGATCCGCTCGCCATAAGCCTCCAGGCTTTCCGCGCCAGTCTCGTCCGGCCAGGCGCCGAACAATGTCTGCAACAACATGTACACGTCGCCCGCATCGACGCCCTCCGCGAGCGGGGCGGCGATCGCCTGCCACCGCGCGACGCGCGCGCGCCACAGGTCGGGCACCTCGCTCAGCACCGCGAGGCGCGCACGGACATCCTCGCCGCGCTTGTGATCGTGCGTTGCGGTGGCGAGCATCGCGTGCGGCCAGTCGCGGGCACGTGCGAGCATCGCGTCGTGGAACGCGGCAATGCTCGTCGCGAAGCATGCCGCGTCGAACCCGACATCGTTGCGCGAGAGCAGGCGGCCATAGCGGTAGAAGGCAGTGTCCTCGACCGCCTTGGCGGCAATCGGGGCGGACAGCTGCTGGAACCGTCGCACCGCGTCCTCGGCATCGCCCGGCCCGTCCCCGGCGAGCCAGCCGAGGATGCGGTCGACCACCGCCCCTTCGCCCGGCGGCACGAAGCGTTGCACGCGTTCGCGTGCCTCGGCACGGATAGCAGCGTCGGCGGCGGGGGCGGCATCGCCCGTGCCGTAGGTGCGGTACACCGGAAACACCCAGAGCAGCCGCTCGACCGCACGGTGGATCATGGCTTGCGTGACGCCATCGAGATCGGGATTCGCTCGCGCCAGTGTGACGAAGGCCGAGACGCACGCGCGTAGCTGCGCATCGAACTGCCAAGCCAGCATGTCCTGCCGCGCGCGCAGCTCTTCCGGTGCGAAGTCGGCCGGCCGGCCGCTGATCTCCGCCCAGAGCGCGCCCAGCGGTTCCGCCCCGGCCGGCGCATGAAGCAGCCCCGTCACCTCCGCCATGAAGTCGTAGCCGCTGGTGCCGTCGACGCCCCAGTCGCTAGCCAGTGGCGCGCCCCGCGCGAGAATTTTCTCGATCACGAAATAGGCGCCTGGCCGGATCGCATCGAGCCGTTCGCGCAGCATCCGGCAATAGCCGGCGGGATCGGTCAGCCCGTCGACATGATCGACCCGCACCCCGTCGATCAGGCCGTCACGGTACAGCCCCAGGATCAGTGCATGCGCCGCATCGAACACCGCCGGGTCCTCGACGCGCAGCCCGGCAAGATCGTTGATCGTGAAGAACCGCCGCCAGTTCAGTTCGTCGTTCGCGACCCGCCACGACGCGAGCCGGTAATGCTGGCGACCGAGCAGCGTACGAAGGTCGGTGTCGGCGGCGGCCGCCTGGTCCTCGTCACGGATGGGCAGGTGATGCTCGCCATACGCCGTGACGACATACCGCCCGTCGATCGGCTCGACGGCAAGCGCACCGGAGTCGATCGCGGCGGCGAGCGGTTCGCCGAGGATCGGCAGGACCATCGGCACGCGCCAGTCGATGTCGAAATAGCGTGCGAACGCACTCCCCTCGCCCTTTGCCAGCACGTCGTTCCACCATGCGTTCTCGCCGCCCGCGACGCCCATATGGTTGGGGACGATATCGACGATCACGCCCATGTCGCGCGCGCGCAACGCTGCAACGAGGCGGCGGAACGCATCCTCGCCGCCCAGTTCGGGATTGATCCGGGTGGGATCGACGACGTCATAGCCGTGCGTCGACCCCGTCCGTGCGGTCGTGATGGGCGAGGCATAGACGTGGCTGATCCCGAGCGCATCGAGATAGGGCACCAGCGCCTCGGCGTCGGCGAAGGTGAAGTCCTTGTGGAACTGGAAGCGATAGGTCGCGCGGGGGGTCATGCCGTCCTGCCTGTGTTGATCGCGTCGATCCGTGCCGAGACCGCGGGGCGCGCGAGCAACGCCTCGGTCGTGTCGGGCATGCGGCGACGCCAATTGGGGTGTTCGTCGATCGTACCGGGCAGATTGGGCTGTTCGACCAGTCCGACCAGATCCTCGATCGGCAGAATCGCGAGCGCGCACGGCGTCTCCGCGATCCGCTTGAGCGCGATGTCGACGACGGGCGCAGCGCTGTCGGGTGCAGGCTCCGCGTCCCAGGTGTCGAGCGCGGCCCAGAGCTGGTGGCGATCCTCGACGCGGTTGGCGCGATCGGCGGCTTCGTCGGGCGCGTCCGACCGGCGACCCAGTGTCCAGGTCCAGTCGATGTCGCGCCCCTGCCACCAGCCGGCGACGGTCGGCAGGTCGTGCGTCCCGGTCATCGCCACCGCGTCGCGGGTCCAGGTGTCGCCCGGCACGAAGCCGTCGGCATCGCGTTCGAACCACAGCACGCGCATGCCCATCATCGCGCGCTCGGTCATCACCTCGCGGAAGCCCTCGGGCAGCGTGCCGAGGTCCTCGCCGATCACGATCGCCTGCGCACGCTGCGATTCGAGCGCGACGATCCGCATCATGTCCGTAAACGGCATGTCGAGATACGCACCCTCCGCAGCGGAGGCGCCGTCGGGCACGACCCACAGGCGCCGCAGCCCGAATGCGTGATCGATACGGATACCGCCCGCCGAGGCGAGCGCCGAGCGGATCGTCGCGATGAACGCCTCGAACCCGGTGCGCCGCAGCGCACGCGGGTCGAACCCGGTGATGCCCCAGTTCTGCCCGTCGGGACCGAGCGGATCGGGCGGCGCGCCGATCGACAGGCCGGTTAGCAGGTCGCCGCGCCGGCTCCAGCCATGGCTGCCCCCCACGTCGAGACCGACGGCAAGGTCGGCGATCAGGCCGATGCGCATCCCTGCGCCGGTCGCGGCCTGCTGCGCGGCGTCGAGGCCGCGGCGGGCCAGCCATTGGAGGAAGGCGTAGAACTCGACGTCGGACGCGTGCTCGGCGACGAACGCGCGTACGGCCGCCCCCTCGGGATCGTGGAACGCCGCCGGCCAGTCCTGCCACCCGCTGGCGCCGGTCTGCGCGAAGAAATGCGCGTGGAGTGCGTCGAACCGTGCATGCCCTTCCAGCGCATCGCCGCCCGCCGCGCGGAACTCGGCAAGGGCGTCCGCGAACGCCGACGCGCGATCGTCGTACGCGCGGCGAAGCTGTGTGAGCCGTGTCGGGATGCCACCCTGCCAGTCGATCAACTCGGGCCCGGGCTGCGCCCCCACGTCGAACCCGACGAGCGCCGGATCGGCGAGCAGGACGTTGAGAAACTGCCGGCTGGACGGCGCATAGGGGCTGAACCGGCTCGCATCGGCGGGAAACAGCGCGTGCGTGGGGCTGATGGCGAGCGCATCGGCACCGCGTGCGCCGAACGCTCGGGCAGCTTCCGTGAGCGTGCCGAAGTCGCCGAACGCGCCCGGATGCGCGCCACGCAGCGCCGGGATCTGGACCGCTGGGCCCCAGAGCCGGCGCCCCGGTGCCGCGTCTTCTATCGTGAAACATCGCGGTGGGGCGACCGCAAGCCGCAGTGCCTGGTTGCCCTGGAGCAGCGTGTGATAGCCACTGACCTCGATACCGCTCGTAGCGATATCCGCGATCGACACCGACCGCGTCTCCCCGCCTTCCAGTGCGAGTTCGGCGAGCCCGTGCCAGCCCGCGGGCAGCGTGAGCGGCGCGCCGACATCGGCGGATGCGAAGGTCACGTCCCCGTCGTCGCTGTCTCCCAGCGCGTCGAGGATCGCGCGCAATGCGCTATCGGGAACGACCTGCTCGCGACCCCCGGCGTCGGTCCATTCGGGCTGCAGCCCCGCCGCAAGCGCCTGGTCCCGCAGGCTCAACGGTCGAGCCCCACACGAACGCTGCCGGGCGCGCCGGGATCGCCATCTTCGAACAGCACGTCCACCGCCGGAAATACGACCGCCTCGTCGCCGAGGTTCAGCGCGATCGTGAGCACCGCACCGTCGCCCATCCGCCAGCGTGCGACGACCGCGCCGCTCCCGATCGCCTCCCCGCCGATGGCCATCGCCCCCGCAAGCCGCGGCACGATCTCGCGGTGGCGGATCGCCAGCAGGTCGCGGTACAACTGTCGCCAGGCCTCCGCATCCGGGCCGGGCTCGGCGCGCGAGCGTTCGAACGTGGCGAGTGCGTTGGGATCGGGGATCGCCTCGCGCGCTTCGGGATCGGCGAAGGCGGCAAACTTCGCGAATTCCTTGCGCCGGCCCTCGCGGACCGCGTCGGCGAGTTCGTCGTGGAAATCGGTGAAGAACAGGAACGGCGATATGCTTCCGCTCTCGTCGCCCATGAACAGCAGCGGGATCTGCGGCCCGAGCAGCAGCAGCGCGGTCGCCGCGCGGAGCTTCTGTGGGTCGGCGAGCAGGGTGAGCCGCTCGCCCATCGCCCGGTTGCCGATCTGGTCGTGGTTCTGCAGGAACGCGACGAACGCGGTCGGCGACAGATGCGCACTTGGCTTGCCGCGCGGCTTGCCGTCATGGTTGGGCGATCCCTCGCCCTGATAGATGAACCCCTCGCCCAGGCAGCGCGCGAGCCGCTCGGCCGGGCGCTCGGCGAAGTCGGCATAATAGGCGCTGGTTTCGCCGGTCAGCAGGACGTGCAGAACGTTGTGGAAATCGTCGTTCCACTGCGCGTCATAGTGTCCGGGCTTAAGCCGATCTGCGTCGTTCTTCTCGTTCTCGAGCACCAGATGCACCGGCCGGTCGGTGATCGTCGCGCGGATCTCGCTCGCCATCGCGTCGAGAAACGCATCGTCGGCGATCGCATGCACCGCGTCGAACCGCAGCCCGTCGAAGCGATACTCGTCCAGCCACATCAGCGCGTTGTCGATAAAGAAGCGGCGTACCGGCTCGCGCTCGACCGCGACCGATCCGCCCCACGGCGTATCGACCTCGGCATCGAAGAAGTCGCCGGCATAGGCGCCGAGATAATTCCCGTCGGGCCCGAAGTGGTTGTAGACCACGTCGAGAAGCACCGCGAGACCAAGCTCGTGCGCGCGGTCGACCAGCGCCTTCAGCGCGTCGGGCGTGCCATAGCTCTCGGCGGGGGCGTAAGGCAGCACTCCGTCATACCCCCAGTTGCGCGTACCCCCGAAGGCGTTGACCGGCATCAGTTCGATCGCGGTGATCCCGAGGTCCGCGATCGCCGGCAGTGCCTCCGCGACGCCCGCAAATCCGCCGAGCGCGCCGACATGGACCTCCTGGATCACCAGTTCCTCCCAGGCGCGGCCCCGCCAGTCGCCGGAGCGCCAGCGGTAGGCGTCGGCATCCGAAGCGACGCTCCAGCCGTGCACCCCACCCGCTTGCCCGCGCGACGCCGGATCGGGCACGGCAAGGTCCGGGTCGAGACGGAAGCGGTACCGGGTTCCGGGCGCGACAGCGCGGTCGACACCGAACCACCCTTCCCCGTCGCGCTCCATCGCAGTCGGTGCATCGCCGTCGAACTCGAGCGTCACCGTGTCGCGGTCCGGCGCCCAGAGCCGGAAGCGGGTCACCCCATCGGCATGGCGCGCACCCCAGCTCATGCCGCGCCGCTCGTCCAGGTCAGCAGCACCGCACCCTGCGGCGCGACCTCATAGGTCTCTCCGATGTCGGTCGCCTGCTGCTCGGGCTTCGCGCTGTCGATCAGCACCGTCCGCACGACGTCGTTGGGCGGCGGCATGTGGAAGGTCAGCGGCCCTTCGGACGCGTTGAGCAGCAGCGAGATGACCTGGATCTCCCCGTTCGCCAGCTCGCACGCGCGGCGCATCGCGAGCGCCCGGCCGTTGGTGTTCTGCCAGTCCTCGGGGCTCAGCTGCTCGCCGCGCTCGTCCCACCATTCGATGTCGCGCAGGCCCTCGGCGGGCGTCTCGTCACCGTAGAGGAAATTGCCCGCGCGCAGCATCGGATAGTCGCGGCGCAGCGCGACCAGCCGCGCCGTGAAATCGATCAGAGCCTCACCCTCGGGCGACTTCGCCTTGCTCCAGTCGAGCCAGCTGATCTCGTTGTCCTGGCAATAGGCGTTGTTGTTCCCGCCCTGCGTCCGCCCGAACTCGTCACCCGCGACCAGCATCGGCGTGCCGAGCGACGCCATCAATGTCGTCAGCATCGACCGCATCACGCGCGCGCGCGTCGCGTTGATCTCGGGATCGTCGGTCGGGCCCTCGGCGCCCCAGTTGCGTGAGCAGTTGTTGCTGTGGCCGTCGCGATTGTCCTCGCCGTTCGCCTCGTTGTGACGCTCTTCATACGCGACCGTGTCGGCCAGCGTGTAGCCGTCATGCGCGCCGAGCAGGTTGACGCTGGCCCAAGGGCGACGTGCGCGGCGGTCGAACAGGTCGGCCGAGCCGGTCAGCCGTGCCGCGAGATCGGCGCGCTGATCGTGATCGCCGCGCCAGAATTTCCGGACCGTGTCGCGGTACTTGTCGTTCCATTCGGCAAAGCTCGGCGGGAAATTGCCGAGCTGATAGCCGCCGGGGCCGATGTCCCAGGGCTCGGTGATCAGCTTCAACCGCCCCAGCACGGGGTCCTGCCGCAGCGCTTGGAAGAACCCGGCGCTTGGATCGAACCCGGTATCCGTACGGCCCAGTGTCAGCCCCAGATCGAAGCGGAACCCGTCGATCCCGAAGCTCGTCGCCCAATAGCGCAGCGAATCGGTGACCATCTGGATCACCCGGGCCTTGGTCAGGTTGAGCGTGTTGCCCGTGCCGGTATCGTTGATCGAGAAGCGCGGCTGGTCCTTGACCAGGCGGTAGTAGCTCGCATTGTCGAGCCCGCGCCACGACAGCGTCGGCCCCTGCTCGGACCCTTCGCAGGTGTGGTTGTAGACGACGTCGAGGATGACCTCGATCCCGGCCGCATGCAGCCGGCGGATCGAGCGGCGCAGCTCGTCATGGCTGTCGGTCGAGAAATAGGAGCGCTCGGGGGTGAAGAAGTTGAGTGTGTTGTAGCCCCAGTAGTTCCGGAGGCCCTTTTCCTGCAGGAACCGGTCCTGGATGTAACTGTGGATCGGCAGCAGCTCGAGCGCGGTGACGCCGAGGCGCTTGAGATGCTCGATCACCTTGGGGTTGCCGAGCGCTGCGAAGGTCCCGCGCTCGGACGGCTGGACCTCCTCGAACAGCTTGGTCAGCCCCTTGGGATGCGCCTCGTAGATCACGGTTTCGGACCAGGGCGTGTTCGGCCGAACGTCGCGCGACCAGTCGAAATGGCTGTCGGTGACAACGCCTTTGGGCATCAGCATCGCGTTGTCGCGGCGGTCGAAGCTCAGGTCTTCGCGCGGCGACTTGACCTGATATCCGTACATCGCGTCGGTCCAGCGCAGCTCGCCGGTCATCGCCTTGGCATAGGGGTCGAGCAGCAGCTTGTTCGGGTTGAACCGGTGTCCTTCCTCGGGTGCATAGCGACCATGGGCGCGGTAGCCATAGCTCAGGCCGGGGCCGGCATCGGGCAGATAGCCGTGCCAGACCTCGTCGGTCCATTCGGGCAGCGCATAGCGCTTCAGCTCGCGCCGGCCGGTCTCGTCGAACACGCAGAGCTCGATCTTCTCGGCGTTGGCGGAATAGACCGAGAAATTGACGCCGAGCCCGTCGAACGTGGCACCGAGCGGATAGGCCGAACCGGCCTCGAGCGTATCGGGCAGAAGATGCAAGTGGGACCCCCCAAGATGAGATGAGCCGCCGCCGACCGTGATCGATCGTGCGCGAGCGAAGGGGAAACCCGCATTCGGTACGCAATGTTCCGGGGCCGATCGCGCGGCCGGGCGTTGGGCATTGTGTCCCCTTATCGAACAGCCGAGGTTTTCATGACTTTCCACCACCGGACGCCGCGATCATGAGCGGCCCCGTCCTCTTCTCGCCCACCAAGGTCGGCAGGCTCTCGCTCGACAACCGCATCGTCATCGCGCCGATGTGCCAATATTCCGCCGTCGACGGCTGCATGACCGACTGGCACCAGATCCATCTCGGTCACCTGGCACTTTCGGGCGCCGCGCTGCTCACGATCGAGGCGGCGGCAGTCCTCCCCGAGGGCCGGATCACCTACGGCGATGTCGGCCTGTACGACGATGCGACCGAAGCCGCGCTGGCCAGGACGCTCGAAAGCGTACGGCGCTGGTCCGACATGCCGATCGCGATCCAGCTCGCGCATGCCGGGCGGAAGGCGTCGTGCGAGGTGCCGTGGAAGGGCGGCGCGCAGATCGCACCCGACGCGCCCAATGGCTGGCAGACCGAGGCTCCCTCCGCAGTCGCGTTCCAGCCACACGAAAACGCGCCGACCGCACTCGATCGCGCGGGTCTCGACCGCATCCGCGATGCCTTCGTCGCGGCCGCCAAGCGCGCGGCGCGGCTCGGGATCGACGCGGTACAGCTGCACGGCGCGCACGGCTATCTCCTGCACGAGTTCCTCTCGCCGCTCTCGAACAAGCGCGAGGACGAGTATGGCGGCAGCCTTGAGAACCGCATGCGCTTTCCCCTCGAAGTCTTCGACGCGGTGCGCGCGGTATTCCCGGCCGATCGGCCGGTGACGATGCGCGTGTCCGGGTCCGACTGGGTCGAGGGCGGCTGGGATTCCGACCAGACGGTGACGTTCTCGCAAGCGCTCGAAGCGCGAGGCTGCGACGCCATCCATGTGTCGAGCGGCGGGCTCGATGCCGGGCAGCAAATCCCGGTCGGGCCGAGCTACCAGGTGCCGCTCGCCCGTGCGGTCAAGCAGGCGGTTGGCATACCGGTCGTCGCGGTCGGGTTGATCACCGACTATGAGCAGGCGGAGGCAATCGTCGGAACCGGCGACGCCGACATGATCGCGCTCGCCCGGACGATCCTCTACGACCCGCGCTGGCCGTGGCACGCCGCGGCGCATCTGGGCGGGCGGGTGAAGGCGCCGAACCAGTATCTCCGGTCGCAACCGCGGCAGTACAAGGATTTGTTCTCGGTCTAACCTCCCCCTCCCTGAAAGGGAGGGACCGGGGGTGGGTCGACACTCGCGCCGCGCTTGCCTCCACCCACCCCCAACCCCTCCCTTTCAGGGAGGGGAGCAGGGTTACGCCCAGACCGTCGGTCCGGCATCACTCAACGCCCGGTCGAGATAGAACGCCGCGCTGATCAGCGCGAGGTGGCTGAACCCTTGCGGGAAATTCCCCAGGAACCGGCCATCCTGCGCGATCTCCTCGGCGAACAGCGACAGATGGTTGCCGTGCGCGAGCAGCTTCTCGAAGTTCAGCCGGGCCTCGTCAATCCGCCCGGCACGCGCGAGGCATTCGACGTACCAGAAGGAGCAGGCGACGAACGTCCCCTCCTGCCCCGGCAGGCCGTCGTCGGTGCGGTAGCGATAGATCATGCCGTCGTCGGACAGGTCCGCGGTGATCGCGTCGAGTGTCGCCAGCCATTTGGGATCGGTCGGGCTGACGAACCGAACCAGCGGCATCATCAGCATCGCGCCGTCGACGACGGTCTCGCCCTTGCTGCGCACGAACCGGCCAAGATCCTCGTTCCAGAAGCTCGCCCAGATGTCGTCGTGAATCTCGGTCCGGGTCTCCGACCAGCGCACCAGCGGTGCGGGCAGCGAGCGCTTCTGCGCGAGCCGCACCGCACGGTCGATCGCGACCCAGTTCATCAGCCGCGAGTGCAGATATTCGCGCGGCGGCCCGCGGACCTCCCAGATGCCGGAATCCGGATCGCGCCACGTCTCGCAGACATGGTCGACGACCTTGATGATCCCCTGCCACGCGTCGTGCGAGATCGCCTCGCCATATTTGTTGCCGAGATACGTCGCGTCGAGCAGCGCGCCGTAGATGTCGTGCTGCGTCTGCGTGTTCGCGCCGTTGCCGATGCGGATCGGCTTGGCCCCCTCGAACCCGGCGAGATGGTCGAGATCCTGCTCGTCCTGCACGTCGCCGCCGTCGAGCGCGTACATCACCCCCAGATGTCCCTCGCAATGCCGCACCCGGTCCATCGTCCAATGCAGGAACGCGACCGCCTCATCCTGGAAACCGAGCCGGATCAGCGCATAGACGGTGAACGAGGAGTCGCGGATCCAGGTCGCGCGGTAATCCCAGTTGCGCACCCCGCCCGGCGCCTCGGGCAGCCCGAAGGTCGCCGCCGCGGCGATCGAGCCGTGTTTGCGCGAGGTCAGCAGCTTCAGCACGAGCGCGGAGCGATGCACCGTCTCGCGCCAGCGGCCGCGATAGTTGGACTGGTTGCTCCAGTCGCGCCAGAACGCGATGTCGCCGTCGATGATCGCGGCGATCTGGTCGGCGTCGCAGACGGGATCGTCGACATTGCCGAGGACCAGCGTGATCGTCTCGCCCGCGGCGATGTGCAGGTCGGCGGTCAGGTCGCACCCATCGGCGACAAGATCGCCGTCGGCGTAGAGCGTTAGCCCGAGCCCTGCATCGTGGTCGAACTGCCCGCGCGCGATTCCGTCCGTCGTCTGCGCCGAAGCCGCATAGCCCTGGCGTCCATAGTCGAACCGCGGCGCGCAGCGGATGCGGATCGTCGCTTCGCCGCGCGTGCAGGTCAGCCGCCGGATCAGGCGGGACGAGACGTCGCCGCCGTCGACGTCGACCGGCATCAGGTCGACCAGGTCGATGCTCGCGCCATCCGACATCCAGCGCGTGAGCAGGATGTTGGTATCGGGCAGATACATCTGCATGATCCGCCCGCCCGGCATGTCGGGTTGAATCGAGAAATGCCCGCCCTTGTCGGGGTCGAGCAGCCCGGCGAACACGCTGGGGCTGTCGAGGCAAGGCCAGCACAGATAGTCGACGGTGCCCTTGGTATCGATCAGCGCGATCGTCTCGAGATTGCCGATCGCGCCGTGGTCGCCGATTCCGCGCGCGTCAGCCATTATCGCGGAACTCCGGGTAGAGGCTCATTGCGCCGTCGACGACGAGCGTCGCGCCGACCACGTAATCCGCGGCGTCCGAGACCAGGAACAGCGCGGCACGCGCGACGTCCTCCGGATCGCCGACGCGGCCATAGGGAATGAGTTCCAGCATCTTGGTCTTGTCCGCATCGGCGTTGATCTCGGTCGCGATCGCGCCGGGGGCGACAGCGTTGACGCGGATCCGCTCCGCCGCGACTTCCTGTGCGAGCGTGCGCATCAGCATCCCGCTGCCGCCCTTCGATGCGGCGTAGTTGGCATGTCCCGCCCAGGGGATGGTCTCGTGGACCGAGCTGTTGAACAGGATCTTGCCGATCGCGCGCGACACGCCCCGATCGCCCTGTTTGCGGAACCGCCGGACGGCCTCGCGCGCGACGAGGAACTGCCCGGTCAGGTTGACGTCGATGACCTTTTGCCAGTCGGCGAGCGTCATGTCGGCGAACGCCGCATCCTTCTGCAGCCCGGCATTGGCGAACACGATGTCGATCGCGCCGTAGCGCTCGGCCGTCGTATCGAACAGTGCCTGGACCGCAGCCTCGTCGGACGTATCCGCCCCAAACGCGAAGGCCGTGCCACCGGCGTGCTCGATCTCCGCCACGACCGCGTCGGCCTTGTCCTTGCTGCTGTTGTAGTTGACCGCGACGCTGGCGCCCGCAGCGGCGAAGGCGATCGCGGCGGCGCGGCCGAGGCCGGAACTTGCGCCGGTGACGATCGCCACCTGGCGCTTCAGGTCGATGTGCATGGGGGAACTGCCTTCGGATAGTCGCTGTGAATGGGTCCAACGCGTTCTGTCCGCGGTTGCTCCCCCGGGCTATCGCGATGATCTCGATCAGTGCGTGCAACCTTGCCATGGTCCCGGGCTTTGTACGCCCGACATGTCACGGGGATTCCACATGACCGACACCGCCGCCAATCCAGATACGACCGCGCCAGAGCCGACCTACGACACGCAGGTCGGGAACGGTGGCGAACTCCACCAGACCGCGCGCGACGGCGGCGACGTGCTGACCACGCAGCAGGGCGTGCCCGTCGCGGACGACCAGAACACGCTGAAGGTCGGCGAGCGCGGTCCGCATCTGCTCGACGACTTCCACTTCCGTGAGAAGATCTTCCACTTCGACCACGAGCGCATCCCCGAGCGCGTCGTCCATGCGCGCGGCTACGGCGCACACGGCACCTTCACGCTCAACGAGAGCCTCGAGGACGTCACCGTCGCCAAGGTGCTGACCGAAGTCGGCGTCGACACGCCGATGTTCGTGCGTTTCTCGACCGTCGCGGGCAACAAGGGCTCGGCCGATCTGGCGCGCGACGTCCGCGGCTTCGCGGCGAAGTTCTACACGCCCGAGGGCAACTGGGACATCGTCGGCAACAACATCCCGGTGTTCTTCATCCAGGACGCGATCAAGTTCCCCGACCTGATCCATGCCGCCAAGCAGGAGCCCGACCGAGGTTTCCCGCAGGCGCAGACCGCGCATGACAATTTCTGGGACTTCATCAGCCTGACCCCGGAATCGATGCACATGATCATGTGGATCATGTCCGATCGCACCATCCCGCGCGGCTTCCGCTTCATCGAGGGCTTCGGCGTCCACACGTTCCGACTGATCAACGCCGAGGGCAAGGGCACCTACGTCAAGTTCCACTTCAAGCCGAAACTCGGGCTTCAGTCGGTGCTGTGGAACGAGGCCGTCAAGGTCAACGGCGCGGACCCCGATTTCCATCGCCGCGACCTGTGGAACGCAATCGACCAGGGCGACTTCCCCGAATGGGATCTGGGCGTTCAGCTGTTCGACGACGACTTCGCGGACAGCTTCCAATTCGACGTGCTCGATTCGACCAAGCTGATCCCCGAGGAGCAGATCCCGGTCCGCATCATCGGCAGCTTCAAGCTCGACCGCCTCGTCGACAATTTCTTCGCCGAGACCGAGCAGGTCGCGTTCTGCACGCAGAACGTCGTCCCCGGCATCGGCTTCACCAACGATCCGCTGCTGCAGGGCCGCAACTTCTCGTATCTCGATACGCAGCTGAAGCGTCTCGGCGGGCCGAACTTCACGCACATCCCGGTCAACGCGCCGAAGATCCCGGTGAAGAACTACCAGCAGGACGGCCACATGGCGATGCGCAACCCCAAGGGTCGCGTGAACTACGAGCCCAACAGCTGGGGCGGCCCGCGCGAGAGCCCGACGCGCGGCTACCGGCATTTCGCGGCGCAGGAGACCGGCCGTACCGCCAAGGTGCGCTCGTCGACCTTCGCCGATCACTACAGCCAGGCACGCCAGTTCTTCATCAGTCAGGCCGAGATCGAGAAGAAGCACATCGGCGACGCGCTGACGTTCGAGCTGTCGAAGGTGATCCGCGTCGACATCCGCGAAACGATGGTCGGCCATCTGCGCAACATCGACGAGGATCTGGCCAAGACGGTCGCGACCGGGCTCGGCCTGACGTCGATGCCGCCGGCCGCCAAGGCTGCGGTCGAAACGCGCCAGGACCTGCCGGCGTCGGATGCGCTCAGCATCGTCAAGAACGCCAAGGGCAGCTTCGAGGGTCGCAAGCTCGGCATCCTTGTCACCGACGGCGCTTCGGCGAAGACCGTCAATGCGCTGGTCGCAGCGGTCAAGGCCGCCGGCGCGGTGCATGAGATCGTCGCGCCGAAGGTTGGCGGGGCAAAGCTCGACGACGGCGCGATGCTGCCAGCGGACCAGAAGGTCGATGGCGGCCCCTCGATCCTCTACGACGCGGTCGCGGTGGTTGTGTCGGCAGACGGCGCAAAGATGCTGTCCAAGGACAAGACCGCCAAGGACTTCGTCAACGACGCGTTCGGGCACTGCAAGTTCATCGGCTATTCGGCCGAGGCCAAGCCGTTCCTCGCCAAGGCAGGCATTGTCGACGAGGACATGGACGACGGCGTGATTGCGCTGGATGATGGCTCGGCGGAGGCGTTCGTGAAGACCTGTGGCCAGTTGCGGCTCTGGGACCGCGAGCTCGATGTCGATCTCGACGCCGATGCCTTTCTGGCTCCCGACGCGGCTTGATCGCTGACGGCGCCATGACGACGCGATCGCACGCTCCCCAGCGTGCGGTCGCGGTCGCCATTCCCGTCAAGAACGAGGACGGCCATCTTCTGGCCTGCCTCCATGCGCTCGACAGGGCGGCTTGTCGTTACGCCGGTCGTGTCACGATCCTGGCGATGGCCAACGACTGTCACGATGGCAGTCTTGGCATTCTTCAAAACTGGCGACCGCGTCACGCGCTGCTCGACTGGCGGGCGGTCTCCATGCTCCCGGGCGCACGCCACGCAGGCTGGGCCCGGCGGCTGGCGCTCGATGCCGCCGCCGGCACGCTGGTCGACGACGGCGATCTGCTGCTCTCGACCGATGCGGACACCTATGTCGCGCCCGACTGGATTGCGCGGATCGCCGCGTATGTCGACGCCGGCTACGACGCCGTCGCGGGCCGCGCCCTTACTCTCCGCGAAGACCGCGCCGCGCTCGGGCTCACCGGCCGCTATCGCCTCAATCAGCTCGGCCGCTATTATACTGCCCTCGACTATCTCCGTGCGACCACCGAGGCCGAGGCGCACGACCCCTGGCCGCGCCATTTCTACGAAGGCGGCGCGAGCATCGCGCTGACGCTCGCGCTGTACCGCCGGATCGGGGGCGCCCCGACGCCGCAGGTCGCCGAGGACCGCGCACTGTTCGATCGCATCCGCGCGCATCGCGGTCGCGTCCGCCATCCGCTCGACGTCCGCGTGTTCACCTCGTGCCGGATCGAGGGCCGCGCGCCCGGCGGCATGGCCGACGCCGTCGCCGGCTGGATCACCCAACCCGCCGATGCGCCCCTGCACGAAGTCTATACCATGGCTGCCGCGTTATCGCCCGGCGACGCGCGGCCCGGCGACCAGATCAGCTTCCTGACGCTGCCCGCCGCGATCGCCGAGGCGAAGGCGGCGATCCGCCGCCTAAGCCAGCCGCCAGAGATCGAGCCGATACGCCTCATGCCGATCGCTGCGCTCGACGGTCACCCGGTCTTCGAGCGCAGCCCGGAGTTCGGCGACGGCATCGTCCCCGCTCTTGGGATAGTCGGTCTCGCCGATCCAGTGGACCAGAAGCACATGGCCGCCTGACCGGACCGCACCGCGCAGCCAGTCGCCGAGGCGGGCGATGTCGGCGCTGTCCCAGTAATAGACGACCTCCGACAGCAGCACGAGATCGAACATCCCGTCCGGGGCCTCGGCCGGCAGGCGCCGCTGCTCGACACGGATATGCGGCTGGTCCGCACAGCGCGCGCGCGCGGCCGCAAGCGCGGTCTCGGATACGTCCACCGCCAGCAGCGCGTCGCAGCGCGGCCCGAGCATTGCGGTCAGCACGCCGTTCGCACAGCCGACCTCGAGGACGCTCTCGAACCGCGAAGCCGGCAACGCGGCGAGCGTCTCACGGTATTTCGCTGCCTCGTAGGCGCTGGTCTCGAACTCCCAGGGATCGCCCTTGTCCTTGTACAGTGCCTCGAAATAGTCCGGGTCGATCGAGCGTTCACGACGCATTTGGCACCTCCAGCAACAGGGTGATCGGTCGGTCCGCGAGCCGCAGCATCGCGCGCGGCAAACGGAAATTCTCGCGCGCACCGGCGATCCGCCCGCCCAGCTGCGTGCGGTGGCAGCGGATCGCGCGGTGCTGTCGCGGCCGACCCGCCGCGGTTACCAGCGATCGCACCGCCATTCCCCGCACGCGGTCGGCAAGGTCGGGCAGCGTCCAGCCCCAGACGAGATACTGATAGAGCGGGATCCCGCACCGCGTCGCGACCGCCTGCGCGAGCATCGCCGCCGCCTCATGGTCGCAGTGCGGTTCGCCGCTCCACGTCACGGCCAGCCGCGTGACGCCATGCCGCCGGCACCACGCTGAGAGCCGCGCCACGCTGCGCCGGAACAGTAGGTCGCCGGGTGCGACCGGCGCGGCATCGGGCCAGCCGAGATGCAATGCGGGGCGCACACCGCCCAGCTGATGCAGGGCTGCCGCCGCCTCGCGCGCACGGACGCCCGCGATCCGCCGTGCGCTCCAGCCCGGCGCATCCGGGTGCGATCCTGCCCCGTCGGTCAGGAACGCGGTGTGTATCGGGCTCCCCGCCGCCGCGAGCGTCGCCATCAACGCACCGCACCCCAAACTCTCGTCGTCAGGATGCGGCGCGAGCACGAGCCAGGGGCCGCCGCGCGCCGCCTCGTGCACCGGGAGCGGCCGCGCTCGCCGGAGCAGCCGGCTCCAGGCGCGATGGCCCGGCGCTACCACCAGCGATCCTCGCCCCAATGATCCGCCTCGAGCCACGCCGCCGCCGCACGATCGCGCGCCTGGTCCGGCACCGGCTGGCGCAGATACAGCCCCAGATCACGCGTGATCCGGTCGATCCGGCTCGCCGCAAAGAACGATGCCGTGCCCACCGTTCGCGCCGCGGCCTCCATGACTTGCAGCCCCGCCTCCTCGACGATCCCGCGCGTCATCAGCACGAGCGGGATCGCGTCGTCGGCTTGCCGCTCCGCAGCGTGCGCCGCCTGTCGCACCCACAGCCCGGCGCTGCGCGTCGCCGACACGCACGCGCCGAAGCGCAGCCGCTGGATCGGATCCGTCCCCTTCCCGGTCTGCACCAGGTGGTCGCGCAGATGCCGCACCAACGCCTCGACCGCACCGAGCTGGACGGCCGTGAACCGCCAGGCGCCCGCACTGAACCGCGGCTCGCGCTCGTAATCGCCCGGCGCACCGATCGTCTCGGCGGCGCCGATCGGCATGCCCGAGAAATCGAACACCCCGCTCTGCGTCCCCCGCATCCCGCGAACCTGCCATGCGCTGTTGTCCGCACGCGCCGCCTGCCCCGCGATGTCGACAAGCACGAGCTGCTTGCCGCCGTCCCCGTCGCGCGCGGTCACGAGAATGCGGTCGAGATAGCCGGCGCCCGTCGCGAAACTCTTGACCCCGTCCAGCGTCCGACTCCCGTCACTGTCCTGCAGCGTCAGACCCGGCGAAGGTTCGGTGTTCCAGACCCCGAAGATCCGTCCCGCGGCAACGTCGCTCGCCAGGGTGGCGCGCTGTGCATCATCGCCATAGGTCGCGACCAGCTGCACCGCGTTGACATGGCCCTCATACACCCGCCCCAGGCTCAGGTCCGCGCCGCCCACCGCGCGCAGCACGTCGACCAAGGCGTCGGCACGCCCGTCCATCTCGACGAAAGCGGACGTCGCGCCCGCCGCATGCAACGCCGCGATGCGGGCCGCGGGGAAACCTTCGTCGCCGTTCGCACGGTCCCAGTCCGCGGCAAGGCGGCGGACGGCGTCAACGACGGAGGCGCTTGGAGAGATGGTCAGTGGTTCGGCCCTTCATGGACAATGTGACGGTACAACGCAGGCACGACGCGAGCGTTGCGGCAAACATCACCCGAATTGAGGTCGTTACCTATCGTTAATGCGCTGCCCATATTTCGCGAGTCCGCAACGAGGACACACGACCATGGCTCGCAGACAGGACATCTTCACGCTCGTCGGCAAGCGCATGGACGCGCCTTGCGCCACGCGCGGCAGCTATGAGGCCCCGCCGCTGGCCGACCTCGTCCGGCGTATCGATCGCGCGCTGCTGGAACGCCGCGCCGCCTAGTCCTCGTCGCGGCGTTCGGCCGAAGACGCCGCCCGCGCATAGGCCAGCGCCGCCTCGCGCTCGCGCGGCACCTTGAAGGCACGCGCGGGATCGGGCGCCCGGCCCAGCGCATGCAACACGGCCCACAGCGCGAACCGCCGCCCCGCCTCGCGCTCGGTCCCGAACGCGATCCCGATCCGGTCGACGCCCGCCTCGATCGCCCCGGCATCGAGCGTATCGAGCTCGACCGTCCCGAAATAATGATGAAGCAGCGCGTCGAGGTCCATCCCGCCCGCATGCCGCGCCGCCGCCACGCTGGCAAGGTTGCGATCCGCCGCCGCGCCTTCTAGATGCGGCGACAGGGAAGAGTGTCCGAGTGGTTTAAGGAACCGGTCTTGAAAACCGGCGAGGGTGCAAGCCCTCCGTGGGTTCGAATCCCACCTCTTCCGCCACCCCCTGTTTTCAAATTGATGCGCCGTCTTTCATCGCGCAGCAGGAATCCGGGCGATCACCTTGATTTCGAAGTCGAAGCCGGCGAGCCAGGTGACGCCGATCGCCGTCCACGCCGGATAGGGCGCTCGGTCGAAGACCTCTCCCTTCACGGTCATCACGGTGTCGAACTGTCGTTCGGGGTCGGTGTGGAACGTCGTGACGTCCAGAATGTCGTCAAACCCGCACCCTCCGGCCTGCAGCGTCGCTTTCAGATTGGCAAACGCCAGGCGAACCTGCGCTTCGAAATCGGGTTCGGGCGAACCGTCGGCGCGGCTTCCTACCTGGCCCGAGACGAAGAGCAGGGTGTCGGACCGGATTGCAGCCGAATAACCATGGGCTTCGTAAAGAGCGTGACGGCTGGCGGGGAACACGGCTTCGCGCTGGATCATGCTGGTGGTCCTTTGTGTATGAGGGGGAGGCGCCGTCCATCACAGTTGGATCGGTGCGGTGCAGACTATTTCGGATACGGCGCGTATGTTAAAGCAATCGCGTTCAGTTAGTCAATCTACATACGTTGCGTATACGAAAGGGCAGAGTTTGGCAGCACGGCGACGCGCGGAGACCATGGAGGAAAACCGGGTCAAACTGATCGGAGCAGCGCGCAGGGCATTCGCTGCCTCTGGGTTCGCGGGAGCGTCGATGGACGATCTGACCGCCGAGGTCGGTCTGACGCGGGGAGCACTCTACCATGGCTTTGGCGACAAGAAGGGCTTGCTGGCCGCGGTCGTTGCGGAGGTCGACAGCGAGATGGCGGAACGCGCGCAACACGCGGGGTCCGGTGCGGCGACCGACTGGGAGCGGCTGATCGCCGAGGGCGAGGCTTATATCGAGATGGCGCTCGATCCGGAGGTGCGACGCATCGTCCTGCTGGATGGCCCGGCCGTCCTCGGCGACCCCGCGACCTGGCCGAGCCAGAATGCCTGTCTCGACGTCACGAAGCAGGCGGTCACCAGGTTGATCGCCGACGGGATCATGCAGCCGGTCGATGTCGACGCCGCGTCCCGACTTTTGAGTGGCGCCGCGTTCAATGCCGCGCTGTGGGTTTCCGCCAGCGATACGCCGCGGACGGCCCTGCCAAAGGCGATCGCAGCGTTCCGGCTAATGGCCGAAGGTTTCCTGGTCAGACGGAGTTAGCGCGACACTGCTTTGAGCGCGTCCGCCATCGCAAGGCAGATCGCGCTGCATGCGACGGCGGCGGACGGGTCCGGGCACCGATGCCGTGGGAAGCCCGACCTATCGTCTCCGATGGATCGCCACCGCCGACCAAACCGGCTAGCGGGCTGAAATGATCACCGACTGGCATTTCTACGCGCTCGCCATTCCAGCCGTGATCCTGCTCGGCCTGGCCAAGGGCGGGTTCGCGGGCATGGGGGCGCTGTCGCTGCCGCTGCTAGCGTTTGCCGTGGACCCGGTTCGCGCGGCGGCGATCACGCTGCCGTTGCTGATCGTGCAGGACGTCGTCGGGGTCTGGGCGTTCCGGCGGACGGTGGACTGGCGGCTGCTTGGCTGGATGCTGCCCGGCGCCGCCGTCGGTATCGGCCTTGGCTATGTCTTCGCGGCGAGCGTCTCGCCGCGCGCGGTGATGGCGGCGGTCGGTGGGATTTCCGCGCTGTTCGGCGCCTATCGGCTCTGGGCCGCGCGGCATCCGAGCCCGCAGGCGGCGGCGCTGTGGCCCGACTGGATCGGCGCGCTGTTCGGCGTCGCGTCCGGGTTCACGAGCCAGATCGCCCATGCCGGCCAGCCGCCGTTCCAGCTCTGGGTGCTGCCGCGCAGGCTGCCGCGCGACCTGCTCGTCGGCACGACCGCGATCTTCTTCGCCGCGGTCAACTGGATCAAGGTGCCGGCCTATCTCGCGCTCGGTCAGTTCACCCGCGCGAACCTGCTCGTGTCAGCGACGTTGTTGCCGCTCGCGCTGGCCTCGACGGTGGCAGGCGTGGCGCTGGTCCGGCGCGTGTCGCCCGAGCGGTTCTTCACCGCAATCTACGTGCTGATGATCGTCGTCGGGATCGCGCTGCTCTGGGAAGCTCTGGCCTAGGCCTGCGTCCGGGCGGGGCGTCAGTCGATAGTCGTATCCGGAAGCGCATCGACGGTCCGCGCACTCAGCACGGCCTCGATCGAATCGATGCAATCGCTCAGCTTGGCGCCGAGCAGCGGATCGTCGCCCTCGTCGGCGAGTCGCAGGGCCTCCTCGATCAGGAACACCATCGATCGGAGCCGCGCGACAGTCTGCGCTTCGCTTTGCATCACCATCCTCATTATCGTCTTGCCCGGTGATACACCGACTGCCCCGATTTTTGAAGCGGCAAACGTTCCCGCGCCCCGCGACAAACTAAACTTGCCGCGGGCCAAGGCGGTGCGACTTGGCAAGGTCGCGCCGCGCGTGGCAGTGGCGGGGGCTGTTTTCTTCGAGGCTTCATGACCGATCTCGCCATCCTCTTCGAACACCCCGCCTGGTTCGTGCCGTTGTTCGCCGCGCTCGACCGTCGCGGCGTCGACTATGCGCGCGTGCGACCGGACGGCCACTGGAACCCGGCCGACCGCACGCCGCCCGCCCCGGTCGTCTTCAACCGCATCGCGATGTCGAGCTTCCTGCGCGCGGACGAGCACCCGATCTTCCACGCGCAGGCGCTGCTCGATCACTGGCAGCGTGCGGGCGCCCGCGTCGTCAACGGCGCCGACACGCTCGCGATAGACGCGTCGAAGGCACGGCAATTGTCGCTGATCGCGTCGCTCGGCCTCGCCATCCCCGAAACGCGCGTCGTCCACCGCGCCGCCGATGTCGTCCCCGCCGCGCAGACGCTCGGCTTCCCGCTGGTCGTGAAGGCCAATATCGGCGGGTCCGGCGCGGGGATCATCAAGTTCGACAGCCTTGACGAGTTGCGCGCCGCGGTCGCCGACGGCGGACTGCCGAGCAGCGTCGACGGCGTCCTACTGGTGCAGGAGTATGTCCCCGTCCGCGGCGGCGCGATCACGCGGATCGAGACGCTCGACCGGCGCTATCTCTACGCGATCGACGTCGCCGGCGGCGGCGCGTTCGACCTTTGCCCGGCGGACGCATGCGTGGTCCCGGGGTCCGGGATCAAGATGGCCGCAGTCGAACCCACCGCCGAGTTGCGCTCCGCTGCGGAAGCGATCGCCCGCGCGGTAGGCCTCGACGTCGGCGGGGTCGAAGTGATGATCGACGACCGCGACGGCGTTGCGCGCTTCTACGACATCAACGCGCTGTCGAACTTCGTCGCCAAACCGCTGGACGTGCTCGGCTGGGACCCGCACGACCGGCTCGTCGATTACCTGGTCGACGAAATCGAGAAGGCCCGCTGATGCGCTACGGATACTGGACCCCCGTCTTCGGCGGCTGGCTGCGCAACGTCCCCGACGAGGGGATGGAGGCGAGTTGGGCCTATACCAAAAAGCTGACGCAGGACGCCGAGCGCTGGGGCTATGACCTGACGCTCATTGCCGAGCTCAACCTCAACGACATCAAGGGCGTCGAGCAGCCTGCGCTCGATGCCTGGTCGACCGCTGCCGCGCTTGCCGCCGTCACCGACAGCGTCGAGCTGATGGTCGCGGTCCGCCCGAACTTCCACCACCCCGCGCTGTTCGCCAAGGCGGCGGCGAACATCGACCGGATCTCGAACGGCCGGCTCGCGCTCAACGTCGTGTCGTCCTGGTGGGCGGACGAAGCGAAGCAGTATGGCCTGCAGTTCGACCAGCATGACGACCGCTATGCGCGCACCGCCGAATGGCTGACCGTCGTCGACGGCCTGTGGACGCAGGAGCGGTTCAGCTTCGCCGGCGATTTCTACACCACCGACAACGCGATCTGCGCGCCGAAACCCGCCAAGCGCCCGACCGTCTATGCCGGCGGCGAAAGCGAGAAGGCCAAGGCGATGATCGCCGCGCAGTGCGACGCTTATGTCATGCACGGCGACCCCGCCGCCGCGATCGCGCCGAAGGTCGCCGACATGGCCGCACGCCGCGAGGCAGCGGGCGGCGCGCCGATGCAATACGGCATGGCCGCCTATGCGATCGTGCGCGACAGCGAGGCCGAGGCGAAGCGCGAACTCGACCGCATCACCACGGTCGCCGAGCTTCCCGCAGGCTACGCCAATTTCGACCAGTGGCTGTCGGGCACGCAACTCGAGCGCGAGATGAAGCTCCAGGAATATTCGGTCTCCAACCGCGGCCTGCGCCCGAACCTGGTCGGCACGCCCGAACAGCTGAAGGAGCGCATCGAGGAATATGCGGCCGCCGGCGTCGACCTGCTGTTGCTCCAGATGAGCCCGCAGGCCGAAGAGATGGAGCGGTTCGCGGCGCAGGTCATGGGGACCGCATGATCCGTCTCGTCGATATCGAGAAACGCTATGCCGGGACAGGCGGCGCGGCGCTGGCGGGCGTATCGCTGGAGGTCGTCCGCGGCGAGGTGTTCGGCGTGATCGGCCAGTCGGGCGCAGGCAAGTCGACGCTGATCCGCCTGATCAACGCGCTCGAACGCCCGACCGCCGGCCGCGTCGAGGTCGATGGGATCGACGTCGCGAGCCTCGCGCCTGCGGCGTTGCGCGTGCTGCGTCGGCGGATCGGGATGATCTTCCAGAATTTCGGGCTGCTCTCGTCGCGGACGGTCGCGGCAAACGTTGCCTTTCCGTTGAAGCTCGCCAACATGCCGCGCGCCGATCGCGACGCGAAGGTCGCGACGTTGCTCGACCGCGTCGGGCTGACGGCCCATGCGGACAAATACCCTGCCCAGCTGTCGGGCGGGCAGAAACAGCGCGTCGGCATCGCCCGCGCGCTCGCCACCGATCCCGACATCCTGCTGTGCGACGAGGCGACCAGCGCGCTCGATCCCGAGACCACGCGCCAGGTGCTCGCACTGCTGCGCGACCTCAACCGCGACCTCGGGCTGACGATCGTGCTGATCACGCACGAGATGGACGTCGTGCGCGCGTCTTGCGACCGCGTCGCAGTGCTCGAGCAAGGCCGCGTCGTCGAGACGGGGACGGTCGCCGATATCTTTGACGATCCGAAGCATGCGGCGACCAGAAAGATGCTGAAATCCCTCTCCCTTTGGGAGAGGGACGGAGCCGTGCGCAGCACGGCGGAAGGGTGAGGACAGTGACGGACCTGCCCTCACCCATCGCCGCCTTCGGCGTCTCATCCCTCTCCCGCAGGGAGAGGGATTTATGAACAACATCGACTGGAGCGATATCGGCCAGGCGTGCCTCGACACGCTCGTCATGCTCGGCGGATCGCTGGTCTTGACGATCCTGCTCGGCCTGCCACTCGGCGTCCTCCTCTACCTCACCGGCGAAGGCCGGCTGAGCGAAAGCCGCATCGCCAACGGTGCGCTCGGGATCGTCGTCAACATCCTGCGCTCGATCCCGTTCATCATCCTGCTGATCATCATGATCCCGCTGACCGTGATGCTGGTCGGCACCTCGCTCGGCGTCGCCGGCGCGATTCCGCCGCTCGTCGTCGGCGCCGCACCCTTCTATGCGCGCCTCGTCGAGGGCTCGCTCAAGGAGGTCGACCGCACCACGATCGAGGCGGTGCAGGCGATGGGCGCGACCACCCGGCGCATCGTCACCGGCGCGCTGATTCCCGAAGCACTGCCCGGGCTGATCGCGGGCGCCACCGTCACTGCGGTCGCGCTCGTGTCGTTCACCGCGATGGCGGGCGTGGTCGGTGCGGGCGGGCTGGGTGATCTCGCGATCCGTTTCGGCTATCAGCGGTTCCAGACCGACGTCATGGTCGTCACCGTGGTGCTGCTGGTCCTGCTGGTGCAGGCGATCCAGTTCACCGGCGACCGGCTCGTCCGCCACTTCACCCGACGCTAGGAATAAAAATGCACCGCCGCACCCTGATCGCCGCGCTTTCGCTGACCGCCCTCGCCGCCTGCTCGGGCGCGAAGACCGATGACGGCAAGACGCTGACCATCGCCGCCACTGCCGTGCCGCATGCGGAAATCCTCGAAGCGATCAAGCCCGCGCTCGCCAAGGAGGGCGTCGACCTCAAGATCCGCGTCTTCAACGATTACGTGCAGCCCAACCTGCAGGTCGAGCAGAAGCAGATCGACGTCAGCTATTTCGAGACCAAGCCCTATCTCGACGAGTTCAACGCGTCGCGCGGCACGCATCTCGTCCCCTATGCCGGCATCCATGTCGAGCCGCTCGGCGCCTATTCGCGCAAGTGGAAGAGCCTTGCCGAGATACCGCAGGGCGCGACGGTCGCGATCCCCAACGAGCCGAGCAACGGCGGCCGCGCGCTGCTGCTGCTGCAGAAGGCCGGGCTCATTCACCTGAAGGTGCCGACCAACCCGCTGTCGACGCTGCGCGACATCGTCGCCAATCCGAAGACCCTCAAGTTCCGCGAGCTCGAGGGCGCCACCCTGCCCCGCACCTTGGGCGAGGTCGATCTCGCGCTGATCAACACCAACTACGCGCTCGACGCGAAGCTCAACCCGGTCCGCGACGCGCTCGCGATCGAGGACAAGAACAGCCCGTACGTCAACTTCGTCGTCGGCCTGCCGGGCGGCGAGAAGGACCCGCGCGTCGTGAAGCTCATCGCCGCGCTGCGCAGCCCGGCGACCAAGACGTTCATCGAGACCACCTACAAGGGCGCCGTACTACCGGCGTTCTGAGCCCCAACGGCACCCCACCCACTCCGTCACCCTGAACTTGTTTCAGGGTCCACCGCTCCCCAACCGCCACCGCCCGTGGCGCGGTGGATGCTGAACCAAGTTCAGCATGACGGGGGACGAGGCGCTGCGCCGCCGCCGCGCCCACTCCGTCACCCTGAACTCGTTTCAGGGTCCACCGCTCCCCAACCGCCAACGCTCGTGGCCCGGTGGATGCTGAACCAAGTTCAGCATGACGGGGAGGCTAGACCGCGTAAACCCGCGACGCCCTGACCCGCACCGCCGTGTCGTCCCCCACGTGCGGCACGGCCTGCCCCTCGCGCAGGTCGATCTCCACCGGCCGCGGATCGTCGCGCGTCGTCGCCTCGACCCGCCAGCCGCCGCCGCGCGGACGAACCGCATCGATCCGCACTGCCAGCGTGCCCTCGCCTGGTTCGGCCATCTCGGCCTGATGCGGCCGGAAATGCAGTTCGCCATCGCCGGAAACGCCGCCAGCGTCCGCCGCCAGCGCCATCCCCGCATAGGCGACACGCCCGCCCGACACCGCCACCGGCAACCGATTGGTCTCGCCCACGAACTGCGACACGAACGCCGTCGCCGGCGAATCATACACCTCGGCCGGGGTCCCGACCTGTTCGATCTTCCCCTGGCTCATCACCACGACCCGGTCGGCCAGCTCGAGCGCTTCCTCCTGGTCGTGCGTCACGATCACCGAGGTCAGCCCCATCGTCTCGTGCAACTGCCGCAGCCACCGCCGCAGATCCTTGCGCACCTGTGCGTCGAGCGCGCCGAACGGCTCGTCGAGCAGCAGCAATTGCGGCTCGACCGCCAGCGCGCGCGCCAGCGCCACGCGCTGCCGCTGCCCGCCCGACAGCTGCGCCGGATAGCGTGCGGCGATCTCGGGCAGCTGGATCAGGTCGAGCAGCTCGGTCACGCGCCTGGCGATATCCGCCTTGCCCGGTCGGTCACGCCGCTTTCGCACCGTCAGCCCGAACGCGATATTGTCCGCCACCGTCATGTGGCGGAACAGCGCATAGTTCTGGAACACGAACCCGATCCGCCGCTCGGCCGCCGGCGTCTCGGTCATGTCAGCCCCGTCGAACAGCACGCGCCCCGAGTCCGGAAAATCTAGCCCCGCGATCATCCGCAGCAACGTCGTCTTGCCCGATCCCGACGGCCCGAGCAGCGCGAGGAACTCCTTCGGCCGTGCCTCCAGGCTGACACCCTTCAGTGCGGCGAAGCCCGAGAAGCGCTTCGACAGGTCTTCGACGACGATACTCAATGCGCACTCCTGGCTTGGTGGTGCCCGAAGCGCCATTCGAGGATGCTCTTCAATACCAGCGTCACGAGCGCAAGCGAGGCGAGCAGAGAGGCGACCGCGAAGGCGCCAACGAAATCATATTCATTGTACAATATCTCGACATGCAACGGCATTGTGTTGGTCAGCCCGCGGATATGCCCGGACACCACCGATACCGCGCCGAACTCGCCCATCGCGCGGGCGTTGCACAGCAGCACGCCGTACAGCAGTCCCCAGCGGATATTGGGCAGGGTCACCCGCCGGAACACCTGCCAGCCCGACGCGCCGAGCGACACCGCCGCCTCCTCGTCGTCGCGGCCCTGTTCGGTCATCAGCGGGATGAGTTCGCGTGCGACGAAGGGGAAGGTCACGAATACTGTGGCGAGCACGATCCCCGGCACCGCGAAGATCAGCCTGACGTCATGCTCGATCAGCCACGGCCCGAACCATCCCTGCGCCCCGAACAGCAGCACGAAGATCAGCCCCGACACCACGGGCGACACCGAGAAGGGCAGGTCGATCAGCGAGATCAGCAGGCTCTTGCCGCGAAAGTCGAACTTGGTGATCGCCCAGGATGCGACCACCCCGAATACGCAGTTGAGCGGCACCGAGATCGCGGCGACCAGCAGCGTCAGCCGGATCGCGGCCAGCGCATCGGGCTCGACGATCGCCGCGGCGAACGCGCCCCACCCCTTCGAGAAGGCCTGCACGAACACGACGAGCAGCGGCAGCACGAGGAACAACGCCAGGAACACCAGCCCGACGCCGATCAACACCCGCCGCGCCAACGCGCCCTCGCCCTTGGCGGACCGCCGCGTCACCGCGTGCCCCGCTTGGCGCGCCACGCCTGCAGCACGTTGACGAGCAACAGCATCGAGAAGGACGCGACCAGCATCACGCACGCGATCGCGGTGGCGCCGGGATAGTCGAACTGCTCGAGCTGCGTCGCGATCAGCAACGGCGCGATCTCGGTCCGATAGGGCATGTTGCCCGATATGAAGATCACCGACCCATATTCGCCGACCCCGCGCGCGAAGGCGAGCGCGAACCCGGTCAGCAACGCCGGCGCGATCGCCGGGAAGATCACCCGCGAAAAGGTCTGCCACCGCGTCGCGCCAAGCGTCGCCGCCGCCTCCTCGACGTCGCCGCCGAGGTCGGCGAGCACCGGCTGCACCGTCCGCACGATGAACGGCAATCCGATGAACACCAAGGCGATCACGACGCCGAGCGACGTATAGGCGACCTTGATCCCCAGCGGCACGAGCAGCGATCCGATCCAGCCATTGTTCGCATAGAGCGACACCAGCGCGATCCCCGCGACCGCGGTCGGCAGCGCGAACGGCAGGTCGACGACCGCGTCCACCAGCTTCTTGCCCGGAAATTCATAGCGCGCGAGGATCCACGCGATCAGCAGCCCGAACACGGCATTGATCGCCGCCGCCGCCGCCGCCGCGCCGAAACTCAGCCGGTATGCTGCCATCGCGCGTGGCGACAGCCCGACCGCGACGAACCCGTCCCAGCCCAGCCCCGCCGCGCGCAGGAAGATCGTCGTCAGTGGGATCAGCACGATCAACCCCAGCCAGACGAGCGTGATCCCGAAGGTCAGCCCGAAACCGGGAATCACCGACGCCCCGCGCCAACGGCTCGCAGCCGCCGCCTTACCCACGGGTCAGCGCTTCGGCCCGGCGTAGATCGTGTCGAACACGCCGCCATCGTCGAAGAACCGCTTCTGCGCCGCCGCCCAGCCCCCGAAATCGCGGATCGTCAGCGTCTCGACCTTCGGGAAGACGGCGGCATAGCCAGCGAGCACGCCGGCATCGCGCGGGCGATAATAATTCTTGGCAGCGATGTCCTGACCCTCGGGCGTGTAGAGGAACTTCAGATACGCTTCGGCGACCTTTTCGGTCCCGTGCTTCTTCGCGTTCGCGTCGACCACCGCGACCGACGGCTCGGCCAGCACCGACACCGACGGCACGACGATGTCGAACTTGCCCTTGCCGAGCTCCTTCTCCGACAGCAGCGCCTCGTTCTCCCACGCGATCAGCACGTCGCCGAGCCCGCGCTCGGTGAACGTCGTCGTCGCCCCGCGCGCACCCGAATCGAGCACCGGGACATGCTGGAACAGCTTCGTCACATAGGCCTGCGCCGCCGCGTCCGATCCGCCGCCCGCCTTCTTGCCATAGCCCCAGGCGGCGAGGAAATTCCACCGTGCGCCGCCGCTCGTCTTGGGGTTGGGCGTGATCACCTGCACACCCGGCTTCACCAGGTCGGCCCAGTCGCGAATGCCCTTGGGATTGCCCTTGCGGACCAGCAGCACGATCGTCGACGTATAGGGCGCGCTGTTGTCGGGCAGCCGCGTCTCCCAGGTCGCCGGCAACAGCTTCGCCCGCTGCGCGATCGCGTCGACGTCATAGGCGAGCGCCAGCGTCACCACGTCCGCACCCAGCCCGTCGATGACCGCGCGCGACTGTTTGCCCGAGCCGCCATGGCTCATCTTGAAGGTGACCGCCTGGCCCGTCTTCTTCTGCCAGTCGGCCGCGAACGCGGCGTTGACCTGCTTGTACAGCTCGCGCGTCGGGTCGTACGAGACGTTCAGCAGTTCGACCGACTTGCCGTCCTTGCTGCCACCCGACGGCGACGAGCAGCCCGAGACCACGCCCGATGCTGCGATGACGAGCGCGAGTGCGACCCCTGCCGTCCGATTTCCGTAGCCCATGCCGATCTCCAAATTGCCGCGCGAGCATATTCCCAGCGCCGATATAGGGAATATCGCTAATGGTGAAGCGACCGAAAGATCAGCTTTGTTGCCGCCGATCGCGGCGGTTGGCGTTTCCGGCCCCGTGCGGGTATCGCAGGCAAGCCCCGGTCGCGACCGCCGACCGGGCAGGAGAACCGCCGTGCACACCGTCAGCCCCGCGCTCCGTATACCGCCCATCATCGTCCGCCGCTGACCACGGCCCCCGCGATCATGGACCCCGATTACCAGCTGTTCGCGACCATCGTCGCCGCCGGCAGCCTCTCCGCCGCCGGCCGCACGCTCGGCATGTCGCCGACGATGGTATCGAAGCGGCTGGCGCGGCTGGAGGCGCGGCTCGGTACCCGGCTGGTGCACCGCACCACGCGGCGGCTGTCGCTGACCGGCGCGGGCATCGGCTTCCATGCCGACGTGCTCGCCATCCTCGCCGCGATCGAGGCGGCCGAGCGTGCGGTCACGGGTCGGCAGGATGTAGTGCGCGGCCCTTTGCGCGTCTCGGCGCCGACTGCGTTTGGCCGCCTGTACGTCGCGCCGCACCTCAAGGGGTTCGTCGACCGCTATCCGCAGATCGACCTTCGGCTCGATCTCTCTGATGCGTTCAGCGACCTGCTGTCGGACCGCGTCGACCTCGCGATCCGCATTGCGCCGGCGATCGGCGCCGGGCTGACCGGGCACCGGCTCGCGAGCAGCCGCCGCGTCCTGTGCGCTGCGCCGGCCTATCTGGCGCAGGCCGGCACCCCTCTCAATATCGCCGGGCTGGACGAGCACCGCCTCCTTGCCTCCGACGGCCAGATGCCGTGGCGGCTCGACGGTCCGCACGGCCCCATAGTCGTCGACCACCCTTCCCATGTCGCGACCAACTCCGGCGAGGTCGTCCGCGAACTGGCGCTGTCGGGTGTCGGCATCGCGCTGCGTTCGCTCTGGGAGGTCGGCCGCGACATCGCCGCAGGCCGACTGGCGCGCGTGCTGCCCGACCATGAAGGCTCGATCGATGTCGGCATCTACGCGGTCCACCCGGCGACACCGCTCGTTCCCCGCGGCGTCGCGGTCCTGATCGACTATCTGACCGATCTGTACCGCATTCCCCCCTGGGCCGCATAAAGCGCTGGAAATCACGCGTGCGGCAGGGGATGCAGCGCGATGGCCTTTACCGATATCGCAACGCGGACGTACAATCACGGGTGGCGGCTCGACCCGATCGTCCGCAGCCTGCTGGACACCGATTTCTACAAGCTGCTGATGCTCCAGCTGATCTACCGGCTCCATCCGGACACGCAGGTCAGCTTCGCGCTGATCAACCGCAGCCGCTCCGTCCGCCTCGCCGACACGATCGACGAGGCCGAACTGCGCGCGCAGCTCGATCATACCCGTACGCTGCGCTTCGCCAAGAAAGAGCTGATCTGGCTGGCAGGCAACAGCTTCTATGGCGAGGCACGGATGTTCGCGCCCGACTTCCTCGCCTGGCTCGCCGATTTCCGCCTGCCGGACTACGAGCTGCGTACCGTCGATGGCCAGTTCGAGCTGCGCTTCGACGGCCCCTGGACGCACACGACGATGTGGGAAATCCCCGCGCTCGCGATCGTCAACGAGCTGCGCGCACGCGCTGCGATGCGCGATCATGGCCGGTTCGCGCTCGACATCCTCTACGCCCGCGCGAAGGCCCGGCTGTGGGACAAGGTCGAGCGGTTGCGCGCGCTCCCCGACCTCGTCATCTCAGACTTCGGCACCCGGCGGCGCCACGGCTTCCTCTGGCAGCGCTGGTGCGTCGAGGCGATGAAGGAGGGTTTGGGCGACCGCTTCATCGGCACGTCGAACGTGCTGCTCGCGATGGACGCCGACCTGGAGGCGATCGGCACCAACGCCCACGAACTGCCGATGGTCGCCGCCGCGCTGAGCGATACGGACGAAGAGCTCGCCACCGCGCCGTACCGGGTGCTCGAGGACTGGCGCGCCTCCTATCACGGCAATCTCCTGATCGCCTTGCCCGACGCGTTCGGCACCGCGGCGTTCCTCGCGCAGGCGCCCGACTGGGTCGCGGACTGGACCGGCTTCCGCCCCGACAGCTTGCCGCCGATCGAGGGCGGGGAGCAGATCATCCGCTGGTGGCAGGACAAGGGCCGCGACCCGAAGACCAAGCGGCTGATCTTCTCCGACGGCATGGACGTGGAGTCGATCGAGGCGACCTATCGCCATTTCCATGGCCGCGTCCGCACCAGCTTCGGCTGGGGGACCAATCTCACCAACGATTTCCGCGGCTGTGATCCCAATGGCGGCCCCAATGGCGAGGACGCGCTCGCGCCGATCTCGCTGGTCTGCAAGGTCGTCGCCGCGAACGGCCGACCGGCGGTCAAACTGTCCGACAATCCCGCCAAGGCGACCGGCGATCCGGCCGAGATCGACCGTTATCTCCGCGTCTTCGGCAATGCCGGACGCGCGCCGCAGCCCGTCAACGTCTGACCGCGCGCTCCGGTATCAGCGGAGCTGGCTGTCCTTGCTCCCGCGCCGGTTGAAGCCTGCATTGGCCGGGCGCCGATCGCGTGACGACTGGCACGCGACACAGGTCCGCGCGCCGGGCAGGGCAAGCCGCCGCGCTTCCGGGATGGCATCGCCACACTCCAGGCAGTGCGTCTCGCTCTCGCCCGCGGGCAGTCGCGCCCGCGCGCTCATCACCGCATCCATGATCGTATCGTCGATCTGGTCCTGTACCGCTCCATCCGGAGCCCAACCGCTTGCCATCTCCGCGCTCCGCTGATTTGTCCAAGACTTAGATGGTGTTCCGGCCGGTCTTTTCCAGGTCGTGAGCGCTGTGACCATAAGCGAATGCCGCCTTCACGAACCGCACCGTGGCGTCCGGAACGGTGATCGGAAGCATATGCCCCCCCTCGATCGTGTCGATCTTCGCACCCGGGATCGTCGCCGCGGTGCGATGGCCGTGCAGCCCGGGATCGAGGATGGCGTCCTGCCGGCCGAACAGGATGCTTGTCGGCACGCGCAGTTCGGGATAGCGCGGCACCATCTGCCGCAGGTCGCGGTTCGCGCCGAACAGCTCGGCGGACGCGGTCGCGATCGCCGCGGGTCGCTGTGACAGCAGCCCACCGCCGCGGATTCCGAAATCCTCGGGCGGGATCTCGGGCGCGAACACCATCCCCAGGGTATGGCGTGCCGTCAGCTTGCTGAGCGGGGTTCCGATGGTCTGCGCGAAGACCAGTCTCGCCGATTGCGGGACCATGGCGAGCCCGCGAAAACTGTCGGGCACCGTGTCCTGCATCTGCGTCAGCGGCGCGATCAGCCCGAGCCCGCGGATCAGTTCGGGGTGGTCGAGCGCCAGTGCCAGCCCGACCGCGCCGCCCATCGAATGCCCCACCAGCAACGGCCGGTCGAGCCCCAGCGTCGTGATCAGCGCGGCGATCATCTTCCCTTGCGCGATCAGCCCCGGCGTCGTCCCCGGATCGGCGGTCGAATAGCCCGAGCCGGGCCGGTCGACCAGGATGACGCGGTGGTCCGCGGTCAACCGTTCGAGCATCGCATAGCTGAAGTTGCGCAACTGCCCGGCCAGCCCGTGGACCATCACGATCGCGGGGCCCTGCCCCTGATCGATATAATGCAGCCGCGCGCCGGCGACGTCCAAGAACTGCCCCTCGGCCGGCACCAGCGCCTCGGCCTCGCGCGCGACATGGTTCGCGTACAAGGCAAGCCCCAGTCCCGACGCGGCGGTCACCAATGCGCCGCCAATCCAACCTCGTTTCATGCTTCGTCCCTGAAAACTTGATCCCCTGCCAACGCACGAACCCGCGTTCGAGCCCAGCCTAGACCCGGCGGCTCGTCATCAGCGGCTGGATCCGAGTCCCGAACGCCTCCACCCCTTCGAGGAAATCGTCGAAGGTCAGCAACACGCCGCCGGTATTGGGCACCGCCGCCATCTCGTCGAGCATCCGCGCGACGCTTTCGTACGATCCGACCAATGTGCCCATGTTGATGTTCACCGCCCCCTCGGGCGCCGCGAGCTGGCGGACGTTGGTGTCAGCGTTGTGCGTGTCCTTCGCGCCCTGGTCCGCGAGCCAGGAAATCGCATCGATATCGACGCCGGCGTTATAGTTTTTCCACTTGGCCATCGCCTCCTCGTCGGTCTCCGCGGCGATGATCATGACCAGCACGAAGATCGACACGTCGCGCCCGGTCTTCGCGGTCGCGGCGGCAAGGCGGTCGTTGTTCGACGAGAACGCCGTCGGGGTGTTCACCCCCTTGCCGAGGCAGAAGGCATAGTCCGCCCATTTCGCCGAGAAGGCGAGGCCCTCCTCGGACGACCCCGCGCAGATGATCTTCATGTCGCCGGCGGGCTTGGGCCACACGCGGCAGTCGGTCATAGCGTAATAGTCGCCCTTGAAGTCCGAACTCCCCTCGTCCCACAGCTCGCGCAGGATGTGCGCATACTCGTCCAACATCTTGTATCGGTTCTTGAAATGCTCGTCGCCCGGCCACGCGCCCATCTGCGTATATTCGGGCGGCTGCCAGCCGGTGATCAGGTTCAGCCCGAACCGCCCATGGCTGATCGAATCGATCGTGTTGCACATCCGAGCCGCATAGGCGGGCGGGATCAGCAGCGTCGCACAGGTCGCGAAGATCTTGATCCGCTCGGTGACCGCGGCGAGCCCCGCCATCAGCGTGAAGCTCTCCAGCCCGTATTCCCAGAACTCGGTCTTGCCGCCGAACCCGCGCAGCTTGATCATCGACAGCAGGAAGTCGAGGCCGTGCTCCTCCGCCTTCTGCGCGATCGCCTTGTTGAGGTCGAAGCTCGGCTTGTACTGCGGCGCGGTCTCGCTGATCAGCCAGCCATTGTTGTTGATGGGTATGAAGACGCCGACCTGCATGGTTATTCCCCCTCGCCTGCGTCGAGCCAGTCGAGCAGCCACATGTTGAAATGCTCCGCGCGGGTGACGTTGCAGGCGTGACCGCCCGACGCCATCCGCGCGAGTTGCGCGGCGTGGATGCCGGCGGCCAGACGCTCCGACGCGGACGGCGGCACCAGCATGTCGTCGTCGGACGCGACGAGCAGAGTCGGCACACGGATCTCGTCGAGCCGCCCGGCGATGTTGAACCGGCGGACCGCGGCGACGCGGCGCTGGACCATCTCTGCGCCGGGGAAATGCGCCAGATGCACCTCCTCCTCCGCCTGCAGCGCGTCGTGATGGTCCGATATCCATTGCGGCGGATAGAGGAACAGCGGCTGCGCGTGCAGATAGGCGCGCGGCCCGCTGTCGCGCAGCAGCGCGAGGCGCGTGTCGAAGCAGCGCGCGGTATGCGGGTCGAGCTTCGCCCAGCCGTTGATCACGACCAGCCGCTCGAGCCGCTCGGGCGCGCTGAGCGCCAGCGCGAGGCCGACATGCCCGCCGAGCGCATGGCCGATGAACGTGACACGGTCGATCCCGAGTCCGTCGAGCAGCGTCACGACATCGGCTGCCATCGCCTCGACGGTCAGGTCGCCGGGCACGATCCGCTCGGACCGCCCGGTGCCGCGATGGTCGTAGGTGATGACCCGGTGCCGCTTGCCGAGTGCCGCAAGGTTCGGGTTCCAATAGGCGCCGGCACCGCCCAGCCCGCTCGACAACAGGATCGCCGGACCGTCCGCCCGACCATGCTCCTCCCAGTGCAGTCCGGCGATCGTCGGCATCAGTCGAGATGCGCGATGCTGGCGATTTCGACCAAGCAGTCCGGCTTCACCAGCTCGGTCTTGATGCAGTAGCGCGCGGGCTTCTGTCCGGCGAAATACTCCGCATATACAGCGTTGAACGCGGCATAGTCGGCAAGGTCCTTGAGGAAGATGTGATTGAACGCGACGTCCGCGAGCGTCGCGCCCGCCGCCTCGAGCGTGACCTTGATGACGTCGAGCACATGCCGCGTCTGCGCCGCCGCATCGCCGACATGCAGCACGACCCCGCCCTCCCCGAGCGCCAGCACGCCCGAGACGTAGACCGTGTTGCCGGCCTTCGCCCCGGCCGAATAGGGCGCGATCGGGGTCGGGAACTGGGCTGGATTGATGGCTTCGAAGGGCATGACGATATCCTTGTTCGCGTTTAACCTCACCGTTCGCCCTGAGCGAAGTCGAAGGGCATCGATCGGGGCAGTGCTTCGACTTCGCTCAGCACGAACGGAAGCAGGAAGAGCGTTGCAACGGTGGAATTGGCCCTCATTCCGGCCGCTGCCCGAAGCTTCCGCAGAAATCGGCGACCGTGCTCACCCAGCCGAAGAATTTCTCGACATTGTAGACGGTTGCAGCTTGCATCTCAGGCGGCCCGAGATGGTGCGTCGCGTCCTCCAGCATCACCCCGAAATACTCCAGGTGGAAGCCGTCGCGCAGCGTGCTCTCGACGCAGACGTTCGTCGCGATCCCGACGAACACGATGTTGCGCACGCCGCGCGCGCGCAGGACGCTGTCGAGTTGCGAATTGAAGAACGCCGAATACCGCGTCTTGTGAACGCGGATGTCGCCCGGCCGCGGCGTCAGCGCATCGACGATCTCGTAGTCCCAGCCGCCGCGCGCGAGGAACTGCCCGGCAAGTTCGGGCCGCGCGCGCATCGTCTTGAGCGCGTTCGACTTGTGCCAGTTGGGCGATCCCGGCCCGCCCGCCTCGACATAGTCCGGGTCCCAGCCATTCTGCAGATACACCACCGGCATGCCCGCGGCGCGGGTGGTGTCGAGGACCTTGGCGATGCGCGCGATCGTGCTCGCCGACCCCGAGATATCGAACCCCGCGACGTCGACATAGCCGCCCGGCGTCGCATAGGCGTTCTGCATGTCGATCACGACGACCGCGGTCTCCGCAGGGTCGAGCCGCAGCCCCTCGGGCCGCGCGGCGAGCGTGACGGCATTCGCTTCGTTCGCGCCGGCACGGAGGATCGTGGCTGTCATCGGCACAAGCTGCGCCGGATCGTGACGCGTGTGCAAGTGCGAAATGTCGAACGGGTCGCACCCACGACACGCGTCATCCCAGCGAAGGCTGGGATCTTCCTGGGGCGGGTGCCGCGGCCCGATCCGGGAGATGCCAGCCTGCGCTGGCATGACGGACCTGGGGAAGTGCGGCGGCGCTACCCGACCAGCGCCAACCGCGTCTCCGAGTTCTTCAGCTCGATCCCCGTCACCCCCGGCAACGTCTCGATATGCCCCGCCAGCTCCCCGTCGAGCAGGAAGTCGCGCCCGAGCAGGATCGTCACTTCGCCCGTCTTCACCCGCACCTCGCCACGCGCGCCACGATGATCGGCGAGCAGGCGCGACAGCGCGGCGAACGCCGATGCGTCGTCGATCGTCACCACCGCCTGGAACCGCGCGATCGCGGCCAGGCTCTCGAACGGCTGGATCCGCTTGACGCTGACACGCGGCGCATCCTCACCGGGCTTGCGATCGAGTTCGACGGTGATCAGCCCGCAGCCGCCAACCTTCGCCGCTTCCTCCAGATCGGCCGCGACCGCATCGTCGAAGCAGGTCGCCTGGAACTGCCCGCTGGCGTCGGACAGCTGCGCCATCATATAGCGCTTGCCCCGCGCCGACGTGCGCCAGCGCGCATCCTCGACCAGCACCGCCATCGTCGCGCCGGCCCTCGACCCGTCGTCGGGGATGTTGAGCTCGCTAAGCGCGGTATAGGCGCGCGCGCCGTGGCTGTTGGCGATGTGGCGATGGCGGTCGACCGGGTGCGACGAGAAATAGAAGCCGAACGCCTCCTTTTCCTGCTCCATCCGCTGGCTGAGCGTCCATCGCACGCCGACCGGCAGCTTGATCGCGTCGCCCGCAGGCTCGGCATCGCCGAACAGCCCGCCCTGCCCGCTGGTCTTGGCGTCATGCGTCCGCGCCGCGATCGCGAGGATCGTCTCCGCGGTCGCATGGATCCCGGCGCGATTGGGTTCGATCCCGTCGAACGCACCCGCCGCCGCCAGCGTCTCGAGCTGCCGCTTGTTGAGCAGCCGCGGATCGACCCGCTTGGCGATCGCGTCGAGCGAGCCGAACGGCCCGTTCTCGACCCGCTCGACGATCAGTTTCTCCATAGCACCCTCGCCGACGCTCTTCAGCGCGCCCAGCGCGAAGCGGACCGCGAGGCCCTCACCGGCGGCCTCGACGTCGAACTCGGCCTGGCTCGCATTGATGCACGGCGGCAGCACCGCCACGCCCATCCGCCGCATGTCGTCGACGAAGATCGCCAGCTTGTCGGTCTGGTGCAAATCGTAGCACATCGACGCCGCGTAGAATTCCTCCGGGTGATGCGCCTTCAGCCACGCGGTCTGGTAGGCGAGCAGCGCATAGGCCGCGGCATGGCTCTTGTTGAAGCCATAGCCCGCGAACTTGTCGATCAAGTCGAACAGCGCGTTCGCTTCCTGCGCCTTTATGCCGTTGACCTTAAGACACCCCTCGACGAACCCCGCGCGCTGCGCGTCCATCTCGGCCTTGACCTTCTTGCCCATCGCGCGGCGCAAGAGATCGGCGCCGCCGAGCGAGAAGCCGGCGAGGACCTGCGCGGCCTGCATCACCTGTTCCTGGTAGACGAAGATGCCGTAGGTCTCCGACAGGATCGGCTCGAGCAATTTATGGGGATAGACAATCTCTTCCGAGCCGTTCTTGCGACGGCCGAACGACGGGATATTGTCCATCGGGCCCGGGCGGTACAGCGAGACGAGCGCGATGATGTCGCCGAAATTGCTCGGCCGGACCGCCGACAGCGTCCGCCGCATGCCCTCGGATTCGAGCTGGAAGACGCCGACGGTGTCGCCCTTTTGCAGCAGCGCATAGACGCCCGCATCGTCCCATTCGAGCGCGTCGAGATCGACCACGACACCGCGCTTGGCGAGCAGCTGGACGCCCTTCTGCAGCACTGACAGCGTCTTGAGACCCAGAAAGTCGAACTTCACGAGGCCCGCACCCTCGACATATTTCATGTCGAACTGCGTGACGGGCATGTCGGAGCGCGGATCGCGGTAGAGCGGCACGAGCTCGCTCAAGGGGCGGTCGCCGATCACCACGCCCGCGGCGTGCGTCGACGAGTGGCGCGGCAGCCCCTCCAGCTTCATCGCCAGGTCCATCAGCCGGCGCACGCCATTGTCGTTGGCATATTCGCGTGCCAGGTCGGTCACGCCGTTGAGCGCGCGCTCCAGCGTCCACGGATCGGTCGGATGGTTGGGGATCAGCTTCGCCAGCCGGTCGACCTGGCCATAGCTCATCTGCAGCACGCGCCCGGTGTCCTTCAACACCGCGCGTGCCTTCAGCTTCCCGAAGGTGATGATCTGCGCGACTTGGTCGCGGCCATATTTCTCCTGGACGTAGCGGATGACCTCGCCACGCCGGGTTTCGCAGAAATCGATATCGAAATCGGGCATCGACACGCGTTCCGGGTTGAGGAAGCGTTCGAACAGCAGCCCCAGCTTCATCGGATCGAGATCGGTGATCGTCAGTGCCCAGGCGACGACCGAGCCCGCGCCCGAACCACGCCCCGGGCCGACCGGAATGTCATGGTCCTTAGCCCATTTGATGAAGTCGGCGACGATCAGGAAATAGCCGGGGAAGCCCATCTGGATGATGACGTCGAGCTCGAAGTCGATCCGGTCGCGATACGGCTGGCGCCAGTCAGACTCCCCTCCCGCCTGCGGGAGGGGTTGGGGGAGGGCCTGTCCAGCATCACCGGCTGTGGCTTGGGACACGCCCTTCCCTAGCCCCTCCCACGAGCGGGAGGGGGACTGGAGCGCCTCGATCCTGTCCAGCCGCCGCTCCAGCCCGGCATGCGCGTCGTCGCGCAGCATCTGCGCCTCGCCCGCCATGTCGCCCGCGAGCGTCGGCAGGATCGGTTTGCGGTACGGCGCCATCACCGCGCAGCGCTGCGCGACGACGAGCGTATTCGCGATCGCCTCGGGCAAGTCCGAGAAATCCGCCTGCATCACCGCCGCCGGCTTCATCCACGCCTCGGGCGAGCTGCGGATGCGGTCCTCGCTCTCGACATAGGTCGAATGCGCGATGCACAGCATGACGTCATGCGCGTCGCCGAATGCGCCCTCGGCAAAGCAGCACGGGTTGGTCGCGACCAGCGGCAGGTTGCGGTCGTACGCAAGGTCGATCAGCGCGGCCTCCGCCGCCATCTCGATCGCATCGCCGCGCCGGCTGAGCTCGATATAGAGCCTATCGCCGAACAGCCCCTGCAACCGGTCGACATAGGTCGCCGCTGCCGCCGGCTGATCCTCTGCATAGAGCCGCGCCAGCGCGCCCTCGCCGCCCGCGGTCAGCGCGATCAGGCCGTCGGTCCGGCCTTCCAAAGCGGCGAAGTCGACATGCGCGGGCATCTCGATCGGCCGGTCAAGATGCGCCATCGACACCAGCGCGCACAGATTGTCGTACCCCGTCGCGTTCTGCGCATAGAGCGCCAGCCAGTCGAACGGCGCCGCGACACCGTCGGGAATGTCGGGGCGGCAGACGCCGAGCATCGTGCCGATGATCGGCTGCACGCCGTCCTTCTTGGCCGCATCGGAGAACGCCATCGCGGCATACAGCCCGTTGCGATCGGTCAGCGCGGCAGCGGGAAAGCCGAGCTTCCTGGCCTGCGCGGCGATCGCCTTGGGCTCGATCGCGCCGTCGAGCATGGTGTAGCAGGAGAAGTTGCGAAGGGGCACGAAGCCGGAATGAGCCATCGCGCCACCCTAGGGCTGAAACGGTGATTCGACCAGCGGTGCGCCGGCCGCTTCTCGACGAACCGTTGGGGGCGGGAGTCGACGCGCCCATCCCGTCACCCCGGGCTTGTCCCGGGGTCCAGGGCCCCAAACGCCATCGCCCGTAACCCTGGATCCCGGGACGAGCCCGGGATGACGGAGGTTACAGCAACCCCTCGATATCCCCGCGCAGATCCTCGGGCTTGGTCGTCGGCGCATAGCGATCGACCACCCGCCCCTCGCGATCCACCAGGAACTTGGTGAAGTTCCACTTGATCCCCTTGGATCCGAGCACCCCCGGTGCCTCGGTCTTGAGCGCCTCGAACAGCGGGGCGGCATCCTTCCCGTTGACGTCGACCTTCGCGAATACCGGGAACGTCACGTCATAGGTCGTCGAACAGAAGGTCGCGATCTCCGCCGCGTCGCCCGGCTCCTGCGCGCCGAACTGGTTGCACGGGAAACCCAGCACCTCGAACCCGCGCTCGGCATAGTCGCGGTGCAGCGCCTCCAGCCCCGCATATTGCGGCGTGAACCCGCATTTCGACGCCGTGTTGACGATCAGCAGCACCCTGCCGCGATACGCGTCGAGCGATGCATCGGACCCGTCGGCAGCCTTCACGGTGAAGTCGGTGATCATGCGCGCTCCTCGTGCCGGGCCACGGCACCGGCGATGGCCGGTAAGCCGCATGCAATGATGATGCGCGGACCGGCCAGGCGCAATAGCGCTGCTATCAGATCCGGCAGATCCGGAGAAGATCCGTCCCGGTCCGGATCGCGGAAAGCTGCCAGCATAGGAAACGATCGCCGGCCACGCCTGCGGCCGGCGATCGTCAAGTCATCCGCGATGCCCGAACGATGCCGGATTCACGACCCAGTCCCGCACGTCTTCGATGCCGGCGCAGCAGCATTGGTAACAATATCCCATCCTCGCCCCGGCCTTCCCGATATCGATGGTATAGGAAACGCCTTTGGGGATGAACATCCAGTCGCCGGCGACCAGTTCGACGCCGTTATGCGTGATCGCGCCGTCCAGAATGAACCGGATCGCGTCGCCGCCGTCATGCGCGTGCTCTGCGACATGCGCGCCGGGCTCGGCCTCGCTGATGAAGAATTGCGACTGCTGGAACACGAACGGCAACTGGACCTTCGTAAAGCCCTTCGGGACGTTGCGGACGGTCAAGTCGTGCAACGATTTCACGACGGCGTCGTCCTTCGATGTAAGCACGCGTGTCGCGACCGGCAGGCGATGCCTGGCAACCACGCCTTCGACGCGGACCGCCCCTTGCGCAAAACTAATCTGGTTCGGATCGAACTTGGCCATCTCCTGGGCTCCCTTTGCGGTTAAACGACGTACGCGAACGCGACTGCCGCCCTGTCCTGGGAAATTCGCAGATGAGCGAGCGGCCCGGATACCGTCCGGACGCCCGCAGGGTCGTACCCGAGATGGCAGCCGGCAAGCCAAACCCCGTCCGCAACGGAGATGCTACGGAGATGCTATTGCAGCACGCCCTCGTGGAGCCGCAGCACCCGGTCCATCCGCGCCGCGAGCCGCTCGTTGTGCGTGGCGACCAGCGCCGCCGTCCCCTGTTCGCGGACCAACCGGACGAACTCGGCGAAGACGATGTCCGCGGTATGTTCGTCGAGATTGCCCGTCGGTTCGTCGGCGAGCACCAGCGCCGGCTCGTTCGCCAGCGCGCGCGCGACCGCGACGCGCTGCTGCTCGCCGCCCGACAACTGGCTCGGCCGGTGCGTCAGCCGGTGCCCCAGCCCCAGTTGCGTCAGCAGCTCGGTCGCGCGTGCGTCCGCTTTCGCACGCGTGGCGCCGTGGACGAGCTGCGGCAGCACGACATTCTCGGTCGCGTTGAAATCGGGCAGCAGGTGGTGGAACTGGTAGACGAACCCTAGCTGGTCGCGCCGCACGATCGTGCGGTCATGGGCGTCGAGCTTGGCCGCCTCGACGCCGGCGATCCGGATCGATCCCTCGAACCCGCCCTCGAGCAACCCCACCGCCTGCAACAGCGTCGACTTGCCCGACCCCGACGGCCCGAGCAGCGCGACGATCTCGCCCGGCGCGATCGCCAGGTCGATGCCGCGCAGCACCGCGATCGTCTCGCCGCCCTGCGTGAACGAGCGCGTCAGGCCGGTCGTCTGCAGCACGGCCTCGATGGTCGGCGGCACCGCGCCGCCGAAGGCGATTTTCCGGCCGTCATTCATAGCGCAACACCTGCACGGGATCGGTACTCGCCGCCTTCCACGCCGGATACAGCGTGGCGAGGAAGCTGAAGACGAGCGCCATCAGCGCGATCACGACGATCTCGACCGGATCGGGCTTCGACGGCAGCTCGGTGAGATAGCGGATCGAGGGATCCCAGAGATTCTGCCCCGTCACGAACTGCACGAAATTCACCACCGCCTGGCGATAGAACAGGAACACGAAGCCGAGACCCAGGCCCGCAACCGTGCCGAGCGCGCCGATCGTCGTGCCCACCACCATGAAGATCCGCATCAGACCGCCGCGGTTGGCGCCCATCGTCCGCAGGATCGCGATGTCGCGCGTCTTCGCACGCACCAGCATGATCAGCGACGACAGGATGTTGAACACCGCGACCAGGATGATGATCGACAGCACGGTGAACATCGCCACCCGCTCCACCGCCAACGCCTCGAACAACTGCGCATTCATCGTCCGCCAGTCGGCGATCACCGCGCGCCCCGCGACCTTGTCGGCGAGCGGCGCGAGGATCGGCCCGACCCGGTCGGCATCGACCGTCTCCAGCTCGACCATCCCGACCGAATCGCCGAGCAGCAGGAACGTCTGCGCATCCTCGATCGGCATGAGGACATAGGCCTTGTCGTAATCATACACCCCGATCTCGAAGATCGCGCCGACCGTATAGGTGACGATCCGCGGCACGGTGCCGAACGGCGTCGCCTGCCCCTGCGGGCTGATCACCGAAATCTCCGACCCCACCGACGCGCCGAGCGAATCGGCGAGACCCGATCCGATCGCGACGCGGCCGCTGCCCGTCGTGATGCTGTCCATCGACCCCATCACGATCTTCATGCCGTTCTTCGCGGTGCTGCGGATGTCGGGTACGCGCATCCCGCGCAGCAGGATGAACTCGGACCGGCCGTTGTAGCTCGCGAACAGCGGCTGCTCGATCAACGGCACCGCATTCGTCACGCCCGGCGTCGCCTTGGCCTGCTGGACGATCTCGCGCCAGTCGGGCAGCCGGCCGCCGACGCCCTGGACGACCGCATGGCCGTTCAGTCCGACGATCTTGTCGAACAGCTCGGCGCGAAACCCGTTCATCACGCTCATCACGATCACTAGCGCAGCGACGCCGAGCATCACCGCGACCAGGCTGATCGAGGCGACGAGGAAGATGAACGCCTCGCCCTTGCCCGGCAGCAGATAGCGGCGGGCGATCATCCGTTCGTAGCGTGACAGGATCATGAAGGGTCTATCTGGGAGGGTGGGCTGATGCGGAAGGCACCACGGCTCTAGGACGCGGGCCGTGATCAGGCAACCTGGGTTGCTGTTGCGGAATCGTCACAGCGACATGGCAATCGTGTCATGTGCAGCTCAAACGCCGTGACAAACGCGGTGCCACTAACTAGCAAAACTCTTGCTGAGACACAGGCAACGGCCGTGGTTCGGGGAGCTCTTACGCCCCGTCGCAAGACGAAGGGCGAGAGCGAAAAAATGGGGGCTGACGAGCGATCGTCACGCAGGCGCCCGGATCGGAAACGGTCCGGGCGTTTGCTTGTGCGCTGCACAACAATGCATGGTCGTTTCTTACAAAGCGCCGGCGGGGAGCGGGAGCTTCCGACTTCGACTCCCTGCCGACACTTGTAACATTATACCCTCGAACATGAACGCTAGGTTACCTGACGTCATCGGGTCGGTACCACATCTCCGGATCCATGCGTACCGGGCGAGTCGAAGCGGCCATATTCGGGCCATGTGCTTCGACGACGCCCGACACGGACGGAGATGCGCCACCGACGGTCAGAACGACTTCGACACGGTGATGCCGTAGGTCCGCGGGTCGCCGGGCTGGCCGACCACCAGCCCCGTGCTTCCCGACTGCAACGCCAGCAGTTCGAAATATTTCTTGTCGAACGCGTTCCGCAGCCAGCCGAACACGTTCAGCCCGTCGTCCGCCTTGAACCCCAGGCGGAAGTTGCTCAGCGCATAGCCGTTGATGTTGGTATAGGCCGACGCTGAGGGGTTCGATGAGAAGGTCGAGCGATAGCTGCCGTCATAGCCGAGATAGACGCTGCCCTGCAGGTCGCCCACCGAGGCGGGCAGGCTGTACTGCGCACCGTACGAGAACGCCCATTTGGAGATTCCCGGCAGGCGCTGCCCCGAGATGTCGCAGTTCTGCGGGCTGATGCCCCCGGGCGTCCCCGGTGCGCTCGCCGCCTGCCCCGCTGCCGCGGTGGTGCCCCCCGATAGCTCGGGCGGGCACGGCGCATCGACGAACCGCACATATTTCGCGTCGGTATAGGCGCCGTTCGCATAGACGCTGAACCGCGACGTCGGGCGGAACGCCGAGTCGAACTCGATCCCCCGCGTCCGCACCTTGCCGGCATTGGCAAGGTAACCGCGCAGCACGCCTAGCTGCCCGTTGGTCACTGTCGCCTGATAGTCGCTGATCTCGGTCCAGAAGCCGGCGAGGTTGAGCGTGACGCGGCGGTCGAGGAACTGGGTCTTCAACCCCAGCTCGTAGTGATTGACCTTTTCGGGCTTCACCGTCGCCGACGACAGGATCGGCGTGTTCGCGGCGTCGAGCGGCAGGCCCGACAGGTTGATGCCGCCCGATTTGTAGCTGCGCGCATAGGTCGCATAGGCATGGATGTCGTCGGCCACCTCATAGGCCGCGGTCACGTCGCCCGACAGGTTCCAGTTGTCGAACTTCGGCTGATAGCTTTGCGGCGCCAGCACGCCGCGCTGGTCCGCGGTCAGCGGTGTGCCGGTGCCGTTGGTCACCACCGACACGTAATCGCCGTCCTTCTTGTCGTAGTTCAGCCGCAGACCCGGCGCGATCTGCAGCCGGTCGGTAACGTGCCAGGTCAGCTTGCCGAACAGCGCCGCACTGGTGTTCTTGAACCCGATCGTGTTGCGGCTGGTCAGCCCGTCGAGCGTCGCCGGGTTGCGCCCGCCCGCGCTGGTCGGGTTGAGCAGGAACGCGCTCGCCGACCGCCCCTGGACCTGGAGTCCCTGCGTATCGATCGTCTGGTGGAAATAGAAGGCGCCGAGCACATAGTCGAACCTGCGCTTGCCGTTCGACGCGATGCGCAATTCCTGGCTATATTGTTCCTGCTGCGACGGGTTCGCCGACACCGTCGTCACCGGCAGCCCGATGAAGTCGCGGTCGTTCGACGGGTCCCAGTCCCAGAACCGCCACGCGCTGACCGAGGTGATCGTCGCCGCGCCCAGATCGAGATTGCCGACCAGCGACGCCCCGCCCAGCCGCTGCTTGGCCTGCAACGGCGTGTCGACGTCGGTCACCCGGTCGAACGGGTCGGTCGACGGCACCCGGTAGCCCTGCGCCGCTGCCAGCGCGGCATATTGCCGATTGGTCGGCCGCTGCGTCGCGCCGACCCGCGCATAATATTGCACGCAGCAATCGGGGTTCTGGTTGTTGAAATCGCCCGAAAGCGTCAGGTCGAGCGTCTCGGTCGGCTTCCACAGCAGCTGCCCGCGCAGGCTCTGATTGTCCTGCGCATTCAGGTTCCGCCCGGTGACGACGTTGTGGATCGTCCCGTCGCGCCGCGTGACCGATGCCGACAGGCGCAGCGCGAGCTTGTCGCTGACCAGCGGCCCCGACACGGACGCCTTGGCCTGGACGAACTCCAGGTTACCCGTCGTCAGCTCGATCCGCGCCTCGGGCGTGAAGCTCGGCGCCCGTGTATAGACGTTGATCGCGCCCGCGGTGGTGTTCTTGCCGTACAGCGTCCCCTGCGGTCCGCGCAGCACCTCGATCCGCTCGGTATCGGTGAAATCGAACGTCGCCGATGCGATCCGGCTGTAATAGACCTGGTCTACATAGATGCCGACGCCCTGCTCGATCCCGTCGTTGGTGAGGCCGAACGGCGCGCCCAGCCCGCGGATGTTCGCCGCCGAATTGCGCGGGTTGGTCGAATAGAATTGCAGCGTCGGCTGCAGCTGCGTCAGCCGGTTGACGTTGTACGCGCCGGTCTCGGCCAGCGCCTGCCCGCCGATCACCGAGATCGCGATCGGCACGGTCTGTACCGTCTCGACGCGCCGCCGCGCGGTGACGACGATGTCCCCCCCGCCCTGCTGCGCGGTGCCGAGGCGTCCTGCCTCGGCCTGGCTGTCGACGGGTGTTGCCTGGTCGGGCGGCGTGGCATCGGCCTGAGCGGTGACCTGGGCGGCGAGTAGCAGCGCGAGCGTGATCGACATCGAAATCCCCTTTTCGCGATCAATGTCCCCCGTATCGGTCGGGATTCAAACGAGGCGATGCTTGGCCGCGAAAAACTTTCGCTTGTCGCCCTGCGGCCCTCTTGAACCGGGTTTGGGCCCTCCCAAATTCTGGACTGCGCGGTGCCTTCGGGGCCGTGCGGCGGTGCCGCCTGATGGGGCGCCGACCTCGTACAACTCGCTCATATTAGAGGATTTGATATGCGACTCGACCTCACCCCCTATCGCCGTTCGACCGTTGGTTTCGACCGGCTGTTCGACATGCTGGAGAGCAACGCGCGCGCCGCGACCTCCGACAACTACCCCCCCTTCAACCTCGAGCGGATCGCCGAGGATCGCTACCGCATCACGCTCGCGGTCGCCGGCTTCGGTCGTGACGACATCGCGATCACCGCGCAGCAGAATTTGCTGCTCGTTTCGGGCAAGAAGGACGATGCGCCGTCCGAGGGCCAGCTGCTCCATGTCGGCATCGCCAACCGCGCGTTCGAACGCCGGTTCGAGCTCGCCGACTTCGTGCTGGTGCAGGATGCGCGCCTCAACGACGGCCTGCTCGTGATCGACCTGGTCCGCGAAGTCCCCGAGGCGATGAAGCCCAAGACCGTCGCGATCAAGACCGGCGCCCCCTTGGCTGCCGTCGAAGCCGACCCGGCAGTCGACCAGGCCGCGTAACCGCAGCCTGCCCAACCTGAAAAAAGGGCGTCCGGACCAAAAGGCCCGGGCGCCCTTTTGCGTCGTCGCCTTCAGCTTTCGCCATCCCCCCAATTCCGTCATCCCCGCGGAGGCGGGGATCCAGACTGGCTGACCGCAAGGCTCTATCGAAGCCGAAGAAACAGCAGGGTTTCACGCGGAGGCGCGGAGACGCGGAGATTTGCCCCCGTCGCGCCAGCGACCTTCTCAAACGACGAAAGCGACAGCGTCGAGCGGAAGAGCCGAGCAGGCCTCAAACTCCCTCCGCGTCTCCGCGCCTCCGCGTGAAACCCCTTCTTCGACGTGAACCGAAGAAGGGTGATTCACGCAAAGCCGCTAAGTCGCAAAGGTGTCACGCTCGGAACGGCGCCGCGCCCGCCCCATCGTTGCAAAAGGAGCGCTACGCGCTCGGCACACGCAAGCCCTTAGCGTCTTCGCGGCTTAGCGTGAACCAACCTGCCTTCAGACCAATCGGCTCTGCTTAACCGCCGCCTCGATAAAACTCGCAAACAAAGGATGCGGATCGAACGGCTTCGACTTCAGCTCCGGATGGAACTGCACGCCGACGAACCACGGATGATCCGGCCGCTCGACGATCTCAGGCAAGGTGCCGTCCGGCGACATCCCCGAGAACACCAACCCGCCCTGCTCCAGCGCCGCCTGGTAATGCGTGTTCACCTCGTAGCGATGGCGATGCCGCTCCGAAATCTCGGTCCCGCCATAGATCGACGCGACCACGCTGTTGCCGTCGAGCTTCGCGTCATACGCGCCCAGTCGCATCGTGCCGCCCAGGTCGCCCTCGGCCGCCCGCGTCTCGAGCCCCGCGCGGCCCATCCACTCGGTGATCATGCCGACAACCGGCTCGTCGGTCGCACCGAACTCGGTCGACGACGCATCCGCGATGCCGGCGGTGTCGCGCGCGCCCTCGACGCACGCCATCTGCATCCCGAAGCAGATCCCGAAATACGGGATCTTCCGCTCGCGCGCGAACTTGACCGAGGCGATCTTGCCCTCCGCCCCGCGTTCGCCGAACGCGCCCGGTACCAGGATCGCGTCGCACGGCTCGAGCGACCCGGCGATGTCGCTGTCGTCGTTCTCGAACAGCTCGGCATCGATCCAGCGGACGTTCACCTTGACCCGGTTGGCGATCCCGCCATGCACCAGCGCCTCGTTCAGCGACTTGTACGCGTCCTGCAGACCGACATATTTGCCGACCACGCCGATCGTGACCTCGCCCTGCGGGTTGGTCAGCCGGTCCATGATCTCGATCCAGCGCGACAGGTCGGGCGCGCCCTTGGGCTCGATCCCGAACGCCTTGAGGACCTCCGAATCGAGGCCCTCCGCATGATACTGCATCGGCACCGCATAGATGCTCTTGGCATCCAGCGCCGGGATGACCGCGCTCGCCGGCACGTTGCAGAACAATGCGATCTTCGCGCGGTCCGCCGGCGGCAGAGGATGTTCGCAGCGGCAGACCAGCACGTCGGGCTGCACGCCCAGCGCGGCAAGCTCGCGCACCGAATGCTGCGTCGGCTTGGTCTTCAGCTCGCCCGCCGCGGCGATGTAGGGCACCAGGGTCACGTGGATGCTGATCGCGTTGCCGCGGCCTTCCTCATTCTTCAGCTGGCGGATCGCCTCGATGAAGGGCAGCGATTCGATGTCGCCGACGGTGCCGCCGATCTCGCATAGCACGAAATCGACATCGTCGGTCTCGGCGCGGGCGAACGCCTTGATCGCGTCTGTGACGTGCGGGATGACCTGGACGGTCGCGCCCAGATAGTCGCCGCGACGCTCGCGCGCGATGATCTGCTGATAGATGCGCCCGCTCGTGACGTTGTCCGACTGGCGCGAGGGAACGCCGGTAAAGCGCTCGTAATGCCCGAGATCGAGATCGGTCTCCGCGCCGTCGTCGGTCACATAGACCTCGCCGTGCTGATAGGGCGACATCGTGCCCGGATCGACGTTCAGATAGGGATCGAACTTGCGGATGCGCACGCTGTAACCGCGTGCCTGCAGGAGAGCCGCGAGGCTCGCTGCCATGAGACCCTTGCCGAGCGAGGAGACCACGCCGCCGGTGATGAAGATGAACCGCGCCATGGGAACAATTGCCTAGCGTGTTTTGAGGACGAACGACAAGCGTCCGCGAAACGCGGACGCGCGAAATAGCGGTGAGTTGAGGCCTAGTTGGCGAGCGGGACGGTGGTGTTGTCCGCCGGCGCCGTGCCCGGGGCGACCGGCTTCTCGCCGCCGCCCGCGAACGGTGCGGCATCGCCATTAGGTGCCGCGGTCGGAACGCCGGTCGTGGCCGGAGCCGCCGCCGCCGGCGTGCGCGCCAGCGAGGTATCGATCGTCGTCCCCGACCGCTTGGTCGCCGCGAACACCGCGAGCGCGATCGAGAACAGCACGAACGCGGTCGCCAGCACGCCGGTGGCGCGCGTCAGGAAATCGGCCGCACCGCGTGCCGACATCAGCCCCGACGGGCTGCCGCCCATGCCCAGTCCGCCGCCTTCCGACCGCTGCATGAGGATGACCGTGACGAGGGCGGCCGCGATGATCGCGTGGACGACGAGCAGGAAGGCGAACATTGCGCAGGAAACCCCGGAACTTTTACGATGGGCGGCACATAGGCGAGGCGGCCGCGGCGATCAACCGCGCGCATCCTGCGTCAATCTGAAACAGGATCGTCATTGCGAGGAAACAAGCCGGACAGGCGGGCGTTAACACCCCGTAATGAAGCCTGTACTCAGGCAAAAGAGGATTGGCGGATCAACGCTGTGGCATCAATGGCAGCCCAAACCCTATCGCAATGGATGAGCGCGCTGGTGGATTATGTCCGCTCGGGCGAGCCCGATCTGACCAACCGGCAGATGGCCCTCCTGTTGCTCGTATACCTCAAACCGGGCCCGCATACCGTGCGCGGGCTGGCACGGGCGCTCAACGTGTCGAAACCCGTGGTCACACGCGCCTTGAATAGGTTGGGTGCGCTCGGCTATCTGCGCCGGCAACGCGACGATAGCGACAAGCGCAACATCTTCGTCGCGCGCACGACCGAAGGGGCAGATTTTCTTGAAGAATTCGGGCAATTCATCGGTGAGAACGACGGCGCCGCCCGCGCCCCAGGCGGGGCATCCGCAGTCTCCACCGCCTCCGCGTAGCAGCTTCGCGCTGACCGGCCGGTCGGTCGCGCTCGATCCGCGCCGCCATGCCGTGCGGCGCGATATCGCCGATATTCGCCTGGCCGAACAGGTATTTGCGCCGCATTACGCGGTGCCGATGCCGACAATCGTATCGGCCTCGATACCACTGCGCCTCGAACGCGACGAGGACAGCGAAATCGTCGCGACCCTGGAGTCGGGCGACGTGTTCGAGGTCCTGGAACTCGCCGGCGTCTCGGCCTGGGGCATGGCGGTCGGGCCGGGTCTGGTCGGCTATGTCGACCGCACGCTGCTCGATTTGCCCGGCACCGCGGCATGAACAGCGTCTTCATCGACGGTGCAGTCGGCACCACCGGTCTCGAGATCCGCGACCGGCTCGCCGGCCGGACCGACATCGCCGTCGTCCTGCTCGACGAGGCGCGCCGCAAGGACGCCGACGCGCGACGCGAGGCGCTGAACGACGCCGATTTCGTCATCCTCTGCCTTCCCGACGATGCCGCGCGCGAAGCCGTCGCGCTGATCGACAATCCGCGCACCAGGGTGATCGACGCGTCCAGCGCGCACCGCGTCGCGCCAGGCTGGGCGTACGGTTTCGCCGAACTCGCACCCGGTTGCCAGGACGCGATCGCGACAGCCGCACGCGTCACCAACCCCGGCTGCTACCCCACCGGCTTCCTCGCGCTCGTCGCGCCGCTGGTTCGCGCCGGACTGATCCCCGCCGACAATCCGATCAGCGTCAACGCGACCTCGGGCTATTCGGGCGGCGGCAAGGCGATGATCGCCGAGTTCGAGTCCGGCGGCGCCTCGGCGTTCCGCCCCTACGGCCTGCAGCTCGCGCACAAGCACGTCGCCGAGATGACGACGCACGCCGGCCTCGCCCATGCGCCGATCTTCGCGCCCGCGGTCGCAAACACCTATCGCGGCATGGTCGTCGAGGTGCCGCTGCATCTGCACGCCCTGCCCGGCAAGCCGACGCTCGCCGCGCTCGACGACGCGCTGCGCGCCGCGTTCGAGGGGTCGCCGCTGGTGACCGTCGCCTCGGGCGATGTCGGCGCGATCGACATCGTCGAGAATGCCGGCACCGACCGCCTGACGCTGCGCGTCTGCGGCAACGCCGCCGCGGGCCACGCCCGGCTGGTCGCGACGCTCGACAATCTTGGCAAGGGCGCAGGCGGCGCCGCCGTCCAGAACCTCAACATCATGGCCGGGCTCGACCCGCATGCCGGCCTGATCCTCTAGGAAATGCCCTTGACCCGGAACCCCGTCGCCAAGCTGCTCCTGTTCGGCGCCACCGGCGACCTCGCGCAGCGGATGCTGCTGCCGTCGCTCTACGGCCTCCATGCCGATGGGCTGCTGCCGCCGGAACTGACGATCACCGGCGCCGCGCGGCACGACTATGACGACAAGGACTATCGCGCGTTCGCCAAGAAGGCGCTGCATTCGTTCCTGCCCGAGGACCGCAAGGACGAGAAGGCGCTAGGCACCTTCCTCGAACGGCTGTTCTACCAGCCGACCGACCTGTCTGACCCGGCGAGCTTCCAGCCGCTCGCCGACAAGATCGGCGACATCGCCGGCGGCCTCGCCATCTATCTGTCGACCGCGCCGTCGCTGTTCGAATCGGCGATCGAGGGGCTGCACAAGGTCGGTCTCGCCGGCAACACCGTGCGCGTCGGGCTCGAAAAGCCGCTCGGCTACGACCTTCCCACCAGCCGCGAGATTAACGACGCGGTGGCGAAAGCCTTCCCCGAGGACCGCACCTTCCGCATCGACCATTATCTCGGCAAGGAAACCGTCCAGAACATCCTCGCGCTGCGCTTCGGCAACAGCTTCTTCGAACCCGTGTGGAACGCGCAAGGGATCGACAACGTCCAGATCACCATCTCCGAGATGGTCGGGCTGGAGGATCGTGCCGGCTATTATGACGGCGCCGGCGCACTGCGCGACATGGTCGCGAACCACATGCTGCAGCTGCTCGCGCTCATCGCGATGGAGCCGCCCGCGCGCTACGACGGCACCGACATCCGCGACGAAAAGGCGAAGGTGTTCCGCTCGTTGCGGATGATCACCCCGGAAACCGTGAACCAGGATACGGTCACCGGCCAATATGGCGACGGCGCGGTCAAGGGTGCGATCGTGAAGGGCTATCTCGACGAGCTCGGCCAGCCGTCGAACACCGAGACCTTCGTCGCGATCAAGGCGCATGTCGACAATTGGCGCTGGCAGGGGGTGCCCTTCTACCTGCGCACCGGCAAGCGCATGACCACGCGCCGCAGCGAGATCGCGATCCAGTTCAAGCCGGTCCCGCACTCGATGTTCGCGGGCCGCGGCGGCCAGCTCCAGCCCAACACGCTGGTGATCCGCCTGCAGCCCGAGGAATATGTCCAGCTGCTCGTGATGGCGAAGGAGCCCGGGCTCGATCGCGAGGGCGTCCGCCTGCGCGAAGTGCCGTTGAACCTGTCGCTCGACGCCGAATTCGCCGGCAGCCGTCGCCGCATCGCGTACGAACGCCTGCTGCTCGACCTGATCGAGGGCGACCAGGCGCTGTTCGTGCGCCGCGACGAGGTCGAGGCGCAATGGACTTGGATCGACGCGATCCGCGCCGGCTGGACCGCGAACGGCACCAGGCCCAAAAGCTATCCGTCGGGCAGCTGGGGCCCGTCTGCCGCGATCGGCCTGACCGAGCGCGACGGGGTGACCTGGCAGGACGACTGAGTTTCGCCCCCCGCGAGGGGGATACCTCTCCCCGTTCGTCCTGAGCGAAGTCGAAGGACCGACCGCTTGTGGCATTGTCCTTCGACTTCGCTCAGGACGAACGGCGGATGGGCAAGGTACAGATTCAAGATTTCAAGGAATGACGACATGACCGAGATCGAATGGTGGGATTACGACGACGCGGACGAGATGGCCGCGGCGGTCGCTGGCGACATCCAGTTCATCATCGAGAGCGCGATCGACGCGCGCGGCTCGGCAGTGATCGCGCTGGCGGGCGGCAACACACCGCTCCCCGCCTACAAGCTGCTCGCCGAGGCGAAGCTGGACTGGAAGAAGGTCACGATCATCCCCGGCGACGAGCGTATCGTGCCGCTCGGCGACCCGCTGTCGAACGTCACCGCGCTGGCGAAGATCTTCCTCCCCAAGGGCGCGCGCGTGAAGCCGATCGTCCCCGAGGCGACCAAGGACTACAAAGCCGCGGGCCGCTCTGCCGACGCGCTGATGCAGGACCTGCACTGGCCGCTCGACTTCTGCCTGCTGGGCGTCGGCACCGATGGCCACACCGCCTCGATCTTCCCCGGCCCCGATTACGAGGAAGCCGTCGCCGGCCCCAAGGAGCGCCGCGCGCTGGGCGTCATGCCCGACCCGTTGCCGCCCGAGGCCCCGGTCGCGCGCGTGACCTTGAGCCGCGAAGCCATCGTCACGGCCCGCGCGGTCATGATCGCGGTCACCGGCCAGGCCAAGCGCGACATCATCGAGAAGGCGATCAAGCAGGGCCCGCTGTCGGAATACCCGATCGGCCGCGTGCTCGCCGATGTCGAACTGCCGATCGATATCCACTGGGCGGCGTGAGGCAGCGCTGATCGACACCTAACCCACCACCCCGGCGAAGGCCGGGGCCCGATCGGGGGCCCAATCGGGAGCCCAATCGGGGGGCGGTGGTGACGAACGTTGCGTCCTGTTACATTGCCCTTCCCACTTGGGCCCCGGCCTTCGCCGGGGTGGGATCGTTCGGCTGAGGTAGGTAGATGAACCCAGAAATATCCGCGGTCACCGATCGCATCATCGAACGCTCGCGGCCCAGCCGCGCCGCCTATCTCGCGCTGATCGACCGCGAGCGCGACGTGGCAATCCGCCGTCCGAACCTCGGCTGCGCCAACCTCGCGCACGCCTATGCGGGGACCGAGGAAGACCGCGACGCGATGAAGGCCGATGCCGGCATGAACATCGGCATCGTCACCGCCTATAACGACATGCTCAGCGCACACGCGGTCTATTACCGCTACCCCGAGCTGATGAAGGTCTGGGCGCGCGAGGCCGGCGCCACCGCACAGGTCGCCGGCGGCGTCCCCGCGATGTGCGACGGCGTGACGCAGGGCTATCCCGGCATGGAGCTGTCGCTGTTCAGCCGCGACACCATCGCGCTCTCGACCGCGATCGCGCTCTCCCACGGCACGTTCGAAGGCGCCGCCCTGCTCGGCATCTGCGACAAGATCGTCCCCGGGCTGTTGATGGGCGCGCTGCGCTTCGGCCATCTCCCGATGATCCTCATCCCCGGCGGCCCGATGCCGACCGGCCTGCCCAACAAGGCCAAGGCCGCGGTCCGCGAGAAATTCGCCGAAGGCCTGGTCGGCCGCGAAGAGCTGCTCGACGCGGAGATCGGCGCCTATCATTCGAAGGGCACCTGTACCTTCTACGGCACCGCCAACACCAACCAGATGATGATGGAGGTGATGGGCCTGCACATGCCCGGTGCCGCCTTCGTCAATCCGGGCACCAAGCTGCGCCAGGAACTGACCCGCGCCGCGGTCCACCGGCTCGCGCAGATCGGCGCGCGCGGCGACGATTATCGCCCGCTTGGGGCTTGCGTCGACGAGAAGGCGATCGTCAACGCCGCCGTCGGCCTGCTGGCGACCGGCGGCTCGACCAACCACCTGCTCCACGTGCCGGCAATCGCGCGCGCGGCCGGCATCGTCATCGACTGGGAGGATTTCGACCGCCTCAGCCGCGCGGTACCGACCATCGCGCGCGTCTATCCCAACGGCTCGGCCGACGTGAACGCGTTCGAGGCGGCGGGCGGCATGCCCTATGTCATCCGCGAGCTGATCGGCGCCGGTCTGCTCCACGCCGACATCCCGACGGTCGCAGGCGGCGACCTGTCCGCCTACGCGCACGCGCCGTCGATCGAGAACGACACGCTCGGCTGGTCGCCGGTCGGCGACAGCGGCGACGAGACGATCCTGCGCCCCGCAGCCGCGCCCTTCTCGCCCGATGGCGGCATGCGCATCCTCGCCGGCAATATCGGCCGCGCCTGCATCAAGGTCAGCGCGGTCGAGCGCGATCGCTGGGTGATCGAGGCTCCCGCCGCCGTGTTCGAGGACCAGCTCGACGTCATCGAGGCGTTCAAGCGCGGCGAGCTCGACCGCGACGTCGTCGTCGTCGTCCGCTTCCAGGGCCCGCGCGCCAACGGCATGCCCGAATTGCACAAGCTGACCCCGCCGCTGGGCGTCCTCCAGAACCGCGGCTTCCGCGTCGCGCTCGTCACCGACGGCCGCATGTCGGGCGCCAGCGGCAAGGTGCCCTGCGCGATCCACTGCAGCCCCGAGGCGCTGCTCGACGGCGCGATCGGGCGCATCCGCGACGGCGACATGATCCGCGTCGACGCCGAGACCGGTACGCTGGAGGCCTTGGTCGGCGCCGCCGAATGGGCCGCTCGAATCCCCGCCCCCGCCCCGGCGCCTGCGTCGGGCATGGGCCGCGAGCTGTTCGGCATGTTCCGCTCCGGCGCCGACGAAGCCGAAAAGGGCGCGTCGGCGATGCTGGCCGGGGCGGGCCTGTAACCGACCGTCACCCTGAACTCGTTTCAGGGTCCACCGTGCGCCAAGCATAGCCTTTCGTTGCCGCACGGTGGATGCTGAAACGAGTTCAGCATGACGGCAAAACTATCTAGGAGAGACGCATGCAGATCGTAGCGGCGGATATCGGCGGCACCCACGCCCGCTTCGCCATCGCCGAAGTCGAGAATGGCCGCGTCGTCGCGCTCGGCGAGCCTGTCACGCTCAAGACCGCCGATCATGCCAGCCTCCAGACCGCCTACCAGGCGTTCGAAGCCGGGCTCGGCCGCCCGCTGCCCCGCGCGCTGGCGATCGCGGTCGCCTCGCCGGTCGCCAACGACGTCATCCGTTTGACCAACAATCCGTGGATCATCCGCAAGTCGTTGATCACCGAACGACTGAAGGCCGACCAATGGGTCGTGGTCAACGATTTCGGCGCGGTCGGCCACGCCGTCGCACAGGTCCCCGACAGCGACTTCATCCATCTCTGCGGCCCCGACATTCCGCTGCCCGCCGCGGGGATCACGACGATCTGCGGTCCCGGCACCGGGCTCGGCGTCGCGCAGCTGCTGCGTCACAAGGCAGGCTACGAGGTCCTCGAGACCGAGGGCGGCCACATCGACTTCGCCCCGCTCGACGGCATCGAGGACGCGCTGCTCAAGCGCCTGCGCAAGACCTTCACGCGCGTGTCCGCCGAGCGCGTCGTCGCCGGCCCCGGCATCGTCGCGATCTACGAGACGCTCGCCGCGCTCGAGGGGCGCGCTGTTCCCAGCCATGACGACAAGACGATCTGGAGCGAAGCGCTCGAAGGCACCGATTCGATCGCGCTCGCAGCCCTCGACCGCTTCTGCCTCGCGCTCGGCGCGGTCGCGGGCGACCTCGCGCTGGCGCAGGGCGCGAAGGCGGTCGTCATCGCCGGCGGCCTCGGCTTCCGCATCAAGGATCGTCTCATCCGCTCCGGCTTCGACCAGCGCTTCGTCGCCAAGGGCCGGTTCCAGACGATGATGGCCGCGATGCCCGTCAAGCTCATCACTCATCCCCAGCCCGGCCTGTTCGGCGCCGCGGCCGCCTTCGCCCAGGAGCATACCCGATGACCACCACCATCACCGACATCATGCAGACCAGCGCCGTCATCCCGGTTCTGGTCATCGAGGATGCGGCCCTCGCCCGTCCGCTCGCCGAGGCGCTCGTGCGCGGCGGCCTTCGCGTCCTCGAAGTCACGCTGCGCACCGGCGCCGCGCTCGAGGCCATCGCCGAGATGAAGAAGGTCGAGGGCGCGATCGTCGGCGCCGGCACCGTCGTCTCGACGCAGCAGTTCGCGCAGGTCATGGACGCCGGCGCCGAGTTCATCGTCTCGCCGGGCCTCACCGAGACGCTCGCCAAGCCGATCATCGACAGCCGCGTGCCGTTCCTGCCCGGGATCGCCAATGCCGGCGACATCATGCGCGGCCTCGACCTCGGCCTCACGCACTTCAAGTTCTTCCCTGCCGAAGCGAGCGGCGGCCTGAAGGCGCTGAAGGCGCTCGCGGCACCGTTCTACCAGTGCAGTTTCTGCCCCACCGGCGGCATCACCGAAGCCAATGCCCCCGAATGGCTGGCGTTCAAGCCGGTCCTCTGCGTCGGCGGCAGCTGGGTGACCGGCGGTACGATGGCCGAAGTGGAATTGAAGGCCCGCGCGGCGAACGCACTGCGGGGGTAGCCGTCACCCTGAACTCGTTTCAGGGTCCACCGCGCCCCGCACGCAATCGCCCGGGGCGCGGTGGATGCCGAACCAAGTTCAGCATGACGGAGAGAGCTACATCTCCCCCCGGCTCCGCCGGATCGCATACCATTTCCGCACATTCGCGTTATGCTGCTCCAGCGTATCCGCGAACACATGCCCGCCGGTGCCATCCGCCACGAAATAGAGCGCTTGCGTCGGCGCCGGATCCAGCACCGCATCGATGCTCGCCCGCCCGGGGTTGGCGATCGGCCCGACCGGCAGCCCGGCCTCCGCATAGGTATTGTACCCGTTCTTCGCCTGCAGCTCCGACCGCAGGATCCGCCGCCCAAGCGGCCGCCCCTTGGTGATCGGATAGATCACCGTCGGGTCCGCCTGCAGCGGCATGTGGAGCTTCAACCGGTTGCCATAGACCGCGGCCACGGTACGCCGCTCGGACGGCTTGCCCGTCTCCTTCTCGACGATTGCCGCAAGAATGATCGCCTGTTCGGGAGTCGTCACCGCGATTCCGGGCTTGCGCTTCGCCCAGGCGGCGGCGAGATATTTGCGCATCGCACCCTGCATCCGCGCCACTACCGACGCACGCGTATCGCCGCGCTGGAACGCATAGCTGTCGGGGAGCACCGATCCCTCGGCCGGCACCGCCACCTGGCCCGTCAGCCCGTCCGCCTTCATCAGCGCGTCGTGGACCATCACGGACGGATAGCCCTCGGGCACCACGACGAGCCGCTGCAGCGTCTTGCCGCCCTGAAGAAGCTTGAGGATATCGGCCTGGCTCAGATGCGGCGGGATGCGGTATTCGCCGACCTTGATCGGATCGCCCGACCCGAACACGCGGGCGTACAGCCGGAACCGCGAGGCCGACCGGATCGCGCCGGCCTTTTCCAGCTCGACCGCCGCCGCGGCGAGGCTGGCGCCTTCCGGCACCTGCACCGTCAGCGTCCGCTGGGCGGGCCCGGCACCGCCCCAGCCCTGGACGATGAGGAACAGCGCCACGATCGCCGCGAGGCCGAATACGAGTCCGAAACAACCGACCTTGCGCATCTCACGTCTCCGTCATGCCGGGCTCGTCCCGGCATCCAGGGTCACGAGCGCTACGCTGCTTGGCTCTGGACCCCGGGACAAGCCCGGGGTGACGCAGTAGTTTACACCCCAACCCCGTCACCCCGGACTTGGTCCGGGGTCCACCGATCCGCAAACTCTATAGCTGAGGCTTTGCGGCACCGTGGATGCCGGAACAAGTCCGGCATGACGAAGGAAGTTTGTGCGCCCTGTACCCTACTATACCCGCGTCATGATCAGCGACGCGTTGGTCCCGCCGAACCCGAACGAGTTGTTCAGCACCGCGCGAACCTCGCGCTTCTTCGCGACGTGCGGCACCAGGTCGACGCCGACGCAGCTGTCGCTCGGATTGTCGAGGTTGAGCGTCGGCGGCACGATCTGGTCGCGCAGCGCCAGGATGCAGAAGATGCTCTCGACCGCCCCTGCGCCGCCGAGCAGATGTCCGATCGCCGACTTGGTCGACGACATCGACAGCCCGGAGATCGCATCGCCGAACAGCCGCCGCACCGCGCCCAGCTCCAGCTCGTCGCCGAGCGGGGTCGAGGTGCCGTGCGCGTTGATGTAATCAATGTCCTCGAGCTTCAGGCCCGACTTCTTCACCGCCATCTGCATCGAGCGGAACGCGCCGTCCCCATCCGGATGCGGCGCGGTCACGTGATACGCATCGCCCGACAGGCCATAGCCGATGACCTCGGCATAGATCTTCGCGCCGCGCGCCTTGGCATGCTCATATTCCTCGAGCACCAGCACGCCCGCGCCCTCGCCCATCACGAAGCCGTCGCGGTCCTTGTCGTACGGGCGCGACGCCTTTTCGGGGGTGTCGTTGAAGCTGGTCGACAGCGCGCGCGCCTGCGCGAAGCCCGCGATGCCGAGCGGACACACCGTGCCCTCCGCGCCGCCCGCGAGCATCACGTCGGCATCGTCCATCGCGATCATCCGCGCGGCGTCGCCGATCGCATGCGCACCGGTCGAACACGCGGTGACGACCGCATGGTTCGGCCCGCGCAGGCCGTATTTGATCGAGACCTGGCCCGAGATCAGGTTGATCAGCCGCCCGTGGACGAAGTGCGGGGACACGCGACGCGGCCCCTTTTCGTGGAGCACGATCGATTCGCTCTCAATCCCCGGCAGCCCGCCGATGCCCGAGCCGATCGACACGCCCGCGCGCCAGCTCTGCTCGACCGTCATCTCGGTCAGGCCCGCATCCTCGAGCGCCTGGCCCGCTGCGTCGATGCCGTAGATGATGAACGGATCGACCTGCCGCTGGACCTTGTGGTCGACGCGCTTGCCGGGATCGAACCCGTATTCATGGTCCTTGGGCTTCACTTCGCAGGCGATGCGGCAGACATAGTCGCTCGCATCGAAGCGCGTGATCGTCCCCGCGCCCGATTTGCCCGCGAGGATGTTGGCCCACACCGTCTCGACGTCCGCGCCGAGAGGGGTGACCATGCCTAGTCCGGTGACGACGACACGCCGCATGACTTTAACTCCGTGATGCTCAAAACGAAACGGCTCCCCGCCCTCTTAGCCCAAGGACGGGGAGCCGCTCAAATCCGACCGGTCGGGGCGAGGGTCAGGCCCCCGCCCCGGGACCCAAGCCCCGGCTTACGCCTTGTGCTCGTCGATGTAGGTGATGGCGTCCTTGACGGTCGCGATCTTCTCGGCCGCGTCGTCGGGGATCTCGACGCCGAACTCTTCCTCGAACGCCATGACGAGCTCGACGATGTCGAGGCTGTCGGCACCCAGGTCGTCGATGAAGCTCGCATCTTCGGTCACCTTGTCGGCTTCGACGCCGAGATGCTCGACGACGATCTTCTTCACGCGGTCTGCGGTCTCGCTCATGTTCGTTCCCTCTATGCTCTGGGGGTTATTCGTTGTTCCTGAACGCCCGTAGAACGGGGTCCGTTTCGTGGCAAGCGTCAGTTCATCCGGTCCCCCGCCCCGCCCGACGCCGAATCGACGCCGAACCGGACGGGAACGCGGTATCACACTGCGGTATCACACCGCGGTATCACACCATCGCCATGCCGCCATTCACATGGATGGTCTGGCCAGTGACATAGCTTGCCTCGCGACTGGCAAGGTAGACGACCGCGGCGGCCACGTCAGCCCCCTCGCCGAGCTTGCCCGCCGGAATCCGCGCCGTCAGTGCCGCCTTCTGCGCCTCGGGCAGCGTATCCGTCATCGCCGAAGCGATGAACCCCGGCGCGACGCAGTTGACGGTGATATTGCGGCTGGCGAGCTCCTGCGCCAGCGCCTTCGACATGCCGACCAGTCCGGCCTTCGACGCGGCGTAGTTGGCCTGGCCCGGATTGCCGGTCTGCCCGACCACCGAGGTGATCGACACGACGCGCCCGAACCGCGCCTTCATCATCGGCTTGGCCGCCGCGCGGATGAGCCGGAACGCCGCCTCCAGGTTGACGCGGATGACGGTATCCCATTCCTCGTCCTTCATCCGCATCGCGAGGTTGTCGCGCGTGACGCCGGCATTGTTGACCAGGATATCGAGCCGCCCGAGCGCCTCGACCGCCTGCGGCACCAGCGCATCCACCGCCGCGCCGTCCGACAGGTCGCACGGCAACGCGACATGATCGCCGCCGAGCGACGCGCGAAACTGCTCCAGCTTGTCCGCATTGGACCCGGACACCGCCAACCGCGCGCCCTGCGCCGCCAAGGCCTTGGCGATCTCGGACCCGATCCCCCCCGAAGCGCCGGTCACCAGCGCGGTCATGCCTGTAAGGTCGAACATTCTATCTCCAGTTTTAAATTTGTTCGCGCAGAGGCGCGAAGGACGCGGAGGGTTTGTAGTTATTGACGAGCCGTCGCACGCCTTCCTTCAACGTATCGCCGCCAAAATTTATAAGCAGCCCGACGGGCTGCTTTGTCAGGCGCAGATATGTCAGTAGTTGCTTCGCGTGGACCGGGAGCAAACGCTCCACCGACTTGATTTCAACGATCAGCCGTTCGTCAACCAATAGGTCGATACGGAATGCTGCATCGAACCGAAGCCCCTCGAACGAGATGTCGATCGGACGCTGCCGCGCAACGACATAGCCCATGGTCTCCAGTCGCCCGGCAAGCACCGCTTCATAGACGCTTTCGAGCAACCCCGGCCCCAAGTCTCGATGCAACCGCAAAGCGACGTCAAGCACGTCGCCACTGATCGCATCGATATCCTTCATGGCCTCTGCGTCCTCTGCGCCTCTGCGCGAAATCCACGCTCTACATCACTTTAACCAAAGCCTCGATGTCGTCCATCGTCACCACGCTCACCGTCTCGACGTCGGCCGCCGTCCGCTTGACCATCGGCGCCAGGACCTTGCCGCCGAATTCCACGAACCGCTCGACCCCCGCGCCCTGCATCGCCAGCACCGATTCGCGCCACCGCACCATCCCCGTCACCTGCCGCACCAGCGACGTCCGGATCACGCCCGGATCCGCCACCGCCACCGCGTCCACGTTCGCGAACACCGGTACCAGAGGCGCGCGCAGGTCGGCGTCCAGCAAAGCCGCCTCCATCGCCTCGGCGGCAGGCTGCATCAGCGGGCAGTGGAACGGCGCCGACACCGGCAGCAGCACCGCACGCTTCGCGCCCAGGTCCCTCGCCAGCGCGATCGCACGCTCGATCGCCGCGCGGTGCCCCGAGATCACCACCTGCCCCGGATCGTTGTCGTTCGCGACGGTGCACACCAGCTCCGCCCCGCCCTCGGCCAGGATCGCATCGACCGCGGCGCCCGCGATGACCTGCGCCTTTTCGAGATCGGTGCCGAGCAACGCCGCCATCGCGCCCTCGCCCACCGGCACCGCCGCCTGCATCGCGCGTCCACGCAACCGCAGCAGCCGCGCCGTCGTCGCGAGATCCAAAGCCCCCGCCGCGCACAATGCGCTATATTCGCCCAGGCTGTGCCCCGCGACATAGTCCGCCTTGTCGGCGAGCCGGACGCCGCCCTCCTTCTCGAGCACGCGCAGCGTCGCGATCGCGTTCGCCATGATCGCCGGCTGCGCATTCTCGGTCAGCAGCAGGTCGTCCGCCGGCCCTTCGCTCATCAGCCGGTACAGATTCTGCCCCAGCGCCTCGTCGACCTCGGCGAACACCTCGCGCGCGACCGCGCTCGCGTCGGACAGCGCCTTGCCCATGCCGACCGACTGGCTTCCCTGACCCGGGAAAATGAAAGCACGCATCTTGCCTCTCCTTTGGCCCGGCGCCCTAGAAACATGGGACCCGACATGCAACCTGAACGAACCGCCACGGGTTGCGACAATCCGCGACCATTTGATGCGAAGCGCGACACGCGTTTGCGACAGGTGGGCGCCAGATAGTGTTCCGACGCCGCGATACTGGCGCCGTTACCAAACGGGAGTTTTTCATGAACAAGTTCATCCTCAGCGCGATCGCCACGACCCTGGTCGCCAGCCCGCTGATCGCTGCCGCCCCCGCCTCGGCGCAGTCGCGCCACGAGACGACCACCGTCCGCCAGGGCCCGAACGGCCGCACCGTCGTCACCAAGAAGACCGTGGTCCGCCCGACCCAGTATCGCACTTGGCGCGCCGGCCAGCGGTTCGACCGCCGCTACGCGCAGAACTACCGCGTGGTCACGACCTACAAGAACTATCGCCTGGCCGCCCCGCCGCGCGGCAGCCAGTGGGTCCGCTCGGGCCGCGACGCGATCCTGATCAACGGCCGCGGCGACGTGGTGCAGGTCCGCGGCGGCGCATTCCGGTAAAGCATACCACTACGCGTCACCCCGGACTTGGTCCGAGGTCCACCGGCCCGCAAACTCGAACGCATCGAACGCGCGGCACGGTGGATGCCGGAACAAGTCCGGCATGACGGAGGGTGGCTGTCGACCAAACGAAACCTTGCTTTTATTCCTCGAAAGGATAAAGGCCAGCGCAACCGGGGTGCAGGACTCGTTCCTTCGCCCCGGTTTGCATTTGAACGACAGCCGGAGGGGTGCACGCATGGGGCGTGTATCAGCGATCGGTAACATGAGGACGAGACATGGCTCTTTACGAGCACACGTTCCTTGCGCGCCAGGATCTGGCACAGGCGCAGGTGGACGCGCTGGCGGAAATCGCCACCAAGATCGTGAACGACAACGAAGGTCGGGTCGTCAAGACCGAGAACTGGGGCCTGCGTTCACTGGCGTACAAGATCGCCAAGAACCGCAAGGCGCACTATGTCATGCTCGAGATCGATGCCCCGGGCAGCGTGATCGCAGAGCTGGAGCGCCAGACGCAGATCAACGAAGACATCATCCGCTACATGACGGTCAAGGTCGACACCCTCGAAGAGGGCCCGACCGTGATGATGCGCAAGCAGGATCGCGACCGTGAGCGTCGTGGCGACCGCGAAGGCGGCCGTGGCGACCGTCCGGACCGTGGCGATCGCCCCGAGCGTGGGCCCCGCCGCGATCGTGAAGAGGGAGCAGAATAACCATGGCACGTCCATTCTTCCGCCGCCGCAAGAGCTGCCCGTTCTCCGCCAAGGACGCTCCCCGGATCGACTATAAGGACGTCCGGTTGCTGCAGGGCTTCGTGTCCGAGCGTGGCAAGATCGTCCCGTCGCGTATCACTTCGGTGGCCGCAAAGAAGCAGCGCGAACTGGCTCAGGCCATCAAGCGTGCGCGTCATCTGGGCCTGCTGCCCTACATCGTTAAGTAAGGAGCGCCCCCATGGACGTCATTCTGCTTGAGCGTGTCGAGAAACTCGGCGCCATCGGCGACGTGGTGAAGGTGAAGGACGGCTACGCCCGTAACTTCCTGCTTCCCAACAAGAAGGCGCTTCGTTCGAACGACGCCAACCGCAAGGTCTTCGAGGCCAACCGTGCACGGATCGAATCGGACAACGCGGCGCGCCGTGCCGATGCCGAGACGGAAGCCAAGACGTTCAACGACGCTTCGGTGACGTTGATCCGTCAGGCCTCGAACACCGGTCAGCTCTACGGCTCGGTCGCGGTCCGCGATCTGGTCGACGCGCTGGTCGCGGACGGTCACAAGGTCGGCAAGTCGTCGATCGTGCTCGACAAGCCGATAAAGTCGATCGGCGTGTACACCGTCAAGGTCGCGCTGCACCCCGAGGTGTCGGTGTCGGTCAAGGTCAACGTCGCACGCTCGCCCGAAGAGGCCGAGATGCAGGCACAGGGCGTCGACGTCATGTCGTCGATGTTCGAGCGTGACGAGGCCGGTTTCGTCGAGGATTACGATCCGAACGCGGAACCCGGCGCGACTGCCGAAGTGTCGAACGACGAGGAAGAGGCGCAGGGCTGAGCCCGACGCCGTCTTCGTCAGACGCAAAAAGGGCCGTCCGGAGCAATCCGGGCGGCCCTTTTCGTATCGCCTTGGGATTACCGTCAGGAATCCAGAAGGTCGGTCGGAGCGTACGGGCTGCGCGGCTCGACGCTGAGGTTCCGCTTTTTCAAGGGCACGACACACACGCGCCGACCACGGCGGCGAGGGGAATGAGCGCGAGCAAAACCGGGAAAATCTGCTTCATGGCGGCGGAACCTTGAGAGGATGTTTCCTCAAAAATGCGCGGGGGCAAAAAAGGTTTCGGCGAGATGAACGTGGGTATCTATCGCCGCCCGAACAGCTTCTCGATATCGCCGTGCTGCAGTTTTACCCAGGTCGGGCGGCCGTGGTTGCACTGGCCGGAATGCGGCGTGACCTCCATTTCGCGGAGCAGCGCGTTCATCTCGGTCACCGACAGGATCCGGCCGGCGCGCACCGATCCGTGGCACGCCATCGTGCCTGCCACCGCGTCGAGCCGTTCCTTGAGGCTCAGCGCCTCGTCGAACGCCGCGAGTTCGTCGGCGAGATCGGTGACCAGTCCCTTGGGATCGCTCTGCCCGAGCAGCGCCGGCGTCGCGCGGACCAGCATCGCGCGCGGGCCGAAGCGTTCGAGGTCGAGCCCGAACTCGGACAGCTCGGCCGCGCGTGACTCGAGACGGTCGCAGGCGGGCTCGTCGAGCTCGACGACCTCGGGGATCAGCAACGCCTGGCTCGCCACGGTGCCGCCGATCAGCGCCGCGCGCATGCGTTCGAGCACCAGCCGCTCGTGTGCGGCGTGCTGGTCGACCAGGATCAGCCCGTCCTCGGCTTCCGCGACGATATAGGTCTTGGCGACCTGCCCGCGCGCGACGCCCAGCGGGAAGCTCGTGCCTCCCGGCGGCGGCGACCAGGCGGGTTCCGCGCGCGCCTGTGGCGGCGCCGAGAAGAAAGTCGGGCGGTGGTCGCGGACCGATCCCCCCAGCCCCGTCATTCCTGACCCCATCCCCGTCACCCCGGCGAAGGCTGTGGTCTCTGGCGATAGGTCGCCCCCTTGCGGCACGAGACCCCAGCCTTCGCTGGGGTGACGGCTATCGGTTTGTCCCGGCTGCCACATCGCCAGCGCCGCCTCGGGCGCGCGCTGGCTGCGATGCCCTGCCGCGTCGAGCGCCCGCCGGAGCCCCGACACGATCAGACCGCGCACCATCGCCGGGTCGCGGAACCGCACCTCGGTCTTTGCCGGGTGGACGTTGACGTCGACCTGGTCGCTCGGCACGTCGAGGAACAGCGCCACCACCGCGTGGCGGTCGCGCGGAATCATCTCGGCATAGGCGCCGCGGATCGCGCCCATCAGCAACCGGTCCTTCACCGGGCGGCCGTTGACGAACAGATATTGATGGTCCGCGATCCCGCGATTGTAGGTCGGTAGGCTCGCGACTCCGCCGAGCACCAAGCCCTCCCGCTCCATGTCGATCGCCACCGAACTGTCGGCGAGCGCCCGGTCGGTCAGCGTCGCCACTCGCCCCGGCCGGTCCTCGACCTGGGACGCCGCCATCACCCGCCGCCCGTCATGCTCGACCGTGAACGCGATGTCGGGCCGCGCCATCGCGAGCCGCCGCACCGCATCGAGGCAGGCGGCATATTCCGCGCGCGGCGAGCGCAGGAACTTGCGCCTGGCCGGCACCCGCGCGAACAGGTCCTCGACCACGACCCGCGTTCCCGGCGGCAGCGCGGCCGGCCCCTCGCGCGTGACGTCGCCATTGTCGACGGTCCGCGCCCAGCCCTCGCTCCCCCGCACCCGGCTCTCGATCGTCAGCCGCGCGACGCTCGCGATCGACGGCAGCGCCTCGCCGCGAAAGCCGAGCGTGACCACCGATTCGATCGCGCCGTCGTCGCCGAGCAGGCTTTCGGGCAGCTTCGACGTCGCATGTCGCTCCAGCGCCAGCGCCATGTCCGCGGGCGTCATCCCGCAGCCGTCGTCCGCGACCTCGATCCGGCGCGTACCGCCCTCCGCCAGCACCACCGCGATCCGCGTGGCACCGGCGTCGACCGCGTTTTCCACCAGTTCCTTCAACGCGCTGGCGGGTCTTTCCACCACTTCACCGGCAGCGATGCGATTGACGAGATGCTCGGGAAGGCGCCGTATTGACATGGGTAATCGCCTAGACCAAGCGACGGTATCCCGCGAGCCGCAAATGCCGAGGACCCGCGCCTATCAGCGGCGGATCGCGAGATATCTGCGATGTGCGTCGCCGATATGGTGGCAGGTTACGGGACCCTGATTGAATGGCCTTCTATTCGCGTTTCTTCAAATTCATGAGCCATGACATGGCCATCGATCTCGGCACCGCGAACACCGTCGTCTATGTCAGGGGACGCGGTATCGTGCTGAACGAGCCTTCGGTGGTCGCGGTCGAGACCATCAACGGCGTCAAGCGCGTCAAGGCGGTCGGCGACGACGCCAAGATGATGATGGGCAAGACCCCCGGCAACATCGAGGCGATCCGCCCGCTTCGAGACGGCGTCATCGCCGACATCGACGTCGCCGAGCAGATGATCAAGTATTTCATCCAGAAGGTCCACGGCCCGCGCAAGTTCGCGCGCTGGCCCGAGATCGTGATCTGCGTGCCGTCGGGCTCCACCAAGGTCGAGCGCCGCGCGATCCGCGACGCCGCGTCGAACGCGGGCGCCTCGCAGGTCTGGCTGATCGAGGAACCGATGGCTGCAGCGATCGGCGCCGACATGCCCGTCACCGAGCCGATCGGCAGCATGGTCGTCGACATCGGCGGCGGCACCACCGAAGTCGCGGTGCTGTCGCTTCGCGGTCTCGCCTACACCACGTCGGTCCGCGTCGGCGGCGACAAGATGGACGAGGCGATCGTCTCGTACGTCCGCCGCAACCACAACCTGCTGATCGGCGAAGCCACCGCGGAACGGATCAAGAAGGAAGTCGGGATCGCCAAGCCGCCCGCCGACGGCATCGGCATGATCATCCAGATCAAGGGCCGCGACCTCGTCAACGGCGTGCCCAAGGAGATCCAGATCAACCAGGGCCAGATCGCCGAGGCGCTCAGCGAGCCGGTCGCGACGATCGTCGAGGGCGTCCGCGTCGCGCTGGAGAACACCGCGCCCGAACTCGCCGCCGACATCGTCGACCAGGGCATCGTCCTGACCGGCGGCGGCGCGCTGCTGCAGGGTCTGGACGAGGTGCTGCGCGACGAGACCGGCCTGCCCGTCACGGTCGCCGAGGACCCGCTGACCTGCGTTGCGCTCGGCACCGGCCGCGCGCTCGAGGATCCGCTGTTTCGCGGCGTGTTGATGAGCGGCTAAAAGGGCGGATTGGCATTGCGTCGGTAGACCGGCGGGGAAGGTCCCCGCGGGTCGGCCGATGCGCAACGACGGGGGGACAGGCGCATGGCGCCAGCCCGCGACCGCCGCACCGGCTTTTCCCGGCGGCGGCAATATGGTGTGTTCATGGGCTATGTGCTCGCCATCGCCGGGGCGGTGGTGGGCGCGGTGCTGCTCGTCGTCTCGACCTTCAATCCGCCGGCCTTCTCGGCGTTGCGGGTGACGGTGGCGGGCATGACGACGCCGGTCTCGTCGGGTCTGGCCTGGGTCGGGTCGGGCGTCGCTGCGGTACCGCGCGCGATCGGCACCTATTTCTTCGTGCGGCAGGAGAATGTCGCGCTCCATGCCGAGGTCGACCGGACCCGCGCGCTGCTGATGCGCGCGCGGACCATCGCCTATGACAACCGCCGGCTGCGGACGCTGCTCGCGGTGCGTGACCGCTCGGTCGACCCGATCGTCACGGCGCGCCTCGTCAGCTCGACCGCGTCGAGCGGCCGCCGCTATGCGCTGCTCAACGCCGGTCGCTGGAGCGGCGTGCGCCCGGGGATGCCGGTGCGCGGCCCCGACGGGCTGGTCGGCCGCATCGTCGAAACCGGCCCCAACGCCGCGCGCGTGCTGCTGCTGACCGACGGCGACAGCATCGTCCCCGTCCGCCGCACCCGCGACGGCCTGCCCGCGATCGTTGCAGGCCGCGGCGACGGCATGGTCGATGTCCGCTCGGTCAACGCCACCAACGTCAAGTTCGCCGCCGGCGACCTGTTCGTCTCGTCGGGGATCGGCGGTATCTACGCCCCCGGCGTGCCCGTCGCCCGCGTATTGAAGGCCGGACAGGATTCGGTCGAGGCACGGACCTTCGCCGATCCCGACACGCTCGACTTCGCGCTGGTCGAGGGTGCGTTCATGCCGATGCCGCCGCGTGGCCCGATCCCGGCCGGTCCGCCGCCCGCGCCATGACCGTCCAGTGACCGCGCAACCGAACACCGTCGACTATCGCCCGTTCGCGCCGACGCTCGGCGCGCGCCGCGTACGCGCGATCGCGGCAGCCACGGTGGTCGCCGGGTCGCTCGCGACGATCATCCCGGTCGTCGCGACGATCCCGATCCTGCCACCGCTGGGACTTGTGATGCTGCTCGCGTGGCGGCTGCTGGCGCGGTTCGCGTTCAGGCCCTGGGCCGCCGCGCCGCTTGGGCTGTTCGACGATCTCGTCAGCGGACAGCCGCTCGGCAGCGCGGTGCTGCTCTGGTCGCTCTGCTTCCTCGCGATCGACATGCTCGAACAGCGCCTCGCCTTCCGTGACTATTGGCAGGACTGGCTGATCGCCAGCGGACTGATCGCCTGCGTCATCATCGCCGGCCGCTTCATCGCGGTTCCGGTCGGCGCGCATGTCGATACCGTGTTATTAGCACAGATCGTGATGACGCTCCTGCTCTTCCCCCTCGCCGCGCGGATCGTCGCGCGGGTCGAACGCAAGCGAGGCGAGGAATGATCGGCCGCGGGCGCGTCGTGACCGAGATGTCGCAGGCCTACAGCTTCTCGCGCCGTGCCTGGCTGCTCGGCGCGGCGCAGGGCGGCGTCGGGCTGCTGCTCGCCGGCCGCATGGCGTGGATCTCGGTCGCGCAGAACGAACGCTACACCTCGCTGTCGGAGAGCAACCGCGTCAACATGACCCTGCTGCCGCCCCGCCGCGGCTGGATCGTCGACCGCCACGGCGTGCCCATCGCCAACAACCGCACCGATTTCCGCGTCGACATCGTCCCCGAACGGCTGCGCGACAAGGACCGCGTGCTCGCGCTGCTCGCCCGCCTGCTGCAACTGCCGCCCGAGGAGATGGAGCGGATCCGCATCGACCTCGACCACGCATCGGGACTGCAGCCTGTCCAGGTCGCCGAGAATCTCGACTGGGAGCGGTTCGCCGCGGTCAGCGTCCGCCTGCCCGAACTGCCCGGCGTCGCGCCCACGCGCGGCTTCGCACGCGCCTATCCCGGCGGCGCCGCGGTCGCGCATTTGACCGGCTATGTCGGCGTGCCCAATGTCGAGCAGTACAAGAAGACGCACGACCCGCTGCTCGTCACGCCGGGCTTCAAGCTCGGCAAGGACGGGCTCGAGAAGATGCTCGAGACCGAGCTGCGCGGCCAGGCCGGCGCCAAGCGCGTCGAGGTCACCGCGCGCGGCAAGCTCGTCGCCGAACTCGCCACCCGCCCCGACGTGCCCGGCAAGACCGCGCGGCTGACGATCGACGCCGGCCTGCAGGACTATGCCGCACGCCGCCTCGGGACCAATTCGGGATCCGCGGTGGTGATCGACTGCCGCACCGGCGAGATGCTCGCGATGGTGTCGATGCCCGCCTACGACCCCAACAGTTTCTCCGACGGGATCAGCCATCTCGAATGGCAGATGCTGAGCGACGACGACCACGTGCCGCTGATGAACAAGGTCACGCAGGGGCTCTATCCGCCGGGCTCGACCGTCAAGCCGATGAACGGCCTCGCGCTGCTCGAGAGCGGCGTCGACCCGCACGCCCGCGTCTTCTGCTCGGGCGCGCTGCGCGTGGGTACCGGCATCTTCCATTGCCACAAGAAGAGCGGCCACGGCCCGCTCGACCTCAAGAACGCGATCATGCAGAGCTGCGACATCTATTTCTACGAGATGATCCGCCGCCTCGGCTACGACCGCGTCGCGCCGATAGCGCGGATGGTCGGGCTGGGGCAGAAGTTCGACCTCCCCTTCTCGACCCAGCGGTTCGGCACGGTGCCCGACAGCGCGTGGAAGCTGAAGAAGTACAAGGATGCCTGGACCGTCGCCGATTCGCTCAACGCGTCGATCGGCCAGGGCTATGTGCTCGCCAACCCGCTCCAGCTGGCGGTGATGGCGTCGCGGATCGCCTCCGGCCGCCATCTGCGCCCCAGCATCCTCGCCGACCATGTCCACCGCGACGCGCCCGCCCTACCGCTCCAGTCCGAGAACCTCGCGATCGTCCGCGATGCGATGTTCGGCGTGGTGAACGGCGGCGGCACCGGCGGCGCGGCGCGCATGCTGACGCCCGGTGTCGCGCTCGCGGGCAAGACAGGCACCGCGCAAGTCCGCCGCATCACCATGGCGGAGCGTCGCTCGGGCGTGCTCAAGAACGGCCAGCTGCCCTTCAAGCTGCGCGACCACGCCGTCTTCATGGGGTTCGCCCCCGCCGACAACCCGCGCTACGCGATCGGCATGGTGCTCGAGCATAACGGCCACACCGTCCGCAACCTCGATTCCCCGCTGATCGCGCGCGACATCATGACCTATCTGTTCGACAAGGATCGCGCGATGGCGTCGCTGGCCGAGGGCGAGAAGAGCTGGGGCGGCGACATCCAGACCCGGATGGCCGCGACGGCGTCGACCTATCGCGCGGCGCAGGCGCCGCATCCCGCCGCCATCGCGACCAAGACCGACGCGATCGTCCCCAGCGACGCTCCTGCGGTCGAGAATGCCACCGATCAGGCCAACGCCACCCAGGCCGCACTCGTCACCCCCGGCAACACCGTCGCCGAAGACGGCACCACGGAACGCGAGCCATGAGATCACGGATCGTCCCCGAACCGCTGGCGAAGCTCCCGTGGAAGGTGCTGCTGCTGGTCATCGCGATCGGCTGTTTCGGCCAAGTCGTGCTCTATTCCGCCGCCGGCGGCTCGCTGAGGCCCTGGGCGCTGTCGCAGGGCCTGCGCTTCTTCGTCCTGCTGGGCGGCGCCATCCTGCTCTCCCGCGTGCCCGAGAAGGTCTGGAAGGACTGCGCGCTTCCCGCCTACGCGATCATCACCATCTCGCTGCTCGCGGTCGAACTGCTCGGAAAGGTGTCGGGCGGCTCGCAACGCTGGCTCGACCTCGGCTTCATTCGCCTGCAGCCGTCGGAGTTCATGAAGCCGGTGATCGTGCTGGCCTGCGCGAAATTCTACGACATGCTCCCGCCCGGCGAGACGCGGCGCTTCAGCGCGATCTGGCCGGCGGCGCTGCTGATCGGCATCCCCGCGGCGCTGGTGATGCTCCAGCCCGACCTCGGTACCGCGCTGATGATCTGCGCGGGCGGCGGCACGGTGATGTTCCTCGCCGGCATCCCGCTCCGGCTGTTCATCGGTGGCGGGCTCGCCTTCTCCGTCGCGACCCCGCTCGCGGTCAATTTCCTGCTCCACGACTATCAGCGCAACCGCGTCCTGATCTTCCTCGACCCCGAGAGCGACCCGCTCGGCACCGGCTATCACATCAGCCAGTCGAAGATCGCGATCGGCTCGGGCGGCATCTGGGGCAAGGGCTTCCTCCAGGGCACGCAGAGCCACCTCGACTATCTCCCCGAAGGCCATACCGACTTCGTCTTCGCAACGATGGCGGAGGAATGGGGCCTGGTCGGCGGCTGCCTGCTGATCCTCGCCTTCCTGCTCGTGATCCGCTGGGGCATCGACGTCGGCCAGCGCGCCACCGGCCGCTTCGCCCGCCTGACCGCCGCAGGGCTCGCCACGACGATCTTCTTCTACGTGGCGATCAACCTGTCGATGGTGATGGGCCTCGCCCCCGTGGTCGGCATCCCCCTGCCCTTGGTTAGTTTTGGCAGCTCGGCGCAGATGACGGTCCTGCTGTGCCTCGCGATCCTGATGTCGATCGACCGCCAAAATCGCAAAACTGTGGGCTGGTAGACAAAAAGGGGTTGCGCGCTCCGCCTGGCCTGCTAACAGCGCGCTTCCCCGGGAGACGGGGCGCCACACCAGCGGCGCCACTCAATCCGCCCCGGTATGGACGCATAGCTCAGTTGGTAGAGCAGCTGACTCTTAATCAGCGGGTCCTTGGTTCGAGCCCAAGTGCGTCCACCAAAATTTCCTAGGTATACGAAACACTTACTGGCGTCGTGACTTGCGCGGCACAGATGGCCGTCGGCGCTCTGGAGTGCGCAAATGACGTTCCTCGTCCAGAGGGGCTATCAACCTCACGGTGTCCTCGTTCAGCTATTACCACGGCAGCCAGGGGCCGATCGGAACAACGCCGATCTGCTAGGCAGCGTTGAAAGCTGATCAACCGCAGGGCACTGGGCTCGGTGCGTTGGCGCCACATGCTTCAAAAGGAATTGCCGCGATGAGCGACCGGGTTCTGATCTTCTACGGTTCCTATCGTTCCGACCGGCAGGGCATCCGCCTCGCCCAATGGCTCGTCCGCGCCTTCGCCGAACGCGGTGCATCGGCCGAGCTGATCGACGCCAAGGCGGTCGACCTCCCCATGCTCGACCGCATGTACAAGGAATATCCCCGCGGCGAGGCGCCGCCAGCGCTCGAGGCCCTCGCGGAAAAGATCAGGACGGCCGACGCCTTCGTCTTCGTGACCGGCGAATATAACTGGGGGGTGCAGCCAGGGCTGAAGAACCTCACCGACCATTTCCTGGAGGAATGGTACTGGCGGCCGGCGGCGATCGTCAGCTACTCGGCCGGGCGCCTTGCCGGGGCGCGCGCCGGCCTCGCCTGGCACGGGATCCTATCCGAGATGGGCATGGTGGTGGTGTCCAGCACGATCGCGGTGGGTTCGATCGGCCACGTGTTCGATGCAGCCGGGGAGCCGGCAGGCGACGGTGGCGGCGCTCTCACCCGGGCCTTCCCCCGCTTCGCCGACGATCTCGGCTGGTGGACGCAGGCCGCCCGTGCGCAGCGCGAGCGGCTCGACCCGCCCTATTGATCCGGCCGACGTCCACGCGCTCCGCGTTGGCGCCGAGCGACGGACCGCACCCGGCGCGCGTCGCTCACCCCTTCGCCGCCGCGGCCGCAAGCTCCTCGAGATCGAGGTCGTGTTCGAGATCGTGGAGGGTCTCGTCATCGATACGGCCGGCACGGTGCAGGCGGACCAGTTCGGCTCGAAGTTCGCCGCTGGATGCACAAGGCCGCCTTTTTTCCTGCTCGTCCGGTGGTCCTGCAATCCGTCCCGGACATCGTCAACGCGGTCGGGAAGCGTAGGGGGCGCGCCTGCATCGGGCCTGCATCGATTGCCGTCGCCGCGGTGGCCGGGCTAGGGATGGGACGCACAGGGGACAGGTTTCATGGAAACGATCGGGCACGACCTGCGGGAAATGCAGCGGGTGCCGCTGCAGCCATCGCACATTGCCGCGATCCGGGCGGCGGGGACGCGCACGCACTATCGCAAGGGAGCGATGCTGGCCGAGATCGGCGCTCCGGCCGACCGCTTCGTCTATGTCGAAGACGGCGAGATCGAGGTCGTCAACCCGTTCACGGGCGACCGGCTGGTGCCTTCGACGCTGGGCCCCACCCAGTTCATGAGCGAGATCTCGCTGCTGTCGGGCGGCACGTGGTCGCTGCCGATGCGCGCCGCGAGCGACACGACCGTCGTCGAGGTACCGCGATCCGCGATGCTCCGCCTGATGGCGGCGATACCGGAGATGTCGGACATCGTCATCACGGTCCTGGCGGCACGCCGTCGACGGCAGCTGGATTCCGGCGACGGCATGCTCGTGCTGGTCGGCGAGGACGAGGACAGGGCCGTCAGGAAAGTCGCCGAGTTCGCCGCGCGCAACCGCCTGCCCTACCGCTCCTACGCGCTCGGCAGCGCCGAGGCCGCGCATGTCGCGAGCAGTTGCGGCACCGCGCCGCGAGAGCCCGTCGTGGTGTTCGGCCGCGACGTGGTGGTGAGCGATCCGACGCCCGAAAAGGTGGCGCGGCTGCTCGGACTCGACCAGGACGTTCCCGAGGACGAGGCCTTCGACGTACTGATCGTCGGCGCCGGGCCCGCCGGCGTGTCAGCCGGCGTCTATGCGGGAGCCGAAGGGTTGCGCGCGCTGGTCGTCGACGAGACCGCGATCGGCGGCCAGGCCGGCACGTCCAGCCGGATAGAGAATTACATGGGCTTTCCCACCGGCGTCTCCGGCGCCGACCTCGTGTGGCGCGGCGAGGTCCAGGCCATGAAGTTCGGAACGCGCTTCGTCATGCCCCGGCGCATCGAATCGCTGGAGCGGCTCGATGACGGCGCCTTTTGTGCGACCTTCGCCAACGGTCGTCGGGTGCTCGCCGCCTCGGTGGTGGTCGCCACCGGCGTCCAGTACAGACGCCTGCCGATCGCACGCCTCGCCGAGTTCGAGGGCGCGGGCATCTATTATGCAGCGACCGAGAACGAGGCCCGCTTCTGCCGGGATACGGAGGTGCTGGTCATCGGCGGCGGCAATTCGGCCGGGCAGGCGGCGATGTTCCTCAGCCGCACGGCGCGGCACGTCCGCTTGCTGGTTCGCGGCGACACCCTCGCCTCGTCCATGTCCAGCTATCTGTCGAGCCGGCTCGAGGCCGATCCCGCGATCACCATCGAATACGGGGCCCATGCCGTCGCGCTTCATGGCGGGGACAGCCTGGAGGCGGTGACGATACGCAACGCCGACGGCGACCGCATCGTGGCAAGCTGCGCGGTGTTCGTGATGGTCGGCGCAGCACCCAATACCGGCTGGCTTTCCGAACTGGTCGCTCTCGACGCCAAGGGCTTCGTGCTCACCAGCGAAGCGGCTGGCGCCGTGTCACCCTTCGCCACATCGTGCGCCGGCATCTACGCCGTCGGCGACGTCCGCGCCGGATCGGTGAAACGCGTCGCGTCCTCGGTCGGGGAAGGGTCCGTCGTCATCTCCAACGTGTGGGAGCATGTGCGCAACTTGGATCGTTCCTGATTGCACGCTGCCTCCAACGTCGGCAGCCCCAGACGTATTTCAATCGATTGCGAAGCGTCTGTTTCGTCCGTACGTGATCCCAAACGCCGCAAGACGGCGCAGCCATGGAGGGTGAGAGGTGGATCGAATGGACAGGACCGAAACGGCAATCCGGTCTGTAGCCATCATTGGCGGCGGCACTGCCGGTTGGATGACGGCGGCGGCGCTGGCGCACGCACTCGGGACGCGGTGTCCGATCACGCTTGTCGAGTCGGACGACATCGGCACCGTGGGTGTCGGCGAAGCGACGATCCCCCCGATCAAGTTGTTCAACGATACGCTCGGCATCGCCGAGGCCGATTTCCTCCGTGAAACCCGGGGGACGTTCAAGCTCGGGATCGAATTCGTCGACTGGGCGAAGATCGGGCATCGGTATTTCCATCCCTTCGGCACGTTCGGCAAACCCTTCGACCTGGTGGCCGTGCATCAGCACTGGCTTGCCGCGCGCGACGCCGGATCGTCGATACCGCTGGACGACCTGTCGATGGCCTGGGGTGCGGCCAGCCGGGGTCGGTTCGCCGCGCCGATGGCGGATCAACGCAGCGTCGCCTCGACCTTCGACTATGCCTATCATTTCGACGCCGGCCTCTACGCGCGGTTTCTGCGCAATTATGCCGAGGCGCGCGGCGTCGTGCGCATCGAGGGCAAGGTCGGCGACGTGGCGCTTCACGGCGATACCGGCCATGTCGCCGGCGTCACCCTGCAGGACGGACGACGGATCGAAGCCGATCTGTTCGTCGATTGCTCGGGGTTTCGTGGCCTGCTGATCGAGGGCGCACTCGCCACCGGTTACGAGGACTGGACGCATTGGTTGCCATGCGACCGCGCCGTCGCGGTGCCGTGCGTAACCGGCGGTGACGGCCTCACGCCCTATACCCGCTCCACGGCGCGTGCCGCGGGCTGGCAATGGCGCATCCCGCTGCAGCACCGCACCGGCAACGGCTATGTCTATTGCAGTCGCCACATCTCCGATGACGAGGCGACCGCGACCGTCCTGGCGAACCTCGACGGCGAGGCGCTTGCCGAGCCCAGATTGCTGCGATTCACGACGGGTCGCCGCCGCCTGTTCTGGAACCGGAACGTGGTTGCGATCGGGCTTTCGAGCGGTTTCATGGAGCCGCTCGAATCCACCAGTATCCATCTGATCCAGACCGGCATCGCCAAGCTGCTCGCCTATTTCCCGACGCGTGACTTCGACCCGTTGATCATCGACGAGTACAACCGTGTCGCGATCACCGAGTATGAGCGGATTCGCGATTTCCTGATACTGCATTACAAGCTGACCCGGCGGGACGATGCCCCGCTCTGGCGGGAATGCGCCGCGATGCCGATCCCCGAGACGCTCGCGCTGAAGATCGCGCATTTCCAGCGCGGTGGCCGGCTGATCGCCCGCGATATGGATCTGTTCGGTCCGGCCAGCTGGCTTGCCGTCCATATCGGCCAGCTGAACGATCCCGGCTTTGGCGACCCACTGCTCGACACGGCGACCGGCGGGAGAACGAGCACGGTGTTCGTCGACCGGCTCGCCGATGCGATCGCGAAGATGGCCGAGTCCATGCCGTCCCACAGCGATTATCTCACCCGCATCGGCGCGAGCGCGATACCCCGCCAAAAATAAGACAATTGGCCCCGCAATCCATTGCATCTTCGCTTGCAAACGATTGTTGCGGTGGTATGGAGGTGTCGTAGCCTCCGGAGCGGGGCGACTCAGGAGGGTTTGCTATGAAGATGAGGTTTTTGCTTGCCTGCACGTCGCCGATCGCGATGCTTGCGGCGTTCCCCGCGTTTGCTGCCCAGACCGGCCCGGCAGATCCCCAGTCGACCAACTCCACGGCGCAGCCCGTCGCGACCGGCGCCGACCAGGTCAGCCAGGCCGGGGACATCCCCGACGCCGCGGCGCAGAGCGAAGATATCGTCGTGACCGCGACCACCGGCGAACGATCGCGGTTCCGCAGTTCGATCTCGGTGTCGCAGATCAGCCAGGAAGCCATCCAGAACTTCACGCCGCGTTCGGAAGCGGAGGTCCTGCGCAACATCCCTGGCCTTCAGCCCTCCGACACCGCGGGCCCGGGCGGTAACGCCAACATCGGCGTGCGCGGCATCCCGGTGTCGACCGGCGGATCCGAATATGTCGCGCTGCAGGAAGACGGGCTGCCCGTCGTGCTGTTCGGCGACATGAACTTCGGCAACAACGACTATTGGCTGCGCTTCGACCAGAACGTCCAGCGCGTCGAAGCGGTGCGCGGCGGCTCGGCGTCGACCTTCTCCAGCCAGGCGCCCGGCGCCGTCGTCAACTATCTCAGCAAGACCGGCGACAAGGCTGGCGGGCAGGTCGCGTACAGCAACGGCCTGGGCTACCGCGAGCACCGCGTCGACTTCGACTATGGTGCGCCGATCAACGACACCTTGCGCTTCCATGTCGGCGGCTACGCGCGCAACGGCGGCGGCCTGACCAACGAGAAATTCAACATCCTGCGCGGCTATCAGATCAAGGGGAACATCACCAAGGATCTGCCCGACAACCGGGGGTTCATCCGCCTGAACTTCAAGCGGCTCGACGAACAGGCGCCGACCAACACGACGACGCCCTCGCTCGCCCGGTACAACGGCACGAAGATCACCGGCTTCTCGCCACTGCCGACCTTCGACGGCCGCGACGGGTCGTCCTACTCGATCTACAACCGCAGCTTCCAGTATCTCGATTATGACGGCCGCGGGGTGAAGAACGCCGAGGTGCAGGGCATCCACCCGCGCGTCACCGGCATCGGCGCGCAGTTCCATTACGACCTGACCGACAACCTGACGATCGACAACAGCATCCGCTATCAGTGGATCAAGGGCAATTTCACCACCCAGTTCATCAACGTGGCGCCGCGTACCGGTGCAGGCGGCGTCATCGGCTCGACGGTCAACGGCAGCACGGTCGGCTCGCTCCGCTATGCAGCGGGTCCGAACGTCGGACAGGTCTATACCGGGGCGTACGTAAACAATAACCCGAACATCAATACGTTGATGAAGAACATGAACAACTTCGCCAACAACCTGACGTTGAACGGCAAGTTCGAAGTCGGACCCGGCAAGGCGACCGTCACGGCCGGCGTGTTCGTGATGAAGCAGAACATCGTCCAGGACTGGCACGTCAACCGTCAGTACAGCGAACTCAACGGCGAGAATGCCGTCCCCCTCGATCTCTTCTCGACGACCGGCACGCAGCTGACGGCCGCCGGCCAGGCCGGGTTCAACGACAATTGGGGCAGCTGCTGCGCTCGCCGGGTCGATCTCACCTATACCGACGCGGCACCCTTCCTGCAGGTCGGCTACGAGGTCGGCGGTCTGAACCTCGACGCCAGTGTCCGCTACGACAGCGTTCACGGCGAAGGCACGGCACAGGGCGGCGTCGCCGGCCCGGTTACCCGTGTCGCGGATGCGCTGGGATCCGCGCTGATTCCGTCGCTGGTGCTCAGCCCGACGGTCGAGAATATCGACTATACCGATCATTATTTCAGCTGGTCGCTGGGTGCGCTCTACGCCTTCAACACGAACACGAGCATTTTCGCACGGGCCAGCCGCGGTGGACGCTTCAATGCCGACCGCCGCGTCTTGTCGGGCAACTTCAACGCCGACGGTTCGCTCAACCAGCAAGGGCAGTCGACCTCGGTCAACTTCCTCAACCAGCAGGAGATCGGGCTCAAGCAGCGTGGCGAGGTGCTCGGCGGCTCCTATTCGGTGGAAGTCACCGGCTTCCGCTCGACGCTGACCGAGAATAACTACGACTTCACGCGGATCAGCCTGCCTGCCCCGAACAATGATCCGAACATCTCGAACGGGTATCGTTCCTACGGCATCGAGTTCACCAGCCGTGTCACGGCCGGCAACTTCCACCTCGCCGCGGACGCCACCTATTCGAGTTCGAAGATTACGAGCAGCGGCACCGCCGCTCTGGTCGGCAACCGCCCGGGTGGCCTGCCCAAGTTCCTGTTCGTGGTGTCGCCGTCCTATGATGCGGGGATCGTGGCCTTCGGCGTCAGCGTCAACGGCCAGACCAGCACCAAGTCGGACGATTTCAATCTCTACACGATCAAGGGCTCGACCTTCGTCAACGGCTTCCTCACCGTGCGACCGGTCGAGCGCATCGAACTGGGATTGAATGTCAACAATCTGTTCGACAAGCTCGGTTTCCGTGGTGGCGGCAGCCTGAACCCGATCCTTTCGTCGAACAGCGCGGTGTTCAGCAACACCGCCCTGTACGGACGCACGGTCACCGGGTCGGTCCGGTATCGCTTCTAGGTCCCCCTGGATGGAGCGTCTCCCCCCTTGCGCTCCATCCCTTTTTTTTGGGTACCCAACGCGGTAGGGCTGACGGCATGACGATTTCAAAGTCGACCGTGCCCGTTCGTACCCTTGTCGACCTCGCCCGGCTCGCCGGCGTTCACCCGGGCACCGTATCGCGAGCCCTTGCGGGCAAGACCGTCGTCAACGACGAGACGCGTCAGCGCATCGAAGCGCTTGCGATCGAGCATAATTTCCAGCCGAACCTGATGGCCCGCCGGCTGCGGACCCAGCGGACCGGCGTGATCGGCATCGCCGTCCCGCTCGGCCATGAACGGCGTCAGCACGTGTCCGATCCGTTCTTCCTGACCTTGTTCGGTCATCTGGCCGATGCGCTTACCGAACGTGGCTATGACGTGATGCTCTCGCGCATCATCCCCGATGCCGAGGACTGGCTGAGCCGGGTCGTGCATTCCGGCATGGTCGACGGGGTCCTGCTGATCGGCCAGTCGGACCAGTTCGACGTCATCGAGGCGGTGGCCGAGAACTATCGTCCGCTGGTCGTCTGGGGAAGCCATGTGCCGGGCCAGCGCCATTGCGCGATCGGCGTTGACAATTTCGCCGGAGGCCGTCTGCTCGGCGAGCGGTTGATCGCACAGGGCGCGACCCGTATCGCCTTCATGGGCGAGATCCGGACGCTGGAGATCACGGAACGCTATCGTGGTCTGTGTGCAGCCGCGGAGTCCGCCGGCACCCCTCCCCCGATCCAGCTCGACACGCACATGGCATCGGACGTGATGGGCGAGGAAATCGCCGCCAACCTGGATCGCGTGACCGGCAAGATCGACGCGATCGCCTGCGCGTCCGACGTCATCGCGCGGCGGACGATCGGCACGCTCGCCGAGCGCGGACTGTCCGTGCCCGGAGACCTTCGCGTCACCGGGTTCGACGATCTCCCCTTCACCGCGCAGATGGTGCCGTCGATAACCACCGTCCGCCAGGACCTGGAGATCGGCAGCGCGGCGATGATCGATGCGCTCTTCGCGCGGATCGCGGGCGAGACCGCGCCCTCCGTCGAGATGACGCCGCGCCTGATCGTCCGCGACAGCGCCTAGGGCGCTGCCTCGAACACGAAGGCCGCACCGACGAAATCGCCCTTGAGCGGTGCGCGGATACCCTGCGTCATCCAGTATTGCCCGCTCGCGACGGCGGGGACACCCGCCGGCAGCGGAGTACCGCCCAGCATGCGAACCGAATAGCGCCGCTCCGCCGCCAGGCCCAGTGGCAGGATCGCACCGGGATTGTCGCGCCACATCGACGAATGCAGCATCTGGAACAGCACGGCCTGGCGCTGGTCGCGGGCGACGTACATCGTCGCCGATGTCGACGCCGACGCATCGGGGCTGATCAGCCGGTAGAGCCGCCCGCGCTGTACGGTCGGCCGGATCCCCTTGTAGGCCGCGATCCACTTGGACGCCGTGGCGAAATCCTCCGCCTGCCATTTGATCAGGTTGGCGCCGATCCCCAGTCCGCCCTGCATCGCCGAGAGGAACCGATAGTCCAGCGTGGTGACGCGGGTGTTCGCCCAGTTGGGACTGTCGGTCACCCAGGCCATCATCGTCGCCGGTGCATAGGCGCGGGTGAACCCGTCCTGGATCGCCAACCGGTCGGACGGGTCGGTATTGTCCGAGGTCCACACCTCGTCGACGCGCGCCATCATGCCCAGATCGACGCGTCCGCCTCCGCCGGCACAGCCTTCGATCTCGAGCGCGGGATGCCGGCGACGCAAGGTGTCGAGGATCGAATACAGGTTGCGGACATAGTCGACATACAGGCGCTGCTGGTCCTCCGGGGCCTGCTCCGCCCAGCCGGGTTCGGTCCAGCGGCGGTTCACGTCCCATTTGAGGAACGCGATGTCGTTCTCCGTCACCAGGCGGTCGAGCCAGGCGAGGACGTGATCGCGCACGTCCTGGCGAGCCAGGTTCAGCACCAGCTGGTTACGCGCCTCGGTCCGCGGGCGTCCCGGGAAGCTGACGACCCAGTCGGGATGCTTGCGATAGAGATCGCTGTCCGGGTTGACCGATTCCGGCTCGACCCACAGCCCGAAATCCATTCCCAGCGACTTCACCTTGTCGATCAGCGGTTTCAGCCCGTTGGGGAACTTGCGCGGATTGACCGTCCAGTCGCCCAGGCCCGCACGGTTGCTGTCGCGTGCCCCGAACCAGCCGTCATCGACCACGAACCGCTCGGCGCCGATCTTGGCAGCCTTCTCGGCCAGCGCCATCTGTCCGGCCTCGGTCACGTCGAACGCGGTCGCCTCCCAGCTGTTGTAGAGCACGGGACGCAGCTTGGCGCGGGCGTGGTCGGGCAGGATGTGCGCCATCTGGAAGTCGTGGAAGGTTCGCGACGCACCGCCCATGCCGTGATCGGAATAGCCGGCGTAGAAGACCGGGGTGTCCAGCGTCTCGCCGGGTTTCAGCCGCCAGGCGAAGTCATAGGGGTTGTAGCCGGCACCGACGCGCACGCGGCCGAGCACGTCCTGCGCGACGCTGATCCGGAACGATCCCGACCAGGCCAGCGCGCCGAACCAGACCGGACCGCTCTCCTCCGCGGTCTTGCCGTTGCGGCCGATCGCGAACCACGGATTGTTGCCATGCCCCGTCAGACCGCGCCGGCTTTCGATCGCGGTCAGCGCGGGGGTTACGGGCGTCTCTTTCAGCGTCCATTCCGCGGCGTGACGTCCGGTCAGGTAGCTGAGCCGGTAATCGTCGCCGCTGGGCAGCGTGAACACCGCCGCCGCCAACTGGTCCACGCGCATCGGACGCTTGCCGCCGTTACGGATCGTCGCCGAGCGCGCCAGTATCCCCGTATCGGGATCGATCGTGTACCGCAGCGTGACGAAGAACGGCTGTACGATATCGGCCAGTTCGACGATCAGCGTCTCGCCATCGACGCGGTGGCTGCGATATTTGAGGACGAGGTCGCGATTGCCGTCCGCGAACGCGACCTTGACCCCGGGCTCGGTGACGAGCCCCTCCCCCTGCCCCGGAAATTCCTGCGCTGTCACGCTCGGTGCGGGATCGAAACTCGACGGCTCGGCGACGGGCGGCGGGACGAGCGGATCGCCGTCCGGCAGCGGCGCGCCCCAATGGATGGGACGCAGATAGCCCTTGTCGTCGACGCCCAGCGCATAGCTGACGCCCGACCCGTCGAGCCGGAACACTCGCGAACCCGGCGCCGCGGTCACCTTGGCCGACGCCGGCATCGCGAGCGCGACGAGCGGCAAGCATAGCAGGGCCCGTCGCATCATCGTCCCATCTCCACATTCGCCACGTCGCCCTGGAGCGTCAGCCGGAACCAGGGCGCAGCCGTCCCCCCGAAATGCGCGCGTCTGGTCCCTGCATCGTCGAGCGCCGCGCCGTTCAGGCCCCAGAAATCGACGAAACTGATGACCTCCAGCTCGCCCGTCACCCACCAGCAATAGGCCTGGTACGGCTCTTCGGCCGGATTGCCCGCAACCAGGCCGGAGCCGTTCAGAGCACGCCACGGCCCCGCCATGCTCGACGCGACCATGCCGTACAGCCCGGTCGGTGCCGCGATGCCGTCCGCGAAGCGCTTCCGCTGCGTCGACCAGAACAAGTAGTATTGCGCGTCGTGAACCACGATATGCGGCCGTTCGAGCTCGCTGTTGACCCCGATCGATTCGACGAGCGGTGGGACCAGCGTCCAGTTAGCTTCCTCGACAGCGCGTCGCGCGGCACCGACGACCCCGTCATGCACGTCGGCGACCCAGCCGGCCGATCCGCTGAAAAGCAGATATTCGGCGCCGTCGGCAGGATCGCGGAAATAGCCGGGATCGCGAAAGCCCTTGATGCGCCCGTCGACGGCGTCGGCCTGGTTGGCGCGCAGGTAGGTCGCGCCGTCTGCCGCGATCGATTCCACCGGTTCGCTCCATTCACCGACCCGGCCCGAGTCGAAGCGTCCGCGCGTTTCGAACAGTCGCTGTTCGAACGTCCGTGCTTCGCCACGCCGCCCGGATGCGGTGAAATACATCGTCAGGGTCACGCCGTCCTCGTCCAGCACGGCAGAGCCCGACCATTCGCGGCTGCCCGGGGCGAAGTCGTCGGGGAACGTCGTCCCGTGATCGCGCCAGCCGTCCGCGCCGTGGCTGGTCAGGCGGATACGCGCGGCATCGTGTCGATCCTCGGGATCGTCGAACCGCGGCGTGGCGAGAAAGAACCACCAGCTGCGCCCGTCGACATAGGCAGTCCGGCCGTCGGCATAGGCGATTTGCCACATGTCCCACAGGTCATGGTCCACGACGATCGGAACGACGTCGCGCACGGTAATGACCGGCAAGGCTGATCCGGGCTGGTGCGCGGCCTGTCGCGCTTGCTCCGCGCTCCAGTGGGTCGGCCGCGTAGCGTCGGTGCTGGAAACGGATACGATAGTGGCAACGGTCATGATTAGTGTGTCTCCAGCGCGAAGAGCGCGACGCTTTCGGCTTTCATCGCCGGCATCGGCAGGCCTGCCTGTGCGAGCCAGTCCCCGTCGAACAGGACGCCGTCCCCGCGCATCGCACCGAACAGCGCGGCGTCGGGCGCCGGATGGCCGTCCTCGGTGGCAAGATCGAGCAGGCGCACCCGGAGCGATCCGGCCCCGGCAAGCGGCGGCAGCGTCACCGCCGGCGGATGCCGGAAGGTCGTCGGATCGACCCGCGTCACGCTCAGCAGCAGAGCACCGGGCTCGCCGTGCATCTGCCAGACGAGGCCGTCCGGCCCTTCCCCCAGCCAGACCTTGCCGGAATGGAACTGCGCGCGCAGCTGCTTGTAGCGCGCGATCGCGTCGGAAAGCACCGCGTTCTCCCGCTCCGACAATGCGGCGGGGTCCAGTTCCACGCCCAGGTGGCCGGGCAGCGCGACCGCCGCACGGAACGCCATGCCCTGCCGCCGCCCGGTCGAATGCGCCGGGCTGGCGCCGACATGGCTGCCCATCATTTCCGCCGGCATGAAATGGAGAAATCCGCGCTGCATCCGCACCCGGCTGACCGCATCGATACAGTCGCTCGTCCAGAACCGGTGCGTATGCGCGGCTATGCCCGCGTCGATCCGGCCCCCGCCGCCTGCGCAGGCCTCGATTTCCAGCGCAGGATGCGCAGCCCGCAACCGCTCGAACAGTGCATAGGCGCCCGCGACCTGTGCGTGATAGCCGGCATGGCCTTGCGCACCGCCCGCGGGGGCGAGGTCGCGGTTGTGATCCCATTTGAGATACGCGATCGGCAGATCGCACAGCAGCCGGTCGATCGCCTCGAAGAGATAGTCGCGAACCGCCGGCCGACGCAGATCGAGCACCAGCTGATGGCGGGAGGTCAGCTGTGGCACGCCATCGACCTGCAACGCCCAGTCGGGATGCGCGCGCGCCAGGTCGCTGTCCGGATTGACCATCTCGGGCTCGACCCACAGCCCGAACGACATGCCGAGCGCGACGACATGACGTGCGAGCGGGCCAAGGCCGTCGGGATATTTGGCGCTGTCGGTCACCCAGTCGCCAAGTGCCGCCGTGTCGTCGTCGCGGCCCTTGAACCAGCCGTCGTCGAGCACGAAGCGCTCCACGCCCAGCGCCGCCGACCGATCGGCCAGCGCCATGAGTGCCGCCTCGTCATGGTCGAAATAAAAGCCTTCCCAGCTGTTCACATGCACCGCGCGGGGCGGCATTCCGGTACCGGGCCAGGGCGCCCGTGCACGGATCGCGCCGTGGAAGGCCTGGATCGCGCCGTTCAGTCCCGCCGAGGAACATGCCGCCAGCATCTCGGGCGTATCGTAGCGCGCACCCGGCGACAGACGACATTCGCCGGGGGCGAGCGCCTCGCCCATCTGCAGCGTCCAGAAACCATCGTCATCCCGCTCGACCGACAACCGGTGATTGCCCGACCACGCGAGTTGCGCCGCATGGACGCGCCCGGCATGCCATCCTGTGTCGGGGCCCATGACGAACACGCCCGGCGGTCCCGCATGGCCCGTCAGTCCGCGGCGGTTGTCCCGAACCCAGCCCTGCGCGGGCATCGGTTCCAGTTGGGGCACGAACTCGGCATTGTGGCGTCCGGTGAAGCTGCGGATGCCCGCACAATCGGCCGGCAGCGGCAGCGTGCCCGCCGCCAGCCAATCGATGTCGAGCACGTCGTCACCATCGTTCGTGACCGACGCCGACAGCGTCGCGACGTCACCCTGCACCGTGATCCGCTGGACCAACGTCACCTTCGCGGCGCGATCGACGAGCGTGACCTCGATCAAACCGTCGCCCTCGTCGATCGAGGCCGTCTCGAACCATTGGGCGAAATTCCGCCCCGCACGATGCGCCCGCAAGGCGGGCGATCCGAACCAGCCCGTCCCGAACGCGGGCGCCACGGTCAGTGGCTGGTCCACATCCGGCGAGAAGGATGCGGCGGGTCGGCTGTCGACGAGCGACGGCAGCGCCCCGGCATCGACCCGCGGTCCCCACCAGCGCCAGGCCGGCGGCGCGCTCCCGCGGGGTTCCAGCACCAGGCTCGTCGTCGGCCCCTGCAGCGCGATCATCATGCGCCGACACCCACCGACAGACCCTGAGCGTCACGCTCGCGCACGCTCCAGACGGCGGCTGCGGCCGCGAACATCAGGACCCCGCACAAGGTCAGGACATTGCGGGGATCGCCACCCAGGAGCCGGTCGTAGAACAGCCACATCGTGCCGGAAAAGATCAGCATCGGAATCACGATCATCATGTTGAAGATACCCATGTAAACGCCCGTCCGTTCGGCCGGGATCGATCCCGCCAGTATGACGTAGGGGTTGCCCATCATGCTGCCCCAGCCGATGCCGATGCCGATCGCGGGCAGGAACAGCATCCATTTGTCGGCGACATGCGGCAACCAGAGCATACCCAGCCCGGCAAGGACGAGGCATCCGGCATGCAGGCTTGCCGCCCCGAAGCGCTTCGCCAGCGGCACCATCGCGAAGGCCGCGACGAAGGCGACGCCGTTGTAGAACGCCGCCATCTCGCCGTTCGCCAGCACCGCGGAATGAAAGCCCGACGAGGTCGGCAGGCTGGTGTGATAGACCGACCGACCGATCGAGTAGATCACGTACGCCCAGTAGGCGGCCATCGCGTACCATTGGAACAGGCTCATCAGTGCGAGCTTGCGCATCGCGACCGGCATGGCGCGGATAGCCGATCCGATCTCGCGTAATACCGCACCGAAATCCTTCGGTGTCGTCGCGATCCTGGCCTTGTCTTCAGCCGAGAGCGGCAGTTCGGGGACCCGCCGGATCGACCACAGGATCGTCGAGAAGCTCAGGACCGCGCCGACCATGAAGGCGACCCGCGCGGTGTAGGGAATGTTGTGCGTATCGACCCAGTCCTGGTTCATGCCCGCCCACACCAGCAACGACGGTGTGAGGAACGCGAACATCTGCGCCAGCCCCGTGAACGCGCTCTGGGTCAGGAACCCGATCTGGTGCTGGTCCGCGTTGAGCCGATCGGCGACATAGGCGCGATAGGGCTCCATCGTGATGTTGTTGCCGGCATCGAGGATCCACAGGATCGATACCGCCATCAGCAGCGACGAACTGAGCGGCATGAAGAACAGGCCGGCAGCGCAGAGCAAGGCGCCAAGCAGGAAATAGGGCGTCCGCCGTCCCCAGCGACTGTCGGTGCGATCGCTCATCGCGCCGATCAGCGGCTGCACGAGCAGACCGGTCACGGGTCCTGCGAGTTGAAGCAGCGGCAGCGCCGCCTCCGACGCGCCGAGATACCCGTAGATCGGCGCCATGTTGCCCTGTTGCAGGCCGAACGAGAACTGCAGGCCCAGGAAGCCGAGGTTCATCTCGAGAATTCGTGAGAGCGACAATCGGGGCTTCGAACCGGACGGGTGCATCAATGATCCTCACTCGCTGACACTCGTCTGCGCGAGCTGAGACCGTTCATAGCATCCAGACAAACAAGCGCAACAATCGATTGCGATAATCGAGCTCAGCGATCGATCGGAGTGTTGGATCGCCACGGAGTTGCCGACCTGCACCGGCGCCGGCGTCCCGTCTGCCCATGAACAAAAGGCCGGATATCACGGCGATAGCCTGAGATTGGGCAACGTGCTTCGGTCGATCGACGGAGCAATCCCGAACGCCGGAACACGATCAGCGGGATGGAAACCCGTGCCCCCGCCCCGTCGTGCACCGGACACCGACTCTACCCAGGAAAGTCGGCGTCCGCCGTTCGGAATCGTCGCGCGGACTACACGATCGTCGGCGTGATCCCGCCATCGACTCGCAACGCGGCGCCGTTGGTCGCCGCCGCCAATGGACTCGCGACATAGGCGACCATGCTGGCGACTTCGTCGGGCTCGATCATCCGCTGGATGAGCGAAGTCGGGCGGTCCCTGGCGAAGAACTCGCGTTCGATCGCCGCATCCGATTGCAAGGCATCGCTCGCCACGCTCTTGAGGAAACTCACGATTCCCTCGGACCGGGTCGTGCCCGGCATCACCGTGTTCACGGTAACGTTGGTGCCCTTGGTCAGGGCCGCGAGCCCCCGCGAGATGGCGAGCTGCGCGGTCTTGGTCATCCCGTAATGGATCATGTCGGACGGGATCATCACGGCGGACTCGCTCGAGATGAAGATGATCCGCCCCCAGTCCCGCGCCAGCATGCCCGGGAAATAGGCGCGGGCGAGCCGGGCGCCCGACAGCACGTTCACCTCGAAGAAGCGGCGCCAGTCGTCGTCGGTGATCTCGGCAAACGGCTTGGATTCGTAGATGCCGAGATTGTTGACGAGGATATCGACCGCAGGAAGCGCGGCAACGAGCGCCGCCGCACCCTCTGCGGTCGCCGCGTCGGCGAGGATTGCGTGCGCCGCGCCGACATCCGCGGCGGCGGCGTCGAGCTTCGCCCGGTCACGCCCGCAGATAGTGACCTCGACGCCCTCGGCGGCGAGTTGGCGGGCAATCTCCAGTCCGATGCCAGCGGTCGAACCGGTGACGAGCGCACTCTTGCCGCGAAGTTTCAGGTCCATGGGGATGTCCTCGATTATCCAGTGTCGGTCGAGCCATGAAATAAGCCTGCTGTCCGCGCTTGATAATCGGCCCGCCCGGCGCTTTACCTGTGAAGCAGTTTCACAGGTGGCCAATGGATAACCGAGCGGGCGAGATGCAGGTGTTCCTGCGCGTGGTGGATACCGGCAGCTTCTCGGAAGCGGCGCGGGCGCTGCGGATGACCCCGTCGACGGTCAGCAAGCTGATCGCGCGGATCGAGGCGCGGATCGGGGTCCGCCTGATCGAGCGATCGACGCGGCGGCTGTCGCTGACCGCCGAGGGACAGGTCTATTACGAACGTGGCCAGGTCATGCTGGCGGACCTCGACGATCTCGACCGCCAACTGACGCAAGGCGCGGCAAGCCCGGGCGGCACGGTCCGGATGACCGCATCGGTCGGCTTCGGCACGCTCGGGATCGAGCCGCTGCTGCCCGCCTTCTGGCAACTCTATCCCGACATCGTCGTCGATCTGTCGCTGTCGGACGATATCGTCGACCTGTATCTCGACCGGACCGATATCGCGTTTCGCATCGGCCATCTGCCGGACTCGTCGTTGATCGCGCACAATCTCGGCACCGCCCGCCGCGTCATCGTGGCGTCGCCCGACTATCTCGCGCGACGCGGCACTCCGGTCACGTTCGCCGATCTGGCTAACCACGACTGTCTGGGGTTCAACTTCCGCCGGACGATCACGTCATGGCCGATCGCAGAGGGCGGCCGGATCGTCGAGCGCGCGGTGCGGGGATCGCTGATTGCCAACAACGGCGAGACGGTCCGGCGCATGGCGATCGCAGGCGTCGGGCTCGCCCGCCTCGCCGACTTCCACGTCCGGTCCGACCTGGCCGCCGGACGCCTGGTCGAGGTCCTGCCCGGCCCCTCCGCAGGCGATGCGGAAAGCGTGCACGCACTCTCCGTCGGTGCGCGCGAACTCCCGCGCAGGGTCCGTGCCTTTCTCGATTTCGCCGTCCCCCGCCTGCGCGCCTTCGTGCAAGGCTCGGGGACCTGAACGCGCCTCAGTCCGCCGTACCGAGTACCCGGATGATCCGCCGGTCCGCGATCAGCCTGAACAGCAGTGCAGGCGTTCCCTGCGTATTCCTGATTTCAATGCGGCTGCCCGCGACTGGCACTACAGGATTGCGACCTTTGATCGCGGACTAAGGCGCTGCCAGACGTCGCCGCGGAAATTGAGGCCCGTCCGGACGCGTAGATCTCTTTGGGAAGGCCCGACGGATCGACCATGACCGCGTAGACGCCGGGTACTCGGAAAAGCGGAAAATTCCGGTCGCATGACTGTTGAGACTGCAGATCCCCCAAAAGGGGCAGGCGCGGTCACCATTTGACACGAACTCGCAATGTCTCGCAGGTGACGTCCCGAGGAGACGAGTTTGGCCGAGGTTACGATTGCCGGGCTTACCAAGCGGTTCGGGGATAGCATCGCGTTGCATCCGACCGATCTGGTCGTCGAGGATGGCGAGTTCCTCGTGCTCGTCGGCCCATCGGGCTGCGGCAAGTCGACCCTGCTGCGGATGATCGCGGGGCTCGAGGCGCCGAGTGCCGGGCGCGTGTCGATCGGCGGGCTCGACGTCACCGATGCGGCGCCGTCCGAGCGCGGGGTGGCGATGGTGTTCCAGTCCTACGCGCTCTACCCGCAGATGACGGTCGCCCAGAACATCGCGTTTCCGCTGACGGTCGCGGGCGTGCCCAAGCGGGAGATCGCCGATCGCGTCGCCGCCGTCGCCGCGATGCTGGACCTTGCCCCGCTGCTCGACCGGCGGCCCCGCGCGCTGTCGGGGGGTCAGCGCCAGCGCGTGTCGATCGCGCGCGCGGTGGTGCGCCGCCCCCGCGTGCTGCTGCTCGACGAACCGCTGTCCAACCTCGACACGACGCTGCGGGCGCGGATGCGGCACGAGTTCGCGCGGCTCCACCAGCAGCTCGGCAGCACGATGATCTACGTCACCCACGACCAGCTCGAGGCGATGACGCTCGCCAACCGTATCGTCGTGATGAGCGAGGGCCGCGTCGAGCAGATCGGCGCACCGCTCGACGTCTATCGCCGCCCCGCCAGCCTCGCGGTCGCCGCCGCGATCGGCTCGCCGGGGATGAACCTGCTGCCCGTGACGATCGTCGCGTGCGACGCGGACGGTGCAGTCGTGCAACTACCGGGCGGCACCGCCGTCCGCACGACCGCGCGTGTTCCCGCCGACGCGATCGGCGGGCCGGCGACGTTCGGGATTCGGCCGGAGCATCTCTCGCCCGCCGAGGACGGCGCGTTCGCGGGCGCGGTCGAGCTGCTCGAGCGTCTGGGCCCGCTGTCCTTCGCGCATCTCGGCGCGCAAGGCGCCGTCGGCACGATCGTGGCGCAATTGCCCGGCGACCGTGCGGTGACGCTCGGCGAGACGCTGCGGTTCGCGGTACCCGCCACCGACACCCACCTGTTCCGCCCCGACGGCCGTGTCTATCCCTTGATACTGCCGCCGAGCAGCCCGGTCAGGTAATAACGCTGCAGCGCGAGGAACAGCAGCAGCACGGGCATCGTCGTCACCACCGCTGCCGCCATCATCAGTTCGCCGTCGGCGGCGTGCTCGCGCGCGATCGCGGCGACCGCGACGGGCAGCGTATACAGATGCTGGTCGGCGAGCACGATCAGCGGCCACAGGAAGTCGTTCCAGCTCCCCAGGAACAGGAACAGCGCCAGAGTCACGACGATCGGCGTCAGCAGCGGCAGCACGATGCTGCGGAAGATCCGGGCCTCGCTGGCCCCGTCGATCCGCGCCGCGTCGAGCATCTCGTCGGGGATCGCGAGCGTCGCCTGGCGCACGAACAGGATCGCGAAGATGCCGGCGAGGCTCGGCAGGATGACGCCGGCATAGCTGTTGACCAGCCCCAGTTCCTTGAAGATCAGGAACAACGGCAGCATCGCGACCTGCCCCGGTACCACCAGCGACGCGATCAGCAGCTGCAGCCCTCGCTCGCGCCCGCGAAAGCGCAGCTTGGCAAAGGCATAGCCCGCCGGCACCGTCAGCAGCAGCCCGAGCGCGGTCGACACCGCGGCGACACCGATGCTGTTCACCAGCGCCGGCACGATCCGGTAATCGAACCACGCGCCGTCGAACTGTCGCCGGACGAGCAGTTCGTGGTAATTCTCCAGGCTCCAGCGCGACGGCCATAACGGCGTCGGCAGCGTCGTCGATTCGCCGCGCGGCATGAACGATACCACGACCATATAGGCGAGCGGCGCGATCGTCAGCGCGGTGATGAGCGCCGCCGCGGCGGTCGATACGATCGTGCGCATCCGCCTCACAGCCATTCGTGCCGCCTCCCGATCCGCGTCTGGATGATCGTCACCGCCAGGATCATCAGGAACAGGATGAACGCGACCGCGTTCGCCTGCCCCAGGTTCCACCATTTGAAGCCTTCGTCGAACATGAAGTACAGCACCGTCGTCGTGCTCTGCGCAGGCCCGCCGAGCGTCATCACATAGGGTTCGGCGAAGATCTGCAGGAAGCCCGCCACGCTCATGACCGTCGCCAGCAGAAGCGTCGGCCCGATCGCCGGCAGCGTGACGTGGCGGAACCGGCCCCAGCGCGACGCACCGTCGAGCCGCGCCGCCTCCATCAGATCGACCGGAACCGCCGACAGCGCCGCGGTGAAGACGATCATGTTGTAGCCGAAGATCTTCCACGTGACGAAGATCAGGATGGCGGGGATCGAGGTGTGCGGATCGCCCAGCCAGTCGATCGGCGCCACGCCGACCGCACCCAGCGCACGGTTGATCAGGCCGAAACGCTGGTTGAACAGGAACCGCCACACCACCGCGGTCGCGACGATGCTGGTGACGTACGGCGCGAACAGCAGCACGCGCCACAGCGGCTTCCATCGCACCGTCGCGTCGTTCAACAGCAGCGCGACGAACAGCGACGTACCGATCGCCATCGGCACGCCGAGCACGGCGAACAGCATGGTGTTGCCGAGCGCTCGCCAGAACAGCGGCGTCGACAACAGGTCGACGAAATTGCCGAGCCCGACGAACTCCAGGTTCGACCAGTCGGCGAGCGCGTAGATCGAATAGTCGGTAACCGACAATGCCAGCGCGAGCGCCGTCGGCAGCACGAAGACGAGCGCGATGATCGCGAGCACCGGCGCCGAGAACAGCCAGCCGGTCCGCTCCTGCCGCGTCACAGGATCGTCCCCGCCTCGACCAGCGCGCGGCGCTTCGCGAGCAGGCGATCGACCCGCGCGTCGAGCGCGGCGAGCGCCGCGTCGAGCGTCTGCACGCCGCGGACCACGCGTTCGGCGGCAAGCTGGATCTCGGCCTGGATGCGTTCCCACTCGATCACGCGCGGCGCCGACGCGGGCTGCCACATCTGCGCCGCGAACGGGCGCAGGACCGGGTCGGCAAGCTGCGGCGAACGCCACGCCCCCATCCGCGCGGGCAGGTTGCCGATCAGCCGCTGATAGTCGAGCTCGCTGGGGGCCGATGTCAGGTGCCGGACCAGCGCCCAGGCCTCGCGCGGGCGCTTGGTCTGGGTCGAGACGCACAGGCTGGAACTGAGCCCGGAGACAGGGCCGATGCCGTGCGGCCCCGCGAGCCGCGCGGTCGCCCAGCGGTCGCGCGGAATGATGTCGGCGCGTCGCGCGAAATCCTTCAACGTCGTCGGCCCGCTCGGCCAGATCGCGCAATAGCCCGTCGCGAACGCTGCGACCGGATCCTGGATTTCGGTCGACAGCGCCATCGGTGCGTATCCGTCGGCATAGAGCGAAGCGTAATAGGCAAAGGCGGCGCGTGCCTCTGGCGTCTGGAAATTGCCCCGCGTGTCGCGATCGCGCAGCATCGTCGATCCCGCCTGCGACAGCATCGTGATCAGCGCCGTCGGCCAGTTGAGCAGCATCAGGAACACATAGTCGTCGGGCCGCCGCCGCTTGATCGCGCGCGCCATCCGACGCCAGCCGTCCCAGTCCTCGGGCGGCGTGTCGTAGCCCGCGGCGGCAAGGATATCGCGACGATAGAATTGCACCTGCGGCGCGACCGACCAGGGCACCGCATAGTCGCGCCCGCCCACCTGGGTCGATGCGAGCACGCCGGGAAACATGTCGGCGACGAGCGCTGGCGATGGCACCGTCGCGATCGCGCCGATCGTCGCGAACTCCTGGACCCAGCCGTTGAACAGCATCAGCACGTCGGGCAGCGCGCCGCCGGCAAACGCGGTCAGCAGCTTCTCGTGGCTCGCGGTGGTCGGCAGCGACTGGACGTCGACGTCGATCCCCGTCGCGGCGGTGAACGCGGGCATCAGGTGCGGCGAATAATCCCCCTCCCAGCTCATCGCCCATAACGACAGCGGCGCGTCCGATCCTCGTCGACTGGCGCAGCCGGCCAGACCCAGCGCGGGCAGCAGCCCCAGCGCGGCCCGCCGCGTCCATTCGGTCGTCCCCTCTCCCATCGACCCGACGATGCCGCATCATTCGGCGGCGCACCACCCGTCGGGCGATTAAATCCCGTTATAACCTATGTTATTATTCTGCGGAGGCTCGGTGGCGATTGATGCGATCCGGAGGATTGCCCTAAGGTGCCGGCAACGACGCCGGCGGGGGACAAGCCGGCACACAGGGAGAGAAGCATGTCGCGTACCCATCGCCGCCGCCTTTGTCTGTCCGGCGCGGCCATGCTCGTCGCATCGGTCGCGCAGGCGCAGACCGTGCCGCCCGCTCCGGACGCGGCGACCCCGGACGCCTCCGACTCTTCCGCCGCCGACATCGTCGTCACCGGTTCGCGAATCCAGCGGCCCGACTACGAAGCCCCCAACCCGATCGTCTCGTTCGGCGCCGCCGATCTCCAGCAATCGGGCAACACCAACGTCACCACCTTCCTGCAGCGCGTCCCCGCGCTGACCAACTCGCTCGACAGCACGCGCACCGCGGGCAGCAACCAGGCGGACGGCAGCTTCGGCCAGGTCGGGCTCAACCTGCTCGACCTGCGCGGGCTCGGCCCCACGCGCACGCTGGTGCTCGTCAATGGCCGCCGTCATGTCGCGGGCCAGCCGGACACCGCCGCGGTCGACATCAACGCGATCCCGACCGACCTGATCGACCGCGTCGACGTCCTTACCGGTGCCGCGTCGGCGGTGTACGGGGCCGATGGCGTGTCGGGCGTCGTCAACTTCGTGATGAAGCGCGACTTCGACGGCGTGATGGCGCGATCGCAGTTCGGGATATCCGAGCGAGGCGACGCCGCGAACCGCTTCGCCTCGCTGGTCGCCGGGCGCAACTTCGCCGACGACCGCGCGAACGTCACGCTGGCGTACGAATACAACGCCGACCAACCGCTCGCCAACGACGACCGCCGCTATCTCGCCGGCCAGCAGCGGCAGTATTTCGTCAATGTCGACGGCTACGACCCGACCCGCGCGGGCAGCTACCAGAAGGCACCGGTCGGCGACCTGCGCTATCCCTACAGTTCGAACCAGGGGATCGTGTATATCGGCGACCAGACGTTCCGCGGCGACGGCGCGATCTACACGCCCGGCCGCTTCCTGCAGAACGACGGCTACACGGTCGGCGGCGACGATACGCCGGTCGCGGGCTACATCGGAGACATCTTCCCCCGCACCCGCCGCCACGCCGGCAATGCGCTCGCGCACTATGACGCCTCCGACGCGTTCAAGATCAGCCTCGAGGGCAAATTCGTCCAGTCGACGGTGACCAGCTTCAGCGGCTATGGCGGCAATTATCCGGCGACGATCGCGCTCGACAATCCGTTCATCCCGGCAAGTATCCTCAACGCGGCACGCGCGGCCGGACTGACCTCGGTCGACGTCAACCGCAACAATTTCGACATCCCGCGCCGCGGCGAGACCGATCGCCGGCGGACCTATCGCGGCGTCGTCGATGTTACAGGGCGGCTGACCGACCATGCCAGCTACGACGTCTCCTATACCTACGGGCAGACCGATGTCCGCGCGACGAAGCTCAACGACCGTCTGAATACCCGCTTCCTCGAGGCACTCGACGCCGTTCGCGGGCCCGGCGGCACGATCGTCTGCCGGTCGGCGACGGCGCGTGCGGCGGGATGTGTCCCGGTCAACACGTTCGGCGGAACCACCGTCGACCCCGCCTCCTTCGCCTATTATCTCAGCAACCCGGAAAGCGACGCGCGGATCACGCAGCATGTGGCGAACGCCTCGCTGACCGGCGACTTCGGCCAGGCCTTCACGCTGCCCGGCGGCCCGGTCGCTTTCGCGGTCGGCGGCGAATATCGGCGTGAATCGAGCCGCTTCACGCCCGCCCAGGCGCTCGTCGACAACGCCTTCTACCAGTTTGACGAATATATCATTCCGACTGCATCGCGCGGCCGTTTCGACGTCTGGGAGGCGTTCGGCGAACTCAACGCACCGCTTCTCAAGGACCGGCCGTTCTTCCACCTGCTGTCGCTCGGCGCCGCGGGGCGGTATTCGGACTATTCGACCGTCGGGTCGACCAAGGCCTATCAGTTCAACGCGATCTGGGCGCCGATCCGCGCGATCAGTTTCCGCGGCTCCTATGGCCGGTCGGTGCGCGCGCCCAATATCGGCGAACTGTTTCGTCCGACGACAGGGTCGAGCGCGTTCTTCTCCGACCCCTGCTATCTCGGCAACCGCGCCCTCGGCACCTCTACCCGCGCCGCCAACTGCGTCGCGCTGATCAGCGGCCTGGGCGGCAACCCCGCGACCTTCACCGCGCAGAACAACCCCGACGCGACGATCTTCATTCCCGGCTCGGTGTCGGGCAATGCCGATCTGCGGGCGGAGGTCGCGCGGACCTGGACCGCGGGCGTCGTGCTGCGACCCGATTTCGTACCGGGCCTGTCGATCGGCATCGATTGGTACGACATCCGCCTGCGCGATGCGATCAACAACCCGAATGGCGACGCCGCCAACAGCATCGCCGAACTCTGCGTCGACCAGCCGACGCTCGACAACCCGTTCTGCGGACAGATCAGCCGTGCCCGCGGTACCGGCTTCATCAACGGCTACACCGTCCAGCCCGCGAACGTCTCGGCGTTCCGCACGGCGGGCGCGGAGCTGAACCTGGCCTATCGCTTCCAGACTGCCGGCATCGGGACCTTCGACGTCCGGCTGGTCGGTGGGTATCTCGACACGCTCGAACAGGTCGCGACGCCGGGTGCCGAGGTCGAGAACAACGTCGACCAGATCTTCCGGCCCAAATGGAACGCCACCTTCTCCCCGACCTGGATCAACGGTCCGTTGACGGTGAGCTACAATCTGCGCTGGCAGAATGGCGTGCGGCGGTTCAGCCGGTTCGAGACCGACGGCAACGCGACGCTCGTCGATCCGCGCTATTTCCGGTACAAGGCGCTGTGGCAGCACGACGTGCAGGCGCAGGTCGAGGTCGCCGAGGATTTCGCCTTCTACGGCGGGGTCAACAATCTGGCGGACCAGAAGCCCGATATCGGCTTCCAGACCAACGTCCCGATCTCGCCGGTCGGGCGGTATTTCTACGCGGGCGCGAAGGTCCGGTTCGGCGGTCGTTGATACGGTGGCACGCTTGATCGCCCGGTGAAAACCGGCGAGGAGCGTGCCATGCCAGCACCCCCAATCCGGTTCACCCCGCTCGCGACCTACGACGTCGTCATCCCATGCCATAACCGCGCGCACGTCGTCGCCGACGCCGTCGCCAGCGTGCTCGCGCAGGACCCCGCGCCGGTCCGCGTGATCGTCGTCGACGACGGCTCGTCCGACGACAGCGCCGCGGTCCTCCGCGCGCTCGCTGCGGCGCACCCGTCGGTGGAGGCGGTCATATTGCCGCGCAACGTCGGCGCATCGCAGGCGCGCAACACCGGCACTGGCTTGTCGCTGGCCGACTGGATCGCGTTCCTCGACAGCGACGACGTCTGGCTGCCCGGCGCCGCCCGCGCGCTTCTCGAAGGTGCCGCGAACGGGCCGCACGACATCGTCGTCGGCCATTTCTCGCGCGTCGAGAGCGATGGCGCGCCGCAAGCGCCCGAATGCGGCTGGGACGGCGACTGCATCCGCCGCGGGCTCGCGAGCGGCGGCGTGATCGGTCCGAGCTGGTCGATCGTCCGCCGCGCGTCGGTCGAGCATGTCGGCGGCTTCGACCCCAGCTTCCACAATTGCAACGACTGGGATTTCTACACGCGCGTCGCCGCCGCCGGCGCGCGTTTCGCCCGGGTCGATCACTGCGTCGCGCTGTATCGCACCGTGGCGGGCAGCCGCCTCGTCAACGACACCGCGATCGGCGCGCGCAACGCCGATCGCGTGCTGGCACATCCGTACCTCGCCCGTCTCGACGCATAGGATCCAGCCGACGGATTGAGACTAGAGCGGCGACGCCGGGTCGGTCAGGATGCCGCACGCGGCGGCAGCCTTGGCGACTTCGAACGGGACCTTCGGATCTTTCACCTGGCCGGACACGCGGACGAAGTCGCTCGCGGTCAGGCGGCCGGGCGTCGTGTCGCCGTCGCGTGATGCCCTGGCTGCACGCCCGAGTTGCTGGAGCTGACCAAGCGACAGGTTCGCCTCGAGACGGTCGCCGACACACTGCGACTGGGCAGGCTGGAAGCCATAGCCCTCGAGCGACGTCGCGATCCTCGCGGACGGGTTCACGCACGCGGCCAGCGAGGCCAGGCCGATCCCCATTCCAACGATACCCGTGACGCGTGCGACCCGTCGATAGTCTGACATAAACACCCCTGTTGTCGGCGCCATGTCCAACCGGAGCGGCGCTCAAGCTGATGGTTCCGGGTGCAGAACCCTCCGTCCCGATCGTTGGTTTCTAGTAGTGTTGGCAGCCGTTCGGGCCGAAAACTACCAAACACGCCGCAGGTGGCTCATTCAGCCTCCGATCCGTCTCCCCCACCCTCCGCCAGGCCAAGATCAAATTGACAGCGCATGCACGGCTGCGTACGGCGCTATTGCGAATTGATATCAACTTCCCGGCAAACGCACCCTGATGACGAGTCCCTCGATCCGCGCGTGGTATCTCGTGCACAAATGGACCAGCCTGGTCTGCACGCTGTTCCTGCTGATGCTGTGCGTCACGGGCCTGCCGCTCATCTTCAGCGACGAAATCGACCAGATGGGTGGCGGCACCCAGCAGTTCGGGATGCCCGGCGTCGGTTCGTCCGGCACCGCGCAGGGCCTGCTCCCCCTCGATACCATGATGGCCAAAGCGCTCGCCGCCCGGCCCGGCGAAGTGCCGCTGTTCATGGCATTCGACAATGATCAGCCGTCGATGACGATCACCACCGGACCGACGCCGGACGCGCCCGGGTCCGCGATGACGACCATGGTGTTCGATCGGTCGACCGGCGCGCTGCTGACGAAGGAAGGCGGCGGGGGCGTCATGCGGTTCCTGCTCGATCTCCATACGGATATGTTCCTGGGGCTGCCGGGCATGCTGTTTCTGGGCGCGATGGGCCTCGCGTTCACCGCCGCGCTGGTGTCCGGCGTGGTGCTCTACGCCCCCTTCATGCGCAGGCTCGCCTTCGGCACGCTCAGAACGTCGCGCAGCACGCGGTTGAAATGGCTCGATTATCACAACCTGCTCGGCATCGTCGCGCTGGCGTGGATGACCGTCGTCGGGCTCACCGGCGTGATCAACACGCTGGAAAAGCCGATCAACGCCCTCTGGCAGCGGAACGAGCTGGCCGCGATGACGCGCGCCTATGCGAGCAAGGCGGCGCTCCCGCCCTCGCGGTACGGCTCGCTGGACACCGCGATGGCCGCGGCGCGGAAAGCGCTGCCAGGCAACAATCCGCAGTTCATCGGTTTTCCGGGTGGCAGCTTCAGTTCGAAGCATCATTATGCCGTGTTCTTCCAGGGCGACACGCCGCTGACCCAGCATCTGCTGACGCCCGCACTGATCGACGCCGAGACGGGTGCGTTCACGACCGCGCGGTCGATGCCCTGGTACAACAAGGCGCTGTCGCTCTCGCGCCCGCTGCATTTCGGCGATTATGGCGGGCTACCCCTCAAGATCCTGTGGGCCGTGCTGGACCTGTTCACGATCGTGGTTCTCGTCACCGGCCTGTACCTGTGGCTCGGCAAGCGACGTGCCTCGTCCGCGGCGCATGTCCGCGAAGTCGAAACCGGCGGCGTCGTGATGCCCGCAGAATGACGCAGCGCCGACCGTCGCGGCAAAGCCTCCGCGCGATCTTCGCCGCCCCCCTGGTGATCGCAGCGCTCACGATCGTCGCGCTGATCGCGGCGCTGACCGGCGACGGCTGGCGCGACGCGCTGTCGTGGGCGGGTCTCGCCGTACCGATCCTGACCGTCGCCTGGGCCATGCGCGCCCGCCGCACCTGAACGACATCATCGCGCCGCAGCCGGCGCCATCAAGGACATGCCCGTGACCAAGACCCGCTCTTTCCTGCGCCTGACGGCCGGCGTATCCGCACTGGCCTTGGCATGTCCCGCCACCGCGCAGGAGGGCGCGGCCGACGACCGCACCGAAGAGATCGTCATCACTGCGCAGAAGGCGAACCGGACCGGCGTGACGCACGACGGGCGGGTCGGCGTTCTCGGCGACAAACCGGCGGAAGACGTCCCCTTCGAGATCAAGAGCTACAATGCCGCGCTGATCCTCAACCAGCAGCCGCAGACGCTCGGCCAGGTACTCGACAACGACCCGTCGGTGCGGACGAGCTATGGCTTCGGCAACGCCGCGGAGCAGTTCGTGATCCGCGGCTTCGCGCTGTCCGGCGACGATATCGCGTTCGACGGCCTCTACGGCATCACCCCGCGCCAGCTGATCGCGCCCGAACTCTATGAGGCGGTCCAGGTCCTGAACGGGGCGAGCGCGTTCCTCAACGGCGCGGCCCCGGGCGGCACCGGGATCGGCGGCAGCGTCAACCTCGTCCCCAAGCGCGCGGGCAGGACGCCGCTGACCCGTCTGACGACGAACTACACGTCCAGCGGGCATGTCGGTGGCAGCTTCGACGTCAGTCGCCGCCTCGGTGCCGGTGGCGAATGGGGCGTGCGTATCAACGGCGCGGCGCGGCGCGGCGATGTCGCGATCGACGACGAATTCCGCAGCGCCTACCTGCTGGGCGGTGCGATCGACTATGACAATGGTCCGCTCAGACTGTCGCTCGATCTCGCCTACCAGAAGGTGCGGGTGAACCAGATCCGGCCCAAGCTGACGCTCCCCGCTGCGATCACGGTCATTCCACGCGTGCCGAAGGCCACGACCAATTACGGCCAGCCCTATTATTTCACCAACCTGCGCGACGTCTACGGCCAGTTCCGCGCGGAATACGACCTGTCGGACGCGGCGATGGCCTATGCCGCCTTCGGTGCGCGCGACGGATCCGAGGATGGCTTCTACAGCACGCTGTCGCTGCTCGACGCGACGACCGGAACGGCGTCGGTGTCGGGCTCGCTGATCCCCCGCACCGACAACAACGAAGCCGCACAGGCGGGCGTACGCGTGAAGCTTGCCGCGGGCGGCGTGACCCACGAATTCAACGTCGGCGGGTCGATGAACTGGCTGACCAACCGCAATGCGTTCGAATTCTACGCGATCTCGTCAGGCACTACGAATATCTATGCGCCGGTCGTCGTGCCGCAACCCAGTCGTGTCACCTCGCGCGGCGGGAACCTGGACGATCCCTTCCCGATCTCGCGGACCCGCCTGACGAGTACGTTCGCATCGGATACCATCGGTCTGTGGGACGATCGCATCCTGCTGACGGGCGGGCTGCGCCTGCAGCAGATCGTGGTGAAGAGCTATTCGAACATGACCGCGCTGCAGAGCGGCGAGTATCGCAAGGACGCGATTACGCCGGTTGCAGGCGTGGTGGTCAAGCCGGTCGACCATGTCTCGCTCTACGCCAACCGCATCGAGGCGCTCGTGCAAGGCGCGACCGCACCCCCGATCAGCGGCGGCCTCAACATCGTCAATGTCGGCGAGGTACTGCCGCCGTTCCGCTCGACCCAGTACGAGGTCGGCGGCAAGCTGACCCTCGACATGCTGACCGCGAGCCTCTCGTTCTTCAAGACCGAACGGGCGACCGCGATCGCGACCGCGCTCCCGGCACCGCCTGCCAACGCAGCGCGCTTCGAGGCCTCGGGGCTGCAGCGCAACAAGGGGATCGAGCTGAGCCTCCAGGCAGAGCCGATCGAGGGATTGCGGATCATCGCCGGCGGGTCGGTGCTCGACGCGCGGTTGCGGCGTCAGACCAACGGGCTCAACGAAGGGCGCAAGGTGGCCGGCGTGCCGGACTACCTCATCAACGGCAACGCCGAATGGGACCTGCCGTTCGTCCGGGCGCTGACGCTGACCGGTCGCGTCGTGCACACCGGCGAGCAGCCCGCCAACGCCGCGAACACGCTGTCACTGCCGAGCTGGACCCGCTTCGACCTCGGCGCCCGCTATGTCGCGGTGGTCAGCGACCGGCCGCTGACGCTGCGCGTCGGCGTCGATAATCTGGCGAACAAGCGATATTGGGCGACCGCCTTCGACAGCTCGCGCCCCGACCTGCTGCAAGGCGCGCCGCGGACGGTCAAGCTGTCGGCGTCGATGGACCTGTAGGATCGAGCTCGCGACGCTTGCGTACGGCAGGGTTAGGCGCAACGATAGGCCATGTCGTTTCTCCTCTCGCTCCTGCTGCTCCAGGCCGCCGCCACGCAGACGCCGCCGCTCACCCCGGCGGTCAAGACAGCCCCGCCGACCTCGAAATGGCCGGCGCGCGATGCGCACTACACCATTCGCGGGTTTCGCTTCCGCTCGGGCGACGCCCTGCCGGCGTTGCGCATTGCCTACACGATGCTGGGGCAGCCCCACCGGAATGCCCGGGGCGAGATCGACAATGCGGTCATGGTGCTGCACGGCACGGGCGGTACGGGTCGCCAGTTTCTCAGCCCGCAATTCGCCGACGAGCTCTACGGCCCGGGGCAACCGCTCGACATCACGCGCTACTGGATAATCCTCCCCGACGGCATCGGCCATGGCGCATCGTCGAAGCCGTCCGATGGGCTGCACATGCGGTTCCCGCACTACGACTATGACGACATGGTCGAGGCGCAGTACCGCCTGCTCCACGACGGGCTCGGCATCCGCCGCATGCGGCTGATCATGGGAACCTCGATGGGCTGCATGCAAAGCCTGGTCTGGGGCGAAACATACCCCGACTTCGCCCGCGCGCTCATGCCGCTTGCCTGCGAACCCGTGGAGATCGCGGGGCTCAACCGCATGTGGCGGAAACTGGCGATCGACGGGATCAAGGCCGATCCGGCCTGGGCGGGCGGCGAGTACGCCACGCCCCCGGTCCAGGGCTTGCGCACGGCCGCCAGCCTGCTGTTCGTCGCGGGCGCCGCGCCGCTCTACTTCCAGGATCGCTACCCCGGGCGCGACGCAGCCGAGGCATTCGCCGAACAGCGCGTCGCGGCATCGATCGCCGGGACGGACGCCAACGACCTCGTCTATCAGCTCGATGCGTCGCGAACCTATGCGCCCTGGTCCCGGCTGGAGGCGATCACCGCCCCCACGACGTGGATCAATTCGGCCGACGACTTCATCAATCCCCGCGCGCTCGACTACCCGCAACGCGCGGTCGCCCGCATGAAGGACGCGCGCTTCCGGATGATCCCGGAGAGCGCGGATACCCGCGGCCATGGCACCCACACCGCCGCCCGGTTCTGGAAACAGGACCTTGCAGACCTGCTCCGACGAACCGACTAGTGCGGACAAGGCGGGGCCCGACGTGATGGCCGGTGCGGTCCGTACGTCCTCATCCCGCTCGCCGGTTCGTCCGGGCCGCCCGCAATCTGCAGCGTTTTCAACGTCTCGTGCGTAGTCATGCCGAGCTTGCAACGGATACTATCGATATGGCCGCCACCGCCGTCCCGTCCACCACGCCCACGCCCCCCCCTACGCCTGGTGAACCCTCGTTGCTCACTCCGGGGCTGTTGGCGTGTATCGCCACGGCGTCGCTTGCCGGCCTGCTGTTCGGGTTCGACACCGCGGTGATTTCCGGCACGACCGACGCATTGACGCGCGAGTTCGCGCTGACGCCGACCTGGCTCGGGATCACCGTCTCGTCCGCGCTTTGGGGGACGCTGATCGGCGCGCTGTTCGCGGGCAAGCCCGGCGATCGCTTCGGCAGCCGCAACACGCTGCGCATCCTCGCCGTCTTCTACATCGTCGCGGGCGTCGGCAGCGCGCTGTCGTGGAACTGGGGTTCGCTGATGGGTTTCCGGGTATTGTGCGGGCTGGCGGTGGGCGGATCGTCGGTCCTCGCGCCAGTCTACATCGCCGAGGTCGCGCCCCCCAGCCGGCGCGGCACGCTCGTCGCGATGTTCCAGTTCAACGTCATCCTGGGCATCCTGCTCGCCTATGTCTCCAACGCGGTGATCGCCTCGATGGGCCTGGGCGACGCCGAATGGCGGTGGAAGCTCGGCGTCGCCGCGGCGCCCGCGCTGCTGTTCATGATCCTGCTGTTCCGCATTCCCAACAGCCCCCGCTGGCTGGTGGGCCGCGGCGAGACCGACGAAGCAACCGCTGCACTCGCGCGGATCGGGATGACCGGCGACGCCGCACATGCCGAGATCGCATCGATCCGCCAGGCGCTGTCGCAGAGCACCGAGCAGGTGGCATTGTCCTGGACGCGCCACCGCAAGCCCATCGTGCTGGCCATCCTGGTCTCGGGCTTCAACCAGCTGTCGGGGATCAACGCGATCCTCTATTACCTCAACGATATCTTCGCGAAGGCCGGCGATCTGTCGCCCAACCTGCAGGCGATCATCATCGGCGTCGTCAACATGGTCTTCACGCTGGTCGGCATGCTGCTGATCGACCGGCTCGGGCGGCGCACGCTGCTTCTGGTCGGTGCCGCCGGCATGTCGGTGTGCCTCGCCATCGCCGGGCTGGCGCTCCTCCACGTCCTGCCCGACGGCGTGTTGCTCTATGCGCTGATCGGCTTCATCGCCTTCTTCGCGCCCAGCACCGGCGCCGTGATCTGGGTCTATATCAGCGAAGTCTTTCCCACGGCCGTGCGCGCTCGCGGCAGCGCGGTCGGGGCCAGCACGCACTGGGGCCTGAACGCGGCAATCGCGGCCGTCTTCCCGACCGTCGCCGCCTGGTCGGCCGGGCTGCCGTTCCTCGTCTTCGCCGCAATGATGGCCGTGCAGTTCGTCGTGGTGCTGCTGTACTTCCCCGAAACCAAAGGCGTTCCGCTCGAGGAAATGGAGGCCAGGCTCGGCGTCGACCTGCGGTAACGCACACCCGCAGCGCTACATCGAAAGCATCTTCCCCACCCGCTGCTCCAAATCGAGAATATTGAACGGCTTGGTCAGCACGGCCATGCCGGTGTCGAGATGCCCGGCGCCCACGGCGGCATTGGCCGCATATCCCGTGACGAACAGCACCTTGAGATCCGGCCGGAAGGCTCGTCCCGCGTCCGCCACCTGGCGTCCGTTGAGACCGCCCGGCAGGCCGACGTCCGTGATCAGCAGGTCTATCCGCTCGCCCGACTGCAACAGGGCGACACCGAGCGGCCCGGTCTTGGCCGTCAGCACCCGGTAGCCGGCCTCGCTGAGGATCTCCGTGACCAGCTCCCGGATCGCGTCCTCGTCTTCGACGAGCAGCACCGTCTGCCCGACCCCGGCGCGAAGCCGGTCCGCCGGCTTGGCAACCTCCTCGATCCCCTGTCCGGTCCCCATGAGCCGCGGCAAATAGAGGCACATCGTCGTGCCGATCCCGACTTCCGAATAGATCCGCACCTGGCCACCGGACTGCCGGACGAACCCGTAGATCATCGACAGGCCAAGGCCGGTGCCTTCGCCGATCGGCTTGGTGGTGAAGAACGGGTCGAACACGCGCGCGATCACGTCCGGCGGCATGCCGGTACCGGTGTCGGTGACGCACAGCGAGACGTAGTCGCCTTCGGGGAGCTCCTGAGCCGCGGCGGAGCGTACATCAAGAGTCTTGTTGCCCGTTTCGATTGTCAGGACCCCGCCGTCAGGCATCGCATCCCGCGCATTGATGCACAGGTTCAGCAACGCGCTTTCCAGCTGGGGAGCGTCCGCCAGCACGCGCCAGATGTCCGGGGTGGTCGAGACCCGCAGCTCGATCGAGGGGCCGAGTGTCCGGCTGACGATCTCCGTCATGCTGCCGACGAGCTCGTCCACGTCCACGGAGACCGGCGCCAGCGTCTGGCGGCGCGAGAAGGCGAGCAGCCGCTGGGTGAGCGCCGCGGCACGATGCGCACCGCTGAGCGCCATGGTCATGTAGCGATCGAGCTTGTCGTACTGCCCTGCAGCGACCCGGTGGCTCAGCAGTTCGAGCCCGCCCGTCACCGCCGTTAGCATATTGTTGAAGTCGTGCGCCAGTCCGCCGGTCAGCTGGCCGACCGCCTCCATCTTCTGCGCCTGACGCAGCGCCTCTTCGGCCTGCATCAGATCGGCGGTTCGCGCCGCGACGCGTTGCTCGAGCGTGTCGTTGAGGCGCCGCAGCTCGGTCAGCGCGCGGTCGCGTTCCTCCGACAGCTTGCGCCGATCCTCGACGTCGATGAGAACGCCGGGGAAACTCAGCGGCGTCCCGTCGGGCGCATGCTCGACGCGGCCGTTCGCTTCCAGCCAGTGGTACTGCCCGTTCGCCCGCCGCGTGCGATATTGATGCGCATAGGCCCCGCCGCGCGCGATCGCCTCGTTGATGGCGTCTGCAAGACCCGCCTGGTCCTCCGGATGGACGGTCGCGACCACCTGTTCGAGGCTGAGGCCTTCGCGGCCCATGGCGGGATCCAGCCCGAACGCCCGTGCGAAGGGTTCGTCCACCGTGAAGCGATCGTTCGGCAGGTCCCAGACCCAGGTGCCGATGATGGCGCCCGCCGCCAGCGCGAGCTGGACGCGTTGCGCGTCGACCTTCGCCGCCGCCTCGCTCGCCCGCAACGCGTGCTCGGCCTCTCGGCGTTCGGTCTCGTCGCGGGCGATCTTGAGGAACCCGCGCGGATTGCCCTGCGCGTCGGGCGGCAGCGGGTGCATCGACCCGCTCAGGAAGACCTGCGAGCCATTCCGGTGGAGGTGCCAGCGTTCGTCGATCGCGCAGCCATCGCGGACCGCCCCCGCAATCTCGCGAACGTCGGCACCCTTCGCGCGGTCCTCCTCGATAAAGATCATCGATGCCGACTGCCCGATCGCTTCGTCCGGCGACCATCCCAGGACGGACTGCGCGCCCGCCGACCAGGTCGTGATGATCCCACCCACGTCGGTCGTGAAGATCACATGGTCTTTCGCCCCCTCGACCACGAGCCGCAGCCGCTCCTCGCTCTGGCGGAGCGCAGCATCGGCCAGCACGCGCTCGGTGGTCTCGTTGGTGAAGATGAAGAGCCCCGCGATCGCACCCTGCGGGTCGAGGATCCGGGAATAGGAGAACGTGAACCAGGTGTCGGCGGCGCCTCGGTCCGTGTCGAGCCTCCACGGCAGGTCTGTGAAGCGCTGGCTGCGGCCGGCGAACGCCTCGTCGATGATCGGCTTTGCCTGCTCCCAGGCATCGGCCCACACGATATGGAACGGCGTCCCCATCGCCCACGACACTCGCGGACCGAGCAACGGGAAATAGGCGTCGTTGAAGAAGAAGCTCAGCGGCTCGCTGCCCCAGGCGAGGATCATCGATTCGGGCGAATTGAGCACCGTGCTCAGGTTGGATTTCAGACTGTCCGGCCAGTCCGCCGGCGGCCCCAGCGGATGGCTCGACCAGTCCCGCTCCAGGATCAGCCGTGCCGCCTCGCCACCACCGGCCAGGAATTTCAGGTCCTCGGAAAGCGAGGCGGCATCGGCGACGGGCTGCGAATCCATGACAAGTCGTTAGCGCCTGTTCGCCGATGCCGAAAGGTGACCGGGTGTATCGCGGCAGTTCCGTTCCCCGGTCAGTCTTCCATCCGCCACCGCCAAGTTCTTGAACCGCTCGGAGATCCCTGTTCCCGGCCTGCCCGGGACAAAGCTTCACCGACCGGCCGGCTTACGCTCGCGGAGCGTGGAACATTAGGTCGAAGATAGGCTTTAGCGCATGTTAAGATCAGCAAGTCCGTGGAGAGTATTGATGACGAACGCGGACAATCGGCCTGCTGGCCGGGCAAAGGAGATACGTTCCGCGCCGCCGCGGTCCGCCAACAGCACGCTCGATGCGCTGAACTTCTTTCTCGCCGACGTCCGAGACGGTCTGGGTCCCTATCTCGCCATCTATCTGCTGGCGGTGCGCGGGCCGGCGCATGGCTGGAACGAGGCGACCGTCGGGATGGTGCTGACGATTGCCGGCATCGTCGGTCTCTTGTCGCAGACTCCGGCCGGCGGCCTGATCGATCGCAGCCGCACCAAGCCCCGCCTTGTCATCGTGGCCGCCCTTCTAGTCACGATCAGCAGTCTCACGCTGCCGTTCGTGTCGGGCTTCACGATGGTTACGATCACCCAGTCGATCGCCGCCGCCGCTGGCGCGATCTTCGCACCCGCGCTGTCGGCGATCACGCTCGGTCTGGTCGGGCCGAAGATGTTCGCCAAGCGCGTGGGGCGCAACGAAGCGTTCAACCATGCCGGCAACGCGGTATCGGCAGGACTGGCCGGCGTGCTTGCCTGGAAATTCGGGCCCGTCGTCGTCTTCTGGCTGATGGCCGGTCTTACCGTCGCGAGCATCGCGGTGACGTTGCGGTTGAACAACGACGACATCGACAACGCGGTAGCCCGCGGGCTCGATTGCGAACCCGACGAGGGCTGCGACGAGCCCGGCGGATGGCGCACGCTGATCGCCAACCGGCCATTGCTGACATTCGCCGGTATCGCGTTCCTGTTCCATCTCTCGAATGCCGCCATGCTCACCTCGGTCGGGCAATTGCTGTCGCGTACCGTCGGCAAGGATCAGGCGACGTCGCTCACCGCGGCCTGCATCGTTGCCGCGCAGCTGGTCATGGTGCCGGTCGCGATTGTCGTCGGGCGGAATACCGAACGCTGGGGTACCAAGCCGATCTTCCTCGTCGGCTTCGCGTTCCTCGCCGCGCGTGGTGCGCTGTATACGGTATCGAACGATCCGTGGTGGCTGGTCGGCGTCCAAGCCCTGGACGGTGTCGGTGCCGGCATCTTCGGGGCGCTGTTCCCCGTCGTCGTCGCCGATCTGACCCGCGGCACGGGGCGTTTCAACGTCAGCCAGGGTATCGTATCGAGCGTGTTCGGCCTGGGCGCCGCCTTGTCCGCGACGCTCGCCGGCACGATCATCGTGTGGGCAGGCTACACCGCCAGCTTCCTCACGCTGGCTGCGATCGCCGCGGCCGGGTTCGTCCTGTACCTGACCGCGATGCCGGAAACGCAACGCTGACCTGTCGACCGCCTGTCAGCGGTTCGCCGGGCTCGGGTGATCGACCATCACCCAGTCGATGTCGACCGACCCGCCGGGCGCACCGCGCGTGAAACTGAACAGCGCGGGACGCGATCCCTTCCACCATGAGAAGCGCGCGAGCGGGACGGCATCGCCAATCGGCAGGAACGACCTGCCGTTCAGGCTGTAGCTGTAGCGCACGGTCTGCTCCGGTCCGACGTCCGCGCGCAGGTCGATCGTGCCCCTGTCGAGCGCGGGGCCGGCCGTTTCCGCACCCTTGACCGCCATCGTCACGCGCACCTGCACTCTGTCGCGGACCAGACCGATCCAGCTCGGCTCGACGCCGAACAGCGACAGCCCGGCCCTTTGGCCGTCGCGCATCCTGCTGGCGTCGAACCGCGCCGTGACCCGCGCGCGCGGGCCCTGCAGGATCTGAGTCAACGTGTTGCGCGCGGTCACCAGATGCTCGGCGGAACCCGCAACGAGCCGCAGATAGCCGGGCCGCGCGGCGAGGCTCCAGCGGCGGTCGTCGGGATTGTGGTTCCACTCCCATTGCGGACCGAGCCGCGTCCCGGAGAAACTGTCCGATTCCTGCAGCGCATCGCTGGTCGGCGGGCTGCCGGTGTCCGGCATCGCGAACGCCGCGACCGGCTGGCCGCCCGCGCCGATCACCGGCCAGTCGTCCTTCCAAACCAGCGGCTCCAGATAGCTGATCCGCCCGAACGCGCCGGTGCTGTTGAAATGGACGAACCACCCCTGCCCCGACGGCGTCTCGACCCAGCCACCCTGGTGCGGCCCCTTGAGCGCGGTGGCGCCCTGGCTCAACACGACGCGCTGCTCGTAGGGGCCCGTGATCTTGCGCGCGCGCAGCGCAACCTGCGCGCCGGTTTCGACGCCGCCGAAGGGGGCTAGGATGTAGTAATAGCTGTTGCGTTTGTAGAGCTTGGGGCCTTCGAGAACGGGGAGGCGCGCCTTGTCTTCGACGATGATCGTGCCGGTATCGAGCACGCGGCGGCCGTCGGGTGACATGCGGTGCAGGATCAGTGGTCCGGCACCGTGTCGCGAATGGACCAGCCAAGCGGTGCCGTCATCGTCCCAGAACGGGCACGGATCCTCGAGCCTGGGCTGGTCGACGACCAGCACCGGCGGGTCCCAGGGACCGTCCACCCGCGCGGCGCTGGCCATGAAGATGCCTTCGTCGGGGGTCGCGAAATAGACGTAGAAGCGCCCGGCATGGAAGCGGATCGACGGCGCCCAGACGCCACCGGCATAGCGGGTCCCCCCGATCGGCTTCGAGATCGCGTCGGTCAGCGTGTGCGGCCCCGGCATGTCGTATTCGGGGGCGAACGGCAGGCGCGGCAGGACATGGCCGACGATGGTCCAGTGCACGAGATCGCGCGACCGCAGGATCGGGATGCCGGGCGAGAAGTGGAAGCTGGAGGCGACCATGTAGTAGTCGCGCCCGACGCGGATCACGTCGGGGTCGGAATAGTCGGCATAGAGGATCGGATTGGCATAGGTCCGCGGCGTAGCGCCCGACGCCATCGCGCACAGCGCGAGCAGTGGCGCGATCACCAGGACCCGGTAACGATCGGTCAAATCCATCTCTCCCCAGCCGCCGGCTACGCGCCGCTCCCCGCCAAGATACCGCTATCGTAAAGTCTTGCCACCGGTTTTCTGCGGCACCGATTGCGGACGGCCGAGCTGTATTCGATCACCCTCAAGCGAAAAACGTACAAATTTGGCCATCTACACAGACAATAGACGGGCGGCCGGGACGATCTGCGGTGGCGCTACCGAGGGACTTAGCCAGTTGTCACCAAAGCCTGCCGTTCAATACTCACGGTACCGCTACCGCTTGACATTCATTCTCGATCAATTAAAGAATGTTCCCACATTGTGAAATGACAAGCCATTTCATGATGTAACGCGGAGACGGGGGAAAACCCGTTCCGAGCAGGGATGGCCGGCGGTGTGTGCTGCGCGGTCGAAAGGGAGGATAGCATGAAGGCTTCGATCCAACGCCGTCGGACGCGCATCCTGTGCGGGACGATGCTCGCATCGCTCGGCATGGCGTTCCAGCCCGTCGCCGCGCAGACCGCGCCGCAGCCGGGTGCAGCCACCGCGCCGGCCGACGCCGCCGCACAGCCGCTTCCCGCGACCGGCCAGACCGATCCCGCCGCAACCGCCACGCCCGAGGGCGATCCCGCCGCGGCCGCCGACATCGTCGTCACCGGATCGCGCATCGCGCGCACCGGCTTCGACGCCTCCACCCCGGTCAGCGTCGTCAACGCCGACGACATCAAGCTGTCGGGCAACGTCAACGTCGAACGGACGCTGTCTCAGATCCCGCAGGCGGTCGGCTCGCAACTGGGCGGTGCGACCTCGAACACGGTTCCGGGCGGCTATGCCGACGTCAACCTTCGCGGCTTCGGCTCGACGCGCAACCTGGTGCTGGTCAACGGCCGCCGCTTCGCGATCTTCGGTCCCGAACAGGTCACCGATCTCAACACGATCCCGTCGAGCCTGGTGGAGCGGACGGAGATCGTCACCGGCGGATCGTCAGCAGTCTACGGTTCGGACGCCATCACGGGCGTCGTCAACTTCATCATCCGTGACGATTTCTCCGGCGTCGAGGCACGCTCGCAGGTCAATATCGACCGCCCGACCGGTACCCCCGTGTACAATGTCGACCTGACCGCCGGGACCAATTTCGGCGACGGGCGCGGCAACATCGTCGTCGCCGGCAACTATCTGAAGCGCGGCGCGATCACGCGCGGCCAGCGCGGCAGCTTCGCCTTCGACTCGCTCAACGACGGCTGCGTCACGCGCGACAGCGTCAGCGCGAACGGCAAGGGCACGCCCTTCACTCCCGCCGCCGGGCTGGGCTGCGTCGCCGGCGGCGGTGCGCTCGGCTTTATCGCGGGCGGCAGCGGCGATATCCCCAACGGCCGCTTCTCCGGCATCCCGGCCGCCGGCGGCAGCAACGCCGCGCTCAACGCCGCCTATGCCGCGGCAGGGCTCAGCCAGCTGACGACGCGCGGCTTCACCTTCAACGATGGTGGCACCGCAGCACGGCCGCAGATCACGCCGCAGGACGACTTCAACCTCGGGCCGGACAATTACCTGATCCAGCCGATGAAGCGCTGGATGGCGAACGGGTTCGCGCATTACGACTTCAGCGACGCGATCACCGCCTATACCGAGCTGCACTACAGCCGGAACACGGTGAACGCGCGGCTCGCGCCCACCAATGTCGGCGCGCCGACGCTGTTCAACGTCAACAATCCGTATCTGACGCCGCAGCTGCAGGGCGTGCTGAACCAGCTCGACCAGGCCGAGACGGGTACGACGACGGTGCCCAGCGGCACCACCAGCCGCACGACGGTACGCGGCGACGGGCTCGCGGTGCTGACCGCCGGACGTCGTTATGTCGAAGTCGGTCCGCGCCTCGCCAAGGAACAGCGCAACGTCTTCCGTGGCGCCTGGGGCGTGCGCGGTTCGCTCGGCGACGTGTCGGAGAGCTTCCTCAGCGACCTGAAGTACGACGCCTATTACACCTATGCGCGCAGCAAGGACACGCTGACGCTGGACAACGCGATCTCGCGCAGCCGGCTGCAGGCGAACCTGTTGTCGGTCGGCGGCGCGGCGCCGGTCTGCAACATCTTCGGGCAGAACGTGAACGCCGCCTGCGTCTCGGCAATCTCGATCAGCGCGGTCAACACCACGATCGCCAAGCAGCAGGTCGCGCAAGGCAGCCTGACCGGAACGCTGTTCCAGCTGCCCGCGGGCCCGGTCGGCTTCTCGTCGGGCTTCGAATGGCGCAAGACGAGCGCGCAATATTCGCCCGACGCCTTTCTCTCGTCGGGGGACGTCGCCGGCTTCAACCCCGGCCTGCCGACGCGCGGCAGCGTCAACGTGAAGGAGGTGTTCGGCGAAGTCCGCGTGCCGCTGATCCACGACACGCCGTTCATCGAGAGCCTCGTCGCCAACGGCGCGTTCCGCTATTCCAAGTACAGCCTGGGCGGCATCGGCGGGGTGTGGACCTATCTGGGCGGTCTCGACTGGCGCGTGAACCGCGACCTCGCCTTCCGCGGCCAGTATCAGCGCGCGATCCGCGCGCCCAACGTGTCCGAGCTGTTCGGCGGCGTGACCCGCGTCGTCAGCGTCGCGACCGACCCGTGCTCGAGCCGGGCCCCCGTGGCGCAGCAGACCGCGGCGGTGCGTGCGGTGTGCGTCGCGACCGGTGTGCCGGCGGCGAACGTCTTCACCGCGAGCGTCCAGCCCAATCCGATCATCCCGGCGGATTTCGGCGGCAACACCGCGCTCGGCGCGGAGAAGTCGGACACCTACACGGTCGGCGCGGTGATCACCCCGCGCATGGTCCCCGGGCTGTTCCTCAGCGTCGACTATTTCAACATCACGCTCGACGGCGCGGTGTCGGCGCTGGGCGGCGGGCTGCAGAACACGTTCAACCTCTGCTACACCGTGCTGCAGGATGCCGGCAGCGACTTCTGCCGCGCGATCGCGCGCAACCCGACGACGGGCGAGGTCAACGAACCCTATGTCGCGCGTATCCTCAACGCCAACACTGGCTCGCTGAAGACCTCGGGCCTCGACTTCGCGGCGCGCTACCGGCTCGATCTGGGCTTCGGGCTGCCGGGTATCGGCACCAGCAGCAAGCTCGAGTTCGGCACCAACTATACCTGGCTGGCGGAATTCACCTCGACCCCGGTCGCGGCGCTTCCCACCATCCAGAACAAGTGCGCGGGGTCGTACGGCCCGACCTGCGGCCAGCCGCTGCCGCGCTGGCGCGGCACGTCGCGGCTGACCTGGACGATCGAGGATCTGAGCCTCAGCGTCCGGCATCGCTATGTCGGACCGGTGACGACCGACCGCTTCGTCGTGCCGTTGCGCCAGGGGTCCGCCGCAACGCCGACGCTCGACAGCATCGCCTTCCCCAAACTGGGCGACGAGAATTACTTCGACGTGTCGTTCAGCTATGACCTGGCCAAGGGCGTGGAGGTGTTCGGCGGCGCCAACAACGTCTTCAACAACAACCCGCCGATCACCACGCAGGGGCCGAGTGCGAACACCTTCGCGGCGACCTACGACGTGCTGGGGACCGAGTTCTTCCTGGGCGCGACGCTGAAGTTCTGATCCACCGTCGACCGGGAGTGACGCGAATGACCTTGGACCGCCGTTCGATCATCATGGGGGGCGCCGGGCTCGCCGCGCTCTCCGGCGCCACGGCCGGTCGCGCGGAGCCCGTCGTGACGGGCTCCCCCAATGGTGGGCCCAGCGGCTGGCTCGACGTCCGCCACTACGGCGCGACGGGCGACGGCACGACGATCGACACACCTGCGTTCAACCGCGCGATCGACGCCGCAGCAGCGCGCGGCGGCGGCACCGTCCATATCCCCGCCGGCACCTATGCGTGCTACACGATCCGCCTGAAGAGCCGGGTCACGCTGCATCTCGACAACGGTGCGACGATCCTCGCCGCCGCGCCGAACGGCACGACCGGCTACGACATCGCCGAGCCCAATCCCTGGGACGCGTTCCAGGATTTCGGCCACAGCCACTGGAAGAACAGCCTGATCTGGGGCGAAGGACTCCACGATATCGCGATCGTCGGCGCCGGCCTGATCTGGGGCAAGGGGCTGGGCCGCGGCGACGGCAAGGACAATTGGCTGAAGGACCCGAACGGCCCGGGCACCGGCAACAAGGCGATTGCGCTCAAGAACTGCCGCAACGTGCTGCTGCGCGACTTCAAGCTGCTCGAGGGTGGCTGGTTCGCGCTGCTGGCGACGGGCGTCGACAACCTGACGATCGACAATCTGCTCGTCGACACCAACCGGGACGGCTTCGACATCGACTGCTGCCGCAACGTCCGCGTCAGCAACTGCACCGTCAACGCGCCCTATGACGACGCTATCTGCCCCAAGAGCAGCTATGCGCTCGGCGAACCGCGGATCACCGAGAACCTGACGATCGCCAACTGCCTGGTGACCGGCAACTACAAGATCGGTTCGGTCATCGACGGCACTTGGCAGAAGATGCCGGCGTCCTTCTCGAAGCTGATCCACGGCCGCATCAAGTTCGGCACCGAGACCAATGGCGGGTTCCGCAACATCGCGGTCACCAACTGCATCTTCGAGGACAGCCGCGGGCTCGCGTTCGAGACCGTCGACGGCGCGATGATCGAGGACGTGGTGGTCAGCAACATCACGATGCGCGGGATCGTCGACGCGCCGCTGTTCCTGCGGCTCGGCCGGCGGATGCGCGGGCCCAAGGGCCGGCCGATCGGCACGATGCGGCGGATCCTGATCCAGAACATCGTCAGTTCGAACGCGACGCTCCTGCCCTCCGTCATCGCCGGGCTCGCCGGGCATCCGATCGAGGACGTCCGGATCAGCGACGTGTTCCTGCACCAGGTCGGCGGCGCGCCCGCGGCGATGGCGAAGCTGCAGCCGCCCGAGGAGGAGCTCGGCTATCCCGAGGCGACGATGTTCGGCGACCTGCCCGCGACCGGGCTGTTCGTCCGCCACGCGCGCAACCTGGAGCTCAGCAACATCGAGATCGCGGTCGCCGCCGCCGATGCGCGCCCGGCGTTCCGCTTCGACGACGTCGCCGATGCGGACGCCTTCCGCGTCAAGGTGCCCGCCGGTGTCGGGTTCGTGTTGAAGGATGTCACCGGCTTTCGCAGCTTCGGCAGCCGGCGCGTTCCCGACCGGACCTTGCCCGGGCCCTTCACGGGCGAGGTGTAGGCGCCGGCGTCCGCCAGCTCACGCGGTAGGTGACGCGGAAGCCGTCGTGATCGGACAGTTTCGGACTGCCGGCCGACCCGTCGAACATCGCTTCGACCCGGATCGGTATGATCTGCACGTCGGCCCCGCTTTCGAACAGCTGCAGGTCCTGCGTGTCCATCCAGGGTTCGTCGCCGTCCCACGATATGCGCGTGTCGCAGCGCAGCGGCTGGTCGGTGCACCATTCGTGGACGATCTCGAAGGGTTCGGTGACGTTGCGGAACCGCTCGAACCGGATCGCCGAGCCGCGCATGTTGAAGTCGCCGCCGAGCACGGTCGGCACGTCGGGACTGCCGACCGCCGCCACGAACTTGCCCAGTTCCTCGACCTGAAGCCGGTGCGCGCGGGCGTGACGCTTGGGCGACACCCGCGAGGCGCCCTGCGAATTGAGGTGCGTGTTGAACAGGGCGATCGTCCCGGGAACGCCGGGCACCGCGATCCGCGCATAGAGCATGCCCTTGTTGCTCAGGCAGTCGAACCCCGCGCACCGCCGCCGCCCGAACGGCTCTGACCGCGTGTCGAGGATCGGAAACGCGCTGAGGATCGCGAGGCCCGACCCCGCCAGATGCAGCCCGAGCTCGCCCTTCTTCCATCTGTAGGGCGCCGGCATGACGCCTGCCCCCGCAAGCTGTTTCCGCTGCGTCCGGGACGGGCCCGTCACCATGTTGGCATAATCGAGGCCCGCGACGGCGCGGACGGCGGCCGGGCTGAACATCTCCTGGATCATGACGACGTCGGGCGCGTCGCCCCTGGCCGCCATGGCGCGCAGGACCGCACCGATCCGTTCCAGCGATGGACCACGACCGCTACGGGCAGGCCAGCCCAGGCCCTCGATGTTGAAGGTGAGAACGTCGAAGGTCGTGCTGTGCCGCAGCCCGTCGGCGGATATCGCGATCGGCCTGGCAGCTCTGGCCGACATCACGTTCGTCCGGGGCGGCGGCAGCGAGGCGCAGCCGGCCAGCAGCCCCAGCATGACGACGGCAGGCCGCCACCGTCGAGCGGAAGGGGAAAAGCGGCGATGGTCCAGGACTGGCATGCGAAGTCCGCGCTGTGAGAAGTACCCGCCGAGAACGCAACCCCGCACCTCGCGGGTCCAGCGCGACGCGCGGCGAAGACCGTATCCTTCACGGGCAGCCCGTCCCTCCCCATAACGTACCCCTGCAGGCCGGCCGCGGGTCATCTCCGAATGATCCATGTAAGAGATTGGAGTTCAACGACATGATACGCGCTCGTCCCTGGTGAAGACCGGTGTCGCGTATCCGCACGGATGGCGTCGTCTTCGACCGGAGGACGAGGAACTATGCCCGTAGTCTGCGCTGCATCCTGCACTGCCATACGGACGTGGTGCTGATGGAGCACGGCCTCGCGTCCGCTGCCAGCTCGTTCATGGACGATCAGAACGAGATGGCCGGCCGGCTGCGCAACCATCCCTGGTGCGACACCGCGCTCGGGCTGCCGCAACACTGGCCGGAGGCGCTGCGCACGCTGGTCGGCGTGATGCTCGGGTCCGATCAGCCGATGTTCACCGCCTGGGGACCGGACCGGCTGATGCTGTACAATGACGGCTATGCGCAGGTGCTGGGAAATAAGCATCCCGCCGCGCTGGGTCGACCATGCCGCGACGTCTGGGCGGAGATATGGCCGATGCTGGCGCCGCTGTTCCAGCGCGTCTTCGAGGGCAAGGCCGTGCACGAGGCGGACATGCTGCTGTCGCTCGATCGCTACGGCTATCTCGAGGACGCCTATTTCTCGTTCTCGTACACCCCGGTCCGCGATGCCGCCGGTGCCGTCGCGGGGCTGTTCTGCGCCTGTCGCGAAACGACGCTCGAGGTCGCCGTGAACCGCCGCGTGATCGCCGAGCGCGAACTGTTGTGGCGCAACTCACAGGACATGCTGGTCATCCTCGACGATGCCGGGATCTTCGAGGCGGTGAACCCGGCGGCCGCGCGGATCCTGGGATGGCAGCCGGAGGACATGACCGGGCGGTCGGTCTTCGACTTCATCCATCCCGACGATCGGGCGGACGCGCGCGCGGTGCTGGCGCAGGCGGCGCAGGGTCCTTTGCCGGCCTATGAGGTCCGGTTCCTCGACAAGGGGAACGGCGTGCGCTGGATGTCCTGGGTCGCCGCGCCGCAGGGCCAGTCCATCTACGCCACCGGCCGTGACATCTCGGACGCCAAGGCGCAGGCGGAAGCCCTGCGGCAGGTCGAGGACCGGTTGCGGCATGCGCAGCAGCTCGAAGCGATCGGCAAGCTGACGGGCGGGGTCGCGCATGATTTCAACAACCTGCTGACCGTCATTCGCGGGTCGGTCGATCTGCTGCAACGACCCGGCCTCGCAGAGGCGCGGCGCCAGCGCTATACCGCCGCGATCGCCGAAGCCGCCGACCGGGCCAGCAGGCTGACGGCGCAACTGCTGGCGTTTGCCCGTCGCCAGGCGCTGAAGCCCGAGCCGCTGGATTGCCGGATGGCGCTGCACGCACTCGCGCCGTTGATCGGTCCGCTCGTCGGCGCGGACATTCACATCGCCTGGACGATCCCCGACGCGCCCTGCCCGATCCTGGTCGACCACGGCCAGTTCGACACCACCATCATCAACCTGATCGTCAACGCGCGCGATGCGATGGCCGGACGCGGAGCGCTGACGATCGGCGTCGAACGGATGCCCCCACCGGCGGGCTATGACGGAGAGCGGGACCGCGACTGCTTCGCCATCGCGGTCACGGACACCGGTTGCGGCATCCCGGCCGATATCCTGCCGAGCGTCTTCGAGCCCTTCTTCACGACCAAGGCAAAGACGCTGGGCACCGGACTGGGACTGTCCCAGGCGTTCGGGTTCGCCAAACAGTCGGGCGGCGACATCGCGATCGTCAGCGACGTCGGATCGGGAACGACGGTCACGATCTACCTGCCCGTCTCGGCCGACCAGCCGACGGTCGCTGCCGCTCGCCCCCTGGACCCGGTCGACTTCGCGGGCGCGAACATCCTCCTGGTCGAGGACGATGCCGACGTCCGGCAGTTCGCGACCGACGTGCTTCTCGACCTCGATCATTCGGTGGTCGCCGCCGAGAACGGCCACAGGGCGCTCGAACACCTGTCGACGACGGCAACGCCGTTCGACATCGTCCTCTCCGACGTGATGATGCCCGGGATGACCGGACTGGAGCTCGGGGCCACCGTCCGGGCGCAGTACCCGCAGACCCCGATCGTGCTCACCAGCGGCTACAGCGATGTCCTCGCCGATGGCGGCGCCGCCGGGTTCGACCTGCTGCACAAACCCTATTCCGCCGCGCAGCTCGTCGCCTTCCTGAAGACAGCGATCTCGCACCATCGCGCAGCGTCCGCCACGAGCGCGCCCTAGGCCGCGGCGTCTCACCGCTTTCCGACGGGGTTGCCGGCGACCGCTCCGATGGCGGGCTGGCCGGCAACCCCGTCGAACGCGGATCGTCGGATGCGGACCGAGCATGCGTGCGTGCTGGCCATGTCGGGCAAAACCCTGCAAGGCGTTCCCCGCGGCCTCGGTTCGAAAGAACGATCATGTGCTTTTCGGCGACGGCCAGTTTCACGGCCTCGGGCGTGCTCGCCACGATCGGCGTCGCCACCCTGCGGCACGTCCGCGATCCGCGCGCGCTGCTGTTCGCGTCGGTCCCGCTGCTGTTCGCGATCCACCAATGTTCCGAAGGGCTGGTGTGGCTTGCGCTCGACGGCGGGATCGACCGGCCGGCGCTGGACCATTCCGTCTTCCTCTTCACCTTCTATGCGCTCGGGATCCTGCCGTTGCTGATGCCGGTCTCGGTGGCGTTGCTGGAACCCGCGGGCGTGCGCCGGCGGGCGATCCTGGGTTTGACCGCGGTCGGTGCGTTCGTCTGCATCTGGGACGTGGCCGGCCTGGTGGCGTTTCCCACCCGCGCCGTCATCGACCATCATTCGATCGCCTATTACAACCCGGTCACGAGCCGGCTGTGGATCTCGGCGCTCTATATCCTGGCGACGTGCGGTGCGCTCCTGCTGTCAACGCACCGGGTGGTGCGGACGTACGGCGTGCTCAACGTCATCGGGCTGACGATCGTGCACGTCGTGAAGGGCTATGCGTTCGCCTCGGTCTGGTGCTTCTACGCCGCTGTCCTGAGCGCCGTGCTGTATTGGCAGTTCCACCGGCAAACCATCAACGTCGAGACCCCGAATGGCGCGAGCCCGTTCCTGCGACCGTTTCTGTTGTCGTGGCTGCACCCCCGGCACGCGGTACGCTAACGCAGCCGGCGCGACATCGCATCCCGGCCGATGCCGGATTGAACGCAGCCCGCGGTCATGCCACGGCGGCACGGTCCCGGCGGGCCGCCCCCGCTGCCAGGAGCGGATGCCATGACCGACCCATCGCCGCTGACGATCACGATCGACGGCCGCCGGATCGTCGACATCGCGTCGTTCTACGACGAGATCAATCGCGTGTTCATGGCCGGCGAGGACTGGACGCTGGGCCAAAGCCTCGATGCGCTGAACGACCTGCTGTACGGGGGGTATGGCGTGATGACGGGCAAGCCGGCCGTAACGCTGGTCTGGCACGACATCGCGCACAGCCGCGCCGCCCTGGGCGTCGATGCGACCAGGGCGTTCCTGCGCGCGAAGCTCGAGGACCCGGCAAGGTTTAACACGGCGCTGATCACGGCGCAGCTCGACGCGCTCGACCAGGGGCGCGGCCAGACCTATTTCGATATCGTCCTGGACATCATCGACGATCATCCGAACATCACGCTCGTACCGCGCTGACGCGGCAGCGGTCCTGCCGAAGAGCAGACGCCCGACCCGCCCCTCGGCGTGGCGATCACGACAGCGGCGGCTGTCCGTTCGATGCGGTCAGGCCGCCGTCGACCGGCAAATTGACCCCGGTGACGAAGCGCGCGTCGTTGCTGGCCAGAAACGCGATGGCGCCCGCGATGTCGGCGGGCTCGGCGCCGCGACCGATCGGGATCCGCTCCTCGAACTTGGCGATGAGTTCGGGCTGCTCCTTCATCCCCGCGGTCAGCGCGGTATAGGTGAGCGACGGGTTTACCGCGTTGACGCGCACGCCGTGCTTCGCCTCGTCCATCGCCAGCGCGCGCGTTAAATTGCTGACCGCGCCCTTGGCGGCGCAGTAGAAGCTGTGGTTCCAGTCGCCGCCGAGCCCAGACACCGACGATATGTTGACGATGCAGCCCTTGGCCGCGCGCAAATGCGGGATCGCCGCGCGGCTCATATGGACCACGCCGTACAGGTCGGTCTCGATCACCTTGGTGAATGCGGCAAAGTCGCCTTCGTCGACCAGACCGAGATGGTCGACGCCGGCATCGTTGACCAGCACGTCGATCCGCCCGAACCGGTCGACCGCGGTCTTGACCAGCGCCTCGCAGGCCGCGCGGTCGGTCACGTCGGTTTCCTGCGTCGCGATCGTCCCGCCCAGCGCAGCCGCCAGCGTGTCGAGCGCGCCGGTGTCGATGTCGCCCAGCACGAGCGTCGCGCCTTCCTCGGCGAAGCGGCGCGCGGCGCCTTCACCGATGCCCGAGGCGGCACCGGTGATGACGACGACCTTGTCGGCGAAGCGCGCCATCACGCGTTCTCCGATTGCGCTTCGTGCTTGCCCTCGCAGAATTCCTCGACGAGCTTCGCGCAGAATGCGGGCAGGTCGTCTGGGGTGCGGCTGGTGACCAGGCCCTGATCGACCACGACCTCCTGGTCGACCCAGGTTCCGCCGGCGTTTTCGATATCGGTTTGCAACGTCGCGAACGACGTCAGCGTGCGGCCGCGGACCTGGTCGGCCTCGATCAGCGTCCACGGCGCGTGGCAGATCGCGGCAACCGGCTTCTGCGCCGCGAAGAACGCCCGCACGAAGGCGATCACCGCGTCCGACCCGCGCAGCGTGTCCGCGCCGACGCACCCGCCCGGGATCACCAGACCGTCGAACTCGGCCGCCGAGACGTCGCCGATCGCCTTGTCGATCGTGAACTTGGCACCGGGGTCGAGGTCGTTGTTGACCGTCTGCGCCTCGCCCGTCTCGAGGCTGATGACGGTCACGGTACCGCCTGCCTGCTCGACGGCGGCCTTGGGCTGCGCGAACTCGGGCTCCTCAGTGCCGCGGGGTGCGATCAGGATGGCGATGGTCTTGCCTTGAAGCTTCATGGGTCGTCCTTTCGAAAAAAGCAGATCTGGTGTGCGGTCTCAGGCCGGGATGTCGTCGACGCTCGCGGTGTTGGCGGCGGCGATGCCGGTCTCGCGGTGGCGGAAGTCGCTGAGCGCGCGATAGACCTGCAGACGCGCCCGCATCACGCCCCCAAGGGGGCGATGCGCCGCCAGGCTGTGCGCCGGACGGAACGTCATCACCTCGTCGAAATAGCGGACGCGGGCAGCGCTGTATGCGTCCTGACGGGGCAGCCGGATCGTCGCGATCGTCCGATAGGCGCTGTCCTCGGTAGGCCAGTCGACCGACGTGTCCTCGATCGGTTGGGTGTCCGCATTGGCCCAGAGCTGTGCCCGCAGTTCGAACACCGCATCGTTGCCGTCGAAATAGGCGATCGCGGCGTGCCGGAAGCCGTCCTCGTCTTGATGCGGATCGAGCGTCCATCCATCGAGCGCGCGTTGTTCCGCGGCAACCGGAAACGCCCCGAGCTTGGCGACATAATCGCCGAACCGGATCGGGCACTGGCTGAAATAGCACTCGTCGAGCGGATGGCTGAACGGATGGCCATAGAAGTCGAGCGTCGGACTGGGCGATCCGGCAACCGCGTTCAGCACCGCGTTGATGTTGCGCGCGACCGAGGCAGCCGCGCTCTTGACGGCTTCGGGCATCGGCACCGTCATGCCGATCTTCTTCGCCTGGCTCAGGAACCCGGCGGCAGTACCGGCGGGGAAGGTCGTGCCGCTCGCCAGCACGAAATCCTGCGTTGGCGCATCATGGCCCGCAAGCGCCTCGCCCTCGACGCCGAAGATCTTGATCGCCATGCCGCGATGCGTCGACACCCGGTCTCCCAGTTTTTCGCCAGGCCCCTGCGCAAAGCGTACGGCAACGGCGAACGTGCCCGGGGTCGCGAACAGTCCCTGCGCCAGTTCCGGCGGCAAGTCGTCGGCGACCGTCAGTTCGCCGACGACGCAGGCGGTGCTCTTGGCATGGCTGGCGCGCACGGCATGACCGTCACGCTTCTCGACCGTCTGGCTTTCCTGGGTCATCCCCTGGATGATGCCGTCGATGCTCTCCTGCTCGCCCGGCTCAAGCGTTTCTATGTCGTCGCGGTAAGGTAGATAGGCCATGACCGCCTCTCCCTCTGTTCGTGTGCTGGATAGGGTGTTCGGGACTTTGCCGATCGGCTAGCGGTCCGCCCGCGCCTCGGTCGCGTCGGACGCGAGCCTCGCCCGCGGTGTCGGATGTCTGGTGTTGGCGATCATGCAATGCTCCTGCCTGTCGGGTCATCAACAAGCAGGAGCGAGCAACGTTTCTGTACGAAACCGTGCCAAGTCACGGCAGGCACGGGCGGTCATAGTCCAGCGGATGCGGATCCGGAGCAGAGCGCGGACGGCTGCCGTGCCTGATCCCGGCCCGTGCTGATTACGCGGGGCCGGCGTACTGGTCGTCGGTGACGGGCTCCAGCCAGTCGACGCTGGCGCCGTCCTCGGCCTCGGCGATGGCGGCGTGCGTCATCCCGCTGGTCCCTGTCGCGCCGTGCCAGTGCTTGACGCCCGGTGCGATCCACACCGTGTCGCCGGTTGCCATCGCCTGAACCGCCTCACCCTCTGCCTGGACCCAGCCCTGCCCCGCGGTAACGATCAGCAACTGGCCGACCGGATGGGTATGCCAGTTGGTGCGCGCGCCGGGCTGGAACGTGACCGTGGCCCCGCCGAGCCGCGCCCCGCCCGTCCCCTTGAACGCCGAGGCCACGGAAACCGAGCCTGTGAAGTAGTTCGCGGGCCCCGCCGCGGGCGACTGTCCCGCGGGCGTTACCTGGATGGTGTCGGAAGATTGAACCATGATTGCGTTGCTCCTTACCGGTTGATCATTTGCTGCTGCGACGCGGAATAGCGCTCGCCCTGCAGCGCGATGCCGTCGAGCGCCTGCGCGATGCGCGCCAGATCGTCGCCGGTCAGCCGGACGTCGACGCTGCCCAGGTTTTCCTCCAGCCGGTGCAGCTTCGTGGTGCCGGGAATGGGCACGATCCACGGCTTCTGGGCCAGCAGCCACGCCAGCGCGACCTGCGCCGGGGTCGCGCCCTTCTCGGCAGCGATCGATCCGACGAGCGTGACCAGTGCCTGGTTCGCCTTCATAGCATCGGCCTGGAAGCGTGGCACGGTGCTACGGAAATCGTCTGCGCCGAACACGCTGTCCTGATCGAACCGCCCGGTCAGGAACCCCTTGCCGAGCGGCGAGAACGGCACGAACCCGATCCCCAGTTCCTCCAGCAACGGCAGGATCTCGGCTTCCGGCTCGCGCCAGAACATCGAATATTCGCTCTGTAGCACCGCGACCGGCAGCACCGCATGCGCGGCGCGGATCGACTCCGGCCCCGCCTCCGACAGGCCGAAATGCTTGACCTTGCCGGCCTCGATCAGCTCCTTCACGGTTCCGGCGACGTCCTCCATCGGGACGGCCGGATCGACGCGATGCTGATAGAACAGGTCGATGCGATCGGTCCCCAGCCGGGCCAGGGCCTCGTCGGCGACCTGCCGGATCCGTTCGGGGCGGCTGTCGAGCCCATCGCCCGGCACGCCGTTCTTGAACCCGAACTTGGTCGCGATCACCACCTGGTCGCGGATCGGCGCCAGCGCTTCGCCGACAACCTCCTCGTTGATCCCGGGACCATAGGCTTCGGCGGTGTCGAAGAACGTCACGCCGCGATCGTGTGCGGCACGGATCAGTGCGATCGCCTCGTTGCGGTCGGTCGCGGGGCCATAGCCGAAGCTCAACCCCATGCAGCCAAGACCGAGAGCGGATACTTCGAGGCCGCCTCGGCCCAATACGCGGTTCTGCATGCTTTGCTCCTGTGTCGTCGTCGCGCGATGCCGGTGGACACCACGCCTCCAGGCATAGATAGGCGCGCCGCATTGTTCCGATTAGACAGTGCCAGCGGGATGGGCCTATGAGCTCGTGTCATGAAACTTTCGCGGACCGATCGATATCATGGGACGTGAGGATCTCGGCAGCCTGGCGATGTTCCTCGCGGTGGCGGAGGAAAAGAGCTTCACCCGCGCCGCCGCCCGGTTGGGCGTGTCGCAGTCCGCGCTGAGCCATTCGATGCGTCGCCTCGAAGCGAAGCTCGGGCTCCGCCTGCTGACCCGGACGACGCGCAGCGTATCCCCGACGATCGCGGGGGAGCGGCTGCTCGATACGCTTCGCCCGGCGCTCGACGACATCGACGACACGCTTTCCTCGCTGACCGCGCTGCGAGAGCGCCCCGCCGGTACGATCCGGATCACGACATCGAAGCATGCGGCGCGGACGATCCTGTGGCCGGTCGTCGAGCGGCTCACCGCGGACAATCCCGACATCGTGGTCGAACTGAGCGTCGACAGCGGGCTCACCGACATCGTCGCCGAGCGCTTCGATGCGGGCGTGCGCCTCGGCGAGCGGCTGGAAAAGGACATGATCGCGGTACGGATCGGGCCGAAGCTCCGCATGGCGGCGGTCGCCTCGCCGACGTATTTCGCAGCGCACGGCAAGCCGGAAACCCCCGCCGACCTGGCGCAGCACCAATGCATCAACCTGCGCTTCGTGAGCTCGGGAAGTCTGTATGCCTGGGAGTTCGAAAAGGCGGGTCGGGAACTGAAGGTGAAGGTCGACGGCCAACTCGTCATGAACGACCCCGATCTCACGCTCGAGGCAGCGATCGCCGGCCGCGGGATCGCCTTCGTGATCGAGGACCACGCCGCCGCCCAGATCGCGGACGGACGCCTCGTGCGCGTCCTGGACGATTGGTGCGAACCCTTTGACGGCCATTATCTCTATTACCCGAGCCGTCGCCAGCCGTCCCCGGCGTTCAGCCTGCTCCTGGATGCGCTTCGGCACCGCGACTAAGGTCCGGCATCGACGAGCCTCAGGACGGCGCCACGACGCGCCGTCGTCGAGACCGGTCCGCCTACTTTCGCACCAGCTTGAGCACGCCACCGTCATACCAGGGCATGGCCAACACGCCGCCGGCTCCACGGTACACGACGGGGCGGTCGCCCGGCCCCCAGCTGCCGGATCTGCAGCGGATCGCGAACGCCGTCGGCCGGGGAAGACCGAGCTTGCGAAGCTGCGGGCGCAAACCGGCCGGTGCCGGTGTTGCGAGCCGCCGGAAGCTCGGGCTCACACAGGCATCGCGGGTCGCGGGCGGCTGGTCCCAGGCAAGTCTTGCCTGCGAAAAGGTCAACCGCTTGCCCATCAGGCTGGGGTCGTTGTCGGCAAGCGCCTGCACGCCGGTATCGGACACCGCGACACCCGCGACCCGCCAGTGCCCCGCAAACGCAGCGGCGCCGTTCCCCGACTGTGCGATCCCTGGCGTCGCGGCGATCACCACCGCCGACACGACCGCAAAACCTCTCATCGTCATGGCTGACTCCCTTCGTCCCGCAGCGCGTGCCGGACCTCATCTATCCCGGCAAACCCCCGGCCGGAGACGAGGTTCCGATCGCCCGGCGCTTTCGACATGGGTCGGTGCGCCGATCCGGGCTCGTCAGAAAGGAAGCACCGTCGGCGCCTACGCCCTCGGAGCCTTGGGCGGCAGAGCGAACAGATCGACGAAGCGGCACGCAGCGTCGGTGCTGCCGGTTACCGCGATCGGCAACTGGTCGAGCGGCACCTTGCCATAGACGAGTGCGGCGATCATCGGCGGATCCGCCGCCAGCACGACATCGGCGGCCGCCGGATCCTCGCGCGTCACGTCGAGCGTCCCGCCGACGCGGACCACGAAGGCTTCGTGGTCGAAGCGAAAGCCGATCGCCGCGCGCCACCCGTCGCTGCCCCGGAACATCGTGCGGAACGACAGCATCAACGAGGCCGGCGAGATCGGCAGAGTCGGGTCGTGCCCCGGCGAACGCGCGGCCCAGCGCCCCAGCGCCTGGATGGCGTCCTCCGCCTCATAGCCCCACGGCGTCAGGCCATAGACCTGCACGCTGGCGGGCGGTGGCAGTTTCTCGCGACGCGCAATGCCTGCCGCGGCGAGCCCGTCGAGTCGCTGCGTCAAGGTGTTGGCGCTGATCCCCGGCAGCGCGGCCCGCAGTTCGCCGAACCGGCGCGGACCGAACATCAGTTCGCGGACGATCAACAACGACCACCGCTCACCGACCAGTTCCAGCGCATGCGCGGTGCCGCAGGCATCGTCATACCAGCGTTTCGCCGGCCCCGCCCCGTCGCCGGTCACATTTTCTAACTTCATGGTTGTTTTTCATAACCGGCAGCGGCAGTCTGCGCAAACAGCGAGTCGCCAAGGATTGGTTCGACATGGCCAAGACGATCTTCGTGAACCTGCCCGTCACCGACGTCGCCCGCGCGGCGGCGTTCTACGAGGCGATCGGCTTTACCCGGAACGCGATGTTCTCGACCGCGCAAGCCGCTGCGATGGAATGGTCGGACACGATCTCGGTGATGCTGCTCGATCATGGCATCTACGCCACCTTCACCGACAAGACGATCATCGACGCGCACACCAGCAGCGGCGTGCTGTTCGCGCTCTCGCGCGACAGTCGCGCGGAGGTGGACGCGATCACCGCGGCCGCCGTCGCCGCCGGGGGGCGCGAACTGCACGGCGCCGAGGATCTGGGCTTCATGTACAGCCGCGCGTTCGAGGATCCCGACGGCCATGGCTGGGGCCCGATGTTCATGGACATGGCGGCCGCCGCCGAGGCGATGCGCCAGCCCGAGGAGGCTGAGACCTGACCGACGCAAGGATCGGTGTCCACGCCGCCCGGCCGCATGGCGTGCGGTCCACGGCAGATAGGAGAGGATAGATGCGCCCGACCATCACCGCGTTCGACTGGGTTCCCGACTTCGCCAAGGGACAGGTCCGCGACCTGCGCGTCCGCTGGGCGCTCGAAGAGGTCGGCCAGCCCTATGACGTGATCTACCTGAGCCAGGGCGAGCAGAAACAGGCGCCGCACCGCGGGCGCCAGCCCTTCGGCCAGGTTCCGACCTACGAAGAGGGCGAGATACTGCTCTTCGAATCCGGCGCGATCGTCCACCACATCGCCAACACCCACGGCACCATGCTGCTCCCCGCCGATCCCGCGGCACGCGCGCGCGCGGTCGAATGGATGTTCGCCGCGCTCAACACGGTCGAGCCGCCGATCATGGACCATGCGACCGCCACCCTGTTCGAACGCGGCAAGCCGTGGTCGGCGCCGCGCCTGCCCTCGGTACTCGCGCGCATCGAGGAGCGGCTGGGCGAACTGTCCCGGCGATTGGGCGAGCAGACCTGGCTCGACGGCGACGTCTTCACCGCGGGCGACCTGCTGATGGTCGCGGTGTTGCGGATCATCGCCGACGACGGCCTGCTGGACGGCCACCCCACGCTGCGCGCCTATGTCGCGCGCGGTACCGCCCGCCCCGCCTTCGTCAGGGCGCTCGCCGACCAGATGGCAGGGTTCACCGGCGCGCCCGCGCCCGAATTCGCCGCATGGCTTGCCAGGCAGGGAGAGCGGGCATGACCAAGGACGCTGGCATTCCGGCCTGGTTCGAGCTCACCACGCCCGACGACGCCAAGGCGCAGGCCTTCTACGCCGCGACGATCGGCTGGACGATCGCGCCGTCGGGCATGGCCGAGCATGGCGAGTACCTGATCGCCACCGCGCCCGACGGCGCGGCGGTCGCCGGGATCATGACCCCGGCGCCCGGCGCCCCGTCGCTGTCCGGCTGGTCGATCTATTTCGGCACGCCCGACGTCGATGCCGCCGCGGCGAAGGTCCGGGATCTCGGCGGTTCGATCCCGGTCGCGCCGATGGACATCCCGGGCGTCGGCCGCTTCGCGATCGCGGCGGATCCGCAGGGCGTCGGATTCCTGCTCATGACCGGCGAGAGTTCGGATCCATCGACCGCGTTCGCCCAGGGGACGCAGCACGGCCACGGCGTCTGGGTCGAGCTCGCCACGCCCGACCCCGACGGCGCGCTGGCCTTTTACGGCGCGCTGTTCGGCTGGACCCGGGAAGGCGCGATGCCGATGGGGCCGATGGGCGACTATGTCTTCCTCGGCAGCGGCGAGGCACGCCCCGGCGCGGTGATGTCGAGCACGACGACCGGCGCCCCCGCCCGCTGGAACTGGTACGCCTACGTCCCCGACATCGACGCCGCGATCGCCGCCGCGACCGATCTGGGCGGCACCCTGCTGCAAGGCCCGGACCCGATCCCCGGCGGCGACTATTCCGCCAACGTCGGCGACACATCCGGCGCGCAGATCGGGCTGGTCGGTCCCCGCACGACCGCCGTGACATGACCGGGATCGCACCCTGCATCTGGTATGACGGCACTGCCGAGGACGCCGCGACCTTCTATGCCGCGACGTTCCCTGACAGCCACGTCGACGCCGTCCACCGCGCGCCTGCCGATTTCCCCGCCGGCAGAGGCGGCGACGTGCTCACCGTCGCGTTCACGGTATGCGGCATCGCCTTTCTCGGTCTCAACGGCGGCCCGCAATTCCCGCAGACCGAGGCCGTGTCGTTCCAGATCTATACCGACGACCAAGCCGAAACCGACCGCTATTGGACCGCGATCGTCGACAATGGCGGCGCCGAGAGCGCATGCGGGTGGTGCAAGGATCGATGGGGCGTGAACTGGCAGATCACGCCGCGCGTGCTGGTCGACGCGATCGCCAGTGCCAATAGCGCGATCGCCGCTCGCGCCTTCCAAGCGATGATGACGATGCGCAAGATCGACATCGCCGCGATCGAGAAAGCCGTCGCCGGACCGGCCGGCTGACCACGCCCCGTCGCGCAAACGCCTCGATTGCCGAGTGCAGAGGATAGACGATCAGCGAAATAATGGCGGCACGGACCCGCCCCGCCCTGCCCCGCCGCTATACTGGTGGTGGGAGGCACGCCATCGCGGATGCTGCCTTTCGTAGCGCAGTCGGAGTTCGCGATGACGATACGGATGTTCCTACGGGCCGGCGGTGCCGCGCTTCTGATCATGATCATCTTCGCGGCGGGCTTTGCCGCGTGGCGGATCAACGTGATCCGCATGGGTGGCCCGATCCAGGTCCAGTCCCAGCAGACCTCCGATCTCGTGGCGGATGTTCTGCCGCCGCCCGCCTATGTCATCGAAGCCTATCTCGAGGCGACGCTGCTCCTCCGGGACACGGCCGACGCGCCGGCGGCGTCCAGGCGACTGGCAAAGCTGCACGACGACTATCGCACCCGGCTCGACTATTGGGCGAAGGCCGGCATCGCGCCGGCGAACCTCGCCGCGCTGGTCGCCAGCCGGCCGGCGGCGGACGCGTTCTGGCAGGAAGTCGAGCAACGCTATCTCCCCGCCGCCCGCGCGGGGGATCTGCCCGCGATGGCGCGTAGCTATTCCGTCCTGTCCAATGCCTATGTCGCGCATCGCAAGGCCATCGACGCGCTCGTCAAGCGCGCGATCGCGCATCAGGCGGATCTCAACGCCCGTGCCGGCGCGACGCTTCGCTGGGCGCTGATCATGCTCGCGGTCCTGGGCGTGCTGATCGTCGGGGGAGTCGCGACCTTCTGCGCGCTCCTGCTGCAGCGCGTCGTCACCCCGATCGTCACGCTTTCGACGGCAACGGCCGAGCTCGCGCGGGGCGAGTCGGTCGCGGTACCCTATATCGATCGTACCGACGAACTCGGCCGCATCGCCGTCGCGGTCGAGAGCTTCCGCTGCGCGTCGAAGGCGCGGACCGAAGCGGATGCGGCAGCGGCGACCGAACACCGCACGGTCAACGACGCGCTCGCCACCGTACTGCAGACCATGGCCCGCGGCGACCTGACCCAGAAGGCCAACATCGAGTTTCCGCCGTCCTACCGCGCGGTCGGCGACAATCTCAACAGCGCCGTCGACACGTTGCGCGCGATGATCCAGACCGTCGTCGATACGGCGACCGATGTTCAGGGCGACGCCCGCGATATCGCGGCGGCATCCGAAGACATGGCACGACGGATCGAGAGCAACGCCGCCAGTCTCGAGGAGACCAGCGCTGCCCTGCTGCAGATCGACAACCGCCTGCGGTCCGCGTCCGAGGCGTCGGCGGATACCGTCGCCTGCGCCGACAGCGCGCTCGCGACCGTCGCCTCCGGCCGGTCGATCGCGGTGGACGCGGTGCAGGCGATGTCGCGCGTCGCGGCGAGTGCGAAAGGCACCGACGCCGTCATCGAGGGCCTCGACAAGATCGCCTTCCAGACGCGCGTCCTCGCGATGAACGCCGCCGTCGAGGCCGGGCGGGCGGGGGATGCCGGGCGTGGCTTCGCCGTCGTTGCCGACCTGGTTTCCGCGCTGGCGCAGCGCGCGGAGGAAGAAGCGAAGAGCGCGCGCGACCAGCTCACCACCACCCAGGTCGAGATCGTGACCGCGGTCTCGGCGGTCGAGCAGGTGGACCGCTCGCTCGAGGATATCGCGCACAACATGGGCAACGTGCACGGCCTGCTGAGCGGGATGGTCACCGACAACCATGCGCAGTCGCTCGCGGTGTCCGAGATTTCGGCCGCGGTGAACAACATGGACCTGACGACGCAGCAGAATGCCGGGATGGTCGCGGAAACCTCCGCTGCCGCCAACACGCTGTCGGCGCGGATCCAGACGATGGTCCAGCAGGCCGCCGCGTTCAAATTCGATCGCCGTACGCGCGACGTCAAGGTCGCGTTCGATCGCCGCGGCCGCGGCGACGGCGGGGGTGGCGGCCGAACCGAAGGGAGCCCGGCCGATCGCCGGGTCTCCCGGGCGCGAGTACCAGCCTGACCTTACCACCCCTGCCCCGCGCAACGGCAGGACTCCCCGCGTTCGACTGGCGCCGCCCCTCGTAGGACTGCCTGATCTCGCTGCCGCGTAGCCGTTGAGCCCCAAGGCGTTGCCTGCGGTCACGTACCGTCGGTGCGGATCGGCGACCGGTCCGCCAAGCCTGCGCGGACATCGAGCGCGAGCAGTTGATCTCCGTTCCTTCCACCGCCGTATGTTAGAGAGCGGTGTCCACCTGAAGCCTCAACGTATCTCCTTCAACGCCTGGCCAACGTCTGCGAGGTCGGCGGGGTTTGCTGCCACGCGGTCGACGACCAGGCGCTTTCCGGCGACATAGTCCTTGACCATGTTGACACAGTCGAGCGCGACCACGTGTCCGTCCTTCAGATAGACGATCGAGAAGCTGCGGGAGGCGGGATCGCCGCGGAGGACTTCGGTGTCGTGTCCAGCCGACAGGCCGATCGTCTGCAGTTTGAGGTCGTACTGGTCGGACCAGAACCATGGCACGGCGTGATAGGCCTGCACCTCGCCGGTGAGCGCGCGCGCGACGACGTTGGCCATGTCGTTGGCGTTCTGGACCGATTCCAGCCGGATCGGCAGGCCGTCCGCGAACGGGTTGGGATGGAGTGCGCAGTCGCCGATCGCATAGATGTCCGGGATCGACGTACGGCAATGCGCGTCGATCGCGACGCCGTTGCCGCCCTCCGCGCCCGCGGCGAGCAGCGGCTCGACGGCGGGGACGATACCGATCCCGACGATCACCATCTCGCACGCTATCACCTCGCCGTCCGCGAGCCGTACGCCCGCCGCCCGCCCGTCATGCCCGGTGATGCAGTCGACGACGCTGCCGAGCCGGATGTCGACGCCGTGCGCGCGGTGCTCGGCTTCGAAGAAGCGCGACAGCGCGACACCGGCCACGCGCGCGAGGACGCGGTCCTGCGCTTCGAGCACCGTCACCTGCTTGCCGAGCTTGGCGAGGACCGCCGCCGCCTCGAGCCCGATATAGCCGCCGCCGACCACGCACACCCGCGTCGTCGTCGCCAGTTCGGTCATCATCCGGTCGACGTCGGCGCGGCTGCGCACCGAATGGACGCCGGCAAGGTGATGACCCGAGCACGTCAACCGCCGGGCGTGGCCGCCGGCGGCCCAGATCAGCGTGCCATAGCCCGTCGTCGTGCCGTCCTCCGCGGTGACGGTGTGCGCATCGGGGTCGATGCGCACGACCTTGCGCCCCGTCAGCATCGCGACGTCGCGGTCGTGCCAGAAGGCGGCCGGCCGGATCAGCAGGCGCTCGAACGGCTTGGCGCCCGACAGATAGTCCTTCGACAATGGCGGTCGTTCGTAGGGAAGCTCGGGCTCCTCGCCGATGATCGCGATGGTGCCCGCGAACCTGCGTTGCCGGAGCGCCGCCGCGGCCTGTGCGCCCGCGTGACCTGCGCCGACGATCACCACGTCGTAGGTATTGCTCACCATGTTCGCTCCGCGTGACAGGCTGGATCAGGAATTGCGCATCTCGTGCAGGCGAAGCTCTCGTCGAATTCCGTGACCGACGCTACGCCGGGGGGGCGAGATCGATAGAGGGCGGATCGGCCTGCCGTCCCGCCCTGGCCAACGACGCGTTCGCTGGGCCAGCCCGCTCGCCGGAAGATCAGGCCCGGTACGGCGGACCTTGCCGAAAGGCGACGCTTCAGAGGATCGGAAGGTAATGCAGGAGAATCGCGACGGTCAAAGAACAGACGGCGAATCCAGCGACGATGGCGGCGATCTCCATTGCGAAGATGCATTCGACCTTGATGGCTTCGATGCGTTCAGAAGACTTGCGGGCTTGCATATGGCCTCTCCTCCCGACCATGATCACACGGAGACTTCGAATAGACCAGTATCCGGGGCGCTCCGGACCACGCCCGCAATCAATATCGCGCGCGCGATGCCGGTCGTGGCATGTTCACTGATGGGGAACGCCGGCTGATCGTTTCCCGCCGCGTGGCGATCGAACGGTCTGCCCTTTGCTAGAGCAATTCCAGCGAGGTGGTCAGACGGGTCAGGATGGCGGCGACCTCGCTCGGTGACGTCGTGCCGGCATCCTGCTTCAGCCACCACACGATCGTTTCGACGATCAGGTTGACGGTGCACGCGACACCCAGTTCGACGGGCAGCCACAGATCGGGCGTGGACCGTGTCACCGCGATCTCGCTCGACACGCGCAGCAATTCCGCCCGCATCGCACCCGCCGCGCCGCCGGTGAGTAACGCGGTCCACAAGGTACGATGCGCATCGACATACTCGCACAGGGTGAGAAATCCGGCATGGAGATCGACCTGCTGCTCGACCGGGACTGCAAGTTCGACGAGGCGCTGGATCTGGCCGGCGGCGACGTGATCGAGCAGCGCCTCCTTGGTCGGATGATGGCGGAAGAACGTCGCGTAATGCACCCCCGCCTCGGCGACCAGATGTCGTATCGTGATCTGGTCGAACGACTTCACCTCGAGCAGGCGGAGCATTGCGCCATGCAAGGCCTGCGCGCTTCGTACCATCCGGGCATCGGTGCCGCCCGGTCGCGTCGCTGCCGTCACCAGCTGTGGCGCCCGCCAAGACACAGGCTGACCAGGCGATGCGCGAATTGCTCGCCCGCCTCCCGGCTGACCTCGCCGAGGATCGATTCCATGCGAAACCACGAGATCAGGCTCGTGGCGATGACCAACGCGACGCCGTAAGCGTCCGCGACGGGGCTGCCATCGCCGCGTCCTGCCAGCGTGATTTCCTCGGCCATGACGTTCGTGAAGCTGCGGTGCTGCAACTCGAGAAACAGCCGCGTGAGTTCGGGAAAGCGTTTCGCCTCGGACAACACCATGTGATCGAACGCCTGCACCTCCGGCAGGCGGATGATGTCGAGCGTTCCCAGCGCCCGTTTCAGCAGACTGTCGGCGATGTCGAGCCCGTTTTCGGCGGGGTAGCTGCTCGTCGACACCGCCGCCCATGCCGCAAGCCGCTCCTCCGCCACGGCGCGAAACAGCTCCCCCTTGTTCGGATAGCGGGCATAGACCGTGCCCTTGGACACTGCAGCCCTGGCGGCGACGGCATCCATCGAGGTGTTCGCATAGCCGCGCGACAGGAACAGCGCGCGCGCGGCGTCGAGGATGAGGGGTTCGAGCGCCGCTGCCCGCGCGGCTGTCGGCCGCCCCCGGCGCGGGGCGGGTCTGGCCGGCGCATGGACTGTCTTGATCGCGGGCCTTGCAGTCATCGAGGGGTTCCGTCGCGCCATCGTCCCGCACGCCTAGCGTGCACCGCGGGTCCCGGCAAACCGCCGAGGGGGGCCGATGCCTGCGTGGTCAGGTCCGGGGCTCGCATCGCCCCGGCGGTGATTGTGCATGCGCCGGCACGCGCACGGATGTCGTGATAGGAGCGGATGCTGACACCGTCCGGGAATCCGCTTCCATGTCCGATATGCTGGCCCATCTCGCGAAACTCGCCCCCTTCGTCGCGTATGACTTTACCGAGTTCGGCGAGACCGAGACGGTCAAGCTGTCGCGGATCCAGCAGCTGACGGGCGCGCATCTCGGACGCAACTGGGTGGCAGTGCCGCATGTGACGCATCACGACGAGGTGGACGTGACCGACGCCGAGGTCGCGCGAGGCGAATGGAACGCCGCGCATCCGGACCGGCGCCTGACGCCGGTGATCCTGTTGGTTCGCGCGCTCGCCCGGGTGCTCGCGGAGTTCCCGACGTTCAACGCTTCGCTCAGCGCGGACGGGGCGTCGCTGATCCTCAAGAAATACGTCAACATCGGCGTGGCCGTGGATACGCCCAAGGGGCTGGTCGTGCCCGTGCTGCGCGATGCGGCGACGCGCTCGATGACCGACCTCGCGACCGACCTCGCTACGCTTGCCGAGAAGGCCAGGACGCGCGGCCTGTCGATGGCCGAGATGTCGGGCGGGTCGATGACCGTGTCTTCGCTCGGCCATATCGGCGGGACCGCGTTCACGCCGCTGATCAACGTGCCCGAGGTCGCGATCCTAGGCGCGACCGCGATCCAGCAGCGCGCCGTGCCGGGTACCGATGGCGACATCGTCTGGCGGCGGATGCTGCCGCTTTCGCTCAGCTACGATCACCGCGTCATCAACGGCGCGGATGCCGCACGCTTCGTGAGGGCGATCGGGACGGCGTTGCAGCGGCCGGACCTGATCGCCTAGCCGCGCGCATCCTGCCGGATCATCGCGGCCCCCTTGTCGGCAATCATCAGCGTCGGCGAATTGGTGTTGCCCGATACGATCCGCGGCATCGCCGAGGCATCGACGACGCGCAGGCCGGCGATCCCACGAACCCGCAACCGCCCGTCGAGCACCGCCTGCGGATCCGACGCGGGTCTCATGGCCGCGGTCCCGACGGGGTGAAAGATCGTCGTGCCCAGCGCCGCGGCGGCGGCCAGCAGTTCCTCGTCGGTCTGCGCGGCGTCGCCCGGCCGGAACTCGACCGGCCGGAAGCGGGCGAGCGGCTGCTGCGCGACGATATGGCGGGTCAGTCGCAGAGACTGGATCGCGACGCGCCGGTCGTCTTCCGTCGCCAGATAGCCCGGCGCGATCAGCGGGGCCGCGTACGGATCGGGGCCTGCCGGGCGGACGCTGCCGCGGCTCGTCGGGCGGAGATTGCACACGCTCGCGGTGAACGCCCCGAACCGGTGCAGCCCGTCGCCCCATTTGTCGAGGCTTAGCGGCTGGAAATGGAATTGGAGGTTGGCGGTGACCTGATCCGGCGACGACTTCGCGAACATCCCCAGTTGCGACGGCGCCATCGTCAGCGGCCCGCGTCGCCGCACGACATAGTCCAGTCCCATCGCCGCGCGCCGGATCAGGTTCGCATAATCGGTATTCAGCGTCCGTACGCCCGCCACCTGGTACACCGGCCGGATCTGGAGATGGTCCTGCAGGTTGCCGCCGACACCGGGCAGCGCGTGCAGCACCGGGATACCGGCGGCCGCCAGCGCGGCCGGATCCCCCACGCCCGAGGATTGCAGGATGCGCGGGGAGCCGATCGCCCCGGCGGCGAGGACGACCTCGCCGCTCGCCTGCGCCGTGAACAGCGCGGCGTCGCGGCGGAAGGCGACTCCCGTCGCGCGACCGCCCTCGATCACGACGCGCTCGACCTCGACGCCGGTTTCCAGGCGGAGGTTGGGACGATGCAGGACCGGCTTGAGGAACGCGCCCGCGGCGCTGACACGCCGTCCGGTCCGCTGGTTGACCTGGTAGTAGGAGGATCCGGCATTGTCGCCGCGGTTGAAGTCGTCGATCGGCGCGATCCCTGCCGCGGCGCCCGCGTCACGGATCGCATCGAGGATGTCCCAGCGCACGCGCGGATATTCGACGCGCCATTCGCCGCCTGCGCGGTGGAACACGCCGTCTGCCGCGACGTGATCCTCATGCGCCAGGAAATGCGGCAGCACGTCGTCCCAGCCCCAGCCGGGCAGACCCAGGTCGCGCCAGCCGTCATAGTCCGCCGCCTGCCCGCGCATGTAGATCATCGCGTTGATCGACGACGATCCGCCGATCACCTTGCCGCGCGAATAGGCCAGGCTGCGACCGCCCAGCCCCGCCTCGGCGACCGTCTGGAACAGCCAGTCCGCGCGCGGATGGCCGATCGCGAACAGGTAACCGGCGGGAACGTGAAACCACAGCCAGTCGTCCTTGCCGCCGGCCTCCAGCAGCAGGACGCGCGTCGCCGGATCGGCCGACAACCGGTTCGCGAGCAGGCACCCGGCCGAGCCTGCACCAACGATGACATAGTCGTACGTACCAAGGTCGGTCATGTCAGAACGCCGCCGCCTCGGCCCGCACCTGCGCGGCGACGAAATCCGCCACGGCGCGGATCCGTGGGACCCGTGCGAGATCGGCGTGGAGCACCATCCAGTAGCTGCGTACCACCTCGACCGCTTCCGGCAGTACGCGCACGACGCGCATGTGCGGCCGGACCGCGAAGCAATGGAGGAGGCCGAAACCGAGGCCGGAGACGACCGCCTCCATCTGCGCCGCGACCGAACTGGACCGGAACACGCACGTCTCCGACACGGTCGACTCCAGGTTGCGCAGTTCGGGCAGGTCGATCATCTCCTCGATATAGGAAATGAAGGGCTGGCCCTTCAGCGCGGCGGGCGTGTCGACCGGACCGATCCGCGCCAGCAGGTCCGCCGAGGCATAGAGGCCGATGCGATAATCGACCAGGCGCGCGGATTGCAGGCGACCGGTCTGGGGACGGTTGAGGCTGATCGCGATATCCGCCTCGCGTTTCGAGAGGTTGACGTTGCGCGATTCGGGCACGAGCTCGAGTTCGATCCGGGGGTGCCGCGCGTGCAGCAGGCGTGCGCGGGGCGCCATGAAATAGGTGCCGAACGCTTCTGGGGTCGCGAGCCTGACGACCCCCGACACGTCGCCGTCCAGACCCTCGACCCGGCGGCCGGCAGCGAGGATCTCCTCCTCGATCCGAGTGGCGTGGGCGATCAGGTCGAGCCCGGCGCGGGTGGGCACCACGCCGCGCGGCGAGCGATCGAACAGCCGTGTGCCGAGCGCGGTCTCCAGTCCGGTCAGTCGTCGCGCCAGCGTCGTGTGGTTCAGCCCGAGCCCGCGCCCGGTCGAGACGAAGCTGCCGCTGCGGGCGATCGCGAGGAAGATGCGGAGATCGTCCCAATCGAGCATTCAGATTTTCGCACAACCGGTTCGCATATCCCCCATATATTCGTGCATTTTCGTTGATGCTATCGCTCTGGCAGACCAGGCGAGAGGATATCCCCCATGCGATTGATCCAGCATTTCATCGACGGTGCCGCCACGACGGCGACGCCGACGCGCACGGGCGACGTCTACGACCCGGCGCGCGGCGAGGTGCAGGCACGAGTTGCCCTGGGCGATTCCGCGCTGCTGGACGTCGCGGTCGCCAATGCCAAGGCCGCGCAGCCGGCGTGGGCCGCGACGAATCCGCAACGCAGGGCGCGCGTGATGTTCCGGTTCAAGGAACTGATCGAGGCGCACATGGACGAACTCGCCGAACTGTTGTCGCGCGAACACGGAAAGGTGATCGCCGATTCGAAGGGCGATATCCAGCGCGGGCTCGAGGTCGTCGAATTCGTCTGCGGCGTGCCGCACCTGCTGAAGGGGGACTATACCGAGGGTGCCGGCCCCGGCATCGACGTCTATTCGATGCGCCAGCCGATCGGCATCGCCGCCGGCATCACGCCGTTCAACTTCCCCGCGATGATCCCGTTGTGGATGTGCGCGCCCGCCATCGCCTGCGGCAACGCGTTCATCATCAAGCCGTCGGAGCGCGACCCCAGCGTGCCGGTCCGGCTCGCCGAACTGGCGCTCGAAGCCGGCCTGCCCAGGGGCATCCTCAACGTCGTCCACGGCGACAAGGTGATGGTCGACGCGATCCTCGACCACCAGGACATCAAGGCGGTGAGCTTCGTCGGCTCGTCGGACATCGCGCAATACGTCTATGGTCGCGGTGCCGCGAACGGCAAGCGGGTTCAGTGCATGGGCGGCGCGAAGAACCACGGCATCATCCTGCCCGATGCCGACATGGACCAGGCGGTCGCGGACATCATCGGCGCGGCCTATGGCTCGGCGGGCGAGCGCTGCATGGCGCTGCCGGTCGTCGTTCCCGTCGGCGAGGAGACGGCGGAGCGTCTGCGCGGCAAGCTCGTCGCCGCGATCGCCGAGCTCCGCGTCGGACTGCCGACCGATCCCGATGCGCATTACGGCCCGGTCGTGGGTGCGGCGCACAAGGCGAAGATCGAGGCCTATATCCAGATGGCGATCGACGAGGGGTCGGAACTGGTCGTCGACGGCCGCGGACTGACGCTGCAGGGGTATGAGAAGGGCTATTACATGGGACCGACGCTGCTCGACCACGTCACGCCCGAGATGCGGAGCTATCAGGAGGAAATCTTCGGGCCGGTGCTGCAGATCATGCGCGCCAGGACGTTCGAGGAGGCTGTGTCCTACCCGACGAACCATCAATACGGCAACGGCGTCGCACTGTTCACGCGCAACGGCGACTTCGCGCGCAAGTTCGCGTCGCAGGTCGAGGTCGGGATGGTCGGGATCAACGTGCCGATCCCGGTGCCCGTCGCCTATCACAGCTTCGGCGGCTGGAAGCGATCGGGGTTCGGCGATCTCGACCAATATGGCATGGACGGGATCCGGTTCTACACCCGTACCAAGAAGGTCACGCAACGCTGGCCGGCGCAGGATGCGGGCGCGGTGCTGGACCAGAGCTTCGTGATCCCGACGATGGGGTGACGCCGATGGCAGCCGTCCGGGATCGCGGCGCGTCATCATCGTCGGCACGATGCCCGCGGGCTTGACGCGCCTCGGCCGAACGCTTCTCTAAGGTCATCACGCAGAGACCATTTGGAAGACGTCATGAAGCCGGGAAGCAAGCTGAAGTCTGTCGTGTGCGACACCGAGGTCATGGTCATCCGCGGCGGTGACGGGGTCGTTGCCTGTGGCGGCCGAGCGATGGCGAACGAGCGCCCGGCGGAGGGCGGCGAGATCGATCCGGCGTTCGCCGAGGGCACGCGGATGGGCAAACGCTATGTCGATGCCGCGGGCACGATCGAGTTGCTGTGCGTCAAGCAGGGCGCGGGATCCTTGTCGCTGGACGGCGTTGCGCTCGTCACGAAGGACGCAAAGCCCCTTCCCGCCTCCGACTGATCCATGAACATCTCGCTCTTCCTACAGATGGCGGCGGACACCGATCCGGACCGCATCGCCCTGGTCTGCGACGGGCGGCGCTGGTCGTACGGCGCGCTCCAGCGCGCGGCCCAGGGCGCGGCGCGGAGCATGCGCGAGAGCGGCGCCACCCATGTCGCGTTGCTCGACGAAAGCAGCGAAGCATCGGCGATCGCGCTGTTCGGCGCGGCGATCGCCGGCATCCCGTATGTCCCGCTCAACTACCGGCTCGCGGATGCCGATCTCGGCGCGCTTCTGGCCAGGATCGCGCCGGCCTATGTCATCGGCGACGTCGATCGCGTCTGGCGGCTGTCCCCGGAGACCGGCCACGATGCCTGGACCCGTGCCGATTTCGTCACCGAGGCCGAGGCGAAGGCGGACGGACCGGCCGTGCCCGAGACCGACGAGACGATCGCGATCCAGCTGTTCACCAGCGGCACGACCGCGGCCCCCAAGGCGGCGGTTCTGAGGCATTCGAACCTGCTGTCCTACATTCTCGGCACGGTCGAGTTCGCCTCCGCCCCCGAGGAGGACGCCGCGCTCGTCTGCGTCCCCCCCTATCATATCGCCGGGATCGCCGCGTTGCTGAGCTCGGTCTATGCGATGCGCCGGATCCTGATGCTGCCCGCGTTCGAACCGCGCGCGTGGCTGGAACTGGTCGCGGCGGAGCGGGCGACCAACGCGTTCGTCGTGCCGACGATGCTGTCCCGGATCGTCGCCGCGATGGATCCCGCCGCTGCCATCGACCTCTCGTCGCTGCGCGCGATCGCCTATGGCGGTGGGCGCATGCCGACCGAACTGATCGACCGCGCGCTCGACCTGTTCCCCGATACCGGCTTCACCAACGCCTATGGCCTGACCGAGACGAGCTCGACCGTCGCCTTGCTCGGGCCCGAGGACCATCGGCACGCGCATCGCTCGACCGATGCCGCGGTGCGGGCCCGGCTGTCCTCCGTCGGGCGGCCGCTGCCGACGATCGAACTCGAGATCCGCGATGAGGACGGCCATGTCCTTCCGGCCGGTGAACGCGGCGAGATCTACGTTCGCGGCGATCAGGTTTCCGGCGAGTACAAGGAACGCAGCGCACTCGATGCGCAGGGCTGGTTCCCGACCCGCGACGCCGGTTGGATCGATGCGGAGGGCTATCTGTTCCTCGCCGGCCGCGCCGACGACGTGATCGTCCGCGGCGGCGAGAACATCTCGCCGGGCGAGATCGAGGATGTCCTGCTGACCCATGCCGCCATCGCCGACGCCGCCGCCGTGGCGGTCGCTTCGCCCGAGTGGGGCGAGGCGGTCGGCATCGCCATCGCCTGCCGGCCGGATCACGCCGCGCCCGACGACGCCGAACTGCGCGCGCTGATCCGCGACCGGCTTCGCTCGTCGCGCGTGCCCGAGCGGATCGTCGTGGTCGATGCGTTGCCGTATAACGAGATGGGCAAGTTGCTGCGGCGCGAGGTCCGCAAGTTGTTCGCGGACTGATGCCGCTCGTCATGCCGCTGGCGACCGTCGGGCATGCGTGGCTCCAAGACCTGGCACGGGCAAGCGCCAGCGCGACGCTGGCAGCGATCGATGGGGCGACGTTGCTCGGCGAGCGCGCCCTGCTCGGCGGGTTTCGCGTTCCCGGACGGCGATCGGCGGGTGGCGGATGCCGGCTGTACCATGCCCGGCAAGGTACGATCGCCCTCAACCTCGCGCGCGCGCAAGATCGCGACCTGCTCCCCGCCCTGTTTGCAGTCGAAGACGCTTTCACCTCCGACGATGCCGTGGCGGCGGCGATCGCATCGCGAAATGCCGGCGATCTCGTCGCGCGCGGACGCATGCTCGGGCTGGCGATCGCCCATGAGGACGAGGCGCCCCCAGGACCCGCGACCACGCGGCTCGTCAGCGCCGCCCGCGCCTCGTCCGCACGTTCGTCGCCGCGCGTGCTCGACCTGTCGGCGCTATGGGCCGGTCCGCTTGCTGCCCGTTTGCTCGGGCTGACGGGCGCGCACATCGTCCGGGTCGAAAGTCGCGTCCGTGCCGAACCGACCCGACCGGGCGAGGACGCGCATTTCGGCCTGTTGAACCGCGGAAAGACCAGCGTGGTTCTCGACCTCAAGGATCCCGGCGATCGCGCGACGGTGCTGCGGCTGATCACCGAAGCGGATATCGTGATCGAGGCCGCCCGCCCCCGCGCGCTCCGGCAGCTCGGCATCGACGCGGACGCGCTGCTGCGCGCGCAGCCCGGGCTGACCTGGATGACGATCACCGGGCATGGCGCGAGCGGCGAGGCCGCGGACTGGGTCGGGTTCGGTGACGATTGCGCGGTCGCCGCGGGGCTTTCCGCCGCGCTGCGCCGCGCCAGCGGACGGACGGGCTTTGTCGGGGATGCGATCGCCGACCCGCTGACGGGTATCTACGCCGCCCGCGCCGCCTGGAATGCCTGGGCCCATGGTGGCGGCGTGCGACTCGGGATCGCGATGGCGGGCGTCGTCGCGGAGGCGATCGCCGCGGCGCGCGCGGTGGATGCGCGGGCGTTCGATCGGTCACTGACCGACTGGGCGGCTGCGCAAGGCGCGCCGATCGCGCCCGTCGCCGATCGCCGATCCGGTGCGCCATGCTGATCCGCGGCGCGGCGCTAGAGGACGGCACGGTCCAGGACGTACGCATCGCGGCGCAACGGATCGCGGCCATCGGGCCGTTGCCGCCACATCCTGGAGAGCCCGTCGTCGAGGCGCGCGGTGGGCTGCTGCTGCCCGGGCTGCACGACCATCATATTCATCTCGCGGCGCTGGCGGCGTCGCTGACGTCGGTGGCGTGTGGCCCGCCCAGCATCGCGGATCTCAGCGGGCTCGCGACGGTGCTGAGCCGCCCGGGCGAAGGGTGGCTGCGCGGGGTCGGCTATCACGAGAGCGTTGCCGGGCTGCTCGACCGGGCGATGCTCGACGCGATCGTTCCCGATCGACCCGTACGGATACAGCATCGCGGCGGACGGATGTGGTTCTTCAACTCGGCGGCGCTGGACTGCCTGAAGGGTCCGGACCCGGCGGGGCTGGACCGCGCGACGGGACGATTGTTCGAGGGCGACCTGTGGCTGAAGACGACGCTGGACGGCGCACCGCCGTCGCTCGCGGCGGTGGGGACGATCCTCGCGCGGGCGGGCGTGACGGGGGTCACCGAGATCTCGCCCGCCAACGACGCGACGATGGCGCGGCACCTGGTGCGCGACCATGCCGGACGCCGTCTGCCGCAAAAGGTGCTGCTCGCCGGGCGGGCGACGCTGTGCGCGGCCGATACCGGTCCGGGCGTTCGCCTGGGTCCGGTCAAGCTGCACCTGCACGAAGCCGACCTGCCGCGCTTCGACACCGTCGTCGCCGCGATCCACGCCGCGCACGACGCCGGTCGCGGGGTTGCGGTGCACTGCGCGACCGAGGTCGAGCTCGTGTTCACGCTCGCCGCGTTCGACGATGCCGGGACGGTGCCCGGCGACCGGATCGAACACGCTTCGGTCGCGCCCGACAGCGCCGTGCGCGAGATCGCGCGGCTCGGGCTCGCCGTGGTCAGCCAGCCGCATTTCATCGCCGAGCGCGGCGACGCGTATGTCCGCGACGTCGCTTCGGACGACCTGCCGCTGCTGTATCGCCTGCGCGCGTTCCTCGACGCGGGCGTCGTGCTCGCCGCGGGGAGCGATGCACCGTTCGGCGCGCCCGAGCCCTGGGCCTCGATGGCGGCAGCGGTCACGCGCCGAACCCGCTCCGGGCAATCGCTGGGACCATCGGAAGCCCTGACGCCCGAGCAGGCGATCGACCTCTATCTCGCCGATCCGGACGACCTGGGTCGCCGCCGCCGGATCGCGGTCGGCGCGCCTGCCGACCTGTGCCTGCTGGACCGGGACTGGACTCAGGCCCGGACCGATCTAGCGGCGGTGCAGGTCCGCATGACGTGGATCGACGGGCGGCTCGTCCATGATCGCATCGACCAGTCCCCAGCGTAGCGCGGTCGCGGCGTCGATCCGCTGGCCCGACAGGATCATCAGCGCGGCGCGCTGCCGCCCGATCCGGCGTGCGACCGACACGCAGCCACCCGCGCCCGGCAGGACGCCCATCGCCAGTTCGGGAAGCTGGAACCACGCGGCGCGCGATGCGGTGACCCGGCCCGCGAAGGCGGCGATCTCCAGCGAGGATCCGACACACGCGCCCTGGACGTGGACGTCGACCTTCGTCGCGCAGCGCGACAGCGGATGGGCGGGCAGCGATAGCCCGCGGATCGCATGCGCGGTCGCCGGGTCGCGCGTCGTGCCGAACTCGCCGAGATCGGCGCCCGTACCAAAGGCAGCGCCGGTCGACCGCAATGCCACGCGGACGATATCAGGATCCATTTCCGCGACCGTGAACGCCTCGAACAGCGCGTCGCGCATCGTCCGATCGATGGCGTTGTGCGCCGCCGGTCGATCGATCACGATCGACAGCGTCGCGCCGTCGCGGGTCGTGACGACGCGCCCGGGTTCCGGCGCGCGTGCGACCACGGGCCGTGCCGCGATCCAAGCCGCATGCTCGCCACTGCCCTGCAGAACCGCATAACCGAGGGACTCGATCAGGAGTGCCTGGTCGACGGGCATAGGCTCGGTGGCGCGAAGTACCTGCACCGATACCGCCGCGGCATGGGGGTGGCGACCGACCTGCGCGACCAGGCGGTCGATCGATACCGGCGGTTCGACGACGCCGTCGAGCGCGGCTGCCGCAGGGTGACTGCGGTCGCCGATGCCGAAGATCGGCCAGGGCGGCAGTCGCCAGGCGAGCGGCGCGCGAGGCAAGCGGTCGAGGTCCACGAGGCCGAGCGGCTTCGCATCGCCGAATTCGCCGCTCGCCAGCAAGGCGGGTTCGACCAGGAGCTCTTCGTCCATCACCCTCCCTCCGCTTTGACCGCCCCGACGATGTGCCCGCGCTTGCCGGCGACGTAAAGCATCCTAGACTTGGCCGCATGCAGACCCTTGCCGAGCTCTGTGCGCAAACGCTCGCCATCGATCCGGCGCGGCCGGCCATCGAGTATGACGGCGTGTCGCACAGCTGGGGATCGGTGCAGGCGCTCGCTGGTCGCATCGCGAGCTTGCTTGCCGAGAGCGGCATCGGCAGCGAGGCCGCGGTCGCGTTCATGCCGCGCAACAGGCCCTCCGCGCTCGCCGCGCTTCTCGGGCTGCTGATCGATGCGCGCAGCGTGGCGATGATCTACGCGTTCCAGTCGCCCGAGGCGATCGCCGCGGCGCTCGACCGCACGGAGGCACCCGTCGTCGTCCTGGCGGTCGAGGACGCCACGCCCGAGGTCCGCCGCGTCCTCGCCGCGAAGCGGATCGCGGCGATCGTCCTGGACGGGATGACCGCCCGGTTGCTCGCGGGCTTCGCGCATGGTCGGGAACGCGCCGATGACGGCCCGCCGCGGATCGACATCCTGACGAGCGGCACGACCGGCCCACCCAAGCAGTTCGCGCTGCCGCACGCGGTCATCGCGCGCTTCGTGCTGAACCAGGGAATGTCGCTGATCGACGACCCTGCCGAACCGCCGTTCCTGATGGCGTTCCCGATCCCCAACATCACCGGCATCTACAGCACGGCGGCATCGCTACTGCGGGGCAAGCGCGTCGTCCTGCTCGACCGCTTCTCGGTCGCCGCGTGGCAGGCATTCGTCAAACGCTACCGCCCCCGTGCCAGCGGCGCGCCGCCGGCCGCGGTGAAGATGATCCTCGATGCCGACATACCGGTCGAGGACCTGGCTTCGCTCACCTCCTTCGGCACCGGCGCGGCACCGCTCGACCCCGTCATCCAGCGCCGGTTCGAGGACCGGTACGGCATCCCGATCCTGCTCTCCTACGGCGCGACCGAGTTCGGCGGGCCGGTCGCGGCGATGACGACGCAGCTCCGCGCCGAATTCGGCGACGCCAAGCTCGGGAGCGTCGGGCGAGCAATGCCCGGGGTAGAATTGCGCGTACGCGACCCCGACACGGGCATGCTCGTCCCGCCCGGCCGGGAAGGCCTGCTCGAAGTGGTGTCGCCGCGGATCGGACCGGACTGGATCGTGACCGCCGACATCGCCGCGATCGATGCCGACGGCTTCCTCTACCTGCGCGGCCGTGCCGATGGCGCGATCATGCGCGGCGGGTTCAAGGTCCTGCCCGAGACGATCGAGGCGGCGCTGCTGCTGCATCCTGCGGTCGCGGCCGCGGGGGTCGTCCGCGTCCCCGACCCGCGCGTCACGCAGGTCCCCGGCGCCGCGATCGAGCTCCGACCGGGCACCGTCGCACCCGATGTCGCGGCGCTCGACGCCCATGTCCGGCGCCATCTTCCCGCGACGCACGTCCCGGCGCATTGGCGCTTCGTCGCGACGCTGCCGCGCAATCCGTCGTTCAAGGTCGATCGTCCGGCGATCGAGCGGCTGTTCGCGTGATCGCCCCCACGCTCGATTGCCACCAGCCCTTGTCGGCCTGCCGGCCCGCTGCATAGCGTCCCGCCATGACCGACGACGTGACACGGACCACCACGGGATGGCGGATTCGCCGGGACGCAGCACTTGCCGAAAGCGCCTATGCCGAGGGCTGGTGGCGTCGGGACACCATGGCGGACGCGCTCGCCCGGGCCGCGCACGCGACGCCCGACCGCATTCTGGTCGTCGATGGCGAGACGCGACTGTCCGCCGCCATGCTCTATGCTCGGGCGAACCGGCTCGCACAGGCCCTGCTCGCGCGCTTCGTGCCCGGCAGCGTCGTCTCGTTCATGCTGCCCAACTGGCACGAGGCTGCGATCATCTACGCAGCCACGACGCTGGCCGGGATGGTCGCGCACCCGATCCTGCCGTCGCTGCGCGATCACGACCTGCGCTTCATGCTCGACGATATCGGCAGTCGCATGATCTTCATTCCGGCGACGTTCCGCCGCCACGACTATGCCGCGATGCTGTCGCGGGTCACCGCGGACCTGCGGACTCCGCCCGATGTCGTCGTCGTGCGTGGTGACGGGGGACCGCATATTCCCTTCGCGACGCTGTTCGAGACCAGCGCCCGGACGCTGCTGCCGACGCTCGACGCCGACGACGTCCGGATGGTGATGTACACCAGCGGCACCACCGGGCGCCCCAAGGGCGTGATGCACACGCACAATTCGCTGGGGGCGCTGATCCGCCAGATCGGCACGCACTGGATGATCGCACCGGCGGACCGCTTTCTCGTGCCCTCGCCGATCAGCCATATCGGCGGGTCGATCTATGCGTTCGAGGCCCCCCTGCTCCTCGGCACGACCGCCATCCTGATGGAGCATTGGGATGCGGAGGCGGCCGTCGGGCAGATGGTCGCGGAACGCTGCACGCACATGGCCGGCGCGACGCCGTTCCTCGAGCATCTGCTCGCCGCGGCGCGCATCGCCGGTACTCGACTGCCGGACCTGAAGGTGTTCATCTGTGGCGGCGCGTCGGTCCCCCCCGCCTTGATCCGCGAAGCGGCCGCCTATTTCGAGAACGCGGTCGTCAGCCGGGTCTATGGATCGACCGAAGTTCCCGTCACCACCGTCGGCGTGATCGATCACGCCGATGTCGACCGGGCCGCCGACACAGACGGGCTGCCCGGCATCGCGACGGTCGTGATCGCCGAGACCGGCGAGATCCGCGCGCGCGGGCCCCAGATGCTGGTGGGCTATGTCCATGCCGAGGACGAGGCGGGCGCGTTCGACGATGCCGGCTTCTACCGGACGGGCGACCAGGGCAAGATCGTCGAGGGGGGCCATCTCGTCGTCACCGGCCGGATCAAGGACCTGATCATCCGCAACGGCGAGAACATATCGCCCAAGGAGATCGAGGACCTGCTCGCGAGCCATCCCGCGATCGCCGAGGTCGCGATCGTCGGGATACCCGATGCGCGTACCGGCGAACGGGCGGTCGCGGTCGTCGTCCCACGCGACGCGGCTGTCCTCGATGTCGCGACGCTGGCGGCGTTCCTTGCCGGCTTCGGCGTCGCCCGGTTCAAATATCCCGAGGCGGTGGCGGTATGGGACGCATTGCCGCGCAACGACGCCGGCAAGGTCCTCAAGCAGCAGATTCGCGCGACCCTCGCCGCTGGCTGATCACCCGTTCGCGCGGGCCATCGCAAAGCTGGCGCCGAGATGTTTCATGAAGCCGTGCGGCCCACCCGCTTCGGTCGGGACCACCGGAAAGGTCATCGCATCCTGCCGGTCGTCGATCACCGCCATCTGCGCGCCAACTTCGGCCATCGTCCAGCCGGGCCGCCAGACGCCCTTCGTCTCGGCGAGGTACGCCTTCGCGATCCGCCCGCCCAGCGCCGCGATCACCTCGCCGGACACGCTGCAGCTCTCGTGCGCCAGCCAGCCTACCGCCGGGGTGACGAATTCCGGCCCGAGCGGCGGAAATTGCGACGTGTCGACGCCCTCCGACATCCGGGTCACCGCGCTCGGCGCGATGCAGTTCGACATGACGTTGTGCGGTGCGCCCTCGATCGCGGCGACGTGCGACAGGCCGATCAGCCCGGCCTTTGCCGCGGAATAGTTCGCGACCTCGTAATTGCCGTAGAGCCCGCCGATCGAGGTCGTCATCACGATGCGGCCATACCCCGCCTTGCACATCGCCGCGAAGGCGGGCTGCAGGACGTTGAAGCCGCCGATCAGGTGGACGTCCAGCACCGACCGGAATATCTCCTCGCTCATCTCCGCAAGCGGCGCGCGGCGGACGTTGCCGGCGTTGTGAATCAGCACGTCGATCCGGCCATAGGTGTCGAGCGCCTGGTCGATGATCGCCTTCCCGCCGGCCGAGGTCGCGACGGTGTCGCGGTTGGCGACCGCCTGCCCGCCCGCCGCCACGATCGCCGCCACCGTATCGCCGGCGGGGTCCTCCGCCGTGCCGTCACCGGCCATGCTCACGCCGAGATCGTTCACCACGACGCGCGCGCCCGCGCCGCTCAGCAGTTCCGCATAGGCACGGCCGAGCCCGCGTCCCCCACCGGTGATGACGACGACACGGTCATCGAATCTCAAGTCGGGCATGCTCGCATCCTCCCAGCGTCCGGGCCGCGGCCTATCATGGCGCCCCGTGACCCGGAACCGGACCGCCGGAAACTTCCCTCCGGCGATGAATCGCCCCCGCGCGTTGACAAGGCGCGGTCGAATGCTGCGCAGCACGGGCCTGGATCAGGGAGGCACGACATGCAGGTAGCGATCGTCACCGGCGCGGGAAGCGGCATCGGGCTCGGCACCGCCAAGATGCTGTACGATGTGGGGATGGCGATCGTCGGGGTCGGGCGCGACAACGCCAAGCTCGCCACGCTGGCGCAGACGATCGACGATCCCGACCGGCTCGCCACGTTGTCGATCGATGTCACCGACGAGGATGCGCCGCACCGCATCGTCGGCCTCGCGCTCGAACGCTTCGGCCGGCTGGACTTCCTGATCAACAATGCCGGTGCCGGCAGCCCGAAGCCGCTGCACGAGACCGACGACGCGACACTCGACGGCTTCCTCGACGTGATGCTGCGCGCGCCGTTCCGGCTCTGTCGCGAGGCGATCGGCCATATGGGCGAAGGCTGTGGCATCGTGAACGTCACCTCGACCTACGCTGTGATCGGCGGCCGCCGCGGCGGCGCGTACTCCGCGGCCAAGGGCGGACTCACCTCGCTGACCGAGCATATCGCCTGCGACTATGGGCCGCGCGGCATCCGCGCCAACTGCGTCGCGCCCGGCGTCACGATGACCGACATGGTCCGGCATCGGTTCGAGGACGAGATGTTCAAGCGCGTCAACGTCGAGACCACGCCGTTCCCGCGGCTGGGCGAAGTGTCCGACATCGCGAGCACGATCGCGTTCCTGTGCTCGCCGGGTGCAGGGTTCATCAACGGCCAGACGATCGTCGTCGATGGCGGCTGGACGACGACCAAATACATGTCCGATCGCGCGCTGCGCACCAACTGGGTCGAACCGGGATCGTGAGCATCGTTCGCCCCCGCGATGGCCGCCGGGCGGCCGCTTGACCCCCGGCACGCGATTGTGTCCAACCGCCGAAAGCCGTTCAGGACGGCGACAGGAGAGCGACACGATGACGAGATCCCTGAACGGCCGGACGGCGATCGTGACCGGTGCAGGCTCGGGCATCGGTCGCGCGATCGCGATCCGCCTCGCCGAGGATACCGCGAAGGTGGCGATCTGGGACATCAACGCTGCCGGCGCGGAGGAAACCGCCCGCATGATCCGCGACGCGGGCGGTACGGCGATCGCGATCGACGCCGACTGTTCGGACAAGGCCGCGATCAAGGCGGCCGCCGACCGGACGCGCGCGGAACTCGGTCCGGTCGCGATCCTCGTCAACAATGCGGGCATCGCGCCGTTCACGCCGTTCCTCGACATCGACGACGACCTGTTCGACAAGGTCATCCGCATCAATCTGCGCGGGCCGTACCTCATGACCAAGGAGGTGCTGCCCGACATGCTCGCCGCCGGATGGGGGCGCGTGATCAACATCACCTCGTCGTCCGTCCAGTCCGGCTCGTTCGCGCAGGGGCATTACGTGTCGTCGAAGGGCGGGCTGATGGGGATGACCAAGGCGCTCGGCCTCGAATATGCCGCGTCGGGCGTCACCTTCAACATGGTGCCGCCGGGGTTCATCGACACGCCGATGCTGCGCGCCGCACCGATCGATGCGGACGCGTTCGCGCAGACGCTCCCGATGAAGCGGATCGGACAGCCCGAGGACATCGCCGCCGCCTGCGCCTATCTCGCCTCGGAAGAGGCCAGCTACATCACCGGCCAGACGATCAGCACCAATGGCGGCCGCTACATGGGATCGCATTGACCGGTCGCGCCGGGCGCCCGGTCGGGCCTTTTTCCGTTCATCACCGACATAAGGAACGCAGGCTATGGGACGGTTTCGCATTGAGCTCGTCGACGACGCAACCACCGGCATGGTGATGGCGGAAGCGTTCGGCCCGGACGGCGCGATGATCGCCAATTCGCTGCCGATCTATCACTCGCGCGACGAAGCGGAACAGGCGATCATCGCGACGATCAAGCAGGCCTGGCCGGACCGTGCGCCCGACGCCGTGGATCATTCGATCGGGGTCTGACGCGGATCCCGCCCGTCTCCGTCGCGCGCCGGCCGGGTTCAGCCGTTCGCGGGTTGCGGCAAGGTCAGCAGCGCGGCGCTGCTCGCGACCATGAACAGGCAGGTCAGCGCGAGGAACGGCGCATAGCTGCCATAGGCGTCGAACACCGCCGCCGCGCCGAGGGGCCCCGTGGCGGTGCCGATCGACAGCGCGGTCAGCAGCCCGCCATACAGGCCGCCAAAGCTCTTCAGACCGAAATGGCGCGTCGTGAGATAGACAATGACGTCGACCTCCGCGCCCAGCGTCAACCCGACGAACGCCGCCGCCAGGGCCTGTCCGACCCCCGTGCCTCCGACCGTCAGCAACAGCAGGCAACCGACAACGGGGAGCAGGAACACCGCCGCCCCTACCCATGACGCGCGGAAACGGTCGAGCAACAGCCCGGTGGCAAGCCGCCCGAGGATCGAGAAGATCCCGACCAGCGACACGATCCCGGCCGCTTCGATTCGGCTCGCGCCGCGGTCGGTGAGGATCGGCACGAAATGTACCACCAGCGCGATGATGGTGAAGGTGAACAGCAGGCTCGCCAGCAACAACCGCAGGTAGATCGTCGAGCGCAGCCCCTCGCCCAGCGTCACGCCGCTCAGCACCGCACGGTCCGCTTTCGCCACGCGCGTCTGCGTCCGCGACGCATCATGGGCGCCGCGGAAGAACAGGACGATCATCGGGAAGGCGATCGCCGCCCAGATCGCGCCCTGGATCGCGACGGCGGTCTGCCAGCCGTGCCGGGCGATCAGCCAGGTGCCGAGCAGCGGAAACACGGCCACGGCGACCGATGCGCCGCACAGCGTGATCGCGAAGGCGAGCCCCCGCGACGCCTCGAACCGGGTCGCGACCGCACTCGTCCAGATCGTGGCCTGCACCGGCAGCGTGGCGAGCGCGAGGATGCCCCACAGCACGTACCAGTTCCCGGACGATCCGGTCGCCGTGCCGAGCAGGGCAAACGCGCCGCACGTCAGCAGGATGCCGACCAGCCCGAACCGCCGTGGCCCGTATCGGTCGACCAGCAGACCGATCGGCAGCCCGAACACCGCCTGCACGAGGGTCGATAGCGTCAGCCCGATCGTCACCTGCGTGCGCGACCAGCCGAACGACTGGCTGATCGGCTCGATATAGGGACCGAGCCCGTAGATATGGATGACGCTGGTGGCGTAGCCCAGCGCTGCGGCGATCGGCAGCATCGGGTAGCGCCGCCATTCGGCCCGTGCGCCGGTGTCGGTCACGCCGTCGCTTTCGGCGCACCGACGCCCATGAACCGCGCAAGGTTGTCGTGCAGGCTCGCGACGGAGCGTTCCATATAGGGATTGGGTTGCGTGCCGCGGAAGCCGATAGTCTTCATGCCCTGCTGCACCGCCGCCATGTTGGCGAAGTCCTGCTGCAGCACCGGCGGCCAATCCTCGGCCTTCGTATAGTCCCACTCGGTCGCAGGCTCCTCGCCCGCGGGGTACAGCTCGTACACCGCGGCTTCGAAGATGCACCTGTCGGGATCTCCGCCGAACGGCTTGGCCGCGTAACACAGCATGTTGTTGACGGCCTGCCCGATCTGGAAGTTCGGAAAGACCTGCCACGCGGTCCCCGCCACGGCGGTATGCGCGGGTTCGACGGTCGGCCATATCACGCCGCGCGCGGCGTCGGTCGCGCGCGCCGACTGGATCCAGTGCCGCGAAACCTCCATCGCCGGGGTGTCCTCCGGCAGCTCGTCGACCAGCCGGTTCGCAGCCTCGACCAGCGTGCGCGTCGTGTTGGTATTGGCATTGGCCCAGGTGAAGTTCTGCAGCTCGGCCGTCGTCACCCGCGCGTCGCCCGTCCCGACGCGCAGCTTGCCGGAATCCTCCTCCATCCCCTTGGGCGCTTCGTAGCCGATATTGGTGTGCAGCCCATGCGTATGCGCCCAGCCGCGGAACTGCCCGAAATCGTTGAATTCCGGGTGGGTGCTGAACACGTGATACGTCTCGGCGAACGCCTCCATCGCGACCTTCCAGTTGCAGTCGAACACGATCCACTTGCGCCACCGGGGCCGCATGTTCTGCAGGCCGTAGGGATCGAGCATCGCCGGCACCGGATCGAGATAGTCCGCCAGGGGTGCCGCCGCGGGATCGAGGTTGATCCAGATCCATCCGCCCCAGCTGTCGACCTGGACCTTGCCCAGGCTGGTGCGCTCCGCGGTCAGCGCGCCCTGCCAGTCGTCCTGATGCTGGATGAAGGTGCACCGGCCCTGCAGGTCGAACGTCCAGGCATGATAGCCGCAGATGAAGTTCGCCCTGGTGCCGCGGGCGTTGTGCTGTCCGGCGGGCACGTCGATCAACCGGCGACCGCGGTGCGGGCAGACATTGTGATAGGCGCGGATCTCGGTTTCGCTCGTGCGCACGACGATGACGCCATCGGGACCGATGTCGTAGGTGATGTAGTTGCCGACCTCCGGAATGTCCTCGAGCCGCCCTGCCTGCAGCCAGGTCTTGCGCCAGAGCCGGTCCTGTTCCGCGGCGGCATAGTCGCGCGAGACATAGGCATCGACGGGGATCGTCACCGGCGCGGTCAGATGCCCGGCGGGCGCAATCGTCTCGGTCATCTGGGTCATGGCGGGGGCCTCGATCAGGAAAGCCGCAGCATAGCGCCCGGGGCCGCCGGCGCGTATCGCTACCGCGATTTCCAGACCGGCGGACGCTTTTCGGCAAAGGCGCGCGGGCCTTCCTGCGCATCCTCGCTGCGATAGGGGAATTCGTGCGCCGCGCGGGCGGCCTGCAACGCCGCAGCGCGGCCCATTTCGGTGGCGAGCATCACGGTCTCGCGACCGGCCTTCACCGACAGCGGCGCCCCCTCCAGGATCTCGCGGGCCAGCGCGATCGCCGTGTCCATCAACGCGGCCGGCTCGGCCAGCCGGTTGACCAGCCCGATCTCATAGGCGCGCTGTGCCGTGATCGGTTTGCCGGTCAGGATGATCTCCATCATGATCCGCTGCGGGATCATGTGGATCAGCGGCGCGGCCCAGGGTGAACCGCGCCCGACCTTGACCTCGGTGATCGCGAACCGCGCCGCCGTGCTGGCGACGCACAGGTCGCATGCCTGCGCGATCATCCACCCGCCGGCGAACGCGACGCCGTTGACCGCCGCGATCGTCGGCTTGGTCAGCTCGATGCTGTCATAGGGTAACGGGAACATGTCGCGCGGCGGCACCTGCAGCCCCCGCTCGACCATTTCCTTGAGATCGCCGCCGGCGCAGAACGCTGTCTCGCCCGCGCCGGTGAGGATCGCGACGCGCAACGCCGGATCGGCCTCGAACCGCGTCCAGGCGGCGAACAGGCCGTCGCGTACGTCCTTGCCGAGTGCGTTGCGCTGGTCGGGCCGGTTGATGGTGATGATCGCGATCCCGTCGGGACGGGCATCGAACAGGACGGCATCGGTCATCAGAACCCTCGTTGCTGGATGGTTTTCGCTGCGCGCTCGAGCTCCTCGCGGAAATCGGGATGCGCGATCGCGATCAGCCGTCGTGTCCGCTCCGCCAGCGTCTGGCCGCGCAACTGGGCGGCACCATATTCGGTGACGATCACGTCGACCTCGCTGCGCGCCGTCGTCACCGGCCCCGACAGCATGGGCACGATCTTCGACACGGCGCCGCCCTTCGCCGTGGTTGACAGCGCGATGATCGAATGCCCGCCGGGCGAGCGCGCACCGGCGCGGACGAAATCGACCTGCCCGCCGGTGCCGCCCATATAGGCCGATCCCGATTGCTCGGCATTGACCTGCCCCGTCAGGTCGACCTCCAGCGCGGAGTTGATCGTCACCAGCCGCGACAACCGGCCGAGCACCGCGGCATCGTGGGTATAGCGCGTCGGCGTCATGCGGATCGCCGCGTTGCGGTGCGCCCAGTCGTACAGCCGTTTCGTGCCGATCAGCGCGCCGTTGATCGATACGCCGGCATCGATCTCCTTGCGCGCGTTGGTGATCACCCCCGCCTCGACCAGCTCGACCAGCCCGTCGCCGAGCATGCCCGAATGCACACCCAGATCCTTCCGGTCGCCGAGCAGACGCAGGATCGCATCCGGCACCGCGCCGACCCCGGTCTGGATGACCGAACCGTCCTCGATGAACGCCGCGCAGGCGCGTGCGATCGCCTCGTCGGTCTCGGTCACCCTGCCGGGCGCGACTTCGACGACCGGCCGCGACACCGGCACCGCGACGGTGATCGCCGACGCCGGTATCGTCTCGCCCCGCGTGTAGGGGACCTGGTCGTTGACCTCGGCGATCACCACGCGCGCCTTGTCGACCGCCGCGCGGACGTAATCGCTGATCAGCCCGCAGCTGTGGTTGCCGTCGGCGTCCGCCGGACTCACCTGGATCATCGCCACGTCGCAGCGGATCACCGCCGCCGCGATCAAGGGGCCCACCTGGCTGACGTGGCACGGGACGATCTGCAGCGCCCCGGCCTTCGTCATCGTGCGCAGCGCGCCGATCGCCCCCATGCTCGACAGCGCGAACGCGTCCGCGGTCTCGGGCACGAACAGGCCGGAAAAGCTTGTCGCAATGAACGCCGACAGGTCGCCGATCGCCGCGCCCTGCGCGATCAGCGCCTCGACCAGCATCGTCGGTTCGCCGCACGCCTGTCCGAAAACGATATGGTCGCCGCGCCGCAGATAGGCCGAAAGATCGATCACGCGCCGACCTGCCGCAGCAGATGCTCGGCGCGCGACAGGTACGGCCGGTCGAGCATGCCGCCCTTGTAGCCGATCGCACCGACACCCGGGTTCGCGGCGAAGATGTCGACGATCGCCTGCGCCTCGGCGATCTCGTCGGCAGTGGGCGTGAACGCGGCGTTGATCACGTCGACCTGCGCCGGGTGGATGGCCAGCATCCCGCGATATCCGTCGCGCCGCACCTTTTCCGCGCGGACCCTGAGCGCCTCGAGATCGCGGAAATCGCCTTGGATGGTCTCGATCGCCGTCACCCCGGCGGTCGCGGCGCCCAGCAGGCACAGGCTGCGCGCCAGTTCATAGGTGAAGCCGTAGCGACCGTCCGGGCCGCGGTTCGAACTGGCGCCGATCGAATCCGCAAGATCCTCGGCACCCCAGGTCAGCGCCACCACGCGCGGTGCGCCCTTATAGTCGCCGGTGTGGAACATCGCCTCCGCGGTTTCGGTTACCAGCACGATCACCGGGGTCGATCCGACCGCGATCCCATGCGCCGCCTCGAATGCCGAGAGATAGTGATCGAGCGCCTCGACATCCTGACGGCCATAGACCTTGGGTAGCATGATCCCGCCCGGGTGCGCGGGCATGATCGCCGCGAGATCGGTCAGGGTGTACGGCCCGTCGAGCGGATTGACCCGCACCCAGATACGCGCCCGCTCGGGATGATCCCTGACGAAGTCGTGGACCATCTGCCGCGCGAGCGGCTTGTTCTCGGTCGTGACCGCATCCTCCAGATCGAGCAGCACGATATCGGCGGCGCCCTCGACCGCCTTGGTCATCTTGCGGATGCTGTCGCCGGGGGCGAACAGCCAGGAACGCATCTTGAGCGGTGGCGCATCGGACATTCACGATCCCCTCGATCTCGATCGTCCGCGAAACCAGCGAGCGGGCGGCATGCGGCACGATGGTCGCGCACCCAGCCCCCCATCCGCCGAGCGGCGCGGGACGATCCCTGTTCAATAGCTCTTCGGCAACTCCAGCACCTTTTCGGCGATGAAGTTCAGGATCATGTGTGGCGATACCGGTGCCGTGCGCGGGATCAGCACTTCGCGCAGCAGCCGCTCGACATGATATTCCTGCGCATAGCCCATGCCGCCCAGCGTCAGCATCGCGGTGTGGCACGCCTCGAACGCGGACTCCGCGGCGAGATACTTGCCCGCATTCGCCTCGACCCCGCACTCCTCGCCGCGGTCGAACTTCACCGCGGCGTTCATGACCATGAGGTTCGCCGCCTCGAGCTGCATCCAGCATTTGGCGAGCGGATGCTGGATGCCCTGGTTCATGCCGATCGGCCGGTCGAACACGATGCGCTCGCGGGCGTAGCGTGCCGCGCGCTGGATCGCGTTGCGCCCGATCCCGATGGCCTCCGCGCCGAGCAGGATGCGTTCGGGGTTGAGCCCCTTCAGGATGATGCGGAACCCCTGCCCCTCCGCCCCGATCAGGTCCTCCTCGGGAATGAACAGGTCGGAGATGAACAGCATGTTCGATCCTACCGCATGGCGACCCATCTTGGGGATCAACTGGTGTTCGATTCTGCTGCGGTCGAGCCTGGTATAGAACAGCGACAGCCCGTGGGTCTTGTTCGCCACCTCGTCGAGCGGCGTCGTGCGCGCGAGCAGCATCATCCGGTCCGCGACATGCGCGTTGGTGATCCAGATCTTCTCGCCAGTGACGCGGTAGCCACCCTCGACGCGGTCGGCGCGGGTCTTGAGCTTGGTCGTGTCGAGCCCCGTATTGGGCTCGGTGACGGCAAAGCACATCTTCTCGGCGCCCGACAGCACCGGCGGGATCATGCGGCGCTTCTGCTCCTCGGTCCCGAACAGGTCGATCGGCTCCAGGCTGAACACGGGACCGTGGATCGTCGATGCCGCGGTCATCCCGCCGCCGGCTTCCGCCACGGCCTGCATCATGATCGCGGCCTCGGTGATGCCCAGGCCGGCACCGCCATAGGCTTCGGGCATCGCCACGCCCAGCCAGCCGGCGTCCGCCATCGCCTTGTGGAAATCGGCCGGATAGACGCCCTCGCGGTCGCGCTCGAGCCAGTAATCGTCGCTGAACGCGGCGCACTGCCGGAGCACGGCGTCGCGGATGTTCTGCTGGTCCTCGGTGAAGGCGAAATCCACGAAGTGCGGCCTTGTCTGGTGCGAAGAGGCTCGTCGGCTAGCAGCCGTCCGACGGCGCGACAATTCGCGGCCGGCGACATATCGCTGCAGCGGTTGGAGGCGGTGCGCGCGATGCCCTAGCCCGGGCGCCAGCAAGCGGAGCGTTCCATGGCAGAGAAGACCGGCCCCCTGTCCGGCATCCGGGTCGTCGACCTGACCAGCATCGTGTTCGGCCCCTACGCCACGCAGATCATGGCGGACATGGGCGCGGACGTCATCAAGGTCGAACCGCCGGCAGGCGACGACGCACGCTACATCTCGGTAGGCCCCGCCCCGGGCCTTGGTGGCGTGTTCGTCAACGTCAATCGCGGCAAGCGCAGCATCATGCTCGACCTGCGCAGCGACGACGGCAAGGCGCGCCTGCGCGAACTGATCGCCACCGCCGACATCTTCATCCACTCGATGCGCGCCAAGGCGATCGCCAGGCTGGGCTTCGACTACGCCGCGGTCGCGGCGATCAATCCGACGATCGTCTATACCAATTGCTACGGCTATGGCCGGGCCGGGCCGGAGTGCGACCAGCCCGCCTATGACGACACGATCCAGGGCGAGTGCGGCCTGGCGGCGGTGCAGCAGATGCTCACCGGCGAAGCGAGTTATGTCGGGACGATCGTCGCCGACAAGGTCGCAGGCCTCACCGCGCTGTACGCGACGATGATGGCGCTGTTCCATCGTCAGCGGACCGGCGAGGGACAGGAAGTCGAGGTCGGCATGTTCGAGACGATGGCCTCGTTCATGCTCGTCGAGCATGCGAACGGCGCGATGTTCGAACCGAAACTGGGACCGGCGATCTATCCCCGCGTCGTCGCGCCGGGGCGGCGGCCGTACCAGACGAAGGACGGCTATATCGCGGCGCTGGTGTATAACGACCGCCACTGGAACGCCTTCGTCGCGGCAGTGGAGCCGCCATGGGCCGGCCCCGACATGGCGACACTGGCGCAGCGCGCCCAGCAGATCGACCGGATGTATGCCCTGCTCGGCGAGACGTTCCGGGAACGGACGACGCAGGACTGGCTCAGCCTGTTGCGGTCGATCGGCGTACCCGCCGCGCCGCTCCGGACGCCCGACGATCTGTTCGACAACGCGCATCTGAACGCAGTCGGATTCTTCGAAACGGTCGACTCGCCGAACGGGCGGATCACGTTTCCCGGCGTACCGACGACATTCTCCAAGACGCCCGGCAAAGTCGCCGGCCCCGCCCCGACGCTGGGAGCGGACACGCAGGCGATCCTTTCCGAACTTTCGGGAGCCTCCCATGACTGACCTTTCCGGCAAGATCGCCATTGTGACGGGCGCGAGCCGCGGTATCGGCAAGGGCATCGCGCTTGCGCTCGCCGAAGCGGGAGCGACGGTCTACGTCACCGGGCGCACCGTCGGCGAAGGCGATCATGTCCTGCCCGGCACCGTCGGCGAGACGGCGGCGCTCTGCACCGCGCGCGGCGGGACGGGCATTGCCGTGCCGGTCGACCATGCCGATGACGACCAGGTCGCTGCCCTGTTCGAGCAGGTGAAGCGCGAACAGGGCCGGCTCGACATTCTGGTCAACAACGCCTTCGCCCTGCCCGACGACCTGACCGACCCGGGCGGGTTCTGGGAGAAGCCGCTGTCCAACTGGCAGATGGTCGATGTCGGGGTCCGGTCGAACTTCGTCGCGGCGTGGCATGCGGCAAGGATCATGACGCCGCAGCGATCGGGGCTGATCGTCGCGATCTCGGGCTATGTCGGGCGGACCTATACCTATGGGACGGTGTTCGGGACGTGCAAGGCGGCCGTGGACCGCATGGCGCGCGACATGGCGATCGAGTTGCAACCTTACGGCGTCACCTCGATCTCGCTGTGGCAGGGCCTGACCTTCACCGAGCGCGCCAACCGCAATATCGAGAACAATCCGGCGATGAAGGCGAGCATCGTCACCAACCCGCTGGTCGGCTGCTCGCCCGAATTCCCCGGTCGCGTCATCGCGGCGCTGGCGGCAGACGAACGGCTGCAACGGCATTCGGGCGGCACCTTCATCACCGCCGAACTGGCCCGCGACTACGGGGTGACCGACGTCGACGGCAAGGTGATCCCTTCGCTGCGGGACCAGCGCGGCGCCCCGATCTGGGCCCCCATTGCGGAGACGACGCCATGACCGACCCCCGCCTCACTACCCTGCTCGACCGCCAGGACATTCACGACGCGCTGACCCGGTTCGCACGCGGCATGGACCGCTTCGACCGCACGGCGTTCCTGTCCGCCTTCCATCCCGACGCCGAGATCGCGGCCGGCCCGTTCGTCGGCGATCCCGCCGCGCTCTACGACTGGGCGCGGGCCTTGCACGACCATGGCCAGTCCGCGACGCATCACGCCTTGCTCAACCACAGCTGCACGCTCGAAGGGGACACGGCGCACACCGAGACATATTACCTCTTCGCCGCGCGCAATCGCGACGAGAGCAACTGGATTGCGGGCGGTCGCTATATCGACCGCTTCGAGCGGCGCGATGGCCAGTGGCGGATCGCGGTGCGATCCACGGTGATCGAGTATTCCGGGCTGCTGCCGACGATGCCGATCCCGTTCGGCGATGTCCCTGGGATCGACCTTAACGGCCGCGCAACGCGTGATCCCGACGACCTGTCGTACCGACGACCGCTCACCAACCTCCGGCCGCCCTTCCGTCCGTAGGCGTCACCCGAAGAAGATCTCGCTCCGGTCGCCTCGCGCTCGCCCGACCGGCAGCCCGCGCAGGAACGGCATTCCCATCAGCCCCTGCGACCAATCGACCGCGACGCCCAGGTCCCGCGTCCAGTCGTACAGCATCGTCCGCCGTGCGATCCGCCAGACGCCGTCCCGCGCCTCGAGCGTGTCGAGATAGCGACCGACGAGCAGCACGTCGTGCTCGGCCTCGCCGAAATCGATCCGGTGATAGGCGGTGACGTGCGTTTCCGCCGTCGCCGCCTGACCCCGCAGCTGGATCAGGCTCTGCCCGAGTGTGTGAAGCGTGCACGGAATGCTGTCGGCCCCCGGCACGACCCAGTCGAGATACGCGTCGAACGATCCGGCGAAGATGCCGAAGTCGACGCTCGCATCGGCCCAGAAACAGCCGCGCAGAATATCCGCGTCGCGCCGGTCCTCGCCGCGCGCCACGGCTGCCAGACAGTGTCGGATGTGATGATGGGCAACCATCTCTGTCAGCACGGCGGGGTCGGTCATGGCGGGCTCCTTTCGCGTCGAATACGCCATGCGGGGCGCTGCGCGATCCGGTCGCGCGACGATATCGCCACGGCGTTCCGCCTTCCGCTTGGTCGTCTTTCGCCCCGCGTCTACGATCCGGGCAACGCAGACGAGAGGACCGTGGGATGGGTGTCATGGATATGGAGCGGCCGGTGCCCTTCGCGGTCGAGAACCCGGAGCGCATCCCGACGGCGCGCTATTATGACGAGGAGTTCTACCGCCTCGAAACCGAGCGCCTCTGGCCGCACGTGTGGCAGATGGCATGCCGGCTGGAGCAGATCGCGAACGTCGGCGACTATGTCGAATATACCAATCTCGGCAAATCGATCATCGTCGTCAGGGCCAAGGATGGCGTGAAGGCGTTCCACAATGCCTGCCGCCACCGCGGTGTGCCGTTCGTCGGCGAGGGCGATCACGGCAACTGCAAGACGCCGGGCTTCATCTGCCCCTTTCACGGCTGGCGCTGGAACATCGAAGGCAAGAACACCTTCGTCTATGGCCGCCACATGTTCAGCGAGGAGCAGCTCGACCAGGCCGACCTCGCCTTGCGCCCGTGCCGCGTCGAGACCTGGGGCGGCTGCGTATTCGTCAACCATGACGACGAGGCGCCATCCTTCCGCGAGACGATCGGCCCGGTCGCGGACCGGATCGAGGCGCATGGCGCCGCCGACCTGCGCGCCGAATGGTGGTACCAAACCGTGCTCCCCGCGAACTGGAAGGTCGCGATGGAAGCCTTCATGGAGGGCTACCACGTGATGAAGACGCATCCGCAGCTGCAACAGGCAGCGCCGATGCTCTACAACGCGATGTACGGGATGGACACCGGCGGGATCGGCGTGCCGATCAATCCCAATCTCAGCGTCCGCGACAACATCAAGGCGCAGATCACGCATCTCGGGCTGCTGAGCGAAGGCATGTCCGGGATGGTCCATGAAAAGGAAGTCGCGATCGCGCGCCAGCTCGCCGACGTCGAGCTGCCCGAGGATCCGCAGCAGGCGGTGATGTTGTGGTATGGCATCCTCAACCACCAGATCACCGAGCAGCTGCGCGCGGCGGGGGAGAATATCCCCGATCTCAACGGCGTCGCGGTCTCCGATCCGGTGCATGCGGTCGAATTCCTCTTCCCGAACTATTTCCTGCTGCCGATGTTCTCCAGCATGTCGGCCTACCGGATCCGCCCGTTGGGGCCGGAAAGCTGCATGTTCGAGATCTGGTCGCTGACGCATGTTGCCGACGGCAAGGCGCACGAGACGGTGATGGAACCCACCATCCTGCCCTATGACAGCCAGGACTTCCCGCCGATCCCGCGCCAGGATTACGCCAACATCCCGATCCAGCAAAAGGGCCTGCACGCCACCGGGTTCGAGTTCATGCGCCTGTCGAAGGACATCGAGGGGCTCATCAGCAACTATAATCGCATCATCGACGGCCACCTGAAGGGCGTGGCACCCGACACGCTGGCGCAGGCGACGCACATGCTCGGCGGCAATTTCGACGGAAAGATCGTCGACCTGGGGTTCTGATCGTCTCGTAGCGTACAGCGAGCGCCGGCAATCCTGAATACTGTGACCTCGTCTTCGGACGAGGACCTTCGTCAGGCCGATCGATGCCGAACCCGCTCGGAGCCGGCTATGATCGTCGGCGGCGATGCGCGCGCCGTCAGCCCCACACCGCGTCCGCCGCCGCCAGCGCCTGCCCCCCGCGGCCGCCCAGATCGCTCGCGAGCGCCTTCAGTCGGTACGTCCACAGATGCAGCGGATGTTCGAGCGTCATGCCCATCGCGCCCATGAACTGGTGGAAATCATAGACGCAGGCACGCGCGCTTTCCTGCGCGTGGAGCGCGGCGAGCGCGGCATCACCGGCGTCGAGCGTCGCAGCGGCCTTCAGCGCGAGCCAGTACACGCCGTTGGTCCGCACCTGTGCCTCCGCCAGTCGGTGGCGCAGCGCCTGGAATGTCGCCAGCGGGCGGCCGAACTGCTGGCGATCGGTCACATAGGCGGTCACGCTGGCAAGCCCGGCCGCGAGCAACCCCGCCGCTTCGGCCGCCAGCGCGACGCGCCAGCGTGTCCTCACCTCGGCCGGGGAAACGGTGTGTGGCGTCGTCTCGGGTGCGCCGAGCAGCCTGCCCATCGGATAGGCGAACAGGCTGTCCTCGACCCGGACCTGATCCGCGGTTGCGACAAAGCTCGAGACGTCGTCGCCGACCACGATGACGGTCGCGCCGGCGCGCAGGAAGCGGATCGGACGCCCGAACCGGCCTGCCTCGACCAGGCACACCGGACCATCCAGTCCCTCGAACAGCGGCCGCACGAGCGCACTCATCGCTTCGGTCGTGAACGGCAACCGCGCCAATCGCTCGACGACCAGTGCCGCCGTCAACGTACCCAGGTCGGGATCGAGCGCCACGTCGAGAAATCCCCCCGTGACGAGATCGCGATCGAGTACGTCGCTGGTCAGCGCGAGGCTGACATCGTGCAGCGGCACCGTCATGTATGGCTTCGCCAGGGAATCGAGCGCATCGAGGATCGCGACCTGATCGTCGCTCAGGGACAGGTCCATCAACGCGCCTCCCGCGGCAATTCGAGCACATCGCTGGCGATGATGTTGAGCTGGATTTCCGCCGCGCCCGCCGCGATGCCGGCAACGATGCCACGCTGGTGATGCATCTTCAGATAGGGATGCGCATCGGCCAGCGCCTCCGGCAGATATTCGACGACGAATTCACTGACCCGCCGCTCCGCCATGATCGTCGCGAACCGGGCCGACGATGATTCCGCGCCGATCGCCTCGCCGGCGGCGCGTCGCGATACGATCGCATAGCTCGCCATCCGCGCCCCCTCGCACAATGCCAAGCAGTGCGCCGCCTCGATCCTGACCGCCTCGCCGTCCCAGTCGCCCTGACGTTGCAAGACCAATACCGCCCGATCGAGTGCCGCCCGCGCCAGTGCGTAGCGCGGGATGCCGAGCCGCTCGTTCGTCAGCGAATAGGCGATGATCGACCATGCCTCCCCCTCCTCACCCAGTCGCGCGGAGACCGGGACGACCATGTCGTCGAAGAACACCTCGTGGATATCGCCCTCGCCGATCAGCGACGGGATCTGACGGACGGTGATCCCCGGCGTGTCCATCGGGACGAGCAGGATCGAGATACCCTTCTTCCGATCGTCGCTGGTGCGGCACACCAGGAAGCAGGTGTCGGCAAGGCCGGCATAGCTGGTCCAGATCTTCTGGCCGGTGACGCGATAGGTATCGCCGTCGAGGACCGCGCGTGTCCGCAGCGACGCGAGGTCCGACCCCGCGCCCGGCTCCGAGAAGCCCTGGCACCACAACGCCTTGCCGGCGGTGATCGGCGGCAGGTAGCGCGCCTGCTGCTCCGCGCTGCCGTAGCGGATCAGCGTCGGGCCGATCCAGTTGACGTTCATATATTGCCCGCCGCGCGGTTCTCCCGCGATCCACATCTCTTCGGCCAGGATCGTCTGGTGCCGGGGGTCGAGCCCGGCGCCACCGATCTCTACAGGCCAGTGCGGCGTGAGCATGCCCTGCTCGGCGAGCGTGCCGCAGAAGGTCTCGGCATAGCGCGTCAGCGCCGGCGAAGCGGGACCGTGCTGCGAGAAGCGTTCCCAATCCTCGGGCAGGGTCGCCACGAGGAAATCCCGCAGCCGTTGCCGAAACGCGCGTTCCTCGTCGGTCCAGTCGAAATGCATCAGTGGGTACTCGCGGCTGGCGGAAGCCCTCGGCTAATCCACCGCACCGCCCGGGAACAGTCGCCGGGCGCCAAACACCGCCGGGGGGATATGCCGCCATATTGCACGCGCCCGCAAAGCCTGCACAACGCAGGCATGACCGACTTCATCCTCGTCGCCGGCGTGGCCGACGTTCCTCCCGATACGCACACGGTCGTGACCGTCGCGGGCCGTTCGATCCTGATCGTCCATCACGACGGCGGCCTGTTCGCGGTCGAGAATCGCTGTTCGCACGCCGACCAGCCGCTCGATTGCGGCCGCATCCGCTGGGGCTGGATCGCGTGTCCGGCGCACGGCGCGAAATTCGACCTCGCGAGCGGAGCGGCGCTGAGCCAGCCGGCGACCGACCCGATCGCGACGTTCGCGCTGCGCGTGGTCGGCGACAGGATCGAGATCGCCGTCTGACAGCATCGCCTTGCCGATATCTCCGGCGGCGGCTTGCGACCTGCCCCCGAATTGCTGCCTAGCAGCAGGATGATCGGGGAGGCGGCATTGACCGAGGCGCTTGATACATTGCGGCATAGTTTCCGTGCCTGGCTTTCCGCGGAAGCGCCGCAGGACTGGCGCGCGACCTGCACCACGCATGACGGCTTCCTCGCCACGCAGCGCGCCTGGTTCGCGAAGCTCGCGGCCGGGGGCTATGCCGTCCCGCATTGGCCGGCCGAATGGCCGGGCGGCGGACGCAGCCTCGCCGAACAGAAGGTGATCTACGAGGAGCTGGCCCGCGCCGACACGCCGCGGTTGCTGCTGTCGTTCATGTCGACCTATCACGCCGCCAGCACCTTGCTCGAATGGGGCAGCGCCGAACAACAGGCGCGATACCTTCCCCGGATCCTCGAAGGCGAAATCTGGTGCCAGGGCTTTTCCGAACCCAATGCCGGATCGGACCTCGCCAACGTCCGCACGCGCGCCGAGCGACGCGGCGACGTCTATGTCGTGAGCGGACAGAAGCTCTGGTCGACGATGGGGCAGTTCGCGGACATGTGCCTGTTGCTGGTGCGCACCAGCAGCGAGGGCGCGAAGCAGGCCGGGCTGACCTACCTGTTGCTCGACCTGAAGGCGCCGGGCGTGACGGCGCGACCCATTCACCAGATCCATGGCGACGAGGAATTCGCCGAACTGTTTCTCGACGAGGTCGAGGTGCCGGTCGCCAACCGCCTCGGGGCGGAGGGACAGGGCTGGGCCGTCGCGCAGTCCACGCTGTCGTCCGAGCGCGGCCTGACGCTGCTCGAACTGAGCGCGCGGATGCGCGGCGCGCTGTGGCGCATCGCCGACCTGATCCATAACGGCGGGCGCGGCGACGACGTCGGTCTGCTGCGCGATTTCGGACGCCTCGCCACGAAGATCGACGCGACATGTGCGCTCGCCGACCAGTTCCTCGCCAATCGCATCGCGGGCGAGGAACGCGTCGGTGACGCCTCGCTGGTCAAGCTGTCCTACTCGCGCACGCTGCGCGACTTCACCGCATTCGGGCTGCGGCTGGGTGGCCTGCGCTCGCAGTATCACGACCCGATCGTCTATGGCGGCGGCATGGAGACAGGCAACTGGATGGCCGACTTCATGAACAGCTATGCCTGGACGATCGCCGGCGGCAGCGACGAAGTCCAACGCAACATCATCGCCGAACGCCTGCTCGGCATGCCGCGCGAACCCAGGACATGGACGCTGGAGCCGAGCGCATGAGCATGACCCGCGCCGAGTTGCAGGATGCGGCCCGCGGCGCGTTCGGCGGCGACGAACTCGCCGTCGATCGTTGGGACCGCGTGGTCGAAATGGGCTGGCTGACGATGACGGTGCCCGAGGCGCAGGGCGGCCTCGGGCTCGGTCGTGAGGCGGCGGGCGTGATCCACAGCGAGATGGGCCGCACGGTCGTCCCCGACCCCGCCATCGCCCAGGCCCTGGTGATCGAAGCGCTGAGCGCCGCCGATGCCGTGCCCGACCGCGACGATCTGCTGGCCCGCGCCATGGGCGGCGAAGTGATGACCGCGTCGCTTTCGCTGGGCGACGCGCTCGACTGCGTCCCCGATGCGGACCGCGCCAGCCATGTGCTATCCGTGACGGCCGAACGGATCGCCCTGCTCCCGCTCGCGGCGGCAACAATCACTCCCCGCGCGACATGGGATACGACCAGGCGTCTGTTCGACGTCGTCCCCGGTACCGGGGGCATCACGCTCGCCGAAGGCCCGGCCGCGGCCACACTTGCCGAGCGCCTGCAGCAGACCCTGCTGCTCGCGCTCGCCGCCGATGCGCTCGGCGGCGCCGCCGCGATCCTCGAGCGCACGATCGCGTATCTGGAAATGCGCCAGCAGTTCGGCAGACCGCTCGCCCTGTTCCAGGCGCTCAAGCACCGGGTCGCCGACATGAAGACGTGGCTGTCCGCGGCCGAAGCCCTGTTCTGGTCGCGCACGACCGACCCCGCCGCGACGCTTGCCGAGATCGGCGCGCTCAAGGCGCATGCCTGCACCGTCTACTGCGCGATCGCCGAGGATGCGGTCCAGCTGCACGGCGGGATCGGACTGACGATGGAATATTACTGCCACCTGTTTCTCAAGCGGGCGATGCTCGACGCCGTGCTGGGGAGCGATGCGGATTACTGGGAAGAACGGGCCGGACGGCGGGCACTGCGGGCGACCGGCTGACCCGATCGGGAGAGAGACGATGAAACGAACAACGATTGCCTGTTGCCTGGCCAGCACTCTCCTCTCCTCGGCGCCCTCGCCCGCACAGCAGCAGCCGGCGACCGCAGCGGATGCGCAGTTTGCCCAGCCCTATATCGACACGGACGAGTGGCGCAGCACGCCGGTCCGCCACCGCTACGTCCATGGCGGGTTCAAAGGCACGCAGACGCGCTTCTCGTTCTATTTCCCGGAGAAGGCCGGGTATCAGGGCCGCTTCTTCCAGCACATCACCCCCGTGCCGGACAGCGAGACCCTCGCGCAGGCGATGCCGGCCGGCGAGGAGAACAAGATCGGCTTCGCGATCGCCTCGGGCGCATATTTCGTCGAGACCAATGGTGGCGGCGCCGCGATGCTGCCCCCCGCCGCCCCGGCCGCGCTGACCGCCTACCAGGCCAATGCCGCCACCGCGCGCTATTCGCGCGTCGTGGCGCTAGCGATGTACGGCGGGAAGCGTCCCTATGGCTATGCGTATGGCGGCAGCGGCGGGGGTTTCCGGACCGTCGGAGCGGCGGAGAACAGCGACGCCTGGGACGGCGTCGTTCCCTACGTCCTCGGGTCACCGATGGCGCCGCCGAACATGTTTTCGGTACGCATGCGCGCGATGCGGGTCCTGAACGACGCGTTTCCGCGGATCCTCGACGCGGTCGAGCCGGGGGGCAGCGGCGATCCCTATGGCGGCCTCACGTCACAGCAGGCGAGCGTCCTGCGCGAAGTCACAAAGATGGGGTTCCCGACACCCTCCTGGTTCGGCTGGCGCACGATGGGCATCCACGGCTTCGCGGCCCTGTATGGCGGGATGCAGGCGGCGGACGCGGGCTATTTCGACGATTTCTGGACCAAGCCCGGCTATCTCGGCCATGACGATCCGCAATCGTTCGCCGGCTACCGACTGCAGTACGACACCAGGGTGACGCGGCCGATCACCGCGCTGGAGGCCGCGCGCCTGAAGCTCGACACCAGCATCGTCAACGGCGCCAAGAATGGTGGCGTCGATAATGCCTTTGCCAGATTGCAGGGCGCCGAGGCGCAGCGCGTCGTGGCGTTCCGCCTCGCCGCTGCGCCCCCGAAGACCTATTTCGCCGGCGGAGACCTGGTGGTCGGATCGGGTGCGGCGAAGGGCCAGCGCCTGACCATCAGTCGGATCGCAGGTGATGTCGTCGTTCTCGGGATCGCCGATGCCGCGGTCGCAGCCCGGATCGCGCCGGGCGATGCGGTCCGCGTCGACAACTCCAACTTTCTCGCGGCCGAAACCTATCACTGGCATCAGGTTCCGCCCGCGGATGCCGGCTACCCGGTATGGGACCAGTTCCGCGGCGCGGATGACAAGCCGCTCTACCCGCAACGCCCCTTCCTGCTCGGCCCGCTGTTCACCGCCGCCACCACGGGCAAGCCGATCGGCCAGCCGCCGATGACCGGCGTGTTCAAGGGCAAGATGATCCTGGTCGAGAATCTGTGGGATCGCGAGGCGATGCCGTGGCAGGGCGACTGGTATGCGCAGCGCGTGCGCGCGAACCTCGGCGCGGCGACCGACGCCAGCTTCCGCCTGTGGTACGTCGATCACGCGCTGCACGGCGACAGCGCGACGCAGGAGGATCCGACCCGGACGGTCAGCTATCTCGGCGTGTTGCAACAGGCGTTGCGCGATCTGTCTGCGTGGGTCGAACAGGGCATCGCGCCACCGTCCAGCACCGCGTATCGGATCGACGACGGGCAGGTCATCGTGCCCGGTACCGCGGCGGCGCGACGTGGGATCCAACCCGTCGTCTCGGTCACCGCGAATGGTGCCGTGAAGGCCGTGATCAAGCGCGGCCAGACGGTCCGCTTCGCCGGCACGATCGAGACGCCGCCCGGCACGGGCCGCATCGTCGCGGCCGCATGGAATTTCGACGGCAAGGGGTCATCGGTGACTCCATCCGCCGTGCCGACTCCGCAAGCACGGCTGACCGTGAGTGCGACGCACGCGTTTGCGCGTCCCGGAACCTATTACCCGTCGTTGCTGGTCGCATCGGAGCGAAACGGCGACCGCCGATCGCCCTATGCGCGTATCCAGAATCTGGGGCGCGTCCGCGTCGTCGTGCAATAGGACGCCGGCACCCCGGGCGCGCCCCGGGGTGCCGAGCGGATCAGGTCAAATCACCCCTGCGCCGCGACGTCCTCGACTGCGGCCACGATCTGGTCGACCGACACCAGGAACGCATCCTCGAGCACCTTGGCGAACGGTACGGGGCATTCCGGCGCCCCCAGCCGCCGCACCGGCGCCTTCAGCTTGCCGAACAGTTCCTCGCTGATTGTCGCCGCGATCTCCGCGCCGGGGCCAAAGCTGCGCAACGCCTCGTGCACGACCGCGCAGCGACCGGTCTTGGCGACCGATGCGAGCACTGCCTCGCGGTCCCACGGCGATACCGTCCGCAGGTCGACGAGCTCGGCGGAGATGCCCTTTTCGGCGAGGGCGGCGACCGCCATCTGGCTGCGCACCACCATCGACGACCATGAGACGATGGTCACGTCGGTGCCCTCCTGCACGACGTTCGCGACGCCCAGCGGGATCGGCGTCTGCACGGTGTCGACGTCGCCGGGAATGAACAGCGTGCCAGCGGATTCGATGATGATGCACGGATCGGGATCCTGGATGCACGACAGCAACAGCCCGCCATAGTCCGCCGGATTGGAAGGGGCGACGACCTTGATTCCCGCGGCATGCGCGAACCAGCCCTCGAGATGGTCGGCATGCTGGCCCGCGGTCTGCCAGCCGGCACCGGTCAGCGTGCGGATCGTGATCGGCACCGTGCTCTGCCCGCCCGACATGAAGCGCAGCTTGGCGGCGTGGTTGAAGATCATGTCCATGCACACGGTGGTGAAGTTCATCAGCATGATCTCGGCGACGGGCTTGTACCCGGCGAGCGCCGCACCGATCGCCGCACCGATGATCGCCTGCTCGCTGATCGGGGTCGACTTGACCCGCTGATCCCCGAACTTGGTCGACAGCCCGATCGTCGCGCCGGTCACCCCGCCGCCTTCGCGGTCGGCGATATCCTCGCCGAACACGAGGACCTTGGGATCGTCGGCCATCGCTTGGTGGAGCGCGGAATTGATCGCCTGGAAGGCGTGCTGCTTGACGGTCTCGCTCACGCCGCGATCTCCTGCTCGAACACGTCGCGCCGCAATTCCTCCACGGACGGGAACTCACTGGCGAGCCCGAATGCCATCGCGTCATCGACCTCGGCCTGGATCTTGGCCTGCATCGCCGTCAGCTGGTCCTCGGTCGCATGGCCGTCCGCGATCAGGCGCGCGCGGAACCGCGGCAGCGGATCGACCGCGACCGCCGCGTCCTTCTCTTCCTTGGTCATGTACTTGTCGTCGTCGCCCAGGACGTGCCCTAGGAACCGGAAGGTCTTGCATTCGAGCAGCGTCGGCCCCGCGCCCTCGCGCGCGCGGGTGATCGCCTCGTGCGCCGCCGCGTACATCGCCCACGGGTCGTTGCCGTCGACGGTATAGCCCGGCATGCCATAGCCGGCCGCACGCTTGGCGATGAAGTCGACCGAGGTGCCGTTCTCGTAGCGGGTATGCTCGGCAAAACCGTTGTTCTGGCAGACGAACACTACGGGCAGCTTCCACAGGCTGGCGAGATTGAGCGATTCATGGAACGCGCCGATGTTCGACGCGCCGTCGCCGAAATAGGCGATGCTGACGCGCTTGCTGCCGTCCAGCTGCGCCGCCCAGGCAAGGCCGTTGGCGATCGGCATCGACGAGCCGACGATCCCCGTCGTCACCATCACGCCGGTCTCCGGGTGAGTCAGGTGCATCGGCCCGCCCTTGCCCTTGCAGGTGCCGTCGACGCGCCCCGCGATTTCGGCCCATAAAGGCCGCAGCGGCATGCCCTTGGCGACCATGTCGTGGATCCCGCGATAGATCGTGCAGATCGTGTCGTCGTCGGTCAGCAGCGTCGAGATCGCCGACGGGATCACTTCCTGCCCGCGCGCCGAGTAATAGGGCATGACCAGCTTGCCCCGCCGGATCGCCGTGCGGATCGTGTCGTCGTTGCGCTCGATCCGGATCATCCGGCGATAGATGTCGACCAGCGTTTCCGTACTGGGGGCTGGCGCGTTGCTATGGTCTGCCATGGATTTCCCGCATGCTGTGGGTGACTGGCAAAACTCTTCGGGCGGGGTCGATCACCGGTCAACACGCCGGGGCGATATGTACCCGCGGGCGAAGTCAACCGCGCTTGAGCGCGGCGAGCTTGTCCGCATCGACCAGTTTCCACATCCCGTCGGCTGATGCCACGACACGGTCGCCCGCCACGATCAGCCCGCGCATGAACACGATCTGCGAGGTGCGGCGGACGAGTTCCGCGCGGCAGGACAGGAAACTTCCGATCCGCGCCGTCGCGGTGAATTGGAGCTGCAGGTGCAGCGTCACGCAGTTTCGCGTGCCCGCGGCGTCGACCACGCCGATACCGAGCGCAATATCGGCGAAGGTCATCAGGACACCGCCATGCACCGTGCCGACATGGCCGTTGCCGTGCCGCGCCTCGCTCAGCAGTCCGACGTCGTGCCCCCCGGTGCACGGTCGTAGCCAATATGGCCCCGCCGCCTCGTTGAAATGCGTGCCGGTCAGCAGCGTCCAGCCCTGCGCGGCCAGCGCGTCGGGCGTCACGGCATCCCCGCTCACACCTGGTTGTCCAGCCCCGCAGCGTGCTTCGCGGCGACATAGCCGAACGTCATCGACGGCCCGATGCTCGATCCGGCGCCCGGATAGACGCCGCCCATGACCGACGCGCTCGACACGCCCGTCGCATAGAGTCCGAGGATCGGGGTTCCCGTCGCGTCCGTCACGCGGCCGTACACGTCCGTGACCGCGCCGCCATAGGTACTGACGTCGCCCGGCACCACCGGGACCGCGTAGAACGGGCCGCGCTCGATCGCCCCGAGTGCCGCGACCGGCCCGTGATAGGGATCGCCCAGCCAGGTGTCGTACGCCCGTTCGCCGCGATGAAAATCCTCGTCCCGCCCCTGCGCGACGAAGCCGTTCCAGCGATCGACCGTCGCGCTCAGCGTCGCGGGATCGGTGCCGATGCTCGTCGCCAGCTGCTCGATCGTATCCGCCATGTGCAGATACCCTGCCTCGACCCACCCCTTCGGCACCGCCTTGTCGATGAACGTCTGCGCGACCTGGTACCGCTCGACATAGGTCCGGTCGAGGATCGCCCAGCTGGGCACCGCGGGCACCGTGCGGTTGCGCTCGATCATCGTCTGGCAGAACAATTCGTAGGAACCGCCCTCGTTCATGTAGCGCACGCCCGACTGGTCGACGAGGATGGCGTGCGGCTTGCCGGTCAGGCTTTGCGCCGGCGGCGTGATGTACGCGCGTTCCCAGCCCGGCGAGAGCGTCGTCTGGTATCCGACCATCTGGTCCATCTGGGCCAGCACGCCGCCCACCCGCGCCATTTCTGTGTGCAGTTCGCCCATGTCGCCTTCATTGGCGAGCGACCACGACGCCTGCGTTCCCGGCATGTGGGTGTCGCGCATCGCCTGGTTCTGCGCGAACCCGCCAGCGTTGACGAGCACGCCCAGCCGCGCCCCGATCCGCCGGCCGCCGGCAACGACGCCGGTCACCGCCCCGTTCTCGGCGACCAGTTCCGACACCGCCGTTGCGGTACGCAGCTCGACCCCCGCGGCGAGTGACGCCTTGAGCATCCGGCCCTGCAATGCGGCGCCCGCCGTCACGAACTGCTTGCCGGTCAGCCGCGACCAGATCGTCTTCAGGATCAGCCGCCGCTTCGCCTTCGCGACGGCCGGATCGAGACGTTCATAGGCGAGCTTCATCCCGTCATCGAGCTTCACCGGCACTTCGAGGAACCCCTTGCGGAGCCTCTTCGCCCACTTGCCCAGTTCCTTCTTGTCGAACGGCTTGGCGACGACGGTGCGGCTCGTCTTGCAGCCGCCGGGGAGCTCGTCGTAATAATCGGGCCAGAATGCCGAACCCCGCTCGAGCTCGACGCCGGAATCGACCAGGAAATCGATCATGCGGTACGCCTGGTTGACATAGGCGAGCCGCTTGTCGTGCCCCGACCCCGGCAGATCCTCGCACGCCGCGTCGAGATAGGTGATGCCCGCCTCGACGCTGTCCTGCTCGCCGTCGGCCTTCATGAACCGGTTGTTGGGCACCCAGATCACGCCGCCCGACTTGGCCGTCGTGCCACCGATGAACGCCGATTTCTCCAGGATCAGGACCGACTTGCCAGCCGTCCGCATCACCAGCGCGGACGTCATCGACCCTGCACCGCTGCCGATCACCACCCAGTCGACCGTCTCGTCGAATGCCATGCCGTCTCTCCTCGGCCGGGAATAGACGGGCGGTGCACGCGGTTCACAAGAGCTATCGCCCCGGCGGCGTTCTCATATCGCCCCTGCGTGGTATGCGCGCCGGTATCGAAGGAGACGCGCGATGGACCTGCCGACCTACAAGACCATCCTGTTGAGCCGTCGCGGGCGGCTCCTGGTCGTCACGCTGAACCGGCCCGAAGCGCTGAACGCGGTCAATCTGGACCTGCACGACGAACTGCCCGAAGCCCTGGCCTTCGCCGCGACGGACGCCGGCTCGGACGTCGTCCTGCTCACCGGCGCGGGCAAGGCGTTCTCGGCCGGCGGCGACATCGCGCACATGGAGCACAATGCAGCGAACCCGCACCTGTTCGATCATGAAGCGCGCCAGGCCAAGCGCATCGTCTTCGCGCTGCTCGATATCGAAAAGCCCGTGGTGTGCCGGATGAACGGGCATGCGATCGGGCTCGGCGCCAGCATCGCGCTGCTGTGCGACGTCATCTTCGCGGTTGAGGGCGCCAAGATCGGCGATCCCCATGTCGGGATCGGGCTGGTCGCGGGCGACGGCGGCGCGTTGATCTGGGCACAGCGCATCGGGCTCACGCGCGCGAAGGAGTATCTGCTGGGCGGCGAGTTGCTGAGCGCACGACGAGCCGCGGAGATCGGGCTGGTCAATCACTGCGTCCCGATGAACGACCTCGACGCGACGGTCGATGCATTTTGCGACCGGCTGCTAGCCGGCGCGACCCAGGCGATCCGCTGGACCAAGGTCCTCACAAACATCGAGCTCAAGCGCATCGCCGCGACCGTCATGGAGGCAGGCATTGCCTATGAGTCGCTCAGCGTGCGCAGTGCCGATCACCGCGAGGGCATCGCCGCGTTGAAGGCAAAGCGGACGCCCGTGTTCACCGGGCGTTGAGCATCGCCCGCGCCAGTCCGAGGCATGCGGCGAGATCCGCCTGCGCCGACGGGATCGCGCGCCGGTAACAGGCAAAGCCGTGGATCGTCCCCACGGCCTCGTGGAAAACGGTCGGAACGCCGGCAAGCGTCGTCGCGGCGGCATAGGCCCGTCCCTCGTCACGCAACGGGTCGAGACTGGCGGTAACGACAAGCGTCGGTGGCATCCCCGTCTGATCAACCAGCAGCGGCGAGTTGCGGGGGTGCCGCTTGTCGGCGGCATAATGCTGGTCAAACAGCGTAGTGTCCTTCGAGTCCAGCCCGTACCCCTCAGCAAATGCGCGCCGCGACGGATATTCCCGGCTGTGATCGACCGCTGGATAGATCGCCAACTGGAGCAGCACCGGTAGCGCAGCCGGCGCATCGCGCAGCGCCAGCGCCGTGACGATCGCGAGGTTTCCGCCCGCGCTGTCACCGCACAGCACCAGCCCGGTAAAGTCGCGCCCGAACGCTGCGCCGTTCTGCGCGATCCAGCGCGCCGCCGCCTCGCCGTCGTCGGGTGCGGCCGGCCAGGGATTTTCGGGCGCCAGGCGATACTCGACCGACACCACCGGCAGGTCCAGCTGTCGCGCGATCTCCGCCGCGAGACCGGCATGCGAGCCGATGCTGCCCACTGCGTAGCCGCCGCCATGGTAGAAGATGACGACCGGGCCTGCGGTGCGATCGGAGCGCGGATCGAACAACCGGAGCGCGATGTCGCCGCCCGGCCCCGGCATCGTCACGTCACGGATTTCGCCGAGATCGCCGACCGGCAGGTCGCCCGTCATCTCGGGCGTGATCGTCATGCCGCGGATCGCCGCCAGAACGTCCGCGGTGAGCGCGGGGCGCGGGTTCGCGGCCATCGTGTCGAGGAAGGCGCGCACATCGGGACGGACGAAGGGTTCGGTCACGGCAGGCTCCGGTCAGACGATATCGGCAAGGCTGATCCAGCGCCGCTCGTCGCTCGACAGCCGGATGGCCTCCTGCAACCGCTCGATCTCCAGCGCGCGCGCGAAATTGGGGGATGCGGCAAGACCGCCGTGGATGGCAACAACCATCGCCTGCATCGACAGCGCCATCGGGAAACTCGGCTGCGGCTCGCTGTCCCAGTCGAGCGCAATACCGGGACCATGCCGGAACGCGTCGGGCAGCGCGATCGGCTCCATGCCACCGCCCAGCTGCCCACCCCGCAGGATGCAGTCCCGCGCGGTGGGAAAGGTCGGCGATGTCGCGGCCAGTCGCCCGCGCTCGCCGAATACGTCGATCGCCCACCCGTCGTGGAGCGCCATGCTCCAGCTGATCTGCATCGGCAGGGTCAGCCCGCTGGCGAACTTCAGGATCACGTTGGCGTAGTCCGTCGTCTCGGGCACGATTCTGTCGCCGTCGTCGAACACCCATTCGTGCAGGATCTGCGTATCGTCGGCTACCAGCGCGGTCACCGGTCCGAACAGGTCGAGCAGGACGTACACGAGGTGGCTGCCATTGTTGCGTACGGCCGTTACACCCTGGCCGCCCTGCGCGAACCAATTGTACGGAAAGCGCTTCGACGGCTGGTTGAACAGCGAGATGTTGAACCGGCACGTACCGCCCAGAGGCCGGCCGAGATATCCGTCCTCGATCAGCGCTTTCATCTGGCGGTGCGCGGGCAACCACTGCGCAAAGGCGTCGACGATGCCGACCCGCCCGCTGGCCCGCCATGCCCGGTCGATCTCCTTCGCCGCGGCCCAGTCGGGCGCGTGGGGGCTGGCGTTGTAGACGTGCTTGCCGTTCGCCAGCGCCGCCAGCACCATCTCGCGCCGCAGTACGGGCCGAGTCCCGCAATCGATGATGTCGAGATCGGGATCGGCGCACATCGCCCGAAAGTCGTGGAACGGTCGCGCGATCCCCAACCGGTCGGCCGCGGCGCGCGCCGTCTCCTCGCGCGACGTGCAGATCGCGGTCACCTCGACGCCCGGGATTGCGCGCCAGGCTGGCAGGTGCGCGAACGCTCCCCATGCCGCGCTGATGATCCCGACGCGTAGGGTCATGCGGTCACTCGATCCGGCCGAGTACGGTGCCGACTTCGTAGGTTTCACCCGGATCGGCGAGGATCGTCAGCGTGCCGGTCGCCGGTGCCTCGACCTCGTTGGTCGATTTGTCCGCTTCGAGCGAATAGAGCGGATCCCCTTCGTTGACGTGCGATCCGTCCTCGACCAGCCATTCCGCGATCTGCGCTTCGGTCATCGAGAAGCCGAGCTTGGGCAGCAGGATGTCGGTCGCCATGGTATCTGTCCCCGAAAGTGTCTGCTCGTTGACTAACGCGACACCGGCGGCGGGCAACGCTCAAGCCGTGTCCGACGCCCGATATCGTCGCCACGATACGCGTCATGCCGGCCGGACGAGCCCTCGCGGCTGCACGATGCCGAGGTCGAACTGGGTCAGAACCCTGGGTGGCGCATCGCAGATCGCGGGCACCGCGGTGGCACCGAGCAGCCCCGTCCACGGCAACCCCAGGAACGGCCGCTCGCCGTTCGCATCGGGCAGGCCCGTCAGCCGCACCTCCAGCCCGGGATCGCCCTCGATCACCACCTGGTAGCGGCTGTCGATATCCCAGCGGGGTTGGATGTGCTCGCCCATCGACCAGTAGAAATGATAGACGATCAGCGGATTGCCATCGGCCCAGGCGGTCCATTCATAATGCTGCCCCCCGACCGTCCCCTGGCGCACCACGCCGGTATCGGGCAGCCCCACGCCGAGGCTGTAGGGAATATCGCGTGTGGCGGTCGCGACCTCGAGCCTGGTCGTGACTCGCTCGATCGTCTTGCCCAGCCCTTCGGCGACGACCGCCATCGACTGCGCAAAGGCGTTCGGCGCCTCAGGCGAACGGCTCGGCTGGGCGAGCAAGGCCTCGGGGTCGCGCCCGAACCCCATCATCTCGGTATAGACCATCGGGTTGCGGATCTTGTCGATGAATTCGGTGACGACGATGCGATCGATCCGGTTCATCAGCCGCGTCAGCGTCAGCGGCAGGATATCGCCCGAGAAACCGGGATGGACGCCGCACGCATGATAGGACGCGCCGCCCGCGACGCACGCCGCATCGATCCGCGCGAACTGATCGGGATAATGGCGGCGCGAGAACGGCCCGCCTACCGATGCGACGTTCTTGCCCGATGCCAGCAACCGGCAGATCGTATCGACGTCCGATACCAATGGCGCGTACATCACGCAGTCCGCATCGAGCGCGACGATAGCGTCGACATCGTCGGTCGCCATCACCCCGGTATCGGGCAGGTCGACCAGCGCCCCTGCATCCTTGCCGACCTTGGCGGGATTGGTGACGTAGACGCCGACCAGGTCGATGACCGGGTTCTCGATGAAATGCTTCAGCGCGGTGCGCCCGACCACCCCGGTCACCCACTGGATCACGCGGTAGGTCATCGACGGGTCCTCCAGGGTCAGTTGAGCGAGCGCACCTGCCCGCCATCGACACGGTAGTTCGCGCCGGTGACGAAACCGGACAGCGGGCTGGCGAGCAGGCACACCACCGCGGCCAGATCCTCCGGCGTGCCGAGCCGCCCCGCCGGGGGCAGGTCGAACACCTTTTCCGCCGCCAGCCGCTGCGTCACCTGTTCGATCGACAGCGTTGCGTCACCGAACTTGCGGCGCCCGAAGCGGAGCAGTCCGTCGACCATGATGATCCCCGGCGAGACGATGTTCGCCGTCACGCCGACCCCCTTGAGCGATCCCGCCAGGCTGACGGTGAAATTGTTGAGGGCCGCCTTCGCCCCGGAATAATCCGCGCCGAGGTTGTTGGGCTGGACCGCGACCGCGCTGGACACGTTGATTACCCGGCCCCACCCCGCAGCGACCATGTCGGGCACCGCCAGCCGGCAGAGCCGTACCGCGGGCAGCATGTTGGCGTGATAGTTCGACACCCAGTCGGCGACCGGAATGTCGATCGGTGCCTTGGACGTGTTGCCGGTCGAACTGCCGCCGGCATTGTTGACGAGGATGTCGATCGCGCCACCGAGCGCTTCCCGTGCCGCGTCGTGCACCGCGACTGCCCCGGCATCGCTCGACAGGTCGCCAATCGCCACGCCTGCCGCGCCGATCGCGGCGGCGACACCTTCCGCGCGGTCACGGTTACGCCCATGCACCACGACCCGCGCGCCCTCGGCCGCGAGCATCCGCGCGATCCCCTCGCCGATCCCGCTGCTGCTGCCGGTCACGAGCGCGCGACGCCCCCCGAGACTCAGATCCATGGCTTTCCCCTCCTCAAGGACGCGTGTCAGTAGCCCCGGGTCTCGATCCACTCTTCGTGTTCGCCGGGCTTGTAGGTCTTGCCCGGAATGCGGCCCGATCGGGTGCGCAGGTCGAACCCGATCGCGTCCGCCCCGCCCTCGATCTCGACCCCGAACGTGGCCAGCGACCAGCTCGTCATGACATAGTGACCGATCGTGAAGGTCAGATCCATCAGCTGCCGCACGTCGAGCGTCTTGCTGAGCGTCGCCCAGGTCGCGTCGCCGATACGGTTGTCGGCGATCAGCTCGTCGACCGCGGTCATCATCGCCGCTTCCTCTTCCGTCCAGTCGCCGCCGGCGGGAAAATCGCGGATCGCCGCGATATCCTCGAGCGTCAGTCCGGCGTTCATGCCGTAGCCGACATGGTTGTGCCATTCATAGGCCGACTGCGCACGCACGGCGACACGCAGGATGACTATCTCGAGCTGACGCGTCGTCAGCGTGCTGTGCATCAGGAAATACTTGCCCCAGAGGTTGTAGACCTTGCCCAGTTCGGGGTGCGTGCCCATCACGCTGACGACGTTGGTCTTCGAGCCCTCCTCCCACGCGTTGGGCTCGCCCCAGAAGGCGAAGACCTCGCGCGCATCGTCGGTCCATTGCTCGCGCGGCAGGCGCGGGATGCGGGGAATGATGTCGGTCATGCGGTCTCCGGGATTTCAGCGAGTGAGGTCGAGCGCGGCGGACTCTGCGGCGCAATCGTGCGTCGGGGGCACGGCCCTGACCGCCAGCAGCTCGCTGCGTGCCGCGTCGAGGTCGGCGCGGAACGCAGCGTCCGCATGCAGCCGCGCGAGCACCGCCGCACCCGCGATCCGCCCCTCTTCGGTGTCGCTCAGCCAATGCGCGTTGCAGACCCGGCGACTGTCGCCGAAGGCACGCCCCCGCGCGACCAGTGCGTCGGCCCGGTCTGGTACCAGTTCGGCGAGGATCAGCCCCCAGCCATAGCCGATCGCGCTATGCCCGGACGGATAGGACCCGTCCGACTTGAGCATCGGCTCGGCCGCGGGCGTGCAGCTGGGCCGGCCGTTCGCCATGAACGGCCGCGAACGCTGAAATTTGCGCTTGATGGCGGAGGTCGACAGGCCGAAGTCGGCGAGGGTGCGACGCAGCAGCCGGTTGGTCGCCGGCGTTGCGGTTGCGCCGATCTCGCGTCCCGCGGCGCAGGAGAATGCGGCCGTCACGTCCGGCGCGAAAAGGTCGGCATCCTTGGTGGCCAGGCTCCAGCGCGGGCCGCCCGCCAACCCCAGCGCGGCCTGGGCCGCCGCGACGTCGCGCGCCTCCGCGGGCGATCCGGCGGCGGGCGGCGCAGGCGAGAGCAGGATGCTGTCGACGGGTGCGGGTTCGGCCAGATAGCCACGCGCCAATCGCGATGGGCCGGGCATCGTCTGCGCCGCCAGCGTCCCGGCGATCGCGAGCGCGCCGAGGGCGATTGCGCGCCTCATATCGCCCCCATCGGCGCCATGCCGGCTGCCAGCCGCGCCCGTGCCGCCTCGGCATCCGCCTTGTAGGTCCGGCTTGCGAGATAGGCGAGGATGGTGCTGGGGATGCCCGCGAGCATCGACCAGCGCATCGCCATGCCGAGCGAATTCTCGCCATAGACCGGGTGCAGCGCGTCGCTCAGCCAGCCGACGAAGACCGGCCCGCCGCCCAGGCCGATCACGTTGATCGCGACCATCAGGATCGCGACTGCGGTCGAGCGCGACGACACCGGCGCCAGTCCCGTCACCACCGCCATCAGCGGCGCGGCGGCCAATCCCCCGATCAGTAGCTGCAGTCCGAACAACGGGAACACGCGGCTCGCCGGCCCGGTCAGGATCAGCAGCCCGACGCAGACCGCCAGCGCGCCCGAGATCATCGGCACCCACAGATACCAGCGCACGTTGCGCCGGCCGAGAAGGTCGGCGAGCGGTCCACCGAGGAGGTGCCCGACCAGCGAGCCGATGAACAGCGCGCCGCCCATCTGCACCCCTGCGTCGCGCGCGGCCATCCCGTGCGTGCGCTCCATGAACGCCGGCGCCCAGCTGATCATGCCCATCGTCAGCAACGTATTGAGTGCCGACGCGCCGACCAGCAGCGGAAAGGTCCGGATCGCCATGAGCTCGCGAAAGGCGACGCCGAACGGTTGCCTGACGAGGTGGTTGGCAGTGCTGCCGTCGGCCAGTCCCGGCCGGACGTCGCGCAGCGTGAACCACACGATCGGCACCAGCACGAAGCCCGGTATGCTCGCCAGCAACAGCGCCTCGCGCCACCCATAGGCGTGCGCCGCCCAGCCCCCGAAGCTCGGCCCCGCGAACGCGCCGAGCGACGCGCCGAGCAGGAAGATCGACAGCGCCGTGCCGCGCTGCTTGGGCGGGAAGAGATCGGCGATCCAAGCCTGCGAGGGCGGCGTGAAGGCGCCGTCGCCCATCCCGATCCCGGCCCGCCCGAGGAGCAGCACCCAGAAGTTCTTCGCGTACGCGCAGACCAGGACCGAAACGCTCCACACCGCCGCCGCGCCCGCGACGATGCCCTTTTTGGACCAGGTGCCGGACAGCCGCGCGAAGGGAACGACGGCGACGATATAGACGATCGCGAGCGCCAGATCCTTGACCAGGCCGATCTGGAAATCGGTCAGCCCGAGGTCCCGGCGGATCGGCTCCACCAGCACGAAGAGGATGTAGCGTTCGGACACGACGCACGCCGACACCAGAACCATCACGAACAGGAAATACGACCGGTACGCCATGCTCGGCAGCTTGTCGGGTGGCAGGTCCGGCACCGTGTCCTGGGTGAAATGCTGCACCATGCTCTCCCGTAGGCCGGTGCGAACGGCTTCGGCGCCGCAATGTCACCGGTCGTTGCCCCGACATCTGCGAGACGTTGGCGGGCCATGGCAAGGCGAGCGCAACGATGATCGCTTCGGCGATATCCCCCATGGCGGGTGAAGCCGCCTCCTGGCCTAGGGTCCGAGATAGCCGATCGTATCCTGGTGCGGATCGGGGGAGTCCGCACGCCACCGAACCGAGCCGAACGGTCGCTCCAGCCGCCGTCGAACCTTCTTTGCGACATCGGCCGAGATGAACGCGTCGGCGGCCTGCTGGGCCGCGACATCCGCCTGGGTGAAGCGCTCGCGCGTGCGCAGGTAGTCGCTCCATGTCGGGAACTGGTACCGTTCGGTCCACAAGGCGGGATCGCCGATATCGCGCGACAGCGACCAGTTGAACGCCCCGTTCCGAAGGCGTGACCGCTGCACCTGGCGCATCGCGTCGTAGAACGGCCGCGCCAGGTCGGGATCGATGCAATAGTCCACTTCGATCACCACCGGCCCCGAGCGCATCGTCAACGCCATCGCCACTTCGGGCTCGTGCGTGATCTCGACCGCCTCGACCCCGGTGACCACCGTCACCGGCAACGGGAAGAGGAAAGCCAGCAGCGGTGTCGCGCACAGCGCCGCGCCCGATGCCATGACCGCGACATCGACCGCCCAGTGCCCCGCCACCACGCCCCACAGGACCGACCCGATCGCGATCCCGCCGGTCAGCGCCGACGAGAACAGGGACAGCGCCCGTGCCGTGACCCAGCGTGGTGCCGCCAGCTGGACCGATATGTTGAACATCGCGATCGTGACGATGTTCGCCGCGCCCGAGACGAACAGCGCGATGCAGGTCAACGGCAGCGACCGGCTGAGTCCGGTCACCACGATCGCCACGCCGCCGATCAGCGCCATCAGGCGGCTCGCGGCCTCGTTGCCGAGCCGGTGGCTGATCCATCCGACGCACAGCGCGCCGGCAACCGCGCCGACCCCGCCCGCGCCCAGCATGGTGCCGTAGACGCTGGCATCGCCGCCGAGGAGTTGCCTGGCGATCAACGGCGCGAGCGCTCCCGACGACGCACCCGCCAGGCCGAACAGGAACGCCCGCACCAATACGGTGCGCACAGATCCGGAATGCAGCGCGTACCGCGCACCGGTCACGATGGCGCGGTCGATCCGCTCGGGCGGCAGGCGCGAGGGTATGTGGCGGCGGTTCCACAGGTAGAAGGCGAACAGCAGCGGCAGGTAGCACACTGCGTTGATCGCGAATGCGGCCTTTGCGCCGGCCGCGAGCACGATCAACCCGCCCAGCGCCGGCCCGAAGCTGCGCGCGACATTGTAGCTGATCGATCCCAGCGCGATGGCGGCCGGCAGGTGCGCGGGCGGCACCTGTTCGCTGATCGAGGCCTGCCAGGACGGGCTGTAGAGCGCGACGCCAGCGCCGATCAGCGAGCAGAACGCGAGCAGGACCCAAGGGGTCGTCATCCCCGCCCACGCCAGCGCCGTCAGGACCGCGCCGCACGTCGCCGAGAATGCCAGCCCGGCCATCGCGATCCGTCGCCGGTCGAACATGTCGGCGACGGCTCCCGCGGGCACCGCGACCAGCATCAGCGGGAGCATCAGAGCGGTCTGTACGCCGGCGACCAGGCTGGGCGAAGCGCTGAGCAGCGTCATCTCCCACGCCGCGCCGACACCCAGGATCAGCTGCCCGAAATTGGACAGCACGCTTGCCGTCCAGATGCGACGGAACACCGGCTCGCGCAGGGGCGCCAACGCGCCGACGCGCCGTTCCGGTTCGTCCACCGCTGCCACGCAAGTCCTTCCGATCATTGCCGGCCGCCGTGGTATCGGCCGTGCCTGGGGCTGGGAAGCGACGTTGCGAGAAATCGCTGTCACGATCGTACCATGCTGGCGTGGGCGCGTGCCGCATGCGATATCGGCCGCGACCAACGGACGAGAGGAATGCGCTTTGGCCGACGCCTACATCATCGATGCCGTCCGCACTCCGCGCGGCGTGGGCAAGACCGGCAAGGGCGCCTATTCGGGCATGCATCCGCAGCACCTCGCGGCGACCGTGCTGGCCGCGCTCAAGGATCGCAACCACCTCAAGACCGAGGACGTCGACGACATCATCTGGGGCACCAGCGCGCAGATCGGCTTGCAGGGCGGCGACATGGGACGGATGGCGGCGCTCGACGCCGGCTACGACACGCGCGCCAGCGGCGTCACGCTCGATCGCTTCTGCGGCTCTGGCATCACCGCCACCAGCCTCGCCGCGGGGCAGATCATGTCGGGCATGGAAGACCTCGTCATCGCCGGAGGCACCGAGATGATGAGCCATGTCACCGATTTCGGCATGAAGATGCGCGAAGCCAAGGTCAGTGCCGCCAGCGGCCTCGGCACCGGCAACGCCCGGCTGCAGGAGAAGCATCCGCAGACCAACCAAGGCGTCGCCGCCGATGCGATCGCCGCGATGGAGGGGATCAGCCGCGCCGAGCTCGAGGCGTTCGGCGCGGAGAGCCAGCGGCGCGCCGGCATCGCGATCGCCGAGGGGCGCTTCGATCGCTCGACGGTGCCGGTCGTCGACGACACGGGCACCACGATCCTCGCGCACGAGGAATATCCCCGCCCCGAAACGACCGCGGACAGCCTGGCCGGCCTCAAGCCCGCGTTCGGCATGTTCTACGACCTGCCCTCGACGCCGGGTGGCCCGACCTTCAAGCAGCTAATCCAGCAACGCTATCCGGAGCTTGAGTTCGAGCCGGTCCACCATGTCGGCACTTCATCCGGCGTGGTCGATGGTGCGGCGGCGCTGCTGCTGGCCTCGAAGGCCTATGCCGACAGCCAGGGATGGACGCCGCGTGCCCGCGTCGTGGCGATGGCCAATGTCGGCGACGACCCGACCCTGATGCTCAACGGCCCGGTCCCCGCGGCCCGCAAGGTGCTGGCCAAGGCCGGGCTGACGGTCGCCGATATCGACGTCTTCGAGGTCAACGAAGCGTTCGCGGTCGTCGTCGAGAAGTTCATTCGCGATCTCGGCATCGACCGCGCCAAGATCAATCCCAATGGCGGGGCCATCGCGCTCGGTCATCCGATCGGCGCGACCGGTGCGGTGTTGATCGGCACCGCGCTCGACGAACTGGAGCGCACCGGGGGGCGCTACGCGCTGATCACCATGTGCGCCGCCGGTGGCATGGCTCCGGCCATCATTATCGAACGGCTTTGATTTGCACGACATCCTGACCCAAGGCCAGCTCGTCAAACTCCCCAGCGGCAAGCGCGGCATCTCGCTCAAGCTGACCGTCACCGCACGGCAGATGCACAAGCGCTTCGATCAGAGCGTCGCGGCGATCGGCATAACGCGGTCGCAATGGACGCTGGTCGCGGTGATCGCCCGCCGTCCCGGCGTGACGCAGCGCGAGGTCGCCGAGATCCTCGAGATATCGGAAGCGTCGGTCGGCCGGTCGATCGATCGGTTGTGCAGCGACGGGATGTTGGTGCGCAAACCCAAGGAAGACGACCGTCGCGCCTATTGCATCCATCTGACCGACGCGGCCGATGCTCTGCTGGACCGCATCAGCACGGTTGCCGAAGCGCATGAGGAAGCGTTGTTCGCGGGCTTCGAGCCCGACGATCTCGCACGGCTGGAGGGGTATCTGGACAAGCTCGCGGCGAACGTGGCCGCTGCGAAGTGACGTAAAGCCTGCCGCGCAGCGACCGCGCGATGCCATCCGGCAATATGCAAAAAGGGCGCCGCGATCGATGACCGCGGCGCCCTTTTCGCAAGCCAGATGGCGAGCGATCAGTTGCTCGTCATCAGCACCTTCTTGGTCAGGCTGGTCTCGACGCGGCCATCGACCGCGCTCAGCGTCGACGACGGAACCGTGATCATTCTGCCTTCCAGCAGGATCTGCGGCGCGCCCGATGCATCGAGCTTGTACACCGGCGCGAGCTTCTTGCCGCCCGTGCTGTACAGCATCTTGCCGACGACCGGCGTGGCGACGTTCGCGGTCTCGACGGCCTCCGTGGCGAACGTGGCAGTTGCGGGCGTGAGGGCGACGGCAGCGAGGATCAGCGCAAACTTGTTCATGGCGAAAACTCCGGTTCGACGAGCTTTGAGCAATTCAATAATGCTAAGCTAGGTTATCAATTATCCGGAGTCAAGACATCTGTGCCGCAACGCACCATCGTTTATCGCAACCTCGATTGCGGCCCGCGCAATCACCGCGGCGGTTGTTTCAGCGCGGTGGCATGCGGATGGCGCCGTCGAGCCGGATCGTCTGCGCGTTGAAATAGGTGTTTCGTACCAGCTCCATGACGAGGCTGGCGAACTCCTCCGGCTTGCCCAGCCGCTTGGGGAACGGCACCGACGCGTTCAATCCGTCCCACATCGCAGGGTTCATGTCCTTGAAGCGCAACATCGGTGGCGTCGCAAAGATGCCCGGCATGACGGCGTTTACGCGGATCCCGAGATCCATCAGGTCCCGCGCCATCGGCAGGACAAGGCCGTTGACCCCTGCCTTTCCCGACCCATAGCATACCTGCCCGATCTGACCGTCCTGCGCCGCGGCGCTCGAGGTCAATATGATCGTTCCGCGCTCGCCGTCCTCGAGCGGCTCCAGCGCGGCCATGCCCAGTGCGGCGATCGACGCCATCCGATAGCTCGCCACGAGGATGCCCTGCGCCGACACCGCGAAGTCCTCGGTCGACAGCCGCTTGAACCCGCCGGTCGCCTTGTCCCTGCTGACGGTCTTTCCACCCTTGGCGACCATCGCGCAGTGAACGAGGATCCGCTCCTGCCCGTTCGCCGAGCGCGCGCTCTCGAACCCGGCGAGCGCGCTCTCCTCCGACATGATGTCGACATGGTGGAAATTGGCACCGATGCCGGCCGCGACCGCGTCACCATTCTCGGCGATGTCGAAGATCGCGACCTTCACCCCTGCCGCAGCGAGCGCGGTCGCGGTAGCGAGGCCGAGACCCGATGCACCGCCAGTGACGATGGCGGATAGCGACGTGTCGATCTTCATGCTGTCTCTCCCAAAGCGTTCCCCGGCTATCGAGAGCCACGCAGGCTTCATCAACGTGGGGTCGCAGAATATCGCCGAGGCGTTAGCGCCCCATCGCGCATCGTGGCGGCGATAGCCGATGCCCCTCGCCTTGCCGCCCCATCACCGAAGGCTAGGCTTTTGGTACAGGAATGGGGGCAGCACCAAAGATGACTCACGTGATGAAGGGCGTCCGCGTACTTGAAGTCGCCCAGTTCACCTTCGTGCCCGCCGCCGGCGGCATACTCGCCGATTGGGGCGCGGACGTGATCAAGATCGAGCATCCCGTGCGGGGCGATACCCAGCGCGGCTTCCTCAACATGGGCGGCGTTACGCTCGATCCCCAGCGCCACACCCTGTTCGAACACCCCAACCGCGGCAAGCGCAGCGTCGGCATCGATGTATCCACGCCGGAAGGACAGGCCGTCCTCTACGAGCTGGCCAAGACCTGCGACGTGTTCCTCACCAACTATCTTCCGCAGGTTCGTCAGAAGAACAAGTTCGACGTCGAGCATATCCGGGCGGTGAACCCCGACATCATCTACGCACGCGGGTCGGCGCTCGGCAACAAGGGGCCCGAGCGCGAGGTCGGGGGGTTCGACGGCACCTGTTTCTGGTCGCGGAGCGGCGTCGCCTATTCGATGACGCCGGCCGAGATGGAAGGACCGTTGACGCAAGGCATCGCCGCGTTCGGCGACTCGATCGGCGGCATGTTCATCGCCGGCGGCATCGCCGCCGCGCTCTACAATCGCGAGAAGACCGGCGAAGGCGTAGAACTCGATGTCTCGCTGCTGAGCGCGGCCTGGTGGGCGTCCGGCGCGCTCGTCTCGCAGGTGATGGAGACCGGCATCGTCACGCGCAATCCGATGCCGAGCTCGGGCGGTTCCACGCGCAATCCGTTCATGGGCAACTTCCGCACGTCGGACGGCGGCACGATCAATCTGTGCATGGTCAGTCCGACCGGGCTGATCGCGGATACGTTCGCGCATGTCGGCGTCCCCGAAGCCGCGGCCGACCCGCGTTTCGCCGACGTCAGGCTGCTCATCGAGAACGCCGGCGCGGCCAGCGACATTCTCGTCAAGGCATTCGCCGCGCAGCCCTTTGCCTATTGGCGCCAGCACCTGAAGACGATGAAGGGACAATGGGCGCCGATCCAAAGCTTCGAGGATCTGCTGACCGACGAACAGGCGATCGCCAACGACATGATCGTCGAGGTCGAGGGTGGCGACCGGGGTGCGCCGCTGCGGCTGGTGCGCGGCCCCGTGCAATTCGATGGCAAGCCGCTCGAGACCACGCGCGCGCCGCAGGCGTCGGAACACACCGAACTCGTGCTGATGGAGCTCGGGCTCGACTGGGACCGGATCGAAGCGCTCAAGGCCAAGGGCGCGATCGCGTAACCCTGCCACGATCGACGGGCCCGTCGTTAATCTGGCCCGATTCGGGGCCATGGACGCGCCGCACAACGCGCCGAGCGACGCGCGCGTAGTTTTACATCGCAACACTCGGGCCCAACGAAACTTAAAAATATTTTTCGCAGGCCTCGTCTGGATTGTTGCGGTGCAAAACCGAGATGCTCACGGTTTTCCGGCGTTTTCCCGCCCAAAACGGGCGCATCGGCCCCACCTGCGCAGACTAAAATCCCGTACCGCACAAAAAACGGAGACAGTCTCGGTTTATTGACAATGATCGGCGCTTATCCAACAACGTTGTTCATTAAAAAAACGATAGGAGAGCGAAATGGCTGCAACGACCCAAGGCTCGAACAAGGCGAAGATTGCCAAGCGGGTAATCGAAGTGCTTGAGTTCTTTGACGAATCCCACCCGCAGGCAACGGTGATGGATATCGTCCGTCGCTTCGATCGGCCGCAGTCGAGCACGTCGGAATTGCTCTCCAGCCTCGTGGAGGTCGGCCTGCTCTACAAGGATCCGCAGTCGCGTTCCTATTCGCCGACCCCGCGTGCCGCCATGCTGGGTTGCGCCGCGCAGCCCGACATCGTCCGGGACGGTCGCCTGACCGGGTTGATCGATCGGCTCAGCGCGCAGACCGGTCTCGGCGTCGCGGTGTTCGGCATGGTCGGCCTCAGGGTCCAGGTTTACTCCTGGCGCGAGGGTCAGCGCCCGCTGCGTACCGCCAACCCGTTCGCGATCAGCGGCGGCCAGAAGGACCATCTGACCGAATCCGCGGCTGGCCGCCTCCTCCTCTCGACGATCCCGCAAGGCCGCCGCGACAGCATGCTGCGCCGTATCAACGCCGAGGCGAGCGACGAACGCAAGTTCAGCTTCGCCGACATGGCCGCGCATATGCAGCAATGTCGTGTCGATGGTCAGATTGCCGGCGGAGTCGGGTTCGGAACCCCCGCGCAGGTCGCCTGCGTGTTGTTCCCCATCCAGCCGATGAACCAGCCGCTCGCGATCGGCTTCGTTCACGACGTCAGCGAACAGGTCGATACCGCCAGCCTCCTGCGGACGCTGAACGATGCCGTGACGCGTTGCTGCTGCCCGGAGCCGGACGTACTGGCGGACGTCCAGCCGCTGTTCGAGTCCGGCGCGCGATCGACGCCCGTCCCGTCCCGTATGCCGCTCGCGATGATGGTCCCCCGCCATTCGGCAGCGCCCGAGCGGGTTCACAACTGACGCGGCTGTTTGCTCAATCGGGGGCTGGCATCGTTGCCGGCCCCTGTCGACCGCCGGCACTCGACCCGTCGCGCATCAAGCCTGGGGATCGTGCAACGGCCCGGTCCGATCCGACGAGAAGTCCATGATCCGTCCGATCCGGATCGCATGGTCCTTGCGACCGGGTTGAAACGTGAAACAGTTCGCCGGCATCCGCGTCGCATCGGATTGCCGTTCCAGCGGGATCGCGCGGCCATGGGCGATGATCGCAGCCCATCGCAGCAACCGCGCCGCCTCGCGCATCGGCGTGGGGAGCGACGCGATCCAGTCGCCGAGTTCGAACAGCGTCTTACCCGCCGGTTCCGCCAGCAGGCCATCCTGTTCGACCAGCCGCAGCAGCGGCACGCCGTCGCGCGCGATCGCGGCGACCCGCTCGCCCGCCACCGCGTCGCTGACGGTGATGGAATAGCGCATGGCGTTCGCCTCATGCGCGTGCGCCGCGGCGATGACGGTCATGTCGTGCAGGTGTGTACAGTTCAGCGTCTTCTCGCCCCGCCGCGCCGCCTCCTCGAGTGCGACGCCGGTGAAGGTCTTTGCAAGCTGCACCACCGCGCCGGGGCAAGTCGACCAGGGCGCGCGAACCATCGCCGATTCGACCCGCGAGATGCAGGCGCCGTCATGGTGCAACGTGACGCCCATGTGGTGATAATCGTCCTCCACCCACGCACTGACCGCACCCGGTTCGGGAGAGATGAGTACGTCGCGGTGGAACCCGCGCACCGCGTCAGTCCCTCGCGAGGAGCAACGCCGCCGCCATCGGCCCCCCGCCCGAAGTCGCCACCGCCACGCGCGGATTTCCGCCGATCTGGCGCGCGCCGCCCTCGCCGCGCAGCTGGACCACGGCCTCGTACGCGAAGCCGAAGCCGTGCAGCCGGCCCCAGCCGAGCTGCCCGCCGCCGGTATTCATCGGCAGGTCGCCATCGCGCGCGATACGTTTGCCGCCTTCGAGGAAACGCCCCCCCTCCCCGACCGGGCAGAACCCGAGCCCTTCCAGCCAGGTGATCGGCTGAAAGGAAAAGCCGTCATAGAGTTGCACCGTATCGACGTCGTCGACGCGGTAGTCCGTGTTCTTCCACAGATCGCGGCCGGTCGGGTAGGCGCTGGCCCATTCCGCCTGATCCCAGGAATACCGCTCGACCGACCCTGCCGACGCGGCGATCCGGACCGGAATCGTCCGGACCTCGTCCAGCGCGTCGCCGGCCGACACGATCACGACGGTCGAGCAATCGGTGAAGCGATCGCAATCGTACAGGCAGAACGGCGTCGAGATCATCCGTGCGGACATGTACGTGTCGAGACTGAGCGGCTGCTTGACGATCGCGCGCGGGTTGAGCGCTGCATTGGCGTGATCGTTGATCGCGACCTGCGCGAGTTGCTCGCGCGTCAGACCATATCGCTTCATGTGGCGTGTCGCGAATTGCGCCGTCCAGTTGGCGGCGGAGAATGCCCCGAAGGGGGACACCCATTGCGAATTCCCGGTCACGTCCTTGCGTCGTTCCATCGGCGGGAATTCGTCCGGCCGCGCCATCGCCGCGGCTTCATAGACCGTGCGGAAGCAGATCACGTGCCGGGCGAGGCCCGCCTTCACCGCCGCCGCCGCCTCGGCGATCGCGCCCAGCTGCGCGGTCGTCTCCGCTGCCCCCACATGCCAGCGCGTGGTCAGCCCGAAGGCCTCGATCACGTCGTCCGCTCCGATCGGCGAGAACCCGAGAAACGCCTGCATCTTGCCGGGATAGGTCGCGACGCCGTCGATCTGGTCGAGCGTCAGCCCCGCATCGGCAATCGCTTCGCGCACCGCATCCAGCGTCAGCCCGAGCGGCGACCGCGCCAGCCGCACGCCCACCTCGGACATGCCGATCCCGGTGATGAACGCCTCGGTCACGCGACCTTCTCGAACAGGGGATACCAGATCCCGTCCTGCTCCTCGAACACCACCCGCACGCGATCGTCGATATCGACGTCCTCGACCGGGCACCCGACGATGTTGGTCGTCAGATACACGCCCGGTGCATCGTCGAGCGCGACGCGCGCGATGACGAACGGAACCGGCATGTCCTTCGCCCACGCCTGGTGGTTCACCGTGTAGCTGTCGATCACGCCGGTCCCGGCCACCGCGAACGGCGCGACCTTGTCCGACAGGCAATGCCGGCAGACCTCCCGCGGTGGGTGTATGAACCCGCCGCAATCCCCGCACCGGGCGATGTTCAGCTTGCCGTCGGCGCCTCCCGTCCAGAACGCGCGATTATCGTTGTCGAGGCGGACGCGGGAGCGCTGCCAGACCATTCAGACGTCCCATACCAGATGGACCTGGTTGGGCCCGATGACGTTGCCGCCGTGGAATGTCAGCGGCTTGTCGGGATCAAGCCGGAAGGTCGGCAGGCGAGTCACCATTTCCTCGTACAGGACCTGCAATTCGATCCGCGCGAGATGCGAGCCCAGGCAACGATGCGGGCCGGTGCCGAACGCGATATGCACCTTGTTCTCGCGCGCCAGGTTATAGTCCTCGGGCGATTTGAATTCGCTCGGATCGAGATCGGCGGCGGGCAGGAAGATCATCGCCCGCTCCCCCTTCTTCATCGTCACGCCCTCGAACTCGCTGTCCCGCGCGACGAAGCGTGGCGGCACGGTGAAGGTATAGCGGCGCAGCAGTTCCTCCGCCGCCTCGGGGATCAGCGAGACATCGGCACGCAGCTGTTCCTGCAGTTCGGGATGCATCGCCAGATGCCGCACGCCCAGCCCCATGCCGTTCATCACCGTGTCGAGCCCGGCCAGGAACAGCATCACCGCATAATTCTCGATATCGTGCAGGTTGGCCGGCCGACCGTCGAATTCGGATTGCCACAGCATGGACAGGATATCGTCGCGCGGCTCGGCCTGCCGCTCGAGGATCGTCTCGCGCATGACCTCGGCGACCCGGCGCAGGCGACGCTGGATCTCTTGCGGGTCGTGCGCGAGCGGCGAGTGCATATGCTCCGCGACGAGGTCGCGATAGACGCGCTGCCGCTCGAGCGGGAGACCAAACAGCTGCAGGAACACCGTGACGGGCAGCGGTTCGGCGATCGCGGTCATGAACTCGCATTTGCCATCCGCCTTGACGCCTTCGATCAGCTCGATCGCGAGCGCGCGGATATTGTCCTTCAGCGCGAGCATCGCCTTTGGCCCGAACGGCTTCTGCAACGGGCCACGATAGGTCGCGTGATGCGGCGGGTCGATCGTGATCGGCAGCGGGATCAACGCCTTCTGGTTGTCCGGCTTGCCGGCATTCATGTGCGCGATCATCTCGAACGGGAACGGCCCGTTGCTGAACGTATCGGTGTCGCGCGACGCCTTGTAGGTCGCGTCGTGGCTGCGCATGAACCAGCTGCCGCCCTGTCGCGGCGACCAGAAGATCGGCGGCGCCTCCGCAGCGATCTGCAGGATCCGATCGTGCGCGTTCTCGAGCAGAGCGGGGTCGAAGTAATAGTCGAAGTCGTAGACGAGCGCATCCGGCACGTGATCCGGCTTGGGGACGGCAGGCGACAGCGTTGCTTTGACCATCAAAAGTCTCCGATCCGATCATCGTGCCGCGCAGGTCGTCGGCGCCATGCAGAAGATGCAGAGGGGCGTTTTGCCCGCACCTCGGTCGATGGCAATGCCACGCCCCCGAACGCGCGGGAATACCGCCCGGGCGATTGCCCCGCCGGCCCTACCTATCGCGCCAGCGATGAGGCGTCGGGGCAGTTGATCGCGGCCCCATTCTTCGTTCTAGCAAGAACGATAGAACGGAGGAAAGCGGCGATGAAGATCCGGATCGACAGGTCGGCCTGCGTCGGCAACGCACGATGCGCAGCCGTTTCCGAAGCGATGTTTCCGCTCGACGAGGACGGCTATATCGCGACCGACGGCTTCGAGGTCGCGCCCGGCGCCGAAAAGACCGCCCGCAACGGCGCACGCGCCTGTCCCGAACGCATCATCTACGTCGAGGAAGACGACGGCACCATCTCCTGGCCGCCGCAGAAGCGCGCCTGACATCCATTCCACGGAGCACAGCATGAGCGACATTCTCGGTTACAACGGCAAACGCGTCATCGTCACGGGCTGCTTCTCCGGCATGGGCGCGGCCACGGCGAAATTGCTGCTCGATCTCGGCGCGGAGGTGCACGGCCTCGACTACAAGCCGTCGGACCTGCCGCTTGCCAGCTTCAACCTCGTCGACCTGCGCGACCCTGCATCGATCGAGGCCGGCGTCGCTGCGATCGGCGGTACGGTCGGCGCGCTGTTCAACTGCGCCGGGCTGCCCCAGTCCTTTCCCCCGATGGACGTGATGAAGGTCAACTTCATCGGCCTGCGTCATCTCACCGAACAGGTGCTGCCGCTGATGGCACCGGGTGGCGCGGTCGCGAGCATCGCCTCGACTGGCGGGATGGGCTGGAGCCGGCGCATTCCGCTCAACATAGAGTTCGTCACCACCAAGGGCTTCGATGCTGCGGTTGCCTGGTGCGAAGAGCATCTCGAGGACACGGTCCGCGAGGGGTACAGCTTCTCCAAGGAGAACGTCATCGTCTGGACCCAGTTCATGGGCGCGCAGCTGATCAAGCGCGGCATCCGCATCAACTGCACCCTGCCCAGCCCCACCCAGACGCCGATGATGGCGACGTTCCACGCCGCCTCGGGCAAGGAGGTGGTCGACGCCGCGGCCGAGCCGATGGGACGCTATTCAACGCCGGAGGAACAGGCGGGCGGGCTGGTGCTCCTCAACAGCGACCTCGCCAGCATTGTGAACGGCGTGGTCCTGCCGGTCGATGGCGGGTTCATGGGCGGTGTCGCCACCGGCCAGGTCGATCTCAGCGTGATGATGCGCCGCGCCAAGCCCCAGGAATAGCGACATGAACTTCGACCTGACGGACGACCAGGAGATGATGCGCGAGATGTTCGCGCGGTTCCTCGACGAGAACAGCTCGACCGCGCGGGTACGGGCCGCCGCCCCGTCGGGTTTCGACGCGCTGCTGTGGAAAGGCCTTGCCGAACAGGGGGCCCTGTCGATCCGCGTACCCGAAACCGCGGGCGGGCTCGGGCTCGGCCTGGTCGACGCCACGGTCTTGATGGAGGAAGCGGGGCGTACGCTGGCGTCCGGGCCGCTCGCGGAAGGCCTGGTCGCGGCACGGCTGCTCGCGCAATTCGGCGCCGACCCCGCGCTGCTGGACCGCGTGCTGTCGGGCGACGCGGTCGTCACGCTCGCGTTTCACGACGTGGCCGAACAGCCGCGCCAGTGGATCGCCGGCGGATGCGTCGCCGAGGCCGTGGTCGCGCGCAACGGCGACGACATCGTGCTGGTCGCCGTGCCTGCGAACGCCCGCGTCGCAGAAGACAACCTCGCCGATACGCCGCTCGCGGAGCTCGATCTCGCCGCCTTCCCGCACACCGTCCTCGCGTCGGGCGACGCCGCGCGTGCGACCTTCGCCGCCGGGGTCGAGGAATGGAAACTCCTGATTTCCGCCGCCCTTGCCGGGCTCGGTCGCGAAGCGCTCAAGCTCGCCGCCGCCTATGCCGGGGAGCGCAAGCAGTTCGGTCAGTTCATCGGCCAGTTCCAGGCGATCAGCCACCCGCTCGCCGACCTGATTTGCGAGGTCGACGGCGGCAAGTTCCTCGTCTGGAAAGCGATCCGCGACATTGCCGATGGATCGCCGAACGCGGGTGCCGCGGTCTCGATCGCCGCATGGTGGAACGCGGACGCCGCCGCGCGCGCCGTCGCGCAGGCCCTCCACACCTTCGGCGGCTATGGCCTGACCACCGAATACGACATATTCCTGTTCAATTTGCGCGCGAAGGCGTGGCCGCTGGTCCTGGGCGATCCCCAGCGCCTGCTCGACGAGGCCGGGCGTCGGCTCTACGCCGGCGAGACCGCCGGACTGCCCGATGCCGGCGACGTCCCGATCGACTTCGATCTCGGCGAGGACGCGAAGGCGATCGCGAGCGAAATCCACCAGTTCTTCGCGGACAATGTCACGCCGGCGATGCGCGCGAAATTCCATTACAGCTGGGAAGGCTATGATCCCGAGCTCAACCGCAAGCTCGCGGCCGCCAACCTGCTCTACCTCGGGCTGCCCAAGGACGTCGGCGGCCGCGGTCTATCGCCCTATGCCAAGATCGCGGCGATGGATGCGTTCGAGCTCGAGCGCTACAACAACCCCGCTGCCGGCGTCAGCCAGATGGTCTCGCTGATCATCCAGCGCTTCGGCACCGACGAACTGAAGCAGGACGTGCTGCCGCAGATCATGTCGGGCGAGGTGATCTGCAGCCTCGGCTATTCGGAACCCGGTTCGGGCTCCGACGTCTTCGCGGCGCAGTGCCGCGCGACCCCGGACGGCAATGGGTGGCGGATCGACGGCACCAAGATGTTCACCAGCGGCGCGAACCTCGCCAGCTATGTCCTGATGCTCGCGCGGACCAATACCGAGGTTGCCAAGCACAAGGGGCTGACGATGTTCATCGTACCGCTCAAGGCCGAGGGGGTGACGATCCAGCCGGTCCACACCTTCCAGGACGAGCGGACCAACATCACCTTCTACGACAACGTCCGGATCCCCGACAGCTGGCGACTGGGCGAGGTCGACGGCGGCGTGAAGACGATGAGCGCCAGCCTAGAGCTCGAACATGGCGGCGGCTTCGCCAAATATCAGCGCGCGATGCTCGACGCCGGCGAACGGCTCTGCCGCGAGATCGTCTATCGGGGCAAGCCGCTGATCGAGGACGCCTCGGCGCAGCGCCGCCTCGCGCGTACCAATGCCAATGTCTGGGTGTCCGAGCTGCTCGCGTTCCGCGCGACCTGGGTGCTGGCGGAGAAGAAGACCAACCTCGCTTATGGTCCGATGGCGAAGATGTATTCGTCGGAAGTGTTCCTGCGCGACGCGCGCGACCTGCTCGATCTCACCGCCCCCCTGTCGCTGTCGAAGCGGAAGGGTGCCGCGGAAGAGATCAACATGTTCTATCGGCATGCGCAGGGTTCGACGATCTATGGCGGCACGAGCGAGGTCCACCGTTCGATGATCGCGGAGCGAGGGCTCGGTCTACCGAGGACGCGCGCATGACCGATCCGCATCTTCTGACGCACGACGATGATGGCGTACTGGTCGCCACCCTCAACCGCCCGGACAAGCTGAACGCGTTGTCCGGCGAGACGATGGCGCTGTTCGAGGCCGCCCTGCACCGCTTCCGCGACGCGCCCGAGCTCAAGGTGATGCTGGTTCGCGCGAACGGTCGCTTCTTCAGCGCCGGCGCCGACCTGCGCGGCGGCACCGACCGGCCGCGCCCTACCACCGCCTCCGGGATCCGCGAGAATCACCGCCTCGGCCTTCACGGCATGCACCGCATCTACGACGAGATGGAGCATGTCGAAAAGCCGATCGTCTGCGCGATCCATGCGCCCTGCGTCGGCGGCGGGCTCGAACTCGCCTTGTCGTGCGACTTCCGCCTCGCCGCCCGGTCCGCCTCGTTCGCCTTTCCGGAAGGCCTGTTCGGGGTCCTGCCTGCGTCCAACGGCGTCAGCCGGCTGACCCGCCAATGTGGTGCGCACTGGGCGCGGTGGCTGATCATGGGCAACCAGAAGGTCGATGCCGACCGTGCACTGGTCATGGGGCTGGTCCACGACGTTCTGCCCGACGAGGCGTTCGGCGACGCCGCGATGGACTTCTGCCGTCACCTGACCCGATCGAGCGGGGAACAGATGGCGGCGGCCAAGATCGCGATCGAGATGGCGAGCCAGCTAGGGCCGGAAATGGGCCGCCATGTCGAACGCATGGCCAACAGCGCATTGATGCTGAACCCCGAATATCTCGCCGGGATCGAACGCTATATCGGCAAGCTGGGATCGAAGGGGTAACGCCCGCAGGCCGCACTCGGGGGGTACGACGGGGTCAGCCTCGCGCCTCTTCCCGAAACTCGCGTATCCCCAGTTCGAGCAACCGTGCCTCGGCGCGCAGGAAATTGCGGACATTGGGTGAGAATTCGCCCGGCAGGACGGTCGGCAGGATCCGGTCCGTCGCGACCGTCACGACGCGTTCGATACCCGTGTAGAGCACCGTGGCCATGCCCTGCGCCGGCGTGCCGCGCAGTCCGGGGTCCTGGTCCATCTGCTCGACGAGCATCAGGATGACCGGCTGTGCGGCACGCACGCGCTGTGCCGACATCCGCTTGTCGCGCTGATCCGCCATCGCGTTGCGCAGATGCAGGAGCATCGAATTGCGGTGCCAGAAGCCGTGCAGCGCCGTGACGAACTCGAGGCAATGCGCGTTCAGCGTGTCGTCCGGCCAGCGCTCGCGCAGGTGCTTGAGATAGCTTTCCTCCGCTTCGGCGGTCAGCGGATCGAGGACGGCGAGCAGCAACTCCGTCAGGTCCGTGAAATATTGATACAGCGAGGTCATCCCGAGCCCCGCTTGCCGCGCAACCGCACTCAGCGAGATCGGCGTATCGATCGCGCCGGCGAGCAGTTCGTGCGTCGCCGCCAGGATACGGTCGCGCGTATCGCGCCCCTTTCGCCCGAGTCGCTGACCATTGAGGTTGTAACTCAACACCTTGGGTGTAGCGGTGCGCTTGGGCTTGTCCAACTTGATCGGCTGAGCACCGTCCACGTACATGTCCCGTTTCTGACCTCAGGCAGCACGCCACGCGATCAATTTCGTCTCGAGGAACTCCTCGATTCCCTCGAGTCCCCATTCGCGCCCCATACCAGACGCCTTGTATCCGCCAAACGGAATGTCGCCGGCGATGCTCATGCCGCCGTTGACGCTCATCGTTCCGGTCCGCACGCGCCTGGCGATCTTCATCGCGCGATCGAAGTCCGCCGACACGACGCCGCCGCCCAGGCCGTAGTCGCTCGCATTGGCGATGCGGATCGCGTCCTCGTCGTCCTCGAACGGGATCACGACGAGGACCGGCCCGAAGATCTCCTCCTGCGCGATGCGCATGTCGTTGGTCACGTCCGCGAAACAGGTCGGCTCGATGAAATAGCCGCCGCCCTTGTCCGGTCGCGCCTTGCCGCCGGCGATCAGGGTCGCCCCCTCCCGCTTGCCGAGTTCGATATAGGACATCACGCGGTCCATCTGCCGCTGCGACACCACCGGCCCCATGATGTGGCCGGGCTCGTCGAACACCCCCCAATTCTCGCCGAACGCCCCGTAGGAATGGCTGAGGATCGCCTTGGCTTCCTCATACCGGCTGCGCGGCACGAGCAGCCGCGACTGGACCGCGCAACCCTGTCCGGCGTGGAAGACCAGCATCGACGTTGCGATCTCGCGCGCGAAATCGGGTGCGTCTTCCAGCACGATCTTGGCGGATTTGCCGCCGAGCTCGAGGAACACGCGCTTCAACGTCTCGGCGCCCTGCTGCATGATCCGCTTGCCGACTCCGGTCGAGCCGGTGAAGGAGATCAGGTCGACGCGCGGGTCCTTGACCAGCATCTCGCCGGCCAGCGCCGGATCGCTGCCGAACACCACGTTGAGCACGCCCCTAGGGAAGCCCGCCTCCGCTGCCAGTTCCCCGAAGATCGCGCCCATGCCCGGGGTATCCGGTGCGGGTTTCAGGATGACCGTGCAGCCGGCGAGCAACGCTGCGACCACCTTGCCGACATTGACGTACAGCGGCACGTTCCACGGCGTGATCGCCGCCACCACGCCGATCGGTTCGTAGACCGCCTTGCGCAGCGTCTCGAAACCATAGGCGGTCCGCCCGCCATAGTCGCGCTCCCACGTCACCTTAGGGAACACCGCGAGGTAATCGTCCCACCCCTCCATCGCCATGTCGACATGCGCGCGGCCGACCGCACCCCACGCCGCCCCCGCCTCGTGCCTGGCGAGGTCCGACAGGCGATCCTTGCTGGCCAGGAACAGGTCGCGCAGCCTGGTCACCAGTCGGACGCGCAATTCGGCGTTTTCGGACCAGTCGGTCTCGTCGAACGCCGTGCGGGCCGCGACGATCGCCGCCTCGACATCGGCGGCCGACGCATCTGCCGCCTTGCCGACGGCTTCGCCGGTCCAGGGCGAGATGACGTCGAACGTCCTGCCGCCCTCGGCATCGCGCAGCGCGCCATCGATGAACAGCTTGGCGTCGGGAAGAGTCATGGCAATCGTCTCTCTCATCGAACAGGGATATCAGCGGCGGCTACCGGTCAGCGTCACCAGCCCGACATGCAGGTCGGCGGGCATGTCGAGGACCGCGCGGAACGCATCGGTGACCGAATTGTAATGCGAGATCGGGCGCTCGCGCAGATTGATGCCGACCTTGGCGTTCTCGGTGGCGAACCTGATCGCGACCTCCGGTGCGAAACCGCTGCCGGTCTTGGTCTCGTCCATCATCATGCCCGCGCGCACGACGGTGACGCGGACGCCGTCCGCGGCGAGCTCGCGGCTCCACATGTCGGACACCAGCTCGAGCCCGGCCTTCGCCCCCGCATACATCCAGAGCATCGGCATCTTGATCGCAACCGACTCGCTGGTCACGTTGACGATATGCCCGCCCCCCTTGAGCAGCGGCAGCGCCGACCGGGCGCAGAACACCGGCCCCGCCAGATTGGTGGTCATCTGGTTGACGATCTGGTCGTCGCGCGCATCGGCGAGCGTGAACGGCTCGTACACGCCGGCGTTGTTGATCAGCACGTCGAGCTTCGGGTGCGTCTCGGCGATCGTCGCGAACGCGGCGCGTACGGAGTCCGGATCCGCGACGTTGCACGCGATGGCCTGGCCGCCGACCTCGTCGGCCACCGCCTGCACCTTCGACAGCGTCCGTCCGAGCAGCACCACCGTCTCGCCATCGGCGGCGAAGCGCCGCGCCAGCGCCCGTCCCAGCCCATCGCCCGCGCCGGTGATCACGATCGTCTTGCCCACGCATCCGCTCCCCTGGTTTTAATTGCTAAGTGCCCCGCCCACCGCTCGCGCGACAAGGGGCTGCGCATCGTCGGCGCGATGGATCAGTTGCCGATCTGCGTGGCAGGCCGCGCGAAGTCCGGCGGATAGACCGAGAGGTCACCGTCATACGCCACCCCGCCCGGCCAGAACGCGGTGCCGCTGATCTTGCGGAAGTAATGGACCGTGCGCGCAACCGAGCCCGAGGACGAGCGTGGCTGCATCGCGATGCCGCTCGGCGATCGGCCGCCCGCTCGTGCACTGAAGTCTCTGACGGTGAACAGCAGGTCGTCGGTCTGCATCGCGCAGAATACCAGGTCGCTGCCCGGGCAATAGCGTACGGGCGCCACCTGCACCGGCGACAACCGGCCGCGCTTCATCGCCACCTTGCCCGGCACCCGCGTCACTTCGGGGCCATGCACCTTGTCATACCATTTGTGATACTCCGCCTCGCGCCCGGCGACGAAGTTGGCGAGGATGATGCTGACGTGCGACAGCGGCTGGTCAGGGCGGTGATTGGGGCTCGAGACCCAGTCGGAATACATCGCGTAGCTGTGGATCCGTTCGCTTTCGTCTGCGTCGTCGATCAGCCCCGTCTTACGCGCGTCGGCCAGCAACGGCGACAGCGCAGGCAGCTCGCGCGCCGGATCGGCGTAATCGAATTCGTACACGCTCATGAACCGCCATGGCTGCGGGATGTCGGGCATGATCTGCTGCGGGGTCACCTCGTAGCGATCTGCCGACACGAAGCCGGGCAAGCCCCCGAGCGCAGCGCGATGCTCTCCGTCGAACCACGATGCATAGTCCGCCTCGCGCCCCGCGGTCACGTTGTGCAAATGGATCGTGGTGTACAGGCTCATCGGTTCCCTCCGCTCCCGGTGGCTTAGGGCCTGGCTGTGAAAAGCCATATCGCCAGCGCGATTTGACCGTGCCCCGACGCTGCCGCATCCTCGTCGCATGGCCACCACCGCCCCCCGCTTCGCCCTGTTCCGCGCGTCCGAAGCGTGTGATTTCGAGGAGAGCGGGGTCATGTCGCAGGCGATGCCGACCGAGACCGAGATGACCGGCGCAGTTGCCGCGGTCGCGGCCGGCATGCTCGAGGGCACGACGGTGAAGCTGCTGTTCGCGCTTCCCGGGATCAGCCTCACGCACGCCTGGTTCAAGAGCGGTTTCCCGCTGCCCCGGCATACGCATGACGTCGACTGTCTCTACTACATCGTCGCGGGCAGCCTGCGGATCGGGGTCGAGACGCTCGCGAAGGGCGACGGGTTCTTCGTCGGCGCGGGCGTGCCGTACAGTTACGTCCCCGGCGCAGACGGGGTCGAGGTCCTCGAATTTCGCGGGTCGAACAGCTTCGACATCAAACTGCTCGCGGACAATCCGACGTTCTGGACAAAGGCGGTCGATATGGTCGCCGGCAAACGGGAGGCCTGGGCGCGCGAGGTCACCCCGTCGGCCCTCTGATCGACGTCCTCGCGCTCAGCCCTGCATGTCGACGAACAGCCGCGTCAACCGCGTCTCGGCGATCAGCCACGATCCACCGCGTCGTACGTACCGCTCGTGATAATGCCCCGCGCCGTCCAGCCGGCGCCCATTCGTCCAGCGCAGCCGGTCCGACATCGCCCAGACCGCGGTCGCCACATCGCCATCGACCATGATCTCGGGCGAATGGACCTGATGCACCGTCACCGCATCGTCGAGCGAGGCGCGGACCATCGCGACCGCCGCCTCGCGCCCCTCGATCCGCGGTCCGCCCGAGCCGGTCGTATCGAGCACCGCGTCCGCCGAGAACAACGCGGCGTACCCCGTCCAGTCTCTGGTATCGAGCAACCGGCAGTAACGCGCCTTGAGTTCGGCTATCGCCTGCCAGTCCACGAAGCAGGGGGTCAAAATCGGAAGCCGCGCATCTGGTTGTTGCCGTCGCACAAAATCGTCTGGTTGTTGACGAAGCTCCCTTCGTCGGACGCCAGGAACACGCCCAGATTGGCGATATCCTCGGCCGTGCCCTGACGCTGGACCGACTGCAGGCCCTTCAGCCGCTCCCACGTCTCGTCGGCCACGCCCGCTCGAGCCGCCTCGGTCTGCATCAAGCCCGGCGCGATCCCGACACAGCGGATCTGGTCTGCGCCGAACTGCGTCGCCATCGCATGCGTGAAGACGTTCAGCGACGCCTTGGTGATGCCGTAGGCGGTCGCGGGGGTGTAGCTCGCCATCGACGACTTGTTGATGATCAGCCCCCTCGCCGCCTTCAGCGCCGGACGCACCGCCTCGGCCAGCAGCATCGGGCCGATCGTGTTGACCGCGAAGAAATGCTGCCACTTCGCCATGCCCAGACCGAAGAACCCGCGCGCGATCTCTCCCGCGTGCAACCCGGCATTGTTGATCAGCACATCGAGCCGGTCGTGCAGTCCCAGCACCGCCGTCGCGAAGGCGTGGATCTCCGCCTCGACGCCCAGATCGACCTGGTGGATCGATGCGGTGCCCCCCGCCAGCTCGACGAGCGCCTTGGTCTCGTCCAGCCCGTCGAGCTTGAGATCGGCCAGCACCAGATGCGCACCCTCGCGCGCGAACGCCAATGCATAGGCACGGCCAAGGCCACCTGCCGACCCCGTGATCAGCACGGTCTTTCCGGAGAACCGTCCCATCAGGACGGCCGCTTGGCCAGTTCGACCTCGGCCTTGGCCGTCGCCAGCACCGCGCCCTTCTGGTTCACCATCCTCGTCTCGATCGCGACCATATGACGCCCTTCGTCATCGACGAACGTGTCGGTGACGGTCCCGGTCTGGATCGTGATGTCGCCGGTGAGCGCCGGGCTACGATAGCTGCAGTTCGAATGGCGGACCATGCCCCATTCGCCTGCCCAGCCCGCGAGATAATCGGTGATCCACGCCCCCATCGACGCGCCATAGCCATAGCCGCGCGGCATGCCGATGAACCGCGCCCAGCGCGGGAAGAGATGCCCGCGCGACGGGCCGATATAGGCGCCGTCGGTGTTTTCCGGATTGATCGCTTCCTCGGTCGGATCCTGCTCCGGCCCGGCCATGGGGCCGGTAAAGCCGAGTTCCGCCATGTTGAGGTCGGTGCGCCGGTGCATCGAGCCCCATTGCGTGAAGGTGTAGCTCCGCCACTCGGTCGTGAAGCTGACGATCGAATGCGGACCGAACACGCGCTCGGGCAGCGCGTCGCCGACCTTCACCGTATCCCAGTAGCGCGCCGAATGCCCCAGATCGTGCAGCATCCGGATCCATTCGAACTTGCGCGCCTCCAGCGCCTCGAGCTCGTCGTCGCCCCACACCGGATCGTCCTGATTGTCGGTCGGCGTATTCGCCTGCCCCGCTGCCTGGCTGTAGCGGATCGAAGTCGAACGCTGTTTCGCAACCAGATCGCCGTGCTGGTTATAGTAGAAATTGTCGCCGCGCTGGAAGCAGGTCGGCCCGCCGAACTTGGTTTCCTTGACCGTGTAGTCGAACGGGATCCGCTCGTTCCAGACACGGTCGCCGGCGACGATGCGGGGGCCGTAGAACCACCATTCGTCGCCCCCGAACAGCATGTGCGAATTGGGGATCAGCCCGATGCATGACGGCGCCGATCCATGGCCGTCGTCCATCGTCACCGGGAACGACTGCGGCGCGATCAGCTGCCCGAAGCGGCTCTGCATCCCGTACATCGCATCATAGTGCAGCCGGTTGGGGTAGTGCATCGCCTGCACCCACCGACGGATGTCATTGTTGGCGAACGGATCGATCATCCGCGCCGGCTGCATCGGCTTGCCGATATAGCGGTCGAGATCGGACGTATCGAGAATGTCGCTCAAGGGCCTGCTCCTGGGTCGGCTTTTTGCAGTGCTGTCCGGGGCAGCAGGGTAAAACGCAAGGCGACGGCGGCACTCATCGCCCGAGCGTTAGGGCATGCAACCCGTCGAGTTCGCTCGTGCGATCTTTGCGCCCGCGCTTTGCAACCGCGCGAACTGCGCCGCTATGGTCGCGTCACGATCGATGCTTTCAGCCGGTGCACAGCTTTCATACCGCCCTTTGAACAGGAAACGACATGAACGACGAAACCCATGCGTTCGAAGCGCACGACTTCTTCCGCAGCGACCGGTTCGTCGCCGATCCCTACCCGTATTTCGACCATCTGAGAGACGTCTGCCCGGTGACGCGCGAGCCGCATCAGGGCATCGTGATGGTCACCGGCTATGCCGAGGCGCTGGCGATCTACAACGATCCCGCCGGCTTCTCGTCCTGCATGTCGACCACTGGGCCGTTCGCCGGCTGCCCGATCCCGCTGGAGGGGCGCGGAAACGACGACATTTCGGCACTGATCGAGGAGTATCGCGACCAGACGCCGTTCCACGACCAGCTCCCGACGATGGACCCCCCGGTCCACACCGCGCACCGCTCGCTGCTGATGTCGCTGATCACGCCACGCCGCCTCAAGGAGAATGAGGAGTTCATGTGGCGGCTGGCCGACCAGCAGATCGACACCTTCATCGCGAACGGTGCATGCGAATGGATGGATGCGTTCGCGCAGCCCTTTGCCGTCCTGGTCGTCGCGGACTTGCTGGGCGTGCCGGCCGCCGACCGGATCGAGTTCCGCAAGCACCTGATCAGGGTCGAGCAGGAAAGCGGCGGTGCCGTTGTCGGGGGCACCGATGGCGAAGTGACGCACGGGCCGCTCGAATGGCTCTACGGCAAGTTCTCGACCTATATCGAGGAGCGCAGGCTTAACCCCAAGGACGACGTGCTCACGGGATTGGCGCAGGCGACCTTCCCCGACGGGTCGGTGCCCGAACCGATCGAGGTTGCCCGGATCGCCGCCAACGTGTTCGCGGCAGGACAGGAAACCACGGTCCGCCTGCTCAGCTACGCGATGCAGGTCCTCGGCGACCGGCCCGATATCCAGCGCCGCCTGCGCGACGACCGCAGCCTGATCCCCAATTTCGTCGAGGAATGTCTGCGCATGGAGGGACCGGTCAAGGGCGACTTCCGGCTCGCGAAGAAGCCGACGACGGTCGGCGGAGTCGACATTCCGGCGGGCTCGTTCCTGTATATCGCCAACAGCGCCGCCAACCGCGATTCGCGCAAGTTCGACGATCCCGGCGAGTTCCAGCTGGACCGGAAGAACGCGCGTCTCCACCTGGCGTTCGGTGCCGGTCGCCACGCCTGCCCCGGCGCGCCCCTCGCGCGGGCGGAAACGGTGGTGAGCCTCAATCGCATGTTCGACCGAACCTCGGACATTCGTATCTCGGAAGCGGTCCACGGGCCGGCCGGGCAGCGCCGCTACAGCTATCTTCCGACCTTCATCCTGCGTGGGCTCACGCACATAAACCTCGAGTTCGATCCGGTGGAGGCCGGCTGAGCATGAAGGTCTGCGTCAATGCCGACATCTGCGCCGGCTTCGGCCTCTGCATCGGGATCGCCCCGGAGGTCTTCGAACTCCATGACGACGGCTATGCCGTCGTCATGGTGAGCGAGGTCCAGCCCGAGGACGAGGACATGATCCGCAGCGCCGCGCGCCAATGCCCGGCCCAGGCGATCACCCTGGGCGACGATCCGACCGTTTCCTAACGGCCAATATGGCAGGATACCGGCCGGGGCGCCGCACAGCTGCCTGCGGACGCTCCCACGATCCCGGTCGGTCGCTTACGCCAATCGCTTGACCACCAGCGCCTTCAGGTCCGCCGTCTTGACCTTCGCGCTGCCCGTCAGCTCGAGCTCGTCGGCAGCGAAGAACAACACCCGCCGCGGGACCTTGTAGCTGGCGAGCGCTTGCTTCGCATATGCACGCACGGCGTCCTCGTCGAGCACCGCTCCGTCATGCGGCACAATGCACGATACGACCAGTTCTCCCAGCGTGTCGTGCGGCACGCCGACCGTCTGCGTCACCTTCACGCCGTCCATGCCCTTCAGCACGGCGTCGATCTCGATCGGCGAGACGTTCGCGCCGCCGGTCTTGATGATGTCGTTCAGACGCCCTTCCCAGTGGAGCCGCCCCGCCGTGTCGAAGAACCCGCCGTCGCCGGTATGGAAGAACCCCTCCGCATCGAGCGTCTCGTCAAGCGGCACGCCGACATAGCCGAGCATCATTGTCGCGCCCTTCACGGCCAGTTCGCCGCGCTCGCCGAGCGGCACGACCGCGCCGGTCAGCGGGTCGACCACCTTGAAGATATTGCCGGGCAGCGGATAGCCATGGCCGACGCCCTCGCGCGCTTCCGGCGTGCCGGAATCATAGATCGAACTGATCGTGAACGTCTCGGTGTTGCCATAGGCCGACCACGGCTCCTGCCAGTCCGTGTGCACGGTGGGGTGCTTCGCCAGCGCGACATTGACGTAATACAGGCTCGACAGATCGACGCTGGTCCAGTTCGCCGCGCCCTCCAGCTGCGCATATTGGTGCGGCCAGGCAAACGCCATGGTCGCGCGTTCGCGCTCCATCAGGCTCAGCGCCTCGACCGGATCGAACGTCTTCTGCAGGATCAGGCTGCCCCCGCTCGACAGGGTGCCCCCCATCATCGCGAAATTGCCCGACCAGAAGAACCCGTTGGCGGACCAGGCCCGCGCATCGGGCTTTGCCGCGAGGAACCGTTTCCAGCGCCACAACTGCAGACTCGGGCCGCGATGCGCGCTGAGGATACCCTTGGGCTTCGAGGTCGATCCCGACGAGAAGAACAATACGCCCGGATCGGCGGGCGTGACGGTAGCGGCGGTGGCATCGACGCGTTCCGGCGCGACGCTCTCCCCCCGCGCGAGGAATGCCGCCCAGTCCTCGATCGCGCCGGCACCACCGCCGATCGCGGCGACATGGCGCAGGAAGGGGAAGCGCAGCGACGCCACCGCCCCCGGCGCCGTCGTCGCCAGGGCCGGTTCCAGGGCAACGACGACCTCGGTGAAATCCTTCTTCAGCACGCTGCGTTCGAGCAGCAGGACCGAGCAGGCCGAGCTCTGCAGGAGATGATCGAGCTCCGCCTGCGTCGAGAAGGTCGACAGCGTCGCCGCCACCCCCCCGGCCAGCGCGGTGCCGAACACGGCGGACAGGAATTCCGGCCGGTTGGTCATCAGCACACCGACGCGCGTACCCTTGCCGACCGCGCACGCGATCAGCGCGCGTGCGACCGCATGGGCGTGCGCCCACAGGTCGTCATAGGTCCAGCGGATCTCCGCCCCATGCTCGTGAAGGACCAGCGCCTCGCTCGGCCCGTACAGCCCGACCACCTCGCGGAGCCAGCCGGACAGCGTCAGAGCGCCGATGCCGGGTTCGTCCGCCAGCGGTGGCCCGGCCACGATCGAGAGGGGCTGAGTCACGGCGTCAGCGGTTGACGTCGACCAGGACGCGGCCGCGTACCTTGCCGTCGATCAGCGCGCCCGCGGCCTCGATCGCGTCGCCCAGCCCGACCTCGGTCGCGATGGTCTCAAGCAGCGCGGGATCGAGATCGCGCGCCAGGCGCTCCCACGCACGCAGCCGCTTCGCCTTCGGCGCCATCACGCTGTCGATCCCGAGCAGGCTGACGCCGCGCAGGATGAACGGCATTACAGAGGAGGGAAAGTCCGCCCCCTGTGCGAGACCGCACGCCGCGACGACGCCGCCATATTTGGTCGCCGCGACCGCATTGGCGAGCGTGTGGCTACCGACCGAGTCGATCACCGCGGCCCAGCGCTCCTTCTGGAAGGGCTTGCCGGGCGCGCTCAAGTCCGCGCGGTCGATCACCGCCGACGCGCCCAATTGCTTCAGGTACTCGCCTTCGCTCGCCTTGCCGGTCGCCGCGACGACGGTGAAACCGAGCTTCGCCAACAACGCGACGGCGACGCTGCCGACACCCCCCGTCGCGCCGGTGACCAGCACGTCGCCCTTGTCCGGCGTGACGCCCGCGGCGACGATCGCCTCGACGCAGAGTGCCGCGGTATAGCCCGCCGTCCCGATCGCCATCGCCTGCTTCGGCGTGAAGGCCGCCGGCAACGGCACCAGCCACTCGCCCTTCAGCCGCGCGACCTGTCCCAGCCCGCCCCAGTGCGTCTCGCCAACGCCCCACCCGTTGAGCACGACGGTATCGCCGGCCTTCCAGTCGGCGTTCGAGGATTCGCGCACCGTGCCGACCAGGTCGATGCCGGGCACCATCGGGAACTTGCGCACCACCGGCCCCTTGCCGGTGATCGCCAGGCCGTCCTTGTAGTTGAGAGTCGAATAGGCGACGTCGATCGTCACATCCCCTTCGGGCAGGCTGGCTTCATCGATCTGCGTGACCGACACCGTCTGGCCGGCATCGGTCTTGTCGATCTGGATGGCTGCAAACATTCTGGGGCTCCCGGGGCGTCGAATACAGGGCCACCTTGTCCGAGCCGCGCTACCCTGCGCCACCGAAATGATGGCAGCCCCGCGATTCATCGCCCACCCGTTATACCGCCCGCAGCCCCGCCTTTGGGGGGCGGCGGTCGGCGATCAGCGCCTCGATCTCGGGAAAGCGCTCGGCGCGCATCGTGCCGTGCATCGACAGTCGCAGGCTCTCGATGGCGAACCGTCGGCTGAGTTCGCGCCGTTGCGCCGGGGTCTTCTCGTGGGCCTTGGTCCAGACCGGCCACAGGAAATTCCCCGCCAGCATCAGCATCGAGAACACGTCGGAATCGATTCCCCGCTCGGCCAGATCGGTTTCCGTGAAGCGCCGCAGCGATCCGGCATATTCCCGCCAGAACGGGTCCTGCGCGGGTTCGTCCGACGCGAGCAACTGGAGAAACCAGATCCGGCACAAGGCGGGATTGTCGACCGCGAAGTCGGCGAGCGTCGTCGTCAGCAGCGTGATGTCGACATCCTCGACCCGGCGATCGCCGACGGTCGCCGGATCGCCGAACGCGGCGTGGAACAGTTGATCGGACACCGACTGCATCGTCGCCGCGACCAGATCCTCGCGCGTCGCGAAATGCTGATAGGCGGTACCGCGATTGACCCCCGCCAGCGCGGCAACCGCCGACACGCTCATGCCGTCGGGCCCGTCGCGCGCGATCAGCGCCCGTGCGGCCTCCAGGATCGCGGCACGCGTCGCCACCGGGTCGCGGGCTCGCCGGGTGCGGGGTTCGGTCATACGGTATTCCTTGTCGCGTAAGTCCTTGCGATAGCGCCTTGCGTGCAGGACTCCACCGGAAAACGAGGGGACGAGATCGCGTCGCTGCAGTCGCCGCAGCGATCAGAACTTCGCGGCAAGCGTGACACCACATGTCCGCGGCGCGTTCCACACCGCACCGATCCCCAGCGTGTTGAACAGCACCTGGTTGCGATAGCGTTTGCCCGTCAGATTGTCCCCGAACACCGCCAGCGTGAAGCGGTCCGACGGGTCGGTCCATTGCGCGCGCATCGCGAGCACCGCGTAGCCCGTCTGCTCGAACTGCTTGGACGCATCGAAATAGAATTTCGACGTGTAATAGAGGTTCCCCGACAGGCTGAACGTCCCGTCGGCCAGCGCGGTATGATAGTTCGCGCCGGCGTTCGCGGTGAAGTCGGGAGCGCGCTGCATTTGATAGCCGCTCGAATCATTGGTGGTCTGCGTGATCGATCCCGGCCCAATCGCGCCGCATACCAGTCCCGCGACGGTTCCGGTCGGATCGCAATAGGAATAGAACGGCGCCTGGCTGAAATCCTTGTAGCGCGCATGGGTATAGGCGGCGCCGGCCGTCAGGTCGAACGTGCTCGTCAGCTTGTAGCGCGCCGATGCCTCGGCCCCGGAAATATGCGAGCTCGCGGCGTTGGTGATCAGCGCCAGCCCGCTCTGGAAACTCGACACCTGCAGGTTCTTGTACCGATAGTAATAGGCCGCGAGATCGAACGACAATCGCCGGTCGTCGAATTTGTAGCCGATCTCGAACGCGTCGATATCCTCGGGTCGGATCGGCACTGCGCTCGCGCCGCCGACGTTGAGGATACCCGCCTTGTAGCCCCGGCTGTACGACGCATAGACGCTGGAGACGTCGGAGGGCTTGTAGCGCAGGACGGCGCGCGGCGTGACACGGCTGGTCTTGTACTCGGGTACGTCGAAGCGCGCCTGCGTCACGGGGATCAGGAAATAGGCATCGCCCACGACGTCGTGCCCGTACCGCAGCCCTGCGGTGAAGAACAGGCTGGGCGACAGCTGGTACGTACCGTCTGCGAACGCGGCATAGGAGCGCGTCGTCGTGCTCGATCCCCCGAACGGCATATAGGGTGGCGGCCCGAACGCGGCGTTGACGAAATACGTGTCGCGGTTGCGGAAATAGTACAGGCCCGCCGTCCATTGCAGAGCGCTGCCCGGCTTTGAGGTGAACAGGAATTCCTGCGTCGTGGTGCGGTTGCCGATCCCCAGGTTGATGTTGAAGAGGGCAAGCGCGGTGGCGTCGAGGTCCTGCAGGTTGACCGCATCGTCCTTGCGGACCTGTGTGTACGACGTCAGGTCGGCAAAACCGAGATCCGCCCTGATCGTCGCCTGGAACGCGTCCGTCTGGTTCGTGAAGCGGGTCGGCGTGCCCGGCACGTTGACCACCTCGCCCGGCCGCGTGGCGTAGGTTGCCGGCGGTGCGAAGGCATAGACCAGCGGCTTTCCCGCGCTGCTGTTCGTCCCGTACGCCGCCAGCGGTACGCGGCTGTAGAAGCCCGAACCGCCGTTCCTGTCGACATAGGCGTTGGTCAGCAGCAGCGTCGGGTCGTCGGTCTCCGAATGCGTGTACCGCAGCAGCACCGAAAGGTCGTCGGTGACGCGCACCTTGACGCCGCCGCGCACCGACCAGTTCTGGTAGGCACCGACATCGCGGTCGTCGTTCGCGAGGTTGCGGAAATAGCCGTCGCCCTTGCGCAACTGCCCCTCGAGATCGACGGCGACGCGCGTCCCCAGCCCGGTGGTGACATACCCCTGATAGGTCTGCGCATCGAAGCGTCCATAGGTCGCCTTGAACTCGGCGGCGGTCACCATGCTCGGCTCGGCGGTGGTGACCAGGATCGCGCCGCCCGTCGTGTTGCGCCCGAACAGCGTACCCTGGGGCCCTTTCAGGACCTGGATGCTCTGCGTCTTGGTCAGGTCGAACGCGGTCGCTTCGGGATTGGCGACGTAGAAGCCGTCGACATAGATGCCGACATTCGGGCCGCCGCCCGACGTCGTCACGGCGGTGCCCACGCCGCGGATGGTCGGCTGCGAAAAGCTGCCCGAACTGTCGAAGCGCAGCGCGGGCGTGACGCGCGCGACGTCGGACAGTTGCTGGATGTTGGCGGTCTCCAACTGGGCCGCGGTCACGTTGGTGATCGAGATCGGCACGTCGCGGGCGCGCTCGTCGCGACGCTGTGCGGTCACGATGATGTCGCCCTGCTCCACGAGGTCGTCGGTCGGAGCGGTGGCGGCCGGCGCAGACGGGTTTGCGACCGTCTGCGCCGCCCCCGGCTGGGCGGCCGCGATGACGCCCAGTGCCAGAAGCGACGTCATCGTCCGAAAGGTCATGACCTTCACGTGCATTCTCCCCCGGTGCGCGTCTCGTCTTCGAAATCGCCAGGAGGATTGCATACGCCGCGAAATCGGCGCGGCAATGCGAGCCCCGCCCATATCGCCGCCACGATCGCGCTACGGCGGACCGAAGCGGAACACCGTCAGCTTGTTACCGTCGAGATCGCGGAAATAGGCGCCGTAGAACCCGTCTGGATCATCGCCGCGAATGCCCGGCGCGCCCTCGTCCGTGCCGCCCAGTTCGAGCGCCTTGGCATGGATCGCATCGACATCGCCGCGGGTCGCCACGTGGAACCCGGCCTGCGCCGTTGCCCACGGTCGCCTCGCCCGCCAAGGGCAGCCCGATCAGCAGGGTCGCGCCGTCTTGCCCCTTATAGGCTACCAGGTCGGGCCGCTCGAACGCCAGGCTCGCGCCGAGCATGCTCGCGATCGGATCGTAGAAGCGCTGCGCACGCGCGAGGTCCCGCGTGCCGAAACGTGCTACCGTCAGCACCCATCGTCTCCCTCACCGGCGCCGGGAATGATCACCGCCCGCCCATTCCCGCCCAGCGTTGCGGCACCATCCAGCAATATTCGGTATAGTGGCCGAGCCAGTCGCGCGTATCGAGATAGCAGAATTCCAGCATCCCCGGCGTGCCGCCACGCAGCACGACCGGGAACTTCTCCTGGTCCACCTTGGCCATGAACGCCTCCCAGTCGTCGACCAGCTGGCAGATGTGGTGGAACTTCACCTCGTCGCCTTCGGGCAGCGCATCGCGGTACAGCGCCAGCACATCGCCCGCACCCGGCTGGATCAACTCGACCTGCAGATCCCCGATCCACACGAAGGCGAGCTTCTGGACCCCCTGCCCCTCGCCCTCGGGCGTCCAGAGCTGGACCGGCACCTCGACCTCGATCAGCTTGCGGATCTCCGCATTCTCGCGAAACGCCGCCACCGCCTTGTCCACGTCGCGCGTGACATAGGCGTTCTGATAATGCCGGCCGGTCAGCATCAGCCTTCCCGCGCAACGTCGTAGGCAGACAGGTAGCGCTCGAACTGCGGCGTCAGCGCCTCCACCGACAGGCCATATTGCGCGAGCGCATATTCGTGCTTGCCGAACTTGCCCTGCGGGTTCTCGTCGAGCCATGCCTGCATCGCGGCCTCCGCCTGCGGGGTCAGCGTGTCGCCGAGATCGGCATAGAGCCGCCGTACCGCGCGCATCGGATCCGCCATGATATCGGCATAATGGACATCGACGATGCGATCGTGGCCGAGCGCCTCGCGGCTGTCCATGATCCGGTCGAGATGCAGCCTGGCCTGATAGGAACAGTCTTCGCCTAGCCATTCATGGTCGATCGTCCCGGTATAGCCCATGTGCGCCATCGAGAGGATCGAACAGAACGAACTCGTCGCGGTGAACGGGTCGCGGTGCGCCCAGACCAGGCGCGCATCGGGATAGGTCGCGAGCAACGTTTCCAGCCACAATCCGTGACTGGGCATCTTGAGGTTCCAGGTGCCCGGCGCGTCGGCCTGCAGCAACTGCAGGAAGCGTTTGTGATAGGTGTAGGCGGACGTCATGTCGGTCGCGAACAGCCAGTCGCGATAGTTCTTCAGCTTGCCACGCGACTCCAGCGCCAGCCCCTTGAAGTCGTGGATCATGAAAAACATGCACTCGTTCGGATAGATCGCCGAGTTCCGGTAGTATTTCCCCATTTCCGGCCGTGCCGCGAGCATCGCCTTTTCCTGCGCGAGCTTGGCGATCGCGCGCGGATCGGTCTTCAGCGTCGCGGTGGTCGGTGGCGGCACGGGCCGTTCGATCTCCCAGGTCAGCGCCGAACGCCGCGCCGGATCGCAGGCGAGCAGATTGCTCAGCAACGTGGTGCCGGTCCGCGGCATGCCGAACACGAACAGCGGACGCTCCACCGGGCGATCGAGCAGGTCGGGGCGACCGGCCAGATAGTCGGTCGTCTTCAGCCGATCGACCAAAGACTGCACCAGCCCCCCCCGCATCCGCTCGAGCAGAGGCGCGGGATGATCGTACTGGTTGTAGTCGGCCAGCAGGACGTCGAGCCCCTCGCGGTAGGAGTCGGAGTCGAACCGCTCCAGTCCGGTGGTCGTCATCGCCTGTTCGATCAGCGCGTCGGCGTGCAGCGGCGTCACGGCATTCTCCCCTATGTCTTTTGCCGACATCATGAGCAGCACCGGCGCCCTCGCCAATCCGGTTCGCTGTCGCCAACTGGCCGATCTGTCGCAACCAAGCCACCAAGCCCGACCGCCATGCTGCGCAGCATCGCACCCGCGATCCCCGCAGCATGGGCGTTGTCGGCGCGTCCATTCCGGCCAAGGATGCGCGTTTGAGAGGGGCGGAGAGATGGCAACCCAGCACGTCGCGGTGATCACGGGCGCAAGCTCCGGCATCGGCAAGGAAACCGCCAAGGCGCTGGTCGCGCGAGGCTGGCACGTCATCGCGCTCGGCCGCGACCCCGGCCGGACCGCCTCCGCCGAGACCGAGATCCGTGCCGTCGCGGAGAGCGGCGGGAGGCTCGACATGCTGCGCGCCGATCTCGCCTTGATCGCCAATGCCGAGCAGGCTGCCGACGCGATCACCACGCTAACCTCGCGCGTTGACGTCCTGATCAACAACGCCGGGGGTATGGCAGCCGGCAAGGTCATCACGAGCGAAGGTCTCGAAGCGAACTTCGCCGGAAACCATCTCGGCCCGTTCGTCCTCACGAACCGGCTGTTGCCGTTGCTTCGCACCGCCGCGCGTGATGCTGCCCCCGGCAGCGTCCGCATCGTCAACACGGCGTCCGACGGCAGCGAGATGATTCCCGGCCTGCACTGGGACGATCTGCAACTGCTCGACGCCTTCGTCCCGGGCCGTGCCTATTGCCAGGGCAAGCTTGCCAACGTGATGCATGCACGCGCCCTCGCCGCCCGTCTCGCCCACGACGGGATCGTCGTCCACGCACTCCACCCCGGCACGGTCGCCTCGAATTTCATCAACCATGCCGACGCCACCACCCAGGCGCACATCCGCACGCGCGAGCACATGTCCGCGAAAGACGGTGCCGACGCGCTGATCTGGCTCGCCACGGCCGACGAATCCGGCCGGACGACGGGCGACTATTATCATCAGCGCAAGGTCATGCCGCCGAACCCGGTTGCGCTCGACGACACTCAGGTCGAACGCCTGTGGCAGGAAAGCGAGCGGCTCGTCGCGACGGCGCGCGCATGACGGACGAACGTCTGGGGCACGAGCCTCGCATCGCACCGCTCGATCCTTCCGAGATCGACCCTGGTCTTGCAGCGATGCTCGACAGCATGATCGCGATCAACGCCGCGGTCGATTCGCGGGAAGCCGACACACTGACCGATCTGGCCGACCCCGCCGCGGACCGTGATGTGCGCGCGATGCTGGATCGCCTGCCAGAGATCATGCGGACGATGCTGCGCCATCCGGCGCTGTTCACCTGTCTTGCCAACACCGGGCCGCAATTGCTCGGTTATGGCGCACTCCCGCCGCGCGACCGCGAACTCGCCATCCTGCGCGTCGGCTGGCTGTGCCGCGCACCCTATGAATGGGGCGAGCATGTCATCATCGCCAAGAAGTGCGGCGTGACGACCACCGAGGTCGAGGCCGTCACGATCGGATCAACCGCGTCCGACTGGCGCGATCACGACCGCGCGATCCTGCGCGCGGTCGAGGAACTGCATGCCGACGCGACGATCAGCGACGCGACCTGGGCCACGCTTGCTGCGCGCTATGACGACCGCCAGCTGATCGAACTGCCTGTCGTGATCGGGCAATATCAGGCGGTCGCTTACTACCAGAACGCGCTGCGACTGCGCCTCCACCACGACAACCCGGGGCTCGCAGCCCGCTAGTCGCGCGCGCGCAGATGCCGCTGGCGGAATTGCAGCGGCGTGATGCCGGTCGCGCGCCCGAAGGCATGCGAGAAGCTCGACGGCGAGGCGAAGCCCAACGCGAAGGCGATGGACTTGATGCTGCCGGCTTCGCCCAGCGCACGCTTGGCCATCTCGATGCGCGTCTGGGCGATGTGATCGCCGATCGTGCACCCCCGGCTCGAACGGAAGCCACGCGTCAGCTGCCGGACGGATACGTTGCAGATCTCCGCCAGCTCGCCGAGTGATGGCGGCGGCCCGGTCCTGTGGAGCCGTTCGTCGATCAACCGCAGCCGCCACGACGCCAGCCCGCCGGTAATCGGGCCTTCGGCGATCGCCTCCAGATACCGCGCGAGTTCGATCGCCAATTGCCCCGCGATCAGCGCGGCCAGCCGCTTGCGCCCCGTGCCCCCGTGCCGCGTCTCCTCCGCCAGTCGCGAGAGGCACGCGCGGATATAGGGTTGTACGATGTCGAGCCCGCCCTCCAGCCGCCGGTCCGTCCATTCCAGCGGATGATCGAGCCAGCGATCCACCGCATCGGCATGGATCTCGCAGGCGATCGAGGCCTGGTCGTGCCCCGCTTCGGTCCGCACGTGCAGCGCCTCGCCAGGCGGCACCAGGAAGATTTCGCCCAGCCGCTCGAAGCGATGCGGCCCCCAGCGCTCGGTATAGCAACCTCGCGCCTGCTCGGGACGCGGCGTCAGGCACAGGTCGAGCCAGTAATGCGTGTCGCGGCGGAAGACGTGGTTGGTCGGACGGTCGTTCGCAAAGCGCATGATCCGCGCGACCCCGTGCGGGATCTGCAGCTCGGCCTCGAAGGCGCTTCGCGTGTAGGTGTCTTCCACCACTGGCCGGATAGCGGCAGAATGGCCGGGTGTCGATATCCAGTACGATTGCCGGAGCCGTCCCGGTGGGCGCACATCATACGCATCGACCGACCCGGGACAGGGCGGCAGGAGGATGACGATGGCGAACGCACTCTTCGACTGCACCGGCAAGGTGACGCTGGTCACCGGCGGCAATGGCGGTATCGGCCTCGGCTTCGCGCTAGGGGTCGCCAGGATGGGGGGCGACATCGCGATCTGGGCGCGCAACGCCGACAAGAATGCCGCGGCCAAGGCGCAGTTGCTCGCGGCCGGCGCCGGTCGCGTCGAGGCCTATCGCGTCGACGTCGCTTCGGAAGACGAGATCATCGCCGGCTATGCGAGGCTGCTGGACGATTTCGGGCGCGTCGATTGCGTGTTCGCCAATTCCGGTCGCGCGTCGAAATCGCGCTCGGTGCTGACGCTGGATTCGACCGAATGGCACGACCTCATGGCGGTCAACCTGCACGGCGCGTTCTTCACGCTGCGCGAGGGAGCGAAGGCGATGGTCGCGCGCGCCGAGGATGGCGAACCCGGTGGCAGCCTGGTCTATTGCGGAAGCCTGTCGATGTTCCACGGCATGCCCGGCATCAACAACTACGCCGCGTCCAAGGGCGGCATGGGCGCGGCGGTCCGCGGGATGGCGGCGGAACTCGGCAAATACGAGATCCGCTGCAACACGATCGCGCCGGGCTATGTGAAGACGGGGATCGGCGGTGGCGCGGACATGACCCCGGAAATGCAGGCGCGGCTCGCGCAGGTCGATGCGCATTTCTCCGCCAAGACGCCGATCCACCGGCCCGGCACGATCGAGGATTTCGAGGGCATTGGCGCGTATCTGGCCAGCGATGCCTCGCGATTCCACACCGGCGATACGATCGTGATCGATGGCGGCAGCGCGATCTATCCGCCCTACGCCTTCTGACTGGGGGAAGCACGACGATGCGCCGCCTGACCATCCACGACGTCGACGACGTTCGGCTCGATCCCTATCAGCGCCCGGCCACCGGTCCGAATGACGTCGTCGTCCGGATGAAGGCGTGCGGCATTTGCGGCAGCGACCTGTCGTACATCAAGCATGGCGGCATCCCGACGCCCGGCACGCGCACCGCGCTCGGCCACGAGGGTGCCGGGGAGATCCTGGAAGTCGGCGATGAGGTCGACGGGATCAGCGTCGGGCAGGCAGTGATCGTCAACCCGATGAACACGCCGAGCTTCATCGGCTCGGGCGGTCCCGAAGGTGCCTTCACCGAGGAATTGCTGGTTCGCGACGGCCGGCTGAACGATAATCTACTGCTGATCCCGGACGGCATTCCCTATGATGTCGCGGCGATGTGCGAGCCGCTTGCCGTTGCCTTGCACGGCGTCAACCGCGCCGAGGCGAAGGCCGGCGACAAGCTCGTCATCTTCGGCTGCGGACCGATCGGCCTCGGCATGGTGCTGTGGGCGGTCGATCGCGGGTGCGAGGTCGTAGCGGTGGACCTCGCCGACGAGCGGCTGGCCCGCGCGCAGGCACTTGGCGCGCGCACGATCAATCCATCGCGCGAAGACCTGACCACCCGGGTCAAGGCATTGCACGGCGCGGAGAATTATTTCGGCCGGGAGCGTGCTTTGACCGACGCCTATATCGATGCGGCCGGTGCGCCCGCGATCCTGGGCGACGTCGTGCGCATGGCGAAGCGCCACGCGCGGCACGTCATCACCGCCGCGTACATGACGCCGATAGAGCTTCCCGCGGGGGCCATGCTGACCAGCGAGATGACGATCACCACCGCGGTCGGTTACCCCACCGAATTCCCCGATGTCATCGCCGCGATGCCGCGGCTCCACGCTCGGATCGCCGCGCTGATCAGCCACAGCCTGCCGTTCGCCGAGGTGCTCGATGGCCTCAGGATCGCCGCCACGCCGGCCTCGGCGAAGGTGATGATCCGCTTCGACGGAGACGCGTGATGAGCGAGAAACAGACCCCGCTCGGCGCGTTGGTAACCGCGGGCGCCATGCAAAACGCGGCGGAGGCGATCACCGACACCATCTTCATGGTGAAGGATATCTCCAACGCGTATCTCGTCACCACGGCCGACGGTGACGTGATGATCAACACCGGCTTCATCGGCAACGGCCCGCGGACGAAGGATCTCTTCGCTCCGCATCGCACCGGGCCGCTTCGACGCATCATCCTGACGCAAAGCCATGCCGATCATTACGGCGCGCTGCCCGAACAGCTTGAGACGGACACGCATATCATCGCCGGGGCGGGGTTCACCGAGACCGCCGAGTATTTCGATCGCCTGGCCCCGTTCCTGGCGCGCCGCTCGGGCAAGCTATGGGCGTCGCTGACCCGCCGCAACGGGCCGCCGCCGGTCCCGCCAAAGGTCGTGCCGGACGTCGAGGTGAGCGATGTCCTTGCGTTCGAACACGGTGGCCGTTCGTTCGAGGTCCACAAGACTTCCGGTGGCGAGACGCTGTGCGCAGTGTTCGTGTGGCTCCCTGCGGAACGGACGATCTTCACCGGCAACCTGTTCGGACCGGTGTGGCGCGCGATGCCCAACCTCGTCACGATCCGCGGCGACCGTCCCCGACTGGTCCGCGCCTATCTCCGGTCGCTCGATACGGTGCGCGCGCTCGAACCCGACCTCGTCATCACCGGTCACGGCGAACCGATCCGCGGCGCCCACAGTATCCGCGCCGATCTGGACGCGATGCGCGCCGCCGTCGTCCATATCGAGCGCGAGACGATCGCCGGCATGAACGCCGGGAAATCGGTCCATGCGCTGATGCGCGACATCACGCTGCCCGAAGACGGCCGGATCGGCGAATTTCACGGCAAGACCAGCTGGGTCGTTCGCGCGATCTGGGAGGAGAATGCCGGCTGGTTCCACTATGCCGACGGCACCACCGGGCTGTATCACGTACCCCGGAGCGCCGTCGACGCGGACCTGGCCGCGCTCGCCGGCACCGCGCCGCTGGTCGCCCGCGCGCTGGCTCATCTCGACGCCGGCCGACCGCTCGAAGCGCTGCATCTCGTCGAGATCGCGTTGACCGCGGAACCTGCCGATCCGCAAGCGCTGGCCGTACGCAAGTCCGCGCTGGAACGGCTCGCTACCGACGCCGCCGGTCGCAACCTCAGCGAGACGATGTGGCTGAAGGCCGAGATCGCGGATGTCGATGCCATACTGGCAGCAGGCGACCGGACCGCCCCCCGTCCCGATACTGGATCGCCTGCCGCCACCGCCGGCAACGCCGCCCTTGGAGATTGATCGCGTGACGCACGTCCTGACTCACCTCGAACGCCTCGAAGCAGAGGCGATCCACATCATGCGCGAAGTCTTCGCCGAAGCCGAAAAGCCGGTGATGCTCTATTCGGTCGGCAAGGATTCGGCCGTGATGCTGCATCTGGCGCGGAAGGCCTTCTATCCCTCTCCCCCGCCCTTCCCGCTGCTGCACGTCGATACGACGTGGAAATTCCAGGAAATGTACAAGCTGCGCGACCGGATGGCCGCCGAAAGCGGCATGGAGCTGCTGGTCTACAAGAACCCCGAGGCGATCGCGCGCGGGATCAACCCGTTCGATCACGGCGCGCTCCACACCGACATGTGGAAGACCGAAGGACTGAAACAGGCGCTCGACATGTTCGGATTCGACGCCGCATTCGGAGGCGCCCGCCGCGACGAAGAGAAGAGCCGCGCCAAGGAACGCATCTTCTCGTTCCGCACCGCACGCCACGGCTGGGATCCCAAGAAGCAGCGCCCCGAACTCTGGGACCTCTACAACGCGCGCAAGTCCAAGGGCGAGAGCATCCGCGTCTTCCCGATCAGCAACTGGACCGAGCTCGACGTCTGGCAGTACATCCAGCTCAACGACGTGCCGATCGTGCCGCTGTATTTCGCCGGCAAGCGCCCGACGGTCGAGCGCGACGGCATGCTGCTGATGGTCGACGACGACCGCTTCCCGCTGGAACCCGGCGAAGTCCCGGTGGAGCGCTCGATCCGCTTCCGAACGCTCGGCTGCTATCCGCTGACCGGCGCGGTCGAGAGCACGGCATCGACGTTGCCGGAGATCATCCAGGAAACGCTCCTCACCACCACCAGCGAGCGGCAAGGCCGCGCGATCGACAAGGACGCCGGCGGCGCGGGCATGGAAAAGAAGAAGCAGGAAGGGTATTTCTGATGACCGGACTCGTCCAGGACTCCGTCTATCAGACCGAAGCGCTGATCGCCGAAGACATCGATGCCTATCTCGACCAGCATCAGCACAAGACGATGCTGCGCTTCATTACCTGCGGATCGGTCGACGATGGCAAGTCGACGCTGATCGGTCGTCTTCTGTACGATTCTAAGATGATCTTCGAGGACCAGCTCGAGGCGCTCACCGCCGACAGCAAGCGCGTCGGCACGCAAAATGGCGAGATCGACTTCGCCCTGCTCGTCGACGGTCTCGCGGCCGAGCGCGAGCAAGGCATCACGATCGACGTCGCCTATCGCTTCTTCTCGACCGAGAAGCGCAAGTTCATCGTCGCCGACACGCCGGGACACGAACAATATACCCGCAACATGGTCACCGGCGCGTCGACCGCAGACCTTGCGGTCATCCTGATCGACGCCCGCAAGGGCGTGTTGACGCAGACGCGGCGGCATAGCTACCTGGCCCATCTGATCGGCATCAAGAACCTGGTGCTGGCGATCAACAAGATGGACCTGATCGGCTACGACCAGACGCGCTACGATGCGATCCTCGCCGATTACACGACGTTCGCGAACAGCATCGGCATCACTGCGTTCACGGCGATGCCGATCTCGGGCTTCAAGGGCGACAATATCTCGCTCCGGTCGGACGCCATGCCGTGGTATGACGGCCCGACCCTGATGGAGCATCTCGAAACCGTCGAGGTTTCCGTCGACGATGACCGGGCTAAGCCGTTCCGGATGCCGGTGCAGTGGGTCAATCGCCCCAATCTCGATTTCCGCGGCTTCTCCGGCCAGGTGGCGACCGGCAGCGTCGGGCCCGGCGACAGGGTCCGGGTCCTTCCCGGCGGGAAGACGAGCACGATCAGTCGCGTCGTCACGCTGGACGGTGATCTGGACCAGGCCGTGGCCGGCCAATCGGTGACGCTGTGCCTGGCCGACGAGATCGATTGCTCGCGGGGGAACGTCATCGTCCTTGCCGATGCCCCCCCCGAGACCGCCGACCAGTTCGAGACAACGCTCGTATGGATGGACGACGAACCGCTCGTCGTCGGTCGCGCCTATTGGCTGAAGCTCGGGACGCAGACCGTCTCGGCGACCGTGCGCGAGCCGAAATACCAGCTGAACATCAACACGATGGACCATCTCGCGGCAAAGACGCTGGACCTCAACGCCATCGGGGTCGCCGAGATCATCACCGATCGCCCGCTCGTGTTCGAACCCTATGCGCAGAACCGGACGCTGGGCGGCTTCATCCTGATCGACAGGATCTCCAACGCGACCGTGGCGGCGGGGATGCTGCACTTCAGCTTGCGTCGCGCGCAGAACGTCCACTGGCAGGCGACCGATATCCGACGCGAGGAGCATGCCGCGCTCAAGAACCAGCAGCCGCGGGTCCTGTGGTTCACCGGCCTGTCCGGCTCGGGCAAGTCGACGATCGCCAACGAGGTCGAGAAGGCGCTCGCGCTGATGAACCGGCACACGTTCCTGCTGGACGGCGACAATGTCCGACACGGGCTCAACAAGGATCTGGGCTTTACCGAAGCCGATCGCATCGAGAACATCCGGCGCGTCGGCGAAGTCGCGAAACTGATGGCCGATGCCGGGCTGATCGTGCTGACGGCGTTCATTTCGCCGTTCCGCGCCGAGCGCGACATGATCCGCGCCATGCTCCCGCCGGGCGAATTCATCGAGATTTTCGTCGAGACACCGCTAGAGGTGGCGGAACAGCGCGATGTGAAGGGCCTCTACAAGAAGGCGCGCGACGGTCAGCTTAAGAACTTCACCGGTATCGATAGTCCCTACGAGGCGCCGACCAATGCCGAGATTCGCGTGAATACCGTCGAGATGACGCCTGCCGAAGCGGCGGAGTTCATCGTCCGCCAGATCATGCCGCTCAAATGACGGTGCCAGAGAGCGACGAGCGGCTGGCCGAACGGCTCGCGACGGAGGCGGGTGCAATCCTTCTTCGGCTGCAGGCGGACAGCGGCCTTGACGGCAAGGCGCTGGGCAAGGCCGGCGACGAACAGGCCAACGCGTTCCTCATGCAGTCGCTCCGCGCCGCGCGGCCCGACGACGCGATCCTGTCGGAAGAGGAACAGAATGATACGCGGCGCTGCGCGGTCAGCCGCGCGTGGATCGTCGATCCGCTCGACGGCACGCGCGAATATGGCGAGGGTCGGACCGATTGGGCGGTGCACGTCGCGCTGGCGATCGATGGCGTCGCGGTGGTCGGCGCGGTCGCGCTGCCCGGACTCGGACTGACTTTGAGCTCGGGCGCGCCGGTGAAGCTCCAGCCCGCCGGCTCGCCATTGCGCATGCTCGTCAGCCGCACCCGCCCCGCGAGCGAAGCGGTTGCGGTCGCGAGAGAGGTCGGCGCCGAGCTCGTGCCGATGGGCTCGGCAGGGGCCAAGGCCATGGCGGTCGTACGCGGCGAGGCCGACATCTACCTCCACACCGGCGGACAATATGAATGGGACAACTGCGCGCCGATCGCGGTGGCGCAGGCAGCCGGGCTACACGTGAGCCGCGCGGACGGATCGCCGCTGGCCTACAATTGCGCCGACCCGTATCTGCCCGACCTGTTGATCTGCCGCGCCGAATTGGCCGATCGCGTGCTGGCGTTGGTGCGGGCACTGCCGGCCGCCTGACGCCCTTGTCACAGGACTGTCCGGGGTCAGACGGCCCGCAAGGCGATCACGCTGCCCTCGGCATCGCCCGATACGTAGAGCGTCCCGTCCGGTGCCACGGCGATGTCGGCGAACGGGATCATCGGACCGGCCATGTCGCCGATCGCGCCCAGGAACCTGGGCGTCACCCCGGCGGGCGCTCCGACCGGGAGGTTGGTGGCGATGACACGCGTCGTCCGCGCGACGGGATCGATCTCGCTCACCGTCTTGGCCACGCTGTCGACGACGAACAGCCTGTCCCCGGAGGCCGCCAGCCCCTGCGGCCGCGCCAGATTGTCTACGACGGTCTGCGCCTTGCCCCCCTCGATCTTCACGACGCGCCCGGCTTCCGCGACATACACGGTGCCGTCGGCGCCGATCGCGACGCCCATCGGCTTGTCGAGTCCGCTCGCCAGCACCGTGACGTCGCCATCCTTCGCCGACAGCACTCGTCCGGTGGCATATTCCACGAACACCACGGCGCCGTCGCGCGCCAGGTCTACGCCCATCAGTTGGTCGTATCCCGTCGCCAGGACTTCGCTTTCCCCCGCTCCCGGCCTGTAGCGCGCGACGGCGCCCAAGCCGGTCGTGACGATCCATTCGCCGGCCGCGGCCGCGACCACGCCGCGCAGATAGCCCGGCGACCCGGGATAGAAGATCATGCCCGCGAGCGTCAGGGCGCAGTCACTCAGTGTGTAGCCGAATGCCCCGTCTGCGACGAATATCGTCCCGTCCGCCCCGCATGCCAGCCCCAGCGGCCATTGCAGCCCGCGCGGGATGACCGGACGGACCTGCCCCCCGCCGAGGATCTCGGTAATCTCGCCGGGGATGCTCGACACGAAGATACGGTCGCCGACGAAGCTGACGTTATCCAGCCCTGGCCCGAGCTGCGCCAGAACCTCGCGGCTGCCGCTCACCGGATCGATCCGCAGCACCTCCCCACTCGCCACTTGAGTCGTCACGATCCAGCCCCGGCTGTCGAACTTGACCGAATCGGGCACGCCCAGATTGCCCGCCACGACCTCCGGCGCGCCGCCGTCGAGGCTGACGCGCCAGATCTCGTTAGTGCCCATCACCGGGAAATACAGCTTGCCGTCGGGCCCGACCTCGAACGCGTTGGCCATCGGCACATTGTCGAGGATCACGCGCGGCGCGCTGCCGTCGAGGCTCAACTCCATGATCCGCGCGCCGATCCGGCATTCGCCCGCGATCAGGCGGCCCTGGTACATAGTAATCGGGTTCGCGACCGGCATGTCGCCCTGGATGATCCGCACCGTGCCGTCGGGCGCCAGCATGCTGACCTGTCCCAAGGTGATTTCGGTCGCGAAGATGTTGCCGGCATCGTCGAACACGATGTCGTCGGGCGCGACGATCCCGCCGCCCATCGGGCTAATCGCCTCGACCGCCCCGCTCTCGATATCCACCGCGCTGATCTGGCTCGCCGTGACCTGCGCGACGTAGAGCCGGCCATTGCGCCCGGTGCGCAGGCCGTTCGCGCCGTACAGGCGGCTCGGCGGCGTCGCGCGCGACAGCGTCCATCCCTCGGCGGCGGTCGCGGCGGCAGGCGCGGTGTAGCGGCTCGGCCCGTCGGTCACGCCGGGGCGTATCCGAGCAGCGACTTGATCTCGAGATATTCGTGAAACCCGAAATCGCCCCATTCGCGACCATTGCCGCTGTGTTTGTACCCGCCGAACGGCGCATGAAAATCGAACCCGCCGTTGATGCTGATCCATCCGGTCCGCAGCCGGCGCGCGACCGCGCGGCATTGCTCGAGGTCGGTGCCGTTGACGTAACCGGCGAGACCGAAGGTCGTATCGTTGGCGATCCCGACCGCGTGATCGACATCGTCATAGCCGATGATCACCAGCACCGGCCCGAAGATCTCCTCGCGCGCGATGCTCATCGCGTTGGTGCCGACGAAGACCGTCGGCCTGACGAACCAGCCCTGGTCGATCCCGTCGGGCCGGCCGAGCCCGCCCGCGACCAGCGTCGCGCCTTCGTCCAGTCCCTGCTGGATATAGCCCTGGATACTGTCGAATTGCGCGCGAGACACGACGGGGCCCATCGCGACATTGCCCTTGGGGTCGCCGACCGTGACACCGTCCGCCGCGTCGCGCGCAGCGGCGATCGCCTCGTCGAGGCGGGACGCTGGAACCAGCAACCGCGACCCCGCGCTGCAGGTCTGCCCCGAATTGCCCATCATCCCCGCCGTCGCCGCACCAACATTGGCGGCGAGCGCGTCGTCGTCGAGCACGATGAAGGGGCTCTTGCCACCGAGTTCGAGCGCGACGCGCTTGACCGTCGGCGCGGCATCCTGCTGGATCTGCACGCCGACCGGCTCCGAACCGGTGAACGAGACCATGTCGATATCGTCATGCTTCGACAGCGCGGTGCCGATCACGCTGCCGCTGCCCTGGATCATGTTGAACACGCCGGCCGGGACGCCTGCGGTGTGCAGGATCTCGGTCAGGATCTGTGCCGAGAACGGCGCGAGCTGCGGCGGCTTCAGGATCATCGTGCAGCCCGTGGCCAGCGCCGGGAATATCTTCACGCAGGTCTGGTTCATCGGCCAGTTCCACGGCGTGATCAGCGCGCACACGCCGATCGGTTCGCGCGCGATCATCGTGGCACCGCGTTGCTCGTCGAACCGGAAGTCGCGCAACACCTCGATCGCGGTCTGGAGATGCCCCGCCCCCAACCCGACATGGAAGCCGTGCGCGAGCGATGCGGGTGCGCCCATCTCCTCGATGATCGCGTCGCCGAGCTCGGTCTGGCGCCTGGCATATTCGGCCTGGATCGCGCCGAGCAGGTCGAGCCGCTCCTCCCGCGTGCTCTGCGACCAGCTGCCGAACGCCTTGCGCGCCGCGGCGACCGCGGTGTCGACATCGGCCACCGAACCCAGCGAAATCCGTCCTGCGACGGCCTCGGTCGCGGGGTTGATGACGTCGGCGGTCTTCGCCGCCACAGGATCGACCCATGCGCCATCGATGTAGAATTGCAGGTACTCGCGCATGACACTCTCCTGGGGATCGTCGGGCTTGGCGCCTCTATGGGGTCGGTACCCGGTCGTCCGGGCGCCGCCTGTCGTGACTTACTGCGTCCCTTCGGCGTACCACGTCCGGAACTTGTCGTATTTCGGCATCTCTTCCGAATTGGCCTTGGGGTCGATCGGGACGTGGATCACTGCCGGGCCGCCATGCGCATAGGCGCGTTCGATCGCCGGGCCGATCTCGTCCGCCGTCTGGACGAACTGCCCGTACGCGCCCAACCCTTCCGCGATCTTGTCGAAGCGCACCTTGTTGCTCCAGTGCGTTCCGGTCTCGGCAGTGCCCTGCCCGAAGGTCCGCTTGTAGACGCCGACCTCGAGCCCCCACTGGAAATCGACCGCGACCACGCAGACCAGCGGCAGGTTGCGACGCACCGCCACTTCCAGCTCGCCGATATGGAACAGGAACGACGAGTCCGATGTCACCAGCATTCCCGGCCGCGTCTCGCCGGTCTCGGCAATGTCGGCGAGCATCGCGCCGGTCGCATACGGCAGGCCGGTGCCGATATGCCCATAATTCTGGTTCCAGATCACGTCGTTCGGCTTGCACTGGTTATAGGTCCAGCCGAAGATCACAGAGGCCCCGCCGTCGCGGATCATGATCCCGCCCTTCGGAAACGCCCTGGTCGTCTCGACGATGAAGCGCGAGGTGTGGACGCCGACATTGCCCGACCCGTCGCTCTTGCTCAGCGTTTCCTCGGCCAGCTGGTCGAGTTCGGCCTGGCCGTCGCGCATGAACTTGGCGAGATCGTCGTCGGCCGGCCGGCCCTTGCCCAGCGCCCGGCTGAGCTGAGGGATTACGGCGCGCAGGTCGCCGACCAGGGGCACGTCGACCGGGCGGTTGACGCCGATCGCGGTCGGGTCCTGCTGGACGTAGATCCACTTGCGGGTGGCCTCGCCCGCATGCCAGTGCCGCCAGCGCCCGAAATGCACCGGCTCGCCGAGCTCGGTGCCGAGCGCCACGACGCAATCCGATTCCTCGACCGCGACGATCGACGCATCGGAGAAGACGTACTGGAACGTGCGGTCCTCCAGCCCCTCGATATAGCTCGTCCCGCCCGAGGTCTGGATCACCGGGCAGTTCATCAGCTCGGCGAGTTCCCTGACCTTCGCGCCCGACTGCGACGTGTAGACGGCATGCCCGACCAGCAGGATCGGATGCTTCGCCGCCAGGATCAGTTCGGCCGCCTCCCTGATCCGGTCGCCGTCCGCGCCCTGGTTCGTCAGGCGATAACGGTGCGGCGGCAGGACGTCCGGCACGTCGAGTTCTTCGAGGATGATGTGGCTGGGATATTCGACATAGGTCGGCCCCGGCGTGCCCGACATCGCGACGCGGATCGCCTCGCGGATCACTTCGTCGGTCTGGTCGGCATATTCGATCGCGCCCGAATATTTGACCGAATCCTCGATCATCGGCTCCTGCCGCACGAACTGGATACGGCCGCGGCGCACGCGCCGCTCCGTGACGCGTGCGCGCTGACCGCCCAGGAAGATCACCGGCGAGTTCTCGACCTTGCAGCACTGGATCGCGGGCATCATGTTCGCGAGACCGGGCCCGAGCGTGCCGAAGCACAAGGCCGGCTTGCCGGTGATGCGCGACGCCGCCTCGGCCATGAAGCCGGCCGCCGCCTCGTGATGCGGTGACACGACGGTCCAGCCGCGCGCCTCCGCCTCCAGGCAGAGATGGACGAAGTTCGGATCGGGAATGCCGAACAGCGTCCTGATCCCCTCCGCCTCGAACAGATCGAGGATCCGCTTGTAGACCGGCGTGCCGCCCGCCTTCAGCGAGATCTCGGACGTCGCCGTATTGGTCGGCGCGGCCTGACCCGGCAGCAGCGAAATCGGCTGTGCGCTGGGCTTGGGCTTCGGGTCGTCGTAGCTCATTTCAATAACCTCGGTTCGCCCGTTCCCATGAACTTGGCCAGATTGCGGTGGAAATTGGTGATCTTGCGCTCCTGGTGCGGGTTGGGCAGCGTGCCGCGGAAGCCGCGCGACTTCATGCCCTTCTGCACCCACTCCATGTTGGCGAAGTCCTGTGCCAGCACGGCGCCCCATTGCTCGGCGGTCGGGTCGCATTCGCGCCATTCGGTCGCCGGCGCCGCGCCGTCGGGAAAGCGTTCGAGCGCGTAGGCTTCGAAGATGCACTTGTCGGGATCGTCGCCGTACGGCCGCGTGCGATAGCATAGCGCGAAGGTCACGCCCTGCAGGATGGTGATGTTGGGGAACAGGCTCCAGGCCAGCCCCGCCTCGGCCATGATGTCGGCGGGGATTTCGGGCCAGACGACGCCGCGGGCGGCATCGTCGGCCTTGGCCGATTTCATCCAGTGCGCGATCACCTCGCCCGCGGGCGTTCCCTCGGGCAGTTCCTCGACCAGCCGCTTGGCCGCCGCGACCAGCGTGTCGCTCGACCCGGTATAGTTGAGCGTCTCGTAGTTCTCGCGCGCCAGCGCATAGGTCGAGACGCGCGGATCATTGCCCTTGCCCGCGCGGGACACCGAGCCGCCCTGGCTCATCTTGGCAGCGAGACCCTTCTGGTCGAACCCGCTGACGCTGTGCTTGTCGTAGGCGACGCTGTAGGCATAGTAATCGCCGTAATCGAGCAGCTGCGTATGCGTGCCGGCGACATGGTACGGCTCCATGAACGCCTCGATCGCGGTCTTCCAGTTGCACGGATAGACCGCCCATTGGCGCCATTTGTAGCGCATCTTGTCGAGCTCGAAATGCGTCAGCACCTCGCCTGCGCGCTCGAGGAACGCGGTCAGCGTCTCGCCCTCGGGCTCCATGTTGATCCATACCCAGCCACCCCAGCTGTCGACCCGCACGCGGCTCAGGCACGTCCGGTCCGGCGTCAGCGCGCCCTTCCAGTCGTCCTGGTCGAGGATGTAGACGTTGTTGCCCTCGGTATCGAAGGTCCAGCCGTGGAAGCCGCAGACGAAGTTGCGTCGATTGCCGCGCACGCTGTGGACGCCGTCGGGCGTGTCGACCAGCTGCCGACCGCGATGCGGACAGACGTTATGGAACGCGTTGTAGCTGTCCTCGCCCGTCTTGATGATGATGATCGACTCGTCGGCGACGTTGTAGGTGACAAAATCGCCCACGTCCCTGAAGTCCTCGACCCGCTCGGCGAGTTGCCATACCCGCGGCCAGAGCCTGTCCTTTTCCGCGCGCGCATAGTCCGGGGAGAGGAACGGTGCGACGCCGTAGGTCAACGGCTGGGCAAGGTCCTCGACGGCGATACTGACCGGCTTGTTCACGGTTGCTGTCCTTCTGTCGCGTCCCCGGTTGTTCGAAAATCACCCCTCGAAGTCCACCCCGAGGAGGCAATCACCGCCCGTGCGATCCAGCGACGGGCGCGCGCAACGAAAGCCCCTCCATATCGCCCTGGTCGCGCCAGACCGTCAGCAGCGTCTGGAACGCATCCCAGCCGGGCGCATAGGCGCGGAACAATCGCCATTTGGCTTTCCCGTCACCCTCGCCCTCGTTGTTGAAATAGCTCGGCGTGCACTCGCGGGAGAAGGCCGACGTGTCGATCTCGTTCCCCTCGAAATGCGCGACATAGGCGTCCATCGCGGTCTGGGTCGGCTCGACGACCGGCGTGCCGCGTTTCAGGGCTTCGGCAATGATGTGCGCGATGTGATAGCCCTGCCGCCCGTTCTGCTCGGTGACCGAGGCGTTCAGCCCGCCCTGGATGTAGCCCATGTAGAACTGGTTGGGGAAACCCGCGGTCATGACGCCGTGGAACGTCCGCGGCCCGTCGCGCCAATGGTCGTAGATCGACGCGCCGTCGCGGCCCTGGATCACATCGATCCCCCAGCGCCGCTCGAGATCGCTCGTCACCTCGAACCCGCTGGCGAAGATGATGCAGTCGACCTCATAGTCCTTGCCGTTGGCGACGAAGCCCTTCTCGGTCATCGCCTCCAGACCCTTGGTCAGCGAGACATCGACCAGCTCGACATTGGGCCTGTTGAACGCCGGGTAATATTCGTCGCTCGACAGCGGGCGTTTGCACAGGAAGCGGTAATAGGGCTTGAGCGCCTCCGCCGTTGCCGGATCCTCGACGAGATCGTCGACCCGCCTCCGCAGCCGCTCCATCACGCGGAACTCGACCACGTCGCGCTTCGCCATGAACTGTTCCGGCGTCAGCGCGGGCCAGCCCTCCGCTGCCATTTCCGCGGCGAGATTGCGGCTGATCTCGGTCCAGATGTCGCAGATCAGGTCCTCGTCGCCCGGATGGAACGCTTCCATCGCGGCGCGGTGGAAATTGGCCTGGCGCGCTCGCTGCCACCCTGCCGGCAGCCCGGCGGCCCAGTCGGGATCGGTCGGCGGGTTGGGCCGCTCGTCGACGCTGGAGGGGGTTCGCTGCACGACGTAGAGCTTCTTGGCGTAGCGCGCGAGGTACGGGACGATCTGGATCGCGGTGGCGCCCGTTCCGACGATGGCGACGCGCTTGTCGGCGAGCCGGTCGAGCACCGGGTTCTCGTACGACCCGCCGGTATAGCCATAGTCCCAGCGTGCGCTGTGGAACATCCTGCCGTTGAACCGGTCCATCCCCGACACGGCGGGTAGCTTGGGCATGTTGAGTACGCCGCTCGCCACGATCACGAAGCGCGCGCGAAGGTCGTCGCCGCGATTGGTCGTCACCCGCCAGCGGTCGATCTCCGCGTCCCAGCGCAATCCCCTGGTCTGGGTATGGAAGAGGGCCTTGTCCGCGAAGCCGAACGTCTCGGCGATACTGCGCGCATAGCGCTGGATCTCCCGGCCGTCGGCGAACTTGCGCGACGGCATGAAGCCGGTCTCTTCGAGCAGCGGCAGATAGATGTAGGATTCGTTGTCGCATTGGATGCCCGGATAGCGGTTCCAGTACCACACCCCGCCAAAGTCGCCGGCGGTGTCGACGATGCGGAAATCGGTCATCCCCTGCTTGACCAGATTGTACGCGGCCATGATCCCCGACCAGCCCGCGCCGAGCACGACGACGTCGATCTCCTCGCTGATGGCGTCGCGCGGGGTGACGGGCATGTGCGGATCGGTGACGTAATCCTCGATCACGTCGCCGGTCGGGCGGGCATATTGCTCCTGCCCCTCGGTCCGGATGCGCTTGTCGCGCTCGTGCGCATATTTCGCCTTGAGCGCAGCGATGTCGATCTCGTCGGCCGATGGCGTCTGCGTTGGCAGGCAGGTCATATCCGCTCCTCGGTATGGCCCGCCGTTCTAGTCAACAGGCCTGTCTATTACACACCGGGATGCGCGCCGTCGGGCAGACCTGTCCAGCACCATGCGCGCCCGGCATGCCGAATCCGCCAGAGCGATGGATTGGCGGCGCGGACGACCTATGCCGGACGCACGTAGGTTGGCTCGTCCGCCTCGGGCATCCCGGGAAACGCACCGTAGTCCGGCGGCGTGACATAGGGGCCGCTCATGTCGACCGGGCCGTGATAGGCCATCGTCCAGTGCCGCCACGCGAAGCACCACGCCCCGTCATGCTCGACATAGCGGTCATGATAGGTCCCGAACGTCAGGGCCGTGGTGCCGTCGCGCTTCTTGGCGAACTCGGTCATCTGCAACCGTCCGATCGCCGACCCGTCGCCGACCTCGAGGATCGGCTGTCCGGTGACCAGCTGGATCCGCTCGCACCGCCCCAGCAGCGGTCCGCACGCCCTGCCGATCTCGTCGCGGCCGATGAGCACCATGCCGGCGATCTTCCAGACGCCGTCGGGCGCGAAACAGTCGGCGAAGCTCGTGGCATCCTGCCGCCATACCGCGTCGGCGAAGCGCGCGTGCAGCTGCCGGATGCCGCAATCGGCCGTCACGAAATCGGTCATCGTCCTACTCCCAACAGGTCAGCGGGGCGCCATGCGGATCGCGCCGTCGAGCCGGATCACTTCGCCGTTGAGCATCGGGTTGGCGACGATCGCGGCGACCATCTGCGCATATTCCTCGGGCTTCCCCAGCCGGCTCGGGTGCGGCACCTGCGTGCCGAGCGAGTCCTGTGCCGCCTGCGGCAGGCCCATCAGCATGGGGGTGAGGAAGATGCCCGGCGCGATCGTCACCACGCGGATGCGGTGCTGTGCGAGATCGCGCGCGGCGGGCAGCGTAAGCCCGACCACCCCGCCCTTCGACGACGCATAGGCAGCCTGCCCGATCTGTCCGTCATACGCAGCGACCGAGGCGGTGTTGACGACGACCCCCGCTTCCTCGCCCTCGATCCCCGCAGCGATCAGCGCCGCGGCGAATTTCGAGATCATGTTGAAGGTGCCGATCAGGTTGACCTCGACCGTCTTGCGGAACGCGTCGAGCGGGTGCGGCTGCCCCTCCTTGTTGACGATGCGGATCGCCGGCGCGACCCCGGCGCAATTGACCAGCACGCGCGCCGGCCCGTGCACCGCCTGCGCCGCCGCGATCGCATCGCTGACGCTGGCATCGTCCGCGACATTGACCTTGAAGAACGCACCGCCGATCGTCTGCGCCGCGCGTGCGCCGACGTCTTCGTTGAGATCGAAGATCGCGACCTTCGCGCCCGCCGCCGCCAACATGGTCGCGGTGGCATTGCCGAGGCCCGATGCCCCGCCGGTGACGATCGCCGCTACGCCGTTCAAGTCCATGGTCGATTCCTGTCCGAAGGACGGGTCACATCCCCGCCATGCAAAGATATTTTAGCTCGAGATAATCCTCGATCCCGTGCCGCGACCCTTCGCGCCCCATGCCCGATTGCTTGATCCCGCCGAACGGCGCGACCTCGGTCGAGATGATCCCGGTATTGATCCCGACGATGCCGACCTCCAGCGCCTCGCCGACGCGCCACGTCCGCGCCAGGTCGCGCGTGTAGAAATAGGCGGCCAGCCCGACCTCGCTGTCGTTGGCCAGCGCGATCGCCTCGTCCTCGGTGTCGAAGAGGAAGATCGAGGCCAGCGGCCCGAACGTCTCCTCGTGCGCCAACGCCATGTCCGGGGTACAGCCGCTCACGATCGTCGGATCGAAGAAACTATGGCCGAGCCCCGAGCGCTTGCCGCCCGTGACCAGCCGTCCGCCCTTGGCCAGCGCGTCGGCGATATGCTCCTCGACCTTCGCCACCGCGTTGGCGTCGATCAACGGGCCCTGCATCACGCCCGCCTGCGTGCCCGGCCCGACCTTCAGCCTGTCGACGGCGGCCTTGAGCTTCGCCTCGAACGCATCGGCCACGTTGCGCTGGACGAGGATACGATTGACGCAGACGCAGGTCTGGCCGGAATTTCGGTATTTCGATGCCATCGCGCCCTCGACCGCGGCATCGAGATCGGCATCGGCGAAGACGATGAACGGCGCGTTCCCGCCCAGTTCCATCGACAGCTTCTTCATGGTCGGCGCGCACTGTGCCATCAACGTCCGGCCGACCTCGGTCGAGCCGGTGAAGCTCAGCTTGCGCACGACGGCACTGCCCGTCAGCGCCGCGCCGATCACGCGCGAGGACCCGGTCACGACGTTGAAGACGCCCTTCGGCACCCCTGCCCGCTCCGCGAGCACGGCGAGCGCCAGTGCCGATAGCGGGGTCTGCGTCGCGGGCTTCAACACCATCGTGCAGCCTGCCGCGAGCGCCGGCGCAACCTTTCGCGTGATCATCGCCGCGGGGAAGTTCCACGGCGTGATCGCCGCGACCACGCCGACGGGTTGTTTGAGGACGATGATGCGACTGTCGGTGCGGTGGCTCGGGATCACCTCGCCATAGACACGCTTCGCCTCCTCGCCGAACCATTCGAGGAAGGCCGCGGCATAGGCGATCTCGCCCTTTGCCTCGGCCAGCGGCTTGCCCTGTTCGCGTGTCAGGATCATCGCGAGATCGTCCTGTGCCGCCATCATCAGGTCGAACCATCGCCTGAGGATCCGCGCGCGGTCGCCGGCAGTCCTCGCGCGCCACGCTGGCAGCGCCGCTTCGGCGGCCGCGATCGCCGCATCGGTCTCGGCCTCGCCGAGCGACGGCACCAGGCCGAGCGTCTCGCCGCTCGCAGGATCGTCGACCGCGATCGCGCCCTCTCCGACCCAACTGCCATCGACATAGCATTGCCCGCGCAACAGCGCCGGATCGGACAGGATGAGAGACATGCGGAAATAACTTTCGTCGGATCGATCGTCGGGGTTTTGCGGGGTGCGATTTGCCAGGTCAATCGACCTTACGAGGTATCGCCGGCGCGGTTAGGCGGCGGGTGGCTCGCTCCGCTCTATCCTGGCCAGCCTCGTCCCCTCGGCGACCTGCCCGCCAACCGCTGCGGCAAGGTCGGCGACGACGCCGTCGAACGGCGCAGTCAGCGAATGCTCCATCTTCATCGCCTCCAGCGTCACGATCTTCTGGCCCTTCGTCACAATCGCGCCCGCGACCACGTCGACCGCGATGATCCGGCCCGGCATCGGCGCAAGGATCACGCCGTCGGTGGCGGGGCCGGACGCCGCGCCCTCGACGCGTGGCACCCGGATCGAAAAGCTCTGCCCGAGTTCGAACGCGGTGACGTGGCCGTCCTCGTCGATCGACACGCCCGGCCGGTCCCGGCTCGCATAAAGGCCTGCACCCGGCTGGCTCAGCGCGACGGTGTAGGGTTTGCCGTCCGCCACCAGTTCGATCCGGTTCACGCGATCCGCATTCAGCCGAAACCCGCGAAGCCCGGCAGGCATTCGCGACGCGCCGCCGCCGGAAGAATGGCGTGCGACGAGCGCGTCGCCGGCAGCCTGCAACAGCGCCGGGCTCGGCTCGGGGTCGTCCGCGAGCGTGTCGAGATGATCGGCGATGAACGCGGTCGTCGCGGTGCCGGCCGCATAGCCCGGGGCAGCCAGCAATCGCGCCAGAAACCAGGCGTTCGTGTGGACGGGCGCACATTCGACGCGCTCACACGCCTGCTTCAATCGATCGATCGCGTCGGCCCGATCGGCGCGGTGAACGATCAGCTTGGCGATCATCGGATCGTAGAACGCGCTGACCTCGCCGCCCGCGGCGACGCCGGTCTCGATGCGAAGTTCGGTCGGCAAGGCGAAGTGATCGAGGCGCCCGATCGACGGGAGGAACCCCGTGGCGGGGTTCTCCGCATAGAGCCGCGCCTCGATCGCCCAACCGGTGATGCGCAACTCGTCCTGCCGCATGGGCAACGGTTCGCCACTGGCGACGCGGAGCTGCCACTCCACCAGATCGATGCCGGTGATCGCCTCGGTCACGGGATGCTCGACCTGCAACCGCGTGTTCATCTCCATGAACCAGATCCGGTCGGCGCGCAGGCCATCGCTGGCATCGGCGATGAATTCGATCGTGCCGGCGCCCACATAATCGACCGCCTTCGCTGCCTTCACCGCGGCAGCGCAGATCGCGGCGCGGCTCGCATCGTCCATGCCGGGCGCAGGCGCCTCCTCGATCACTTTCTGGTGACGGCGCTGCAGCGAGCAATCGCGTTCGAAGAGGTGGACGATGGTGCCCTGGGTGTCGCCGAAGACCTGCACCTCGATATGGCGGGGCGAGAGGATATATTTCTCGAGCAGCACCGCGGTGTTGCCGAACGACGACGCCGCCTCGCGCTGGCAGGACGCGAGCGCGTCGGCGAATTCGGCGGGCGTATCGACGCGCCGCATGCCCTTCCCGCCCCCGCCCGCGACCGCCTTGATGAGGACGGGATAGCCGATGTCCGCCGCCGCCGAGGCGAGGCGTTCGGGTGACTGATCCGCACCGAGATAGCCGGGCGTGACGGGAACGCCCGCGGCGATCATGCGCGCCTTCGCCGCGTCCTTCAAACCCATGGCGCGGATACTGTCGGGGCGCGGACCGACCCAGACCAGCCCTGCGTCGAGCACCGATTGCGCGAAGTCGGCGTTCTCGCTGAGGAAGCCGTAGCCTGGGTGGATGGCCTGGGCTCCGGTGTCGCGCGCCGCGGCGATGATGGCCTCGCCGACCAGATAGCTTTGGCGCGCCGGGCCCGGGCCGATATGCACGGCCTGGTCGGCATCGCGTACGTGGAGCGCGGTCGCGTCGGCGTCCGAATAGACCGCGATCGTGCGGATCCCCATCGCGCGGGCGGTGCGGATGATCCGGCAGGCGATCTCGCCGCGGTTTACGATCAGGAGCGATTCGATCATCGGGATGTGCCCTGTGATGAGGGACGACCGCCGTGACCGCCGTGACCGTCGGGGCGGTGTCGGGTCGGCGCAGGGCCCCGCTCTTCGGTGGAAGGCAGCATCGTCACATCCGGAAGACGCCGAACGCGGGGCGTTCGGGGATCGGCGCGTTGAGCGTGGCGGCCAGCGCGAGGCCGAGCACGTCGCGGGTCTGCGCGGGGTCGATGATGCCGTCGTCCCACAGCCGCGCGGTGGCGTACCAGGGGTTGCCCTCGTCCTCGTATTTCCGGCGAACCGGTGCCTTGAAGGCTTCGGACTGGTCGGGCGTCCAGCTGTCGGCATCGCGGTGGACCGTGGCGAGCACGGACGCAGCCTGCTCGCCGCCCATCACGCTGATCCGGCTGTTCGGCCATGCGAACAGGAAGCGGGGCGAATAGGCGCGGCCGCACATGCCGTAGTTTCCGGCGCCAAAGCTGCCGCCGATCAGCACGGTGATCTTCGGCACGGTCGCGGTGGCGACCGCCGTGACGAGCTTCGCGCCGTGCTTGGCGATCCCTTCGGCCTCGTATCTCCCGCCCACCATGAAGCCCGAAATGTTCTGCAGGAACAGCAAGGGGACTCGCCGCTGGCATGCGAGCTCGATGAAATGCGCGCCCTTTTGCGCGCTTTCGCTGAACAGCACCCCGTTATTGGCGAGGATCGCGACGGGCTGACCCCAGATATGGGCAAAGCCGCAGACCAGCGTCGTGCCGTACAACGCCTTGAATTCGTGGAATTCGGAGGCATCGACGATTCGAGCGATCACTTCGTGCACGTCGTACGGCGCGCGCACGTCGGCCGGGACGATGCCGTACAGGTCGTCGGCGTCGAATTTCGGCGCGCGCGGTGCCCGCAGGTTGACGGGAGCGGAGACCTGCTGCGGCAGGGTCGACACGATGTCGCGGACGATGGTCAGCGCATGGTCGTCATTCTCGGCGACATGATCGACCACGCCGGACTTGCGACCGTGCGTGTCCGCGCCGCCGAGTTCCTCCGCGGAGATAACCTCGCCGGTCGCCGCCTTGACCAGCGGCGGCCCGGCGAGGAAGATCGTTCCCTGCCCGCGCACGATGATCGTCTCGTCGGACATCGCGGGCACATAGGCCCCGCCGGCGGTGCAGCTGCCCATCACGCAGGCGATCTGGGGGATGCCCCTGGCCGACATCTGCGCCTGGTTGAAGAAGATCCGCCCGAAATGATCGCGGTCCGGGAAGACGTCTGCCTGGTGCGGCAGGTTCGCGCCGCCGCTGTCGACCAGGTAGATGCAGGGCAGATGGTTTTGCTCGGCGATCTCCTGCGCGCGCAGATGCTTCTTCACCGTGAGCGGGTAATAGGTCCCGCCCTTCACCGTCGCGTCGTTGCACAGGATCATGCACTGGCGCCCCGAGACGCGGCCGATCCCGGCGATCACGCCGGCGCCGGGGACTTCGTCGTCGTACAGGCCATTGGCGGCGAGCTGCCCGATCTCGAGGAACGCCGAGCCGGGGTCGAGCAGGCGCGCGACCCGGTCGCGCGGCAGCAGCTTGCCACGGCCGGTGTGACGCGCGCGCGCTTGCGCGTTGCCGCCGAGCGCCGTGCGGGCGACGTCGGCGCGCAGCGTCGCGGCTAGGCTGCAATTGTATGCGGCGTTGGCGCGGAACGTCTCGCTGTCGGCAGACAATCGGGTATCGAGCACGGGAGCGCTCATGCGGAGTCCTTATCCTGGTTCTGCGCGGCGTGGCGCTGCGTCGTGCGACGCGCAGGGGACGCCGCCGTTCGACCGGTCCGGTACATCAGGCGACGATCTTGTCCCTGCGCAGCGCGTCGATGGCGAGTGCGGACAGGCCGAGAACATCGGCGAGCACGTCGTCGGTATGTTCGCCCAGCACGGGCGGCGCGGTCGGCAGCGGTTGTTCCGCGTCGACGTAGCGGATCGGGCGATTGACGATCGGGATCGTCCCGAGCGTCTTGTGCTCGACCTCGACGACCATTTCGCGCGCCACGGTCTGGGGCTGCGCGAGCGCTTCGGTCACGCCCAGGATCGGGGCATGGGGTACCTGGTGCGCCGTGAAGATCGCGACCAGTTCGGCGACCGTATGCGCCGAGGTGAAGGTCGAGAGCACGGCGTTGACCTCGGCCCGGTGGTCGCGGCGCTGCTCGATCGTCGCGAAGCGCGCGTCGGTGACCAGCTCGAGCATCCCGAGCGCCGCGCAGATCCGCGTCCAGAACGCGTTGGTCAGGCAGGCGACCACGATCCCCCCGTCGCGTGCCGGAAATATGCCGTAGGGGACGAGGTTGGGGTGCTGCGAGCCTTGCGGGGTCGGATCCTCGCCGGTGAAGAAGGCGAGCTGCGCGACATAGCCGAGCAGGTTGGTGAGCCCGTCCATCAGGCTGATGTCGATCAGCCGCCCCTTCCCCGTCCGGCTGCGCTCATACAGGGCGGCAAGGATCCCGATCGGCCCGTTGATCCCGCCAACCAGGTCGCCCAGCGGAATGCCCATCTTGGTCGGCAGCCCGCCGGGTTCGCCGTTGACGCTGAGCGCGCCCGACATCGCCTGCAACACGATGTCGAACGATGGTCGATCGCGCAGCGGACCGGTCATCCCGTACCCCGAGATCGCGCAATAGATGAGGCCCGGGTTCAGCGCCGACAGCGTGGCATAGCCAAGCCCCAGCCGGTCCATCACGCCGGGGCGGTAATTCTCGACCAGGATGTCGCATTTAGCCGCGAGATCACGGGCGAGCGCGACGCCGGCCGGCGTCTTGAGATCGATGACGATGCTCTTCTTGCCGCGATTGACGCTGAGGAAATAGTGGCTCGTCCCGTCGCGGTGCGGCGGGAAGCCGCGGGTCTCGTCGCCGATGCCCGGCGGTTCGACCTTGATCACCTCGGCCCCGAGATCGGCCAGCGCGAGCGCCGCCGACGGCCCGGCCAGGACGCGCGTGAAATCGAGGACGCGCACGCCGGCCAGCGGGCCGGGCCAGGGGGCGGGATCGGGATCGGTCATTATCGCAAGATACCGTTCGGACTGAGCTTATCGAAGCACGCCCCCCCTTCCGCACGGTCCGCTCCTGCCCCTGTCGGGGGAGGCGGAGACGCGAGGGAGGGGGGCGGATGCCTTATGCTGCGATCACGCCCTGCTCGGCAGTTCCGCGATCGCGCTGCCGAACGCCGAGACCTCGCCGCGATGGGTCGTCGCCTGCTGCTGGATCTCGATGAACTTCCTGCCGCCCTCCTCGAACTTGCGGATCACCGAGCCGTCGATGTACATCGCGTCGCCATCGGGATTGTGGCGGCGGATCTGGCATTTCGACTTGGTCAGGAAGCCGTCGTCGCCGATCCAGTTGGTGACGTGGTGCGTCAGCCAGGAACACCGCTCCGGACCATAGTCATACGCGCCCGGCGCGCCGACCTCGAGCGCGAACGCCTCGTCCCAGTGCACCCGCTCGGGGCAGTCCGGCACGTTGAAGCGGTTGCGGATGCCGAGCCCCGGATGCGCCTGCTGCATCTGGTTGGCGAGCTTGTTGGCGCGGATATAGAGCCCGCCCCAGCCTTGCGCGTAGCAGATGAAGCCGGTGACGGTCATCGGGCCCTTCATCATGCGCGGCAGCGCGTCGCCGACGCTGACGTCCTCCCAGTAGCGGGGAGTCGCGCCGCGGATTTCCTCGGCCTGGTACAACCGCGTGAACTCGGCCAGTTCCTCCTCGGTATACTGCTCGACGCGGCCGCGCGCCTCGGTGTATTTGGTGCCGCGCTCGCGCGCCTCGTCGCGATCGGTGCGGAACACCCAGCTATCGCCCTCGGCAACCTTGTCGCCCGACTGGTTGAAGAAATCGACGTGATAGATCTGCTGGAAGCTGCGCCCGGCGAACCTGGTCTGATGCTCGACCAGGTCCTTCAGATACGCCTCGGTGCGGATCGTGTCGTTGCGCAGGACCGGCTTGTGCCAGGTCCAGTCGGCGCCCGCCCACATCGCGTGGACGCCCGACAAGCCGCCGCAATAGCCCGAGATGATCCGGCTGGTCGTGAACAGGAAGCTCGGTAGCGCGACGACGTCGCCATAGCGCGTCGTCTTCGCATAGGCGGGATCGCACCAGAGCGGATTGTCGTCGCCGATGCCGTGCGCGTAATGGCGGATCGCGTCGCGCGATGCCTCGTAGTTCCATGGCTCCACCGTGTTCTCGATCTTGACGCCGATGCGCTTGCGCAGGTCGTCCAGACCCTCCTCGGTGATCTTCGGGAAACGGTTCTCGGTCTTTTCCATTACGGTCGCCATTCGATCTTCTCCTGTATCAATGCGTGCTGGCCAGCGCGGCAGCCGCCTCGCGGTCGCGCAGGACCTTGCGATGCACCTTGCCGGCGGGAGTCTTGGGCAGTTCGTCGGTGAATTCGACGATCCGGGGAAATTCGTGCGCGGCGAGCCGCTGCTTGGTGAAGTCCTGCAACTCGCGGACGAATTCGGGGCTCGGCAGCCGGTCGGAGACGACGAACGCCTTCACCACCAGCCCGCGCGTCGCATCGGGTGCGCCGATCACCGCGCATTCCCGGACGTCGCGATGCTTGAGCATCGTGTTCTCGATCTCGACCGCACTCATCGTCCAGCCGGCGGAGATGATCACGTCGTCGGCGCGACCGCAGTGGTAGAAATAACCGTCGGCATCGATCTTCGCGAGGTCCTTGGTCGTCTCCCAGCAATCGCGGCGCCACAGCATCAGCTCGCCGATTTCGCCGACCGGCGAGGGCGACCCGTCCGGCGCCTGGACCCGCAGGCGCTGCCCCGGCACCGCCTTGCCAAGCGATCCCGGCTTGACCGCGAAATCGTCCGCGCCGGGGAAGTTGACCAGCACCACACCGATCTCGGTCGTGCCGTACATGCTGCAGGCCGGGACGTGGAAGGTGCGCTCGATGAACTCCAGCGTCGCCGGGTCGATCGGCTCGCCGGTATAGGACAGCTTCTCGATCGCGAACGCGAAGTCGCTCGCGGTGCCGGCGTTGCGCATCATCCGGTAATGCGTCGCCGCGGCGGACATGTTGGTGATCCGGTGGTCCTGCAGCGCCTTCATCAGGCGCGTCGCGTCGAACCGCCCGGCGAACGTACCGGTCGAAACGCCCAGCCCCAGCGGCGCGAGCGTGCCATGCCACAGCCCGTGCCCCCAGGCCGGGGAAGATGGGCAGAAGAACTGGTCGCCCGGACGGATGCCAGTGCCGTAGAGCGCGGCGAACATGAGCGTCACCAGCGCGCGGTGCGTGTGCTTCACCGCCTCGGGCAATTCGCGCGTCGTGCCCGACGTGTACTGGAACACCGCGAGATCGTTCGCCTTCGTCTTCGACGCATAGGTCGCAGGGTATCGCGCGATCTCGTCGAGCAGGCCGTCATCGGCGACGATCACCCGCAGGCCGTCGATCTCGCGTGCCATCGGTGCCTTCTCGCGATTGGTGATGAGCAAAGCCGGCTTGCAGTCGTCGACGCGCAGGCGCAGCGCATCGGGCCCGAACAGCGTGAACAGCGGGACGCTGATGGCGCCGGTCTGCATCGCGCCGAACAGGCAGACATAGAATGGCAGGGACGGTTCGAGCATGAAGGCGATGCGGTCGCCTGGATGCACGTCGTTGGCGTCGAGCCAGTGCGCGAACTGCGCTGCGCCGGCCGCGATCGCATCGAACGTCAGTACCTCGTCGCGACCATCGGCATGCGCGATGCGAACCGCGGCGCGACCGTCGCCGACGGCATGCCGGGTGATGCATTCGTGCGCGATGTTCAGATCGTCGCGATCCCCGTCGAACAGCGCCCAGGGTGCGTCCCGGTCGGCATGCGCCACGGCATCGGCATATCGCGTGAAATCGGTCAGCTTCATGGTCGCGCTCGCCACTCTCCGCCGCGGACGTCCTGCCATCGCGGTGACGAGCTTATGTCACGCCCGCAATTTTGTTGTATATATCGAACATTGTTCTCTATATTGAACGGCAGTGATATCGCATGGGCGATGCGGAACGGGACGGGCGGTCATGGGCACGGCAGACACGACGGCCAGCAGGGCGCCCGCGATCGCGCGTGCCGCGGCGATCCTGCGGCTGCTCGGCAAGAGCGACGCTCCGCTCGGCGTGCATGCGATCGCGCGGGAACTGACCCTGGTGCCGAGCACCTGCCTGTACGTGCTCCGCGCGCTGGTGGCCGAGGAGCTCGTCCTGTTCGACGCGGCGACCAAGCGTTACGCGCTCGACGCCGGCGTGCTGACGCTCGCGCGACAATGGCTGCGCCGCAGTCGCTTCGCCGATCTCGCGCAACCGATGCTCGACAGGCTCTGCGACCAGTTCGAGGTCACGATGATCGGCGTGCAGGTCGTCGGTCTCGACCATATGGTGGTCGTTGGCGTCGCGCAGTCCGGGCACAGTTTCCAGCTGAGCACCCAGGTGGGCAGCCGCTTTCCGGTGCTGATCAGCGCCACCGGCCGCTGCAACGCGGCATTCGCCGACTTTGCGCCAGCCGAGCTCGAACGCCGCTTCCACACGCTGCGCTGGGACGATCCGCCGCCGTTCGACCGCTGGCTGGCCGAGGTCGAGCAGACGCGCGTACGTGGCTATGCGATCGACGAGGGGAACTACATCGCGGGGGTCACGGTGGTCGCCGCGCCTGTGTGGCAGGCGCCCGGCGCGCCGACGCATGCGCTCGTCGCGACCGGTCTCGGCAACGCCCTGCACCGTCGCGGACTGCCGGCATTGTGCAACGCGGTTCTTGCCGGCGCGCGTGCGCTGACGCGCCAGTTGAGCGACGGCCCCGCGACCGACTGACGACCCCGTCGCGTCATCGCGTCGCAAGGCCCGCGACGCGGGTCCGGCGGCGTGGGTATCGCCGGGGCGGACTTTGCCCCTCGCCCCTCCGCCCGGGGTGGATACCCGCCGTTCAAACCGCGTATGCCGATCGCCGATGCATTGCCGTGACCGCGTGCCGAGGTGCCGCGGGAACCCGGGCAAGCGATTGGATGGAGGAAGCCATGGCGGACAACGATACCAAGGATCTCGCGAGCGATGCGCGGAAATACTGGTCGGCGGAAGGCTATACACGCGGCGGCGTGATCCGCCAGGTGGACTATGCGTCGCAGTCCGGCGGACTCGACGAAGCATTGGCCGGAATCAAGATCGTCGACACCGACACGCACCTGACCGAAGCGCCCGATCTGTTCACGTCGCAGGCGCCCGCGAAGTTCAAGGACCGGGTGCCGGTGGTGCGCCGCGTCAACGACGTCGACCGCTGGTTCGTCGGCGACCGCGACTTCGGTTCGATGGGCGGCAACGTCATCGGCAAGGACAACAACAAGCTGCTCGGCCGCCTCGCCTTCCCGACGCTGGATGAATCGCATCCCGGCGGCCACGAGGTGAAGCCGCGGCTGCAGGCGATGGACGACATGGGCGTCTATGCGCAGATCTGCTACCATAATTCGGGCGTGACCCAGGCCGGTTCGCTGATGTCGCTGGGCGACAACGAACTCGCCGTCGAGATCATCAAGATGTACAACGATGCCGCGGTCGAGCGGCAGCGTGTCTCGGGCGACCGCCTGTTCACGATGGCGCATCTGCCCCTGTGGGACAAGGACGCGCTCGACAAGGAAGCGCGCCGGTGCATCGACATGGGGCTGAAGGGCTTCGTGCTGCCCGACACGCCCGAGCGCGTCGGCGTGCCGTCGTACATGCGGAGCTACTGGGACGACTTCCTCGACCTGTGCAGCCAGACCAAGACGCCGATCAACTTCCATTTGAACGCTGCGATGGACCCGACGACGCTGACCTGGGACGGCTTCGCGTTCGAACAGACGCTGTCGGTGGTGGCGACGATGTTCTCGATCGGCAACGTCGCGACGCTCGGCAACTGGATGGTCAGCGGACGCCTCGACAAGCATCCCGGACTGAAGATCGGGCTGATCGAGAGCGGCATGGGCTGGATTCCGTTCGCCGTCGAAGCGCTCGAACACCAGTTCCAGGAGATGCTTCCCAACCGCGCCGGCGGCGTGCTGCAGAAGACTCCGTGGGAGTATTTCCACGATCACTTCTTCGGCACCTTCTGGTTCGAGACGATCGGCCCGAAGCTGCTGCTGGAAACGATCGGCTACGACAACATGATGTTCGAGACCGATTTTCCGCACCCGACCTCGCTCTATCCCGGCGTCCAGAAGCATATCGAGAAGTCGCTCGGCAGCTATAGCTACGACATCAAGAAGAAGGTGCTCGAGACCAACGCGGTGCGCATGTACAATTTGCCGTTCTGATCCACGACTATTCGGCGGGCGGTCCGTTCGTGCCGCCCGCCATACGGACTTGCGAAGGGACGACCATGACCGAAGCCACCGACGACACGTTGCGCGCCGTCACCGACCGCGTGATCGAGCTCGAGGAGGAACTCGAGGCATCGGGGGTCGCGACGATCGACGGCAGCGAACTCGAATGGAGCCGGGCGGCGCTGCACAAATGGGTCGACGAGATGATCGGCGTGGTCGTCTCGCCGGGCCTCGGCCGCGTGACCGTGGTCCATCCGGGCGGACGACGGTCGTCGATCGCCTCCTCCACCCTGCCCTACGCGATGAGCAGGCCGCTGCGCTGACGCGCCGCGCCGTGACGGAACCCCCACCATGCTGCTGACCGAAACCCAGAGCGCGATCCGCGACACCGTGCGCGCGTTCGCACAGGACCGGATCAGACCGCACAGCGCCGCGTTCGAGGCCGCCGCCGGCTTCCCCGACGGGCTGTTCGGCGAACTCGCCGGGCTGGGCCTGATGGGCATGACCGCGCCGGAAGCGGCAGGCGGGGCGGGCGCGGATTACGTGTCCTATGCGCTCGCGCTGATCGAACTCGCCGCGGCCGACGGCGCGCTGTCGACGATCGTGTCGATCCAGAACAGCCTGCTCGTCTCCGGCATCCTCCGCTACGGCAGCGACGTACAGAAAGCGCGCTTCCTTCCCGACCTGATCGCGGGTCGCATGATCGGCGCGTTCGCGCTGACCGAGACCGATGCAGGGTCGGATGCCGCCGCGATGCGCACGCGGGCGACGCGGGTCGATGGCGGCTGGGTGCTGAACGGTGCCAAGCAGTTCATCACCTCGGGCAATATCGCGGGCGTGGCGATGGTGTTCGCGGTAACCGATCCGGCGGCAGGCAAGCGCGGCATCTCGGGGTTCCTGGTGCCGACCGATCGTGCCGGCTATCGCGTCGACAAGGTCGAGCACAAGCTGGGCCAGGCGGCGTCCGACACCTGCGCGATCCGCTTCGACGATCTGTTCGTCGAGGACGCGTTGCTGTTCGGCGAGGAAGGTGCCGGCTACCGGCTGGCCCTGTCCAACCTGGAAGCCGGTCGGATCGGCATCGCGGCGCAGTGCGTCGGCATGGCGCAGGCCGCGCTGGAAATCGCGGTCGCCTACGCCAAGGATCGCAGCTCGATGGGCAAGCCGATCATCGAGCACCAGGCCGTCGGATTCCGCCTCGCCGACCTGGCCGCCAGGCTGGAGGCGAGCCGTCAGCTCGTCCTGCATGCCGCGAGCCTCAAGGACGGCGGCCTGCCCTGCCTGACCGAGGCATCGATGGCCAAGCTCGTCGCGTCGGAGATCGCCGAAACGGTGTGCTCGGGCGCGATCCAGACGCTCGGCGGCTATGGCTATCTCGAGGAATACGGGCTCGCCAAGATCTACCGCGATGTCCGCGTCTGCCAGATCTACGAGGGCACGTCCGACATCCAGCGGATGGTCATCGCCCGCGCGCTCTAACCGTCCCGAAGGACTCTTCATGACCGACGATCCCGTCATTATCGCCAGCTATGCCCGCACGCCGATGGGCGGCTTCCAGGGGGCGCTGTCCGGCGTCACCGCGGTGCAGCTGGGCGCCACCGCCGTCCGGGCCGCGGTCGAGCGTTCCGGGGTCGATCCGGCGATCATCGACCGCATCTACATGGGATGCGTGCTCCCTGCCGGGCTGGGTCAGGCGCCGGCACGACAGGCGGCACTCGGCGCCGGCCTCCCCATTTCGGTCGAGGCGACCACGGTCAACAAGATGTGCGGCTCCGGCATGCAGGCGACGATCATGGCGGCCGAGGCGCTGATGGCCGGGACCGTCGACGTCGTGGTCGCAGGGGGCATGGAAAGCATGACCAACGCGCCGTTCCTGCTCGCCAAGCATCGCGCGGGGGCGCGGATCGGCCATGACGTCGTGTCGGATTCGATGATGATGGACGGGCTCGAGGACGCCTATGACAAGGGCAAGCCGATGGGCGCCTTTGCCGAGGATACCGCGGGCGAGTACCAGTTCACGCGGGAGGACCAGGACGCCTTCGCGATCGAGAGCCTGACGCGCGCGAATGCCGCGGTGACGGGCGGCGGGTTTGCCGACGAGGTCGTGCCCGTGACCGTGACGACGCGCGGCGGCGACGTCATCGTCTCCGATGACGAACAGCCGGGGAAGGCCAGGCCCGGGAAGATTCCCGGCCTGAAACCCGCCTTCGCCAAGGACGGCACGATCACCGCGGCCACCTCGGCGTCGATCTCCGATGGCGCGGCAGCGCTGGTGCTGACCCGTGCGAGCGTGGCTTCGCGGCTGGGCCTCGCGCAGGAGGCGCGGATCGTCGCGACGGCGGCGCATGCGCACGAACCGGCGAAATTCACGACCGCGCCGGTCGCGGCGATCCGCAAGGTCCTCGACCGCGCCGGGTGGCGCGTCGACGACGTCGACCTGTTCGAGGTGAACGAGGCGTTCGCGACCGTCGCGATGATCGCGATGCGGGAGCTGGCCATCCCGCACGAGAAGCTGAACGTGAACGGGGGTGCGACCGCGCTCGGCCATCCGATCGGCGCGAGCGGCGCGCGGATCATCGCCACATTGGTCGCCGCGCTGAAGCGGCGCGGGCTTACCAGGGGCGTTGCCGCGCTGTGCATCGGCGGGGGAGAAGCGACCGCCGTCGCGGTCGAGCTGATCGGCGCATGACGGGCCTGCGCGTCGAGCGTAACGGCGCGGTCGCAGTCCTGACGCTGGACCGTCCGCAGGCAGCCAATGCGATCGACGTCACGCTGGCGCGCGCGCTGATGGAGGCGGCGATCCGGTGCGACGAGGATCCGGGGGTGCGCTGCGTGCTGCTGACCGGCAGCGGGCGGTTCTTCTGCGCCGGCGGTGACGTCGGTTCGTTCGGCGACGCGGGCGAGCGGCTGCCGGCGTTGCTCAAAGAGATCACCGCCTATCTCCACGCCGCGATCGCGCGCCTGGCGCGAATGGACAAGCCGCTGGTCACCGCGGTCAACGGTCCGGCCGCAGGCGCGGGGATCGGCCTTGCCCTGCTCGGCGACATCGCGCTTGCCGACCCGACGGCCCATTTCACCCTGGCCTATACCGCGATCGGCATGTCGCCCGATGGCGGGACGAGCTGGCTGTTGCCGCGCTTGATCGGCCTGCGCCGCGCGCAGGAGCTGTGCCTGCGCAACACCCGCGTCGGGGCAGACGAGGCGGCAACGATCGGGATGGTCACGCGCGTGACCGCGCCGGACGCGCTGGCGACCGAATCGATCGCCCTCGCGCATGCGCTCGTGGCCTCCGCGACCTCGGCGATCGGCGCGACGCGACGCTTGCTGCTCGACGCCCAGACGACGCCGTTCGAGGCGCACCTGGATGCCGAGGCGCGCAGCATCGCCACGCAGGCGCGCACCGCGGAGGGACGAGAGGGGATCGCCGCCTATCTCGCCAAGCGCAAACCCGATTTCCCCAACGCCAGTATTCCGGGAGCCCGCTGATGGCCGAAGCCTATATCGTCGAAGCCGTCCGAACCCCCGGCGGTCGTCGCAAGGGGGCGCTGGCCGGGGTCCACCCGGCCGATCTGGGTGCGACGATCCTCGATGCGCTGGTCACGCGAACCGGGATCGATCCGGCCGTGGTCGAAGACGTCATCGTCGGGTGCGTCAGCCAGGCGGGCGAACAGGCGTTCGCGTTCGGCCGGAACATGGTCCTCGCCTCGACGCTGCCGGACAGCGTGCCGGCGGTCACGATCGATCGACAGTGCGGATCGTCGCAGCAGGCGCTGCACTTTGCCGCGCAGGCGGTGATGTCGGGGACGCAGGATGTCGTCATCGCCGCCGGCGCGGAAAGCATGACCCGCGTCCCGATGGGCTCCAATTTCCGCCTCCATGCCGAGGCCGGACTGGGCGAAGGGCCGTGGAGCAAGGCGATCCTGAACCGTTACGACGTCGCCGAGTTCAGCCAGTTCGTCGGCGCGCAGATGGTGGCCGACAAATACGGCCTGACGCGCGACGCGATGGATGCCTATGCGCTCCAGAGCCACCAGCGCGCCGCCGCGGCAACGCAGGCGGGCGCGTTCGACGCGGAGATCGTCCCGGTCGGTACGCTCCGCCATGACGAGGGCATCCGCTACGACGCGACGCTCGAGAGCATCGGCGCGGTCAAGCCGATCACCGAAGGCGGCACGATCACTGCGGCCAATGCCAGCCAGATCACCGATGGCGCATCGGGTACGCTGATCGTCAGCGAAGCCGCACTCAAGACGTTCGGGCTCACCCCCCTCGCCCGTATTCACACGCTGACCGTGACGGCCGGGGACCCGGTCATCATGCTGGAGGAACCCATTCCTGCGACCGCCAGGGCGCTCGCGCGCGCGGGCCTGTCGATCGACGATATCGACCTGTTCGAGGTGAACGAGGCGTTCGCCTCAATCCCGATGGCGTGGCTGCAGGCGACGGGCGCCGATCCGGCGAAGCTCAACGTCCATGGCGGCGCGATCGCGCTCGGCCATCCGCTGGGCGCCAGCGGCACCAAGCTGATGACCACGCTGGTCCATGCGCTGAAGCGTCGCGGCGGACGCTACGGACTGCAGACGATGTGCGAGGGCGGCGGGATCGCCAACGTGACCATCGTCGAGATGCTTTGATTCGAGCGGGAGACTGGCGTGCCGATCACCAACCGATTCACCAGGCTGCTCGGGATCGAGCATCCCATCGTCCAGGGGGGGATGATGTGGGTCGGCCGCGCCGAACTCGCCGCCGCGGTGTCCGAGGCGGGCGGGCTCGGCATCCTGACAGCGCTGACGCAACCGACCCCCGACGACCTGCGCCGCGAGATCGACCGGTGCCGGACGATGACCGACAAGCCGTTCGGCGTGAACCTGACGATCCTGCCCTCGGTCAATCCGCCGCCCTATGCCGAATATCGCCGCGCCATCATCGATTCCGGCGTCCGGATCGTCGAGACCGCAGGGCACAAGCCGCAGGAGCATGTCGACGACTTCAAGGCGCACGGGGTCACCGTGCTCCACAAATGCACCGCAGTCCGCCACGCGCTGTCGGCGGAGCGGATGGGCGTCGACGTCATCTCGATCGACGGGTTCGAGTGCGCCGGGCATCCGGGCGAGGACGACATCCCCGGCCTGATCCTGATCCCCGCCGCGGTCGACCGCCTGACCATCCCGGTCATCGCCAGTGGCGGGTTCGCCGACGGCCGCGGACTGGTCGCTGCATTGGCGCTGGGCGCGGAGGGCATCAACATGGGCACCCGCTTCTGCGCGACGCGCGAGGCACCGATCCACGACCGCGTGAAGCAGTTCATCGTCGACAACGACGAACGCGCGACCAATCTGATCTTCCGCAGCCTGCACAATACCGCCCGGGTCGGCAAGACGAGCGTGTCCGACCGGGTGGTCGAGATCCTCCGGCGTCCCGGTGCGCAGTTCGGCGATGTCGCCGACATGGTGAAGGGCGCGCAGGGCCGGGTCGCGCTGGAGCAGGGCGACCTCGATGCCGGGCTCGTCTGGACCGGACAGGTGCAGGGCCTGATCCACGATATCCCGAGCGTCGCCGACCTGATCACGCGGATCATCGACGACGCCCATGCCATCGTCCGCGACCGGCTGGCGTTCGCGGCGTGACCGACGGCGCCACGCCGCTCTCCGGCCTGCGCGTCGTCGAGTTCGGCAGCATCGGCCCCGGTCCCCATGCCGCGATGCTGCTGTCCGACATGGGCGCGGAAATACTGCGGATCGAGCGCGAGGGTGGCAATGGCTGGCCCAACCCGGTGATGGACCGCGGCCGCGCCACGCTGTCGCTCGACATCCGCACCGCCGCCGGCCGCGAACGCGCCCTTACCATCATCGACGCGGCCGACGTGCTGATCGAGGGGTCGCGCCCGGGCGTGATGGAACGGCTGGGGCTCGGGCCGGACGTCGCGCTCGCGCGCAACCCGCGGCTGGTATACGGGCGCATGACCGGCTGGGGGCAGACCGGGCCGCTGGCCTGCGTCGCCGGCCACGACCTCAACTATATCGCGCTGACCGGCGCGCTGGCCGCGATCGGTCCGCCCGGGACACCGCCGCCGCCGCCGCTCAACCTGATCGGCGATTTCGGTGGCGGCTCGCTGTTCCTCGTTACCGGCATCCTCGCCGCGCTGCTCGAACGCGCACGGTCGGGCCTGGGACAGGTCGTCAACGCCGCGATCGTCGACGGCGTCCAGTCGATGATGGCGATGTTCGCCGGACTGGTGCCGTCGGGACAGGTGGATATCGCGCGCGACCGCAACATCCTGGGCGGCACTGCGCCCTTCTATCGCTGCTATGAATGCGCGGATGGCCGCTATGTCTCGGTCGGTTCGCTCGAGGCGAAATTCTACGCCGAACTGCTCGACCGCCTGGGCCTGCCGTCTACGCTCGCGGCCGAGCAGATGGACGTCGCGGGCTGGCCGGACATGGCGGCACGGTTCGCGGCGATCTTCGCGACGCGCCCACGCGACGCGTGGTGCGCAGTGCTGGAGGGCACCGACGTGTGCTTCGCGCCGGTCCTCGACCTCGACGAGGTCGCCACGCATCCGCATATGGCGGACCGCGGCGTCACGATCGACGGAGTCCGGCACGCGGCTCCTGCCCCGCGACTGTCGCGAACTCCGGGGCGTATCGGCGCAGACGTCGATCCTGCACGCCGCCTCGCCGACTGGGGCATCGCCTCCTGATCCCGTCGAGGCTCTACTGGGTTAGCGAGCGTCGCCGCTAGGTAGGGCATCCGGCTTGCGCTCGGTGGCGGATCGTCAGCGAACTGCTCGCCTGTTCTATCAAACGGTGCCGCCGTCTGCATCCCGCAATAGAAAGGGGGCCAGGCATCGCGCGATGCCCGGCCCCTTACTCGTCCCGCACGAGGATCCGATCTGCCGCGATCAATGCGATCCGAAGCGGAACTTCGCGTTCAGGCCGAACTCGCGCATCGGCGTCGTCGAGATGATGTTGTAGGTCCCCGTCTGCACCGCGCCGGTCGGCCCGGTCAGGATCGGGCCGGCCGGGCCGATGCCCCCGAACCCGAGCTGCTGGTACGACGTATCGACCGGGTTCGACCGGCTCAGGACCTTGATCGTATTGGTCAGGTTCTTGGCGAACGCCGTGAGTTCCCATTGCCCCTTCGGATCGCGGATGCCGACGAAGAGGTTGAGCGTGCCATAGGATTTCACGTCGTCGAACGCGTTCGAGGGATCGGTCTGCGACTTGCCGGCGAAGTTGGCGAGGCCGCGGAGGAAACCGTCGACCCCGTTGGTGATCGGCAGATGATATTCCGACTGCAACGTCACGCTGAGCGGCGGCAGGAACGCGGACCGCTGGTTGGTCGTGCACGCGCCCAGATTGTTGGCGCCGACCGCAGCCTGCAACTGCGCCAGCGTCGGCGTCGCGGTGACAGTGTCGGGCCGTCCGTCGCCGTTCAGGTCGTTGCAGGGGATGATCCCCTTCTTGATCTTGCCGAGCGCATAGCTCGCGACCAGTCCGACGTTCCACTGCGACGAGATGTCGCCGGCGAACTCGGCCTCGACGCCGTTCACTTCCAGAGGAACCGCCGCGACGAAGTTGAACTGGTTGACCTGCTGCGCCAGCGAGGTGACGGCACCCGCCGCGTTACGGACCGCCACGGTGTTGACGTAGAAGACGCCGCTGCCCGCCCGGTACGGGTAGTTCTTGAAGGTCTGGTGATAGGCGCTGACGTTGGCGCGAAGCCCGCCGAACAACGTGCTCTTGAACCCGACCTCGTACGATTTCGACGATTCGGACCCGAGATTGAGGAAGCTCAGTTCGCGTGGCGACGGCGTGATGTTGAAATCGCCGACGGTGTTGATCCCGGGCCGATACGAACTGCCGGTGCTGGCATAGACCATCAGGCTCGGCGAGAAGGAGTGCTTGATCGACCCGGTATAGATGAACTTGTTGTCGTCGGCCGTATTGACGGAGATGACGGCACCGTTGACCGACAGCGACCCGTTGTCCTTGAAGTTGATGTAGCGAAGCCCGCCGGAAATCTCGGTAGCCTCGCCGATATGCGCGGTGAGATTACCGAACAGCGATCGTTCGTGGGACCGTCCCCGCCGGCTGATCGGCGTCTGCACGACGGTGGCGACCCCACCGCCGAACGCCAGCGGCAACCGCACCACGGTCGGCGAGGTCAGGTTGGTCGGCGATACGTTGACGTTGTCGAACCCGCCGACGACGTAGTCGAACACGCCCAGGACGCGCTCCTGGTTCTGCAGTCGCACTTCGTGCGAGGTCGACCGGATCCGGGCAGCGGTGACCTGGGTCACCGGCGTGGTCGGAAACACCGCGGCGTAATCGAAGTTGAACTGGCTATCGATCTTCTGCGTATAATGCTGGAACTGATAGATCAGCTGCTGTCCGGCAAAGGTCGCTTCGGCGCGACCATTATAGATATCGAATATCTGCCGCGTGATATTGGGCCGCGGCAGGTTCGACTTATAGTCCTTCGCGCGGATCAGCGTGGGACTGGCCGGCGCCGAGCCGTTGACCTGGTTGAACGATCCGAGCTGCTCCCACTGCCGCGAATAGCGGTCGACGTGCTGATACATCCCCTCGAACCGAAGCCAGTCGATCGGTGCGACGACGGCGCTCACGCGACCGCTTCTCGTCTGCGAATACGGGTCGCGCAGGTCGCCCGTCGCGCTGATCGTACGGACGTTGTTGCCGTTGTCCTGGTTGATGACGCCGGCGACACGGACCGCCGCGATACCTTCGACGATCGGGAGATTGAACCCGGCCTGCGCGTTCTGCGTCCCGATGTCGTTGGCGGTCAGGTCGGCAAATCCGCCGACGCGGTAGAGATCGGGTTTCTTCGTCGTGATCGTGATGGCGCCCGAGGGCGATGCGCGGCCGCGCAGCGTGCCCTGCGGCCCGCGCAGCACTTCGATCTGGCCGATATCGTAGATCTGCTGGAGGATGACGCCCGCCGTGATCGGCGCGTCGTTGAGGTAGAATTCGACGGTCGGGTTGAACCCGCTCGCGTTGATGTTGAAGTTCACCCCGCGCAGCTGCGCGTTGCCGCCGATACCGTTCGCGCTGCTGGTGAGCTGAAGACCCGGGACGAGCGTCTGCACCTCGTTGAATTCGCGCAGGTTGAGCTTGGCGATGTCCGCCGAGGTCACCGCGTTCACGACCGCCGGGACGTCCTGCACGCTCTCGTCGCGGCGACGGGCGGTAACGACGATCTCGCTGTCGGCGCTGCTCCCTTCCTGCACGACGGTTGCCGGAGCGGCGGCAGGGGCAGCCGGGGTGACCGGAGCCGGGGCGGCCGGCCCTGGGGCGACCGGAGCAGTCTGGGCAAAGCCTTGCGCGGAGATCCCGATCGCAAGCAGGCTCGCGCCACGGAGTGCGAATTGCAGAGCAGATTTCACGCGTCTTCCTCCCCTAACAGCCCTGTGTCCACTTCGTTGCGAAGTGCCCCGGCTTGATCGTTACAGTGTCGCCTCACTCTTAATCGTGCGCATCCGTTCTAATAGACGGAATCGGCGCAATCCGTATCGCCATGGCGGTATCGCTACTCACGCGACCGTTACGCCTGACCTTGCCGACGTCGGCATTGATCAAGAACAAGTCGGCGACGATCCTGCATCATGCGCCGGTACGCGCCGAGCCTTGGCATCCGCCCCGAGCGCCCCCGGGACGGTACCCCGTCTCACATCCAGGAGCCGCCGTTGACGTTGAGTTCCTGTCCGGTGATGTAGCTCGCCTTGTCCGAGCACAGGAACTCGCAGGCATTGGCGATGTCCTCGGGCGTGCCGGGGCGCGCAATGGGGATGTGTTGCGCGATGATCTCGAGCGGCGGCACCTGCCCCGCCTCGACCGCCTTGCGCGCGAGCGGCGTATCGACCAGCGACGGCGGGATCGTGTTGACGGTGATACCGCGACCCGCGAACTCGCGCGCCAACGAGCGCGTCAGGCCGATCACGCCTCCCTTCGACGCACCGTAATGCGCACGATCCTGTGCGCCGGACTGCGCTGCCTGCGACGAGATGGTGACGACGCGTCCCCAACCCGCCGCGATCATATCGGGCAGCGCCTGCTGCACGGTGTGGAACACGCCGTTCAGGTTGACGTCGATCATCCGGTTCCAGGCTTCGACGCTGACCGTCAGGAAATCCTCGGGCGAGGAGATACCGGCATTGGCGATGACGATGCTGATCGGGCCCAGATCCCGGCGGATCGCATCATAGGCGGCGATGACCGCCGCTCGGTCGGTGACGTCGACCCGGCGCGCGAGCACCTTCGCGCCGGTGGCCGCGAGCGCGCGGCTCTCCTGCTCGAGCAGGGCCCCATCCATATCGAGCATCGCGACGGGATGGCCGTTGCCGGCGAACAGCGTGCTGATGGCGAGGCCCATGCCCGATGCACCACCCGTGACGACGACGACGCGATCCTTGCTCATGCGCTTCAACTCCCGTGATGATGGAACCGCGATCGGTTCCTGATGGTAAGCGACTAGCCGGTCGGTCGATGGCCACCCCGGCCCGACCTCCGGGTCTTGGGGGCGCATCGATCGCCGCCGCTGACGGCGTACGGGTCATGCGAGTCGCGCGATCACTTGCGGCAGGTCGGCGCTGGTGCGGATGCCCGGCGACGCTTCGCACACGACCGCGACGGCATTGACCGGGCGGTTTGCGGTCAGCCCGGGCGTCATTTCGGCATAGTCCTCTGGCGCGACCGGATAGGTGATCGAGACGTCGAGCGGACAATCGCCCTCGACCAGCAGCCGCCAGCCGGACTCCCGCAGGTCCCAATCCTCGCCGTCGCTCGTCTCGATGTCGCGCGAGACGTACCAGTTGAGCAGCATCCGCATCAGCGGCTTGCCGTCGCGCACGCCGGTGATCACCGCACGGGTCGCGGCGACCGTCCCGGCCGGGATCAGACCTGCGGCGATCCGAACGTCGTGCCGCGCGAAGCCGAGGCCGCCCGATATCTCGAGGCTGTCGAACCCGACGCCCATCGCATCGGCGACCACCGCCAGCGTGCCCCCGAACGTCTCGCGCAAATGGTGCAGCATGCCCGGATCGGCTGCGGCCCGCGGGGGCGAGCCGAAGCCCATTACCTGGAACAGCAGTTCGGGCGAATTGCGCGACGATACGTCCGCGAACTCGGAGATCGACAGACAGTCGAGCCGGCGCTGCAGCGACCCCAGCACGATCGGCAATGCCTCCGTGACGAAGCCCGGGCTGGATCCGGTACCGTGAAGCGAGCTGTTGCCCTGTACGCACGCCTGTTCGATCCGTGCCCTGAGTGCCGGATCGAGCCGCGCCGGGTTCTGGAACTCGGTCCGCGTGGTGACGACGTTGATGCCGGCCGCGAGCAACGCCGTCAGCTCGTCGTGGTTCGCCTGATGCGGCATGTAGAGCACGCAGTCGGGCGCGAGGGCGACGACCGCCTCGAGCGTCCCGACCGCCGCGATCCCGACCGGGTCGATGCCGCACAGCGTGCCGGCGTCGCGCCCGACCTTGTCAGGTGAATGCACCCACACCCCGGCAAGGTCGAGATAGGGGTGCTGGATCACGTTGCGAAGCGCGCGCGAACCGACATTGCCCGTCGCCCACTGCACGACTCTGTAGCGCTTCGGCACAGCGTGGCCGGTCGCGGGATCGCTCATGCCAGGTCTCCGCGCACGGTCAGCATTTGGGCAGTTTCGCGAACTCGGCATCAATCGCGTCGAGGCCCTCGTCCGTGAAATTGCCCGGCGCGATCTTCTGCATCATGCGCAGCGGCATCCCCTTGGCCATGCCGATCCGCTTGTCGGTCGTGACGCCGGGGAAATGCCGGTCGATGATCGTGCAGGCCGCGGGATCGCCCAGCAGCACGCCCATCTTGGTCTCCGCCGTGGTGTAGTGCCGGGGGGCCGCCGCAACCGGCGTGTCGCGGTGGAGGAACCCGAAGATGCCCTTCTTCTTCGGCGCGTCCGCCGCGGGTTCGGGCTTGGTTTCGGGGGGTACGAACCCTTCCGCCGGGGTGAGTTCCAGGTGGAGCTCGGCAAGTCCGCGGATGATGAAGCTGGGTTCGTATTCGAGCGTCCGCGCGCCCCTGGGACCATGCTTCGCCTCGACCAGGTCTATATGCGCGGTATGCTCCAGGAACTTCTCCAGCAGCACGCGGACCTCGGCCCGCGCGAGCGGCGCCCCGGCGCAGACGTGCCCGCCGCGTCCGAAGGCGAGATGCTCCTTGATCTTCGGCCGGTCGAGGATGAACGCCTCCGGCTCGGTCCAGCGCCGCGGATCGCGGTTGGCGGCGGCCAGCGCGAGCATGACCTTGGTCCCCGCCGGCACCGCCAGATCGCCGATCCGCGTATCCTTGCGCGCGAGCCTGGCGGTCATCTTGGTCGACCCTTCGAGCCGCAGCACCTCTTCCATCAGCGCAGGGATCAGCGACGGGTCGTCGCGCAGCTGTTGCTGCAGCCCCGGTTGCTCGACGATGAAGCGCATCGCGTTGCCGATCAGCTTCGCGCTGGTATCCTGGCCCGCGCCGAACAGGAACGTGGTCAGCCGGACGATCTCCATCGCGTCGGGCTTGCTGCCATCGGGGTAGAGGCCGTTGGCGAGTTCCGACAGAATGTCGTCGCGGGGGGTCTCGCGCCGGTCAGTCACGTAATTGATGAAATAGCCCGCCATCACCACCAGCGGCTGGTTCTGGTTCAGTTGGTCCTGCGCATCCAGGCTGCCCGGCGGCGGCCCGTTCTCGATCGCGTCCATGAACAACTGGCGATCGTCGGCCGGCACCCCGAGCAGGTCCGCGATCACCATCGTCACGAACGGCGTGGCGATCTCCTTGACCAGATCGCAGCTGCCCCTTGCGACCGCGGCACGGACCAGTTCGTCGGAATAGGCGGAAATGAACGCATCGTTCGCGCGCAATCGCGACGGCGTGAACAGCGGATTGAGCAGCGACCGCGAATATTTGTGCGGACGATCGTCGAGCGAGACCATCAGGTCGCCGCCGAGAAACTCGGTGCGATGCGCCTCGATCTGCGGCGTGATGTCCGGTCCCTCGGGAGTGAACGGCAACGCCATCGCCGGCCCCTGCGGCGCGATCACCGACGAGAAATCCTCGGTATTGCGGATCACGTCGAGGATCTGGTCGAACCCGGTGACCACCACGATCCCGTTGGCGAGGCGGTGGATCGGCCCCTTCGCGCGTACCGCCTCGAAATAGGCATACGGGTCCTTGAGGATCGAATGGTCGCTGAAATAATCGAGCTCGGCGAGATCGGTCATGATCAATCCTCCTGGGCAATGGTGACGGCAAGCCGCGGCAGGTCCGCGGTCGCGCGGATCTGGCATGACAGGCGCGACGTCGCATCGCGGTGCCCCGACGAGTCGAGCAGGTCGTCCTCGTTCGCGCTCATCGGCGGCAGTGCGTCGGCATGGGCGGGATCGACATGCACGTGGCAGGTCGCACACGACAACGCGCCGCCGCACAGCGCGAGCAGCTCGTCGATCCCGGCCTCGCGGATCGCCTCCATCACGCTCGCGCCGTCCGCCGCATCGATCGTGCGCACGTCGCCCTCTCTCGTCGTGACGATCAACTCGGTCATCCGCATTCACCCGCCCGGCTTCGATTTATGCTACGCAGTGTCGCATAGGTCGAAGATCTGCACTAGGCGGGGACGCACGGCATCGCCGGGGCGAAGACGGTGTTTGGCGTGTCGTGATCTGGAACGGGAGATCTCATCGGCACGCTCGACTAGCGTGCCATTCGCCGCCGCCTTGGTCCGCCACGGACAACAAAGCTCCGCCATCCTCGGCCGGTGAGATAACGCATGGCGCGGCGGACGCGGTGTGCGGCCACGCCCGGTCGATTACGCGTTCAACCGTGATGAACGGAATGTCTGAAGTCGGCAGAAGTCACGATCTGGTCAGCCATCGCCAATTCGGCCGGCCCCGCCGCGTTCGGCGAGCGCGCGACGCAGCATGGTCAAGGTTACGACAAGGGCCAGACGGCCGCCATACATCGCCTTCCAGATCAGCACTGCAGCGACCCCCTCCTGGCGCACACCGAATGTCTCGACTTCTACGAAATGAATCCCGACGCTCACCCCTGCGGCAAGCAATGCCACGAGAAGCGCCCGGACTGCCAAAGGCTGTTCGTTCCGCGGAAATGAACGTGTGACGCCCATTACCTTGCCAGTGCGCAGTCCTCGGCGGTAATCAGGGTCGGCACCAATGTGCTCATCATTCCGGTTGCCCCTCGACCGTAGGGTGGAGATACATGTCCATGATCCCGTCGCCGACCGAGCGCTTTTCTGGGACCTGCTCGGCCGCGCGCCGGTGAAAGCCGTGACTGTCGGCTTGGTTCGTGGGCGCCCGGCCGATGATCCTGCGCTTGGCGACACGTTGGACGATATCCGCGCAAAGCTGTCCGAGTCCCGCACGTCTACTCTCGCTCGGACCGCCCACGAACCGCGTGCGTGTGCTCCCGCCGCGCTTGCCGACGAACCCCGCTTCGTCATCGCTCCGCAGATAGCCATCACGTTACGCGACGGCGGCATAAAGGTGACGGGTGGCTCGACCAATATCGGCATCGATATTGAACCCGAGATCCTCCGCGTTCTCCGATGTTTTGTCCCACCCGCGCCGGTCAGCGCGCTTCTTGACGCCGACGATGCCGAAACCGGGGGCGATCCGTCATGGCTTGCTGCCGTGGTTCGTGACCTGTTGGCACTCGGCGTGATCGTAAAGGCTGACGCGGCCTGTGGCGCGCATGGGGCTGCGCTGTGGACGAAGTGGGACAGCGCACTGGACTTTTATCTGGCGACCCGCACGACGCACACGACACGTTTTGCATCGGCAGAAGAAACCAATGAGAAGTTGGTTGCGAAAGTCGGTGTTTCGCCCGCGCCGGCGGCGTTCAAGGACTACCCGGTCCATCCCTTTTACCCGCTTCCTGACCCTTTACGCGACGACCGGCAGCGGGTCGACGAGCGCGCGTATCTGGACGTCTTGTTGCGCCGGCGCTCGATGCGATCCTTCTCACCCGAGCCGGTCACAGGCGCGGAACTATCACAAATCCTGTATTATGTGTGGGGCGTAGTCGCCGCCTACCCCAATCCGATCGGGGATCCCTTCATTCGCAGGACCTCGCCAGGCGGCGGGTCGCTGCACGGTACTGAAGTGTACCCGATCCTGCGCAACGTCGAGGGGCTGCATTCCGGCGTGTATCATTATTCGGTGCGCCGCCACGGGCTCGAGTTGTTGTCGCGGGAAGACCCTGGCGAATGGATCGGCGACGCGTGCGGCGGGCAGGAGTGGGTCGCCGACGCCGCCGCCGTGTTCATCATGACCAACAAGATCGAGCGGCTCGCGTGGAAGTATGAGTTCAGCCGCGCGCTCCGCGTTGCGTTTCTCGATGCCGGTCACCTGGGGCAAAGCTTCGCGCTGACGAGCACCTGGCTCGGCCTCGCTCCATTCACGGTTGGCGCCGTCCACGATGCCATGCTCGAGGAAAAGCTCGGCCTCGATTACCTGACCGAGCCAATCATGCTGGCCACCGGTGTCGGCCGCCCGGCCAAGGTGCTCCTCATTCCAGATCGGCCGAATATGGGCCCGGCATAGCGGGAGCGGTGTGCGTGCTCCTTGGCAGGACATCCTCGCCCTTCGTCGCCCCAGGCCCTTGATAGACCATTCAGAAGCACCAACTCCGGCCAGAGCCCCCGCCGAAGCGGCCCGTACTGCTCGCGGGTCGCGCCTCCGCGCAGATTGCCCCCCGCCGAAAGACATCCCGCTTTATCGCTATGGCGATCTGTTACCAACTGCCGGTATTTGCCATCGAAGACCAGGGTTCCGCTGGATCCAGGCGGCCGTCCTGCAACAATTCGATCGAAATGCCATCCGGCGTTCGGACAAAGGCCATATAGCCATCGCGCGGCGGGCGGTTGATCGTGACACCGGCGTCCATCAACCGCTGGCACGTCTCGTAGATATTCTCGACGCGGTAGGCGAGGTGGCCGAAATTACGGCCGCCGGCATAGTCCTCCGGGTCCCAATTATGCGTCAGCTCGACCTCAACCTGCTCGTCGCCGGGCGCCGCGAGATAGATCAGCGTGAACAGCCCCTTCTCGCTCGTCATCCGCCGGGTTTCTTTGAGCCCGAGCAGTTCGAAGAAACGGATCGTCGCGTCGGGGTCGGTCACCCGGACCATGGCATGGAGATATTTCATGCGACTCTCCTAGGCCGGTCCGGCATCACGACGCACGACCAAAAAAGTCACGTGCCCATGCACAGGAAGGCCACTCAATTGTTGGCGGGCGGGGAGACGCCCGGCCGTTGCATCTCCGCCGTCGTGTCGCGACCATTGCCATCGATCCGCCGCCAGTCCTGCACGGTGTGGCAGACCTTGCGCACCCGCGCGAGCGTACCGGTCTCGACGCTGCGGCGGCATTTCGTCGCGGGGACCGGCACCGGGGCGGCGGCCTGCACCGGGGGCGACACCGCCTGCAGCATCATCGTCGCGATCGTCACGAGCATCGATACGCCTCCTGTTCCTACGCCGGGGAAAGCCGGGCGGCGCATCATAGCGCCGCCCTGCCCTCAGAACGTCAGTCGCGCCCCGAACGAGAAGCGGCGGCCGAGCGCATCATAAGTCGAAGGATAGGTGTTGCCGCTGTTGAACTGCACCACGCCGATGCTGCCGCCGACGAACGGGGGCTGCTTGTCGAACACGTTGTTCACGGTGACGGTGAACTCGAACTGCGGCTGGACGCGGAACCGGACCGAGGTGTCAAAATAATCATAGGCCGGGATCCTGCCATAGTTGCCGAACGCCTTGCCGTTGGCGATCACGTCGAGCGGCTCCTGCTTCACGTCGTCGAGATGCCGCCACTGTACCGACAGATCGGCCGCGCCCAGCGTCAGCGTCGTCCGCTGGTTCCAGTAGAATTCCGGCTGGATCGATCCGCTATACCCGCAATTGGCGCTGTAGAAGCCTACGCATTCGCGGTTCACCGAACTAGGCGTCGCCTGGAACAGCTGCGAATGCGTCCAGTTGCCCTGGAACGACAGGTTGAGCATCGCCGCGCCGATCGCATGGCGATAATTGACGCCCAGGTCGATGCCGTCGGTCTTGAGACGCCCGAGGTTCGACAGGCCGAGATACAGGCCGCCCGTCGTCCCCGCATCGCCGTCGAGCGCGCCGGTATCGGGGTTGCGCCGGATCTGCGTGCAGACCGGGCTTGCTGCACTGCTGCCGCTGAGGGCCGCGAAGCAGTTGTCGATCGCGTCCTGTGCGGTCGGCGACGTGATCGCGTCGCGGATCTTAATGTTGTAATAATCGACCGTGACCGTCAGCGACGGGATCATCGGCGGCTGCAGCACGACGCCCAGCGTATAGGTGGTCGCCTTCTCCGGCTGGAGCTGCAGATTGCCGCCCGTGGTGGTGTTCGGCTGGCCCGACGACGGATCTTGAATACTGCCGATGGTGAATGCGGGCGCCCCCTGCCCGACGCAGACCGCGGTCAGGGTTGCGTTGCCGACCGGCTTCCGTCCCGAACAGGGATCGATCGCGAGCGACCCCAGCCCGGTCGTGTTGGGCTGGAACAATTCGTTGATGTTCGGTGCGCGGATCGCCCTCTGATACACACCGCGCAGCTTGATCGCGTCGACGGGCGTCCAGCTGCCGCCGACCTTCCAGGAGGTCGTGTTGTACGACGGCTTGCCCGCCGCATCGATCGAGTAATGCGACTGGCGGATGCCGGTTTCCAGCGTCAGGTCCTGGAAGCCCGGCCGATTCTGGATCAGCGGCGCGATCAGCTCGCCAAAGCCTTCGATGACGCTGTAGCCGCCCTCGAACGGGGTGATTGCGCCACCCGCGCCACCCAATTCGCTCGGGTTCTGCGCAAGTGCATCGGCCTCCTGCGCCGCTTTGTACTTGCGATACTCCGCACCCGCCGCAAAGCTGACCGGCTTGGCTGCCATCGGGATGGCAAAGCCGAGATCGCCGTTGATCTGGCCGCGCGCCTGCGCCAGCGAGCTGGTAATGCGGCTGGTCGCGGGCACACGCAGATACGCCGCCTGCGCCTCACTGATCGCGCCGGCCGAGCCGAAGACGTTGAGTGGAACGCACCCGGTCGCGCCACTGATGCAGCTGTTGGGGTTGGTGGCGAGCAGAGCATCCCGAACGCGTGAAAGGCTGACGTAATTCTGCTGAGCGTGGTAATTCTCGCTCTCGCCATAGCTGCCGGCGACGTCGTAGCTCAGATGGTCGGTAAGATCGCCGCGTACCCCGCCGCGGAAGTCGAACACCTGCGTCTCGTAGCGGTCGATGCGGGGCCCGACATCGGTGGTGCGGATCCGCAGCTGCGTGGTAAAGGTACGATAGTTCGCGTCGCTCGGGCTGGTCGCGAGCGCCCCGGCGGCGCACTGTGCCGCGGTGATCGTCTGGATCCCCGCGACCGCCGCGTTGAAGTCGTTGTTGGCGCAGAAGCTGGCGCGCGCGGCGGCGGGCAGATACGGGTTGGACAACGGGATCGCCACATTCGCCGCGAACACGCCCGACGGGGCGACGATCGTCTGGACGACGTTCTTCGAATACATCGCGCGGCCATAGACCTCGATATCGTCGGCGACGTCGTAATGCGCCGCGGCATAGGCGTTGTAGCGCTCGAACGGCGTCTGGAAGATGTTGTACGGGTTATAGTTAAAGGGCTGATAGGGCGCGACGAGCGAGCCGGTGGTGGGCTGCAGTTGCCGCGTGCCGAGCGACCCGACGCTGAACGACGAAGGCAGCGACGTGCCTGAACCACCCTGTGCGCCGCTGTACGAATCGATCTGGGTGCTCGAAAAGTCGCGCGCGCCCTGGTAAACCGGGTCGGCCTTCTGATAGCCGAACGAGATCACGGCATTTCCCTTGTCGTCGGCGAAATTGCCGCCGAGGGTCACGTCACCGCGGAAATAGCGGCCGTCGCCGCGATCGTTAAGCTGGTAGGATGCTGCCGCTTCCAGTCCCGAAAAGTCGGAGCGCGTCACGAAGTTGACGACGCCGGTGATCGCATCGGCGCCATAGGTGGTCGATGCGCCCCCCGTGAGCGTGTCGACGCGCTCGATCAGCGCGAGCGGAATGTTGTTGAGATCGACCCGCCCGAGCAGATCGGCGGGCGCGATCCGGTTGCCGTCGAGCAGCACGACGTTGCGGAAGTTGCCGAGGCCTCGAAGGTCGACATAGAAGGATCCTGCGCCGCCGTTGTTGACCGCCGACCCGATGCTGGGGACCGCCCCGGGCAGCGTCCGCAGGACTTCTTCGGCGGTGTTGGCCTGCCGAAGCCGGATCTCATCCTTGCCAACGATCTGGACGGGTGCGGAACTGGCGATGCTGGGGTCGCGGATCAGCGTGCCCGTCACGACGATGTCGCCGGTGTTCGTGGGCTCGTTCGGCGTGCTTTCCGGCGCCTGTATCCCGGGTGCGGGCTCGGTGGTTACCGGCGCGGTCTGTGCCAGGACGGGCATGGTCGTCCCGATGAGGCCGACGAGGCTGGTGGCGAGTAGATGACGACGGATACGAGAAGACATGCGAACCCCCTTTGGTGGTTTTGCGAAGCAACGATCTCAGCTTGCCCTCCCGGGGCGGTCATCCGATCTCCGTCGGAATGTGACGTGAGCGTAACGTCAATGTACTGGATCTGGAAGGATTCACTCGGCATCGGCCGATCAAAAGAATCCGTGTATCATGACTTTTACGCACCAAACCTGATGCGGGTTCTTAGCCGCTCTGGCGTGCGCGGAGTCCTTCGCCGAGCAGGTTGACCGCGATCATCGTCAGGAAGATCAGGACGCCGGGCGGGATCGACATCCACGGTGCGCTGACCAGCCAGGGTGCGGCCTGGTTGAGCAGATTGCCCCAGGTCGGCATTGGCGGCTGGATTCCGAAGCCAAGGAACGACAGCGCGGATTCGAGCATGATAGCCCCGCCTACCGCAATCGTCGCCGACACCGCGATCGCGCCAACTGCATTCGGCAAGACATGGCGAACGATGATACGCGCGGGCCCGGCGCCCAGCGTCCGCGCCGCGGCGATGTAATCGGCGGTACGGATCGCCCGGACATGCCCGCGCACCAGCCGCGCGGCACTGGTCCAGATCAGCGTCGCGATCAGCAAGACGAGCAGGAGCGGGCTTGGCCGGATCAACCCCGCAACGACCAGGACCAGCGGCAGCGCCGGAATGGAGAGCATGACATCCGTGAAGCGCATCAGAACCTGATCGACCCATCCGCCGAAATAGCCTGACAGTGCGCCGAATAGCGTACCGATCCCGGTCGCAACCGCCGCGCCGGCCAGTCCGACCGCCAGCGAGATACGCCCGCCGAACAGCAACCGCGTCAACACGTCGCGCCCCAGTTCGTCCGTCCCCAGCCAATGCGCGAGCGACGGCGCGCGTGGTTCGCCGAGCAACGCCAGCGACTGTTCGTCATACGCATAAGGCGACAGCCACGGGCCGAGCACGACCGCCACGGCGATCAGCGCGAGCAGCACCAGCCCCGTCGCCAGCGCGCCCGGGCGGGCAAACCGCAGCCCCCTACGGGTTGCGCGCAACTCCTCAACGGCGAGAACCGCGCCCTCAACCATTGCGCAACCTCGGATCCAGCGCCGCCTGCAACAGATCGCCGACGATGTTGGCGAGGATCACTGCGGCGGATCCCATCATCAATACCCCCATCAGGACCGGATAATCGCGCCCGTCCATGCTTTGCACGAACAGGCTGCCGATGCCCGGCCACGCGAACACCGCCTCGGTGATCACCGCACCCGAAATCAGGCTGGCAAGATCGAGCGCGATGATGCTGATCGCGGGAACGATCGCGTTGCGCAGCGCGTGGCGGACCAGCACCTCGCGCTCGCTCAGCCCCTTGGCATAGGCGGTGCGGATATAGTCGCGCGACAGCACGTCGATCATCCCCGCGCGGATGTAGCGCGTCCACCCCGCGGTGGTGACGATCGCCAGCACCGTCGCCGGCATGACGAGATGCGCGAGGCTGTCGACGAACGAGGTTTCCCCGATCGTCTCCATCCCCGCCGACGGCAGCCAGCCGAGCCGCACCGAGAACAGATATTGCAGCACGAGCGCGAGCCAGAAGGCCGGCATCGACAGCCCGCTGAGCGTCGCTGCATCGACTACACGGTCGATCCAGCTGCCCGCGCGCGCCGCGGCAAGCGTGCCCAGCGCGAGCGACGCGACCAGCGCTACCGCCATCGCCGCCGCACCAAGCTGCAACGTCGGCCCGAGCCGCTCAACCAACTCGGTCAGCACCGGGCGACCGGTTCGGATCGAGAAACCCCAGTCGCCCGTCAGCATCGCCTTGAGCCATAGGCCATATTGCACCGGAAGCGGCTGATCGAGCCCGTACGCCGCGGAGAGCCTTTCGAGCGCGGCGGGCGTCACCGACGGGTTGTCGGCATAGACGTCGAGCGGCCCGCCCGGCGCCAGATGGACCACGAGGAACAGCAGCAGCGATATGCCGAGCAACAGCGGGATCGCCGAGGCGAGCCGGGTCAGCAGCACCCGCGCGCTCACGCCGACCACCGCCAGAACGCGCTACCGACGAACGGCGTCATGTTGGTCGGGTTGGGCGTGAAGCCGACCAGCGCGCTGCGCTTGGTCACGACCGCGACGTTGCTCGTCAGCGGTACGCTCGGCAGGTCGTGGAGCAATATCTTTTGCATCGCGAACGCCGCGCGGCGACGTTCGGCGGGGTCGAGCGTGCCCTCCATCTGCACCAGCACACGGTCGAGCAAGCGGTTGCTGTAGCCCTGCCCGTTGTTCGACCCCTTGGTCGCGTAGAACCGGCTGTAGATCGGATCCGCGCCCGTTACCCAGGTCGCGTAGTTGATGTCATATTGCCCGGTGTAGCGCGCCTGACGGTACGAAACGCCGGTCTTGTTGTCGGCATAGGCATCGATCCCGATCGCCTTCAGCTGCGCGATGATGACCTGCTGGGCGAGCTCGTCATTGCCCTTGCCGGCCTGCGCGAGGAAGCGGAAACGCAGCGGCTTTCCCGCGCGACGACGCACCCCCTTGCCGACATAACCCGCGGCATCGAGCAGCGCGCGCGCCTTGTCCGGATCATAGGCGATCGGCGGCAGATCGGGGTCGTAGAAATCGAACACCGGCACCACCGGCGACTTGATCGGCACGGGAAAATCGCCTTGCGCCCGCACCAGCGGTGCGCGGTCGATCGCATGCGCGATGGCGAGGCGCACCTGTCGGTCAGCCAGCATCGGATTGCGGAAATTGAAGTCCAGATGCTGCCACGAAAGCAACGGCGCACGCATCATCTCCACCCCCGCCAGCCCGCGCATCTGCTTAGCCTGGTCGTACGGCGTCTGCGTGACGAGATCGAGCTCGCCCGACCGGATCTGCGTCAGCAGCGTGTTGGAGTTGGGAATGATCTTGAAGATCAGCTTGTCGAGATAGGGCAGCCGCCGCCCGCTGGCATCATGCCGCCAATAGCCCGGGAACCGCTCGGTCAGGACATATTGCCCGCGCTTGAACGCGGTGACCATGAACGGCCCGGTGCCTATCGGCCGCTCGTTGTACGACGCGGTGTTGAGGTCGACGCCCTCCAGCAGATGCTGCGGCAGGATGCCGAAGGTGAAAAGCGTAGTCGCAAAGGTCGGGCTGACCGCGGCGTAGCGGCAGATCACGGTCAGCGGGTCGGGCGTCTCGATGGCAACAATCTCTTCGGTGCCGTCCTTCGACTCCGCAATGAACGCCGGGTTCTTGACCGCGCGCCAGGTGAAGGCGACGTCGGCCGAGGTGAAGGGATGGCCGTCATGCCACAGCACATCGGGCCTGAGCTTATAGGTGATCGTCATGCCCGCGCCGTCGCGGACGATCCCGCCATTCTCGAGCGTCGGCACTTCGGTCGCGAGCACGGGGACGTAGCGAGCATGCTCGTCGGGGGCGAGCAACCCCTCCACCACCGCGGCCTCCACGTCGCCCAGGAACCCGGTCGAATAGACGTTCAGCGTGTCGAGATCATAGGTGAGACCGACCACCAGTGTGTTCGAGGCGCGGCCGCTGCGCACCCGGCCACAGCCGGCGAGCGCCGAGGCCCCCGCCCCCGCCAGCAATGCTCGGCGCGTCCAGACAGCGGGGTCGCTCACGCGGTCAATAGCCCCGGTCGAGATCGACGACGTGCGCCGGGGTCTCGCCGCGCTCCCAGGCGCGAACGCTGTCGGCCATCACCGACACAGCGGTCGCGACATGCGTCGGTGCCGCGACGTGCGGCGACACCAGCACGTCGTCGCGCTGCCAATAGGGATCGTCCGCCGGCAGCGGCTCGGTGCGGAACACATCGAGCGCGGCACCGCTGAGTTGGCCATCGTCGAGCGCTGCGATCAGATCGGCATCGACGATCGCCGCCCCGCGCCCGCCATTGACCACGAACGCCCCGCGCGCGAGCCGGTCGAGCAGCGCGCGGTCGATTAGGTCGGTGGTTCCCGCGGTCGCGGGCAACAGGCTGACGAGCACGTCCGCACCCGTCACCGCTTTGACCAACGCATTGGTGCCGGCAAAGGTGGCAATACCGGGCAGATCGCGCGGCGTTCGGCTCCAGCCGCGCACGTTGAAACCGAGCGTCGCGAGCATCGTTGCCACCGGACCGCCCAACGCGCCCGCGCCGAGCACGGTGACGGTCCGCTCGTGCGCTAGCTTTTCCCCCGCCGGCTCCCAGGCTGTGCGCTGCTGCTTCTCGCGATAAGTGAACAGGTTGCGGTGCCAAGCAAGCACCTGCGCGGCGACCCATTCTACCATGCCGTCGACCAGGCCGGGATCGACCATGCGGACGATCGGCACGCCGGCGGGCACTTCGCCCGACGCGATCAGATGCTCGACCCCGGCGTTCAGGCTGAGCACGAGTTCCAATCCCGGCAGCGATGCGAGCAACCCCGGCAGCAGGCGACCGACCACCGCATAGGCGATCGACGACCCGTCCTCGGGAATCTCGGTTACGATCCGGTGATCAGGCAATTCTTCGCGAAACCGGTCTGCAAAGGCATCGGCATTGGCGCGCGCGGCGACCAGCATGGTTTTCATCGTCGAGTCCCTGGTCATGAGAGGGTCAGCTCGTGCTGGCGGATACAGGCAGTGCGATGGCCCACGACCGGCCCCTCCAGCGGCGGTATCGTTTCGGCGCAGGCAGCGATGGCATGCGGGCAGCGCGTCCGGAACACGCAACCCGACGGCGGCGCCATCGGGCTCGGCAGCTCGCCCGCCAGGATCGTCGCACCGCGCCGCTGCGCCGGATCGACCGCGGGCGCCGCGTCGAGCAGCGCACGCGTATAGGGGTGGCGCGGCGCGGCGTAGATGTCGGCGACGCGGCCGACTTCCATCACCCGGCCGAGATACAGGACCATCACCCGATCGCAGAAATAGCCGACCAGCGCGAGATCGTGCGACACGAACAGCATCGCGAGCCTTAGCTCCGCGCGCAGGTCGGATAACAGGTTGATGATCCCCGCCTGCACCGAAACGTCTAGCGCCGAGACCGCCTCGTCCGCGACGATCAGCTCGGGCCCGACCGCCAGCGCGCGCGCGATGCCGACGCGCTGGCGCTGTCCGCCCGACAGCGCGCGCGGATATTTCACCGCCGCCGATGCGGGCAACCCGACGCGGTCGAGCAATGCCGCGACGCGGTCCGCGCGATCGGCGCGGGTCCCGATCGCATGGAGCTGCAGCGCCTCGCCGATCGCCGTGCCGATCGTCATCGCCGGGTTGAGGCTGGAAGTCGGATCCTGGAACACCGCCTGCAGCCGGCGGCGCATGGCGCGCATCCGCGTCGGTGTTGCACCGACCAAAGATTCGCCGTCGAAATGAATCGTCCCCGCAGTCGGCGGCGTCAGCCCCAGGATCGCACGCCCCAGCGTCGTCTTGCCCGATCCGGACTCGCCGACGACGCCGAGCACTTCGCCTGAATCGAGATGGAGTGATACGTCGTTCAGCGCCTGAACCACCGGCGTCCGCCGCCAGCCACGCCGCGCCCCCGAGAAATGCACCGACAGATCGGCGATATCGAGCAACCGGGTCACAGCGCGTCCCAGCGCAGGCAGCGCGATGCGCGATCGGGCGGCACGGGGAAGAACGGCACCGGTCCGGCGCCGCACTCGTCGATCCGCAGCGCACAGCGCGGTTCGAACGCGCAGCCGGGCGGCGGGTGGCCGGGATCGATCACCTGCCCCGGTATCGCGCGCAACCGCCCGCCGCGCGACGGCTGCGGCAGGCTGTCGAGCAGACCTCGCGCATAGGGGTGCCTTGGTCGTGCGAACAGCTCGCTCGCGCGCGCCTGTTCGACGATCCGGCCGCCATACATTACGCCGACGCGGTCAGCGATCTCGGCGACCACCGCCAGGCTGTGCGTGATGAACAGCACCGCCATCCCGCGTTCGCGCTGCAGCTTCGCCAGCAGCCGCAGGATCTGCGCCTGCACCGTCACGTCTAGCGCGGTGGTCGGCTCGTCGGCGATCAGCAGCCGTGGGCGGCAGGCGAGCGCCATCGCGATCAGCACACGCTGTCGCATGCCCCCAGACAACTCGTGCGGATACGCCGCGGCACGCGCGCGCGGATCGGGAATCTCGACCTCAGCCAGCGCAGCGATCACCGCCGCATCCACCTCCGCGCGCGTCCCACCAACGTGCCGGCGCAGCGCTTCGGCGATCTGCGCGCCGACGGTCTGCACCGGATTAAGGCAGCTCATCGGCTCCTGGAAAATCATCGCGATCTCGCGCCCGCGGATCGCCCCCAGCGCCTTGACCGGCAGCGCCAGCAGGTCCCCCGCGCCGTCGAGCGTCACCGACCCCGCGACCCGCGCGCGCCGCGCGTCGAGCAGCCGCATGATCGCCAGGCTGGTCACCGACTTGCCCGACCCGCTCTCGCCGACCAGCGCATAGGTTTCGCCCGCGGCGATCGTCAGGTCGATGCCGTGCAACGCGCGGATCGTCCGGCCGTCGCCCGCGACGAAATCCACCGTCAGCCCGCGAACGTCGAGGATCGGCGTGTCGCAGGCGCGCTCGGTCACGCCAGCAGCCCAGCGCGCGCCATCTCCTCGCCGGCCCAGGCGACGGGGATATGGCCATAGCGGATCAGCGTGTCGTGGAAGCCGCGCGTCTCGCCCGTCCAGCGGCGGCGCAAATCGAGGATCTGCTCGGTCCCCAGCCAGTACATCAGCCGCGTCCCCGGCAGCATGACGTTGCGCGTGATCTCGCCCGCGACCCGGCCCGGCGCGAACCCGGCGCGGTCGCGGTAGAAGGCGCCCGCCTCCTCCGGAGTCCACTCGCCGGTGTGCAGCCGGATATCGACCAGCACGCTGGCGGCGTTGCGCCGCTGCTGCTGCAACAGGAACAGCCGTTCGGCACGGGAATAGAAGAGCGGCGTCTCGTCGAGCAGGTCCTGGACATAGCAGGCCCAGCCCTCGACCATCGTCCCCGACGACAGGAAGGCAAGGCCCAGCGCACAATCGGTCCCAGCGACGCGCGCCAGCGTCGATTGCGCCGCCCGCGCGCGCGCATTCTGCGTGTGATGGCCGATACTACCGTGATGTACCGCGTGTATCAGCTTGACGTTGATCGTCGAATTGGCGCGCAGATAGGCAACTTTGTCGTCACCCGACGGCGCGATCCAATAGGTGCTGCCACCCCCGGCCGCGAACGCCGGCGGCGAACGATAGGGCAGGAAATACAGCGCGCCGGCGACCTCGCGCCACTGCGGCGCCAGCCAGCGATACGCCAGCGCATAGTCGCGCGCCGGCGTGACCAGCGCGGCGCCGTCGTCCATCGCGCGCGCATCGAGTGCACGGACCAGTTCGAGGACCGCGTCGGGCGATCCCGGCCCTATCTCCGCCAGCGCGGCGACCTGCTCCTCCCAGCTTCGCGACGGATCGATCTGCGCCGCCAGCTCGACGAGTTGCATGCCGAGATCGTCGAACGCCGCCTCGGCACGCCGCACCGCCTCGTCCGCGCCGAAGTCGAACCCATGCGCCTCGCGCATCAGCGTCTCGATATAATTGCGGCCGGCGGCGGCGGGGCGGTCCGCGACGCCGTCGAGCGTGGCGGCGAAGGCGTCGAGCGCGAACGCCGCAGCCGCCGCAAATCCCTGCCACGACGGATCATAATCCGGATGCAGCGGCAGGCCGTCGCGCAGGAACCGCGCGGTCGCGGTCGCCTCCGCCCTGGCGCGCGCCGTGACCGCCGCCGGTGCCGCCGCTCCGGCGAGCCGCGCGCGCGCGTCGGACAGGAAATCGGGCAGCGCCGCCAGCCGCGCCTGCACCGCGAACCGCGGCGTCGGAAGGCCGCTCGGCAGCAACAGCCCGATGATCGCGAACGCCGCCTCGCCAGTGTACCAGGCGGGGTTCGCGAACCGCGGCAGATGATCGAGCCCCGCCCCCGTCACGCGCAGCTGCGCGGTCGCCAGCCGCCGGTCGAGCCGCTCGCCCAGACCTTCGGCCTCCGTCGGCGTCGCGCCGATCAGCGCATAGAGCTTCGCGATCCCCGCGCGCTCGGCATCCGCAGCGCCCACCGACGCATCGGGCAACCGATCGTCATGCCTGGCCAGCCCCATGAAACTGGCATCGACGGGGCGGAACTGCGCATGATGCGCGAGATAGGCGTCGGCGATCGTGGCCGTCACGCCGCGCCCACCTTCACCCAGCGGCGCTCGGCATGCGCACGGACGATCGCGTCGACGATCTCCTGGCTCTTGGCGCCGTCGTAAAAGGTGCATTCCTCCGGGCGCCCCTCGAGGATCTCGTCGGTGAAATAGCGGATGAGGTTGCGGTAATAGAGCTCGGGCCACGGCGTCGCGAGCGTCGTGCCCGGCGGCAGCACGTCGTCGCCCAGCTCGACCTTGGCGAACTCGACCGAATCCGCCGCCGCCCGGTGCAGCGTCTCGGCGACGCCATATTCGGAGATCAGCCGCGCGACCGCGGCGCCCTTCGATCCATAGACGCGGATCTCGACGCCGGGATAGTTGCCGACCGCGACATAGCTGGTCTGCAGCATCCCCTGCGTGCCCCCGGCATATTCGACCAGTGCGACGGTGCCGTCCTCGACTTGGAACCGCTGCCGCCCCTCGAGCCCACGGATCAGGCGTTCGGGCACATAGTTGCTCATCGTGCTGACGACCGAATCGAACTCGCCGCCGATCCAGCGCATCAGGTCGATCAGGTGCGAGCCATAGCCGACGATCGACGCCGGGATCAGCCGATCACGCGGCGACGTGACGTCGAACTGGCGCAGCTCGAAATCGGGGTCGAGGAACTGCGAATTCTGCTCGAACCCGTGGATATGGAAGATCTCGCCCAGCTCGCCGCTCGCGACCCATTCCTGCAGCCGCCGGATCGCGGGCGAATAGCGAAAGGTGAAGCCGAGCTTCGTCCGCACGCCGTTCGCCTTGGCGCGCGCCGCCGCCTCGAACGCGGGCGCGGCCTGCGTGTGGAGCGGCTTTTCCGACAGCACGTGCTTGCGTGCGTCGATCGCGGCGAGGCTCAACGGCAGATGCGTCGCGGTCGGCGTGCAGACGTCGATCATCTCGATCGACGGATCGGCGAGCATCTCGCGGCAATCGGTATAGACCGCGCCTGCGCCGAACTTCGCGGCCGCCGCTTCGGCCCGTGCACGATCGGTGTCGCAGATCGCAACCAGGTCGACACCGGGATGCGCGACCAGCCCCGGCAGATGCGCCTTGTCGGCCCAGGCATGCGCACCGATCAGCCCGACCTTGAGCTTCCGCGTCACGCCGCCGATCCTTGCGTCTCGAACATTTCCAGGCTCTCGGGGCTATGGACCTGGCCATAGAGATAGGCGTGGAACGCGGTGCGATCGCCGGTGCCGACGCGTTCGCGGACGCGGCGGACGCTTTCGTTGCCCGCGAAATAGGACGGCACGAACGGTCCGCGAAACGGGTGGCTCGCCATCCGCAGCCGACCCTGGACCCAGGCCTCCTGCCCGCAGCCGACGGTGCGCATATAGTCGGCAACGCTCTCGGCCGCCTCGCCCTCCTCCATCAGCCGCCAGGCGGCGGTGGTCTGCACCGCGCTTTTCAGCGAGCGCAGCGCAAGGTGGATCTCGTCGTCGCGATCCTCGATCCAGTCGATCAGCTCGACCGCTTGGTCGCCGATCCCTTCCTGCACGCACCCCGTCACGCCGTTGGTGGTACACAGCAACGCATCCGCCGGCGACCGCCCGGCGTCCACTTCGGCGCGGGTATAGAGCAGCTGCGTCGAATGACCGGGGAACACCTCGTGCGCGACGAGATGCTTCAGCGCGGCGCGCGTGAACGCGTTGTCGACGTTCAGGTCCATGCGCTTGTCGACGAAGCCGCAGCGCGCGGTGAACGGCACGTTGCGCAGCGGGTTGAGCTGCATGTCGTAATCGCCGGTATCGAAGATCATCGTCGCGGTGCGAGCTTTGGCGATCACCATCAGCTCGCGGAACGTGGATTCCAGCTGCGCGGATGGGATCGCGCGCGCCTCTTCCCACGCCTCAACGCGTTGGCGCAGATCGCCGCGAACGAAGCCAGATTCGGTCAGCGCGCGATCAAGTTGCTCGGACAGTTCGGCGACGCGCACCTCGGCAGTCGGTGCGGCCTCGGCGCCGACCAGATCGCGGACCTTTTCGGCGTAGCTCATCGTCTCGCCCGAGAAGAGCCGCGCGGCGGTCTTCACCGATTTGACCATGCTGGTGAGGAACAAGCCACGCGCATCGGACGCGGTCACATCGGGCCGCACGGCTAGTGTGTCGAGGTCGGCGAACACGTCCTCCCAGGCGGCGTACGCACGCGGCGGCACGATGTCGTCGCCGATATAGATGGGCACCAACCCCTCGCCGTCGAGCAGACTGTCGCCCATCGCCCGTTCGCGCTCGAATTGATCGATTCCCATAGTCACGGCGGTCAGTTCGATGCCAGTGTCGTTGTCGGTGGCGGTCATGCGCAAGATTCCGAATAGATGCTGTTGGCCAGAGTCTATGGTGCGTCGCGGCAATCGAACAGCGGTAATTGCAGTTTGGTAGCGGCCTAAAAATCATGCCCCGGCGATATTTGCGCGCTGGCATGGCTCGCGTTGCGGGCCGCATGATGCCGCATGACCAGCATTGATCCGCTCGCCCGCTATCTGCGCGACCCAGGCCCCAAGGCGAGCGTCCGCGGCGTCTCCGCGGCGTGCAGCACCGACAATGCGATCGTGACGGAGACCATCTTGGACACGATGCGCGCCGGTGGCAACGCCATCGATGCCGCGATCGCTGGCTGCATGGTGCAGGCCACGGTCGAGCCGTTCATGACCAACCACACCGGCACCGTCAGCCTGTTGTACCGCGAAGCCGCGACCGGGCAGTTCCACCAGCTCCACAGCGCCGGCACCTTCCCTGAAGGCCTCGCGCCGTTCCGCCCGATCCCGAAGATGGCGAGCGGCTATGCGCGGCTGCCACCCTCCGCGTGTATCCCCGGATTCATGCCCGCGATGAAGGCGATGCACGCGCGGTTCGGGACGCGCGACTGGGCCAGCCTCATCGAACCCGCGATCCGCTGGGCCGAGGACGGCCATGTCGTCTCGTCGTTCGAATATGCGGTGACCGTGTCCGAACAGGACTTCATCACCTATTTCCCCGAAGGCCGGCGCTTCTACCTTCCCGACGGCTATTATCCCGCGGTCGGCGAACGCGTCCGCAATGCCGCCCTCGCCAGGACGCTGCGCGGCGTCGCCGCTGACGGCCCCGACCACATGATCAGCGGTGAATGGGGCGCGGCCTTCGTCGCGCACGCCAACGCGATGGGCTGGCCGATCACGCTCGGGCATATGACCCAGAACCCGCCGCGCTGGATCGAGCCGCTGCGCCTGACCCACGGCGCGCACGAGATTGTCACGCTCGCCCCGCCCGAACAGCAGGGCGTGTTCCTGTCGATGGTCCTCGGCATCCTCGCCGACCTCGGCATCGCAAACATGACGCCGGGGTCCGTGGAACATCTGTTCGCGATGGCGCATGCCTTGCGTCTCGGCCTCTATTTCTGCGGCTTCACGGGCGATCCGATCGTCGCGCGCTACGACATGGCGCAGCTGCTCGACGGCGATTTCCACCGCTCGCTCGCGCGACTCGTCCGCGGCATGCGGCCGAGCGTCGACCTGACCGAGCATCTTCGGTTGGTGCGCGCACCGGGCCTGCGCGCGGACGAGCACGGCCTCGCCGGCATCCCCTCGCACGACGCGCAGACCAAGCAGCCTTCGGGCAGCTGCGAACTCAGCATCGTCGATGCGCAGGGCAATTGGGTGCAGATGATGAACACGCTGCAATCGGGCGGCATCCCCGGCGCGGTGGTCGGCGGGGTCCCGATGGTAGGTTCGCACGTCACCTTTGCGGGCGTCACCGGGCATTTCGACATCAAGCTGGTTCCCGGCGCGCGGCTGCGGACGATCGTCGGCAACACCTTCGTCACCAGGAACGGCGAGCCGGTGTTCGGGCTCGGTACGCCCGGCAACGTGTTCTGCACGGTGCCGCAGGTGCTGACCAACCTGCTCGATTTCGGGATGGACCCGTACGACGCGATCGCCGCGCCGCGGATGCTGCAGCTCGGCGAGGATGGCGGGCTGGTGATCGAGGACCGGATCGCGCCCGATGCGCTCGACGGTCTCGCGCGGATGGGCGTGCCGGTGTCGGCGATGCCGCCCTATGACTGGCACATGGGGTCGTTCCAGATGTGCTACCGCGACGCCGACGGCGCGCTCTGCGCGACGGTCGACCCGCGGCGGTGCGGCGAAGCGGGCGGGTTCTGATCTTACATCCTCCCCCGCGAGGGGGAGGATCCCGGGCTCAGGGCAACTCCACCGCGCTCGGAGACAGGCTCTCCTCCAGCAACCAGTCGCGGAACGCGCGGATCTTGCTGAGGTCGCGGCGCGCGGTCGGGCAGATCAGGTAATAGCCGCCGTCATAGATCGTGTTGCGCGCGAACGGCACCATCAGCGCACCGGTGCGCAGCTCGTCGTCGATCAGGAACCGCGGCAGCAGCGCGACGCCCAGTCCCGCCACCGCGGCCTGGATCAGCATGAAGAAATGCTCGAAACTAGGCCCGTTGGGATCGAGATCGCCGAGCCCCGCGTCGCGCAGCCACTGGGCCCAAGCCAGCGGCCGTGTGGTATGCTGCAGCAGCACGTGATCGCGCAGGCTTGCCGGATCCTCGGGATCGATCCCGCGCGTGAGCAGCTCGGGCGCGCATACCACGACCATGTCCTCGCGCAGCCCCAGCCTGTACGACACCGCATCGGGCCAGTGGCCGTCCCCGAATCGGATCGCCAAGTCGATCCCCTGCGCGCTGAAATCCACGTCGCCGTCGCCCGCATTTAGGTTCAACGTGATCTTGGGATGCGCTTTGGCGAAGCGCGACAGCCGGGGGATCAGCCAGCGCGTCCCGAACGTCGGCAGCACGCCGATCCGCAGCACGCCGCCGCCGCGCTCGAACGCCATCGCCTGCAGCGTCGCCAGTTCCATGCGGTCGAGCGCCTCCTTCAGCTCGGCGGCATAGACCCGGCCTTCCTCGGTCAGCTCCAGCCGCCCGCGCGTCCGCATGAACAGCGGCCCGCCGACATACTCCTCGAGGATGCGGACCTGCCGGCTCGCCGCGCTCTGCGTAACGTTCAGTTCGCCCGCGGCCTCAGTGAAGCTCATGCACCGCGCGACCGCCTCGAACGTGCGCAGCGCGGTAAGGGACGGAAGCAGCCGCCGGCGCATATCAGTGCGAATAACTCATGACCTGCCTACTTTAGAGCGACTGTTTCGCGTCTGGCAATCGGTTAAACCGGGCCATCACGATTTCTTCTCAAGGTCCCCATGACGCCCTTCCATCTCGCCTTTCGCATCGACGATATCGAATCGACGCGTGCCTTCTACGCAGGACTGCTGGAATGCCCGACCGGGCGAGAAACCGACAACTGGATCGACTTCGATTTCTTCGGGCACCAGATTTCCGCGCATATCGGTCCCCGCCCCGACACGGTCCTCCAGACGTCGGTCGGCGGCATCGACGTCCCGCTCGCGCATTTCGGCGCGGTGCTGCCCTGGGAGATCTGGCAGTCGCTCGCGGACCGGTTGAAATCCGGCGACGCGGAGTTCGTGATCGCACCGCAGGTCCGCTTCGCCGGCGAACCCGGCGAACAGGGCACCTTCTTCGTCCGCGACCCCTCGGGCAACGCGCTCGAGTTCAAGGCTTTCCGCGACGCGGCCGGCATGTTTGACGCAACGACGACGGCAGGAGCGCAATCATGAAGGTCACGATTATCGGCGCCGGCGCGATCGGCGGGCTTGCGGGCGCATTCATGGCGAAGGCCGGGTACGACGTCGTGCTGGTCGATCGCTGGGCAGAGCATATCGACGCAATCAAGCGCGACGGCCTGTTCATCGACGGCATACGCGGCGAGATGCGCATCCCCGTCCCCGCCGCGCACCCGAACGAACTGACCGGTCCGCTCGACGCCGTGCTGATCGCGACCAAGTCGCAGCACACGATCGAGGCGCTGCAGCAACTGTTCCCGCTGTTCGGCCCCGACACCTTCGTGGTGTCGTTCCAGAACGGCTTCAACGAGCCCGGCATCGCCGACGCGCTGACCGCGGCGGGCCTTGGTGGTCGCGAACGCGTGATCGGGTCGATCCCCAATTACGGCGGCGCGCTGGTCGATCCGGGGCATCTGGAATTCGTCCACGAAGGCCCGATCCAGCTCGGCGAGATGGACGGCAGCGACAGCGCGCGGCTGAAGACGCTCGCGGGCATGCTGTCCGCGCTGACCGACGTTCAGCTCTCGTCGAACATCTGGGGCCAGATCTGGGCGAAGGAGGTGTATTCGGCGCAGGTCGTGTTCTCGGCACTCGCCGACGCGCGCATCCACGAGACGCTCGGCAACCCGCGCTATGCCCGCATCGCAGGCGCGGTGGTGCGCGAGGCGCTCGAGATCGCGGACGCCAACGGCATCACCGTCGAGGCGTTCGATTTTTTCGATCCCGCCAACTACCGCCCGACCACCGCCGCCGACACGCAGAAGCTGCTCGACAATATCGACCACGCTATCTGGCTGCTGAAGAAGGACCAGAAGCCCGGCAGCCACGCCTTCCGCAAAAAGGGGTCGGGCATTTGGTGGGACATCGTCTATCGCAAGCGCCAGTCCGAGGTCCGCTCGTCGAACGGCAAGCTGATCGACTTCGGCAAGGCGGTCGGCGCCGACACGCGGCTGAACGAACGCCTCTGCACGATGATCTACGAGATCGAGGACGACGCGCGCCCGCTCGGCTTCCAGAATTTCGACGAGCTCGAAACTTATGTAGCGAGCATCGGCAAAACCCTCCCTTGACCGGAATGCAGCTTCGATAGCTTGCGAAGGGGCCGAGTGCTTGAAGCGGCTCTCCTCATTAAGACCTGCACTTCGTCGCAAGATGAAGCGGTCCGTCATACGGAATGCTGCGACGCACGGAACACAGACGGTCTTTCAACTTCGCGTACGCATCGGAGAGTGGCCGCTATCGTGTCGTGCCGAAGGATAATACCTGTCGCTCGAATATCTCTACGATGATCGTGCGATCACTGCGGCCTGATCATAACGGATACAGAAACGTGAATTAAACAAGGCGCCGGCATGCGCGTCACTTGCGGATGGTACCGAACATGAGCAACTAAGGTTTTGTTGCAAGGTATCCGACCGGAGACAACCGACGACATCTCGCTGCCTGACGATAGAAGCAAGGCCTGTATCTGGTGGTATATCGACCCGATCGACAGCCGCGTCATCGTTTTGGTACTACGTCAACATTGTTTTGCGGGGCTACTTGGTTCGCCGGTGGAACACTATGCCACTGCAACGCGATAACGAGAGATTGCGCGTAGCCGACGATGGCAAGTGTCGTGCCCAGTGACATCATCGAACCTTCTTAAAAGGTATCGGCGGCCATGGCAGGCTTCTGTTCGAGCCTGGGTAAGATCCGGATACGACGGAAAGTGCGCTATGCAGCGTGCCAGGCTGGCTAAATGACCCGCACCTCGTCGCGATGGCCGAACGGATCCAGTCGCGCTTGGCCGTCGGTTGCAATCGATCATCGTTCTTAGCGGAGGTCGCCTCGTCACTCGTCACCGAATGAAGGAGCGTGGTCGCGCTCCGGACTTACCCGGACCGCTCCTGTAAAGGAGACCGTAAATCGTCGTTCGCGACGGCTGGTCGATGTGCCGACTTCTGCCGTCCATTGATATGACCTCAGCCTGCGCAAACCTCCGTGATGGCAAAGGCCTTGGCATTTGCGACCTTGCCTTGGAGCATCGTCTTCCAAAGGTATTGCTGTCGCTCGGAAGGAAGTGCCTCCCACGACAGAAGGTGGATCCCTGCAGCTGCATAGTCACCCTTCGCGAGGCGAGCGTCGACATTTTCTCGCTGGACGACGATGTGGACGCGCTCGACGTCGAGGATCATCCGAACAAACTCCTCCGGTGCGAACCGATCTTCCACGAGGTGGTTCTTGATGAGGTCCGAGATGGACGCATGCATTCGTCCGTAATGCTCGAGGATGAGAGGCTCGCCGGCCAGCGCACTGGCTGCCTTTGCGGACACCATGCCCGAAAACTGCCTGATCCGGCGCTTCAATGGCTCTGCTCTAATCCCGGCATACCAAGCCCGCGCCATCCCAACCGTTACGCCAGGACGCGACGCGAGCCACCGTATCTCCTCATAGATCGCGAACAGGGTCGCTTCATCGGCCGGTGAAAGGATTTCGGGCAGAGAATGGGTCCTTCCTTTCTACCGCGCTCCACCGGCTGCGCCATGCTTGAGCGTGGACGATGGAGCGCGTTCACGTCACGCCGTGAGTATCAGCTGATGGTTAGAGGTCGTTTGGCCGTTCGTCGCCGGACGACGGTAGAGGTTCGGCACCCGCCGAAGTCGAGACACCTCCCTCTTCACGGAAGTTGGCCAGCCACGGCAGGCGTTCCTGGGTCAACCGCGTGTCGCAGTTGAGTCGGGCGATCTCCTTGTCGTTCGCGTCGATCGACGCGGACGCCGCTTCCACCTTGCAGTCAGCATTCTTCTTCGCGATCCACGCGCGCTGCTGCGGCAGGAGCCGTTGCCGCGTGGCACCGGCGAGCGCCTGCCAGGTGGCGCCGATCGTCTGGGCGGCGAGCTGGTTGTCGGTCTTGGCGGACGCGAGGTTCGCTGCGCGCTGCTCGCCGAGCGCGGCATTCTGCTCGGCGGTTTGCTGGGCCTCGGCCTGCGCCGCTGCGCGCTGGCTCTCCTCCGTCGATGCCCGCAACAGCCCCGAGGCCAGGACTTCGGCGGCAAAATCGAACATGTTGTTGCCGCTCTCCGTCTCGGCGAACACCTTGTCGCCATTGTCGGTCGGCTGCACGTTGAACTCGATTCCCGTCGTGAAGCTGTCGGCATGACGCTCGATATCGGCGGCATCGGCGAGCGCGGACACGCTGTTGAGGCCGGCGGTCTCGCGCGTATGGTCGGCATCAGCGAGCGCATCAGCGTCGAACCGGACTTTCAGCGTACCCGTGCAGAAGCGCTTGGTGCTGTTGGGATCCTCCTTCGAGGTGCGAATGTCGTCGATCGCGATCACCAGTTGCCCGATCGCAGCGCGGATCTTCGACAGCGACACCGATCGCGCGCCATCCTCGCCGCGAACCTTCGCCGAGATCGCCCTCTCGAGCTGATCCTTCACGATCCCGACGACCGGCGCCTGCGCGCTCTCGGCGGTGCAGCCGACGGCGGTTCCGCCATTGCCGCACGCCGCCGTGCCCAGCGCCAACGTGGCGGCTACGGCGAAATATATCCTGTTCATCACTGCCTCCTTACGGCAATTCGACTTTGTGAAAGCGGCGTGCATTGGCCTGCGGATCATCGGTTTCGATGAGGCGCGCGATTGCGCCGACCGCGACCGGTTCGGCCGCGCCGATCGGCGCGGCGCTGGCGCTGGCCGCGGTACTCGCCGTGATCCGGTAGCGTACCGGAGCACCGCCATTGGCCGCGACCTGGACGATCGCGCCGAGCGGCACCAGCGCCCCGCCGTGGTTCAGCACGATCTGCCCGCCCTCAAGCGCTGCGACCCGCATCGGCACCAGCGTGAAGGCGATGCGGCGTGCAGCAGCCAGGGCGAGCGCATTGCCGAGCCGGCGCATGCCGACATTGGCGGGCGTCATGCTCGAACAACCGCCCTCGCCGCCGACGACCTGTGAGCCTATTTCGGCACTGGCATCGACTACGCCGCCGAACACCATGCTGCCGCGCGCGTCGCGGACGCGGAGGTCGAAACTCGCCGAGAGGCGCGTGCCGCCGACGCAATAGTCCCCCGCCGTGCTGGTGCTGACCTCCATGTCCGGCGCGCCGACGCGCCCGGTCACGACATAGTCCGGCGTCGGCATGTCGCGCCCGCCGCTGTTCGTCGACAGCCGGACGACACCGAATTCGAGCAGCGTCGACTGCAGCCGATCGCGAAAGCCGCCAAGCGGACCTTCCTCGATCGCGGCCACCTTGACGGTCGCCCGCCCTTGCGCAAGCGCCGGCGCGGCACAGAGCAGCGGCACGAAGGCCGCCGCGAGCCGCATCGTCACTTTCTCTTGGCCGGCTTGGCGAGCGCGCGGATATCATCGGTGGAGGCGGGGCGGACGATCGCCCCCACCGGGATCGTGCTGGCGAACGCGGTCGCCGGTGCCGCTTTCGACATCCGGCCGACAATCTCGGTAATTCGCACCAGGCCGAGCTTGCTCTCGTTCGACCCGATCACCTCGCCCGTCGACGGATCGCGGATGACCGCACCTTTCGAATAGACCGCCATGATCGCGCCCGGCTGCACCGCGCCCTCGCCATAGTTGAGCATCAGCTGCCCGTCGCCCTGCACCGCGGCGACCTGGATCGGGTAGATCGAGGTGACGAGCCCGCTTGCCACCTTGGCCGCGGCCGACCGGATCAAAAGCGCGCTGTCGATGTTGGACTGTCCGCTGCAGCTTGACGCCGCCTTCTGCGTCTCGTCGATATGCGTGACATACTTGATCTCGCCGGTGTCGGTATCGGTGATCTTGATGTCGAGCGCCAATGTCGCGCTGGTGTTCGTGCAGCTCGCGCCTTTGTTGCCCATGAACCCGGCAAGCATGGTGGAACCGATATTGTCCGCCTTCTTCGCCGAGATCGACGTGATTGTCCCGTAGATGAGATAGTCGATCCCCTCGAACCCACCAACCCGCCCGGGGGTGTTGGTCGTGACCATCCCGCCCTTGGCCCGCGCCTGTTCTCCCACGAGCTTGCCCATCTGCTGGCGCTCGATCATCCGGAACTTGCCCGTGCCGGCGATCGCGCTTTCGATCATCGCCGAGAGGGTGTCGGCTTGGTTGCTGCGGGTCAGGTCGTCGATGCGCACCACCGCGACGGTCGGCTTGCCGGTTTGCGCCGATGCCAGCCCCGGCGTCAGCGCGGCCAGTCCGGCAGCCGCCATCATCACGATCTTCATGTTCAATCCCCCTGTTCGTCGCGGCGCGTACGTCGCGCGACGTCGTCAACGACGGCGATCTCGCGCCGCCGGCCGGCATGCCCCATGCCGACCGCCGCTTACTGCCGCAGCCCTGCCCGTTGCTCCCATCCGGAAAAAACCCGGACCGGAAAGTAATGAATTCGCAATGTATTTTGGCCTGCGCACTGCCGCCCGGACGACTTCAAGTCGCTAGGCCCGCTGCGTGGCTCGCCGATCGTCCGCGCGCTCCCCCATCGTCGAGAACACGGCCGCCCGGTCGAGATGGATCCTGCGCCGGTCGAGCGAGTCCGCCCGCGCCGCCAGGCATAGTTCCTGTTCCGCCTGCTGCTCGTAGTACGCGCGGTCCCTGCCCATCGTCATCCCCCCGAAATACCCCGCGGCGTGTGTGGACGATGGCGCCACGCCGGTCAGTCCGGGAAAAACCCGCATGGGCATGCCGCACAAGTCCCGACGACCTCGGGGTATTTCCCCACTTCAGCAACGCCGTGGACCCGGCCATGGAAGGCGGCATGAACGGTTCAAGCGAATGGGGTCGATCCCGGCTGGCAGCATGGCGCCCGCGGCGCGGCGAATGGCTCGTCCTGCTCGGCTATGGTGCCGCGTTCTGGGCTCTTCACCATCTGGCCGCCCTGTGGAGCGGCACCGGCTATTACTCGCTGTGGTTTCCGGCGGCTGGCGTTCGGCTGGCGCTGTTCTGGCGGTTCGGCGCGCGGCTGACCGCCGCGGCGGTCGCGACCGAGATCCTGGTGCAGATACTCGGCGGCGTGATCGCGTTCGACCGGCCGGACTGGCCGACGGAGATGATGCGGGTCGCCAACCCCGTGATCGCCTATGGCGTGGCGGTCGCGCTGGTGCGTGCGCTGGCCCGCCGGTCGCGGAGCAGCCTGGCGACCGCGCCCATGCCGCTCGGCCTCGCATCGGTCGCCGCCCCCCTCAACGCCGTGCTGGTCGCTGTGCCATGGGCGCTCCTGCGTCCGGAGATCACGAACGTCAGAAGCGCGCGCGAGATCATCGCGTCTCTGACGGCGTTCGGCGTCGGCGACCTGCTCGGCGTGCTGCTGGTCGCCCCGCCCCTTCTCTACGCCGCCGACCTGATCAAGGGCCGGGCGAGCCTGCCCCGGCACAGCCCTCGTCCCGCCGCCGTCGCGGAAGCCGTCTGCGTCCTGGCCGCGTCGCTCGGCCTCGTCGCGACGCTGGCGGCGATCGATCTTGGCCTGCCGGCGACGCCCGTGTTGCTCGCGATCGCCTGGATCGGACTGCGCTTCGGCCGTGCCGCGGCGTGGGGATCCATCGTCGTGACCGCGGTCCTCGTGCTGCCGGAGACGGCGGGCGCGATGGCGCTGGACGCACGCCTGGCGCTGCACATGAGCCTGGCGGCGGTTGCCGTGGTCGGATATCTCGCGGGCAGCTTTGCCGACGCGGAGGCCCGGGCGGTCGCCGCCGTCGCCCGACGGGACAGGATGTTGTTCCAGGCAGAACGGTTGAAGACGCTGCGCGCGATGTCCGTCGCGGTGATCCACGAGATCAGCCAACCGTTGTCGACGCTGTCGATCGAGGCGCGGCATCTCGCCGATATCAGCCGCGACGCGGACCCGGAGATTCGCGACACCGCCGTCCTTATCGAGCGCAAGGCGGACACGCTGGCGACGCTGGTCCGGCGTCTTCGTCGCTTCGGTGGCCGCGCCGTCGACGAGCCGTCCGTGTTGCCGGTGGCCGTGTTGCTCGACAGCGTCGTGGCGCTGGCAAGACCCGAAGCCGCGGTCGCCGGCGTCTCGATCGACATTGCCCCCGTCGATCCCGATCTCGCGGTGATGGCGCAGGAAGTCGAGCTGGCGCAGGCCCTGTTCAATCTCGTGCGCAACGCGATACAGGCCTGCGACGATCATCGCGTGGGGATCAGCGTGACCTGTCAGGACGATAGCGTGGCGATCGCGATCGCGAACCACTGCGTCGATCATCCCCTCGCGTACCAAGGCATGGGCGTCGGCTCGCTGATCGCGCGGACGATCGTCGGGGCGCATGGGGGGCGACTGTCGCGCGTACGGACCGGGCCCGCCGATATCGCGCACATCGTGACGCTCCCGCGAGCAGGAGACCCGGCATGACCGAGACCGCGACCATCTACGTCGTCGACGACGACGCCGATCTGGGCGCCAGCGTAGCCCGTCTGCTGACGCGTCACGGCCACATGGCGAGCGCCTTTGTCGAGACGCGCGCGCTGCTCGACGCGCATCGCCGCGAGCCGGCGGCCTGCGTGATCTCGGACATCATGATGGGCGAGACGGACGGGTTCACCTTCGCCGACAAGCTGCGCGAACTCGATCCGAACGTGGCCTTGGTCTTCATGACCGCCTGGCCGACCACCGCCAACGCCGTGGACAGCATCCGCCGCTATGGCGGTCTCGACTATCTCGAAAAGCCGATCGACGAGGCGCGTCTCCTGTCGGCGATCGGTGAAGGCGTCGCCTGGTCGACCAACCGCCGCGCGCTCGCGCGCCGCACGGAGGCACTGACCACGCGCGAGCGCGAAGTCTTCGACCTGCTCGTGCGGGGCTACAGCAACAAGGCCATCGCCGGCGAACTGGGCCTCAGCGCGAAGACGGTCGAGAGCCACCGCGCGGCAATCGTCGCGAAGACCGGGGCCAATGGCCTCGCGCAGCTCATGAAGCTGGCAGAATAAATACTTGGACCGACCGGCTGACCGTAAATCTATTGGTTTTCCTGGAGGATGCTCAGCGGTAAGCGCGCGAAGATGCAAGTATCTTGAACAACGCAGCCGAGGATCCGCGCTCGGTCTCGCGGCAGGTCGTGGAAAGTCTCGTCCGACTGGTATCCGGGCTGAAGTCCGTTCGGCAGTCTTCGACGCCGTGTTCCTGCGCGGGTTCATCAGTCGCTAATCCGTGACGCGGTCCGCAGCGTCGCGCTCTGGCCGGACACTCGGACAGCGTGTCGAAGGGCCAGTTCTTGTCGAAGAAGCGGAACGCTGTGGTCGACGAAAGCGCACAGCGCGCCCTTTCTGTGCGGTCTGCGCTTGAGAAAAAAGGGACGGGCGTCGGTAGCGGCTCGAAGCCGGTGAGCAGGTGGAGCAGGCGGTCGGCCCGTGCCCGCGCGAGGCAGCGTCGATGGCAGCGTCCGCCCCGTCGGGACTCAGCCGCGTGCCGCCTCGCATCGACGTTGGCGCTTGGGGAAAAGCACGACGCGTTGTTCCTCCACCGGGTACGCAGGCCTATCGCCGCGACAATCCCGATGCGGCCATCCTTCTGCTCGACGCCGGTCATCGCGCATCCGAGACGCATTATCGCGAGATGACAGGCCTGATGCGCGCGTTCCTGGATCGCACGCGGCGTTAGCTGGATCGGGCGGGCAGTACGGCCGACGCCATGTTGCGGCAATGTTGTACTGCTTAAGCCGCTCGGGGGCGGAACGGTCGAGATCGACGCCTGCAGCAAGGGCCGATACCGGCCACCGCCCTCACGACCCGTCGCCACACCCGGCGACGCGGATCTCAACGGTTCGGAGCGGTGTCCCTGCCAGCGCTGCTTCTGCCTGCAAGCACGGCTTTGCTTGCCGCGATCGATCCTGGCCCCTGCAATCAAGGATACCTTCCATGCCCAGCGAACCACGTCGCAACCCCAAGACCGATCAGCTCCTGACAGCGGAGAATGCCGCTTTCCTGGTTATCGACTACCAGCCTGCGCAGGTGAATTCGATCGGGTCGATGGACCGCCAGGTGTTGATCAACAACGTCGTCGGCGCCGCGAAGGCGGCCATTCTCTATGGGCTGCCGATCGTCCACACCACGGTGAATGTCGAAAGCGGGCTGAACAAGCCGCCGCTGCCGCAGGTCCAGGACGTTCTGGGCGGGTACCCGACCTATGATCGCACCAACATCAACAGCTGGGAGGATGCCGCGTTCGTCGAGGCGGTCGAGAAGACCGGGCGCAAGAAACTGGTCATGGCGGGACTGTGGAGCGATGCCTGCCTGTTGTTCCCGGCGCTCGACGCGCTGGCGGCGGGGTACGAGGTCTATGCGCTTGCCGACGCATCGGGCGCGACCTCGGTTGCCGGCAACGACGCCGCGCTGCGCCGGATCGAGCAGGCGGGCGGCAAGATCCTGTCGACGATGGGGCTGTTCTGCGAGCTCCAGCGCGACTGGAACCGGACGGCTACGGTCCCCGGCTTCCTCGACCTGTTCATTCAGACCGGCGGCACCGCGGGGATCCAGTTCACGCTCGACAAGGCGGACGCCGATCGGCTGGCCTTCGCCAAGGCCGCTTGAATACAGGGGCCGCAGCGATGCGGCCCCTGCCCTATCTGATTCCATGAGGAAGACACGTGATGATCGATCTGACTGGCAAGCGAGCATTGGTCACCGGCGGGTCACGCGGCATCGGCGCTGCGATTGCGCTGGTGCTGGCGGAAAACGGCGCGGACGTCGCCTTCACCTATCAGCATGCGGCCGAACGCGCGGCATCGGTCGTCGACGCGATCGAGAAGACGGGCCGTCGCGGCGTCGCGATCCAGGCGGACAGCGCCGACCCAGACGCGATCACGCGCTCCGTCGCGGACGCCGTATCGGCGCTCGGTGGGCTCGACATCCTCGTCAACAGCGCAGCGATCGGGCTGTACGGCACGATCGCGGAGATCGACGTGGACGCCTATCAGACGATGATGGACATCAACGTGCGCGCGCCGGTGCTGTTCGCGAAAGCCGCCATCCCGCATCTGTCCGCGGGCGGGCGGATCATTTCGATCGGTTCGGGCCTTGGGGAACGCGTCCCGTTCGCCGGGATAACCGCCTACGCGATGTCCAAGGCGGCGCTGACCTCGTTCACGCGCGGGCTGGCACGCGAACTCGGCCCCGACGGCATTACGGTGAACCTGGTGCAACCGGGATCGGTCGACACCGAGTCGAACCCGGCGGACGGCGCAGCAGCCGAATTCCAGCGCGGTGTGACCGCGCTCGGCCGCTATGCCGAACCGCGCGAGATCGCGAACGCCGTCGTCTTCCTGGCCAGTCCGGCAGCGAGCGTGATCACGGGCGCGATCCTGACCGCGGACGCGGGGGCGATCGCCTGATGCTGGTTAGCCGTCAGGGAACGGCGCGTGCGTCGAAGATGTGCCGCGCGCCCTCGACATCGTCGAGATGCTCCATCGTCCAGTCGTACAGAGCCCGGAACGGGATCTGGAGCGACCGCCCGAGCGGCGTGATCTCATATTCGACCGCGACCGGAGACATCGGCAGGACGCGGCGCAGGACGAGGCCATTGCGCTCGAGCCGGCGAAGGCATTGCGTCAGCGCCTTTTGCGTGATCCCTTCGAGCCGGCGCCTTATCGCATTGAACCGCATCGGCCCGGCATCGAGCACGACCAGCACCATCATCGACCATTTGTCGGCGATCTGATCGATAAGCATCCGACTCGGACAATCGACCGAGAAATGCCGGGGGTCGCAGGCGATCATGGTATCCTCCGATATACCTAGGCAACTTCAGGTGCGTTATTGATCCCTAGTTTACAAGGTATACTTGGCCAGCATCGTTACAGGAGCCCTGCCCATGCCCGCTACAGACATCCTCTTCCGCCCGTTCAAGATCGGATCCCTGTCGGTCCCCAACCGGATCGTCATGGCCCCGATGACGCGGACTTTCGCCCCGGACGGCATCGTCGGCGAGGCGAACGCCGCCTATTACCGCCGGCGCGCGGCAGGCGGAGTCGGTCTTATCCTGTCAGAAGGCACGGTGATCGACCGCCCAACCTCGCGCAACGAACCCGGTATCCCGTTCTTTCACGGCGAAACGCCGCTGGAAGGCTGGAAGGCCGTGATCGATGCCGTCCATGGCGCCGGCGGCAAGATGGGGCCTCAGATCTGGCATACCGGATCAGCCGTTGGCCTGAGCGGCTGGGAGCCGGAGACGGCTGTCGAAAGCCCATCCGGCCTGCTCGCGCCCGGCACGCCCCGCGGGTCGGACATGAGCGAGGAGGCGATCGCCGATACCGTCGCCGCCTTCGCGCGCGCAGCCGCCGACGCCGAACGGCTGGGCTTCGACATGGTCGAGCTGCACGGCGCGCACGGCTATCTCATCGACCAGTTCTTCTGGAACGGCACCAACGAACGCCCGGACCGCTATGGCGGCGCGACGATCCGCGAGCGGTCGCGCTTCGCTGCCGAGATCGTGACCGCGGTCAAGGCCGCGGTCGGGCCCGGCTTCCCGCTCGCGCTCCGCGTCAGCCAGTGGAAGCAGCAGGACTTCGCGGCGCGTCTCGCCGAGACGCCGGCGCTGATGGAGGACTGGCTGCAGCCGCTGGTCGATGCCGGGGTGGACATCCTCCATTGCTCGCAGCGTCGCTTCTGGGAGCCCGAGTTCCCCGAAATCGATGGCGAGGAAGGCCTGAACTTCGCCGGCTGGGCCAAGAAGCTGACGGGCGCCGCAACGATCAGCGTAGGATCGGTCGGCCTGTCGGGCGACTTCATGGCCGCGTTCAGCGGCGAAAGCTCGACCACCAGCGGGCTCGACCGCCTGGTGGCACGGATGGAGCGCGACGAGTTCGACCTGATCGCGGTCGGACGCGCGCTCATCAGCGATCCGAACTGGGTCGAGAAGGTTCGGATCGGCGACTCCGCGAACCTGAAGGGGTTCGAGGTGTCCTCGCTCGCGGAGCTGGTCTGAGCGGGACGGCGGGCGATGGCCGATGGTCTCGCCCGCCCCACCCCTCTTATTCCCGCGGCCGCTTGAAGAAATAGTGCAGCACGAAATGCCCCGGGGAAACGACCGCGACCAGTTCCCAGCGGTCTGCGCCCAATCTTCCAAGGTCCTCGGCGGTCATTGTCGTCTCGACGACCAGATAGTCCCAATGCATGTTTCGATCTCCTTGGGGTTGCTGCTTGTTCTGGATTGCCGGCGCGCATGGCCGGGATCGATGTCCATCCGGATGGTCGCCTGGGCCGGTAGGACTGCACGGTCGATGCCGTATCGGTAGCAGGGACTTACCCCTGCCCGGACTTCGCGATGCAGAGCTGTCGTGCCGGGTAGTCGAAGGTGATGACGCCATCCTCCCACAACGGCACGCCCAGCGTCCCGTCGACGATACCCGCCTCGAACGCGGGGACATTGGGCGACAGACCGACATCCATAGCGCCAAACGCGGCCTGTCCGAGCTGCATCTCGCTCACGCGCGCTACGCTACCTTGGACCTTGCCACCGATCCCGTGACCGATCTGGCGCGCTACCCCGGACCGGAGCAGAGCCTGGCCGGTCTCGGTGCGCAGGAAAGGTCCGCCTATCATCACGGCCTTATGCCGGGTGCCCAGATCGACCAGCATCTTCAGGCGGACCGCCGGCGCCGTCGGCGTCGGTCGAAAACTGACCATGACGACGGGTGCATCGTTCAGGATCTCGAGCGGGATCGGATCGGCGCATCGTCCGGCGCTGCCTGACGGCCCGAAGGTGATGCGTCGACGCGGGTAGTCCACCGTCACCGCGCCATATTTGAACGCGGGCGCGCCGACGAGCATGTCGACGGGAAACCGGGCGGATTGCGACAGGTGCGACAGGTCGCCCGCATAGCTCGGGACAGTCCTGAACCGGAGCGGACCGAAGCGCAGGTCCGCCAGCGAAACCGGGTGCAGCGATTGTGCCGCGGCGCCGGCACCCGCTGCGTAGACGGCCGCGGTCGCTTCCTTGAGCCCAAGTCTGCGGATGGCCGCCTGGTCCGTGATGATGGCCCCTGCCCCGCTATCGAGCACGGCGCTGATCCGCTCGCCGTTCACGCGCGCGTCGATGCGGACAAGGTTGTCCTGTAGCGTGAACGGCATGGTCGTTGGCGTCGATGGCGCGCGTACGGGCCGATCGGGTACCGCGCCGGCGCCTGGGGGAGTCGTTGCCGGAGCCTCCTGCGCGACGGCAGGGCCACCCAGGAGGAGCAATGCTCCCAGGACTGTCGAACGAACCATAGGTCTGTTGACCATTTGTTGCAGGACGGCGTGCGGGGTCAGGCGCCGATGGTCGTTACCCTGGTTTCGACGCCCATCGTAGAGTTGCTGGCCATAGCCGAAGGGATTGTGAAATGACGGATTCTGCATGCGATTTTCCCTTCTGAGGGCCGAGGCGATTTCGTGAGTCATGGCCGGGCCCGTGTCGGAAGGTCCGGTCTTCGGCTGGCGGCTGTCATAGTCCCGCCACAGGCGCCGGCATCTTGGCCGCCACGAGCACTCGTGCGTCCCTGCGTCCGAGCCAACCCGACATCAGCGCCAGCAGGAGCGCGCCGACCGATAGCACAGCCCCGGCCCAATTGGGGGCGGCATACCCGAACCCCAGGGCGATGACGGTTCCGCCGGCCCATGCGCCGATCGCGTTGCCAAGGTTGAAGAGGCCGATATTGACCGCAGAGGCCAGATTTGGTGCCCCCGCCGCCCGGGCGTTGTCCGTCACCAGCTTTTGTATCGGCGCGACGGTGGCGAACCCGAAGGCCGACATGAGGAAGATGCAGAACACCGAGGCAAGCTGGCTGTCCGCGACGAAATAGAAGGCGAAGAGCACGACCGCCTGCGCGGCGAGCGTCACGTATAGCAGCGGCATCAAGGCCCGGTCGGCGAGCTTGCCGCCCAGGATATTGCCGACGAACAGGCCCAGTCCGAACACGGCGAGCAGCCACGTCACGGCCCCCTCGCCATACCCGGCGACGCGCGTCATCATCGGCGCGATATAGGTGATCGACGTGAAGAACGCGGCCGGCCCCAATATTGTGATCCCCATCGCCAGCAGGACCCTGATGTCGGTGAAGGCCGCGAGTTCCCTGCGCAGGTGCGGCGGCTCCCGAGGCTCGGCGCGGGGCACGAGCAGCAGGACGCCGAGGATGGCGACGAGGCCGATGACGGCGATCGCGAGGAACGTGGCACGCCAGGAGACCGCGTGCGCCAGCCAGGTTCCCACGGGTGCTCCGATCAGCGTGGCCAGGGTCAGGCCGGTGAACATGAAGGCAATCGCGCTCGTGCGCCGACCGGGAGCGACGAGATCCGCCGCCATGATCGAGCCGATGCCGAAGAACGCGCCGTGCGTGAGCGACGTGATGACCCGGCCGACGAGCGCGATCGTATAGGTCGGCGCGGTCGCCGTGACGATGCTGCCGACGATGAACAGGACCAGCAGCCATGCGAGCATCGTCTTCTGGGGAAGCCGCGCGCCGAGGATGATGGTGATCGGCGCGCCGAAGAAGACACCGAGCGCATAGCTGGTCGCCATGTTGCCGGCCATCGGGATCGAGATCCCGAACTCCGCTGCGATGCCGGGTAGCAGGCCGGCGATGACGAACTCGGTCGTGCCGATCCCGAACGCCGCGATCGCGAGCGCCCAGAGCGCCGCGGGCATGGCTTGGCTTTCAGAAGCGCCGGTCGCGGTATTGCGCGTGTCGGTTGCGTCTTGTGCGTTAGTCATGTCGCGAACTCCGGCAGGACGTGGTTGGCGAGCTCGTCGATGGCGTCCTCGAACGGGCGTTGCAGCGGCTTCATGTGCAGCATGACGTGGTTCACGCCTTCGTCGCGCTGGCGTTTCCAATGCTCGATCAGCGCCCTGCGGCCGCCGCGCAACGTCGCGTCGCGGATCTCGACCGGTCTTGGCAACACACATCGCCAGATGGTTGGACGATTGACCGATGCGTTCCAAGATATGCTGAAGGCCAAGGCGTTCGAGCGCATCCGTGCGCTTATCACACAGTAGTGTTGAAGTCGGAAGACGACGTGCTTGCGATCCATTTGCGTGGCGAGCTGGCGTCGATGCTGGAGCGATGAGTGTGCGGCGAACGAGAAAAAGCCTCGGAGCCGTTGGCTGCCGAGGCGTTGAAAATAGTGTTGGTTGCGGGGACAGGATTTGAACCTGTGACCTTCAGGTTATGAGCCTGACGAGCTACCGGGCTGCTCCACCCCGCGACACTTCGCTGATGCGAAGGAGGGTAGATGAGATTGTGAATGGGTTCAGATGACGTGATGCATGTCGCACGGGCTTCAATGCCTGGCGACGACCTACTCTTCCATCGCTTGAGCGATAGTACCATTGGCGCAGGCGGGTTTCACGGCCGAGTTCGGGATGGGATCGGGTGGGACACCGACGCTATAGCCACCAGGCAATGGAGCCGGTGCGACATGCGTGCACGTTATCTGTGGGGTACCCCGTCGTGGCTTGTGGCCGTGACGGGGCTCTTAAAATCGAGACCGTGCTTTTGGTTGCCAGCCTCTCGGAACACCGAGTGCTGGTTGTAGTGGTATTCGAACCAATCCCTCGACGGCGAGGGGATTGGCAATCTGGCGTCGGCTGAATCATCCGCACCGTGCAATGGCTGACTGGTTGCCCAGTGTTGTCATTGATGGTGGAACTCTCAAGCGCGAATAGAGCAATTAGTATCGGTTAGCTCCATGCGTTACCGCACTTCTACATCCGATCTATCAACGTCGTGGTCTCCGACGGCTCTATGAAATCTTATCTCGAGGGAGGCTTCCCGCTTAGATGCTTTCAGCGGTTATCCCGTCCATACATAGCTACCCAGCTGCGCTCCTGGCGGAACGACTGGTACACCAGAGGTATGTTCAACCCGGTCCTCTCGTACTAGGGTCAACTCCTCTCAAATTTCGACGCCCACGGCAGATAGGGACCAAACTGTCTCGCGACGTTCTGAACCCAGCTCACGTACCACTTTAATTGGCGAACAGCCAAACCCTTGGGACCTGCTCCAGCCCCAGGATGTGATGAGCCGACATCGAGGTGCCAAACAACCCCGTCGATATGAGCTCTTGGGGGTTATCAGCCTGTTATCCCCGGCGTACCTTTTATCCGTTGAGCGATGGCCCTTCCACGAGGGACCACCGGATCACTATGACCGACTTTCGTCTCTGCTCGACTTGTCAGTCTCGCAGTCAGGCGGGCTTATGCCATTGCACTCTAACAGACGGTTTCCGACCGTCCTGAGCCCACCATTGCGCGCCTCCGTTACTCTTTAGGAGGCGACCGCCCCAGTCAAACTACCCGCCACAGAGGGTCCCTGTTCCGGCTTACGGAACGAGGTTAGACATCAGAAACAAACAGGGTGGTATTTCACCTATGGCTCCACATCAGCTGGCGCCGATGCTTCAAAGCCTCCCACCTATGCTACACAGTTTCTTCCTAATGCCACTCTGAAGCTGCAGTAAAGGTGCACGGGGTCTTTCCGTCTAACCGCGGGTACTCCGCATCTTCACGGAGAATTCAATTTCGCTGAGCATGTCCTGGAGACAGTGGGGAAGTCGTTACGCCATTCGTGCAGGTCGGAACTTACCCGACAAGGAATTTCGCTACCTTAGGACCGTTATAGTTACGGCCGCCGTTTACCTGGGCTTCATTTCAGAGCTTGCACCCCTCCACTTAACCTTCAGGCACCGGGCAGGCGTCAGGCCCTATACGTCGTCTTGAAGCCGACTTAGCAGAGCCCTGTGTTTTTGCTAAACAGTCGCTACCCCCTGGCCTGTGCCCCCCATAAGAGCTTGCGCTTATATGGGGCCTCCTTCTTCCGAAGGTACGGAGGCAATTTGCCGAGTTCCTTCAGGACACTTCTCTCAAGCGCCTTGGTATACTCTACCTGACCACCTGTGTCGGTTTCGGGTACGGTCTATACGGTGGGGCTATTTCCTGGAACCATTTCGAAGCCTGACCAATCCGATAAGGTCAGACAACACACATGATCCGTCACACACCACCAGGCCCACGAATATTAACGTGGTTCCCATCGACTACCCCCTTCGGGCTCGTCTTAGGGGCCGGCTCACCCTGCGCGGATTAGCCTTGCGCAGGAACCCTTGGTCTTTCGGCGAGAGGGCATCTCACCCTCTTTATCGCTACTCATGTCTGCATTCGCACTTCCGATACCTCCACGACCCATTACCAGATCGCTTCACAGGCTTACGGAACGCTCCGCTACCGCGTACCACATAAGTGGCACACCCTAAGCTTCGGCACGTATCTTGAGCCCCGTTACATCTTCGCCGCAGGACCTCTTGTTTAGACCAGTGAGCTGTTACGCTTTCTTTAAAGGATGGCTGCTTCTAAGCCAACCTCCTGGTTGTTTTGGAAGTCCCACATGCTTTCCCACTTAGATACGATTTGGGGGCCTTAGCTGTAGGTCAGGGCTGTTTCCCTTTTGACGACGGACCTTAGCACCCGCCGTCTGTCTCCCGCATATCACTCTTGGGTATTCGGAGTTTGGTTAGGTTTGGTAGATCTCGCGACCCCCTAGCCCATCCAGTGCTCTACCCCCCAAGGTGTTCGTGCGAGGCACTACCTCAATAGTTTTCGCGGAGAACCAGCTATTTCCCGGCTTGATTGGCCTTTCACCCCTAAACACAACTCATCCGGTAACTTTTCAACGTTAATCGGTTCGGACCTCCAGTGCGTGTTACCGCACCTTCATCCTGGTCATGCCTAGATCGCCGGGTTTCGGGTCTAATACATCAAACTCTGGCGCCCTATTCAGACTCGCTTTCGCTGCGCCTACACCTAACGGCTTAAGCTTGCTTGATACATTAAGTCACAGACCCATTATGCAAGAGGTACGCTGTCAGGCCATAAAAGCCCTCCAACTGCTTGTAGGCAATCCGTTTCAGGTACTGTTTCACTCCCCTCATCGGGGTGCTTTTCACCTTTCCCTCACGGTACTAGTTCGCTATCGGTCACATACGAGTATTTAGGCTTGGAGGGTGGTCCCCCCATGTTCAGACAGAATTTCACGTGTTCCGCCCTACTCGAGTCCTGAATTCTCACTTTCGCATACGGGGCTGTCACCCGCTATGGCCGAACTTTCCAGATCGTTCTGCTAGTTGAAATTCAGGCACTGGCCTGGTCCGCGTTCGCTCGCCACTACTAACGGAATCTCGGTTGATGTCTTTTCCTCCAGCTACTGAGATGTTTCAGTTCGCCGGGTTCGCTTCACGAAGCCTATGTATTCAGCTAAGTGATACCTGACCAATTAACTTTACCCCAGCCGAAGCTCAGGTAGAATTAATCGGATAGGTGGGTTTCCCCATTCGGAAATCATAGGGTCAAAGCTTGCTCACAGCTCACCTATGCTTATCGCAGCGTGCCACGTCCTTCATCGCCTGTATGTGCCAAGGCATCCACGAATTGCCCTTACCTCACGCTTGAGAGTCCACACCACCAACGACATCACTGGGTGCCTCCGAAGAGGTCACCAACTCGGCAGAGCAGTGCGCGTTGGCCTTTGTCAGGTGCGGATGATTATAATCTCAGCCAGATTATTTATATGATGACGCACGTCCTGGCCTTGCGAACCGCTTGTCGAATTCACCGCGCACCGAAGTGCTGAGCGAACCGCCGAAGCTGTCCTCAATGTCCAAAACCATACGCCTCACGGCATCGATTTTAAGAACCCATTCACAATGTCAAATACGACGGGCGTACCCGTCAATCACCGTGCTCTCGCACGGCGAACCGTTTCTCTTCATCAACCTGGATATGTGGTGATCAGCGTGCCCGCGAGCCGCGCGCCGTCAGTCGCACCCCGTACTTGATACGGGGTCTCGCCTTGTGGCGCGCTATGCAGCGCTGGCCGTGCTTGTCGAAGTGCGCGGCAGCTTCGCTGCCTCGTCTCTTCGTCTGCGCATTGGTGGAGCCTATCGGGATCGAACCGATGACCTGATGCTTGCAAAGCAACCGCTCTCCCAGCTGAGCTAAGGCCCCATTATGCTGCGAGATGGTGGGCCGAGTAAGAGTTGAACTTACGACCTCACGCTTATCAGGCGTGCGCTCTAACCACCTGAGCTACCGGCCCCATTCTCGTCCAAGCTGGTCCAAAGGACCGCTAGGCGGGAGGTGCCAGCTCAGATTACCCAAGCCGCTAGGCTTGGGATCCAGTTGATGAAGGGACATGAGGACGGCGGCTAATGTTCTTTGGAATGGAGGAAGCTCTTCCGACCGCGTGGCATCCGAACCGAGGTCCGAGTGCGAGGCTGTCAGCGCTTTCCGCCGATATCCTTAGAAAGGAGGTGATCCAGCCGCAGGTTCCCCTACGGCTACCTTGTTACGACTTCACCCCAGTCGCTAAACCCACCGTGGTCGCCTGCCTCTCTTACGAGTTAGCGCAACGCCTTCGGGTGAATCCAACTCCCATGGTGTGACGGGCGGTGTGTACAAGGCCTGGGAACGTATTCACCGCGGCATGCTGATCCGCGATTACTAGCGATTCCGCCTTCATGCTCTCGAGTTGCAGAGAACAATCCGAACTGAGACGGCTTTTGGAGATTAGCTCACCCTTGCGAGTTTGCTGCCCACTGTCACCGCCATTGTAGCACGTGTGTAGCCCAGCGCGTAAGGGCCATGAGGACTTGACGTCATCCCCACCTTCCTCCGGCTTATCACCGGCGGTTACCTTAAAGTGCCCAACTAAATGATGGCAACTAAGGTCGAGGGTTGCGCTCGTTGCGGGACTTAACCCAACATCTCACGACACGAGCTGACGACAGCCATGCAGCACCTGTGTGCAGGTCCCCGAAGGGAAGAAATCCATCTCTGGAAGTCGTCCTGCCATGTCAAACGCTGGTAAGGTTCTGCGCGTTGCTTCGAATTAAACCACATGCTCCACCGCTTGTGCAGGCCCCCGTCAATTCATTTGAGTTTTAACCTTGCGGCCGTACTCCCCAGGCGGATAACTTAATGCGTTAGCTGCGCCACCCAGGCACCAAGTGCCCGGACAGCTAGTTATCATCGTTTACGGCGTGGACTACCAGGGTATCTAATCCTGTTTGCTCCCCACGCTTTCGCACCTCAGCGTCAATACATGTCCAGTCAGCCGCCTTCGCCACTGGTGTTCTTCCGAATATCTACGAATTTCACCTCTACACTCGGAATTCCACTGACCTCTCCATGATTCAAGCGATGCAGTCTAAAAGGCAATTCCAGAGTTGAGCTCTGGGCTTTCACCTCTTACTTACAAAGCCGCCTACGTGCGCTTTACGCCCAGTAATTCCGAATAACGCTAGCTCCCTCCGTATTACCGCGGCTGCTGGCACGGAGTTAGCCGGAGCTTATTCTCCCGGTACTGTCATTATCATCCCGGGTAAAAGAGCTTTACAACCCTAAGGCCTTCATCACTCACGCGGCATTGCTGGATCAGGCTTTCGCCCATTGTCCAATATTCCCCACTGCTGCCTCCCGTAGGAGTCTGGGCCGTGTCTCAGTCCCAGTGTGGCTGATCATCCTCTCAGACCAGCTAAGGATCGTCGCCTTGGTGCGCCTTTACCACACCAACTAGCTAATCCTACGCGGGCTCATCCCCAGGCGATAAATCTTTGGACTTACGTCATCATCCGGTATTAGCTTCAGTTTCCCGAAGTTATTCCGAACCTGAGGGCAGATTCCCACGCGTTACGCACCCGTGCGCCACTAAGCCCCGAAGGACTTCGTTCGACTTGCATGTGTTAGGCATGCCGCCAGCGTTCATTCTGAGCCATGATCAAACTCTCAAGTTTATGTCACGATTAAGTCGCAGTGGAATTCCACGACCAAACCGCTCATCTCAAGGAGCCGCTCTACACAAAATCTTCCAGACGACCCGCGCAGTTCGAAAACCGCACGGACCGTCCATTACGTATGGATACGTGAAGGACATATGAGAACGACTTAAGCTTTGAACGAGTGTCCGATGCCTTGAAGCCATCAGAACCCGCAAGCCGCCGCCCACATGTCCCTTCATCTAAACCTACAATGTCAAAGAGCCGACAAAAATACCGACACACCAACATCCCCTCTTTCAAGAGGCTCGGTGCATCTGGTTGTTTGCGACTGCAGCGAAGAAGCCGTCGAGGCCGTCCGCTGCGGTGACACCCCTCTAGGCCCACCTCCCAAACCCGTCAAACACTTTTTGACACCCACATGACACTTTTTGCCAAATCAGCCGTTCTGCCCCACCTGCCGCCCTGTGGCGGCTTGGCGGAATGCCCACGCCCGCGCCTCTGCCGATACGATACGAGACCGGTGCCGATTTCGAATGGAAAGCCGTCGCGCGCCTGGTGCTGCGTCCCGGATCAAGCCTGAGATGACGGAATAGTCGCGCGGCGCCGGGTGTGTCGGGCAGCCGGGAGCGTCGCCCCCCTGCCCTATGATCGCTGATTCGGAAGTTGCGGATCAGCCCCCCAGGCGAATGTTGCCGGTTACGGCGCCGAACAGTTCGGGGGTCAGCGGTGTGTGAAATTGGCATCCAGCGACGAAATCGTCCGCCCACATCACGTCGGCGACGACCTGCCCGATATGGGGAAGTGTCAGCCAGATGCTGCTGCCGCGCTTGAGCGCCGAATAGGTCTGGAGCCGGGCGCCGTGGATCGAGAGATCGACGACCTTGCAAAGCGTACGCGCCGCCTTGCCGATATGCGCATCGAGCGAGACCGGCGCGCGGATCGAGCGGCGCCGGCCTTCGCTGATGGCGGGTTCGAATTCGGCGGCGAACATGGGTTTTTCCTCGATTGCTGGGAAAAACCTATGCCGCCCTTGGCTAATGCGTCGTTAACGCTGCCGCCGAATCAAACCATTTAGAGGGATTACTTGCGGAGCGTGAGACCGCCACCGAAACGCTTGTTGAAGCGTGCCACCTGGCCGCCGGTATCGAGCATCGTGCCGCGGCCGCCGGTCCATGCCGGATGCGCGAGCGGATCGATTTCGAGCGTCATCAGATCGCCTTCCTTACCCCAAGTCGTGCGCGTCTGGTACTTCGTGCCATCGGTCATCTGCACGGTGATCATGTGGTAGTCGGGATGCGTATCGGGCTTCATCGCGTATCTCCAAGAAGCGGCTGGTTACCGACCAGCCAAAAGGAAGGCGCGCCCGTACACGGACGCGCCTTCGAGCGCAAGGTTCAGGCCCCCGTCAGGCGGCCGGCGGGTCGGCGATCATCGCGGTGAAGTTCGCCTCGGCCACCAACTGGCCGTCGACCAGCGCGCGGCCGGCGAACTTGCAGACCGAACTGCGCTTCTGCACGAACGTCACGTCCAGCGTCAGAAGGACGCCAGGCTCGACGGGCTTGCGGAACTTCGCACCGTCGATCGCCATGAAATAGACGAGCTTGCCCGAACCGGCGAGCCCGAGCGATTCGACGGCGAGGATTCCCGCCGCCTGCGCCATGGCCTCGACGATCAGCACGCCCGGCATGATCGGGCGCCCGGGGAAATGCCCCTGGAAGAACTGCTCGTTCATCGACACCGCCTTGATCGCCGTGATCGACGTGTCGAGGACGAGTGCCTCGACACGGTCGACCAGCAGCATCGGATAGCGATGCGGCAGCGCCGCCATCACCCGCCCGATATCGAGCGGGCCGAGGGCCGTCGGGGTGGCGGCTTCGCTCACCGGCCCTGCGTAGCCTTGGTGGCCGGACGCGTCGCGGCCGGTGCCGCTGCTGCGGGAGCGGCGCCCTGGGCCTGGCCCTGCTGGTTCGGCTGCCAGTTGGCGGGCACCGTGGTCGTGACGGTCGGCACCAGGCGATCGAGCTCGGTGGTGATCGCCGGCGTGATGTCGGCGACGGGCTGCGCGAACAGCACCGCGTCCGGACGGACGACCATGCCGATGTTCTTCGTCCTGGTGACGTTGGTCACGGCATCACCCAGCTTCGACTGGATCTGCTCGATGACATATTGCTGCGCGCGCTGCGCGGGCTGGGTCAGGCGGGCGAGTTCCTGGTTCGCGGCGGTCTCACGTGCCTGGATCGCCTGCGCCTGCGACTGCAGCGACGCGGTGTTCGGGTTGGGTGCGCGCTGCGCGGTCTGGAACGCGGTCACCAGCGGCTGGAGCTCGGCGGCGATCGCGCGGCGGCGGGCATCGGCCTGATCGAGCTGAGTCTTGTAGGTTGCCTCGATCTGCGTGCGCGCGGTGCCCCAGGCCTTCGAGCCGGCGATCGCGCCCTGCGGATCGACGACGGCGACGCTGGTGCTCTGCGCATCGGCAGCGGTGGCGGCAAGCGTTGCCGGAGCGACCAGCGCCGCGGCGAGAAGAAGCGTCTTGAAGTTCGTCATCAGAACTGTGTCCCTACGTTGAAAGTGATGAGTTTGGGGTCGTCGCCCTTCTGCTTGAGCAGCGCCCTCGCCAGATCGATACGGAGCGGGCCGAACGGCGAGTTCCAGTTGACGCCGACACCGACCGACAGGCGCGGCTTCGCGGAATTGCCGAGGAACTGCTCCGAGAAGATGTTCGGGTTGAGCGACTTGGCGTTGACCGTGGTGCCGACGCACGCGCCCGTGGTGGCGTCGGGCGTCCCGACCGGGCAGATCGTCGTCACGCCGGTCGCGCCGGGTGTCACGTACAGCAACTCGCCCGTCGTCGCCCGGGCCTGGTTCGGCAGCAGCGTCGGCGACCCGTCGGCGTTGAACAGCGGGACACCGCTGGCGCTGACCGCCTGCTCATAGCTGAACGTCGGCGCCGGCTTGGTGATGCCGAACAGGCTGCCGACCTGCGCGTAGATCGACGGCCGCAGACCGAGTTCGCGCGCGCCCGAGCCCAACGGGATCTCGATTTCGGCACGGGCCAGGTAATAGGCCCGGCCGCCGAGCGCGTCGTCCTGGATCTGGTCGCGGTCGGTCTGCACCGACTGCGTGCCGTCCGCCGCAGTGATATACGCGGCACGGAGCACGCGCGGACCGACGCCGCGGATGTCGAAGCCGCGGAACTGCGGTTCGCCGAGATAGAAGCGATCGGTGATACGGACGCGGTCACCGCCATCCGCGCGCGCGCCTTCGAGCGAATGAATATAGCCGCCCTCGGCGACGATCGAGCCGATGAACCCGCCGCCGAGCGACTTGTACTTCGACCCTTCGAGACGCGTGCGGATGTACTTCACGTCGCCGCCGAGCCCAGCAAAGTCCTGGCTGAACGAGAAGCGCGAGCCTGCGGTCGGGCGCAGGCGGCTGTTGAGCGTGTCGCGGCTGACCGAATAGCCGACCGACGACGTCCAGCGGTTGCCGATCGCCTCGCACAGATAGCGTCCCGCAACCTCGAGGTTGCACGACCCGTCGGCGTTGAGGAACTGGCTGTCGAGGGTCACCTCGTCATAGGACAGGCCGTAGCGACCCGACAGCGACCAATATTCGGTCAGCGGCACGCCGGCGCGCAGCTGGAACCCGGTCGAGACCTGCGAATAGTTGGTCTGGCGATCGTTGCCGACATAGTTGAACGAGTTGTAGTCGCGGCGGAACAGGTCGCCGCCGAGCGCGATGTTCTTGTCGAACAGATAGGGCTCGGTGAAGCCCAGCTCAACCGACTTCGAATAGCTCGAATAGTTGACGCCGGCGCGCAGTTCCTGGCCCTTGCCGCGGAAGTTGCGCTGCGTGATGTTCGCCTGGATGATGAAGCGCTCGAGGCTCGAATAACCGGCCGAAAGCTGAAGCTCGCCGGTCGACTTCTCTTCGAGGTTGGTCTCGAGGATCACGCGGTCGGGCGCCGAGCCCGGCAACTGCTTGATCTCCATCTTGTCCTGGAAATAGCCCAGCGAGTTGATGCGATCCTGCGACCGCTTCACCTGGAAGCTGTTGAACGCGTCGCCCTCGGCGAGACGGATCTCGCGGCGGACGACCTTGTCCTGCGTCTGCGTGTTGCCGTTGATCTCGACGCGCTCGACATACGTCCGCTTGGCTTCGGCGATGTTGAAGTTGATACCCATGGTCAGGGTATCGGCGTCCTTCTGGAACTCCGGGTTCACCTCGGTGAAGGCGTAGCCGAACAGGCCGGCGGTCTGGCTGAGGTTGTCGACCGAATCCTCGACCAGCTTCGCGTTGTACCAGTCGCCCTTCTTGAGCGGCAGGCTGGCGGCCAGCTTGTTGTTGTCGAAGTCGCGGATCTGGCTGTCGACGGTGACGTCACCGAACTTGTAGCGCTTGCCCTCCTCCACCACGTACGTGATGATGAAGTCCTTCTTGTCGGGCGTCAGTTCGGCGACCGCGGACGTCACGCGGAAATCGGCATAGCCTTCGGTCAGGTAGAACTGGCGCAGCTTCTGCTGGTCGTAGCTCAGGCGATCCTGGTCATAGGTCGTGGCGGACGACAGCAGGCGGAAGAAGCGCGCCTGCTTGGTCGCCATCTGGCCGCGGATCTTGTCGTCGGAGAACACCTCGTTGCCGATGATGTTGATCTGGCGGACCTTCGACTTCGGCCCCTCGCTGATCTCGAACACCACGTCGACGCGGTTCTGGTCGAGATTGACCATCTTCGGATCGACCACCGCGGCGAAGCGGCCCTGGCGGCGATAGAGCTCGATGATGCGTCCGATGTCCTGGCGGACTGCGGTGCGCGTGAAGATCTGCCGCGGCGCGAGCTTGATCTCCTTGGTGATCTTGTCCGCCTTGAGCGCCTTGTTGCCCTCGAGGATCACGCGGTTGATGATCGGGTTCTCGCGGATGCGCAGCACGATGTTGCCGTCGGCGACGCCGCTGATCGAATAATCGGCGAACAGGTCAGACGCCTGCAGGTCCTTCAGCGCCTGGTCGAGCGTCTCCGCGGTGTACTTGATGCCGACGCGCAGGCGCGTGTAGCTCAGCACCGTCTCGGGCTCGATGCGCTGCGATCCTTCGACGCGCAACGTTTTGATGGTCAGCGCGTTTGGATCCGTGACTGCGACGCCGGGACCCTGCGGCGTCGCCGCCGGGATCGCCTGGGCCGGGCCCGTGGGGCCACGACCCGCGCCGGCAGGTCGCCCGCCGCCACCGCGCGGACCACGCTGCGCCTCCGCGGGGACGGCGAGGCCGGCGAGCATCGTGCCCGTGAGCAGCATTGCGACGGCACGGCCGCCGAATGTGGAAACTGAAGTCGCTGTCACCATATACCCCGAAAATGTGCCAAGTACGCGGCTAACACCGCGCACGCCCTGCCCTAACGGCGTCAACCGATCAAGCCGGCCAGGTTCTTCCACAGGCCGAAATTGCCCAGATCATTGAAGGTCACGAGTAGCATGAGCGCGAGGATCGCCGCCAAGCCGCCGCGAAAGGCCCATTCCTGGACCTGCGGTTCGACCGGGCGACGGCGTACCGCCTCGATCGCATAGAAGAATAGGTGGCCGCCATCGAGCATCGGCACTGGCAAAAGATTGATGAACCCGAGATTGATCGAAACCAGGGCGATCAGGAAGACATAGGCGTCGAGCCCCAGCGCCATCTGCTCGCCCGAGACCTTGGCGATGCTGAGCGGACCGCCGAGTTCCTTGACCGAGCGACGGCCGGTGATGACCTGGCCCAGCGTCTCGACCATCATCGACACGATCTGGCCGGTACGACGGACCGCGACGCCCGGCGCTTCCCATAGCGACACCGGCACCACGATGGGCTTGCCACCGATGATGCCGAGACGGCCGACGCGGTATTCGTTGCCGAAGCGGTCGCGCTGCACGTCGGTGGCGACGACCGCGTCGCGCGTGAACGCCTGGGTGCCGCGGACCGCGTCGACGCGGATCGTCTCGCCGGCATGGATGCGGACATAGCGCATCATGTCGTCGAACGTCTCGATCCCGCGCCCACCGAGCGCGGTCACGCGGTCGCCGGGCTGCAGCCCGATCTGCGCCGCCGGGCTGCCGGGCGCGGTACCGCCGACGACCGGGGGCATGCGGATATCGCCATAGGCCATCGCGAAACCGGCGAGGATCAGGATCGCGACGACGAAGTTCACGAACGGTCCCGCGGCGACGATGATCGCCCGCTGCCACACGGTCTTCGCCTGGAAGGTCTGCTGGCGCTCGTCTGCGGGCAGCGCGAGCCAGTCGGCGGAGGGCTGGCTGGCCGGGTTCATGTCGCCGGCGAACTTGACGTAGCCGCCGAGCGGCAGCCAGCCGAACTTCCAGCGCGTGCCGCGGCGGTCGGTGAAACCGGCGATCTCACGACCGAAGCCGATCGAGAAGGCGTCGGCCTTCACCCCGAAGATCCGGCCGGCAACGTAATGCCCCATCTCATGGACGAACACGAGCGGCCCGATCACGAGCACGAACGACAGGATGGTCACCAGGATGCCGGGAGTTTCGATCAAACCAGATCCTTTACGCGCTCGCCCGCCAAAATCCGCGCCTCGGCATCGATCGCCAGCACGGCATCGACGCTGTCCGGTGCGGCCGGATCGTAGCACGATACGATATGCTCGACGATTGCGGCAATTTCGAGGAACCCGATACGCCGCTGCAGGAACGCGTCGACCGCGACCTCGTTCGCCGCGTTGAGGATCGCGGGCCGCGCGCCGCCGGCGTCGAGGGCTTCGCGCGCCAGCCGCAATGCCGGAAACCGCACCGGATCGGGCGCCTCGAAATCGAGCCGGCCGATCGCGACCAGATCGAGCGGCGCCATCGGGGTCGCCATCCGGTCGGGCCAGGCGAGCGTATGCGCGATCGGCGTGCGCATGTCGGGCGGACCCAGCTGCGCCAGTACCGACCCGTCGACATGATCGACCAGGCTGTGGATCACCGATTGCGGATGGATCACGATCTCGATCCGGTCGCGCGACACCGGAAACAGCCGCGCGGCCTCGATCAGCTCGAGGCCCTTGTTCATGCAGGTCGCCGAATCGACCGAGATCTTCGCGCCCATCGACCAGTTGGGATGCGCGACCGCCTGGTCGGGGGTGACGTCGCGCATCCGATCGAGCGACCAGTCGCGGAACGGCCCGCCACTGCACGTCAGGATGATGCGACGGACCCGCTCGAGCCGGGTCGGGTCGAGGCACTGGAAGATCGCGTTATGCTCGGAATCCGCCGGCAGCAGCGTCGCGCCGGTGCGTGCGGCGGCGGAAAGGATGACCTCGCCCGCCGAGACCAGCGGCTCCTTGTTGGCGATGACGACGGTGCGGCCACCCTCGATCGCGGCCATCACCGGGTTCAGCCCCGCGCAGCCGACGATCGCGCCCATCGTCCATTCGGCGCCGGACATCGCCGCCTCGCGGACCGCGGCGGGGCCGCCCCCTGCCCTGACCGCAGTCCCGGCCAGCGCCGCCTGCAAGGCGGGCAGGCAGGCTTCGTCCGCGACCACTGCGAACTCAGCGCGCGTGCGGATCGCGGCGGCAGCGAGCCGGTCGACGTCGCGATTGGCGGTCAGCGCGACGACGCGAAAGCGGTCGGGCTCGCGTTCGACCAGGTCGAGCGTCGACGTGCCGACCGAACCGGTCGCGCCCAGGATCGTGATCGTCTTCATCGGTACAGATGCGGCAGCAGCACGAGGAACGCGGCGACGGGCGCGACCGGGACCAAGCCGTCGAGCCGGTCGAGGATGCCACCATGGCCGGGCAGGATATGCCCGCTGTCCTTGACGCCCGCGCGCCGCTTCAGCCAGCTCTCATAGAGGTCGCCGCCTTGCGCCAGCACCGCGAGCGCCGGCGTCGCCAGCGTCAGGCGCAGCGGCAGGCCGTACTGGAAATGCAGCAGTGCCGCGACCAGGCTCGCCAGCGTCACGCCGCCGATCAGCCCCGACCAGGTCTTGTTCGGGCTGATCACCGGCGCCAGCTTGGGCCCGCCGAGCGTCCGGCCGGTGAAATAGGCGCCGATGTCGCAGGCCCAGACCAGCGAGAGCGCCCAGAGCGTGAAGATGATCCCCTCATACCCGTCATGCTGGCGGCGGATGACCATCAGCGCGAACACCGGCAGCCCGCAATAGAGGATGCCGAGCGCGAGCTGCGGCTTGCGCGTGACGATGACGACGAAGAACGCCGCCCCCACCAGCAGCCCCAGCGTGAAGAAGTCGTGGACCACGAGCAGCAGCGATGCCGGCGCCATCAGCGCGAGCGGCACCGACAGGCTGAACTGCGCCAGCCGCCGGGTGCGCACGTCGGCGCCGTGCAGGGTCGACCATTCCGACATCATCAACAGCGCGACGACGACCGCGAACAGCCAGAACACCACCCCGCCCAGCACCAGAGCGACGGTGGCGACGCCGATCATCGCGATGCTGGCAAGAACGCGAAGCTGCAGGTTCGACGGCGTCCTGAGCTTTTCGTCAGGCGTGGTCAAAGGCCACCATAGCGGCGCTGGCGCGTACCGAACGCAGCGATCGCGTCGCCGAGCGCGGCCGCGTCGAAATCGGGCCACAGCGTGTCGACGAACAGCAATTCGGCATAGGCCGCCTGCCACAGCAGGAAATTGGAAAGCCGCTGTTCGCCCGAGGTGCGGATCATCAGGTCGAGCGGCGGCAGGTCGCGGGTGTCGAGTTCGGCCTCGATCGCGTCGGAATCGATCGTCGCGGGATCGAGCTCACCGCGCGCGGCCCGCTCTGCCAGGCGGCGTGCGGCAATGACCAGCTCGGCCTGCGCACCATAGTTGAGCGCGATCGCCAGGATCGGCCCGGTGTTGCTCGCCGTACGCGCGATCGCGTCGTCGACCATCGCGACCAGGTCGGCCGAGAAGCTGTGATAGTCGCCGATCACGCGCAACCGGACGTTCTCGCGCGCGAGTTCGTCGATGTCGCTGCGGATGAAGTGGCGCAGCAGCCCCATCAGGTCGCTGACTTCCTCGGCCGGGCGACGCCAGTTCTCCGACGAGAACGCGTAGAGCGTCAGCGCCTCGATCCCCATCGCACGCGCCGCGCGCGTCACTTTCCGCACCGCCTCGACGCCGGCCTTGTGTCCGGCGAAGCGCGGCAGGAACCGCTTCTTCGCCCAGCGGCCGTTGCCGTCCATGATGATCGCGACATGGCGCGGCACCAGCGCGGCGACCGGGACGGCGGAAAGGATGGGCACGCTGCTCAACACTCCCCTCCCACATTGTGGGAGGGGTTGGGGGAGGGCCTGTCCAAGGAACTGCGCATGCGGACATGCCCTCCCCCAGCCCCTCCCGCGAGCGGGAGGGGAGATGAGCGAAAGCCCGTCACTTCCCCATGATTTCCTTTTCCTTCGCGGTCGCGGTCGCGTCGAGATCGGCGATCGTCGCGTCGGTCAGCTTCTGGACCTCGACTTCGTGGCGCTTGCGCTCATCCTCGCCGAACACGCCCTTCTTCTCGTCGACCTTGAGCGAATCCATCCCGTCGCGGCGGACGTTGCGGACCGCGATGCGCGCCTTCTCGGCATATTGGCCGGCAAGCTTGGCGAGCTCCTTGCGGCGCTCCTCGGTCAGGTCGGGGATTGGCAGGCGCAGCGTCTGGCCGTCGACGATCGGGTTGAGGCCCAGACCCGCCGAGCGGATCGCCTTGTCGGTCGGGCCGACATTGCTCTTGTCCCAGACCTGCACCGACAACATCCGCGGCTCGGGCGCGGACACCGTCGCCACCTGGTTCAGCGGCATCGCCGACCCGTACACCGTCACCATCACCGGATCGAGCAGCGCGGTCGAGGCGCGACCGGTGCGCAAGCCGCCGAGATCGCCCTTCAGCGCTTCGACGGCACCCGCCATGCGGCGTTCCAGATCGGTCTTGTCATAGGCAGCCATCAGATATTCTCCTGCTCGTTCTGGACGATCGTCGACACGCCTTCACCCGCCAGCACCGCGGCAAGATTGCCGGGCTCGCGGATGTTGAAGACGACGATCGGGATATTGTTGTCGCGGCACAAGGCGATCGCGCTCGCGTCCATAACCTTGAGGTCCTCGGACAGCACCGTGCCATAGGAAATCGTGTCGTAGCGCGTCGCGTTCGGGTCCTTCTTGGGGTCGGCGCTGTAGACGCCGTCCACGCTCGTGCCCTTGAACAGCGCGTCGCACTTCATCTCGGCGGCGCGCAGCGCAGCACCGGAATCGGTGGTGAAATAGGGGCTGCCGACGCCGGCCGCGAAGATCACGACGCGACCCTTTTCGAGGTGGCGTTCGGCGCGGCGGCGGATGAAGGGTTCGCAGACGCTCGCCATCGGGATCGCCGACTGGACACGCGTGTCGATGCCGATCTGCTCGAGCGCGTTCTGCACCGCGAGCGCGTTCATCACGGTCGCGAGCATGCCCATGTAATCGCCGGTTGCACGGTCCATGCCGCGCGCGGCGCCGGCCAAGCCGCGGAAGATGTTGCCACCACCAACGACGATGCAGATCTCATAGCCCTTGGCTTTGACGTCGGCGATCTCGCCCGCGACGCGTGCGGTGACCTCGGTATCGATGGAGAGGCCGGACGATCCCATCAGGACCTCGCCCGACAGTTTCAGCAAAATACGTTTGAAGCGCGGAGGCGTCATAAATCTCGAATTGTGATTGGCGGGGCGGCGCGGACCTTAGGCGGAGGGGCGCGCGATGTGAAGCGGCCGTGGCCACTTGCCCAGAAACTCCTTGGGGTGGAGGCCGGGGGCCGGACCGGTCCGCTCGATCCTGCCGTTCTCCCGCGAACGCGGGAGCCCAGGGTTACGAACGCTGCCGCCTGCGACCCTGGGCCCCCGCGTGCGCGGGGGAACGGAGGGGATACGTTCCCGTACCCCTACCTGCAGCCGTCATGCCAGCGAAGGCTGACATCTCGCGGTGAGGTTCGCGACCTCTACCAGGAGACCCCAGCCTGCGCTGGGGTGACGGATGGGCGCGTGGTGGTGGCGTTCGCACACCCCACGCAATCCCAACCTTGTCTTACGCGTCCGTCTTGGCCGGCTGCGCCACGCCACTGGCGGCTGCCACTTCGGCGGCGAAGTCGGATGCTTCCTTCTCGATGCCCTCGCCCAGCTGGAAGCGGACATAGTCCACCAGCTTGATCTCGGCACCGGCGTCCTTGCCGGCCTTGGCGACGACGTCGGAGATCTTGGTCTTGCCGTCCATCACGAACAGCTGGCTGACCAGCGCATGCTCCTTGCGGTACTTGGCGATGCCGCCCTCGACCATCTTGGCGATGATGTCGGCGGGCTTGCCCGAATCGGCGGCCTTCTCGGTCGCGATCGCGCGCTCGCGCTCGATCTCGGCCTCGTCGAGGTCCGCCTCGTTCAGCGCCTTCGGGAAGGCCGCCGCGATGTGCATCGCGATCTGCTTGCCGAGGGCCTGCAGCACGTCGTCCGATGCCTCGGACTCGAGCGCGACGAGCACGCCGATCTTGCCGAGGCCGGGAGCGGCGGCGTTGTGGACGTAGGGGACAACTGCGCCCTTGGTCACTTCGAGCGTCTTCGAACGGCGCAGCGACTGGTTCTCGCCGATCGTCGCGACGTTGTTGGTCAGGACCTCCTCGACGGTCTTGCCCGACGGCATCGCCTGCGTCTTCAGCGCGTCGATGTCGCCGCCCGTTGCGAGCGCGATCTGGGTCACGTCGCGGACGAACTGCTGGAACTGGTCGTTCTTGGCGACGAAGTCGGTCTCTGAGTTGACCTCGACGGCCGCGCCCTTGGTGCCCGACACGGCGACGCCGACCAGGCCCTCGGCCGCGGTACGGCTCGACTTCTTCGCAGCGGCCGCCAGGCCCTTGGTGCGCAGCCAGTCGACCGCGGCTTCCATGTCGCCGTTGGTCTCGTTCAGCGCCTTCTTGCAGTCCATCATGCCCGCGCCGCTCTGTTCGCGCAGGTCCTTGACCATCGCTGCCGTGATATCGGCCATGTCTTTAATCCTCTTCGGGTCTGAATGTGAGTGCGGGCGAGGCAGGGTATGCCCCTACCCCGCCCGCATGACGTTTAAGCGACGACGCTTACGCGTCGATCTGGCGCTCGCCCTCGGCAGCCAGCTCGGCTGCGATGTCGGCGTCGGCAGCGGCCGGCGTCGTGTCGGCGCTGGCCTCGACGACCGGCTCTGCGATCGCGTCTTCCTTCGGCGGCTCGACCATCGCGCCGATGTCGGCACCGGTGCGGCGCTGCTGCTCCTGGCCGCCGCGCGTCGCGGCGATCGCGATCGCCTCGCAGTACAGGCGGATGGCGCGGGCTGCGTCGTCGTTCGCGGGAACCGGGAAGGCGATGCCGTCCGGCGACACGTTCGAATCGAGGATCGCGACGACGGGAATACCCAGCGTGTTCGCTTCCTTGATCGCCAGCTCTTCCTTGTTCGCGTCGATCACGAACATGACGTCGGGGACGCCGCCCATGTCGCGGATGCCGCCGAGCGAGAGCTCGAGCTTGTCCTTCTCGCGGGTGAGCTGGAGCACTTCCTTCTTGGTCAGGCCGACGGTTTCACCCGACAGCATTTCCTCGAGCGTCTTGAGACGCTTGATCGAACCCGAGATGGTCTTCCAGTTGGTGAGCATGCCGCCCAGCCAGCGATGGTTGACGAAATGCTGGCCCGAACGACGCGCTGCGTCCGCGACGGGCTCCTGCGCCTGGCGCTTGGTGCCGACGAACAGGACCTTGCCGCCGCCGGCAACGGCCGACGAGACGAACTCGAGCGCGCGTGCGAACAGCGGCACGGTCTGCGAGAGGTCGAGGATGTGGACGCCGTTGCGATCACCGAAGATGTAGGGCTTCATCTTGGGGTTCCACCGATGCGTCTGGTGGCCGAAATGCGCGCCCGTTTCGATGAGCTGCTGCATGGAGACGACAGGTGCCGCCATAGGGATATATCCTTCCGGTTGTGCCTCTGGGAAGCGGATGACGATCTGTCTCGGAAAATCCGTGACGTCACGCACCGGGCTATGATGCTTCCCATGCGGGTTTGTAGAGCGCGGCCCCCTAGCCGAACCGCTCATGGAACGCAAGGCCTTGACGAATGGAACGCAATGAGAACATAGAGGGCTCAGACAGGGACGGAAGACCGTTTCGCCGCAAAATTCTGCCGATTCGGCTTGGAAAAAATGCGACGAACGGAACGAAGCTTTCTGTTAACCATTTGTGAGTGTTGGGAAACGCTCGCGACTTCCCGGGAGGCACGTCATGGCTGTTCTGAGCATATTGGTTTTCGCAGGCGCATTCGCTCTGTCCGTCACGCTGATCGCGCTGTCGATCGCACCGCAATGGAAGCGCATCGTCCGCCTGGCGATGGGCCATGTCGAGCCCGCGTTCACGACGGTCGGCACCGTGATGGTCGCCGACCGCCGGATCACCGTCAGGCGCTGGGCGTCGTCGCAGACGCTAGTGTCGTCGCGGAAATGGCGCGCTGCCGCCTGACCCTGGCGTAGCTCGCGATGCTGAACGGCATGAACGCGAGATAGATCACGCAGATCGCGCTGAGCGTATGCCAGGGCGCACTCACCAGCGCAGCGCCGAGCAGGACGATCCCCGCCAGCGCTTCGAACCGGATATTGCGGCGTAGCCGCAGCGACCCCCAGGTGAAGGTCGCGATGCTGGACACCATCAGCAGCGCGATGAACGCGACCCAGGGTGCGACGAACCAGGGCGATGCGAACCGCGCGTCGTCGGTCCAGAACCAGAAGAACATTGGCATCAGCGCGAGGCCCGCGCCGACCGGCGCCGGCACGCCGGTGAGGAACCCCGCCGATTTGTGCGGCTGTTCGGTCTCGTCGATCTTGGCGTTGAAGCGCGCGAGGCGCAGCGCGCAGAATACCGCGAAGATCAGCGAACAGATCCAGCCGATCCGCGGCACGCCCGACAACGACCAGAGATAGAGGATGAGCGCTGGCGCGACCCCGAACGAAATCGCGTCCGACAGCGAATCGAGCTCGGCGCCGAACCGGCTCTCGCCGTGCAGCAGCCGCGCGATCCGGCCGTCGACGCCGTCGAGCACGCCCGCGACCATGATCATCGCGACCGCGCTCTGCCATTCGCCGGCGATGGCGAAGCGTACGCCGGTGAGCCCCGAACACAGCGCGAGCGCGGTCACGGCGTTGGGCGCCACCGCCCGCAGCGGCAGGCCGCGCGGCGTCCGTGGCAAGCGCCGCGGCGGTATCATTGCGCCACGCCGGTGACGGGCACGCCCGCGACGCGGCCGAGCACGGTCTCGCCCGCGATGCTGCGCTGGCCAAGCGCGACCTGCGGCACGACATCGTCGGGCAGGTACACGTCGACGCGGCTGCCAAAGCGGATCAGGCCGATGCGCTGGCCGGCCGCGACCATGTCGCCGGCCTTGACGAAGCCGAGGATGCGGCGGGCGACGAGCCCGGCGATCTGCGTGAAGCCGACGCGCTGGCCGTCGCGGCCCTCGACGACGAAATGCTGCCGCTCATTCTCTTCCGACGCCTTGTCGAGGTCGGCATTGACGAACTTGCCCGAGATATAGACGACCTGCTTGATGGTGCCTGCGATCGGCGTGCGGTTGATGTGCACGTCGAACACCGACATGAAGATCGACACGCGCATCAGCGGCGCATCGCCCAGTCCGTTCGCACCGGCGAGCTCGCGCGGCACCGGCATGCGCTGGATCATCGTGATCAACCCGTCAGCGGGCGCGACGATCAGCCCCGGCCCCTGCGGCGTGGTCCGCACCGGATCGCGAAAGAACGTCGCGACCCAGATCACGACGCCGACCATCGGCCAGAACAGCACGTTGCTGACGATCGTCAGCAGCAGCGTGATACCGGTCGCGATCGCGACGTATTTATAGCCTTCCGGATGGACTGCGGGAAATCGCCATTTGACCGTGGAGGTCGCGACGGGCGGCTTTTCTAACGATGGCATGGGCTCGGTCTATCCGTGCTTTTCGTACGACACAACGCTGGAGCGTCGTTTCGGCACGACCGTCATCCTGACACCTCCATCGTCATCCTGACGAAAGTCAGGATCCAGAGCCTCAAACGCCCCGCCTGCTACTCCTGGATCCTGACGTTCGTCAGGATGACGGAACTGGACGGACGGGGCGTCCACCCGGTTGATCCCTGCCGCGCCCTCCCCTAGACGCTCCCCCAAACCCCTCCCCAAAGGAACTGGTAATGGCAAAGATCAAGGTGAAGACGCCCGTCGTGGAGATCGACGGCGACGAGATGACGCGGATCATCTGGGAATGGATCCGTGAGCGCCTGATCAAGCCGTATCTCGACATCGAACTCGATTATTACGACCTCGGCATCGAGCATCGCGACGCGACCGACGACCAGGTCACGATCGACAGCGCCAAAGCGACGCAGAAGTACGGCGTCGCAGTGAAATGCGCGACGATCACCCCCGACGAGGCGCGTGTCGCCGAATTCGGCCTCAAGAAGATGTGGCGTTCGCCCAACGGCACGATCCGCAACATCCTGGGCGGGACGATCTTCCGCGAGCCGATCGTGATCAAGAACGTCCCCCGCCTGATCCCGGGCTGGACGCACCCGATCGTCGTCGGCCGCCACGCATTCGGCGACCAGTATCGCGCGACCGACTATCTGATCCCCGGCCCGGGCAAGCTGCGCCTGGTGTTCGAGGGCGACGACGGCCAGGTCATCGACCGCGAAGTGTTCCAGTTCGAGGGCCCGGGCGTCGCGATGGCGATGTACAACCTCGACGATTCGATCCGCGATTTCGCGCGCGCGTCGATGCACTACGGTCTCAACCTCAAGTGGCCGGTGTACCTGTCGACCAAGAACACCATCCTCAAGGCCTATGACGGCCGCTTCAAGGACATCTTCGCCGAGGTGTTCGAGGCGGAGTTCGCGGACAAGTTCAAGGAAGCGGGCATCGTCTACGAGCATCGCCTGATCGACGACATGGTCGCGTCGGCGCTGAAGTGGAACGGCGAGTTCGTCTGGGCGTGCAAGAACTATGACGGCGACGTCCAGTCGGATCAGGTCGCACAGGGCTTCGGCTCGCTGGGCCTGATGACCTCGATCCTGCTGACCCCGGACGGCAGCGTCGTCGAGGCCGAGGCCGCGCACGGCACGGTCACGCGCCACTTCCGCATGCACGAGCAGGGCAAGGCGACCTCGACCAACCCGATCGCGTCGATCTTCGCCTGGACAGGCGGCCTCAAGTATCGCGGCAAGTTCGACAACACGCCCGACGTGACGAAGTTCGCCGAGACGCTCGAGCGCGTCTGCGTGAAGACCGTCGAGGACGGCCACATGACCAAGGATCTCGCGATCCTGATCGGGCCGAACCAGCCGTGGATGACCACCGAGCAGTTCTTCGAGCAGGTCCGTGCGAACCTCGAAGCCGAAATGGCCAACTGGGCGTAACGTACCCCCCCTTTCCGTCATGCTGAACTCGGTTCAGCATCCACCCGGCCACGGGCGACAGCGGTCGTGGTGGGGTGGACCCTGAACCAAGTTCAGGGTGACGGAAGTCGGGCGGCAGCGCCGCTCATTCGGTCCGATCGACCAAACCACCTGACAAACGGCCCGCGCTCCCTCTAGGGTAGCCACATGGCACTCAGGCTCGACAATCACGGTTTCAGCGACGCGCTCGTCATTCTCGGCGCGGCCGGAATCGTGATTCCCGCGTTCGCGCGGTTCCGGATCAGCCCGGTCATCGGATTCATCCTGGTCGGCCTGCTGGTCGGCCCCGCCGGGCTCGGCGCCTTGGTCGACCGCGTGCCGTGGCTTTACTACCTCACCATATCGAGCCCGGAATCGATCGAGCCGTTCGCCGAGTTCGGCATCATCCTGCTGCTGTTCTCGATCGGCCTCGAACTCTCGTTCCGGCGACTATGGTCGATGAAGCGGCTGGTGTTCGGCACCGGCGCGGCCGAGCTGATCGGCTCGGCGCTGATCATTGGCGTCGCGATCCATTTCATCGGTCAGGGCTGGCCCGGCGCGATCGGCCTCGGCTTCGCGCTCGCGCTGTCCTCGACCGCCCTGGTCCTGCCGCTGGTCGGCACCACCGGCGTGGTCGGACGCGGCGCGTTCGCGATGCTGCTGTTCGAGGATCTGGCGCTGGTGCCGATCATCTTCGTGCTGGGCGCGCTCGCCCCCACCGCGACCGACGACGGCTGGACCAACATCGCCAGCGTCGCGCTGCGCGGCGGACTGACCGTCGTCGCGATGTATGTCGGCGGCCGGCTGATCCTGCCCCGGCTGTTCGGACAAGCGGCGCGCACCAAGAGCCCGGAACTCTTCCTCGCCGCTTCGTTGCTCGTCGTCATCGTCGCCAGCGTCGCGACCACCGCCGCGGGGCTGTCGCCGATCGTCGGCGCGCTGCTCGCCGGGCTGCTGATCGCCGAGACCGAATATCACAGCGAGGTCGAGGTCATCACCGCGCCGTTCAAGGGTCTCGCGCTCGGCGTGTTCCTGATCACGGTCGGCATGAGCCTGGACCTGCGGCTGATCGCGCAGAACTGGCCTGCGCTGCTCGCGGCGGTGGTCGGCGTGGTCGCGGTCAAGGCGGTGGTCACCTTCCTGTTCCTGCGCGTCGCCCACTCGCGTCGCGGCGTCGCGGCGGAGACGGGCCTGCTGATGGGCAGCCCGTCCGAGACCACGCTGATCGTGCTCGCCACCGCCGCGCAGGCGCAGCTGATCCTGCCGTCGACCGCGGCGTTCTGGCAGACCGTCACCGCGATCGGGCTGACCATCACGCCGCTGCTCGCCAAGCTCGGCAGCACCGTGTCGCGCCGGATCGAGAGCCGATCGACCGGCGACGCGGCCGATATCGAGATCGATGCCGACGGTCCCGGCACCGTGCTGATCGGTTTTGGTCGCGTCGGCCGGATGGTCGCCGACATGCTGGCGGTCCACGGCCAGCGCTTCGTGGCGGTCGAGGCCGATATCGACGCGGTCGCCGCCGCCCGTCGCCAGGGCCATCCCGTGCTGTTCGGCGACATCGCGCGTGCCGAGCTCGTCGACCGGCTCAAGCTGCACACCGCCAAGGCGCTGATCCTGACCATGGACGACCCCGTCCTCACCGTCCGCGTCGCCCGCCGCGTCCGCGCGCTGGCGCCCGACCTGCCGATCATCGCGCGCGCCCGCGACACCGCGCACGCCGCCGAGCTCTACCGCGCGGGCGTCACCGATGCGGTGCCCGAGACACTGGAGAGTTCGCTGCAACTGTCCGAGGCGGTGCTGGTCGACCTAGGCGTCGCGATGGGTCCGGTGATCGCATCGATCCACGAGAAGCGCGACGAACTCCGCCAGGAGATCAAGGCCGCCGCCGACATGGTCGTCGAGCCGCGCCGCCGCAAAGCCAAACGAACGCCGCGAACGGCCTGAGCGTCCTCGAGAAATCCCGCGGATCGCGATTGATCCCACGGCCCGATTGGGCCTAGCCTCCGCCATCGTCTTCGGAGCCAGTCCTCATGAAATTGAAACTCGTCCTTCTCGCCTCGATCGCGCTCGCCGCGACGGCGCCCGCCCAGACCACGCCGAAGACCGCCAACCCGGCTCCGGCCGTCGGCGGCGACATTCCCGCGAAGTTCGTGCCGCCGACCGCGGCGCAGGATTATGTGAAGCGCGAAGTGATGATCCCGATGCGCGACGGGACGAAGCTCTACACCGTGATCGTCTATCCCAAGGGCGTGACGAACGCGCCGATCGTGCTGACGCGCACGCCCTACAACGCGAAGGGCCGCGCGAACCGGTCGGACAGTTCGAGCATCCTCGCGACGCTGCCGCTCGCCGACGAGATGTTCGTCAAGGCGGGCTATATCCGCGTCTATCAGGACATCCGCGGCAAATACGGATCGGAAGGCGACTATGTCGTCACGCGCCCGGTGATCGGCCCACTCAACCCGACCAAGGTCGATCATGTCACCGACGCCTATGACACGATCGACTGGCTGGTGAACAAGACGAACCTGCCCGAATCGAACGGCCGCGTCGGGATGATCGGATCGTCCTATGAGGGCTTCACCGTCGTCATGGCGCTGCTCAATCCGCACCCGGCGCTGAAGGTCGCGGCGCCCGAGAGCCCGATGATCGACGGGTGGATGGGCGACGACTGGTTCCACTATGGCGCGTTCCGCCTCGCCAACATCGCCTGGCTGGGCGGCCAGACCGGCTACAAGGGCGCGGGCAAGGCGCCGCCGACCGGCGGTTACGACGATTACGAGAATTTCCGCGACGTCGGCTCGGCGGGCGACTGGGCGAAGAAGTCGGGTTACGACCAGCTCCCCTATTGGCAGCGGATGGTGTCGCACCCTGCCTATGACGAGTTCTGGCAGGGCCAGGCGCTCGACAAGCTGATCGCCGCCAACCCGTCCGACGTGCCCACGATCTGGGAACAGGGCCTGTGGGACCAGGAGGACATGTACGGCGCGGTGATGAGCTGGGAAGCGCTGAAGGCCAAGGGAAAGATCGGCAACAACCATCTCGTGATGGGCCCGTGGCGGCACAGCCAGATCAACCGCGAGGGGCGCAGCCTGGGGCCGTTCGAGTGGAATGGCGACACCGCGGAGCAGTTTCGCGAGGACATGGTGCTGCCGCTGTTCAACCAGTATCTGAAGGACGGCCCCGCGGTCACCCTGCCCGCCGCGACGATCTACAATACCGGCGAGAACCACTGGGACCGGTTCGCGACCTGGCCGCTTGCCTGCGAGACCGGCTGCGCGGCGCCGCTCAAGCCGATCTACCTGCAGGCCGGCGGCGCGCTCGGCTTCGGCGCGGCGACCGCGGGCGGCGACAGCTATGTCTCCGATCCCACCAAGCCGGTGCCACATCTGCCGCGGCCGGTGAACTTCGGTGACGGCCGCTGGGGCGACTGGCTGGTCAGCGACCAGCGGGGCGTCGACGGGCGGCCCGACGTGATGACCTACACGACCGAGGCGCTGACCACGCCGGTGCGCGTGTCGGGTGCGCCGATCGCGGACATCTTCGCCAAGACCACGGGCACCGACGGCGATTTCATCGTCAAGGTGATCGACGTCTATCCGGCGGAGAACGCGACCGAGCCCAAGATGGGCGGGTACCAGCTGGCGATCAGCCAGGACATCTTCCGCGGCCGCTATCGCAACAGCTTTGCCAAGCCGACCGCGATTCCGGCCAACAAGGTGCAGGAATACAAGTTCCGCCTGCCGACCGTGAACCACGTGTTCCAGCCGGGCCACAAGATCATGGTCCAGGTCCAGTCGAGCCAGTTCCCGCTCTACGACCGCAACCCGCAGACCTTCGTCCCCAACATCTTCCTGGCGAAGAAGTCGGACTACAAGGCGGCGACGGTGACGATCGTGCGCGGCGGTCCGCAGGCGAGCGCGGTGCTGCTGCCGGTCGTCCCGGTCGACCAGACCGCCGCGATGGCGAAGTAAGGCGGCACCGACACGCGTTCCCGACGTTATGCGAGGAGGCCGGCGACACCGCCGGCCTCCTTTTTCATTGGGAGAGCACCATGGCGACGACATTGACCGCGAAGTTCGACACGCGGCGCGAAGCCGAGATGACCGTCGAGCGGCTGGTCCAGGAACACGGCCTAGACCGTGCGAAAATTTCCGTCGCGGCGGCGGGCGACGAGAATACGGCGGGCGAGGACGTCGCCGGATCGGACAACGAGGCAGGTGGCCCGAGCCCCGAGCAGCGCGACGACGCGGCGCTGAATGGCCAGGTCAAGGTTTCGGTCGAACTGGCGGACGACGCGGCTGCGACCGCGGTGCGCGAGGCGTTTTCCGAGTTCGATGCTGACGACGTCGCGGCGAAGTAAGAGCGACGTCACGCGATAAGCTTGAGCCTGATCAGGTGCGAGCCCGCTTTACAGACCTTCGTCATGCCGGACTTGGTCCGGCATCCACCGTTCCGCAGACCCTGAGGCTGCTGGGTATGCGGCGCGGTGGACCCCGGACCAAGTCCGGGGTGACGATCTCAGCAGCGATTACCCCCGCCTCACCCCGGCGATCCACGCATCAACCTGTTCCTCCAGCACCCCCAGCGGCAGCGCACCCGAGGCCAGCACCACCTCGTGGAAGTCCGGCAAATCGAACTTCGCCCCCAGCGCCGTCTCCGCCTTCTTCCGCAGCGCGGCGATCCGCAGCTGTCCGACCATGTAGCTCGTCGCCTGCCCCGGATTGTTGATGTAGCGATCGACTTCCTTGGTCACGTCGCGCTGCGACAGCGGTGCGTTCGCGGTGAAATAGGCGATCGCCTGGTCGCGGCTCCAGCGCTTGGCGTGCATCCCCGTGTCGAGCACCAGCCGGCACGCGCGCCAGACCTGCAGCGACAGCATGCCCAGCTCCGAATAGGGATCGGTATAGGCCCCCATCTCTTTCGCAAGCCGTTCCGAGTACAGCCCCCAACCCTCTGTATAGGCGCCGTAATAGCCGAAGCGCCGGAACTTCGGCACGTCGGTGAGCTCCTGCGACCGGGCGATCTGGAAGTGATGGCCGGGCGCGCCCTCGTGGTGCGCGATGCCCTCGACCTGCGGCTTCTGCACCTGATTCATGTCGGCCAGATTGACGTAGAAGATGCCGGGGCGCGAGCCGTCGGGCGCGGGCTGGTTGTAGAAGGCGACCGACGCGGTCTCCTGCCGCCATGCCTCGACCGCACGCACCTCGAGCGGTGCCTTGGGCAGGCGGCGGAAGAAGCGCGGCGCCGCGGCCATCGTCTGCGCGATCGCCGCGCGCGCATCGGCCAGATATTGCTGACGCCCGGCATCGGTATTGGGATATTTGAACGCCGGATCATTACGCAGCCGCGCGAACAGCTCGGCCAGGCTTCCCTTGATCCCCGCACGCGTCATCACCGCGGTCATCTCGGCATGGATCGCCTTGACCTGGTCGAGGCCCAGCTGATGGATCTGGTCGGCGGTCAGGTCGGTGGTCGTGTAGTAAGCGAGCCGCGCCTGGTAATAGGCCGCGCCGTTGGGCAGACTCCACGCGCCGTCATTGCCCTTGGCCTGCGGCTCGATCGCGTCGAGCGTCGCGAACAGCACGTCGAACCCCTGGCGGAACGGCCCCTTCAGCGCCGCGATCGCGTCGGCGAGCAGCGTCGCCTTCACCGCCGCGGGGGCGGTCAGCTTGGCGAGCTTTTCCTTGAAATCGGCGAAGAGGGTGCTGTCCGGGCCGGTATCGAACGGCGCGCCGGTGATGACCTGCCGTGCGTCGCTGCGCGCGGGTGCGAACACCATCTGGGGCGGGACGATCCCCTTGGCTGCCTGCGCGCGCATCCTGGCGGCGGTCTCGCGCATCACGCGCAGCGAATCCCGCAGCCGCGCGACATAGGCGCGCGCGTCGGCGACGGTGTCGACGCGGTGCTCGTTGATCAGGAAGACGGGGATGTCGCCCGCCGGACTGCCGTTGGTCGAGACCGGGAACGCATAGTCGCGAAACGCGAACTGGCGGCGGTCGGTGGCAATCTGGTCCTCGAACAGCCGATAGCTGAGCCGCGCGCCCGCACCGAGCCGCGCGGGCGAGAAGCGGCGCTTCATCTCCGCGAGCTGCGACTCTTCCAGCGCCTGGCGTCGTTGCGCCGCGGCATCGGTATAGTCGTCGAGCCTGTCGTTGTTGGTCTTGAGCCCGAGATTGGTCTGGAACTCGGGGCTGAGCGCGACCTGCGCGTCGAACGCCGCGTCGAGGAAGCGCAGCAGCGCGGCGTCGTCCGTCCCCGCCGCCGGGCCCTGCCCCAGCACCGGCATCGCCACGCTCGCCATCAGCGCACCGAGAAATGCGCGTTTCGTCAGTTCGGTCATGTCCCTCTCCCTTTGTCGCTACGGCTAACCGCGGCGCGGGGATCGGGCAAGCCGGCCGTCTTCAGCCGACCGGTTCGCTCGCGAGCGCAGCAGCGATCATGTCGCGGGCGTCGAGCTTCGCCTTCAGCCGCGTGGCGAGCAGCGCGGTACCGCTAATCTTGCGCTGCACGAACAGCGTGTCGATCGGCGGCACGTGCCAGGTGTCGCGGTCGTTCGCCATCGCAGCGCCCTGCTCGCGCAGCACCGCGACGAACGCGCGGTCGGCGAAATCGAACGGACCGGGCCGGTTGAGTTCGCCTAGCACCACGTCGATCATCCGGTCGACCAGGACGCGGTGCCGGGTGACCGCGGCGTCGCCCAGGAACCCCGCCGATACCGCCGCCTCGCGCACCGCATCGCGGTCGCCGGCGAGTCCGGTGAGCATCAGGGTGCGGTATCCCTCGACCGTCTCGGACTGGACGGCGCGCGCGGCGCCGAAATCGAGCAGCACGAGTTTGCCGGTCGCCGGCTGGTAGCGATAGTTCGCGAAATTGGGGTCGGTCTGCATCAGCCCGAACTCGAACAGCTCGCGCAGCACCAGCGCCACCAGCTTGCGGATCGCGGTGTCGCGGACGTCCTGCTCGGCGCTCTCCAGCGTCTCGATCGGCACGCCATCGACGAAGCTCATCGCCAGCACGTCGTCGCCGGAGAACTCACGGTCGAACGCCGGCACGACATAGTCCGGGCTGTCCGCCAGCAGCGCGCCGAACCGCGCAAGCTGTTCGCCCTCGCGACGATAGTCCGCCTCTTCGTGCAGCTGGCGCTTCGCCTCGGCGAGCAGCGGCGCGATGTCGATCGTCCTGGGCAGCGCACCCGACACGCGCAGCAGCGTCGCGACATTGTCGACATCGGCGTCGATGCTCTCGCGCACGCCGGGATACTGGACCTTGATCGCGAGGTCGCGACCGTCATGCGTGCGTGCGCGGTGGACCTGTCCGATCGACGCCGCGGCGACCGGGTGCGCGTCGAACCGCGCGAACCGGCGGCGCCAGTCCTTGCCCCAGTCGCGTGCGAGGACCTGCTGCAGCTGCGCGGGCGGCATGTGGTGCGCGCGGTCGCGCAATTTGGCGAGGATCTGCGTCAGCTCGGGCGGCAGGAACTCGCCCGAATCGAGCGAGATCATCTGGCCGAGCTTCATCGCCGCGCCGCGCAGGTGCGACAGCTGGTCCGCGACGCGACCGACATTGGCGGGCGTCATGAGCAGGTCGCCCATCCGCGGCCGCTGTCCGTCGGCCAGTCGGCGCGCGCCCTCGGCGATCACGCCGCCCGCGACGCCGCCGGCGAGTTTCCCGAACACGCCGAGCCGGGAAAGTCGGCCACTGGGTACGGCGCGCTCGCGCCCGCTTCTGTCGTCGGTCATGATTGGCCCTTGAAAACTACCACAGGCGGCTGCCCGGAATGCCCTTGAACGGTCCGGCGAACGCGCTGGTGATCCAGCCGCCGTAGAAGCCGCCGGGCTGCGGCACGACCGTCTCGCCATCGACGCTGCACCGGTCGAACGGCGCGGCGTAGAACGCGACGTGATCCTTCAGCATCGCGAACGGCGCGGTCGGCGTCGGATAGCTCCAGCCGATCCGCGGCAGCACGATGTCGCCCAGCACGACGTCCCAATAGACTGCCGCGCCCTTCCATTCGCAGAACGAGCTGCCCTCCGCACGACGCAGCACGCCGTCGCGGATTTCCGCGCGCGGGATGTAGTAGCTGGGCGGATGGCTGGTCTCGAGCGTGCGGATCGCGGCGGGCGTATCGGCGACGATAACGCCGGCATGCTCGATGACGATATGCGCCGCCGAGCGCTCGGCGATCGCCGGGCGCGGGAACGCCCAGACGCTTTCCTGGCCGGGCGCGACGGGATCGGGTTTCGGTCTCATGCGCGTTCCATCCGAAGCGCTAGTCGCTGCAGCGACGGGCGGAGCCGCAGGAACCCGACATAGCCGCGCTCCAGCAGCGACAGGATCAGCGGGTTGCGCGCCGCCAGCCCGAGCGGCCGCAGCACGGGGATCGCGCGCCACATCGCGGCAAACGCCGCCGCGCCCGACAACAGCCGACCATCCTCGCGCGCATGAAACCGCGCGAGCATCGCGGTGCGGTCGAGCGGGCACGACACGGGTTCGCTTCCCGACACGTCGACGAAGTCGATCCGGCGGCGACGGTCGAGGCGGCGCAGGAACGCGATCTCGTGGCGGCACAGGGGACAGCCGCCGTCGTGCCAGACGGTCAGCACGGGCTCGGAAGTGTCGTTCAGCATCACGGTGATAACGTGGTGCGGCTGCGAACGGCGCCAAAGGGGTAGTGCGAAAAATCGTCACGTCCCGGGCCCATGCGGAACGTTAGGCCGCGGCGGACACTTGAGCATCCTGACATCTGAGCATCCTGACATCGGGAGAGAATCATGGACGACAATCGCGTTTGGGACTTCGAGGAAAGCCTGTGGATCGGCGACGCCGAGCATTACCGCGAACTGATCGATGCCGAGTGCCTGATGGTGCTGCCCGTGCCGCCTTACGTATTGAGCGGCGACGAAGCCGTCGCGACGGTCGCGAACACGCCGCGCTGGACCTCGGTCGAGTTCGCCGACCAGCGGATCGCGCGGCCCGAAGAGGGATTGATCGTGGTCGCCTATCATATCGCGGTGACGCGCGGCGACGAGCATTACGCCGCGCATTGCACCTCGACCTATCGCCGCCGCGCGCATGACGACTGGCAGGTCGTCCAGCACCAGCAGACCCCGCCGCTGACGCGATGACGCCGCGCCCCGACCCGGCATTCCCACCCCTCGCGCGGTGGCTGGGCTATGCCGGGTTGCTGCCGCAGATCCTCGCGCTCGTCGCGGTCGCGGCGGGCGAGCCTGGTGGACGCTTCACCGCGCTGGCGCTCTCATACGCCTATGCCGCGCTGATCCTGAGCTTCCTCGGCGGACTGTGGTGGGGGCTGGCGGCGCAAGCGCACGCGCCGGTGCCGCGCTGGGTGTGGTTCGCGGCAGTCGCGCCTTCGCTGATCGCGTTGGTGTCGGCCGTCCCCTGGGCGACCGGGGATGCCTGGCCGGGGCCGTCGATGGCGCTGCTCGGTCTGTCGCTGCTCGGGTCGCTGATGGTGGACTATAAGCTGCGATCGGCAGGGCTGTGCCCGTCTTGGTGGCTTGCGCTGCGCCTGCCGCTGTCGATCGGGCTCGGGGTCCTGACACTCGCAATCGGCTATCTGGCCTAAGCTACATCGCAAGCGGCTGGGCGTAGCCGGTCAGTTCCAGATAGCCGCGCCCGCCCTGCGTACGCACCGCGCCTTCCCAATAGACCGGCAACCCGCCGCGCCGCGCGTCGAGTTCCTGCGCGGCGAACATTGGCACGAGCCGCCAGCGCCGGACACCGCTGTCGACGCGGACGCTGAGTTCCTGCGACACCGGATAGACCGCGCCCGTCGCCTTGCTGCGCCACGTCGCCAGCGGGCGGAACGCAACATCGTTCGGCCCGAACACCGTCGTGCGGCCGTCCGCCCGGCGCAGCGACCCGCCGGTCCACAGCGTCCCGCCCCCCTTGCGCCGGATGCGGAACGCTATCATCGCCGAGCCGTCGTCGAAATTGAGCCCGGTCCAGTCCCACCCTTGCGCCGCGGGCGCGAGATAGTCCGACGACCATTCGCGATCGAGCCACGCCTCGCCCGTCACCGCCGCGACCACGTCGCCGCGCTTCACACGCCCGGTCACGCGCAGATGCGGCACCGAATAATAATAGCTCGCCTGGTCGGGCTTCGGCCCCTTGCGGCTATACCCGCCCTGCCCCTGCGGCAGCGGCGGCTGGGTCGGCCGGAAATCGAGCGCGAGCGCGAAGCCGTCCGCCGCGACGCGCGTCGCCCACCGCCCGTCCTCCGATCGCCGCAGCCGCCAGTCGCGGATCGCGACATCGGCATCCCCCTTGCGTGCCTGCGCCAGCCCGAAGCCCGCGCGCGCCGCCTTCTCGCCGTGCAGCAATTTGCCCGTCTTCGGATCGGACAGCGCGGCATGCGCGAACAGCACCTGGCCCGCGGCGAAGCGGCTCGGATTGCGCGGGTCGACCGGCGGGCGGGTGCGGAAGAAGGTCACCTGGAACCCGAGGTCCTCACCCGCCGCGGTGTGCAGCCACCCGGTGACGTACCACCATTCGGTCCGGAACGCCGGGTGCGCGCCGTGATCCGCGGGGAAACGCAACACGATCCCCGGCCGGACCACCGGATAGGGCGCCGGCGCCGCGACGCCGACCGCCGCGACCAGTCCGATCAACGCGCGCATCACCAATCCTCCCGCACAGATTGCACCGCGCTCTTCGCCGTCGCGCGCCGCCCGGCAAGGATCGCCGTCACCGCCGCCGCGCCGGTCAACGCCGCCGCGACGCCGACCAGCGTACCGACCGGGATTCGCGTGCTCATCGTCCAGTTGAACGACTGCGGGTTGATCACATGGATAAGCACCTGCGACAGCATCATCCCCAGCCCGATCCCCGCCAGCGCACCGGTCAGCCCGACGATCGCGGCCTCGACGCCCAGCATCGCGGTCAGCTGCCGCCGTGTGACGCCGAGGTGGCGCAGCATCCCGAACTCGCGTTCGCGCGCGATCGTCTGCGCCGACATCGTCGCGGCAACGCCCGCCAGCCCGACCAGGATCGCGACCGCTTCGAGCAGATAGGTCACGGCAAAGCTGCGGTCGAACAGCACGAGCGCGAAGCGGCGGAGCGTGGCGGGCTGGCTCGTCTCGACCTGATCGCGCAACGCCGGCGGCAGTCGCGCGGTCATCGCGCGCGCCACCGCTGCGGCATCGGCGCCCGGCACCAGCGTCGCCGAAATCTCGTCACGTCCGGTGTCGCCGGTAAGCCGCTCGTAATCGCCCTCGTCGACCAGCACCGCGCCCGCCTGCCGCCCGTAATCGCGCCACACCCCCGCGACGAGGAAGCGCGTGCGCCCCGCGATCGGCAGCGTAATCGTCTCGCCCGGATCCCAGCCATAGAGCCGCTGCGCGGGTTCGGAGACCCAGACCGGCAGCGCGTCCGCGGGCAGCGGCGGGCCGCGCTCGATCAGCACCAGCAACGGATCGCGCCCGCTGCGCTCGGGCCGCGCGATCAGGCTGATCGGCGGCCGGTCCGCCGCGATCGTCAGCGGCAGCTGGCGACTGAACGCGAGCCGCGCCACGCCCGGTGTCGCCGCCAGCCGCGCGCGCGTTGCCGGATCGAAGCTCGCGCCCGCCGTGGTGCGCACATACAGATCGGCGCTCAGCACCTGTCCCAGCCAGTCGTCGACCGCGCCGCGAAAGCTCGTCACCATCGTCGCCATCGCGATCATCAGCGCGGTCGACGCGACGATCCCGCACAGGGCGGTCGCCGCCTCACCCGGCGCGCCGTGCAGATGGCGGATCGCGAGCTGGCCCGGCACGCTGCGCCCGGTCCGCTTGGCGAGCGGCGTCAGCAGCGCGCGCGCGAACCACGGCACGCCCGCGACCCCGCCCGCGAGCATCAGCGCCATTCCGGCGAACCCGAACAGCGGCAGGTCCCCGACCGCGGGCACCAGCGCCGCCGCGCCACCGCCGAGCAGCAGAGCGACCGCCGGCCACCACGCCACCGAACGGCGCGGATCGAGCACGTCGCCTGCATTCTTGAGCGCAGCGGCGGGCGCCGCGCGGGCGGCCACCCGTGCCGGCAGCGCGCTACCAAGGATCGCCGCGAGCAGCCCGAGCAGGAAGAATCCCGACGCCGCAACCGGCTGGAACACGACGCGCGCCGTGCTGCCGCCGAAATAGCCCGCGCCCAGATCGCCGCCGAACCAATGGAGCGCCGCCCAGGCGAGACCATAGCCCGCTGCCAGACCGACGGACGCGCCGACCAGCCCGATCACGACCCCTTCGACCACCACCGCGGCGACCACCCCGCCCCGCGGCATCCCCAGCGTCCGCAGTAGCGCGAACGCGCGCTGCCGCCGCACCACCGACAGCGACTGCGCCGAATAGACCAGAAAGCCGCCGGTCAGCAGCGCGACCAGCGCCAGCATATCGAGATTGACGCGGTACGCGCGCGACAGAGCGTCACCCTGCGCGTTCTGCGTCTCCGCGGTGGCGAGGATCGCGTTGGCGGGCAGCAGCGCGCCGAGCGAGGCCCGCGCCGTCTCGCGATCCGACAGCGCGAGATCGATCCGGTCGATCCGCCCGAGCCGACCGAAGCGCCACTGCGCCGCCGCTATGTCCATCACCCCCACCGACACCGCATCGTCGGTCGCGGGCAGCGTCCCGGCGACGCGCAGGCGCACCGACCGGCCGTTCGCGACCACCACAAGCTCGGACCCCAGCCGCGCACCGACCTGCGCCAGCGCCGCGCGCGACAGGAACACCGCACGCTCGTCGAACACCGCATCGTTGCCGGTGTCGGGCCCCTGCGGGCGCACGCCGATCAGCGACGGCGTCACCGCCGCCGCACGAATCACGTCGACCCCGAGCAACGTCAGCCGCGTCTTGCCGACGCGTGCGTCGAGCCGGACGACCGGGCTCGTCTCGGCGACCCCCGCCGCGCGCGCCACCTGCGGATAAAGCCGTTCGTCGACGCCCAGCGGGCTCGTCGCGCGGACCGAGAGTTCGGCGGCGCCGTTCACTCCGCGCAGCGCACCGTCGAACGACGCGAGCGCCGACCCGTTGACCAGATGCACCGCGAAGCCGAGCGCGACGCCGACTGCGATCGCCACCGCGGTCGTCAGGAAGCGTGCCGGGTGAAACCGCCACTCGCCGCCGATCAGCCAGCGCAGCGCCAGCCGCCCCGACCACAAGCCGGGCTCAGACGCCACGCCGCTCCACCAGTCCGTCGCGGCCGAGCGTCAGCACGCGGTCGGCGATCGCCGCGCTCGCGTCAGAATGCGTCACCATCACGCCGGCCGCGCCGTTGCCGCGCACCGCGTCCGCGAACAGCGCGAGCACGCGCGCCGCGGTCTCGGGATCAAGATTGCCGGTCGGCTCGTCCGCAAGGATCAGCGCCGGGCGATGGACGAGCGCGCGCGCGATCGCGACGCGCTGCAACTCGCCGCCCGACAGGTCGCGCGCATAGCCGTCGCCGCGCCCGCCAAGCCCGACCGCGTCGAGCATCGCCTCCGCCCGCGCGCTCGCCGCCGCCTGGTCGGGGGATATCAGCGCGAGCGGCAGCGCGACGTTCTGGCGCAGCGTCAGATAGGGGAGGATGTGGAAAGCCTGGAACACGAACCCGATCCGTTCGCGCCGCACCCGCGTCCGCGCGGTCTCATCGAGCTCGCCCAGCACGATGCCGTCGATCGCGACGCTGCCCGTATCGGCATCGTCGAGCCCGGCGAGGATGTTGAGGAGGGTCGATTTCCCCACCCCCGATTCGCCGATGATCGCAACCAGCTCGCCCGCCCGGACGTCCAGGTCGAGCGCGCGAAAGAGTTCACGCGGGCCGGGGACCGACTTTCCGAGCGCGCGGACCGCGAGAAGGAAGGGCTCGATCATGGGGTGATCCGTGACGCACTCTCGCCCGCGCCGCAATGATCATCGCACCGCCAGCGCCAACAGGGACGCGCCGTCGGGTTGCGGGCGCTCGGCGGCATGCAGCTGCGCGAAGAACCGGCGCAGCGCCACGTCGATCGCGGTCGCGCTCGCCTCGACCAGTTCGGCGTCGCCCTTGAGCTTCCCCGCCAGCACATCGACTCCGCTCGCCGCGACCGCGACGTCGGCGACGCGACCGCTGATGATCTCGAGGTCGGTCGCGGCGCCGGCGATGTTGCGGTTGATGATGGTGCCGCTGATCGCCTGTTCGCCGATGCTCGCGGCGAGCCCGTCCGATCCGGCGATCATCGCGACGATCATCGTGCCGATCCGCTCCAGGCTGGCCCCCGCCTCTTCCGCTGCGCCCTGCATCCGTTCGACGCGCGCGGTGATCTCGACCGTCGCGCGTTCGGTCTGCCGTGCAAGCGCCTTCACCTCGCCCGCGACGACCGCGAAGCCGTTGCCGATCTCGCCCGCGCGCGCCGCCTCGATCGTGGCGTTGAGCGCCAGCATGTCGGTCTGCCGCGCGATCCCGCGGATCGAATCGACCACCTGCACGACGTTGCGCGCGTCCTGGCGGACCTGCTCCATCTGCGCGACCAGCACCGCGGCCTGCTCGCCGGCGTCGGCGCTCGATTGTGCGGAACGCCTCGTCGTCTCGCTCGCGCCGTTGAGCGCGGTCATGAACTGGTCCGCCGCGGCGGCGATATCGGTGGCGCCGTCGGCCGCGCGAGTCACCGCGACGCGGACGTCGTCGAGCTGCCCGGTCGCGGCGGTCGAATGCCCGCGCAGCCGGCCCGACGTCACCGAAAGCTGTCCCGCCGCGCTGCGCAGCCCGGCGATCACCTGCGCGACCTCGTCCTCCAGCACGCCGACCGAGCTGTCCACCGCGGCGCCGCGTGCCGTCTCGGCATCGCGCGCGGCACGGCGGCCCTGTTCCTGGTCCAGTGCGCGCCGGATGTCGGCGGTGCGCTGTTCGGCACTCTCGCGTTCCAGCCGTTCGCGCGCGAGAACCGCGGCGCGGAACACCTCGATCGCGCGCGCCATGCGGCCGATCTCGTCGGGGCGATCGATATAGGGCGTGCCGCTGTCGGTCGCGCCGTCGGCGATTCGGGTCAGCGCGGCCTCGATCTCGGCCAGCGGGGTAATGACCGATCGCCGCACGATGATCACCGTCGCGATCGCGGCGCAGGCGAACAGCAGCAGCCCGGTGACGCTGACGACCAGCAGGTCCTGGTCCTCGAGCGCGGCCGCGCGGCGCTGCAGCGCGGCGACCCGCATGCCCTGGTCCTCGATCAACTGGTCGGCCAGCCGCGACGCGATGCGTTCGTTGGGGCGGACTGCGGTGCGGAACGACTGCAGCGCGGTGCGGCGCCCGCCCTGCTGCACACTGCTGGCGACGGTGAACAGGCTGTCCAGCACCGTGCGCTGCGCGCGCAGATAGCGGCCCGCGCGCGGCTCCGCGACGAACAGCGGGTCGACTGCGATCCGCCCGAGCATCGCGCGCATCTGCGCGTGACGCCCGGCGAACTTCGCATGGATCACTGCCAGTTCTCCGCGATCCGGTTCGAGCAGCAGGTTCAGCGCGTCGCGTTGCAGCGAGCGGCTGAGCGATCGCAGTTCGGTCAGATCGGTACCGATGCGCTGGCTCGCCTGCACCGCCGCATGCGATCGCTGGATCCGTGCGCGCGTGCCGAGACCGATCAGCCCCATCAGGCAGACGAGGACGAACATCACCGCGACCGGCGCCATCATCCGCGCCACCATGCCCTGCGGCCAGATTGTTGAGTGCCGAGTAACCATCCGCAGCGGGTATGCCGGCCACGTTAACGGCATATGACACCGGGTGCGAAGAGCGAGTCCGGGGGAACGACCGCCGACCCGCGCCGTTGCACTCTCGCGCGACGACGCGTGGACGGCTAGGCGGACCCGATGACCGAACGACCCGCTGCCCAAGCCCTCCACCGCAACGAATTCATCGCGTTCGTCGCCGCCCTGATGGCGGTGAACGCGCTCGGCGTTGACCTGATGCTCCCCGCGCTCGCCGATATCGGCCGCGACCTGGCGGTGACCGCGGCGAACCACCGGCAATGGGTGATCACGGCCTATATGCTCGGCTTCGGCACCGGGCAGCTGGTCTATGGCCCGCTCGCCGACCGGTTCGGGCGAAAACCGATCCTCATCGTCTCGCTGATCGGGTTCGTCGGCGCGAGCATCTTCGCCGCCAGCTCGGCGACGTTCGGCGCGCTGCTCGGTGCGCGCGTGCTGCAGGGGCTGATGTCGGCGTCGACCCGCGTGCTTGCGGTTGCGATCGTTCGCGACTGTTTCTCAGGGCGGCAGATGGCACGGACGCTGTCGGTGGCGCAGATGATCTTCTTCCTCGTGCCGATCCTCGCGCCGACGCTGGGTCAGGGGCTGCTGCTGTTCGGGCCGTGGCGCTTCATCTTCTACGCGCTGGGTGCCTTTGCCGCGCTCGTGCTGGCCTATGTCCTGACGCGCTTACCGGAGACGCTGCCGGTCGCACGCCGCGTGCCGATCTCGATCGCCTCGCTCGCGAACGGCTACCGGGTCACGCTGACCAACCGCTATTCCGCGGGCTATGCCGTGGCTGCCTCGCTGACGTTCGGAGGAATCATTGCGTTCGTCTCGCTCGCGCAGCAGATCTTCGTCGAGGAGTTCGGCGCCGGCAAGCACTTCACGCTGCTGTTCGCGCTCTGCGCCTTCTCGATGGGGTGCGCGTCGTTCGCCAACAGCCGTCTCGTCGAGCGGCTGGGGACCCGGCTGATCTCGCAGTCGGCGGTGCTCGCGCTGATCGCGCTGTCGGTCGGCCATCTGCTGGTGATCGTCGCGGGGCTCGAATCGCTGCCGACCTATATCCTGTTCCAGGCGCTCAGCATGACCTGTATCGGACTGTGCGGGTCCAACTTCGGCGCGATGGCGATGGAGCCGGTCGGCCATATCGCCGGCGCCGCCTCGTCGATCCAGGGCTTCATCACCAGCGTCGGCGCGGTCGTGGTCGGCTCCGCGATCGGCCAGTCCTACAACGGCACCACCGTTCCCCTCGCGATCGGCTATCTCTGCATCGGCCTCGCGGTGCTGGGCGTCGTCTATGTCGTGGAGGGCGGCAAGCTGTTCCAGCCCCGCATGGCGACCGCCTGACCGCCGCGAAGCCAAGAGGCGACACGCATCCCGTAACGCCAGACGGGCGCTATTTCATCGTGCGCGGGCGTCTGTGGCGGCGATCTGACCCTTCCCTGCCGGAGGACCGGCGCGCCGAGCTCGTCAGCGACCTCATGACGGCGCGGCGTGCCGTCGGCGTCGGCTTGCGCAGCGACGACGCGTCGGCGGTCAAGAAGGCCCGGGCGGCCGTGAACCATGCCAAGGTGGCGCTGGGCGAGCGCGGCGCGGTCTGGTGGGACGATGGCGCACCCGACTGGAACCGCCACATGGCGGCCAACACGCCCTATGCCGACTGGTTCGCCGCGCTCTCCGCATCGGACTGACTCCGCGCCGTTTTCAGGCCGCACACAGCAAAACGGCCTCCACCCCGTTGGGGATGGAAGCCGTCTGCGTGTTTCCACGGAAAGTTGGTGCACCCAGAGCGATTCGAACGCCCGACCCTCAGATTCGTAGTCTGATGCTCTATCCAGCTGAGCTATGGGTGCAGTGGAGGTGCGCTGTTAGACGCGGGTTTCGAATCGCGCAAGTGCGTTGCGTCGAAAACTTGCCCCGCATAGAGCGATTATCATGAAAAAGACGCTCACGCTCTCCGCCGCCCTGCTCATGTTCACCGGATGTTCGCAGGACAGGACGGTCTATCCGTCGCTCGGCGCGCGTCCGGTCGAGAAGCTGGGGTTCGGCGAACCCGAGGTGAAGGTCGCGGTCGCGGTGCCCGACCCTGCGCTCGATGCCGAGATTGCCGGGCTGTCGAAGCAGCTCGCGACCATCACGGCCGGCTTCGACAAGGATGCGCGATCGACGGAGACGGCAGCGCGGGCGGCACGTGGCGGCGCGGTCGGCAGCGACGCCTGGCTGACCGCACAGACGCTGCTCGCGGGGCTCGACGACTGGCGCGCGCAATCTTCGGCGCTGGTCGGCGACATCGAACAGCGCGCGACCGACCGCGCGGCGAAGCTCGAACCCGATTATCCAGCGCTGTCGGCGCTGCGCGACAAGGCGCAGGCAGAGACCGATCGCCAGAGCGCGACGATCGCGCGCATCCAGGCGACGTTGCCAGCGGCGTAGGCCGGTATCTCGGATGAGGTAGGTGGGAGGCGGTTGCGGCCGTCTCAGCCGGCGGAACCGCAGTCTCCGAGTGTCCCGCGGGACGGAAGGAATGGTGGAGCCGAGGGGGATCGAACCCCTGACCTTTCGCATGCCATGCGAACGCTCTCCCAGCTGAGCTACGGCCCCATTCCTCTCGGGAAGCGCGTCCCTAACGGGGTGCTTCCCGGTTGGCAAGCGGTGCATGCGCACCGCCTGCCAAAAAGTTAGAAACTCAGTGCCCTTGGACTCAATGCTCGTCTTCGTCCGTCGGCGTTTCCACGCCCAGGTCGTCGTCGCCACCGAGGTCGACCTCGTCGTCGGCCGACGGCTCTTCGTTCTCGCCGGTGATCGAGGCGATGTCTTCCTCTTCCTCGTCACCTTCCAGATCCGCATCCGGCTTCTTGGTGTCGGGCTTGGCGACCTCGAACGGCAGCGGCTGCTTCGACTTCAGGATCGGCTCGGGCTCCCACGCATAGCCGCATTCGATGCAGGTGACGGGATCGGCCTTTTCGAGGTCGTAGAAACGCGTAGCGCATTTCGGGCACGAACGCTTCGTGCCCCATTCCGGCTTGATCATGCCGATAGAACCTTTCGGATGGGTGTTCTGGATTTGCCCGAGAACATGCTCCGGCAAAGTGGGGCGCGCCTTGCCATAGCACAAGGCGACTGTCAAAGACCCGCCCCCATGGCCCATACCGCTCCCCAGCCCTTTGCCGTCCCAGCCGAGAGGGCGTTGACCGGCGCGCTCACCGTCCCGGGCGACAAGTCGATCAGCCACCGCGCGCTGATGTTCGCCAGCCTTGCGGTCGGCGAGAGCCGGATCTCGGGGCTGCTCGAGGGCGAGGACGTCCTTGCCACCGCAGCGGCGATGCGCGCGATGGGTGCGCATATAGAGCGTGGCGCCGACGACATATGGCGCGTCAACGGCGTCGGCGTCGGCGGTCTTCGCCAGCCCGATACCGCGCTGGAGATGGGCAATTCGGGCACCTCGACCCGCCTGCTGATGGGCCTGGTCGCCAGCCACCCCATCACCGTCACCTTCACCGGCGACGCCTCGCTCTCGGGCCGCCCGATGGGCCGCGTGATCGAGCCGCTGTCGCAGATGGGCGCGGACATCACTGCCTCCCCCGGAGGCCGCCTGCCGTTAATGGTGCGTGGGATCTGCCCCGCGGTGCCGATCACCTACACGCTCCCCGTCGCCTCGGCGCAGGTGAAGTCCGCGGTGCTGCTCGCGGGGCTCAACACCCCCGGCATCACCCGCGTGGTCGAGCCCGTCGCGACCCGCGACCATAGCGAGCGGATGCTGCGCGGCTTCGGTGCCGACCTGACCGTCGAGGAAACCAGCGAGTGCCGCGTGATCTCGCTGGTCGGCGAGCCCGAGCTGAAGCCGCAGGACATCACCGTCCCCGGCGACCCGTCCTCCGCCGGTTTCTGGCTGGTCGCCGCGTCGATCGTCCCCGGCTCCGACATCGTCGTGCGCAACGTCGGGCTCAACCCGACGCGTATCGGCCTGATCACCGCGCTCCGGATGATGGGCGCGGACATCGCCGAGCTCGATCCCCGCACCGTCGGCGGCGAGCCGGTCGCCGACCTGCGCGTCCGCCACGCGGCGCTGACCGCGATCGACGTCCCGGCCAATCTCGCGCCGAGCATGATCGACGAATATCCCGTGCTGTTCGTCGCCGCCGCCTTCGCCACCGGCCGCACCACGGCGCGCGGCGCGCACGAGCTTCGCGTGAAGGAATCGGACCGGATCGCGACGATGGCCGCCGCGCTCGGCGCCTGCGGCGTCGCGTACGAGGAACATGAGGACGGCCTTGCCATCACCGGCACCGGCGGTGGCCCGATCCCCGGTGGCGCGACGATCGCGTCGAAGCTCGACCACCGGATCGCGATGAGCATGGTCGTCGCCGGGCTCCACGCCGCTGCGACCATCACGATCGACGACATCGCGCCGGTCGCGACCAGCTACCCCGCCTTTTTCCAGACGCTCGCATCGCTGACCCAGATTACCGAAGAGACGCACGCATGATCATCGCCGTCGACGGCCCCGCAGCCTCTGGCAAGGGCACCATCGCGCGTGCGCTCGCGAAACACTACAAGCTGCCGTACCTCGACACCGGCCTGCTGTACCGCGCGGTCGGCCTCAGCGTGCAGCGCATGGGGCTCGACCCCGAGCGCGAGGCCGATGCCGTCGCCGCCAGCGCGTTCGACGACTCGCTGCTGGAGGACCCGGCGCTGCGCGACGACGAGACCGGCCTGCTCGCCTCGGTCGTCTCCGCGCACCCGCTGGTCCGCGCCGCCTTGTTCCAGCGCCAGCGCCGGTTCGCCGCCCAGCCCGGCGGCGCAGTCCTCGACGGCCGCGACATCGGCACCGTGATCGCGCCCGAGGCCGATGCAAAGCTGTTCGTGAAGGCCACCCCCAACATCCGCGCGCAGCGCCGCCACGCCGAACTGCAGGCCCGCGGCAGCGCGATCAGCAAGGACCGCGTCCTCGCCGACATCCGCGCCCGCGACGCGCGCGACAGCGGCCGCTCGGCCGCGCCGCTGGCGATGGCGGCGGACGCCGCGTTGCTCGACACCAGCTTCCTGTCGATCGAGGCCAGCGTCCAGCGCGCGGTCGCCTTGGTGGATGCGCGCGTCAAGCGCTGACGGTGCCCCCTCCCCGTCATGCTGAACTTGGTTCAGCATCCACCTCTCCCCACGCGCTAACCCCCGCGACTCGGTAGACCCTGAAACAAGTCCAGGGTGACGGTTGGATACTATTAACCCCATCGATTTTGGACATAATTGCCCCGGCCCAACCGCCGCCTGCCAATTGACGCTCCCGGCAGACATGGCATGTTCGGGCTTGCCTTATTCAGGCAGGAAATCGAACGGGGGTTCAACGTGTTCAATAAATTCGGCGCCATCATCGGCGCCCTTTCGGCGTGCGTTTCCGGCATGGCGCTCGCGCAGACGACGGCCATCGCTCCTGTACCGCAACAGGCGATGATTGTTGGTAGCCCGTCCGGCCCGGTGCTGCGGATCGGCACGCAGATCCCGGTACGCACGCGCACCGAACTGACGACCAAGAACAAGGCGCTGCGCGTCGGCCAGCGGTTCGAGGTCGAGACATCCGAGCCGGTCCTGCTCGACGGCCATGTCGTGATCCCGGTCAGCACGCCTGGCGTCGGCGAAGTCACCAGCGTCCGCAACAAGGGGATGTGGGGCAAATCGGGGCATTTCGACGTGCGCCTGCTGTCGCTGCGCGTCGGCGACCGCCAGATCCGCATTTCGGGCATCGCGGACGACAAGGGCAAGGCCGGCGGCGGCGGTGCGGCCGCGGTCTCAGCGCTCGTCTTCCTGCCCGCCGGCTTCTTCATGACCGGCACCAGCGCTCGCCTGCCCGCCGGCACGATCATCACCGCCTCGCTCGACGAGGACGTGCCGGTAGCCTTCGCGGGTAACGCGGCCCCCGCCCCGCTGATCGCCGTCGCGGCCGCCCCGTCGGTCGCGCCGACCGCGCCTGTGACGGCGCCGGAACCGGCCAAGGCCGCCAAGACCAAGTAACCTGCCCCCGTCATGCCGGACTTGGTCCGGCATCCATGTCTCCGCAGATCCGAAAAGCCTTGGTTTGCAGCACCATGGACCCCGGACCAAGTCCGGGGTGACGGGCGTTGCAGGCTCGATCATTCGAACAGCAAAGCCACCCCGGCGCAGGCCGGGGCCCAATTGGGTGACGCCACTAACGAGGGAATGCCCTTAGTCACGTCGACCATCCCAATCGGGCCCCGGCCTTCGCCGGGGTGGTGCGTTTTGGCGTCGGTGCGTCCACCGCACATAACCGCTGTCCTACATGCCGCTTCCATGATCGACTGCATCATGGATTCGCCCCGCCATCTGTCACCCCCCCCCGCGATGGTGGGCGACCTCCACGCAGGCGCCCACCATCGACTTCGATCAGTCCCGCCGCGCCTCCCGCACAAAACACCGCTATCGTCTCAACATTCTCAACATTCGCGCGTGCGAGACCACGGCGGCGCCTCACCTTGCCCCCACCGCGCACATCCGCTACAAACATCCCGTCCGGCGAGCCTTGCTCGTGGAGGAAGGCGCGGAGGCTCGTCCTCACGCGCCCTTTTCGCATTTACCGCGATTGCCTCCACGTCACGTCCCGGCGGACGCCGCGACGGCATTCGGTCGCTGCGGCAGCGAAGGCCAAGACCACCGGAGACAACCGGTTGGCCCGAAACAGACTAGGAATACTGAACTTTATGGCAACCCAGGTAATGCCGACCCGCGACGATTTCGCGGCGATGCTGAACGAGACGCTCGGCGATGCCGACAGCTTCGAGGGCCGCGTGGTGCATGGCACCGTGACCGGCATCGAGAACGACATGGCCGTCATCGACGTCGGTCTGAAGTCGGAAGGCCGCGTGCCGCTTCGCGAATTCGCAGCGCCGGGCCAGAAGGCCGACCTCAAGATCGGTGACGAAGTCGAAGTCTATGTCGACCGCGTCGAGAACGTGCACGGCGAAGCGATGCTGTCGCGCGACCGCGCCCGCCGCGAAGCCGCCTGGGACAAGCTGGAAACCGAATTCTCCAAGACGACCCGCGTCGAGGGCGTGATCTTCGGCCGCGTGAAGGGTGGCTTCACCGTCGACCTGAACGGCGCCGTCGCGTTCCTGCCGGGTTCGCAGGTCGATATCCGTCCGGTGCGTGACGTCACGCCGCTGATGGACATCCCCCAGCCCTTCCAGATCCTGAAGATGGACCGCAAGCGCGGCAACATCGTCGTGTCGCGTCGCGCCGTTCTCGAAGAGACCCGCGCCGAGCAGCGTTCGGGCCTGATCCTCAGCCTGGCCGAGGGCCAGATCATCGACGGCGTCGTCAAGAACATCACCGATTACGGTGCGTTCGTCGACCTCGGCGGCATCGACGGCCTGCTGCACGTCACGGATCTTTCGTACAAGCGCGTCGGTCACCCGAGCGAGGTTCTGAACATCGGCGACACCGTCAAGGTTCAGATCATCCGCATCAACAAGGACACCCAGCGCATCAGCCTCGGCATGAAGCAGCTGGAGAGCGATCCGTGGGATGGTGCATCGGCCAAGTATCCGATCGGCGCCAAGCTGACCGGCCGCGTGACCAACATCACCGAATATGGCGCGTTCGTCGAGCTGGAGCCGGGCATCGAAGGCCTGGTCCACGTGTCGGAAATGTCCTGGACCAAGAAGAACGTCCATCCGGGCAAGATCGTCAGCACGTCGCAGGAAGTCGACGTCATGGTCCTCGAGGTCGACAGCGAGAAGCGTCGCATCAGCCTCGGCCTCAAGCAGGCTCAGGCCAATCCTTGGGAGGCGTTCGCTGCCGCTCATCCGATCGGCTCGACCGTCGAGGGCGAAGTCAAGAACGCCACCGAGTTCGGCCTGTTCATCGGCCTCGACAACGATGTCGACGGCATGGTCCACATGTCCGACATCGCCTGGGGCGTTTCGGGCGAGGACGCGCTCAACCTGCATCGCAAGGGTGAGACCGTCGAGGCCGTCGTGCTCGACATCGACGCCGAGAAGGAGCGCATCTCGCTCGGCATGAAGCAGCTCGAGCGCGGCGGGCCTTCGGCCGGCGGCATCGCGGCAGCAGGCGACAAGCTGAACAAGAACGCGATCGTCACGGTCACCGTTCTCGAAGTCCGCGACGCGGGCCTCGAAGTGCAGCAGGGCGACGATGGCGCGACCGGCTTCATCAAGCGCACGGACCTGGGTCGCGACCGCGACGAGCAGCGTCCGGAGCGTTTCCAGGTCGGTCAGAAGTTCGACGCGATGGTCACCGGGTTCGACCGGTCCAAGAAGCCGACCTTCTCGATCAAGGCGATGCAGATCTCCGAGGAGAAGCAGGCGGTTGCGCAGTACGGCTCGTCCGATTCGGGCGCGACGCTGGGCAACATCCTCGGCGAGGCCCTCAAGGCCCGCACCGAAGCAGAGAAAAAATAACAAAAAAGGCCGACTCGGCACTTTTTGGCCGGCATGTCCCCGACATGCCGGCCTTTTTTTTTGACACCGGGTCGGATGCTGCTATCGCTAACGGCATTGATACATATCAATATTACTCCGGCAAAAGGCGAGGGGCTCGACGCGATGATCCGATCCGAACTGGTCCTCAAGGTCGCAGGGGCGCATCCCGACCTCCAGCCGGTCGAGGTGGAGGCGATCGTCACCACCTTCTTCGACGAGATCATCAAGCGTCTCGCCGACGATGGCCGCGTCGAACTCCGCGGCTTCGGCGCCTTCTCGACCCGGGCCCGCGATGCCCGGACGGGCCGCAACCCCCGCACCGGCGAGATCGTCGCGGTCGACGCGAAGCGTGTGCCCTATTTCAAGCCCGGCAAGGAAATGCGCGCGCGCCTCAACGTCGCTTGACGTATCCGCCCCGCTCCGCTTGTTGGCGGGGTGTGCGGACGTGGCGAAACCGGTAGACGCAGGAGACTTAAAATCTCCCTCCCCAGGAGTGCGGGTTCGAGTCCCGCCGTCCGCACCATGACCATTTTCAGGGTCTCCACGTGCCTGGCCGCGCTCGCGCTTGCGGCCTGCGACCATCGGCCGGACTCGGGCGCCGTGGTCGTCAGCGCGATCGGCGCGGCACCCCGCCCTGCCGATCCGAGCCGCGGGCCGCTCGAAACGCCCACCCGGCTGATGCTCGATTCGACCGCACAGGGCCTCGTCCGCTTCGATGCCTCCGGGCAGATCGAACCCGGGCTGGCCGAGCGCTGGATCGTCACCGACAGCGGCATGAGCTACATCTTCCGCCTCCGCGAGGGCGAGTGGGGCGATGGCACGCCGGTGACCGCCGAACAGGTCGTCGCCATCCTCAACCGCCAGATCGCGACGGGCTCGCGCAATCCGCTGGCGCCGTTCCTGACCGCGATCGACGAGATCGTCGTGATGACGCCGCAAGTCATCGAGATCCGCCTCGGTCGCCCCCGCCCCGACCTGCTCAAGCTGTTCGCGCAGCCCGAGCTCGCGCTGTTGCGCGTCAAGCCATCGGGCGGCAGCGGACCGTTCCGCGTGACGCGCAAAGGGACCTCGCCGCTGCTTCGTCCTGCGTTCGATCCCGGGCGGGCGGACCCCGAGGACCAGAACCAGATCAAGCCGGAGGACGATGTGCGGCTGATCGGCGAACGCGCCGCCCGCAGCGTCGTCCGGTTCGCCAACGGTAAGGCCGATCTGGTCAGCGGCGGCAGCTTCGTCGACTGGCCGCTGCTCGCGACGACCGACATCGCCCCGGCCGCGGTCCGCGTCGACCCAGCGGTCGGGCTGTTCGGCCTGGCGATCGTCAGCCGCGACGGCTTCCTGGCGACGCCGGCCAACCGCGCGGCGGTGGCGCAGGCGATCGACCGCACCGCACTGACCGCCGCGATCGCGCCGAACTGGGCGCCGGCCGACCGGATCCTGCCCGACATCCTCGATTCCGCCGCGCTGCCGCAAGTGCCGCCCTGGACGCTGCTCACCCAGCCCGAGCGTCAGGCCGCAGCAGCGCGACAGGTCGCCGGCTGGACCGAAGGTCCCGTCCGTCTGCGTATCGCGCTGCCCGCGGGTCCGGGCGCCACGCTGCTCTACGCCTATGTCGCGGCGTCGCTGTCGCGGATCGGTATCGCGTCGGAGCGCGTCGCGCTCGATGCGCCCGCGGACCTGAAGCTCGTTGACGCCGTCGCGCCCTATGACAGCGGGCGCTGGTATCTGGCGACCGCGTGCATGCTGTGCGGGGACGAGGCACAGCTTGCCCTGGATGCGGCACGCCAGGCCCCGACGCTCGCGACCCGCGCCCAGCGGATCGCCGAGGCGGACGCCGCGATGAACGCCGACGTCGCGTTCATTCCCCTGGCCCGGCCGCTGCGCTGGTCACTCGTCTCTACCAGGCTGCAGCAGTGGCAGCCCAACGTTCGCGCGTGGCACCCGTTGAACCGCCTGCGCGCCGACACCAACTGACAGGCATGACCCAGCGCACCACGCCCCTCGGCTTCGGCCACCTGCCCATCGGTAGCGATCCGCTGTCCGTACGCCGCCGCGTCGAGGCGATGGAGCGCGTAATGGAGGGGCTGTTCGTCATTCCCGGCACCAATCGCAAGGTCGGAATGGATGTCGTGCTCGACCTCCTTCCCTTCGCCGGCAGCACCATCGCCGCCGCAATCGGCGCGTGGATGGCGTGGGAAGCACGCAATCTCGGCATGTCGAAGACGCAGATCGCACGGATGGCGGGCAATATCGGCATCGACTGGGCGTTCGGGATGATTCCGTTCGTCGGCGCGATCCCGGATCTGTTCTTTCGCTCGAACACGCGCAACCTGCGGATCATCCACAAACATCTCGATCGCCATTACCCGGCAACGGTCACGCTCGACGGCTGACGCTATTCCTCTGTTGATCTGACGTGCTACGCTCCGTCCGATATCATGGGCGGAGCGGGCGATGACTCGGTGGAAACTGGTTGCGATGATGACGTGTGCCGCGGTTCTTGGTTCGCCGGCAACTGCGCAAGACAAGACGACGTCCGACGCCAAACCGGCCAAGGAACGTAAGACCTGCCGGTCGTTGATGCCGACCGGGACGATTATGGCAACGCGTGTCTGCAACACCGCCGCGGCCTGGAAGGCGTTCGATGCGTACACCGCGGACGGGGCTGACCAGTTCCGTGCGACCTATCGGATGACGAGTACCGGTCAAAAGCCCAATTGATCGATGCAGCGCCTTAGCGGGCGCCGCGCCAGATCTTCAACGTTGCGGCCGGCGCCAGCCCGCCCTGATGCACCGGGCACCGCCGATAGCGGAACCGGCGATCGAGGCAGATCCAGACTTCGTCGAGCCAGCCCTGCCGGGTCGCCGTGATGCGCATCATCTGCGCGCCGAGCCCCGGATTGGCCCGCGCCATGGCGTTGGCGAACCGACCGGCGGTCAGCGGTGCGCGCGACAGCGCGTCCATATCCGGATAACGCAGCCTGGCATAGAGCGCGCCCGACTGCGCGAAGAACTTCGCCGGGCGATACCCGGGCATACACGTCCCATGCTTCGCCCATTCATGCTGCATCAGTTGCGCCGAGGGCGTGGCGCACAGATGCTTGCGGAGCACCGGCTGGGGCACGATCCCCGCCGCCTTGCAATATTGCGGCCACGTCTTGCCCACCCCGTCTGGCCACAGCCCGTGGAGCGTGAATCCGAACCGGTTGCCGCCGCCGCACTGGACAGCCGAGGCTGGGCGGCCTGCGTTGTCGCGGCAATATTGCGGCGCCCAGGTGATCGCGAGCGTATAGCTGCCGATTGGGATGTCGCGTGCCGGCTGCTCTGCCGACGGCAGGTCGGGATGGACCGTGAGGGCGCCGGTGGGCGCCGAGCAGCTATAGGCCTGCGCGCCGGCGATACCGGGGGCCAGCAACGCCGTGGCGGCGATAACGAGACGGATCATGGCGCTGCCCCTCAGGCGGTTGCGAAGTCGAGACCGATATCGGCCGCAGGTGCCGACTGCGTCAATCGCCCGACCGAGATATAGGTGACCCCGGTTTCGGCGATCGCACGGATGGTATCGAGCCGCACGCCACCCGATGCCTCGGTCGGCACGCGCCCGCCGACCAGCGTCACCGCACCGCGCAGGATCGGCGGCGTCATGTTGTCGAGCAGCAGGTGGGTCGCGCCAGCGGCCAGGGCCGGCTCGATCTGGTCGACGCGATCGACCTCGACGATGATCGATTCGATCCCGGCGGCCTTGGCACGACGGACCGCCTCCGCCACGCCGCCGGCGACCGCGACGTGGTTGTCCTTGATCATCGCCGCATCCCACAGCCCCATCCGGTGGTTCTGCGCACCGCCCATCCGCGTCGCGTATTTCTCGAGCACGCGAAGGCCGGGGATGGTCTTGCGCGTATCCAGCAGGATCGCGCCGGTGCCGCGGATCATGTCGACGTAGCTGCGGGTCATCGTCGCGATCCCGGACAAATGCTGCATGGTATTGAGCGCAGACCGTTCCGCCGTGAGCATTGCGCGCGCCAGTCCCTCCAGGCGCAGCAGCTCGGTACCCGCCGCCACCTGCTGGCCGTCCTCGACCAGCCGCTCGATCGTCACGGCCGGGTCGAGCGCGCGGAAGAACGCTTCGGCGAGGCCGAGGCCGGCGACGACGATGGGATCGCGGCTGTCCATCACGCCGGTGAACCGCGCATCCTCGGGAATGACGGCCATGGAGGTGATGTCGCCGATCGCGCCAAGGTCTTCGGCAAGCGTGGCGGCGACGAACGCGTCGATATCGAAATCCATCATACCGGCGGCGGTGCCACAAAAGGAACCGCGACGACTAGGGTGTTTCGAATTATGCTGCATCGCACACTAGACGGGTTTGCTACCGGAACTCGTCACGGGCACCGGTAGTTCGGCTGCTCGGGTAATCGAGAGACATGACCATGGATACGATCCGGGACGACGCTGATCTGCGCGCTATACTGACACAGGCCCTGACGCTGGCGGACAGCCTGGGGCACAGGATGACCGCGATCCGCATCGCCGAAGCGATCGACCAGACCGACCTCGCAGACCGTCGTTCGGCCGAGCGTTAACGCCCCGCGGGTTCGTCCTGCGTCGCGAGCACCCGATTGAGCAGGGCCAGCCTGATCGCAATCTCCTCGCGATAGGAGATACCGGGAGGCGTCAGCGCCAACGCCCGTGCCCAATAAGGCTGCGCCGCTTCCAGGTTGCCCGCACGGACATAGGCCAGACCCAGAAAGAAGGGCGGCGCAGGATGGCGCGGGGCGATTCGCATCGCCTGCTGGAAGGCGAAGAGCGCCGGCGGCGAGACCTGGTTCCCGTCGTGCGCCGCCATCGCCTCGCCCAGCCCGGTCCACAGCACGAGACTGCGGGGGTCGACGCGCAGACCGCCCAGCAGCACGCGCACCGCGGCACGGCGATCGCCCACCCGCGTCATGGCATCGGCGGCGACCAGATACGCGGCCTGACCCGTATAGCGCTCGAGCATGCGGTCGCGCAGATCGGTCAGTTCGCTATCGTCGGGTGCCGGTGCAAGCGCGGTGACGACGGGATGCGCGGGCAGCGACGGCGAGCCCTGCAGAGCATACCCCGCAGCGCCGAGCATCAACGCCGACGCGACCATCGTCCACACCAGCCTGTCGACCCTGAGCAGGACGAGCAGACCGAAGGTCGCGGCCCCGATGATGGCGAGCGTGATCCAGCCCATCAGCGCGTCCTCCGCCGAAAGCTCGACCGCGCGATCCAGCCGCCGATCGCGAGCAACGCCAGCGGTGCCAGCCAGAGCGGCCACGTCACTCCGGAGAGCGGCGGATCATAGGTCACGTAATCGCCGTACCGCGCGATCAGCCAGGCGCGGACCGATTCGGGCGTCTCGCCGGCCGCGACCCGCTCGCGCACCAGCGCGCGCATGTCGGCCGCCATGTCGGCGTCGCTGTCCGCGATCGACTGGCCCTGGCAGACCAGGCAGCGCAGCGTTTCCATCAGCGCCTTGGCCGAGGCTTCCTTCGCGGGGTCGCTGAGTTGCACGTTGGCGTAGTGCGCCGGCGGCGTGGACGGCTGGGCGACCGCTGCAAAGGGTAGCAACCCCGCGGCCAAAATCGCCGTCATGCCGGGCTTGGTCCGGCGTCCGTCGTGCGGCAGGCGCCGAAGCCATGGGGTGCGCGGCACCGTGGATCCCGGACCAGGTCCGGGATGACGGAGGGACCGTATCCTCGTCACTGCGCGTCCCTCACGGCCTGCAGGATCGCCGGCACGTCATCCGCATGGATGTCGCCGATCACCTGCTTTACCACGACGCCGCGGCCGTCGATCACGAACGTCTCGGGCACGCCTGACGAACCGAGCGACAGCTGCACCGTGCTCTGTGCGTCGCTGCCGATCCGCGCATAGGGATCGCCATTGCGCTTCAGGAACGCCGTCACCGCGGGGCCGGTATCGCGCACTGCCAGCCCGTCGATCGGCACGCCCAGCGCCTTCAGCCGCATTAGCTGCGGGGCTTCGGCGATGCACGGCACACACCAGCTGGCGAAGACGTTGAGTAACCGCGGCTGCCCCTGCCCGAACGTCGCGCTCGTGACGCCGGGCTTGTCCGCGACGATCGCCGGGAGCGAAAAGCGGGGCAGCGGCTTGCCGACCATCGCCGACTTGATCGTCTTGCTCGCCGGACGGATCAGCCCGCTCGCGACGACCGCGAACAACAGCGCGAAGATCGCCAGGGGCGCCCATAGCGCGAAACGCTTCATGCCCAGGATTCCCGCAGCGCGACGCGTCGCTCACGCCGCACGCGGCCCAGCAACGACAGAAGCCCGCCGATCGCAATCATCGCGCCGCCCAGCCAGATCAGCGTCACGAACGGCTTCCACCATAGCCGCAGCTGCCAGCGCCCCTGCCCGTCCGGCTGGCCGAGCACGGTATAGAGCTGGCCGTCGAGCACGGTCAGGATCGCGCTCTCATTGGTGTTGGTCGGCGGATTGGCGAAGAACCGGAGCTGCGGACGGAGGATTCGTGACCCGTCCCCGCGCCGCGCGGTCAGCCGCGCCTCGAGCGCCGACCAGTTCTCGCCGATCACGGGCGTGATGCCGTCGAGCGTGACGGTATAGGGCCCGACGCGCGCCGCCTCGCCAGCACGGACGGCGACCAGCGTCTCCTTCGTGAACGCGCTGTCGGATGCCATCCCCGCGAGGCTGACCGCGATGCCGAGATGCGCGAGAACCATGCCATAGGTAAAAAGCGGCGTCCGGCGCAGGTTGCGCTTCCAGAGCGGCGCGACGCTCGCCACGGCGAGCCCCGCCGCGAGCGACAACCCGGCCCAGGGCAACAGGCCCGGCCAGATCGGCAACAGCGCGAGCGCCACAAGAACCGCCGCCACGATCGGCCCCGCAGCGCGCAGGATCACCGCACGCACATCGTCGCGGCGCCAGCGCAGCAACGGCCCCACCGCCATGACCGCGACGAGCAGCAACGCGATCGGCCCCGCCGCCTTGTTGAAGAAGGGCGGGCCGACGGACAGCTGGACGCCGAAGCCCGCGGCGACGATCGGGTACAGCGTCCCGATCAGGACGATCCCCAGGATCACCGACAGCAGCAGGTTGTTGGCGACCAATCCGCCTTCGCGACTGACGGGGTCGAAGGTCGTGCCCGCACGCACCGTCCCGATCCGCCCGGCGAACAGCGCCAGCGCACCGCCGATGTAGAGCGCGAGCAGCGCGAGGATGAACGCGCCGCGCTCGGGGTCGACGGCAAAGGCGTGGACGCTCGTCAGGATGCCCGAGCGCACCAGGAACGTACCGATCATCGACATCGAGAACGCGACCACCGCGAGCATGATCGTCCAGGCGCGCAGGCCGTCGCGCGTCGCCAGCACGGTCACCGAATGCAGCAGCGCGGTCGCGGCGAGCCACGGCATCAGCGAGGCGTTCTCGACCGGGTCCCAGAACCACCAGCCGCCCCAGCCGAGCTCGTAATAGGCCCAATAGGATCCGGCCGTGATCCCGAGCGTCAGGAAGATCCACGCGATCAGGACCCAGGGCCGCATCGCGCGCGCGAACGCCGGGCCGACATCGCGCGTGACCAGCGCGCCGACCGCGAACGAGAAGGCGACCGAAAGCCCGACATAGCCGGTGTAGAGCGTCGGCGGGTGGAACGCCAAGCCGGGGTCCTGCAACAGCGGATTGAGGCCGAGGCCGTCGGCCGGCGCAGGCACGATCCGGGCGAACGGGTTCGACGAGAAGAGCAGGAACGCATAGAAACCGAGCGCGATCGCCGCCTGAGCGCCGAGCGTGGCGATCAGCGTGCGCTCGGGCAGCGAGCGTTCGAAGATCGCCACCGCGCCGCCAGCCAGCCCCAGGATGGTCACCCAGAGCAGCATCGACCCCTCATGGTTCCCCCAGGCGCCGGCGAACTTGTAGATCCACGGTTTTGCCGAATGGCTGTTCTCGACGACCAGCTTCACCGACATGTCGGAGTCGAGGAACACCCAGACCAGCGCCGCCATCGCGAGCAGCGCGAGCACGCCCTGCACGATCGCAACCGGGCGAACCGCGGCGACGACCTCGGCCCGGTCTCGTGCGACCGCCATCGCGGCCATGACCAGCTGCAGCGCCGCCAGCGCACCGGCCAGCCACAGCGCGGCAAGTCCCGCTTCGGCCATCATGTCGGCGCAACCATCATTTCAGGGTTTTCGTCTCGTGCATCTTGCCCGCCATTTCGGGCGGCATGTATTTCTCGTCATGCTTGGCCAGCAGGTTCGACGCGACGAAGCTGCCGTTCGGCTGGAACTGGCCTTCGGCGACCACGCCGGATTTTTCGCGGAACAGGTCGGGGACGATGCCGGCGAACACCACCGGGGTCGTCGCCTGGCCGTCGGTCACGACGAAGTGCACGGTGACGCCGTCGGCGGCACGCTTGATCGATCCGCCCTCGACCATCCCGCCCAGCCGGACCGCACGGCCGAGCGGCAGTCCGTCGCGGCGCACGTCGGACGGCGCGTAGAAGAACGCCGCCTGGTCCTTGAGCGCGGACAGCGCGAGCAGCCCGGCGATCACGACCGCGGCCAGCGCGAGCAGCGCGAGCGTGAGGCGTTGATGCTTGGCCTTCATTTCTCGGCCCTCCGCATCGCGAGATAGCTGACGACCGCGACCAGCGCGCCGCCGCCGAGCGTCACGGCATAGGCGGCGATGACGAAGGGCCAGGGAGTCATGCTGCCACCGTCACGCGCGCGCCATCCGGCGCATCCGCGCTTCGGCCTTGAACGTCGCGAGCGTCGCGCGCATCCGCATCAGCACGATGGCCGCAAAGACGAAGGTGAAACCCGCCAGCATGATCGGCAGCGGCCACAGGATCGAGCCTGCGATCGTCGAACTGGTCAGCCCGATGCTCGGCCCCTGGTGCAGCGTGTTCCACCACACCACCGAATAGCGGATGATCGGCAGCAGCACCGACCCTGCGATGCCGTAGATCGCCGGCACGCGCCCGTCGCCACCACGATCCGCATCGGCACGCGCCAGCGCCATATAGCCGAGATAGACGAACACCAGCAGCAGCATCGACGTCAGCCGCCCGTCCCACTGCCACCACGTCCCCCAGGTCGGCCGGCCCCAGATCGACCCCGTGATCAGGCACAGGGTCGCGAACACCGCGCCCGGCATCGCGATCGCACGCGCCGCGACGTTGGCGAGCGGGTGCCGCCAGACGAGGAACATGATGCTGGATATCGCGATCCCGCTCCACCCGCCCATGCCGAGCCAGGCGGCGGGGACGTGGATGTAGAGGATGCGGACGGTCTCGCCCTGCAGATAGTCGGGGGGCGTTTGCGTCAGGCCCGCCCAGCACCCGATCGCGACCAACACGACGCCGGCCCAGAACAAGGCAGGTGTGAGTGGCCTGGCGATCTTCAGGAAGCGCGCGGGATTGGCAAAGGCGTGAAGCGTCGGCACTGGCGCTGATCTTAAAGACGAAAATGCGGTGCGTCACGCGGGAGTTGCAGCCCCGCCTGTCCAAAACCGTGGACGCAGCCGAATGTCAGCGTCCACGGCGATGGCGTCACCGCCCGATCAGTTTCCGCGCGATGCTGTCCGCGACGTCGGACGCCGGCTCGCCGGTGCGGTCGCTCTCGTCCCAGACCTGGACCAGCCGCTCCGGAATACGCGCGATCCGCGCCTTCACCTCGGCTTCGTCGCCGTGCCCGAGATATTCGAGACCGACATTGATAATGCCGCCCGCGTTGATGACATAGTCCGGCGCGTACAGGATCCCGCGCTCGTGCACGCGGCGACCGTCCTCGCGGACGCTCAGCTGGTTGTTGGCGCCGCCGGCGACGACCTTGGCGTTCAACGCCGCGATCGACGATTCGGTCAGGATCGCGCCGAGCGCGTTGGGGCTGAAGATATCGGCTTCGGTCGTCAGGATCGCCTCGGCCGCGACCGCGGTCGCGCCGAGCTCGCCTGCCAGCTTCTGCGCGCGACCCTCGTCGACATCGGCGAGCGTCAGCACCGCACCGTCCTTGGCGAGCAACCGTGCGAGTCCGCCACCGACCGAGCCGACGCCCTGGATCGCGACGCGCACGCCCTTCATGTCGGTCGCACCGAGGCCACGCTGGGCGGCCGCCTTGACGCCGAGATAGATGCCGAGCGCCGTGTAGGGCCCCGGATCGCCGCCCGCCGCGCCGCTCGCGACCGGCAGGCCGGAGACGTAGCGCGTCTGGCCGGCAATGACCTTCATCCGCTCTTCGGACATGCCGACGTCCTCGGCGGTCACATAGCGGCCGCCGAGCGATTCGACCGCACGGCCGAACGCTTCGAGCTGTGCGGTAGTGATGGTGTCGCCGGGCTTGGCCGCGAGCACGACGCCCTTGCCGCCGCCGAGCTCGAGCCCGGCCATCGCGTTCTTGAAGCTCATGCCGCGCGACAGGCGCAGCGCGTCGGTGATCGCGCGGTCGCTGTCGGAATAATGCCAGAAGCGCGCGCCACCCGCTGCCGGCCCGAGCGCGGTCGAGTGCACCGCGATGACGGCTTGCAGGCCCGATGCGGGATCCGTGAAGAGATGGACGCCTTCGTGGTCGTCGAAGTCGGGAAAGCCCCAGCTGGTCATGGGTTTACCTCGGGGGGATTATCTCAGGGAAGGAATGGGGCGACCGACGGGACTTGAACCCGCAACATCCGGCATCACAAGCCGACGCTCTAACCAATTGAACTACGATCGCCGCGAAGGCGCTGCCCCTAGCGGCGACCCGGGGCCTACGTCAAGGACTCAGAAGCGTCCTTCGATCGAAAGCCTGTATCCGCCGCCGTTCGCGACGAAGCCGGCGGCCTCGAGTTTCGCTGCGGCGAGCGGGTCGGAGGGGCGGAGCGACAGGTCCGCACGGTACCGCCCGCCCGCGTCGATGCGCATCACGATGCCCTCGGTTCCGGCCTGGCTGGTCAGCGGAAGCAGTAGCGAGCTCCCCTCGCAGCGCGCATTGCCGGCGACCGACTGCGGCAGCGCGATCCCGCCGACATCGCCCGCCAGCGTCGCGCGGACGCGGCCTTCGGCGCTCTCGCACTGGCCGTCTCGGAACCGGACGGTGACCGCGTCGAGATCGAGCGCGGACACCGGGACCGGGGCGAACACCCCGCCGGTGGCGATGCTGGCGGTCAGGTCGTCGACGCCGACCGCGTGGCGGCTGATGCTCGCCGACCCGCGCAGCGTCCGCGCCGCCGATTCGGGACCCACCATCACGATCTTCGCGCGCCCGACGAACAACGGCCACGGCGACAATCGTGCGTGGAGGTCGCCGAGCGCGAGGTCGCCGAATCGCGCATCGCGCAAGGTTGCGCCCCAGATCGTCCCGCTGACGCTGCGCGCGACGAAACCCTGCTCCCCGACCCCGGCCCAACCGAGCGCGGCGCGCATCGGCAGGAACACGATCAGCGCGATCAGCAGCATCGCGCCGAACAGCGCGGTCGGCGCGGTCCTCAGCCGGATCCGCTTCATGCCGCGCGCGCCTTGAGAACGAGCGTCACGCCGACGGATTTGTTGCCCGTGTCGGTCATCGCCGCGGAGTCGACGAGGATGCCGATTCGCTCGAGCCGGGCAAGCCATGCGACCACCGCGGCCGGGCGGGCCGACTGGATCGCGACGCGGACGTTGGCGCCGTCCTGGTCGAGGCTGGTCAGCGTAAAGCCGGCCTGATCCGCCTCGATCCGCACCACATCGGCCAGCGTGCCGGTCAGCGGCCGCGGCCGGCCGCGCTGGATCGCCTTCAGCGCCGCGACCTGCGCTTGCGTCTCGCCGAGCCGCGTGACCGCGTCGGCATGACGTTCGCGCGCGCTCGACAGCCCGTCGCCGACGGGGCGGATGATCGCGCCCCAGATCAACGTCAGGACCGCGAGCGCGGCCATCACCACGAGGAGCTTCTTCTCGCGCGGCGCGCGGGCGTCGAACCAGCTTCGCAAGGCGGTCATCGTGCGGTCACCGTCAAATCCCCCGTCACGCGGCCCGCCGCTGCCTGGAACGTGCCAGCGCGGACGCTGAACCCCGCCGCCTCGATCGCGCGCTTCAGGTCGGTCGCCAGCGCCTCGCGCTCGACCGCCACCGACAGCCGCAGGTCGCCATTGGCCTGGAAATCGAGCGCGGTCACTTCGGTGCCCGGCGTCGCACGGACCGCAGCGAACACCGCCGCGGCCGTCGCGCTGAAGCCGAGACCCGGCCCGCGGACGCGCGACAGCCGCTCGTCGAGCTGGCGTGCGGCATCGGTCACGGTCTCGCCTCGCGGCAATCCCGTGCGCGCGATCGCATCCGCCTGCGCCTCCAGCGCGGTCGCCCCGAAACTATATTTGGCGATGCGGACGAGCGAGATCGCCAGCGTCACGCCGAGGATCAGCAGCGCCAGCACCGCGAGTCGGCGGATGAGGCGCCAGTCGAGCGCGAACCGGCGCCGCCGTGCGAACGACCCCTGCCGCAGGTCGAGCGCGGGCGCCGTCGCCGCCGCGACCAGCCCCGCCGACACCGCATCCCGGTCCAGCGTCACGGGCTCCACGCCACCGGTGATCAGCGGAGTCAGATGCGCGTCGTCGGCAAAGCCGCTCGACGTCCCGCGCACCGTCGCGATCCCCGCGATATCGGCGCGCGCATAGCCTTCCGCCGGGCGCGGCAGCAGCATCGGCGCCGGGACGACCGCGACCGGATCGATCCCGTCCGCCGCGAGCATCGCCAGCCAGTCACGCATCACCGCCGCCCCGACGACCCCGATCGGCCGATCCGCGCTGCCCTCGTCGCCGACTGCGACATGGAGCTCGGCGAGCGGTGCGGCGCTGGCGTCGGCGACCAGCAGGCGTGCGGCGGCAACCGCCTGAGCCGGGCTGCGCGTCGGCAATTCCGCCCAGTGCAGCGTGACGTCCTCGGCAGGGGCGACGGCGACGACGGGATCGTCGCCTTGGGGAAGCCCCTCCCCCTCCGCGACCACGCGCGCGTCGACCACGCGCATCCAGCGATATCCGGTCTCGCCGGCAGGAAGGAACAACAACATGGTCATGATGGCTCGCCCCATTGCCGCGATACGAGCCGCGCGGGAAGTCGTGTTGCGTCGATCAGCGCGCGTTCCTGCACTTGCGTCGTTCCCAGCGTCACGTCGATATCGAGCGCGAACCATTTGGACACGACGGCGGTCTGGCCCTCTGCGCCCGCATCGGCCGCGCCCTGCAACGCGGCGCCCTTGAAGAATTCGGACGTCGCGCCGTAGCCCTGCGGCGGCCGCTTGAGGATCAGCTGGCGCGCCGCCTCGACCGACAGCGTGTCGGGCAGCAGCATCACGAACAAAGGCGCCTGTTCGGGCAACAGCGTGTTGACGTTGATCGGCGCGGGATCGGCGATCGGCAAGGTGCAGATCCACGGCCGCAGCGTCGTGTAGATCGCCGGCGTCATGCCTGCGACCGCGCGCAGCTCGCTGGGATCGCTCATCAGTGTGCCCGCGGTGCGATAGGACGGGTCGCGGCCCAGATACGCGCCATCTTCCGCGCCCATCGCCTGCTGGTCCTGGTCGGTGTCGATCCAGTCGGTCGCACCCGACGCGATCTGCTCGGCGACCTGTACGGGCACCTGGAGCAACCGCATCAGGCGGACGAACACCGGGCGCTGCTCGCCGCGCGTCGCATACACCCCGTCCGACGTCCGCTGGACGAGGCCGTTGAGGTTGAAGCAATTCCCCCCGTCGCGCACCCGCGCGGTCGCGAAGCCGCCGCCCGGCAACGGCAGCCCGAACGGCCGGTCGCTCCATCCGCCCGCCAGCGTCACGCGCTTCGGATTGGCGCCGAGCATCGACCCGATCCGCGTCACCGCCATCGTCTCGGCGGCATAGGCATAGGCGCGCACCTGCTCGCCCGCCGCCGCGTTGCCCGCCAGCCGCGTCGAGAGCCGCAGCTTCTCGAGCGCGGCACTCGCCAGCACCGCGATGATCGCGACGAGCATCAGCACGGTCAGCAGCGCGGCGCCGCGCTCGGACCGGTCAACCCGGCGCACGGGGCTGATCCGGTGTGGGGACATAGCCCGAGCCGACGAGGAACAGCTGGCGGAACAGCGTGCCGTCGTCGCGCTGGACGCGCAGTTCGAGCGCATCGGGCAACGGCACGCCGGTCGCCCCGTCCCAGCGATCGCTCCACGCGCCGCCGATGCGGTAGCGCAAGCCGACCTGGCGGACGCGAGTCATCAGCGCCGCGGGGGGCAAGGGCTGCGCGCCGTCGACCATCGGATAGGCGATCCGCTGCAGCGTCGAGTCCTGGACCTGATAGGCGACCTTCTGCAGGCTCGCGCGCGGGGCGCCGTCCAGATTGCTCCAGCCGGCGCGGACGAAGCGGAGCATCGGCGCGACGCCGGAGCCGCTCTCTCCGACGAATGCCGGCAGCACACTACCCGCCTCGTCACGCGCGCTGCGGTTGCGCGCCTGGGCGAGATCGGCGGAGAGGATCGACACCGTCCGCGTCAACGCGGCCATGTCGTCGAGCCGCGCGCCCGTCGTCCCCTGCGCGCGGACGCTGAACGACAGGATCGCGACGCCCGCCGCGGCGATCATGCCGAAGATCAGCAGCGAGACCATCACCTCGACCAGCGTGAAGCCGGCCTCGGACCGCCGCGGCGTCATGCCGCGCCCCGTGGCGGGCGGATCATCGTCAGGCGCCCCAGCATAGCACCGCCTGGGCCCGCCACCATGACGTCGATCCGAAGCACACCGGCATCGCCGATCGCGCTCACCTGCCGCGTCCAGGCCCAGGCGCGGCCGCCATTGGTCTCGACGCCGGTGACGCGACCCGCGGTCGGCGGCGTGCCGTCGGTGACCGCTTCTATCGCGACGTTGCGCGCGACCATCTGCGCGACGAGAGTTTCGTCGAGGATCGAGGCACCGCGGATCGTCGCGCTCTCGAGCCGCACGAGCGCCATCGCGGCGAGGCTGAATACCGCGAGCGCGACCATGATCTCGATGAGGGTGAAACCGGTGGGCTTCCGCGCACTCCCACCTTCCGTCATCCCAGCGAAGGCTGGGATCTCGTGAGGCACGCGCAGCGCAAGAGCCGCGGGAGACCCCAGCCTTCGCTGGGGTGACGGAAGTTTGGGCACCGCGTACCCACGCAATAGCGTCGGGTGGCGACCGCGCGGCACGCGCTCACCCAGCATCGGCGTGAACGCTGCCGTCGGCGTCGATGTTGACGACCGCGCCGACGCCGTCGCGATCCAGCCGGATCGCGGCGGGGCGGTCGGTGAGCCCCGTGGGGTCGAACGTCACACGGACGCGGCCCGACGCGTCGCCGATGCTGGCCCTGGTCCCCTCGCTCCAGCGCTCGACGCGCATCGGCTTCTCGGCGATCGGCGTCCAGCCGCCTGCGAGCCTGCGGTCGAAGCCGTAGCCGCCGCCGGTCACCCAGACGCTGACCGGCCGCGCCTCGACGATCGCCGAATCATGCGCGGCGCGGACGCGCGCGGCGAAGCGGACCGCCTCGTCCTGCACGCGACCACGCGGGTCGGGCATCGCGAGCATTGCCGTTGCGGAGGCTAGCCCGATGATCGTCATGACGACCATCAGTTCGACGAGCGTAAAGCCACGCGTCGCCGTCGCTGCACTATTCCCAGCTACCGATATCTGCATCGACACCTTGGCCGCCTTCCTTACCGTCGGCCCCCAGCGACCAGACGTCGAACTCGCCGTGCTGCCCCGGAGATGCATAGAGGTACGGGCGTCCCCAGGGGTCATCCTTCAGCTTCTTGATGTAGCCGCCGCGCTGATACTGCGCAGCATCGATGCCGGACGGCGCCGAGATCAGCGACTGGAGCCCCTGTGATGTCGTTGGATAGCGATTGAACTGAAGTCGGAACATCTCCAGGCCGTTCTCGATCGTCGATATATCGGCCTTAGCCGTGACAGACTTTGCCTTGTCGCCCGCTGGCAAGACGTTGATCGTCACAATCGTCGCGAGCAAGCCGATGATCACGATGACCACCATCAGCTCGACGAGCGTGAAGCCGTTCTTCCTCCCGTCATGCCGGACTCGATCCGGCATCCCGCTATCTTCGGGCGTTGCGAGAGAAGAAGAAGCGGGACCCCGGGTCGGGCCCGGGGTGACGGGGGATGTGGGTAAACGCATACGAAACCTCATTGGCCTGCCAGCGTGTTGAGCTGGAGGATCGGGAGCAGGATGGATAGCACGATCGTCGCGACGATGCCGCCCATCACGACGATGATCAGCGGTTCGAGCAGCGACAGTGCGGTCGCGGTGAAGCGGTCGAACTCACGCTCGAGATAGTCGGCGGCGCGCTCGAGCATCTCGTCGAGCCGCCCCGCCGCCTCGCCGCTCGCCGCCAGATAGGTGAGCAGCGGCGGGAACACGCCGGCGCGACGCATCGCGGCCGACAGGCTGCCGCCGCCGCGGATCGCCTCGACGATCTGGTCCGAGGCGAGCCGGAGGCGGCGGTTGTGGATCGTGCTGGCTGTGAGGTTCAGACCGTCGAGCAGCGGCAGGCGGCTTGCGACCATCGTACCCAGCGTGCGCGCCATGCGCGCGGCGTGGAGGTCGCGCAGCAGCCGGCCGAGCAGCGGAATGCGGAGCAGCCAGCTGTCGAAGGCGAGCCGCATCTCGGGGTTCTTGAGCGCCTGCCAGCCGCCGAGGCCGGCAACGACGAGGACCAGCAGCATCACCCACCAATAGCCGACGAGGAACGCCGAGAACGCCATCACCATGCGGGTCAGGAAGGGCAGTTGCTGGCCGACCGTGTCGAACTGTTCGACGACCTGCGGCACGACGAACATCATCAGCGCGGTGACGACGCCCAATGCGACCAGCGCGAGGATCGAGGGATAGGCGAGCGCGGTGATCAGCTTGCCGCGGATCTCGGCCTGGCGTTCGAGCAGCGCTGCAAGCCGGTCGAGGATCGTCGGCAGCGACCCCGAGCTTTCGCCCGCCGCGACCATCGCGCGGTAGAGCGGCGGGAAGCTTTTCGGCTCGCGCGCCATCGCGTCGGCGAGGCGACGGCCCTCGACGACGCCGGCATGGACGGTCGCGACGATCGTGCGGACGCTCTCCTGCTCGGTCTGGCGGGTGATCGTGCGGAGGCTTTCCTCCAGCGGCGAGACGCGGTTGAGCGTCGCGAGCTGGCGGGTGAAGAGCGTGAGGTTCTTGCCCGACATCTTCGGCTTGCCGAGCTGCAGGCCGAACAGCGGACGGCCGGCCGACGCCTGGGGCGGCGCGCCGGGGGCAAGCTTGACGACGTAGAGCTTGCGCGCGTCGAGCGCCGCGCGCGCGACGTCGATGTCGGCCGCGGCGATGTGGCCGCGCCTTTCGGAACCCTTCGTGTCGATCGCGAGATAGTCGAAGTCAGCCATGGGGTCGGCCGGCTCCCAACGCACACCCGTCATGCTGAACTTGGTTCAGCATCCACCGCTCCCCAGGCCATCGCGCTTGGGGACAGATGGACCCTAAAACAAGTTCAGGGTGACGCGGGGGTTTTGGCCGAGGTTCACACATCCTCCACCTCCGCCGTGTCACGCGGTGCGTGTCGATCGCGAGATGATCTAAGGAGCCAAGGTGTCGGCCGACCCCCAAAGCATCGCCGTCATGCTGAACTTGGTTCAGCATCCACCGCTCCCCGAGCGATAGCGTTCGCGTGCCAGTGGACCCTGAAACGAGTTCAGGGTGACGGAGGGCGTGGGGATCACGCATCCTCCACCTCGGCGGTATCGCGCCGCGAAACTCGCACCGCTTCCTCAGCCGTCGTCTGCCCCGACAGCACCAGCTCCCGCGCCGACTGCGCGAGGTTCGGGGACTTCGCGAACGCATGCGCGGTGATCGCGGTCTCGTCGCCGTCGGTGTTGATCAGGCGGCGGATGGTGTCGTCGATGCGGACCGCCTCGAACACGCCGATGCGGCCCTTGAACCCGGTCTGCCCGCACTCGTCGCAGCCTTGTGCGACATATACCACCGCGTCGCCCGGGATCCCGAGCAGCGGCGCGACCGTCTCCGCCGCGGGCACCGCGCGGCGGCACGTCGGGCACAATCGCCGCACCAGCCGCTGCGCGATCACCGCGCGCAGCGTGGACGCGAGCAGGAAGCTCTCGACCTTCATGTCGCGCATGCGCGTGATCGCGCCGATCGCGTCGTTGGTGTGGACCGTCGACAGCACGAGGTGCCCGGTCAGCGACGCCTGCACCGCGATCTCGGCGGTCTCGCGGTCGCGGATTTCGCCGACCATCACGACGTCGGGATCCTGGCGCAGGATCGCGCGCAGCCCCGCGGCGAAGGTCAGCCCAACCTTGGGGTTCACCTGAGTCTGGCCGACCCCGTCGACCGCATACTCGACGGGGTCCTCGACGGTCAGGATGTTGCGGCTGCCGTCGTTGAGGAGGCGCAGCGCGGCGTAGAGGCTCGTCGTCTTGCCCGAGCCCGTCGGCCCGGTGACGAGGATGATGCCGTTGGGCTCGGCGAGCGATTCACGCAGCAGCGCGAACAGCGCGGGCGGCAGGCCCAGCGCCTCCAGCGTGATTCCGGCATTCTCCTTGTCGAGGATACGCAGCACGACGCGCTCGCCTGCGCGGCTCGGCAGCGTCGAGACACGGACGTCGAGCAGCTTGCCGCCCAGCGTCAGCCCCATCCGGCCGTCCTGCGGCACGCGCCGCTCGGCGATGTCGAGCCGCGCCATCACCTTGATGCGGCTGACGACGACCGGCGCGACGTTGGCGGGCATGCGGAGCGTCTCGCGCAACACGCCGTCGATGCGCATGCGGATGACGAGGCCGGACTCATAGGGCTCGATATGGATGTCCGACACGCCGTTGCGCGCGGCGTCGGCGATGATGCCGTTGATCAGCCGGATCGCCGGCGCGTCGTCGGCGGTGTCGAGCAGGTCCTCCGCGGTCGGCATGTCGCCTGCGAGCAGGTCGAGCTCGTCGCCCATCCCGACCGCGGCGAGCGCGTTGGCCTGGCCGTCCATCGCATAGACGTTGGAGAGCAGGCGATCGAACGCGGGGGCTTCGACGATACCCACGTCGAACGCGCGGCCGAGATAGCGGCGGAGTTCGAGCAGGACCTTGGGGTCCGCGCCCTCGCGCATCGCGATGGTCAGGTGGGAGTCGGTGTCGGTGTGGTCGACCACGACGCCGAATTTCCGGGCGAAGGCGTAGGGGATGGTGAGTTGGGGGAGTGGCTGGGGGACTCCCCTCCCGCCTGCGGGAGGGGTCAGGGGAGGGCCTGTCAACAAGAGCGCGTCGTCTGCGGACATGCCCTCCCCTAGCCCCTCCCGCAAGCGGGAGGGGAACGCGTCCTCCGAGGTGCCGACCGCGATCACCGCTTAGCCGGCCGGAACACGGTGGACGAACTCCGCACCGGGACCGCGATCCGCGGGTCCTCGATATTGCCCGGGATCGGCGCGCTCGGGATCGGGGGCGCGGCGCCCATGTAATCGCGGACGAGCTGGTCGATCGACGGCTCCGAATTCGGATCCTGCAACCCCTGCTGCAACCGCACATAGCCGTAGCGCTGCTCGGTCAGGCGGCGGCTGTCCTCCGCGGTGCGCAGGATGGTCGGGCGGATGAAGATCATGAGGTTGGTCTTCGACCGCTGCTTCGCCTTGGACGTGAACAGGTGGCCGAGCACGGGCAGGTCGCCGAGCAGCGGGATCTTCTCGATCGTGCGACGCTCATTGTCGTCGAGCAGACCCGAGATCACCGCGATCTGGCCGTCGTCGACGGTACGGACGGTCTCGACCTCGCGCTTGTTGAGGATCAGGTCGCTGTTGTCGCTCGACACCGGCCCGGCGATCGAGCTGACTTCCAGGCGCAGGTTGAGCTTCACCGTGCCGCTCGAATTGACCTGCGGGCGCACCGTCAGCTCGATGCCGACATTCTGGCGCTGCGTGGTCTGGAACGCATTGTCGAAATTGTTCGACAGCGCGCGGCCCGTGGTGATCGGGATCTCCTGCCCGACCAGGCTGTGTGCCTCCTGGTTGTCGAGCGTGACGAGATGCGGGACCTGGAGCAGGTTCGACTGGCTGTCGCTCTTCACCGCGTTGATGATCGCGCCGAAGAAGGTGCTGCCGATCTTGCCGCCGAACCCGCCGAACCCGCCGCTCGCTGCGAGGATCGAGGCGATCGCGGACTGCTGCAGCGTGTCGGCCGCCGGGCTGGTGGTATTGGTCGTCGTCGTGCTGCCGTCGGTGTTCTGCGTCGTCGTGCTCGACGTGTTGAGCTGCGTCGCGCCGATCGCGCCGGCGATCTGCAGGATGTTCGGCGCGGAGTTCGAGAAGGTCGACGCGCCGAACGCGCCGCCGCTGGGATCGCCGACGATGAACTGCGCACCGAGCGTCTTGGCGGTGGTGTCCGACACCTCGGCGACGATCGCCTCGACCAGCACCTGTTCGCGCCGCGTGTCGAGCTGGCGGACGACCTCGGCGAGCTGACGCTGGATCTCGGCGGGCGCGGCGATGACGATCGCGTTGGCGCCGGTGAAGCGCGTGACGACGGCGGCGGTCTTGCCGCCTGCGGTGGTGAGCGCGGGCTGGCCGGTCCCGGATCCGCCGCTGGCGGCCGTTGGCACGGGTTGGCTGATCTGCGGTTGCTGGACGGCCTGCGACCCCGAGCTGCCGTTGGTGCTGCTCGATCCGAAATTGGTCCGCGACAGCGCCTGGCTGGTCGGCTGGGTCGGGGTCTGGCCGACGAGCTCCTGCAGCACCGGCAGGAGCTGCTCCGCGTCGGCGTTCTCGAGGAACACGACCTTGATCTCGGTGCCGTTGCGCGCCTTCTGGTCGAGGTCGATCGCGACCTGCGCGAGGCGTGCGACGGTCGCGGAATCGCCGCGCAGCGCGACCGCGTTGGATCCTTCGACCGCGACCACGGATGCGGTGGGCCCGCCGCCTGCGGCACCGGCTGCGCCGCCCTGCCCGCCGCCCGTGCCCGCGCCGATCAGCCCCTGCAGCGCGGTCGCGATCTCCTTGGCGCTCGCATTCTTGAGCGCGATCACCCGCGTCGACGCATTGTCGGTGTCGATGCGGCGCAGCACTTCGCGGACGCGGCGGATATTGTCGGCGAAGTCGACGATCACGAGGCTGTTGCCGCCGCGGTTCGCGCTGACCGAGCCTTGCGCGCTGACCAGCGGGCGCACCGTGTCGACCGCGCTGGTCGCGTCGATCGAGCGGAGGCGGACTATCTCGGTGACGTAGCTGTTGCGCGCGGCACCGCCGACGCCGATCCGGCTCGGCTGCGACGCGGCATTGTCGAGCGGTTGGATCCGGAACGCGCCGTTCGAGGTCGGCACCGCGACCAGCCCGTTCGAGCGCAGCGTCGACAGAAATATCTCGAAATATTCGGACCGCGACAGCGGGCGGTCGGTGACGACGGTCACCTTCCCCGCGACGCGGTTGTCGATGATGAAGGTGCGGCCGGTAACCTTGGCCGCATCGGCGATGAACGCGCGGATATCGGCGTCGCGGACGTTGAGCGTGGTCTGCGCCTGCGTTGTCGCAGCCATCGCGACCACCGCGATCGGAGCTAAATAGCGTTTCATTGAGCCGTTTTCATTGAGGGTGCGATCGTGATGGCGAGCTGCAGCGTGTCCTGGCCGCGCTCGACGGTGATGGGGACGTTGCCGCCCCCTGCGAAATCCTTGGCGATGCGGTCGAGGTCGCCGGGGCCCGAGACCGGGCGTCCGCCGAGCGACGTGACGACGTCGCCGTCCTTGAGCCCGGCGGCGCGGAACGCCGCGCCGCTGCCCTGCGCGCGGACGGTGAGACCGCTGATCCGGCCGTCGTCGATCCGCGGGATGAAGCCGATCTCCTGACGAAGCTGCGCGACCGGGATGCCGGCCGCGGGGCTTGCGGGCGCCGCGCCCGGCGCTGCCCCTGGGATGACCGGCGTCACCGCGCCCGACTGGTCGAGGAACAGGTCCTCGTCCGCGCCGCCGCGCTCGATCGTGACATGGTCGAACGCGACCGATTTGAGGCGCACGCCGGGCTGGATCTCGGCGCCGACCGCGACGCTCTGCTGGACGCCGTCGGGCCCGGCGATGATCGCCGAGCCGCCGCCCATCGCCTCGTCGATGCGCGTACCGAACAGCGTCAGCTGCAGCGCGGTGACGGTGGCCGGCGCCGCGGCGCCGCCGCCGAGACGAAAGAACGGGTCGAAGCTGCCGAGGATATCCGCGCCCGCGACGACGGGCGCCGCCGGACGCCAGGCGCCGAGCGGCGTCACCGGCGTCGTCAGCACCCAGACGAACCGCGCGCACTGGACCGCCAGCACCCCCATCAGAGCCAGCTCGGCCAGCGAATAGACATTCACGACGGGCATCCGCCGCAAGATACGGCGCGCCCGGGCATCGAGCTTCAAACGCATGTGATTCCGTCCCGCATCCCTGCGGATAGGCATGCCATGTTACGAACGCGCGTCAATGATTTGTCGCGTTTGCGCGAAGCCGCGCGGCTTGGCAGAAGCGCGGTATGACAGACAGTTCCTCGGCGAGTTCCTCCGGCCTCGACCCTGCCCCGATCCTCGCGCGGCTCGGCGTCCCCGGCGTGCAGCGCGTGCCGAGCCCGAAGCTCGACCTGTTCGTGAAGCGCGACTTCCTGCCGCCCGACCTGTGCGCGGCACTGATCGCGCGGATCGACGCGGTGCGCCGACCCTCGACGATCTCCGATTCGAACGGCGATGCCGCGTACCGGACCAGCGAGACCGGCGATCTCGACGCAGCCGACCCGGTCGTCCTCGACGTCGAGGCGCGGATCGCCGCGCTGACCGGTCTCGCCGGCGCGCATGGCGAGCCGCTGCAGGGGCAGCGCTACGCGGTCGGGCAGGAGTTCAAGGGACATACCGATTATTTCGAGCCCACGGGGGTGGATTATGATCGCTACTGCTCGGTCGCGGGCAACCGGACCTGGACCGTCATGGTGTACCTCAACACGCCCGGCGCGGGCGGCGCGACGCGGTTCAAGGCGATCGACAAGATCGTGCCCGCCGAGGCGGGGAAACTGCTCGCCTGGAACAACCGGCGGGCGGACGGCAGCCTGAACCCGGCGACGCTGCATCACGGGATGAAGGTGCGCCAGGGCGTGAAGTACGTGATCACGAAATGGTTTCGCGAACGCGAGTGGCGGTGACCTCCGGAGTGGGAACCCCGTGTTCCTGCGGAGGCAGGAACCCAGGGTTCCGAACACAGCGCTTCCGACCCTGGGTTCCTGCTTTCGCAGGAACACAAGGATTTAGAACGTCACGCTCGCGCCCAGCGTGAACATCCGGCCCAGTCGGTACTTGTTGATGTCGACCTGGTTGCCGTTCGAGAAGGTCTGGTACTCGCGGTAGCCCGTCCCCGTGATGTTGCGCGCCTCGAACTTCACCTCGATCTGCTTGTCCATCACCGTGATGCCCTGGCGACCGACGAAGTCGAGGCGGATGCCCGGCTTCTCGATCAGGTCGGGCAGGCGGATGCCGCCGCCGCCGCCCACGGGTCCGCGATTGGTGACGCGGTTGCTGGCATAGTTGAACAGCCAGGTGAACTGCGACAGGCTCTTCTTGTCCTCGATCCCGATCTGCAGGTTCACGAGGTGGTCGGACTGGCCGACCAGCGGCGCGCCGTCCTGGAACAGGATGTTGGCAGGGCGCAGCTGGACCTGCGAGCCGGCCTGGAGCGGGCTCGCGATCAGCTGGTCGTCGGCGCTGATCGACGAGTGCGTGTAGGTGTAGTTGGCGATCAGCACGAGGCGACGCGTCGCCAGCCAGTCGGCACCCAGCACGTCGAGACCGATATATTTCTGGAACTCGGTCTCGCCGCCGTAGAGCTTCGCCTGCGGTGCGTTGGCGAAACCGGTCTGCAGCGTGTCGCTGCCCGCCGGGAAGAACGCGACCGCCTCGATCGGGTTCTCGATCCGCTTGTAGAAGCCGGCGAGGCTCAGGCGCTGGTCCTTGGCGAAATACCATTCGGTCCTCGCCTCGGCGTTGTAGAGCTCGGAGTCCTTCAGGAACGCGTTGCCGAAGAACAGGCGGTCCGAATCGAAATCCTGGTACAGCTGCGGCGCAAGCTCGCGGAACTGCGGGCGCGCGAGCGTCTTCGAGAAGTGCAGTCGCGCCTGAAGGTCCGACGCGAAGTTCCAGGTGACGGTGACCGCGGGCAGGAAATAGTCGTTCTTCAGGTTGGTCGCCGCAGCGCCGCCCGACGGCGTCACGCGCTCCTCGGCGGTCTCGTAGCGGACGCCGACCGTGGCGCGCAGCCCGTCGAGGATCTCGCCCTCGACCTGCCCATACGCGCCGTGGACCTTGAGCGACGCGTCATAGGCTGCGGCGCCCTGCCCGGTCGAGGTGTTGCGCAGATAGATGCCGTTCGTCGTGACGATGTAATCGGACAGCAGATAGTCGGGGCGCAGCTGCGCGAGCACGTCGCCGAGCGCGCCGTTGTTCGCGGCCGAATACTGGAAGGTGTAGCGGCTCGAATCGCGGCTGGTGTCGTTATACGCATAGCCGACCGAGAGCGCGAACGGACGGTCCGTCGGCGCGTTCCAGGTCAGGTTCGCCTGGCCCGACCACAGGGTCTCGTCGAGTTCGCTGAACGCGACAGACGCGCTCTGCAACCCGCTGAGGTTGTTGGTATAGTCCTTGACGGCCGTGTTGTACTGATAGGTGAACTGACGCTCGTAGGGCGAGTTGCGTTCGGTCTTGGCGTAGCTGCCGCGCGTGTCGAACGCGAAGTTGCCGAACTTGAACTCGCCGACCAGCTGCGTGTCGATCAGCTGGCGTTCGAACCAGCTGGTGTTCTGCGTGATGAAGGCCGGTTTGCCGTAGGGTGACGGGATGCCGATGTTCGCGGTGTTGCCGCTGCTCAGCCGCCCCTGCTTGAGCGTGTCGTGGATGTAGAGGTTGGTCCAGCGGATCTTGTTTTCGCCGAACTCCGCGCCGAAGCCCAACAGCCCGTTCACGACCGCGCGGTTGTCGGTCAGCACCGTGCGGAAATCGCGCGTCAGGATACCGCTGGCATCGTCGGTCGACTGCTGCTTGTCGTAGCGCGTGCGCCAGGTGTTGCTGATCCCCGCCGCGGCGATCACACCGACGCGCGTGCTGCCGACGTCGGTGAAGGTGCCGAAGCTCATCTCGCCCGACAGGTTGGCGGGCAGCTGGTTGTTCTGCTGGAGCAGCGTCGTCGGCGCGTTCGACAATTCGGTGAGGTTCGCAGACGTCGGCGAGGTGCCGTTCTTGCCCGCCGCCTTGATGAACGCGGGCACCTTGCGCTCGCCGCTGTCGAAGCCGAACTGGTCGTACTTGCCGCCGTCATAGACATAGCCGAGCTCGCTGGTCGTGACCGTGTCGGCCCCGACCGAACCGCCGATCTGCAGGAACGTCTCCTGCGGCACGGCCTTGGTCGTCAGGTTGATGACGCCGCCGCCGAACTCGCCGGGATAGTTGACCGAATAGCTCTTCTGGACGAGCGCCGACGCGATGACGTTGGTCGGGAAGATGTCGAGCGGAACGACGCGGCGCAGCGGCTCGGGGGAAGGCAGCGGCGAGCCGTTGAGCAGCGACGAGGAATAGCGGTCGCCGAGGCCGCGGACATAGACGAAGCCGTTGCCGACCACCGACAGGCCGGTGACGCGCTGCAGCGCGCCGGCGATGTCGCCTTCGCCGGTGCGTGCGATGTCGGCGGTGGAGAGGACGCTGACGACTTCCGGAGTCGCGCGGACGACGTCGGGGATGTTGCGGCCGACCACGACGATGTCGTCACCGCCGCTGGTGCTGCCGCCGGGGGTCGAGATCTCGACCTGTTCCTGCTGCTGCGCCGCCTGTTGCGCAGGATCGGCGGGCGTGCCGGCCTGGGGCGAGACGACGCTACCGGCGGGGCTGGCAGCAGGAGCGCCGCCTGCGGGTGCGCTTTGCGCCAGCGCATGCGCGGGCACGAGCGTCGTCGTCGCAAGAAGGACGGAGACGAGAACGGAAGACTTCATGGCTGCCCCGGCAACAAGAGGAGTATGTTCGTAATCGACATTTCATCCTCCCCCGCCAGGGGGAGGTGGCTGCCGCAGGCAGACGGAGGGGGCGGTACCGACGACATCCGTTTCGTGTCCTCCCCCTCCGTCAGCTTCGCTGCCACCTCCCCCTGGCGGGGGAGGATGGGATGTCGATGCAGGTCAGGTGGTCGGCAGTGCGGTGCAGGCGGTGCTGGTCGTGCCGAAGTTCGCGCGGTTCGAGTTGCACGTCCAACCGCGATACCAAGTGTCGGTCGTGCCGTTGACCGCGCCGACATACGAGGTATTCACCAGGAACGACGTGCCCGCCGGATTGAGCGTGGCCGCGTTGAACGCCGTCGTCGTGGTCGACACGCCGGCGGGCAGGAAGGTGCCCGTGACGGCCGAACCGACCGCGGCGCTTTCGGTGTTGTTGGTGCCGGCGCGGAACAGCGCCTGCTGCTCGGCGGTCGTCACCGTGATGCCGTTGACCGCAGTCTCGGCATAGGCCGAGGGGCAGCTGAACACGACCGAGTTGAACACCGGAGGCCCCTTGTCCTCGAGCGCCGCATTGGCCGGACGGATCGTCGTCTTGCCGCCGGCGTCGGCACCGGCGATCACGTTGAGGCAGGCGCCCGATGCGCTGCTGACGATGCCGTTGACGAACGTCGCATCCGCACCGCCGCGCAGACGGATCGCCGCGTTGGTCGCGGTCGAGGTCTGGATGAAGGTGAAGTTGGCGAGGTTGTAGGCTTGGCGCGGCAGTGCGTCTTCCGACCCGTTCGAGTCGATCTCGGTCGAGTAGTTGTCGGTCTGCGTGTTGGTCGGCTTCTGAATCGCGAGCACGAACTGCACGAAACCCTGCCAGCCGACATCGGTATCCAGGCCGTCATCGTCAGACCCGGTCAGCGCCAGATAGCGCAGGTTGGTACGGCCGCCGAAGATCTCGATGCCGTCGTCCGAGCTGTTGTGGATCTGGACGTGATCGATCGTGGTGCCCGACCCCGTGCCGCCGAGCGTCAGGCCCTGCAACTCGTTGTTCGGGCTGATGACGGTGCCCGAATAACGGATCTGGACGTAGCGGATCGTGCCGCTGCTGTCGGTCGGCGTCGCACCGCCGTACAGCGCCGTGCTGGTGCCCTCGACGACGTTCTCGCAGGTCGCCGAGCCGCCGGCGACGGTCGCGTTGCAGTTCGACACCGGCGCGCGGCCGGCGAGGATCACGCCGCCCCACAGGCCCTGCGATTCGTCGGTCACGCCGCCGGTCAGGTTGGCCTGCGCGGTGAAGATGATCGGCTGGGTCTCGGTGCCCTCGGCGAACAGCTTCGAGCCACGGTTGACGACCAGGAAGTCGTTGTCGGCGTTCGTCGTGTTGGCATAGACCAGCGAGCCGGCCGCGATCGTCAGCTGCGTGGCGATGCCGCCGGGTGCCGTGCCGGCACCACCGATGTCGACGCCGACATCGACGCGGCCGTTGATCTCATAGGCGACGCCCGCGACCTTCGGCAGCGACAGCGCGGTCGAGATGACGGCGGGCAGGCGGCACGAACGATAGTTGCCGAGGATGCCGACATCGGTGGTGCCGCTCGGGCACGACGTCGCGGGGGTGCCGGCGGCCGGCGTCGGGGTCGGGGTCGGCGTGGGGGTCGGGCTCGGGGTCGGCGTGCCGGGAACGACGATGACGCCCTCGCCCGGCGATGCGACGCTGTCCGCACCGTCGCAACCGGAGAGTGCGAGTGCTGCGGTGCCGGTCAGCAGAACGAGGCTGAGGCGCTTGAAGCTGGTCATAGGAACTCCCGGGTCGATTCGTTGATTGGATGGATCGACTCAGGCTCCCCCCTGCCGATCGCATCTCGGCGGTTAGGCGCGGTTCGTGACGCTTGAATGTGGTTTTCGTGACGGTCGGGTGACGCCGACGTTACGGTTCCGTGACGGTGGACCGCAGCGGCGATCCGGGCTATACGCGCCGCTTCCGATCTTCGATGCGATGCTTTAGGGCGGTGCGCAAACGCGTCCGCCTTCCGGCACTGGCGCTATTCACAAGACTTTCATCACGGGACTAATCGACGACAATGGCTTTCAAAGACCCCAGTTTCCAGGACCGTACCAACAGCGCCGCGCAGGCCAAGGCGAAGGCGCTCGAAGCGTTGCGCGCCAAGCCGCCGATCGACGAAGCGACGGTCGCCGAACGCCTCGCCGCGCGCGAAGCGAAGGAACTGGCCGAGCGCGAGAAGCGCGCCGCCAAGCGGCAGGCCGAGGCGGACGCCAAGGCTGCCAAGAAGGCCGAGGCCGAGGCTGCCAAGGCGAAGGCGCTCGCCGCCGCGCAGGTGTCGGTGATGACCGAAGCGGAAAAGAAGGCCGCACGCGATGCGCGCTACGCCGCGCGGAAGAACAAGAAGAAGTAAGAGCGCGCTTCCCCCATCGTCATCCCGGGCTCGACCCGGGATCCAGGGTTACGGGCGCCCGCGTTCGCGACCCTGGATCCTGACTTTCGTCAGGATGACGACGTAGAGGCCGGCACTGCCGCCCCCTCCCCCGCTTCCCAGCCACCGCCGAGCGCCTTGAACAGCGCCGCGGTCAGCTGTCGCAGTTGCGCATCGCTCGCCACCAGTTGCTCGCGCGCCGACAGCACTTGCGTCTCCGCATTCAGCAGCGCGTCCTGCGCAATGAAGCCGGTCCGGTATTGCGACTCGGTCGACTTCGCGCTGCTTTCCGCATCGACGACGGCACGCTGCAGCGCGGCATTGCGGCGGCGTTCGGCGTCGATCTGGATCAGCGGATCCTCGACGTCGCGCAGCGCCTGCAGCACCGTCGCGCGGTAGCGCTGATATGCCTGCTCACGGTCTTCCTCGCGGATCTTCACGGTGGACTTGCGCCGCCCCCAGTCGAGCAGCGGGAACTGCGCCGCCCCGCTGCCGGTCAGCTGCAGGCTGTCGCCCTGGAACAGCGTGCCGAGCGTGGTCGAGATCAGCTGCGCCATGCCGGTCAGCGTGAAGCGCGGATAGAGATCAGCGACCGCGACGCCGATATCGGCGGTCGACGCCGCGAGATCGCGCTCCGCCGCGCGGATGTCGGGACGCCGGCGCAGCAGGTCCGACGGCAGCCCGGCGGGGATGCTCGGCACCGCCAGCGCGGCGGTCGACGACGCGGCGAGTTCGGTCATCAGCGTCGCCGGCGGCTCGCCCAGCAGGATCGTGAGCGCATGCATCCGCACCGCGACGTCCGCGCGGATCGGCTCGGCGCGTGCTTCGGTCGTGGTGATCGAGCCGCGCTGGCGGGTGACGTCAATCGGCGGGACGAGCCCGACCTTGGCGACGTTCCCGGCGATCTGCAGCGCGCGGCGCTGGCGGACGAGTTCCTGTTCGATCGTCGCGATCTGCATCTGGTCGAGCCGCAGCGCGAAATAGGCCTGTGCGACCTCGGCCGCGAGCGTCACCGCGGCGTCGCGCTTCGACCAGACCGCGGCATCGGTCCGCGCGCGTGCGCCTTCGGTGCTGCGGCGGACGCCGCCGAACAGGTCGAGCTCCCAGCTGGCGTCGAACCCGGCGGAGAAGGTGGTGATCCCGCTGCCCGGCAGCGCGATGCCCTGCGACCCGCCAGCAGAGTCGCCCCCACCGCCGAACGCGCGCGCGAGCGAGGCGAAACCGGCATTCTTGCTGAATTCGACATGGCTGGCATTGGCGGCGGCGTTGACGCTCGGCAGGCCGGCGGAGCGCGCGACGATTTCCTGCATGCGCGCCTGGCGTACGCGCGACGCGGCGATCGCGATGTCGGGGTTGCCCTTCAGCGCACGGTCGACCAGCGCGTCGAGCTGCGGATCGCCGAACGCCGACCACCAGCGCGCGGGGTCGACGGCGGCCCCGGACACACCCTGCGGCCCGACGAACGCGGGCGGTACGGGCAGGTTCGGCGCGACGTAGTTCGGGCCGACGGTGCAGCCGGCGAGCAGGCTGGACGCCAGCAAAACGGAGAGAAGACGACGCATCAATGGGCTCCTGGGGGCGCGCTGCCGGTCTTGCCCGAGCGCATGAACAGCACGAGCGGGGCGACGACGAGGACGACGACCATCATCGCGCGGAAGACGTCGAGGAAGGCGAGCATCGTCGCCTGACGCTGCATCTGGCTGTACAGCACGGCGAGCGGCGTGGTGGTCGGATCGCCCTGCCCGCCGAACGCCTGCCCGGCCTTCGCCATCCAGTCGTTGTAACTGGGATCGAGCGGGTTGAGCGTCTGCGTCAGTTCCGACTGGTGCCGTTGCAGCCCCCCTGCGAGCTGCGTCTGCGCGAAACAGATGCCGATCGTGCCGCCGAGATTGCGCGAGACGTTGAGCAGGCTCGACGCCTGCGAGGTCTGCGTCTGCTTGAGTCCGACATAGGCGATCGCGTTGATCGGCACGAACAGGAACGGCAACGCCGCCGCCTGGAACAGCCGCGCGAAGGCCGCGTCGGAAAACGCGATGTCGGCGGTCAGATGGCTCATGTTCCATAGCGCGAACGCCTGGACCAGCAGCGCCGGGAACAGCAGCAGCCGTACGTCGATCAGCCCGCTCAACCGCCCTGCGAACGGCACCATGACGAGCGTCGCCAGACCGCCGGCGGTCAGCGCCAGCCCGGCGTCGAGCGAACTGTAGCCGAGCACCTGCTGCAGCATCTGCGGGATCAGCTGGGTCGTCCCGAACAGGATCATGCCGGTGACGCCCATCACCCCGATCGTCAGCGCGAAGTTGCGGTTCTTCAGCAGCTTCAGATCGATCACCGGATCCTTGTGGTTGAGCTCCCAGATGACGAGGCTGACCAGCGAGACCGCGGCGATGATCGCCGACATGACGATGAAGCCGCTCGCAAACCAGTCCTCGCGCTCGCCGCGATCGAAGGTGAGTTCGAGGAAGCCGAGCCCCAGCGCAACCAGGGCGACACCGATATAGTCGATGTGCAGCCCGTCCTTGAACCGTTCGTCGCGGTCCTTCTTCACCTGCTCGGGTTCGTCGACGAACGTCTCGACCAGGAACCAGGCGAGGATACCGACCGGCACGTTGATCAGGAACACCCAGTGCCAGCTCGAATATTCGACGATGTAGCCGCCGAGCGTCGGCCCGAGCACGGGACCGACGACGACGACGATCGCGAAGGCCGCGAACGCCATGCCGCGCTGCCTGGGCGGGAAAGTGTCGGCGAGGATCGACTGTTCGACCGGCGCGAGCCCGCCGCCGCCGATCCCCTGCAACACGCGCGCGACGACCAGCGTGCCGATGTTCGGCGCGAGGCCGCACAGCAACGACGCCAGCGTGAACAGCGCGATCGACAGCAGGAAATACCGCTTCCGCCCGATCGCGTCGCTGAGCCAGCCCGAGATCGGGATGACGATCGCATTGGCGACGAGGTAGCTGGTCAGCACCCAGGTCGCCTGGTCGGTGGTGATCGACAGCCCGCCCGAGATATGGTCGAGCGCGACGTTGGCGATCGAGGTGTCGAGCACCTCCATGAAGGTCGGGATCGAGATGATCGCGACGATCAGCCACGGGCTGTACTTGCCCGCGGCGGACCGCGACGGGCTCCATGCGGGCGCGGCCATGCTCAGCGGACCTTGACGGTGGGAACGACCGACATGCCGGGGCCGATCGGATAGCGGCGCGGATCGGGGCCGTTCTTCGCGTCGAACACGATCCGCACCGGAACGCGCTGGACGACCTTCACATAGTTGCCGGTCGCGTTCTGCGGCGGCAGCAGCGCGAACGCCTGGCCGGCACCGCGCTGGACCGAATCGACATGGCCGCGGAATTCGACGTCCGGATAGGCGTCGACATGGATCTCGACGGGCTGGCCGATCTTCATCAGCGTCAGCTGGGTTTCCTTGAAATTGGCCGTGACCCACATCTTATCGGGCACGATCGCCATCAGCTGCGTGCCGGGCGCGACGTACGATCCGACATTGACCTGGCGATTGACGACCTGGCCCGACACGGGCGCGGTCAGGCGCAGGTCGCTGATCGCGACATTGGCCTGCGCGACCTGTGCGCGGCGGGCGTCGATCACCGAGCGGGCGGCACCGACCTGGCGGCGGGCGACGCCGACCTGCGCGGCGGCGGTATCGACCTGCTCGCGCGCGGCGGCGGCATCGGCGGCGGTCTGCCGCGCGGTGCTGCGCGCCTGGTCGAGCTGCTGCCCGGCGACCGCGTTGGGGTCGAGCCGCAGCAGCGCCTCGTAGCGCGCGAGGTCCTGGCGCGCCTTGATCGCGGCAGCGAGCGGGACGCGGGCCTGGGCGGCGGCCTGTGCTTGCGACGCGAGCGCGGCGGTGACCTGCGCCTGCGCCTGCGCCAGCTGCGCGCGCGACTGTTGCTCGTTCGCCTGCGCCTCGGCGACCTGCGCGTCGCGACCCGACGCCTTGATCACCGCGAGCAGTCGACCCGCCTCGACATGGCGGTTGTCGATGTCCGCGACCTGGATCAGCGTACCCGCGACCTGTGGCGCGAGCCGGACGATATGCGTGTCGACGAACGCATCGTCGGTCGACTCATACTGCCTAGCATGGAGCCAGTAGAGCGTGCCGCCGATCACCGCGGCCGCGACCACGACGATCAGGATGATCCAGAACAGCGGCTTCTTGAACACCGACGGCTTGTCCGCCTCCACCCCATCCGACTGGTCATCGGACTTGTCGTCCGACTGGTCTTCTGGCGCGTCTTGGGACTTGGTCTCTGCCGCGTCTGCCTTTTGCGCGTCTGTCTCTGCTTCGTGATCGGGCTTGGTGTCGTCGGTCATGCTGGTCCCCGCATCGAATCGAGAATGGCGTCTATGTTGGCGTCGATCCGCGCCTTGATCTGCGCGATGTCGTCGGCGTCGAGCGTGTCGCGGTCGAGCAGCCGCAGGCAGGTCGCGCGGCTGGCGCGCAGCGCGAGGACCTGGCCGATCAGCGTGATCGTCGCGACCTGCGCCGCTCGCACCGGTTGCCCGGTCGCCAGCTGGACGAGCGCGGCGAGCGTACGGACCATCTGGCCCATCACGCCGCCATAGATGCGATCGAACGCCGCGCTGGGCTTCATCTGCTCGCGCATCACGAACAGCGTCCACTCGCCGCCGGCGTCGCTCGCCATCTTGTCGGTCAGCTGACCGAGGATCCGGTGAATGCCGCGGCGCGCCTCGTCCGGATCGGCGGCAGCGCCCGTTTCCTCGAAGATCCGCGCTTCGGTCATCGTCTCGGCCATCAGCGCGGCGATGCGATCGGCGGCCGCGAGGTAAAGCCCCTCCTTGCCGCCGTAATGGTAGGTGATCGACGACATCGCGGTCTGCGCCGCGGCGGCGATGCTGCGCGTGCTCGCACCGTCCAGCCCCTTGGCGCCGAATTCGCGAATCGCAATGTCCAGAAGGCGGGCATGGGCCATGCGCGGCGCATTAGTTCGATCGAACGAACGAGCATAATGACAAGTGCGTCATGTGTCGTGGTGGCTGTACGTCTTGACGTTCCGTCATCCTGACGAAAGTCAGGACCCAGGGTTACGGGCGTTGCGCTTGGGGCTCCGGGTCCTGACTTTCGTCAGGATGACGGGGAACGCGTGTCGGGATTCCCCTGAATGCCTAAACCATAAAGGCCCCCGGTTCCTGCGAACCGAGGGCCTTGAATATGGTGGGCGCGACAGGGATTGAACCTGTGACCCCACCCGTGTGAAGGGTGTGCTCTACCGCTGAGCTACGCGCCCCGAAACCGGGAAGCGGGCCTTTAGGCGGACGCCGCCCGCCTGTCCAGCCCTATCGATCGGTCGGCTTAGTTGACCGCGTCCTTGAGGCCCTTGCCGGCCTTGAACTTGGGCTGGGTCGACGCCTTGATCGTCATCGGCTCGCCGGTGCGGGGGTTGCGGCCGGTCGACGCCTTGCGCTTCGAGATCGAAAACGTCCCGAACCCGACCAGACGCACTTCGTCGCCCTTTTTCAGCGTCGCCGAAATCGCGTCGAACACCGCCTCGACAGCCTTGATCGCATCGCCCTTGGCCAGGCCCGAATGATCCGCGACCGTTGCGATCAGCTCCTGCTTGTTCATCAAAATCCCCCGGAAAAAGTATCGATCCGGCCACGATGGACTCACGGCCAGGATAGGGGGCCACTAACGCAACGACCTGCCCCGCTGTCAAACGAAACCGAGGAATTTGCGGCTAATGGCACGCCGCGCCCGACGTCCCGGCCCGAGCCGGAACGACGGGACGCAATCGCGCGAGCCGATCAGTGATGAACCGTCGCGCCCACCGGTGCGATCGGTGCCGGCGGCAACGCGGCCAGCTCGTCGGCATCGGTCCATTCGATCGCGGTCAGCGGCTCGGTCAGCGCCAGCCGCAGGACCTCGTCGACATGGCTGACGGGGACGATCTTCAGCCCCGCCTTGATGTTCGCCGGAATCTCGGCGAGGTCTTTCTCGTTCTCCGCCGGGATCAACACGGTCTCGATCCCGCCGCGCAGGGCCGCCAGCAGCTTTTCCTTCAACCCACCGATCGGCAGCACACGACCCCGAAGCGTCACTTCACCGGTCATCGCGACCTCGCGCCGCACCGGCACGCCGGTCATCGTCGAGACGATCGAGGTTACGATGCCGACACCCGCGGACGGGCCGTCCTTGGGCGTTGCGCCCTCGGGCAGATGGATGTGGATGTCCTTGCGGTTGAACAGCGACGGCTTGATCCCGTAGCTCGGCGCGCGGGCCTTGACGTAGCTGAACGCGGTCTCGATCGACTCCTTCATCACGTCGCCGAGCGTGCCGGTGAGCTTGGCAGCCCCCTTGCCCGACACGGTGACGCTCTCGATCGTCAGCAGCTCGCCGCCGACCTCGGTCCAGGCGAGCCCGGTGACCGCGCCGATCTGGTGCTCGGTTTCCGACAGGCCATGGCGATACTTCTGCACGCCGGCATATTCGCCGACATTCTCGGGCGTGATCGTGACGCCGGTGGTCTTGTTCTCGAGGATCTGGCGCAGCACCTTGCGGCACAGTTTGGCGATCTCGCGCTCGAGCGTGCGGACGCCCGCTTCCCTCGTATATTGCTGGATCAGCGTGCGCAGGCCTTCGGTCGTCAGCACGAACTCGCCAGGCTTGAGCCCGTGCGCCTCGATCTGCTTCTCGATCAGGTGACGCTCGGCGATCTCGACCTTCTCGTCCTCGGTATAGCCTTCCAGACGGATGATCTCCATGCGATCGAGCAGCGCCTGCGGCAGGTTGAGCGTGTTCGCGGTGCACACGAACATCACGTCCGACAGGTCGATGTCGACCTCCAGATAATGATCCTGGAACTTGCCGTTCTGCTCAGGGTCGAGCACTTCCAGCAGCGCCGATGCCGGATCGCCGCGGAAATCCTGGCCGAGCTTGTCGATCTCGTCGAGCAGGAACAGCGGATTCGACGTGCCGGCCTTTTTCAGGTTGGTCACGATCTTGCCCGGCAGCGAACCGATATAGGTGCGGCGGTGGCCACGGATCTCGGCCTCGTCGCGCACGCCGCCCAGCGACTGGCGGATGAACTCGCGCCCGGTCGCCTTGGCGATCGACTTGCCGAGGCTGGTCTTGCCGACGCCGGGAGGGCCGACGAGGCACAGGATCGGCCCCTTCAGCTTGTTGGTACGCGCCTGCACCGCGAGATACTCGACGATCCGGTCCTTGACCTTCTCCAGCGCGTAATGATCCTCGTCGAGGACCGCCTGCGCGGCGGAGATGTCTTTCTTGATCTTCGACTTCTTGCCCCAGGGGAGCCCCAGCAGCACGTCGAGATAGTTGCGCACGACGGTCGCCTCGGCGCTCATCGGCGCCATCGTCTTCAGCTTCTTGAGCTCGCCGGTCGCCTTGGAGCGCGCTTCCTTGCTCATCTTGAGCGTCGCGATCTTCTGCGTCAGCTCGGCGATCTCGTCGCCCTCGCCCTCGTCACCCTCGTTGCCGAGTTCGCGCTGGATCGCCTTCAACTGCTCGTTGAGGTAATATTCGCGCTGCGTCTTCTCCATCTGGCGCTTGACGCGGCTCTTGATCTTCTTCTCGACCTGCAGGACGCCGAGCTCGCCCTCCATCGCGACCATCGCCATTTCGAGGCGCTTGGCCGGATCGCTCTGCATCAGCAGCGCCTGCTTGTCGGCGACCTTGATCTGGATGTTGGCGATCACCGCGTCGGACAGCTTGCCCGCCTCGGTGATCTCCGACAGCTGGACCGCGGCCTCGGACGGCATCTTGCGGTTGAGCTTGGCGTAGTTCTCGAACTGGTCGATCACCGAGCGCATCAGCGCCTCGACCTCGGGGCCCGTCACCGCGTCGTCCTCGACCGGGAGAATCGTCGCGGTCAGATACTCGCCGCTCTCGTCCAGCGTTTCCAGCGTCGCGCGGCCCTTGCCCTCGACCAGCACGCGCACGGTCCCGTCTGGCAGCTTCAGCAGCTGCAGCACGGTCGCGGTCACGCCCATCGAATACAGGTCGTCGCGGCTGGGATCGTCCTCGGCGGGATCGAGCTGCGCGACGAGGTAGATCTCCTTGTCCGCCGCCATTGCCGCTTCGAGCGCCGCGACCGATTTGTCGCGACCGACGAACAGCGGCACGATCATGTGCGGGAAGACGACAATGTCACGCAGGGGAAGGACGGGATACTGGGTCATGAACGCTCCGTTGGTGCCCGTGCAGGGCGACTCATTGAGTCTTATATGGTGAGGATGAAGCATCCATCAATCGCCCGGGGCCAATGGATCGAACGGGCTTGTGCCGCGCACGGCCGGGCGCGATGACACCGCGATGACGATACGCCTTTTCCTCGCCGCCAGCACGCTGGCCCTCATCGCCGCCGCGCCGCTTCCCAAGAAGGGCGAGCCCGCGATCACCACGCAGACGCAGCGATCGGGCGGCGTGCTCACCCCCGAACAGACCGCACTGGGCTTCGAAAGCGCGGATCTGGCGTTCGAGGTGTTGCCCGAGACGCAGAGCCTCAACGGCATTGCCACGCTGGTGTTCAGGGCGAAGGCCCCGATCGCGCGGCTGCCGATCGATCTGGACCGCAACCTGCCCGTCTCGGCGATCGCGATCGACGGCGTTCCCCTGCCCGCCTCCGCCTGGACCAATCCCGAGGGTCGGCTGACCATCACCCTGCCTAGGCCGATCGCGGCGGGCGGGCGCGTGACCGTCAGGATCACCTATGGCGGCACGCCGCACGTCGCGGTGCGTGCGCCGTGGGACGACGGCATGGTCTGGTCGAAGACGCCCGATGGCCGGACCTGGTTCGCGACGACGGCCGAGGGCTATGGCTGCGACCTGTTCTGGCCATGCCTCGATTTCCCGACCGGCGAGCCCGGGATCGTCACGCTGCACATCACCGTGCCCAAGGGGCTGAAGGCGCCGTCGAACGGCGTGCTGCTCGGCGTCGACACGCTGGCGGACGGCCGCACGCGCTGGAACTGGCGGGTCAAGACTCCGAACACCTATGCGATCGCGCTCAACGTCGGGCCGTACGAGGAGGTCTCGGGGTCGTACAAGAGCCGGTTCGGCAACAGCATCCCGATGGCCTATTGGTATCTGCGGGGCGAGAAGCCGCAGGCGGACAAGCTCTTCGCGGAGTTCGCGCCGACGCTCGACTTCTTCGAGACCATGATCGGCCCCTACCCGTTCGGCGACGAGAAGGTCGGCGTTGTCGAGACCCCGCACAAGGGAATGGAGCACCAGACGATCAACGCCTATGGCAACGAGTACGCCAAGGCGCCCGAGGGGTTCGACTGGCTGTTCCAGCACGAGTTCGCGCATGAATGGTTCGGCAACCAGCTGACCGCGGCGAACTGGGACGATTACTGGCTGCACGAGGGCTATGGCACCTACATGCAGCCGCTCTATGGCGAGTGGCGTGAGGGCCGCGCGCGCTACGCCGCGATGATGCAGACGCAGCGCGCGCTGATCACCAACCGCAAGCCGATCACGCAGCAGCGCGTCGCCACCGAGGAGGAGGTGTACGAGGCGGACAAGGGCGGCGCGGGGCTCGACATCTACTACAAGGGGTCGTGGATGCTGCACACGCTGCGCGGGCTGATCGGCGACGCGGCGTTCTTCGACGTGACCCGGCTGGCTGTGTATGGCCGGCCCGATCCCAAGCCGGGCAATTTCAAGCCGCGGTTCGGATCGGCCAAGGAATATGAAGGCTTCGTCCGGAAGGTGACGGGGAAGGACTATGGCTGGTTCTTCGACGTCTATCTGCGCCAGGCCGCCCTCCCCGAACTGGTCGAGCGCCGCGTGGGCGGCACGCTGTCGCTCAGCTGGACGGTGCCCGGCGGCGGGAACTTCCCGATGCCGGTCGACGTACAGGTCGCGGGGAAGACGCACGTCGTGCCGATGATCGGCGGCAAGGGCAGCCTGCCGGTCCCGGCAGGCGCGCATATCGTGATCGACCCCGACGCGAAGATCCTGCGACGCAGCGTCGCCATCGAGGAAACCCAGGCATGGACCGCCCGCGAACGCCCGACACCCTGATCGGCGATATCTCGCCCCCCGCGCCGTTGCTGCCGCGCGTCGTCGAGATGGCGGCGATCTTCATGGTCGGCGACGGGCTCGTCGGCCTCGTCCAGCCGCGCCGCCATGTCGACCTGTGGAAGGAGCGCGCGCTCGGCGCCGAGATCGCGGTCCGCCCGTTCGTCGATCGCCCCGGGCGGCGACGGCTCTATGCGCTGGTGCAGATCGCGGCCGGGCTCGCGCTGGCCGCACGGCAGCGGCGGTGAGCTTGCGACGCCTGCCCTGGTGGGCGTTGCTGCTTGCCGGGTGCGACCCGCATTCGCCTGCGCCGCGCCAGACCACGGGCGGCGACGCAGCGGCAGGCGCGATCGTGTTCCGTCGCTGTGCCGCCTGCCACACCATCACCAGCAGCGGGTCGGACACCGACGGCCCGAACCTGTACGGCGTCGTCGGCGCGCCCGTGGCGGAGCGCCGACCACGCTTCGCCTATACCGCGGCGTTGCAGGCTGCGGGCGGTGTCTGGGACACCAAGCGCCTCGACACGTGGCTGGCCAATCCGCGCCGCATGGTGCCGGGCACCGCGATGAACTTCGTCGGGCTGCAGGACCCGAAGGACCGCGCCGACGTCATTGCCTATCTCGCCGCCAACGGTCCCTGATCACGGCATCACGGTCGTGAACAGATAGGCCGCGAAGATCACCAGGTGGACCGCGCCCTGCAGCACGGTCGTCCGCCCCGTCCCCAGCGACAGCGTCGCGACGAACAGCGACAGCACCAGCAGCACCAGTCCCTTCGGATCGATCCCGAGCGATATCGGCAGGTCGAGCACCAGCGACACGATCGCCACGCTGGGGATGGTCAGCCCGATCGTCGCCAGCGCCGAGCCCAGCGCGAGGTTGAGACTGGTCTGCAGCCGGTCGCGCCGGGCCGCCTTGTAGGCCGCCAGGCTTTCCGGCGCGAGCACCAGCGCCGCGATCACCACCCCGACCACGGCCTGTGGCAGGCCGGCGGCCGTCACCACCGCCTCGATCGTCGGCGACAGCGTCTTGGCGAGCAGCACCACCGCAACCAGCGCGACGAGCAACACGCCGAACGCGATATAGGTCGCGCGGGTGGAGGGCGGCGCGGCATGGTCATCCTTGCCCTCGGTCGCGGGCAGGAAATAGTCGCGGTGACGCACCGTCTGCACCAGCACGAACGTGCCGTAGAGGATCAGCGACACGATCGCGACGAACACCAGCTGCGACGAGGAATAGGTCGGCCCCGGCGTCGACGAGGTGTAGTTGGGCAGCACCAGCGACAGCACCACCATCGCCGCGAGCACGCCGAGCGCGGCACTCGCGCCCTTCAACGTGAAGCGCTGCTCGTGATGCCTCAGCGCACCCGCGAGCAGGCACAGCCCGACGATGAAGTTCACGATGATCATGATCGCCGCGAACACCGTGTCGCGCGCGAGCGTCGCCGCGTCGCCGGCGTTGGAGAGCATGAGGGAGACGATCAGCGAGACCTCGATCACCGTCACCGCGATCGCGAGGACGAGTGTGCCGAACGGCTCGCCGACCTTGTGCGCGACCACCTCGGCATGATGCACCGCCGCCAGCACGCTGCCGATCAGGACGACAGACGCGGCGATCGTGCCGGGCATGCCCATCTTGGCGAGGCCGAACAGCACCGCGAGCAGCCCGAGCGCGGGTGCGACCAGCGTCCAGGGCGGCAACGCCTCGCGGTCGGGCATGGTCTTGGCGGTGTCGGGGGCGGCGGCGGGTAGTGTGGCGGTGACGATAGGTCGGGCTCCTTCGTTGCGAGTGCACAACGAATGCGCGAGCGCCGCGATGGGTCCCTGCAAAAGCATTCCCTGCCGCGACATGCCGGCGGCGGGCGACCTCCATGCCGGGAGGCGACGGGCCGGAAGGTCCCAAAAGTCACCCCGAGACCGCCGCTGTCCTGATTACCACCCTGGCGGCGTGATGCGGAGACTGACGATCAGCCCCTACTCGCGCTCGCCCGCACGGTGGCGCGCGCCGACCCTCGACATCCCAGACTCTCCGCCGCGTTCCCGTCGGACGGCGGCCCGTTCGCGATGCCTTGCCCCGGATGCGATCACCCCGGCGACGCGGCCGAGCCGGCCAGCAGTCCGCCGTCGATGTTCACTTCGCTGCCGGTGACGTAGGTCGCTTCGTCCGAGGCCAGCAGGACCGCGATCGCCGCGACTTCTTCGGGCATGCCGAACCGCTTGAGCGGCGTGTCCGCTACCAGCGCCTGCATCCGCGCGTGGCGGTCGGGACCGTCGCCCAGCATCGGCTCCCACATCGGCGTGAGGATGGCAGCCGGATGGACCGAGTTGCACCGGATCCGCCAGCCCTGTTGCGCGCAGTAGAGCGCGACCGTCTTGCTGTGGTTGCGGATCGCCGCCTTGGAGGCCGCATAGGCCGCGGCGCCGGGAATGCCGACCAGACCCGATCGGGACGATATGTTGATGATCGACCCCGCCCCAGCCGCCTTCATCGCGCCGATCGCGTAGCGGCAGCCGAGGAACGTCCCGTCGAGATTGACCCGGTGGACCGCACGCCAGTCCTCCAGACTCGCATGCTCCGGGTCATGGGGAACCATGCCGGCCTCGAACCCGGTCACGCCGGCGTTGTTGACGACCACGTCGGCCGTCGGAACGATGCCGGCGAGCCGCGCCCAGTCGGCCTCCTCGCGGACGTCGAGCGGTTCGAACCGGCATCCGATCTCGGCCGCGGTTGCTGCGCCCGTTGCTGCGTCGATGTCGGTGGCGATGACGATCGCGCCCTCGTCATGGAACCGGGCCGCGATGGCGCGGCCGATGCCGAGCGCCGCGCCGGTCACGACGCACGTCTTGTTCTTCAGTCTTTGCATGATGGTCTCGAATTAGGAGTCGGACTGGCGGCGTGTTCCGCCGGCTCTGGTCTTTGCCGCTTCAGCGGTGACCCTGGATCATGTCGAACGACTCCCGAAACTTTGGGGAGGCTATTTCATCGAGCCGTCGGCGGCAATGCCCGACGTCCTTGCTCGGGCCGAACGCAAAACGGGCGCCGATCGCTCGACGCCCGCTTCGTTCAGCTCGCGGGAAAAGGATTAGGCGGCGTCGCCGGTCTTTTCCTTCTTGGTGTAGACGCGGATCGGTTCCTTGCGGCCCTCGATCACGTCCTTGTCGATCATCACCTCGTCGACGCCGTCCATCCCGGGCAGGTCGAACATCGTGTCGAGCAGGATGCTCTCGAGGATCGAGCGAAGCCCGCGCGCGCCGGTCTTGCGCTCGATCGCCTTCTTGGCAACCGTGACCAGCGCGTCGTCGGTGAAGTCGAGCTCGACCGACTCCATCTCGAACAGCTTCTGGTACTGCTTGACCAGCGCGTTCTTGGGCTCGCTGAGGATCTTGACCAAAGCGGGGATGTCGAGATCCTCGAGCGTCGCGATCACCGGCAGGCGGCCGACGAATTCGGGGATGAGCCCGAACTTGAGCAGATCCTCGGGCTCGACTGACTTGAGCGTCTCGCCGGTCTTGCGCTCGTCCGGCCCGGCGACATAGGCGCCGAAGCCGATCGACTTGCCCTGCAGGCGGTCGCCAATGATCTTCTCGATGCCGCTGAACGCGCCACCGCAGATGAACAGGATGTTGGTCGTATCCACCTGCAGGAATTCCTGCTGCGGATGCTTCCGGCCGCCCTGCGGCGGCACCGATGCGGTGGTGCCCTCCATCAGCTTGAGCAGCGCCTGCTGCACGCCCTCACCGCTCACGTCGCGCGTGATCGAGGGATTTTCGGCCTTGCGCGAAATCTTGTCGATCTCGTCGATGTAGACAATGCCGCGCTGTGCGCGCTCGACGTTATAGTCGGACGCCTGGAGCAGCTTGAGGATGATGTTCTCGACATCCTCGCCGACATAACCGGCTTCGGTCAGCGTCGTTGCGTCGGCCATCGTGAACGGCACGTCGAGGATTCTAGCAAGGGTTTGGGCGAGCAGCGTCTTGCCGCAGCCCGTGGGGCCCATCAGCAGGATGTTCGACTTCGACAGCTCGACGTCCGCACCCTTGGCGCCGTGGTTGAGGCGCTTGTAATGGTTGTGGACCGCGACCGACAGAACGCGCTTGGCGCGCTTCTGGCCGATGACGTAATCGTCGAGGACGTCGCAGATCTCCTGCGGGGTCGGCACGCCGCCATCCTTCTTGGACACGAGCGCCGACTTGGTCTCCTCGCGGATGATGTCGTTGCACAGCTCCACGCACTCGTCGCAGATGAAGACGGTGGGACCCGCGATCAGCTTGCGTACTTCGTGCTGCGACTTGCCGCAGAACGAGCAATAGAGGGTGCTCTTCGAGTCGCCACCGCTCAGCTTCGTCATCAAAACCTTCCTCGGTGCAGGTCCACCTGCACATATGTGGGCCGGGCATGGTAGCCCGGCCGTGTTCCATCCGACAATGGCATAATAGCCCTAATCTAATGGCCTATCGCTCCGCACGTCGCGTGCGGGGCTCGTCTCAGGCCGGCGGGGTCGCGTCGTCGGCAACCGCCGGACGCTTTTCGAACACCTCGTCGAGCAGGCCGAACGCCTTGGCCTCGTCCGCCGACATGAACTTGTCGCGGTCCATGGCGAACTCGATCGCCTCGATCGGCTGGCCGGTATATTTCGCGTACAGCTCGTTCAGGCGCGCGCGGATGCGCAGGATTTCCTTCGCCTGGATCTCGATGTCGGTCGCCATGCCCTGTGCTCCGCCCGATGGCTGGTGGATCATGATCCGCGCGTTGGTCAGCGCGACGCGCATTCCCTTCTCGCCACTCGCGAGCAGGAAGCTGCCCATCGACGCGGCCTGGCCGATGCAGACCGTGCCGACGCGCGGCCGGATGTACTGCATCGTGTCGTGGATCGCCATGCCGGCGGTCACCACGCCGCCCGGCGAGTTGATGTAGAGGAAGATGTCCTTCTTCGGGTTCTCGGATTCGAGGAACAGCAGCTGCGCGGTGATCAGCGAGGCCATGCCGTCCTCGACGCCGCCGGTGACGAAGATGATGCGCTCGCGCAGCAGGCGCGAGAAGATGTCGAACGAGCGCTCGCCGCGGTTCGACTGTTCGATGACGATGGGAACCAGGCCTGCGCTGGTCTGCTGCAGGCCGAGCCCGGCGCTGGCCAAGGGAGCCGCGAAGTCGCCGGTCTCGAACGGATTGTGCATGGAAATCTCTCTTATGCCCCAGTGAGCCGCCAACATCGGCGCTCGCGTCAGGGAGTTCAAGTAGTCTTACCCCTCTCCCCTTGTGGGAGAGGGGGGGGCTCGCCGCGTAGCGGTGGGAGGGTGAGGGGGCGTCGGGATGGGTGTGCGTACCCCAACTCCCCCTCACCCTTCCCACGCCTTCGGCGCGGGCCCCTTCCCTCTCCCACAAGGGGAGAGGGAGTCAGAGGCCTGGCGCCTTGTGCGCGAGATACGCCAGCCGGCGCACTTCACGACGGCCGCGGACCACGGTGTCGAGGATGAGCCCGGTGAAGACGTTGAGCGCCGCGAAGATCCCGAGCCCGGTGATCAGGATCGCGGTCGGGAACCGCGGCACTCGGTGGATCTCGATATAGGTCAGCACCAGCGGAATGCCGAGGATCAGTCCGAGCAGCGCGAACGCGCCGCCGATCGTGCCAAAGAACCACAAGGGCCGCTCGATCCGGTACAAGGTCAGGATCGTGCCGAGGATGCGCCAGCCGTCCGAATAGGTGCTGAGCTTCGACACCGATCCCTCGGGACGCGCGAAATACGGGGTCTCGATCTCCGCGGTCGGCATCTTGAGCTCGAGCGCGTGGACGCTGATCTCGGTCTCGATCTCGAACCCCGCCGACAGCGACGGAAAACTCTTCACGAAACGCCTCGAGAACACGCGGTAACCCGAGAGGATATCAGTGAAACTCCGCCCGAACAGCCGCGCGAGCATGCCGGTGAGCAGCGCATTGCCGAACTGATGGCCGCGGCGATAGGCCTCGGCGGCCTCGTGGATCCGGCTGCCGACGATCATGTCGAGCTGGTCGTCGAGCAGGCGGGCGACGAGCGCGGGGGCAGACGCCGCGTCGTAGGTCGCGTCGCCATCGGCCATGACGTAGATGTCGGCATCGACATCGGCGAACATCCGGCGGACCACCGCACCCTTGCCCTGGATCCGCTCGCTGCGCACCACCGCGCCGGCGTCGCGCGCGACCGCGATCGTGCGGTCGGAACTGTTGTTGTCGTAGACGTAGATCGTCGCGTTCGGCAACGCGGCGCGGAACCCCGCCACGGTCTGCGTGATCGCGGCTTCTTCGTTGTAGCAGGGCAGCAGGACTGCGATCGTCGGTTCGGTCACGCCTTGCCCCTTAACATATTAGACGTCCCCAAACGCACTTCCCCGGCGGAGGCCGGGGCCCAGTGGGGGACGGTCTATAACGGAGCGCATCGCGCCGCCACATCCGCCTTCCCAACTGGGTCCCGGCCTCCGCCGGGGAAGTGGTAGGTCAAAGACCGTCGAAGCTTACGCCTCTTCGGTCTTCGCCTTCTTCGCGCGCGGCTTCTTCACCGGTGCGTCGGCCGCCTCGGTGCCCTCGGCGTTCTCGGCCGCGACCGGCGACGATTCCGTCACCGCGGTCTCGGCGTCGACCGGAGCAGCGGCCTTCTTCTTCGCCGGCTTCTTGGCAGGAGCCGCCTCGCCCTCGACGTCGCCCTCGGCGGCCGTCTCTTCGGTCACGGCCTTCTTCTTGGCTGCGGCCTTCTTCTTGGGCTTGTGGTTGTCGTGGTCGTGCACGTGCGTGCCGCTCGCGAAACCGTCCTCGCTCTCGATGGCTGCTTCCAGCTCCTCACGCGTGGCTTCGCGATCGGTAATCTCGGCCTTCTCGAACAGGAAGTCGACGACCTTGTCCTCGTACAGCGGCGCGCGCAGCTGGGCGGCGGCCATCGGCTCGGACTGCACATACTGCATGAACTGCTGGCGCTGCTCGGCCGGGTACTGCTGGGCAGCCTGCGCGATCAAGCGCTGCATTTCCTGGTTCGACACCTCGACGCCGTTCGCCTGGCCGATCTCGGACAGGAGCAGGCCCAGGCGCACGCGACGCTCGGCGATCTTGCGGTAATCGTCGCGCTCGCCTTCCATCTCGGCCATCGCGGCCTCGGGGTCGGCCTCGTGCGTGGCTTCGTGCTGGAGCTGCGACCAGATCTGGTTGAACTCGGCTTCCACCATCGAAGGCGGAACCTCGAAGTCGTGCCCTTCGGCCAGCTGGTCGAGCAGCTTGCGCTTCATGTGCGTGCGCGTGAGCCCGTTATGCTCCTGCTCGATCTGCCCCTTGAGGAGACCGGTCAGCTGCTCAAGGCTCTCGAGACCCAGGTTCTTCGCCAGGTCCTCGTCGATCACGCTCTCGCCCGCGGTCTTCACCGACTTGACGGTGATGTCGAAGGTCGCGGGCTGGCCGGCGAGCGACTTTTCCTGATACTCCTCGGGGAAGGTCACGTTGAGCACACGCTCCTCGCCGGTCTTGATGCCGACGAGCTGGTCCTCGAAGCCGGGGATCAGGCGACCACCGCCCAGCTCGACACCCATGTCGGTGCCGGTGCCGCCGTCGAACGCGACGCCGTCGCTGGTCTTGCCGACGAAGTCGACGGTGACGAGGTCGCCCATCTGCGCTTCATGGCCCTCGGGTGCGTCGTCCCACCTCTTCTGCTGGTCGGCGAATTTCTGGAGCTGCTCGGTGACCGCGTCGTCGGCGACGGGAACGGTCAGGCGCTCGAGCTTCAGGCCGTCGATCGCGGGCGCGGGGACCTGGGGCAGGACCTCCATCTCGACCTTGACCGTCGCGTCCTTGCCTACGTCATAGCCGTCGACCAGCTCGACCGAGGGCTGCATCGCGGGGCGCAGCTGCTTCTCGGCGACGAGGCTCTGCACGCCTTCCTGGATGGCGGCGTTCAGCGCGTCCTGCGCGAGCGCGGGACCGTGCATCTTGCGGACGAGGTTGGCGGGCACCTTGCCGGGGCGGAAGCCGGGCATCTTCATCTGCGGCGCGAGGCGCTTCAGCTCGACATCGACCTTGGCGTCGATGTCCTTCGCGGTGATGGTGAGCGTGTAGGCGCGCTTGAGCCCCTCGTTCAACGTCTCGACAGTCTGCATGTCAGGCCTTTGCGTAAAAAGAGCGTCTGGAAAAATCTGTGGCGTTCCCCGCCGAGGCGACGGGTCTGGTGCGGGCGAAGGGACTCGAACCCCCACATCTTGCGATGGCAGGACCTAAACCTGCTGCGTCTACCAGTTCCGCCACGCCCGCATGGACACCGTCGTAGCGGGCGCGTCTATACCAACGATGCGGTCGGGGGCAAGCGCGGAGGCACGGGAGCGCACAGCGAGCAGGCAACCCCGCGGCGCGCGGCGCGTTCATGGGGCAGAAGGAGACGCGTTATGGCTACCCAGCCCCCAGCCGAAACCCCCGCCCCCAGCTCGCCCGCCGAACCGAGCGTGGCACCGCCCGAGTTCACCCCGCCCGCGCCCGACACCGTCGTGCCCGATCCCGGCGCGCCGAGCGATCCGGCGCCGATCCAGCCCTCGTTCTGAAGGACAGACATGACCGATCCGCACAAGGCGACCGACCCCGAAACCCTGCCTGAGGATCGTGACGAGGATACGCGCAGCGACCTCGAACAGGTCGTGTCGGCGCGCTCCGACGCGGTCGAGCGAGGCGACGGCGGGGATGAGCCCGAGACGTTCACCGATACTGGGATGCCGGATGGCGTCGGCGGTACCGGCGGCGTGACGAAGAACCAGGATTCGGACGCGCAGTAGCGTTCGACGTAACGAAGCGCGGAGGGGGGCACGCGTCAAGCGGCATGCCCCCCTCCTTCGTCACCCTGAACTTGTTTCGGGGTCCATCTTTCCCCGAACGTCATCGCTCGTGGCAGGTTGGATGCTGAAACAAGTTCAGCATGACGGAGGATGGGTGGTGGGAGTCTGAGGACTCAGTCCTTCTTCAGATGCCGCCGGCCCAGCAGCTCCGCGATCTGCACCGCGTTCAGCGCCGCGCCCTTTCGCAGATTGTCGCTGACGCACCACAACGAGATCCCGTTCTCCACGGTCGGATCCTCGCGCACGCGGCTGATGAAGGTCGCGAATTCCCCGACGCACTCGATCGGCGTGATGTAGCCGCCGTCCTCGCGCTTATCGATCAGCATGATCCCCGGCGCCTCGCGCAACAGGTTCTGCGCCTCTTCCGCCGACATCTCGTTCTCGAACTCGATGTTGATCGCTTCCGAATGCCCGACGAACACCGGCACGCGGACGCAGGTCGCGCTGATCTTGATCTTCGGATCGAGGATCTTCTTGGTCTCGACGACCATCTTCCACTCTTCCTTGGTCGAGCCGTCGTCGAGGAAGCTGTCGATGTGCGGGATCACGTTGAACGCGATCTGCTTGGTGAACAGCTTGGGCTCGGCGGGATCGCCGACGAAGATGTTGCGGCTCTGCTCGAACAGCTCGTCCATGCCCTGCTTGCCCGCGCCCGACACCGACTGATAGGTCGCGACGACGACGCGCTTGATCGTGGCGGCGTCGTGCAGCGGCTTCAGCGCGACGACCATCTGCGCGGTCGAGCAGTTGGGGTTGGCGATGATATTGCGGGCCTTGTAGCCGTCGATCGCGTCGGCGTTCACCTCGGGCACGATCAGCGGCACGTCGGGGTCCATGCGGTAGAGCGACGAATTGTCGATCACCGTGCAGCCCGCCGCGGCGAACTTGGGCGCATATTCGGCGGTCGCGGTCGAGCCGATCGCGAACAGCGCCATGTCCCAGCCCGCGGGATCGAAATTCTCGATGTTCTGGACTTTGATCTGACGGCCGGTGTCGCCGTAGTCGACCATCTCGCCCTGGCTACGCGACGAGGCGACGCAGGCGATCTCGTCCGCCGGGAACTCGCGCTCCGCCAGGATATTGAGCATCTCGCGCCCGACATTGCCGGTCGCGCCCGCGACCACGATCCGATAACCCACTTCACGTCTCCGATTTGACGATGGCCGCGCCTGTGCGCGACGGTCGGGCGCGTCCTTAAACGTCCCGAACGGCGCCCGCCAGATAACTTTATTTCGTGGCAGGCAAGCCTACAATCCTCCCCCGCCAGGGGGAGGTGGCGCCGAAGGCGTCGGAGGGGGCGGACACGGAACGCGGGTTACCCCATCCCCCCCTCCGTCAGGCTGCGCCTGCCACCTCCCCCTGGCGGGGGAGGATCTTAGGTTACTGGACCGGCTTGTCCTTCACCGTGCGATCCAGGAAGTTCAAAATCGTCCCCCAGACATGCTCGCTGATCCCCGGTCCCGATACGCGGTGCGTATAGCCGGGGTAGAACATCATCTCGAACGGCGTCGCGGTCGCCTGCATTCGGGCTGCGACCTTGGTCGAGTTGTCGAGGAAGACGTTGTCGTCGGCCATGCCGTGGATCAGCAGCAGCGGATCGACGATCCTGTTCGCATCCTCGACCGCCGCGGACGACGCATAGCTGACCGGATCGACGCGCGGGTCGCCCAGATAGCGTTCGGTATAATGCGTGTCGTACAGCTGCCAGTCGGTCACCGGCGCGCCAGAGACGGCCGCCGCGTACACGCCGGGCGTCTTCTCGAGCATCTTGAGCGACATATAGCCGCCATAGGACCAGCCATAGGTCGCGATCTTGGTCGGTTCGACGAACGGCAGCGACTTCAGGTAATCGGCACCCGACAGCTGGTCCTCGACTTCGACCGTGCCCATCGCGTGAAAGATCTGGTCCTCGAACGCCTTGCCGCGATTGTACGAGCCGCGATTGTCGATCTTGAAATAGATCCAGCCGCGATCGACCAGATATTGCGGCAGCCCGCCCTGCCAGCCGCGCGTGACCTGCTGGCCGGTGCCGGGCCCGCCATAATGTTCGAAGAACACCGGGTATTTCTTGCCCTGCTGGAGCGGCGGCGTGATCATCTCGTAATAGAGCGTCATGCCGTTCTTGGCCTTGAGCGTCCCGAACTTGGTCTCCTGGTGGCTCGCGAGATAGGGGTAATAGGGGTGACCCTCGATGACCGCATTCTCGTTGATCCACCCGAGACGCTTGCCGTCGGTGCCGGCCAGATAGACCTGGGTCGGCTGCTTCGGGTTCGAGCGCGAGACGATGAAGCGCGTGCCGGCGTCGTCCATCGTCGCGCTGTTCCACCAACCGCTCTCGGTCAGCTTGGTGATCGCATTGGGCTTGGCGATGTCGACCGCATAGAGCTGCTGCTCGAGTACGTCGTCCTTGTTGCCGAGGAAGAACAGCCGCCCCTTGGCCTGGTCGACGCCGACCAGGTCGGTGACGACCCAATTGCCCTTGGTCAGCTGCGTCCAGCGCCCCGCCGCGAAGCGATAGAGGTGACCGTAGCCGCTGCGCTCGGACCGCCAGATGAGGCTCCCGTCCTTGAGCACGCGGTAGGCGTCCGACAGGTTGAGCCAGCTCTTGGCACCCGATTTCTCGGTGAACAGCACGGTCGACTTGCCCGTCGCGGGGTCGACGCGGAGCATTTCCATCAGCTTCTGGTCGCGGCTCTGGCGCTGCACCAGCAGCTGCGAGCCGTCCGGCGTCCAGTCGACGCGCGCCAGGTAGATGTCGGGATTGGTGCCGAGTTCGACTTTCATCTGGCCCGACCCGTCCGCCTTCATGACGTACAGCTCGACCAGCACGTTGGGCGTGCCGGCGGCGGGATAGCGCTGTTCGTAGACCTTCGTGCCGGTCGCGCCGATCGACGCGCGCGTGAAGGTGCGGACCGGCGCCTCGTCGAACCGCTCGACCGCGACGAAGCGCTCGTCAGGCGACCACCAATATCCGGTGCGGCGATCCATTTCCTCCTGCGCGACGAATTCCGCCTCGCCGAAATGCACGGTGCCGCCGCCGCCCTTGGTCAGCGCGCGGGCATCGCCCCCCGCTCCGCCGGTGCCGAGCGGCTGGACGAACAGGTTCTGGTCGCGGACGAACGAGACGAAGCCGCCCTTGGGGCTGACGACCGGGTTCAGCTCGCCGCCGGGGGTGTTGGTCAGGCGCTTGGCCACGCCGTCGAGCCCGGCAAGGTAGAGATCGCCGTCGAGCGGGACGAGGATCGACTTTCCATCGGGCGCCCAGTCATAGGCGACGATGCCCTTCGACCCGCCGATGCGCGCGCGCTCGCGCTGCATCTTCTCGGCCTCGGTCAGCTCGGCGCCGCTGCCGACCTGCTTCGAATCGACCAGCATCCGCTCCGCCCCGGTGGCGGTGTCGCGCGCCCAGAGATCGAGCCGCTCCTTCTCGTCGGCGCGCGGGCGCAGGAAGGTGAGCAGCGCACCGTCGGGCGACAGCTTCAGCGCGCGGGGCTGCGGGCCCGACAGCTCGGGGCTCCCGAACACGCGCGCCATCGTCAGGTCGCCGGGCTGCACGACCTCGGCGGGACGGACGGGAGCTGGCGTTGCGGTGGGCGCCTGCACGGGTGCCGGCGCAATCTGCACATCGTCAGCGGCCATTGCAGCGGTCCCCACCGACGCCAGTGCGAGTCCAAGCAACCATCTACGCATCCTACAATCTCCGTGGGGCATGCCGGACGCTCGCCGGCTGCGGCCGCGTTATCGCGGCGTCGCCTGTCCCCGTAAAGACCGGATGTCGGACATGGTTCAGGCGGCCCCGCTCGCGAATCGATGCCGGCATGCCGTCCATAACGGGGTCTTTACCGAGTCTTTACGCAGGTCGTGGATACCGCATGACGGACAGGCACCGCATCGGCGCAGGCCTGCTGCAACGACCGGGACATGATGATTTCGCAAACGGCATCAAATGGCGCGCACGCCAGCGCCTGGGACCTGGTGGTCCGGCTCGCCGAAGCCGATGGCAGCGCGTCGCATCCCCATATGCTCCGCCTGGTCCGCGGCGCACCGGCGCAGCGCAACCTGTCGGACGCGGTCCATGCGCTGTGCGCGGTACATGGCGATCATCCCGGCATGGTCGAGGACGCGCTGACCCGCGATGCCCAGCCCGCCGCGCACGACTGGCTGGCGGCGGCCGCGCGTGGGTTTGCCGCCGAGCGGGCCTATCTCGCGCAACTGCTGGTCGCGGTCGGTCCGCTGCCCTCGACCCCGGGCCAGTCCGAGACCGCAAGCGCGCTGGTCGGCGAACGGCATGCGCTCGAAATGCTCGCGCGGTCCGATCGCGCGGGGTGCGCGTCCGGCGCGGTCGCGGCGCTGCTCCACGACTGGGGGCCGATCCGCCGCGTCCTCGACGTCGCGGCGATGCGGTTCGGCGTGGACGTGTCGCGCTCCGCCTTCCCCGCCGAAGAGGACACCGCGCGCATCGTCACGGCGCTGGGCGGATCGCCCGGCACCGAACGCGCAGTCTCGTTCGGTGCGCAACAGCTGTTCGCGCAGCACCGCGGGCTGTGGTCGCTGCTCGAAGCGCGCGCCAGCGCGCGGGGGGATCTGTAGCCCCCGTCCTCCGTCATGCCGGGCTCGTCCTGGCATCCAGAGCCACGAACGCCGCCGCCTGTTACCCTGGATCCCGGGACAAGCCCGGGATGACGAGAGCAGGACGCTTGCGCGCCGCGCCGCGCAGCCTCTATCGCTTGTGCCACAGTCGGACACGGGAATTGCCATGAAGCGCTTCGAAAGCACGCAAAGCTATGTCGCGACCGACGACCTGAAGGTCGCGGTCAATGCCGCGGTCACGCTGCGCCGCCCGCTGCTGGTCAAGGGTGAGCCCGGCACCGGCAAGACCGTGCTCGCCTACGAGATCGCCAAGGCGGTCGGCGCCGAGCTGATCGAGTGGAACGTCAAGTCGACCACCAAGGCGCAACAGGGCCTCTACGAATATGACGCGGTCGCCCGGCTGCGCGACGGCCAGCTGGGCGACGAGCGCGTCCACGACATTTCCAACTATATCCGCAAGGGCAAGCTGTGGGAGGCGTTCACCCGCCCCAAGCCCCCCGTCCTGCTGATCGACGAGATCGACAAGGCCGATATCGAGTTCCCGAACGACCTGTTGCAGGAGCTCGATCGCATGGAATTCCATGTCTACGAGACCAAGGAGACGGTCCGCGCGGTCGAACGCCCGATCGTCGTCATCACCAGCAACAACGAGAAGGAGTTGCCCGACGCGTTCCTGCGCCGCTGCTTCTTCCACTATATCAAGTTTCCCGATCGCGACACGATGCAGGCGATCGTCGACGTCCACTTCCCCGGCATCCAGAAGATCCTGGTCGGCCGCGCGATGGACCTGTTCTACGAGATCCGCGACGTGCCCGGCCTCAAGAAGAAGCCGAGCACGTCGGAGCTGCTCGACTGGCTGAAGCTGCTGTTGCACGAGGACATGCCGCTCGACGTGCTGCAGAACCGCGACCCGACCAAGGCGATCCCGCCGCTGCACGGTGCCCTGCTCAAGAACGAGCAGGACGTGATGCTGTTCGAACGCCTCGCCTTCATGGCCAAGCGCCAGAAGAACCACCCGTGACCGCACGCCGTGGCGCGTACGGCGCGATCGGACTGGCGATGCTCGTCGGCCTCGCGCTGCGGCTCGCGACCGCGCGTGGCGGGCTGTGGCTCGACGAGGCGTGGTCCGCCTATTTCGTGAAGCAGGCGGCCACGCCCCTCGGCGTGCTCTGGCAGATCAACCACGACAACAACCATTTCCTCAACAGCTGGTGGATGCTGCTGGTCGGGCCCTATGCGCCGCCGATGCTCGTCCGCGCGCTGTCGATCGCGACCGGGGTCGCGTCGATCGGGCTCGCTGGCGCGATCGGGCTGCGGCGCGGCACGGCCACCGGGGTCGTCGCCGCTCTGCTGGTCGCGGTTTCGCCGATCATGATGGCGTACGGCGCGGAGGCCCGCGGGTACGGCCCGATGGTGACCGTCATGCTGGTCGCGATCCTCGTGGTGGATCGCTGGCTCGACGGCGAGCGCGAGGCGCCGGTGTGGCCGCTCGCCGCGCTGACCCTGCTCGGGATGCTCGCGCAGTTCACCTATATCTTCGCCTTGGCGGCACTCGGCGGCTGGATCGTCGCCACGCTGTCGCGCCGGATGACGCTGGACGAGGCGGTGCGCAGCGGCCTGCGAACGCTGGCCCCCTCGATCGGCGCGGTCGTGCTGGTCGTCGCGGTCGTGGTCGCCGCCGCGCACGCGAGCACCGCCGGGTTCCAGACCGGCGGCTATCCGGGGTTCACGATTCCCGGCTTCTCCGGCGGGCTGGAGGACGCGGTCGTCCACACGTTCGGCCTGTCGCTGGGGTCGGCGTTCGCGACCATCGGCGTCGCCGCCGTCGCCAGCGCCGCCGCGATACTGCTCGCACCGGGCATGGCCGGTCGCCGCTTCCTGTACGCGCTCGCAGTGCTCGCCTTTCCCGCGATGCTCGCGCTCGCGCTCAGCCGGATCAACAATGCGGGGTTCGCGCGCTATTACTTCCTGGCGTGCATTGGGCTGGTGCTGCTCGTGGCCGAGCTGAGCGGCGCCGCGATCGCCCGTGGCGGGTGGCGGCGGGCGGTCGCGGTGGTGCTCCTCGCAGTCGTCGTCGTGGCGAGCCTGTCGCGGGACCGCGCGCTCGCACTCGCGCTGCGCGGCGACCCGGGGCGCGCGGTCGCCACCATGCGCATGGCCGCGCCCGCCGGGACCAGCGTGGGCGTCGATACGATCCGCCCGACCGCGGTGCTCGAGGCCGCGGCGCGGACCGCAGGCTATTCGCTCGACATCCGCCGGGACTGCCCCGCGGCGGCGTTCGTGTTCATCGATCTCGAGGATCACGGCGCGGCCCCGGCGCGGCTCGAGCGGTGCGGCCAGTCCTATGCGCGCATCGCGGTCGGGCGGTATTTCTCGATGTCGGGGTTCGACTGGTCGCTCTACGCGCGCACTCCGCCGCAAAGCAACGGGGTTTCCGGACATTAACCAAGATTAGCAACCTCGCTGTCACTGCGGCGATCCTAGCGTCGCGGGCATGAAGAGATTCGCCCGACTCCTTCCGCTTCTCGCGCTCGTGACCGTGCCCACGACCGCCTCCGCGGCCTCGCTGCTCAACTATGTCGGCCAGTGCGTGCCGTTCGCGCGCGCGGCGTCCGGGATCCAGCTCTACGGCAACGCCTGGACCTGGTGGGAACAGGCGGACGGCAAGTACGAGCGCGCGCACAAGCCGCGGGTCGGCGCCGTCATCGTCTTCGCCAAGACCCACCGCCTGCCGATGGGGCATGTCGCGGTGATCAGCCGCATCGTCGAGAAGCGCGTGGTGATGCTGACGCACGCCAACTGGTCGCGCCAGAACGGTGAACGCGGCCATGCCGAGCAGGACGTCACGCTGTTCGACGTCTCGCCGCGCAACGACTGGAGCGACGTGAAGGTCTGGTACAAGGACGTCGACGGGCTCGGCGGCGGCGTCTACCCGGTCTACGGCTTCATCTACGGCGCCGCACATACCGCGCCCGAACTGACCAGCGACCATCCCGATTATGTCGGCGCGCTGATCGACGCCTATGTGCCGATCAGCGGCGAGCCGATCGCGCGCTGAGCGAAAGCCGTCACCCCAGCGCAGGCTGGGGTCTTCTGCCGCAAGCGCGCGACCGATCGTCGAGAGACCCCAGCCTGCGCTGGGGTGACGTAATGGGGACGGCTCGACTTCGTGCACCCCGCCGGGCAGAACGGCACGATGTTCCTGAACTTCCTCGACGCGCTGCGCAGCGCCGGCATCAATGCCAGCCTCAAGGAACACCTGATCCTGCTCGAGGCGCTCGACGCCGAGGTGATCGAGCGGACGCCCGAGGATTTCTACTATCTGTCGCGCGCGGTGTACGTGAAGGACGAGGGGCTGCTCGATCGCTTCGACCAGGTTTTCGCGAGCGTGTTCCGTGGCCTGGCGTCGGATCCTGCGACACAGAGCGAGATCCCCGCCGAGTGGCTGAAGGCCGTTGCCGAGAAATTCCTGACCCCGGAGGAGATGGCGGCGATGCAGTCGCTCGGCTCGTGGGACGAAATCATGGAGACACTCAAGCAGCGCCTCGCCGAGCAGGAAGGCCGTCACCAGGGCGGCAACAAGTGGATCGGCACGGGCGGCACCAGCCCGTTCGGCAACGCCGGCTACAACCCCGAAGGCGTGCGGATCGGCGGCGAGAGCCGGCACAAGCGGGCGCTGAAGGTCTGGGACCAGCGCGAGTTCCGCAACCTCGACAGCACCAAGGAACTCGGCACCCGCAACATTAAGGTGGCGCTGCGCCGCCTGCGCAAGTTCGCGCGCGACGGCGCCGCGGACGAGCTCGACATCGACGCGACGATCGCGGGGACCGCGCGGCAGGGCTGGCTCGACGTCGTGATGCGCGCCGAGCGGCGCAATGCGGTCAAGCTGCTGCTGTTCCTCGACATCGGCGGGTCGATGGATCCGTTCGTGACGCTGTGCGAAGAGCTGTTCAGTGCGGCGACGACCGAGTTCAAGAACCTCGAATTCTTCTACTTCCACAATTGCCCGTACGAGGGCGTGTGGAAGGACAATCTCCGCCGCACGACCGAGCGGACGCCAATGTGGGACGTGCTCCACAAGTTCGGCCACGACTATAAGCTGGTCTTCGTCGGCGACGCGTCGATGAGCCCGTACGAGATCAGCCACCCCGGCGGATCGGTCGAGCATTTCAACGAGGAACCGGGGGCGGTGTGGCTGCAGCGGCTGACCACGACCTATCCCGCGGCGGTGTGGCTGAACCCGGTGCCGGTGGGGCAATGGGGCTATTCGCAGAGTGTGCGGATGATACGCGAGCTGATGGCCGACCGGATGTATCCACTGACGCTCGGCGGCCTCGACGACGCGATGCGCGAACTGTCGCGGAAACGCTGAGGGAACCGGCAGCACTTACCGCCGGTTTAGAAAGCTCCAAGTCGTTTCAGGAGCGTTACTTATGTCGTCGATCCCCTCTTCCGCGATGCCGCACGCCAAGGCGAAGCATGACGAGCCCACCACGAGCGAGAAGACAAAGACCGGCGCCGCATCGAGCGCGAGCGACTGGATCGACGATGCCACCGACGCGGCGAAGCAGGGTCTCGCCACTGCGACCGACGCCGTGAAGGCGAACCCGAAAACCGCGATCGCGGTCGGCGCGGCGGTGATCGCAGGGATTGCAGCGGCGGTCGCCGGCCCCGCGCTGCTCGCCAAGGACGACAAGCCCGCGCCGAAGAAGCCGGCGCCCAAGAAGACCGCGAAGAAGTAAGCTATCCCCCCGTCATCCTGGGCATGCCTCCGGATGACGGCCTGGGGCCGTTACGGCCGATCGACGACCCCGCCCGCCATCGCGCGCGGCACGCCGGTCGTGCCCGGAAAGCTGATCGGCAGGCCCTTCAGCGTCCGTACCGCCATATAGGCAAAGCCCTCCGCCTCGAGCGCGTCGCCGTTCCAGCCGAGAGTGTCGGTCGGCTCCGGCACCAGTCCGGTCCACGCGCCGATCATCCCCAGCAACGTCGGATTGAGCCGCCCGCCCCCTGCCACCAGCAGGCGCTTGGGGCGCGCCGGCAGATGCTTCAGCGCCTCCGCCACGCTGGCGGCCGTGAATGCGGTCAGCGTCGCCGCACCGTCCGCGGACGACAGCCCCCGCGCGGGCTGGATCGTGAAATCGTTGCGATCGAGCGACTTGGGCGCAGGGGCGTCGAAGAAGGGGTGATCGAGCATCGCAGTCAGCACCGCCTCGTCGACGCGACCCGACGCGGCGAGCGCGCCGCCGGCATCGTAACGCGCGCCGATTTCCTGCTCGACCCAGGAATCGATCAGACCGTTCGCCGGCCCGGTATCGAACGCGACCAGCCCGCCGGTCGTGTCGAGCGTTTCCGGCGACATCTCGTGCGAGAGATGATCCGGCTGAGCCGGGATGAAGGTGATGTTGGCGACCCCGCCCAGGTTCAGCACCGCGATCGGGCCATCGAGCGCGCCCGCCAGCGCGGCGTGATAGACCGGCAGCAGCGGCGCGCCATGCCCGCCCGCCGCGACGTCGGCCGAGCGGAAGTCTGACACCGTGGCGATTCCCGTCGCGCGCGCCATCGCCGCGCCGTCGCCGATCTGCCAGGTCCAGCCGCGGTCCGGCCGGTGCGCGATCGTCTGGCCGTGGAAGCCGATCACGCCGACGTCCTCCGCGCGCACGCCCGCATCGGCGAGCAGCTTGTGCACGGCGAAGACGTGCGCGCGCGTGACGAGTTCGCCCGCCACGACGATCGGCGGGCTCGCGCGCGGCCGCTCGAAGGTCAGCGCCATCCGCGTCGCCTCGGCAAGTTCGGCGCGCGCCGCATCCGACCACGCCTCGCCGCGAAACGCGATCGCGCGGACCTCGGCGACGCCGTCGGTCTCGATCAACGCGGCGTCGATCCCGTCGAGCGACGTGCCCGACATCAGCCCAATAGCCAGCATAACGGTCCCCTTTATCGAACCGTCATGGCGTGGGGCGGAGCAAAAGTCGAGGAAGCCGGCGGCAGCCCCCGCGGTATCGCAGCTTGTCCGTGGGTCGTCCGAACGCACTCCTCTCGTCATCCCAGCGTAGGCTGAGATCTCCCGGTTACCGGCCGCACCTTTGCCGCATGAGATCCCAGCCTTCGCTGGGATGACGGACGCGGACCGGGGTCGGCGCGCATCCCAACGCCTGCCCTAGAATATCGCCGCCACTTCCCCTATGTGGCGCGCTCTCATGGCAACGATACTTCCCTCCCCGCCCCGTGTCGGCATGGTCTCGCTCGGCTGTCCGAAAAACCTCGTCGACAGCGAGCGGATTCTGACCCAGCTGCGCAGCGACGGCTACCAGATGTCGCCCGACTATGCCGGCGCCGACGTCGTGTTGGTCAACACCTGCGGCTTTCTCGACAGCGCGAAGGAGGAAAGTCTCGACGCGATCGGCGAGGCGATCGCGGAGAATGGCCGCGTCATCGTCACCGGCTGCATGGGTAAGGAAGCCGAGACGATCCGCGCGCGCTTCCCGGGCGTTCTCGCGATCACCGGCGCGCACGAGTACGAGCAGGTCGTCGGCGCGGTCCGCGAGGCGGCCCCGATGCCGCCCTCGGCGTTCCTCAACCTCGTCCCCGACGCCGGGCTGAAGCTGACCCCGCGCCACTACAGCTATCTGAAGATCTCGGAGGGCTGCAACCACCGTTGCTCCTTCTGCATCATTCCGTCGCTGCGCGGCGACCTGGTCAGCCGCCGCCCAGATGCGATCCTGCGCGAGGCGGAGAAGCTGGTGGCGGCGGGTACGAAGGAATTGCTGGTCATCAGCCAGGACACGTCGGCCTACGGCGTCGATATGCGCCACTCGGTCTGGCCGCTGAAGGGCGGCGGCGAGGTGCGCGCGCACATGACTGACCTGAGCCGCGAGCTCGGCAAGATCGCGCCCTGGGTCAGGCTGCATTATGTCTACCCATACCCCCATGTCGACCACGTCATCCCGCTGATGGCCGATGGGCTCGTGCTGCCCTATCTCGACATCCCGTTCCAGCATGCCTCGCCGGCGGTGCTCAAGCGCATGAAGCGCCCCGGAAACGACGCGAAGGTGCTGCAGCGGATCCACAACTGGCGTGCACTCGTGCCCGACATCGCGATCCGCTCGACCTTCGTGGTCGGCTTCCCCGGCGAGACCGAGGAGGATTTCCAGTATCTGCTCGACTGGCTGGACGAGGCGCAGCTCGACCGCGTCGGCGCGTTCCGCTTCGAGCCGGTCGAGGGCGCTGCCGCCAACCTGCTGCCCGACCATGTCCCCGAAGAGGTCAAGGAAGAGCGCTACGCCCGGATCATGGAGCGGACTGCGGCAATCTCGACCGCCAAGCTGGCAAGGAGGGTCGGCCGCACGCTCGACGTGATCATCGATGCGGTCGACGAGGACGGCGCTACGGGTCGGTCCAAGGCCGACGCGCCGGAGATCGACGGCGAGGTCTTCCTGCGCGACGCGGGACACCTCACGCTCGGCGATATCGTCCCCGTGCTGATCGAGGACGCAGACGCGCACGACCTGTACGGCGTGCCCGTCTGAGCGACAGCTAGACCGCGCGGCGGCCGGAGAAGAGCTGGATGAGGCCGACGACGAGCGCGACGACGAGCAGGATGTGGATCAGCCCGCCTGCGATGTGCAGCGAGAAGCCGAGCAGCCAGAGTACCAGAAGAATGACGGCGATCGTCCAAAGCATTGCGTAGACTCCTGTACTGACGACCGTCGTTCGGTCTGGATCATAAACGTCAGGCTTTGTGGCCTGTTCCGCGCCGCGCTGATTTTGTTACGCTTTCGTATCGGCATCGTCCCACCGGTTGCACCCGTCGCCGGTTTCTGTTTCGGTTCGCGTATGCCCAGCACGCCCGCACCCGCCCCCGATTTCGCCGCGCTTATCCAGCCTGACCGCGGCCAGCCCGCACACCGGATCGAGATCATCGATGCCGCCGGCTTCGAGCCGTGGCTGACCGCGCAGACGCCGATGGTGCGTGCCGCGGTCGCCGGCCAGCAATTCACGGCCAAACCGGGCAGTTCGGCGGTCCTCGCCGGCGCGGACGCGTGGCACGTCGTCGCCGCGCTCGAGACGGGGTCCTGGGCGCTCGCCAAGCTGGCCGAGACCCTGCCCGAGGGAACGTATCGCCTCGACGAGGCGGACGCGCCGCTGCTCGGCTGGCTGCTCGGCCAGTATTGGTTCGACCGCTATCGCAAGCCCGACCGGTCGGGTCCCCGCATCCTGCTGACGCGCGACGTCGCCGCGATCGAGCCGGCGGTGCGGCTCGCGAGCGCGACCGCGCTGGTTCGCGACCTGGTCAATACCGGCGCGTCGGACCTGGGCCCCGCCGAGCTGGAGGCGGAGGCGGACGCGCTCGCCAGGCGCCACGGCGCGACCGTGTCGACGACGCGCGGCGATGCGCTGGCGCAGGGCTATCCGATGATCCACGCGGTCGGCCTTGCCGCGTCGGCGGACCGGGCGCCGCGGCTGATCGAGCTCGCATGGGGCGACCCCGCGCATCCGCGGATCGCGCTGGTCGGCAAGGGCGTGTGCTTCGATTCGGGCGGGCTCGACATCAAGCCCGCGGCGGGCATGCGCTACATGAAGAAGGACATGGGCGGCGCGGCGCATGCGCTCGCGCTTGCGAGCCTGGTGATGGCGGCGAAGCTGCCGGTGCGGCTGCACCTGCTGATCCCCGCGGTCGAGAACGCGATATCGGGGACCGCCTTCCGCCCCGGCGACGTGCTCAGGACGCGGGCCGGGCTGACGGTGGAGAACACCAACACCGATGCCGAAGGGCGGCTGGTGCTCGGCGACGCGCTGACCAAGGCGTGCGAGGCGCAGCCCGAACTGATCCTCGACTTCGCGACGCTGACCGGCGCGGCGCGCGTCGCGCTCGGCCCCGACCTGCCACCGCTGTTCACTGACGACGAGGGACTGGCGGCGGACCTGCTCGCGGCGGGGATCGCGCACGACGACCAGATGTGGCGGATGCCGCTCTGGGATGCGTATGACGATATGTTGAAGTCGGACGTCGCCGACATGGTCAACGCGCCCGAGGGCGGCCTTGCCGGGGCCATCACCGCGGCGCTGTTCCTGCGGCGGTTCGTGCGGAGCGACATCGCCTGGGCGCATCTCGACGTCTTCGCGTGGCGCTCGGCGAGCAAGGCGGGGCGACCCAAGGGTGGCGACGCCTATGCGCTGCGCGCGGCGTTCGCGATGCTGGCGAAGCGGTATCCGGTGAGGTGACAGCGGCGCCCCTCCCCCCTCCGTCAGGATGACGCGAGAACTGCAGAATCAGGTCGGGATCTGCCCGAACGGCAGCAGCCGGTCCGCCAGCAGCTTGACCTCCTTGGCGCGCCCCGCCCGCAACGGCACCAGCACGGCGGCGGCGGCGCGGCGGATGATACCGTCGATCGCGGTCGGCGCCGGCGCCGCACTCGCCGTCTCGACCAGCGCACGGCCGCGCGGATCCTCGGGATCGAGCTCGAGCCGCAGCAACCCCGCCAGCCCCGCGAACATCGCCCGGTTGCCGCCCAGCGCCACCGCACGGTCGAGGGCATCATAGCCGACGCCTTTCTGCGCGCCCGCCGCCGCCCGCCCGACGAAGCGGCCGAGCTTGACGATCACGCCGACATGCCAGGCGCCCAGCGCCGCCTGGACCTCGGGATTGCGCGGGAAGCGCGAAACCAGCGATTCATATTGCCGGCGCGCGGCGATCGCCTCGGTGCGGTTGCCGGTCAGCTTGGCGCGGTAGCCGACCGCCATCGCCTGCATCAGCGCCGCCTCCTGGTCGTCGGGCATGCGCGCGAGCATCGCACCCGCCACCGAATGTGCGCGGTCGACGCGAGTCAGCGCCACCGTCCGGTCGCGATCGACGAAACTCGCGCGGGTCAGCAGCTCGCGCGGTGTTTCGGCACGCGCGGGGATCGCCGCCAGTGCGGTGACGGCGGCAACGGCGCCGATGATAGTCTGGTACACCCGAGTCATCACACCTCACACAGTCGCGAAGGACACTGACCGATCCGCCGAACGAATCGACGCGACCGGTGTATGATCAAGGCGTTTACCGTAACTTAATGTGGATCACATCCCACGCATCGCCATACCGCGATCTCAAAGACTTGCGGCAGCCTCGATGATCGGGACGAACTTCGCTGCGGTCAGGCTGGCGCCGCCGACCAGCGCCCCGTCGACATTGTCGGTCGCGAGGATCGTCGCCGCGTTCGCACCCGTGACCGACCCGCCATAGAGGATCCGCACGCCGGCCGCGCGATCGCCGATCAGCGTCTTGAGCTTCGAGCGTGCGATCGCGTGGATCGACGCGATCTCCTCCAGCGTCGGCGTGCGGCCCGTGCCGATCGCCCAGCGCGGCTCGTAGGCGAGTGTGAACCAGCTGCCATCGGCGTTGTCGGGCACCGACTTCTCGATCTGCGCCTGGACGACGCGCTCGGCACGGTCGGCGTCGCGCTCGGCCTCGGTCTCGCCACAGCACAGGATGACGTTCAATCCCTGGCGATGCGCCGCCGCGGCCTTGGCCCAGGCGTCGTGGCTGGTCTCGTGCTGGTCGGCACGGCGCTCGCTATGGCCGACGATCGTGAAGCCGGCGCCGGCTTCCTTGACCATCGCAGCCGAGACGCAGCCGGTATGCGCGCCGCTGTCGGCCTCGTGGACGTCCTCCGCGCCGATCGCCAGCGCCGGCGTGCGTTCGGCGGCGGCGGTGATCAGCGTGAACGGCACTGCGACCGCGACGTCGATCCCCGGCGCCGCCGCCGCCGCCGCGGCGATCGCGTCGAGCTCGGCCAGCGCCGCGCGGCTGCCGTTCATCTTCCAGTTTCCCGCCACCAACTTGCGCCGCATCGTCTTCTCCCGATTGTTACCGAGGTCGATAGCGCAGGCTCGGCGCGGCACAAGCTTGAAGCGTGGCGGTCGTCCCCGTAAAGCGAGGGCGTTCCATCCAGTCGATCGGCCTTTCATGCTCGCATTCTTCCGCCGCCTCACCCATTCCAAGGGCGGCGTGATCATCACCTTCCTGGTGCTCGGCGTCATCGCGATCGCGTTCGCGGCCGGCGACGTGACGGGTATCGGATCGATGGGCGGCGGCATCGCCGCGAACGACGTCGCCACGGTCGGCAAGGCCGAGGTCACCGAGAACGAGGTCAAGAGCCGCGTCCAGACCGAACTCGAGGGCTATCGCCAGCAGCAGCCGACGCTCGACATGGCGACCTATGTCTCGCAGGGCGGCTTCGAGGGCACGATGGAGCGCATCGTCTCCAGCCTCGCGCTCGAACAGTTCGCGCGGGGCCAGGGCATGGTCGTCAGCAAGCGCGCGGTCGACGGGCAGATCGCCAGCATCCCGTCGCTGCAGGGCCCGACCGGCAAGTTCGACCCCAATCTCTATCGCCAGGTGCTCGCCGAGCGGAAGCTGACCGACGCGCAGATCCGCGGCGACATCGTTCGCGACACGCTCGCACAGCAGCTGATCCTGCCGACCAACGGCGCGACGCAGATGCCCGCGCAGCTGGCGCTCCCCTATGCCTCGCTGCTGCTCGAGAAGCGCGCAGGCACCATCGGCTTCATCCCGACCGCCGCCGTCCCCGCGGGCGCAGCACCCAGCGACGCCGACCTCGCCACCTTCTACAAGCGCAACGTCGCGCGCTACACCGTCCCCGAGCGTCGCGTCGTCCGCTACGCGATCGTGACGCCCGAGATGGTCAAGGCACGCGCCGTCCCCACCGACGCCGAGATCGCGCAGCGCTATCAGCAGGACCGCGCCAAATATGCCGCGACCGAGAAGCGCACGATCACGCAGGTCGTCGTCTCCGACCAGGCCGGTGCCACTGCGCTCGCCGCCAAGGTGAAGGCCGGCACCTCGCTGTCCGACGCCGCGCGCGCCGCCGGGCTCGAGGCCTCGGTGCAGACCGGCGTCGACAAGGCCGCCTATGCCGGCGCGACCTCCGCCGCACTCGCCGACACGATGTTCGCCGCCGCCAAGGGCGCGGTCGTCGGGCCGGTCCGCGGTCCGTTCGGCTGGACCGTCGCCAAGGTCGATTCGGTCGATCAGGTCGCGGCGCGCTCGCTCGACCAGGTCCGTGCCGAGATCGCCACCGCGCTCGGCATCCAGAAATCCGCCGCCGCGCTCAGCGACATTCACGACAAGATCGACGACGCGCTCGCCAAGAACGCGACCTTCGACGAGATCGCCACCGACCAGAAGCTGCAGGCGCAGACCAGCCCTGCGCTGGCCGCGAACGGTACCAACCCCGACGATCCCGCCAGCCAGCCCAACCCGGCGCTCGCGCCGATGATCGCCGCCGCGTTCCAGGCGAGCGAGGGCGATGCGCCGCAGATGGTGCAGACCGGGCAGGACGGCAGCTTCGCGCTGGTCGGCCTCGGCCGCGTCGTCGCCGCCGCACCGCGCCCGCTGGCGCAGGTCCGCGAGGCCGTGCTGCGCGACGTCGCGGCCGACCGCAGCCGCCAAGCCGCGCGGAAAGTCGCGAACGACGTGCTGGCGCGCATCAACAAGGGCATGCCGCTGGCGCAGTCGCTGAGCGCGACCGGGCTGAAGCTGCCGGCGCCCAAGACGCTGACGCCCACGCGCGCGCAGATCAGCGCCAACCCGCAGGGCGCGCCGCCCGCACTCGCGCTGATGTTCGCGATGGCGCAAGGGTCCGCCAAGACGCTCGCCGCACCCGACAACAGCGGCTGGTTCATCATCAAGCTCGACCGGATCGAGCGCGGCGACGCCTCGCGCACGCCCGCCGCGATCAACGCGACGCGCGGCAATATCGGCCGTGGCCTGGGTCGCGAATATAGCGAGCAGTTCGCCAAGGCGGTCCGCGCCGATGTCGGCGTCAAGACCGACGCCGCCGCGATCGCGCGCGTGAAGGCGGACCTGCTCAGCGGGGGTAGCTCCAATAACTGAGTCGACGAACGCGGCGGTCGCGGCACTCGCCGCCGGCCGGCCCGCGCTGATCTGGCGGCGCCAGGTCGCGGACACCGAGACGCCGGTCGCCGCCGCGCTGAAGCTGATCGAGCCCGGGCGCGGCGACTTCCTGCTCGAATCGGTCGAGGGCGGCGAGATCCGCGGGCGGCACAGCCTGATCGGCCTCGCTCCCGACCTGCTGTTCCGCGCGCATGGCCAGAGCGCCGAGACCAACCGCCACTGGGCGACCGACCGCGACGCGTTCGAACCGTGCGCGAAACCGACGCTCGACGCGCTGCGCGCGCTCGTCGCCGAATGCCGCGCCGAGGTGCCGCCCGAGCTGCCGCGGGCGCTCGCCTGCCTGGTCGGCTATTTCGGCTATGAGACGATCGGCTTGGTCGAGACGCTGGCGCAGCCCGAAGCGGATCCGCTCGGCCTCCCCGACATGATTTTCGTGCGGCCGACCGTCATCCTGGTGTTCGACCGGCTGACCGACGCGCTGTACCTCGTCGCGCCCGCATGGCCCGGCGGTGATCCCGAGACGCTGGTACGCGCCGCCGAGGAGCGGCTGGATGCAGTCGCGGCCAAGCTGGCGGGCACGCCGGTGCCGCCGCCGGTGCGCGCCGAGGTGGCCGAGCCCGCCTACACACCCGCGCTCGCGCCCGGCCGCTACGACGCGATGGTCGCGCGCGCGCAGGACTATATCCTCGCGGGCGACATCTTCCAGGTCGTGCTGGCGCAGCGCTTCAGCACGCCGTTCGCGCTGCCGCCGTTCGAGCTCTACCGCTCGCTGCGCCGGATCAATCCGTCGCCATTCCTCTACCACCTCGACCTGCCGGGCTTCGCGCTGATCGGGTCGAGCCCCGAGATCCTTGTCCGTGTGCGTGACGAGGAAGTCACGATCCGCCCGATCGCGGGCACCCGCCCGCGCGGGAAAACGCCGGCGGAGGACGAGGCGAACCGTGTCAGCCTGCTCGCCGATCCCAAGGAACGCGCCGAGCATCTGATGCTGCTCGACCTCGGCCGCAACGATGTCGGCCGCGCCTCGGCGCCGGGATCGGTGCGCGTGACCGACAGCTACGGCGTCGAATTCTACAGCCACGTGATGCACATCGTCTCGAACGTCGTCGGCCGGTTGTCGCCGGACAAGGACGCACTCGACGCGCTGTTCGCAGGGTTTCCCGCGGGCACCGTCAGCGGTGCGCCGAAGGTGCGGGCGTGCGAGATCATCGCCGAACTCGAGAGCGAACGGCGCGGCGCCTATGCGGGCGGGGTCGGGTATTTCTCGCCCGACGGGTCGATGGATTCGTGCATCGTGCTGCGCACCGCGGTGGTGAAGGACGGCACCATCCACGTCCAGGCGGGCGCTGGGATCGTCGCCGACAGCGTGCCCGCGTACGAGCAGCGCGAGTGCGAGGCGAAGGCCGGCGCGATCCTCGCCGCCGCGCGCGAGGCTGTGGCAAGGGCGGCGGCGCCCGGTTTCGGGCAGTAATCGCCCTCGTCTCCGTCATCCTGACGAAAGTCAGGATCCAGAGCCCCAAACGCCGACGCCCGTGACCCTGGATCCCGGATCAAGTCCGGGATGACGAAGGCTGTGCTGCCCCCTCGTCATCCCAGCGTAGGCTGGGATCTCCCGGTTTCGGTCCTCGCCCTCGCCTCACGAGATCCCAGCCTTCGCTGGGATGACGGAAGGGACCAAGTTACGGCGTCGTCGTCTCCGACGCATTCGCCCGCCGCTCCGCCGAATAGGCTTTCGCCCGCTGCAGGGCGCAGCCCGACTGGCCGCCGGTCCCGACCGCGGAACACGTGTCCGGCAACCCGCCGGCAATGCGACCCTGCTCGTCGAGCGCGGCGGCGCGGTTGACCCAGCTCTGGTTCTGCGCCGGAATCGGCTTGTCGTCGCGCAGCGACTTGGGAATGCGATAGGGCTGCTCGAGCGTCTGGCAGACTACGATCTCGTCCCCCGAACCCTTCGGGCACTCCTGTCCCGCGTTCAGCGTCACGCTGCGGACGCGCTGGGGCGGCTGGCCGGCCTGCGCCGTCTCGGCCTGGGTCGGTTGCGATGCCCGGGACTGGGTCTGGGTCTGGGCTGAAGCGAGGCCGGGAAGCACGACGAGTGTGGCAAACAGCGCGGTACGGAACATGACGGAAACTCCTTGTGAACGCTCAACGTTCGTCGCCGCGCATGGCTCCGACCTGAACGCCGCGATGCGACGACCCGAACTCGGTCGGCCGTTCCCGATTTGGTGTGCCGTCGCGGGTGTCGCAACACCGTTGCACGATCACCCCTATGGTTTATGGCGACCGCATGATTCTGGTCGTCGACAATTACGACAGCTTCACCTGGAACCTGGTCCATTACCTGATGGAACTCGGCGCCGAGGTGGAGGTGGTCCGCAACGACGCGATATCCGCAGGCCAGGCGCTGTCGTCCGGCGCGGACGCGTTCCTGATCTCGCCGGGGCCCTGCACGCCCAACGAGGCGGGCGTCAGCCTCGACCTCGTCGCCGCCTGCGTCGATGCAGGCAAGCCGCTGCTCGGCGTGTGCCTGGGGCACCAGGCGATCGGCCAGCATTTCGGCGGCCGGGTCGAGCGCGGGGGGCTGATGCACGGCAAGACCTCGCCGGTGCTCCACGACGATACCGGGTTGTACGCCGGCCTGCCCTCGCCCTTCCTCGCAACGCGCTATCATTCGCTGATCGTCAACGCGGTGCCCGACAGCCTGGTCGTCAACGCGACCGCCGAGGACGACACCGTGATGGGCTTCCGCCATGCGACGCTGCCGATCCACGGCGTGCAGTTCCATCCCGAGAGCATCGCGACCGAGCACGGCCATGCGATGCTGGCGAATTTTCTGGCGATTGCGGGAGTCGAACTCCCCTCCCGCCTGCGGGAGGGGCTGGGGGAGGGCCTGTCCGCAAACGCGGGCGCCGCCATGGGGACACGCCCTCCCCTACCCCCTCCCGCAGGCGGGAGGGGAATGTGACCACCACGACCCTTCTCCCCGATCCTTCCACGCCCCTCTCCCGCGAATCCGCGCGCGAGGCGTTCGCCGACATCCTCGACGCGCGCGCCAGCGAAGACGCGATCGCGACCTTCCTCGTCGCCCTCGCCGAACGCGGCGAGACCAGCATCGAGATCGCCGAGGCCGCGCGCGCGCTGCGCCAGCGGATGCTCCCGATCGCCGCGTCGGCCACCGCGGTCGACGTCTGCGGCACCGGCGGCGACGGCCATCACACGCTCAACGTCTCGACCGCGGTCGCGCTGGTCGTCGCGGCCTGCGGCGTCCCCGTCGCCAAGCACGGCAACCGCGCCGCCTCGAGCAAGGCGGGTGCCGCCGACACGCTCGAGGTCCTCGGCCTCGACATGGACCGCGCCGGCGCGACCGCAGAGGCGAGCCTCGCCGAGATCGGCATCGCCTTCCTGTTCGCCGCCAACCATCACCCGGCGATGCGGCGCATCACCCCGATCCGCCAGCGCATCGGCCGCCGCACGATCTTCAACCTGATGGGCCCGCTCGCCAACCCGGCCGGCGTCACCCGCCAGCTGATCGGCATCGCGCGCCCCGATTACGTGCCGCTCTATGCCGACGCGCTCGAACAGCTCGGCACGCAAGCCGCGCTCGTCGTCTCGGGCGAGGAAGGTCTCGACGAGCTGTCAGGCGCAGGCTCCAGCATCGTGGCCAGCATCGGCACCGTCGACCTGCCCGCCCGGATCACCCCCGACGACGCCGGCCTGCCTCGTCACCCGATCGAATCGATCCGCGGCGGCGACGCCGCGCACAACGCCGCCGCGCTGCAACGCCTGCTCCACGGCGAGACCGGTGCGTACCGTGACGCCGTCCTGCTCAACGCCGCCGCCGCCCTGATGGTCGCCGGCATCGCCCCCACCCTGACCGAGGGTGCCGCCCAGGCCGCGGAGGCGCTCGACGCCCGCCGCGCCGAAGCGCTGCTCGCCCGCTGGATAGCCTATTGATGACCATGCTCGACCGCATCCTCGAGACCAAGCGTGCCGAAGTCGCCGCGCGCAAGGCGACGACCAGCCTCGCCGATATCGACGCCGGCATCGCCCATGTCTCCAAGCCGCGGGGTTTTCGCGCCGCGCTCGACGCCAAGCCCGGCCATGCACTGATCGCCGAGGTGAAGAAGGCGAGCCCCTCCAAGGGCCTGATCCGCGCCGATTTCGATCCGCCCGCGCATGCCCGCGCCTATGAGGCCGGGGGCGCTGCCTGCCTGTCCGTGCTGACCGACGAGAGCTGGTTCCAGGGTGCCGATTCCTACCTGACCGCCGCCCGCGACGCGGTGTCGATCCCGGTGTTGCGGAAGGACTTCATGGTTGATCCGTGGCAGGCGACCGAAGCGCGGAGCATCGGCGCAGACGCAATCCTGATCATCGTCGCCGCGCTCGACGACGCACAGATGGCGGAGATCGAAGCCTCCGCGCTCGAATGCGGGATGGACGTGCTGGTCGAGATTCATGACGCGCACGAACTGGAGCGCGCGCTGAAGCTCAAGTCGCGGCTGATCGGGGTCAACAACCGCGACCTGCGCGACTTCTCGGTCGATTTCCGCCGCACGTTTGATCTGGTCGCGCTCGCGCCCAAGGACTGCACCTTCGTCGCGGAGAGCGGCCTCACCAGCCGCGCCGACCTCGACGCGCTCGCCGAAAAAGGCGTGCATTGCTTCCTGATCGGCGAGGCGCTGATGCGGCAGCCCGATATCGAGGCTGCGACGCGCGCGCTGCTCGCCCCCGCATCCTCGACATGAGCGGCCTCACGCATATCGACGCCGACGGTGCCGCACGGATGGTCGACGTCGGCGGCAAGGCCGTCACGACGCGGATCGGGGTCGCCAGCGGACGAATCACGATGTCGCCCGAGGCCGCCACTGCGATCGCTGCGGGCACCGCGAAGAAGGGCGACGTCCTCGCCGTCGCGCGCGTCGCCGGAATCATGGCGGCCAAGCGCACCAGCGACCTGATCCCGCTCTGCCACCCGCTGCCGCTCAATTCGGTCGACATCGCGCTGGACGTCGACGACACTGGCGTCACCGTCACCGCGACGACCTCGACCGACGGCAAGACCGGCGTCGAGATGGAGGCGCTGACCGCGGTCTCGGTCACGCTGCTGACCATCTACGACATGGCAAAAGCGATCGATAAGGGCATGATCCTGAGCGACATTCGCCTGCTGTCGAAGCGCGGCGGCAAGTCGGGCGACTGGACCGCCTGAGGCGCTCGCCTAGCGCCTCCCGTCATCCTGACGAAAGTCAGGACCCAGGGCCCCGTGCGCGACGCCTGCCCCCGCGGAACAAGGCGGCGGTCGGCAGCCGAAACTCCTCAAGACACACTTCCCCGGCGAAGGCCGGGGCCCAGTTGGGAGGTAGCCGTGACGGAGCGCCACCCTACGTTACCCTTGTTCCCCAACTGGGCCCCGGCCTTCGCCGGGGAACCTGACCTCGCCAGGATGACTCAGCGCTGTCCTACACAGCCAGGATATGCCAGCCCCGTGGCATGATCCGCCGCGCCACCTCCCCGAAAAACCTCGACGTCCAGCGCCCCCTCAACATCGGCGCCGCGAAACCCTTGGACGCCCGCAACGTTCTCGACATGCGCGACGCAAAACCCGTTCGTCGTCTCAACATTCTCAACATTCGCGCCGGAACAGCCCCTCGATGATCCAACTCCTCCCCGTCGCGGATGCCCAGTCGCGGCTGTTCGCGCTCGCGCCCCGTGTCGAGTCCGAGACGCTTCCCTTGCGCGACGCCGCCGGCCGCTGGGCCGCGCAGGACATCCTTGCCAACCGCACGCAGCCCGCCGCCGACCTCTCGGCGATGGACGGCTATGCGATCCGCTTCGCCGACATGCCCGGACCCTGGACCGTGATCGGCGAAAGCGCGGCGGGACGTGCCTTCGACGGCGAGGTCCGCACCGGCGAGGCGGTCCGCATCTTCACCGGCGCCGCGCTGCCCGCGGGCGCCGACACCGTGCTGATCCAGGAAGAGGCCGCGCGCGCGGGCGAGGCTCTTACGCTGGACGGCGAAGGGCCGCCCTATCTCGGGCGCAACACTCGCGCGCGCGGGCTCGACTTCACCATCGGCGACCGGCTGGTGGCCAAGGGCGACCGTCTGACGCCAGCGCGGATCGCGGTCGCGGCGACCGGGGGGCACGGCACGCTCGGCGTCAACCGTCGCATCCGCGTCGCGGTCGCGGCGACCGGTGACGAGCTCGTCCCCCCCGGCTCCACCACCTCCGGCCTCGCGCTGCCCGAATCGAACGGCATCATGATCGCGGCGATGCTCGCGGACCTGCCCGTCGACATCGTCGATCTGGGCATCCTGCCCGACCGGCTCGAGACCTTGCGCGATGCCTTCGCGGCAGCACGATGCGACCTGCTCGTCACCACCGGCGGCGCGTCGGTCGGCGACCACGACCTGGTGCGCCCGGCGATCGAGGCGGCGGGCGGCGTCATCGATTTCTGGCGGATCGCGCTGCGGCCGGGCAAGCCGATGATGGCCGGCCGGCTCCGCGACGCGACCGTGCTCAGCCTGCCCGGCAACCCGGTTTCGGCGTTCGTCACCGCGACACTGTTCGTCCGCCCGCTGGTCGCACACATGGCCGGTGCCCGCGATCCGCTGCCGCAGACGACGCACGCACTGCTCGGCGAAGATCTCGCGGCGAACAACGCGCGCACCGATTATATGCGCGCCGAAATCAGGGACGGCCGCGCCTATGCCTCGACGATCCAGGACAGTTCGATGCTGCTCACGCTCGCCCGTTCGACCTGCCTGATCGTGCGCCCCGGCAACGCGCCTGCCGCCAAGGCAGGCGACTCGGCGGAAATCCTGGTGATTGCCTGACCGGTGCTTGACCCAGCACTTGACGTGGTAAATTTTGTTCCATAGAAGTTCCCAGTCTGTTCCGGGCCGGAGAATTGCCATGCTCACGCGCAAGCAGCACGAGCTCGTCTGCTTCATCAACGATCGTCTCGAGGATACCGGGGTGTCGCCCTCGTTCGAGGAGATGAAGGACGCGCTCGACCTCAAGTCGAAGTCGGGCGTCCACCGCCTGATCAGCGCGCTCGAGGAACGCAACTTCATCCGCCGCCTGCCCAATCGCGCCCGCGCACTCGAAGTGCTGCGGATGCCCGAACGCGCCGAGAAGAAGGCGCCGGCCAAGGCGCCTGCCGCTCCCGCCAACGTCAAGTCGGCACCGCAGCCGGCGAACGACGTGATCGAGATTCCGCTGCACGGCCGGATCGCCGCCGGCGTGCCGATCGAGGCGTTCGAGGGATCGTCGATGCTCGCGGTCCCCGCCGCGCTGCTCGGTGCGGGGGAGCATTATGCGCTCGAGGTTTCGGGCGACTCGATGGTCGAGGCCGGGATCCTCGACGGCGACTATGCCCTCATCCGCCGGACCGAGACCGCCCGTGACGGCGAAATCGTCGTCGCGCTGATCGAGGAAAGCGAGGCGACGCTCAAATTCTTCCGCCGCGAAGGCGCGATGGTCCGCCTCGACCCCGCCAACCGCGCCTACGACCCGCAGCGCTACGCCCCCGCGCAGGTCCGCGTGCAAGGGAAGTTGTCCGGTATCCTGCGCCGCTACGACTGAAGCTCCTGTCTCCCGCGAAGGCGGGAGAAGTCCTGAGCGCGGCGACTGGGAGCTGCCGGGTGCAGGTTCGATGGAAGCGGGACTAGGTATTGCGCGTATTGAAACCGTCATCCTGGGCTCGACCCAGGACCCAGGGTCACGAGTGCTGCGCCTGCGACCCTGGATCCTGACGTTCGTCAGGATGACGGGCCCTCCAGACATGATCGCGTCCTCGAAAACCAGGACGGTGCGTGAACGCGCGCGGCGCCGCCTGCACCCGCCACGGATGCCGATCGCCCGGCGATAAGACCGTCGTTACCCGTCCGGTGCCGAGCGTGACCGCCACGCCCCCCGTCCGCTGCAACGTCCACCGGTCGAGCCGCAGCCACCGCGGCATGCAGCCCCGCGGCAACCCGCGCTCGCTGACGACGATATCGGCAGACCGGCACGCCGCGATTAGCGCGGCCGTCGGCACCGGATACAGGCTCCGCGTCGCCACGATCCGCCACGTGCGCGCGCCCGCGGTGATATCGGTCATGCACAGATCGCGACTGCACCGTGCATCGGGCTGGTCGGACAGCCATGACGGTTCGCCGATCAGCCCACCATTCTCGGCCAGCGTATCGCGGACATAGTCTCCCGCCCGATCCCGCAACAGCGCCAGCCCTGCCGCGGTCCGCACCGCGACATGCCGCCCGTCCCCGGTCACCAGCAGGTCCGGCGCCGGCGTCGCCAGCGCCCAGCTCGCCCCGAACAGCAGTGGCACCAGCCCCAGGCGTCGCCACCGCGTCCGCCACAGCGCGATCCATAGCCCCCCGCCGACCATCGCGGCATAGGCACCGTCAGGCATCGCCGGCAGCGATCGGACAGCGCCCGGCACCGCCGCCACGAGATGCGCAAGCCAGAGGAGAAGGTCGAGCGCCTGCTGGACCAGCCACCACAGGGGCGCACCCAGCTCGACCGCGTCGAGCAGCAACGCCGCCGCCTCCAACGGCATGACGACGAAGGTCGTCAGCGGGATCGCGACGATATTCGCGACCGCGCCGTACAGTCCGGCGCGGTGGAAATGATAGACCGCGATCGGCATCAGCGCCGCCTCGACGACGATCCCCGTCAGCAGCAGCGAACCGAGCGCGCGCGCCAGCCGCCGTGCCGCGCCCTCCTCGTGCGGTCCGAACAGCGCGGTGATCCGCGGATGTTCGTGCAAGGCGACGATGGCGGCGATCGCGGCGAACGACAGCTGGAAGCTCGGGCCCGCCAGCGCCTCCGGCAGCGCGAGCAGGACGATGACTGCGCCCATCGCCAGCGCGCGGAGCGTCACTGCCTGCCGGCCTATCGCCAGCGCCGCCAGAACCAGGAGCGCCGCTACGCAGCTCCGGATCGTCGGCACCTGGGCGCCGGTCAGCAGCGTATAGCCGATCGCCGCACCCGCCCCGGCCACCGCCGCGACCAAGGGCAATCGGACGCGCAGCGCCAGCCACGGGCTGAGCGCCAGCAACCGCATGACGATCAGCATCGTCGCGGTCACCGCGGCGGTGATATGCAGCCCGCTGACCGACAGCAGGTGTGCGAGACCCGCGCGGCGCATCGCCTCCGAATCGTCCTCCCCGATCGCGCCGATATCGCCGGTCGCCAGCGCCGCCGCGATCCCGCCGGCGCTGCCGTCCAGGCTGTGGGTGATATGCGCGGACAGCCGCCCGCGCAGTCCCGATCCACCATCGGCGGGTGTCGTCACCACGACCGGCCCGAAGCCCCTGCCCGTCGCGCCGAGCCCGGCGAACCACGCGACGCGCGCGAAGTCATAGGCACCGGGCACGGCCGGCAAGGGCGGCGGCATCAGCCGTGCACGCAGGCGGATCATGGCGCCCTCGCCCAGCCCCTTCGGCGCATCCGCTTCGGCGAGATTGACCCGGACGCGGGGCGGCAGGTCGAGCGCTTCACCGCGCGCATCGGTCACGGACCCGACCGGGAGCAGCGTGACCCGTACCAGCGCCCGGGCCGCGAGCGGCTCGACCCGCTCGACCTGCGCCGCGAACGTCGCCACGGTCGGCCGCTGGAGCACGGGTGCCGCCACCCGGTCCGCACGCGCCCAGACCAGCGCCAGTCCAGCGGCGGCCGCCAGCGCACCGATCGCGATCACGCGGGCCGCCCGTCCGCCGCGCCCGGTCGCCAGCGCCGCGCAGCCGATCGCACTCAGCAGCAGGATCGCCGTCCGCCACGCGGTCGCATCCGGCAACGCGAACCACAGCGCGATCCCCGCGCCCAGCGCGACCGGCAGCCACAATATCAGCTGATCGCGCTCCGCCTCCAGCCAGCGCTCGATCGCGCGGCCGGTCCCCGCCACGATCGGCGGCACGCCCATTTGTCGCCGCGCGGGGGCCATGCTAGGGGCGGCGACGGCTGAACTGGCCATCGTTCTTACAGTCTGGGAGCACCCGCGGTTGGGCGCAACATCTGAAACGCATGCGGCATCGCCTGCATCCGTGGTTACCCGTTTCGCTCCGTCACCGACGGGGTATCTGCATCTGGGCGGCGCGCGCACCGCGCTGTTCAACTGGCTGTACGCCAAGGCGAACGGCGGCACCTTCCTGCTGCGCATCGAGGACACCGACCGGGTGCGCTCGACGCAGCCTGCGATCGACGCGATCCTCGACGGCATGCGCTGGCTCGGGCTCGACTGGGATGGCGATGCGGTCATGCAGTTCGCGCGCGCCGACCGGCACGCGCAGGTCGCGCACGAGATGGTCGCCGGCGGGCACGCCTATCGCTGCTACATGACCAATGACGAGATCGCCGAGATGCGCGCGGCGGCACAGGCGGCGAAGAAGCCGCTCAGGATCCGCAGCCCGTGGCGCGACCGCCCGGCAAGCGAGGCGCCCGATCGCCCGCACGTCGTGCGGCTCAAGGCGCCGCTCGAGGGCGCAGTGACGATCCAGGACCAGGTCCAGGGGGCGGTCACGGTGCAGAATGCCGAGATCGACGACATGATTTTGCTCCGCTCGGACGGCACGCCGACCTATATGCTGGCCGTCGTCGTCGACGACCACGACATGGGCGTGACGCATGTCATCCGCGGTGACGATCATCTCAACAACGCGTTCCGGCAGCTGCCGATCTACCGCGCCATGCAATGGCCCGAGCCGACCTACGCGCACATCCCGCTGATCCACGGCCCGGACGGCGCGAAGCTGTCGAAGCGCCACGGCGCGGTCGGTATCGAGGCGTATCGCGACGAGATGGGCATCCTGCCCGAAGCGTTCGACAATTACCTGCTCCGGCTCGGCTGGGGACACGGCGACGACGAGATCATCAGCCGTGAGCAGGCGGTCGAATGGTTCGACCTCGCGCATGTCGGCAAGAGCCCGTCGCGGTTCGACCTCAAGAAGCTCGAGAACCTCAACGGCCATTACATCCGCGAGGCCGACGACGCCCGCCTTGCCGGCCTCGTCGCCGATCGACTCGGCCATGCGCTGCCGGATGGCGGGCTCGACCTGCTGACGCGCGCGATGCCGTCTTTGAAACCGCGTGCCGCAAACCTCAACGAACTGGCCGATGGTGCGGGCTTCCTGTTCAGCCTGCGGCCGATCGCGATGGACGACGGTGCGAAGGGGCTTTTGAGCGACGAAGCGAAAGCGTTGCTGTCCAATCTCCATGCTGCCCTTGACGCGGTGCACAACTGGGATACGGAGACGCTCGAAGACGCGGTACGGCGTGTGGCAGAGGAGCGGGGCGTCAAGCTCGGCCAGGTCGCACAGCCGCTTCGCGCCGCGCTGACGGGACGCAAGACGTCGCCGGGCATCTTCGATGTGCTCGACCTGCTCGGGCGCGAAGAGAGCCTCGCACGGATCGCCGACCAAAGCGCGTCGGCCTGAGAATTCCAAGGAAGGATAACAGCATGAGCGAGACCGCAACCCTGGCCGTGAACGGCAAGGACAACGACTATCCGGTCATGTCCGGCACGGTCGGCCCGGACGTCATCGACATCCGCAAGCTCTATGCGCAGACCGGCGCGTTCACCTACGATCCCGGCTTCACCTCGACCGCGAGCTGCAAGTCCGACATCACCTATATCGACGGCGACGAAGGCGTGCTGCTGCACCGCGGCTACACGATCGGCGAGCTGGCCGAGCAGTCCAACTTCATGGAGGTCTGCTACCTGCTGCTGAACGGCGAACTGCCGACCGCGGACGAGCTCGACACCTTCACGCACACAATCACGCGCCACACCATGGTGCACGAGCAGCTCGCGACCTTCTTCCGCGGCTTCCGTCGCGACGCGCATCCGATGGCGATCATGTGCGGCGTCGTCGGCGCGCTGTCGGCCTTCTATCACGACTCGACCGACATCCACGATCCGGCGCAGCGCGTCATCGCGTCGCACCGCCTGATCGCGAAGATGCCGACGATCGCCGCGATGGCGTACAAGTACAGCGTCGGCCAGCCCTTCCTGTATCCGGACAATTCGCTCAGCTACACGGGCAATTTCCTGCGCATGACGTTCGGCGTTCCGGCCGAGCCCTATGTCGTGAACCCGGTCGTCGAGAAGGCGATGGACCGCATCTTCATCCTCCACGCCGATCACGAGCAGAACGCGTCGACCTCGACCGTCCGCCTTGCCGGTTCGTCGGGCGCCAACCCGTTCGCGTGCATCGCGGCCGGCATCGCCTGCCTGTGGGGTCCCGCGCATGGCGGCGCGAACGAAGCCGCGCTCAACATGCTGCGCGAGATTGGCACCGTCGACCGGATCCCCGAGTTCATCGCGCGCGCGAAGGACAAGAACGATCCGTTCCGCCTGATGGGCTTCGGCCACCGCGTGTACAAGAACTACGATCCGCGCGCGACGGTCATGCAGACGACCGTCAAGGAAGTGCTCGGCGAGCTCGGCGTCACCGACCCCGTGTTCGACGTCGCGATCGAACTCGAGCGCCTGGCGCTCAGCGATCCGTACTTCATCGAGAAGAAGCTGTTCCCGAACGTCGACTTCTATTCGGGCGTCATCCTGTCGGCGATCGGCTTCCCGACCTCGATGTTCACCGTGCTGTTCGCACTCGCCCGCACCGTCGGCTGGGTCGCGCAGTGGAACGAGATGATCACCGATCCCGACCAGAAGATCGGTCGTCCGCGCCAGCTGTACAGCGGCGCCGCACAGCGCGACTACGCGCCGATCGGCACGCGCTGATGACCAGGCTCCGGCCGGTCCTGATCGTCATCGGCGTGCTTGCCGCGCTGATGGGGATGCTGTGGATCGGCCAGGGCCTGGGCTACGTCCATTGGCCGCAGTCGAGCTTCATGCTCGACCAGCGGCCATGGGCAGACCGCGGTGCGGTCCTCGCCGTGCTCGGTCTAGCGCTGATCCTCGCCGCGCGGCGTATCCGCCGGTAGCGTCAGTACGAACCGCGCGCCCTGCCCGGGTGCGCTCTCGACCGTCAGATCCCCCTGCATCGCCCGCGCCAGGCGCCGTGCGATGTACAAGCCGAGGCCATTGCCGCCGGCTTCGGTCGGATCGACCCGCTCGAACTTCTCGAAGATCCGCGCCTGGTCCTCGGTCGCGATGCCCTTGCCCTGGTCGGCGACGGTCACGCTGACCTGCTCGCCTGCCGAGTCGACGACCACCGCGACGCGCGATCCCGGCGGCGAATAGCGTACCGCGTTGCCGATCAGGTTGACGAGGATCTGCAGCACGCGGCGGAAATCCCCCAGCGCCCAGGCGAGTTCGCCCAGGGCAGGCCGCGAAATCGTGACGTCCGCATTCCCCGCACGCACGCTGAGCAGCCCCGCCGCGCGGCGGGCGACGTCGGCCATGTCGATCCGCTCGACCGCGAGCGTGAAGTCGGGCCGCTCGACCGCCTGCAGGTCGACGAGGTCGTCGACCAGTTCGAGCAGATGCCGCCCCGCACTGGCGATGTCCGCGGCATAGTCGGCATAGTCCGCCTGCACCGGCCCTTCGGCCTGCGCGTTGATGCTGTCGGCGTTGGCGACGATCCGCGCAAGCGGCGCGCGCAGCGCCCGGTCAAGCCCGCCGGTGAAGGTCGCGGACAACGGCGCCTCGGCGGGCGGCGGGGGCGCGTCCGCCACGACCATCCGCGCGGCGCCGATGAACCCCGCGAACGCGCCCGCCCGATCGTGGCGGACCTCCGCGCTGAGCATCACCGGCCGGTCCGATCCCCGCAGCCGGGCGGGTTGCGCGGTCATCGCGCGACGCCGCACCAGCGCGTCGAGGATCGGCAACGCGCCGTCGCTCGCGCTGTCGAGCGCGAACATCGCGGTCAGCGGTTGGCCGAGCAGCGCGAACGCGTCGAAGCCATGCCGCGGCCCGGCCTCGAGCGACACGAAGGTCAGGCACAGCGACGCGTCGGTTTCCCAGCGCCAGTCCGAATCGCCCTGCAGGAACGCGGCGCGCGTCTCGCTGGCACGGCCGATCGGGCGCCAAGGCTGGACCTCGCGCCAGCCGCTGACCGCGAGCCGGACGGTGTCGCCCTCGGGCTGCGCGCGGACCCACAGGTCGATATCGGCCTCGTCGTCGGCGACCACCACGCCCCGCGAGACGATGATCCCCAGGCGTCGTGCAAGTCGTGCGATCGTCGCGATCGCCGGCACCGCGAGCGGCCGGCCCAGTTCGCCCCCTGCGCGGTGGTTCAGCGTCATCAGCGCAGGATCGGCGGAGCGCAGCACGCCGTCGCCGTCGACCACGGCATGCGCAACGGGACTCTCTGCAGACGGATCGAGGACGTTCATCGCCGGTCCGAACGTCCGAGCGCGCGGATCGCCGCGCGGAAGTCGCGGTGCAGCGACAAGGGGCCGAGCGCGGCTTGCGCATCCGCGACCGGGACCGCCGCGATCGCATCGAGCGCATCGGCGAACGCCTCGACGTCCCGCCGCGGGTCGGCATCGGACAGCGCCAAGCCGATCCGCGCGATCGTCGGGCGATCCACGTCGGCGGCGCGCAGCGCCAGCCACAACCGATCGCCCTCGGGCTCCAGCGTGATCGCGCGGGCCTGGTCGAATTCGACCCCGACCGAATGCGCCAGCACCGCGACGAACAGCGACAGCCGCCGGTCGCCGATCGCCTCGACCAGCAACGCGGCCAGTTCCTCGGGCCGGGCGTCGATCGCGCCGGCGAGGCGCATCGCGACGGCCTCGGGCCGGTCACCCTCGTCATGCGCGCTGAGGCTGCGCAACGCCGCGTCGGCGATCGCCCGGTCGCTGGCGGCGCTGCCGTCGGGCACGCCTTCGCGTATCGCCGCCGCGATCCACCAGACGAGGCGGTGGTGCAGTTCGGCGGGCAGCTCGCTGCGCGCGATCGCGTCGGTCTCGTTGGCGGTGCGGCGCCGGCTTTCCGCCGCCAGCAGCGCGTTCGCCGCGGACGCGACCACGGTATCGGGAACGCTCGCCAGCCGCACCAGCAGGCTCGATTCGTCAGGGCCGGTGATCGCGACCGGCAGGGCATCGGCGATCAGGTCGTGGCGGACGCGCGCGATCAGTTCGTCCATCAGGTCGCCGTCGTGCAGCAATTCCGCGCGGGTCAGCCGGGCCACCACGCTGGCGCCGGCCTTCAGGATCGCCTCGCCGCGAGCCGGATCGCCGGCATTGGCGAGCAGTCGCGCGGCATGACGGCGGATATCGGCCTCGATCGCGCCGACGATGCCGTCGAGGACATGCGCCAGCCGCAACCGGGTCCGCTCGTCGAGCCGCGCGTCCGCATCGAGGAAGAAGTCGGCGATCGTGGCGGTCAGCCGTGCCTCGGCCCGGACACGCGCGAGTTCAGCGCGCGAAACGGCATCGATACGCAGTGGAGCGGGAGCGCTCGCGAGGTCTGGACCGACCGACATGCTGTGGTGCTTACCTCCCTGTCGTTAAGGGCAAGCTAAGGCTGGCGAAGTCCTTCCACCACTGCTGCCAGCGTCACCGTCGCATAAATCGCCGCGATCGCGAGTCCCGCGACCGGCAATCCGAGCAGGGCGAACAGTGCGACGACCGCCAGATAGGCCGACGGACTGCCCCACCAGAGCTTGCGCGCGCGCTCGACGATAGCGCGTTCGCCGAGCGATCCGGCCACCACGCCCGCGACGCCGATGGCGAGTGCGGTGTTGTCGCCGGCATAGCCGCTGACCAGGAACGCGAAGACCAACACGGCCAGGCCGGCGACGCCGCCGATCGCGAGCGTCTGTGCCCGCGCGACCGGGGCCTCGTCGCGCAATCCGCTCAGCACCGAGCCGAGCGCCAGCGCGATGCAGCCGAGCAGCGCGGTGACCAGCCCGGTCGCGAGCAGGCCGAAGCCTTCGCTGACGATACCGACCAGGCCCAGCGCGCCACCGATCGCGCCGAGCGTGCTGCCCGCGACGTTGCGATCGACCAGCGCCGGCAGTCCGGCGCGCGCGATTGGCGCGAGCACGAATCGGTCGAACCACCCGCGCCGCCCCGACACGATCGTCACCAGCACCGCACGACCCCGCTCCTCGAGCGTCCGGGCCTGCCGTTCGATACCGTGCCCGCCCCCGCGCATCGTGTCGGTCGGCAACAGGATATGCACCGCGCGCTCCTGCACCGCGAGCCGCAACAGGCTCGACTGCAGGTCGTAATCGTTCGGCAACGCCGCCACCTCGGCGATCCGCCGCGGATCGATCCGCGCGACGCCGGCCCAGGCCATCTGCCCGCCGACGCGCTCGAACCCGGGACCGGCATCGCCCTCGGGGACGACCAGCAGCGCCTCGCCTTCCTCCGCCGCCATCGCGCTGACGACCGCCTCGGTGGTGACGAGGCCGTCGCCGAGCATCAGGATGCGCGCCAGCGGATGCAGTCGCTCGATCGCTTCCGCTGCCGACCGAACGGTATCGACCGACACGCCGCGCCGCCCGATTCGCGCGATCGCGCCGAGCAGCTCGGGCGTCAGCCGCGCGACCACGACGATCACCTGGCTGACGCCGGCCGCGACGAGCAACCGCGCCTGATATTCGATGAGGGTGACACCGCTGAACGGCAGCGTGGCGGCAAGACGATCGGGACGATCGTCGGCGTCGTGAATTGCAAATAGGAGGCCGGCTAACATCGGTCGGCTGTTAGGCCGTCGCAGCGATGGATGCAAAGCCGCCGTTTTCCACGGGATACCGGCGGGACCGATGCCGCGGTGCTAGAGCCGCGAAACCGCGCGCCGCAATTTACGCAGGGCATCCTGGTCGCGCGGATCGCCCTCGGCGGTTTCGGTCGCCAAGGCCATCAGGCGCACCGCACCGAAGCTCGCGGCCAGCCCCTTGAGCCGCCAAGCCGCCGCGCGCCACTCGTCGTGATCGGTCGCAAGCGTCATCGCGGTGAGCGCCCGTTCGGCGCTTTCGCTGAACGCCAGGCGCAGTTCGGCGATCAGCGCGGGCTCGTCGCCTACGGCAGCGGCCAGCGTCGCGTCGATTGCTCCCGGGTCATAGGCCATGACCAACGGCCTACCGCAAAGAAGCTTAAGACAAGGTTATTCGCTTTGTGACACGCGGTTCTATGGTAAACCCGGGGCATGAACGGGGGTTCGTCGATCATGGGATATCGTGCGGAGGCGGAAACGGCCGCGCCGATCGGCGTGTACAGGTTGACGCAAGACATGGAACACGACGCCCTGCCGCCGTCCGATATGCGGTTCGACCCGTCCGAACCGGATGCCTATGACCGCGAAGAGGCGGAGACGTCGTCCCTTCGCCTGCCGCTTGCGATTGCGTCCATCGCGGTCGTGCTGCTGTGGCTCGGCACGATGCTGTGGCTGGCGCGAAGCACGCTCGGCACGCTCGATGCGGTTGCCTTGACGCAGTTCCTGGCCGCGCTGTGCGTCGTCCCTGCGCTGATCGGAATACTGTGGATGCTCGGCATGCGGACGAGCCGCGCCGAGGCGCAGCGGTTCGGCGCCAGCGCGCGCGCGATGCGTGCCGAAGCGGCGAGCCTGGAGCGGACCGTCGCGCTGCTCTCGACCACGCTCGACGCGAACCGCGCCCAGCTTGCCGACCAGGTCGAACAGTTGACGGTCATGGGCGACGGGGCGACCGAACAGCTGCGCACGATCAGCCGCGGCATGGCGGCCGAGATCGACCAGGCCGACGCGCATGCGCGTGACCTGGCCGACGCCGCCACCGCCGCACAGTCCAGCCTGGGCGTCCTGATCGCCAGCCTGCCGCGCGCGCAGGCCGATACCGATGCGGTTGCCGACCGGCTCGAACGCACCGGGCTTGCCGCGAGCGAACATGCCGCCGCGCTCGACGCGCAGATCGTCGCGCTCGCCGATCGCGGCCGTGAGGCCGATGCGATGGCGAGCGGCGCGGCGCAGCGGCTCGCCGCGCATATCGTCCGGATGGAGGCGACCAGCGAAACCGCCGGTGCGCGGCTCGAACAGGTCACCGATGGCATGAGCCAGGCGGTCGACCATCTGCTCGAGCGCACCGCCGGCGCCGTCGACGAAGCGCGCAAGGGCATCGCCGCGCAGGGCGACGCTATGCTCGCGATGGTCGGCGCCAACCAGGCCGCCCTCGACAGCGCGGCGCGCGACAGCGCCGATGCACTGGCGCAGCGGATCGCCACGGTCGAGGACGCGATCGAGCGGGTCGCGATCCGGCTCGACCTCCAGCGCAGCGCCGGCGAGCGGATCGTCGACGAGCTGAACGCCGGGCTGGGCGATGTCGAGGTGCGCGTGGAGGCGATGCATCGCCAGGGCGTCGACAAGGCGCAGATGCTCGCCGCGTCGATCAGCGCGCTGGGCGGGTCGGCCGATGCGATGACCGAGGCATTGCGGGCCGGCGACGCGATGGCCAACCGCACGATCGGCACCACCGAAACGCTGCTGATCGCACTCGATTCCGCCGCACGCGAGATCGACGAGACCCTGCCCGAGGCGCTCCAACGCCTCGACACGCGCGTGCTGGCCAGCAAGAGCATCGTCGTCGGTGCCAAGCCCGAACTGCTCGCGCTCGTCACCGCGGCAGAAAGCACGCACGACGCGATCGAGGCGATCGCCGGCGTCGTCGCCGAACAGCGCCGCGTGCTCGATCATCTGTCCGGCACGTTGCTCGAGACGTTGTCCACCGGACGCGCCAAGGTGGATGCGCTGGGCCAAATTGTCGACGAGACGATCGACCGCACCAACCGCTTTTCCGAAGAAGCCGCGCCGCGGCTGGTCGAGGCGCTGCTCCGCGTACGCGAGACCGCCACGGTCGCCGCCGACAGCGCGCGCGAGACCCTGTCGCAGGTCATCCCGCAGGCTGCGGACGCACTGGGCAAGGCGAGCGCGGACGCGATGCGCCGTGCGACCAACGACACGGTTGACCGCCAGGTCCGCGCGCTCGCCGAATCGAGCGACGCCGCGGTCGACGCCGCATCGCGCGCGTCCGAACGACTGGCGGAACAGGTCCAGGCGATCATCGACCAAACCGCGGTCGTCGAAGGCCGGATCGACCAGGCGCGCGGCGAGCGCGAGGATGCCGACCGGGATTCCTTCGCACGGCGCGTGTCGCTGCTGATCGAATCGCTCAACTCGGCATCGATCGACATCACCAAGGCGTTCGCGCCCGAAATCTCCGACAGCGCCTGGGCGGCTTATCTGAAGGGCGACCGCGGCGTCTTCACGCGCCGCGCGGTCCGCATCCTCGACGCCGCCGGCGCGCGCGACATCGCGGACTATTACGACGAGAACGAAGCGTTCCGCGAGATGGTCAACCGCTACATCCACGACTTCGAGTCGATGCTGCGATCGATCCTGGCCCAGCGCGACGGATCACCGCTGGGCGTGACCTTGCTGTCGTCGGACATGGGCAAGCTGTATGTGGCGATGGCGCAGGCGATCGAGCGGCTGCGCTAGGCCGGGGCAGCACCCTGCCTAACGAACGTCATCAGGCCGAAGCTTGGGCGGCTCTTGGCACCACCACCGTCATCCCAGCGAAGGCTGGCATCTCCCGTTGCAGACCACGCGCTCACCGCATGAGATCCCAGCCTTCGCTGGGATGACGGGCGGACGGCCCGCCAGCCCGCCCCTCAAGCCAGCGCCCGCTCCAGATCTGCAATCCACCGCTGCGTGAACGCCTGCGATGCGCGGGCCATCGGCGCGATGCCATCGAACGCATGGAAGGCCGCGGGGACGACCGCGAGGTCCACCGGCACGCCAGCGGCACGGAGCGCGCCCGCATAGGCGAGGTCTTCGTCCAGGAAAAGGTCGAGCGTCCCGACACCGATAAAGGCAGGCGGCAGTCCCGACAGGTCTCGGCGTCGCGCCGGAACGATGCCGGCGGGAACGCGTGCGCTACCCGCAGGCACCCCGAGCAGCGACGTCCAGCCGAATCGATTCGCGTCCGCGGTCCAGATGAACGCGCCGGTACCTGCGCGCGCCGGACGAGTGCTGCCCGTGCGATCGTCGAGCATCGGGTAGATGAGTACCTGATAGGCGAGCTTCACCTCGCCCCGGTCGCGCGCGGCGAGCGCCAGCATCGACGCGTGCCCGCCACCCGCGCTCGCACCGCCGACCGCGATCCGCGAGGGATCGACGCCCAGGCTTGCGGCATTGGCATGCACCCATCGCAGCGCCGCGTAAGTGTCGGCGAGCGATCCGGCATAGGTCGTCTCGGGCGCCAGCCGGTAGTCGACGGAGACGACCAGCCAGCCGTTGCGCTGTGCCGCGACGCGCAGGTCGGTCGGAATGCCGGCCGCGCCTGCGACATAGCCGCCGCCATGCATCCAGACGACGGCCCCCCTGCCCTTCCGGCCGGGCGCGCCGTCGAACTGCACGGTGCGCACTGCGGGCTGGCCGGGAAGCCCGGGAACCATGACCACCGGCAGCTTGGCCGTAGCGATCGGCGGCTGCGGCGCGGGGTGGGCGTGGCGCGTCGCCGGGCGGTGGCGGAAGGCGTCGAGGTTGGCCGCCGAGACGACCATGTCCTGGATCAGCCGCAGATCGTCGACCATCTCCGGATCGACGTCCGCGAACCGGTCCGCGCCGCCAAGCGCCAGCGCGGGTCGGGCACCCGCCAGCAGCAGCGCGGCCCCCGCACCCTTCAGAATATCGCGTCTGTCGATCATCATGTCCTCCGCCGCGGCCAGCGTACCGGCCGCAGCGGAGCGTAGCCAGGCCTTACCAGTTCAAACCGACGCGCGCGTACAGATAGCGGCCGTTGAACCCGAACGGCGAATAGGACGGATAGCCCAGCACGCCGGTGCTGTTGTTCGCCGCGATCGTCGCATCCGGGTAGACATCGAACAGGTTACTGACGCCAAGCCCGATCTGCGCACCCTTGGGCGCGGAGTAGCGCAGCTCGAAATCGGTGATGGCGTGGCGGCCGGTATGCACGTCCGCGGCGACGAGCGTGCCGGGCTGGTTGACGTCGCCATAATAGGTGACGCGGGCGAGCGCACCGATCCGGTCCAGCGACCAGTCGATCGAGCCCGTGACCTTCTCGCCCGGGGTCCCGTCCTCGAGCGTCAGGATGCGGCTGCGCGCGAACAGGGTCGGTGCGGGGTTCAGCGTGGAGGTCGTGAGCGGTACGCGCGTCACGTTCACGTCGTTGATGTTGCCCGCGACGGTGAAGTCGAACGTCCCTGCGCTGTCGGACGCCAGCCGGTAATGCGCGACCGCGTCGATACCCTTGGTGGTCGAGGCGAGGCCGTTGAGGAAGAACCGCGCCGCCGAGACGTTGAACGGTGCCAGCAGCGCCGCGACGGTCGGGCTGAAGCTCGCGTTGATATTCTCCGACAGCCCGATCTGGTCGCGGATGTGGATGCGGTAGGCGTCGATCGTGAAGTCGAACCCGCCCGCGCGGATCACCGTGCCGACCGACAGGTTGGTCGACTTTTCGGGCTCGAGGGGAAGGCCGCCGAGCGCGGTCGCGACCGTGCTGACCGACGGGAAGGTCCCCGTCAGGATCGGCACGCCGTTCGTCACGACCGAGGCGGTCTGCGTGAAATATTGCTGCTGCAGCGACGGCGCGCGGAACCCCGTCGAGGCGGTGGCGCGCAGCGCGAACCAGTTCGCGAAATCATAGCGCAACGATGCCTTGCCGGTCGCGGTGGTGCCGAAGTCCGAATAATCCTCGGCGCGGCCGGCGAGCCCGATGAGCAGCTTGTCGGTGACCTGCGCCTCGAGGTCGAGATAGATGCTCGCGTTGCGGCGGCTCCGCTCGGTCGCGTTGCCCGGCGCGAAGCCGCCAAACCCTTGTGCGCCGGGGGCCGCGGTCGTGCCGGCGGGGATGCCGGTCACGGTGCCGGCGGCCGGATAGCCGTAGGAGGCGAGTTCGCCTGCCACGATCTTGTAGCCCTCACGGCGGCCTTCGATACCGAACGCGACGTTCAGCGACTGAAAGAGGTCGAACTTCCGCGTGACGTCGAGCCCGGCGACATACTGGTCGTAGATCGTCGCGCCATCGTCGAAATTGCGCGGGCTGGCGGTGCCGAACGCGTAGTTGGCCGAGTTCAGCGTGCGATAGTCGATGCGGTTGCGCCCATAGCTGAGCGACAGGTCGACGTTGAACCCGCTCACGTCGCCGCGCAGGCCGACCGCCGAGTTGATGTCCTTCGACTTGGTGTTGATGATCGGCAGGAAGCCGCTCGGATAGCCGGCGCGGGTCAGCAGCGCGAGGGCCGCCGCGCTCGCACCGGTGGCGGCGATGCGCGGAAATGCCGCGCTGCGGCTGTCGCGATCCTGATAGCCGCCGAACGCATACAGGCTGATGCTGTCGGTCAGCGAGGTGCCGGCGTTGACGAACCCGGTATATTGCTCGACCGCCGGATCGCCGTAGCGGCCGGTGACGCGGTTGGGCGTCACGCGCGTGTCGATGTCGGCACGGTTCGTCGGCTGGCGCCTGGTATATTCGCCCGACACCGTCACGAAGCCGTCGGTGCCGAACCCGATGCCCTGCCACGCCGAGGCGGTGACGGCGTTCTCGCCCTTGACGTTGCGGCTGTTGTTCGCGGTGTCGACGTCGGTGTCGTAGAAGCCGTAGGTGACCTGCGCGCCACCACCCGATCGCGCTTCGCGAAGCCGCAGGTTGACCACGCCGGCGATCGCGTCGGAGCCATATTGCGCCGATGCACCATCGCGCAGCACCTCTATCCGGTCGAGCGCGACGGTCGGCACGGTATTGAGATCGACCGCGGCCGAACCGCGCCCGACGCTGCCGTTGGTGTTGAGCAGCGACGAGGTGTGGCCGCGGACGCCGTTGATCAGCACCAGCGTCTGGTCGGGCGACAGGCCGCGCAGCGTCGCGGGACGGATCGCGTCGGTGCCGTCGGTCGCCGAGGGTCGCGGGAAGTCGATCGACGGCGCGATCGCGGACAGCGCGGTGGCGAGCTCGGTGGTCCCCTGCCGCTGGAGGCTGGCGCCGCTCAGCACGTCGACCGGCGAGGCGCTGTCGAGCCGCGAGCGGCCCGGGGTGCGCGTGCCGGTGACGATGATATCGTCCTGCGGTGCATCGTCGGCAACGGCCGCGGTAGCGGGATCGGCGACGGGCGCGGCCGGCGCCTGCTGCGCCCAGGCAGCGTGCGCCTGAAGCGCGAATGTCGAAACGGCGAGCGCCAACGCGGTACGGTAAGCCATCATGATACTGGTCCCTGGTTCGTTATCGCTCTGCGGCGATCATGTGTTTGCGTTCGACCCGAGCGAGCGTCCGATCAACGAGAAAAAACTACGGCTGGGTGCGCTGTCGGCGACATCCCATTCGGGATGCCACTGCACGGCGAGCACGTCGCCGCCGCAGGGCCGCGCCGAAAACGCCTCGATCAGGCCGTCCGACGCCGACAGCGCCTCGACCGACAGACCGTCGCCGAGCCGGTCGATGCCTTGCCGGTGCACCGACGTCACTGAGACTCGAGGCTCGGCGATCGCGGCCGCCAACAGCCCACCGGGATTGAGCGTCACGTCGTGGACATGATCGAACAGCGATTCATACGCGGTCTCGTCCGCCGTCGGACGATGATGGCCGTCGGCGAGCGTCGCGGTCAGCGTACCGCCGAACAGCACGTTCAGTTCCTGCAGCCCTCGGCAGATCCCGAACACAGACTTGCCGGCGTCGATCATCCGGCCGCCCAGTTCCAAGGCGACCGCGTCGCGGTCGAGGTCGAGCGCATCGTCGGTGGCATCGACCCCGCCGTAGCGCGCGCCGGCGACGTTGGACCGCGATCCGGTCAGCAGCAGGCCGTCCAGCCGACCGGCAAGCGACCGCACGTCGATCGCGTCGGCGACCGCGGGGACGAGCAGCACGGTGGCACCGGCATAGCGGACCAGGGGGGCTACGAACCGGGTCGCGACTGCCTGGATCGGCCGGTCGGCGACCTCGTTGCAGCACAGCACGCCGATCACCGGCTTCACCGGGCCATCGGCCTCGCGGCAGCAGGCGAAGCGCCTCACGGCCGCCCTCGCAGCGTCTCGTGCAGGTCGATCGCGGCGTCGCCGGCCAGGATCGCCGCGGTCGGTTGCGCGACGACGCTGCCCGCGGGCACGTCTTCGAGCAGCCAGACATTCCCGCCGATCGTCGCGCCGCGCCCGATCGTGACCCGCCCCAGGATGGTCGCGCCGGCATAGATCACGACGTCGTCCTCCACGATCGGATGCCGCGCGAGCCGCTCGCGCGGGCTCATGCCGGTGACGCCGAGCGGACTGCGCGCGCCGAGCGTGACGTGCTGATACAGCTGGACCCGGTCGCCGATGATTGCGGTCTCGCCGATCACCACGCCGGTGCCATGGTCGATGAACACGCTGCGCCCGATCGTCGCGCCCGGATGGATGTCGATCCCGGTCCGGCTGTTGGCGAGTTCCGAGATGATCCGCGCGACGATCGGCGCGCCCAGCCCGTACAGCGCGTGCGCGATCCGGTGGTGCAGGATCGCGACGATGCCGGGATAGCAGATCAGGATCTCGTCCTCGCTGCGCGCTGCCGGATCGCCGAGGAAAGCCGCGCGGACATCGGCGTCGACGCTGTCGCGGATCGGCGCCAGTTCGGCACAGAACAGCCGCACGATCATCGCCGCCTGGCTGACGTCGAACGCGAGGATCGCATCCTCCTGCCAATAGGCGAACTCGCTCTCGATCTGGCGCTGCAGCCCGTCCAGCGCGGTGCGCAGTCGCGTCTCGACAAACGCGTCCTCGCGCTCGGCCGGACCAATGAAGGCACCGAGCCGCCCCGGGAACAATGCGGCGACGAGATCCTCGACGGCGCGGGCGACCCCGTCGCGCGACGGAAACCGCCCGACGCTGTAGCGGCTGCCGGCCTCGTCCCGCCAGGCAAGGCGCGCGGCGCGCAGTTCGTCGATCGTCGCGGCGAGATCGATCGGCTCGGTCGGTTGGGGCACGGTCGAAATCCTCACGCTAGTACAGGGTAGCCGGCGGCAGTCGCGGTTGCCTCGATCGCGGCGATCGGCGCCAGCGCCGCCGCGCTTGCTGGCTCATGGCCCGCGAGGAACAGCGCAGCGCGGGCGTCGGCCAGGCCGGGATCGGCCATGACGAGGTCGAGCGCGATGCGCAGCGCGGCCACGGTCTCGATGCTGGTCGCCGCCGCGGTGACGAAGGGCAGCGTCGGAGACTCCGGGCTTCGCGCGACGATCTTCAGCTTGGCGGTCAGCGCGGGCTCGAACCGGTCGAGCGCGGCATAGGTCACGCCGTCGATCGCGGCGAGGTCGGCCGCGCCCGCGCCGACCGCGACGACGCTTGCGCGGTGCGCGCCGGTCTGGATGACGTCCGCAAAGAACGTGCCCTCCCCTACGATCGGCGCCAGCGTGGCCCGGAACAGGTTCATGCCTGTGTTCGACAGCCTGTCGTTGATCGCCGCGCGCGTGCCCCGATAGGCCGCGAGCGAGTCCCGCCCGTCGTCGGCCCGCGCAACCAGCAGGCTGGCATGCGTCGCACGGCCACACGCCGGTGCGTCATAGACCGGCAGCGCGAGCACGCGCAGCGAAAGCGCGCGGTCGGCAAGCAGCGGATAGCCGCAGGCCTGGCCGAACAGCAACGCCGGATCGCGCCAGATCGCGTGGACGTCGCGCGTCCGATCCAGGCGGTCGGGCACGTCCGCGACACCCCGCGCCCGCAGGATCCGCGCGATCTCGCCCCACAGCCGGTCGTTCGCGGCGTGCTGCGCGGGGTGGTCGTACATGCCGAGCGTCGCGACGCGCTTCACATCGGGACCCCGCGAAAGCCGGGGTGCACGATGGCGTCGTGGGGGCGGAACGCGAAGCGACGGACGATGTCGCCATAGCCGCGGTAGATCGGCGATCCGCTGCCCGCGAACCGCGCGCGGTGTCGGCGGTGATAGGCCGGCAACGCGTACCAGGCGAGCCGCGGCCGTTCGTGATGCGCAGCGTGGAGATTGTTGTTGAGGAACAGCAGCGCGAACATCCCGCCGCGCTCGACCGACGCCGCGCGCGCGGGGCTGACCAGATCGGCACGGTGTTCGGCATAGGATCGCAGCATCGTCAGCGCCATGCCGGGATAGACGAAGCAGGCGCAGTACGTGCCGATCCCGAGCCCGACATGATGCAGCCAGCCGAACAGGATCGCCACGCCGGCCAGATGCGGCGTCCAGTCGCGCAGCACGCGCCGCGGTTCACGGACCAGCCGCGCGCCCTCGCCGATCGCGAACCGCGCGACCGCGATCGGCGGTCCGAACAGCATCTGGCCGAGCAACGTCGCCTGCAGCCGCGCGGGGATCGCGGCGAGCCGTCCGAGCGGCACCCGGTACCGCGATTCGGGGTCGTGCCGCGGGTCGGTGATGACCGCCGCACCATGATGCGCGAGATGGCTGCGGCGGTAAAGCCGGTAGGGCAGCCACAGCGCCAGCGGCACGAAGCCGATCGCGTCGTCGATGGGGCGGATACCGGTCGGGTGACCGTGGATCGTTTCATGCTGCAGCGACCCCTGCCAGGCCAGCAGCCAACCGCCGGCCAGCACGAGCAACGGGGTCGGGATCGCCGTATGCCACGCCGTGACCGCCAGCCACCCGCCATAGATCAGCGCCGCGAGCGCGATCGTCGGCCATTCCATCGTCCCGGTCGCTGTTCGACGCATCGCCTCCTCCTGACGGACCGAATGTCCACCAGCTTGATAGGGATTGCGAAGCCTTTGGTCTTTTGCCGCGTCAACTTTTGGTTGCAGCGCCGGACGGGTTACCGTTCGCGGCGCAGGATGATGTAGAGCGCGCCCTGCCCGCCGTGCCGCGGATGCGCGCCGCGGACCGCGGCGATCGCATCGGCATGACGCGACCCGGCCAGCCAGTCCGCCACCGCTGCACGGATCGCGCCGCGCGCGTGCGGGCGTTCGCTTTCGGGTCGTGGCGGCTTGCCCGTGACCAGCAGCAGCACGCGGTCTCCGCGCGCGATCGCCCTGCCTAAACCAGCGTCGAGCATGGCGTGCGCGGACGCGAGCGTATGGCCGTGGAGATCGATCGAGCTGTCCGGATAGACCGCGCCGCGGACGAGCTTCTTGTCCCAGCTGCCGTCGAGCGTGGTTTCGGTGATCGGCCGGGGCAACGCGCGCGGCATGGGCTTCGCTGCCATCCGCACCGGCGTCCGCACGATCGGCTTGACGCCGTGCAGCGGCGCGGGCGGCGGCGGGACGGCCTTCCCCACCGGGACCGGCTTCTCGGGGATATGCGCGCCGACGCTCACCGCGCGCATCGGTCGCACGGTGGCCATCACCCGAGCCCAGAGCTGGGCCTCGTCAGGGTTGAGGGGTCGGACCGCCATATCGCGCTCCATTCAGCCGCGCGACGGTGCCGACCGGCAGCAGCAAGAACGCGGTACCGCGCCCGGCCATGCCGCCCGCGGTCGCTTCCGCCGCGGCGCCCGCACCCCAGAAGGTGTCGAAGCGGTTGCTCCCCTTGATCGCGCCGCCGGTGTCCTGCGCCACCCACAGCCCGCTCGCATCCTGCCGGTCGAGCGACAGGAAAACGGGCGTGCCGAGCGGCACGAACTTCACGTCGGCGGCGGCGCTGACCTGGCCGATGACCGGCAGGCCGAGTGCGCCCAGCGGTGCGCCGTCGAGTTCGCGGAAGAACACGAAGCTCTTGTTCTCGCGCATGATCGCCTGGCCTTCGACCGGGTGGTCGTGGAGCCACGCGACGATGCCCTGCATCGACGTCTGCCCCGGCTGGAGCAGCCCGCGCGCCTTCATCAGTGCGCCGATGCCGGTATAGTCGCGACCGTTCTGCGTCGCATAGCCGATCCGCAGGATCTCGCCGTCGGGCAGCCGCAGCCGCCCGGACCCCTGGATCTGGAGGAAGAAGAGTTCGACCGGATCGCGCGCCCAGGCAAGGATCGGCGCCTTGTTCGCAAGCGCCCCCTGCTCGATCGCAGTGCGGTCGTAATAGGGCACGAAATTGCTGCCCTGCACGCGCCCACGGATTTTCTTGCCCTTGAGGCTGGTCGAGAATGCGCCGAGATCGACGTCGATCAGATCGTCCGGCCGGCCATAGACCGGCGCTTCGTAACCCGAGCGGCGCGTCAGCGAGCCGGCGATCTCGGGTTCGTAATAGCCGGTCGCGAACGCCCTGCCGTCGCCGACCTGGACCGTCTCCAGCCACTGCGCGAAGAACGCGCGCGCCCCGCCACGCGGCACCGACGCGGCAGCGGCGCAGGCCGGCTGCCAGTCGGCGCCGCGCGTCAGCCCCGACTGGTCGACACGGCGCTGCAGCGCCGGGCAACTCGTCACGAACGCGGCCAATGCCGCCTCGGCTTGGATGTCGGTAATCGGGAGACTGCCGATCGCGGGGCCCGGCAGGACACCGGCCGCTACCGCATTCGCGGGCTCGACCGCGGGCGTCACCGGTGCCGCGAGCATCGGCACGGCCCCGACGATCCGCGCCGGCGACTGGATACCGCGAATATTGGGTGAGGCCCCCGTATCGCGCGTCGGATGGACACGGACCGGATCGGGTGGCCGGCCGACCGGTGCGACGCCGGTACGCGGCGGCTCGACGCCACCGACGCACGCGCTGACCATCAGCGCGAGCGCCACTCCCCCCAGTTTGCGCATCACGCCTCGTCGGTGTCCGCGAGCTTCCAGTTCGGATCGTTGCTCTTCAACGTCCGCGCGAAGGTCCAGACGTCGTGCGTCTCGACGGCGTCGGTCATCGACCCGGCGATCACGTTGCCCTCGGCATCGCGCGTGATCGCGGCGATATCGGCATCGAAGCGGACCGTGATCCGCGCGTCGCGACCCGACAGGCTCGCGTCGGCGATGATCGCGCGCTCGATCGTGACGAGGCGGTTGTCGAGCACCTCGCCCGCGGCGTTGCGCGCGGCGATCGCCTCGACGAACGCGGCGCGGACATCGTCCTCGGCGAGTTCAGCAAGCGTCGCCTCGTCGCCGGTCCAGAACGCTTCCAGGACCATGCGGTACGCGGCCTGCGCGCCCTCGAGGAACTGGCCCACGTCGAAGCCGGGTTCGCCCGCGACGATGCTGCGCAGGCCTGGTTCGGCGCGCGGTTCGATGTTGCGGTTGGCGATCTCGCGCACTTCGGCGACCGGCGACACCGATCGCGGCACCGACAGCGTCGCGGGACGCTCCTCGGCCGCACGCGGCAGGGGTTGCTCGTGGCCGGTGCGCTTGCCGAGCACGCTGTAAAGTCGCATCGCCAGAAAGCCTGCAACCATCGCGAGAAGAACTACGTAGAACAACCGAGCCTCCGATCTTCAGGCCAACATAGGCCATGCGGGGGCCAAATCAAAGCGGCGCCCGTTGAAACGCCCGCCACGCACTGCTAGCGACCATCGTACCGGACCCGAACGCGCGACCCCTCCGCTTCGGTCCTTACGCATTTCAAAGGACAGGACGACATGGACGACCAGGACAATGGCGTGACCGCCGCCGATACCGCATTCGCGAACGGCGAGGACACCACGCCGGCCGCGGGCCTGATCTCGCAGTATATCAAGGACCTGTCGTTCGAGAACCCGAACGCGCCTGCGGTCTATCAGAACCCGACCCCGCCCGCGATCGACGTGCAGTTCAACATCGGCGCGGCGCAGGTCGGCGACGAAGTGCACGAGGTCGTGCTGAAGATCGACGTCCGCGCCGAGACCGACGGCCAAGTCGCGTTCATCGTCGACCTGTCCTATGCCGGGTTGTTCGGGCTGCGCAACATCCCCGGCGAGCATGTCCAGCCTTTCCTGCTGGGCGAGGCCCCGCGCCTGCTGTTCCCGTTCGCACGCCGCGTGCTCAGCGATGCGGTCCGCGACGGCGGCTTCCCGCCGCTGCTGCTCGAGCCGATCGATTTCGCGCAGCTGTATCTGCAGCAGTCCGAGCAGGGCGTGCAGCCGAACGTCGGGGACTTCGGGCAGGCGTAACACGCTGTCGATCCTCCCACGCCAGGGGGAGGTGGCAGGCGCAGCCTGACGAAGGGGGCGGCAAGGACAACATCCGTTCCGTGTCCGCCCCCTCCGACGCCTTCGGCGCCCCCCCTGGCGGGGGAGGATCGGCCTTTCGCTCCAACCCGGACTTCATCCATGAACCTTGCCAAAGCCCTGGGATCGGTCGGCGGGCTGACGCTCGCCAGCCGCGTCCTGGGGCTGGTCCGCGACGCGCTGTTTGCGCGGTTCGTGGGCGCGGGTTTCGCGTCGGACGCGTTCCTGATCGCGTTCCGCCTGCCCAACATGTTCCGCGCGCTGTTCGCCGAAGGCGCGTTCAGCGCCGCGTTCATCCCGATGTTCAATCGGAAGGTCGGCGCCAAGGACGGTCGAGGGCTGCCCGACGGGATCGCGTTCGCCGAGGACGCGCTGTCGGTCTTGCTGCCGACGCTGATCGTCATGACGGCGCTGCTCGAGGCCGCCGCCTGGCCCGTCACCTGGCTGTTGACGCTGGGCTTCAACGGCATCCCGCATGAACGCTTTGCGTTCGTCGTGCAGCTGTCGCGGCTGACGCTGCCCTATCTGCTGCTCATCAGCCTCGTCTCGCTACTCGGCGGCATCCTCAACTCGCTGCACAAATTTTGGGTCAACGCCGCCGCGCCGATCCTGCTCAACGCGACGCTGATCGGTGCGCTGCTGCTGTTCCATGCGGATGTGCCGCTGCTCACCGCCCGCAACCAGGCGATCGCGGTCACCGTCTCGGGTGCGCTGCAGCTGCTTTGGCTGATCTATGCGTGCCGCACGTCCGGCATCCGCCTGCGCCTGAAGCGGCCGCAGCTGAACCCGGACGTCAGGAAGCTGATGAGCCTGATCTGGCCCGCCGCGGCGGGCGCCGGCGCGGTGCAGATCAACCTCGTCGTCTCGACCGCGCTCGCCGCCGCGCTGCTGCCCGCAGGATCGGTGTCGTACATCTATTTCGCCGACCGGCTGAACCAACTGCCGCTGGGGCTGATCGGCATCGGTCTCGGCACCGTGCTGCTTCCGACGATCTCGCGCCAGCTCGGCCGCGGCGAGGACGCGCAGGCGATGACGACGCAGAACCGCGGGATGGAGCTCGCGCTGTTCCTGACGCTGCCGGCGACCGTCGCGCTGATTGTGTGCGGCGGGCCGATCGTCGGCGCGCTGTTCCAGCATGGCCATTTTTCCGCGCAGGACAGCCTGTTCACCGCGCAGGCGCTCGCCGCCTTCTCGATCGGCCTCCCTTCTTACATCCTCGTGAAGGTGCTGACGCCGGGCTATTATGCACGGTCGGACACGAAGACGCCGGTCCGCTATGCGACGCTGTCGATGGTCGTGAACCTCGGGCTCAACCTCGCCTTGATCAAGCCGCTCGGTCACATGGGTCCGCCGCTGGCCACCGCGATCGCCAGCACGGTCAACGTCGCGCTGCTCTATCGCACGCTCGTCGCCCGCGGGCATTTCACCGCCGACGCGCGGCTTGTGCGCCGCACCTGGCGGCTGCTCGTCGCCGCGTTGATCATGGGCGGGGTTATGTTCTTCCTGAACGACCTGTTTCAGCCGTTCGTGACCGGCACCAGCGTCGAGCGTTGGGGCGCGATGGTCGTGCTGGTGACGACCGGCGGGGTCGTCTATGCGGTCGCCACATTACTCACTGGCGCGTTCCGGCTCGGCGATATCGCCACGCTCGTCCGCCGTTCCAAATAGGTCCAGTCGTCATGCGCGCCACCTCCAAACGGGTCGTTTCCGGCATCCAGCCTACGGGCAATCTCCACCTCGGCAATTACCTCGGCGCGATCCGGCAATGGGTGGCGATGCAGGACGCGATGGCAGACGGCGACGACTGCCTGTTCTTCCTCGCCGACCTGCACGCGCTGACCGTCGCGATCGATCCGCGCGAGCTGGGCGCGAACACGATCGAAATGGCAGCGACGCTGATCGCGTCCGGCATCGACCCCACTCGCGCGATACTGTTCAACCAGGCGCGCGTCCCCGCGCACAGCGAGCTCGCCTGGATCCTGAACGGCACCGCACGGATGGGCTGGCTCAACCGCATGACGCAGTGGAAGGACAAGGCGGGCAAGAACCGCGAGGGGGCCAGCGTCGGTCTGTTCGCCTATCCCGTGCTACAGGCGGCCGACGTACTGCTGTACAATGCCACGCACGTCCCCGTCGGCGACGACCAGAAGCAGCACCTCGAACTCGCCCGCGACATCGCGACCAAGTTCAACACCGATTTCGGCGTCGAGCTGTTCACGCTGCCCGAGCCGTTGATCAGCAAGGCCGCGCCGCGGATCATGAGCTTGCGCGACGGCACCGCGAAGATGTCGAAGTCGGACCCGTCCGACGCCTCACGGATCAATCTGGTCGATGGCGACGACATGATCGTGCAAAAGATCCGCAAGGCGAAGTCGGACGCCGATGCGCTACCCGAGACCGCGGACGGGCTCGAGGGCCGCCCTGAAGCGCGCAACCTCGTCACGATCTACGCCGCGCTTTCGGGCGGCAGCGTGGATGCGGTGCTGGCGCAGTTCGCCGGCCAGGGGTTCGGCGCGTTCAAGCCAGCGCTCGCCGATCTGGCAGTAGCCTCGCTCGGTCCGATCCGCGATCGCCTGACGGCACTGCTCGAGGATCGAACGGCGGTGGCGGCGATCCTCGATCATGGCGCGGACCGGGCCCGCACCTTGGCGGCCCCCACCCTTCGCGCCGCGCAGGACGCAGTGGGCCTGCAGATCTGACGATCAGCCAAGGGGCACCGGCTGCCCGCAGTGCAGCCGGGCCAGCAGTGCCCGGCTCGCGACCAGATGGCGCTCGTACTTGCCGGCATCCCCACCCGGCCTGATCCCGAGTGGCCGCGCCTGCATCTGATCGAAGATCATCACCCGGCCGGCGGCGCACAACCGCGGCAGCACGCGCAGGGGCACGAAGCTGAGGTCGAGCAGGATCGGCCGCGCGATCGGCCCATCGATCCGCACCAGATCCTCGATGAACGCCCCGCCGCGCCCGTCCACGAGCACGACATCGGCTGGCGCCGCACGGAGCACGCGGTAGGCTGCGGCATAGGGGTACAGGAATGACCGCGACAGCGTCAGCGCGACCGGCGCGGTGAAGAGTAGCGCAAAGCCGCACCCGGCCCATAACAATGTCGCCGGCATCGGACGCCCGCGCCCCTTCGACAGGTGGACCCAGCCCCCCGCCGCAAGCAGGCAGAGGCATGGGAGCAGACCGTGCAGGTAGCGATAGCCGTAGCCATGGCCTTGATACACCATCGACAACAACCCGACCGTGCACGACGCCGCGAACGCCACCATGATCGTCGGCTTGCCGTCGGCGTCGCGGAGATCGCGCGCGCCCGCGAACGCCAGCGGGAGCAGCAGGACGTTCTGCCATGCCGCAAACCGCGCGAGGCTGCTGATCGGCTGCAGATCGCCGATCCGGCCGGCGAATTTCATGAGCAGCGCGCCAAGCGGCAATCTCGGTTCGGCAGTCACGGGCGGCGGACCGAGCAGCCATCGCAGGACGACGTCCGGATACACGATGCCCCAGACCACGAGATAGCCGATGCACGCGCCGACATAGAGAGTCGCCGTCCGCCGACGGCCGCTGGCGAAATCCCAGACGATAAAGCCGGACACGAACAGCATATGGAACTGGATCTGGTGAAGCCCGGTGGCGAGCAGCCCGATCGCGATCGCCGCCGCATTGCCACGGGCGTCACGCCGGAGATAAAAGGCAAGCCACACCGCGTTCAGCGCAAAATGTGCGGTCATGGCGTAGGCTGTCATTGCGTTGGCGAGCAGCTGCGTCGAGGTCAGCGCGAGGACGAGCGCGACGACCGCGGGCTCGCGACGGTCCGGCCAGATCCTCCGAGCGGACATCCAGAGCCCGCCACAGCCGATGACGAGCAGCAGCGGTCCTGCAAAAAAAGGATCGCCAAGCAGCCAGGCCGCCGCGCGCAGCAGCGACGAGACGGGCAGATAATTCGACGTCCACAGGCCATGCTCGGTACCGGCCCACGGCATCATGGCGCTCGCCAACGCGCCGAGACCGGCCGGGATCGGACGACCCGCCTGGCCGCGCCGAAAATAATCGGCCGCGAAGTCCGCCATGATCTCGTCGCGGGACAGCGCGAAGCGCTCCATAACGACGAACGATCCGGCATAGGCCAGCACGGCTGCGACGATCACGCAAGCAGCCAGAGGCCCCGCCCGCAGTGCCAGCGGTCGTTCGCCCAGATCGAAGCGGGACAGCACGCACAGCATCAGCCCACTGGCGCCCAGCAACCAGGCGTCCTGATGAAAGAAATAATAATCGATTAGCGTGTCGGGGACGGTGTGCCGGATCGTGATCGCCGCGAGCGCGCATAGCAGGAGCGCGGCGATGCCCGATCGCAGAAGCAGGGACTGTACGGGGTCGGCGCTAGCGCTGGGTTCCATGCGCGCGATCATCGCCGCGCGCGCTTAACATCGCGTTAGCCAACACGCTGCTCAGCCTTCCAATTCGCGGATGAGGACGCGGACAGCGGCGTCGATGTCGCGATCGGTGTCGCGCAGTTCCTCGATCCGGCGGACCGCGTGGATCACCGTGGAATGGTCGCGACCGCCGAATTTGCGCCCGATTTCAGGCAGCGAGCGAGTCGTCAGCCGCTTGGCGAGATACATCGCGATCTGCCGCGGCCGCGCGACCGCACGGGCGCGGCGTGCCGAAATCAGGTCGAGCGGCTTCAGTTCGAAGTGCGCGGAGACGAGTTTCTGGATCTCGTCGATCGTCACGCGCTTCTGCACGCCGCGCAACACCTCGCCCAGCGTCGCCACCGCGAAGTCGAGGTCGATGCTGTCGCCGGTCAGCTGCGCATAGGCGACGACCCGGTTCAGCGCGCCCTCCAGCTCGCGGATGTTCGCGTGGATCCGGCTCGCGATCAGGTCAAGCACGTCGAGCGGCACGCGGGTGTCGGGCAGGTCGGCGAGCTTGCGGTCGAGGATCGCACGGCGCAGCGACAAATCGGGTGCCTTGATGTCCGCGACCAGCCCGACCGCCATCCGGCTCACGATCCGCGCCTCGACGCCTTCGAGCGCCTGCGGGCAGCGATCGGCCGAGATCACCAGCCGCTTGCCCGCCGCCATGATCTCGTTGACGGTGTGGAAGAACTCCTCCTGCGTCGCGTCCTTGCCGGCGATGAACTGCAGGTCGTCGATCAGCAGGAGATCGGCGCCGCGCAACCGCTGCTTGAACGCATGCGTGTCGCGCGCGCGCATCGCCGCGACGAAATCATACATGAAGCGCTCGGCGGACATGCACAGCACGATCGCGTGCGGATTATGATCGAGAAACGCGTGCCCGATCGCGTGCATCAGGTGGCTCTTGCCCTGCCCCGTGCCGCTGTGGAGGAACAAGGGCGAGAAGCGCACGGGTCCCGGCTCGGCCAGCACCTTGGCGGCATTGAACGCGACCTTGTTCGACGCGTCGACGACGAAGCGATCGAAGGTGTAGCGCGGATCGAGCGGCGGGCGCTCGGCCAGCGGCAACGGCAACCCAGGCGCCGCGGCGGAGACCGGCACGGGTGCGACCATAGCCGGCGCAGGCCGAAGCGACGGGTCGACACCGAAGGTCCGTGGCGCGCCCGGTGCTGCCGGTGCGGGTGCCGGTGCATGAACTGGGGCAGGTGCGGGAACGACCGGATCCGGCACCAGAGCCAGCGCGACCGGTGCGGGCCCCGCCACACGAGTCTCGATCTGGACGCTGCGGACGCCCGGCATGATCTGGCGGAATTCGAGTACCAGTCGGTCCGCATAATGGTTGCGGACCCAGTTGGTCATGAACGCCGAGGGCAGCGCGAGACGGATCGTGTCGGCGTCGCTGCCCGGGACCAGCTCGATCGGCTTCAGCCATTGGTCGAACAGCCGCGCGCCTGCGGATTCGCGGAGCGACGTACGCACGCGTGCCCAGGCCTGCTCGGCCTCGGTCGCTCGCATCGTCTGTCCCGGCCAATTCGTCAACGCGCACCTTTCCGAGCCCGCGCGAGGTCCGCGCAGGCGACTGAATTCCAACAGGCAATGTCCCCCCGTGACCGCAACGAGGCAGTCCGGCATCTTCGCCCAGTACCAATGACGCGACCGTGATTCACCGTCGCTGCTGGATGCAGTTATGAAGCGAACGGCCAGTCTAGCAAGGCCTGCGACTGTCACATTTTCTAAATAATGCGGCTTGACTTGAACAAGCCGCGGAAATGCGTCGGATTTTTTATAAGTTCCTCTATTAACGCATTTTTCTCAAATTGGCCGCTGACGCGCCGTGAATCGCGATCGCTCGAATCGTGGGGAATCCTGCGATTCTTCGGACGGTTTTGATCTGCATCTCGCAGACGCAAAAAACCCGCCGGAGAGGACTCCGGCGGGCGATCCGCACCAATAGGGACGAGGCTCAGGCGAGCCCGGTCACGGCCTTGGTCAGGCGAGCGAACTTGCGGCTCGCGGTGTTCTTGTGCAGCACGCCCTTGGCGACGCCGCGCTGCAGCTCAGGCTGCGCCGCGGCGAGTGCCGTGGTCGCTGCGCCCTTGTCGCCCGATGCCAGTGCGGCCTCGACCTTCTTGATGAAGGTGCGGATACGGCCAACGCGGTTGCCGTTCACTTCCGCGCGACGGTCGTTGCGACGGATACGCTTTTTCGCCTGCGGCGTGTTCGCCATGAAGCCCTCGTGAATGCTGGAATGATAAAAGAGAGCGCCGGATTGTTCCTACGCCCTCTGGAAGCCGCGGTCCTTAGCCAGTCCGCCCCAAATCGTCAACCGCCTTATCGTCAGCCGCGTTGGCAGCGCGGGCACCAGAAGGTCGATCGGCCATTCTCGGTGCGGCGCTTCACCACGCCCCCGCAGTCGCACGGGTCGCCTTCGCGGCCATAGACGCGCCACTGTTTCGAGAAATAGCCGAGCTCGCCGTCGGGGCGCGCATAATCCTTGAGCGTCGAGCCGCCGGCAAGGATCGCCGCGGTCAGCACGGTGCGGATCGCCTCGACCAGCCGTTCGAGTCGGACCAGCGAAAGCCGCCCCGCGGCGCGCGACGGCGCGATTCGCGCCATGTGCAGCGCTTCGCAGACATAGATGTTGCCGAGCCCCGCGACGACCCGCTGGTCGAGCAGCATCGCCTTGATCGACGCCCCCCGCCCCGCCAGCGCCTCCAGCAGATACGCCGCGGTCAGATCGGGCCCGAGCGGCTCGGGGCCCGTCGCCAGGAACGGCGGGTAGTTGGCGATGTCGTCGGTCGCCCAGAGATCGAGGAAGCCGAATCGCCGTGGGTCGTTGAGCGCGACGATCCGCCCGGCCTCGGTCTCCAGCAGCAGATGGTCGTGCGGCAGGATCTCGCGCGGATCGACTCGCCACCGCCCCGACATGCCCAAGTGGAACACCAGCGTGTCGCCGCGATCGGTATCGATCAGCCCGTATTTCGCGCGCCGCGACAAGGCGGTGACGACCGCCCCCGTCATCCGCTGACGCAGGTCGACCGGGATCGCTTTCCGGAGATCGGCGCGACGCGGCTCGACGCGGGTCAGGCGCTGGCCGAGCAGCACGGGTTCGAGCCCGCGGACGGTGGTTTCGACTTCGGGGAGTTCTGGCACGAGGATCAGCTAGGTTGCGTTTGCTCCGCCCACAAGGCGCGGCTAGAGCGCGAGGCATGAGCCAGCCCACCGCGCCTACCCCCGCCGCCGCCCCCGCTATCGTCTCCTTCGGGTACGAAGATATCCCCGCGTCCGAAAAGACCGCGCGCGTCGGCGGCGTCTTCTCGAACGTCGCGGCGAAATACGACCTGATGAACGATGCGATGTCGGGCGGCATGCACCGGTTGTGGAAGGATCGGTTCGTCCGCCGGGTCAAACCGCGCGAAGGCGAGCAGATCCTCGACATGGCGGGCGGCACCGGCGACATCGCGTTCCGGATGGAGCCGTCGGGCGCGTCGATCACCGTCGCCGACATCAACCCGCAGATGCTCGAAGTCGGCATGGAACGCGCGCAGAAGCGCGGCATCGACGGGCTGGTCTGGACCGAGGCCAACGCCGAGACGCTGACCTTCCCCGACAAGTTCTTCGACGCCTATACGATCGCGTTCGGGATCCGGAACGTGACGGACATTCCCAAGGCGCTCCGCGAGGCGCACCGCGTGCTGCGGCGTGGCGGGCGTTTCTATTGCCTCGAATTCTCGACGACGCAGTGGCCGGGGTTCGCCGAGGTCTATGACGCCTATTCACACAAGATGGTGCCGAAGCTGGGCCAGCTGCTCGCACAGGATGCCGACAGCTACCGCTACCTGATCGAATCGATCCGCCGCTTCCCGCGGATGCCGCAGTTCAAGGCGATGATCGCCGAGGCTGGGTTCGTGCAGACCAAGGTGGAGCCGCTGCTCGGCGGGCTGGTCGCGATCCACAGCGGCTGGAAGATCTGATGATCACGCAAAGCCGCGACGACGCGAAGAGAAGGTTGGGTTCGCGCGGAGGCGCGGAGACGCGGAGATTTGCGCAAGGCCATGCCAAGCGTCGTCGCGCGCGTCAGCGCGCTGTCATTCTGTCGTCGGTAATGAAGGGCCGCGTTCGCGGCCGGACGCTTCACCTCCGCGTCTCCGCGCCTCCGCGTGAAAATCCTTCTATCCTTTGCGTCTTCGCGTCTTCGCGTGAACCAGCCTTCTCTGCCGCCAAGTGACAGCCTCGACCACCCACATATGGCGCCTGCTCAAATGGGGCCGGATCCTCGCGCGGCACGGCGCGCTGACGGGGATCGAGCGCGATCCGAATACGCCTGCGCCGGTGCGTCGCCTCGCGCGGATCGCGCGGATCGGTGCGCGCGTGCCGAAGGTGCCGCGCTACGCCGATGCGTTCCAAGCGATCGGTCCCGCCGCGATCAAGCTCGGCCAGACGCTTGCGACGCGTCCCGACCTGGTCGGCGAAGCCGCCGCGCACGACCTGTTGCGGCTGCAGGACCAGCTATCGCCCGTCCCCTACGAGACGATCGAGGCGGCGATGCTCGCCAGCTTCGGCCGGCCGCTGGAAGAGCTGTACAGCCGGATCGAACAGACCCCGGTCGGCGCTGCGTCGATCGCACAGGTCCACCGCGCGACCACCACCGACGGCCGCCAGGTCGCGGTCAAGGTGCTGCGCCCCGGCGTCGAGGACGAGTTCGCGCGCGCGATCGACACCTATAGCTGGGCGGCCGCGCAGCTCGAGGCGCTGTCGCCCGAGGCGGCGCGGCTACGCCCGCGCCTAACGATCGAGACGTTCAAGCGCTGGACCCTGCGCGAACTGAATTTCCGGCGCGAGGCGGCCTCGGCGTCCGAGCTGTCCGAGAACATGACCGCCGAATCGGACTTCCTCGTCCCCGAGATCGACTGGGCGCGCTCGACCGCTAAGGTCATGACGATCGAGTGGATCGACGGGATCAAGCTGTCCGATCGCCCCGCGCTGGTCGCGGCGGGCTACGACCTGCCTGCGCTCGCGCAGACCCTGGTCCGCGCGTTCCTGCGTCAGGCGATCGCGGACGGATTCTTCCATGCCGACATGCACCAGGGCAACCTGTTCGCGCTGCCCGGCAACCGCATCGCCGCGATCGATTTCGGGATCATGGGCCGGATCGACCGGCGCGCGCGCGTGTGGCTCGCCGAAATCCTCTACGGGCTGATCACCGGCAACTACAAACGCGTCGCCGAGATCCATTTCGAGGCGGGCTATGTCCCCGCGCATCATGACGTCGGCGAATTCGCCACCGCCCTGCGCGCGGTCGGCGAGCCGATGCGCGGGCTGCCGGTCAAGGACATGTCGATCGGGATGATGCTCGAGAGCCTGTTCTCGATCACGCGTGACTTCGACATGGTCACGCAGCCGCACCTGCTGCTGCTGCAGAAGACGATGGTGATGGTCGAGGGCGTCGCGACCAGCCTCAACCCCGACATCAATCTGTGGAACACCGCCGAACCCTTCGTGCGCGACTGGATCCGCGGCGAGCTGGGGCCCGAAGCGGCACTGGCCGACCGGCTGGTCGACGATTTCCGGCTACTGACCCGCCTCCCCGACCTCGTTCGCCGGATCGAGGCGCAGTTCCCGCCGCCCGGCGGCGAGCCGCTCGCGCCGCCGCTGCGCGCGATCGAGATCGTCCGGATCGGAGGCGGCTGGCGTTATGCCATGGTCGCGCTGGTCACCGCGATCGTCTGCGTGACCGCGACCTGGTTCGCGCTCGGGTGAGACGATGCGCCGCCCGCTGACACCGCTCTGGCTGGCGACGCCGTCCCGGTTCGCCGGCCGGTCGCAGACTGCGGCGCGCGGTGCGCTGGTGGTGCTCGTGGCGGCGCTGCTGGCGACCCTCGCCGCGCTCGCGGTGCCCGCGAGCCAGATCGACACCGCCTTCTATGCCGGAATCGTCGACAGCGTCCGGCACGGCGGCAATTATTATGCGGTGACCGCGGATGCGTTGCGCGCAGGCGATTATCCGCTGCGGCCCGTCCTCGCCTTCGGACTGCCGACGCTGGCGATGGTGGAGGCGTACCTGCCCTCCTTCGCCGTCACCATATTGCTCTATGCGCTGGCGGTTGCGGTCGCGACGGCGTGGCATGCGCGGCTGAAGGCGGCGGTGCGGACGGTCCGCGCGCAGTGGCTGGCCACGCTCCTGCTACTGTTCGCCCTGCTTCCGATGCTCAAGCCTGCGCTGATCGTCGTGCCGGAGGTCTGGGCCGGGCTGTTCGTCGCGCTTTCGCTCGCGGTGCGGCGCCCGGGACGGTGGTTCGACGCGGTCGGCTTCGCGCTGGCGGCCGCGCTGATCCGCGAGACGGCGGTCGTCTATATGCTCATGATGCTGGCGTTCGCTTGGTCGGAGGGCGCGCGGCGCGAAACGATCGGCTGGATGGTGGCGATCGCGCTCGTGCTGGCGGTGTTCGCGGCGCATGTCCATGCGGTCGCCGAGGTCGTGAAGCCGCTCGACGCGACCGCGGATCCCCTCGCGCTGCTCGGCGTCGGCCTGGCGGTCGAGGCCGCAGCGAGCGGTACGATGCTGGCCTTCCTGCCGCTCTGGATCGCCGCGCTGCTGGTCGGCCTCGCGCTGTTCGGCTGGGCGGCGTGGGACGATGCGACCGGGCTTCGCGTGCTCGCCCTGGCGATTGCGGTCGGCGCGCTGCTCGCGCTGTTCGGACGTGCGGACACGCCGCACTGGGCGCTGCTCGTCGCACCGCTGGTGCTGCCGGGGCTGGTCTTCGCCATCGATGGCCTGCGCGACCTGTGGGGCGCCGCACTCGATTCGCGACGGATTACGGTACGGCGGATCCTGCGCTAAAGGAGGCTGCATGAAGCGTATCCTCCTGATCGTCGGCGGCGGCATCGCGGCCTACAAGGCCGCCGAACTCATCCGCCTGCTCAAGAAGCGCGGGCACGCGGTGCGCTGCGTCCTGACCGAGGCGGGGCATCATTTCGTGACGCCGATGACGCTCGCCGCGCTCAGCGAGGACAAGGTCTACACGACGCTGTGGGACCTGAAGGACGAGGCCGAGATGGGGCATATCCAGCTCAGCCGCGAAGCCGACCTGATCGTCGTCGCGCCCGCCACCGCCGATCTGCTCGCGCGGATGGCGGGCGGGCTGGCGAACGACCTGGCGACAACGATCTTGCTCGCGACCGATACGCCGGTGCTGGCCGCGCCGGCGATGAACGTGCGGATGTGGGAGCATGTCGCGACACAGCGCAACGTGGCGCAACTGCGCGCCGACGGCATCACCGTCATGGCGCCCGACGAGGGTCCGATGGCGTGCGGCGAGTTCGGCCCGGGCCGGCTGCCGGAACCCGACGCGATCGCCTCGGCGGTCGAGGCGATGCTGGCCCCCGCCGCCCCGCGCCTCGCCGGCCGCCACATCCTGGTCACCGCGGGGCCGACGCACGAGCCGATCGACCCGGTCCGCTATCTCGCCAACCGCTCGTCGGGCCGCCAGGGGTTCGCGATCGCGGAATCACTGGCGCGGCTGGGGGCGCGCGTGACGCTGGTCGCGGGTCCCGTGGCGCTTCCGACTCCGCCGGGCGTCGACCGCATCGACGTCGAGACCGCGCGCGAGATGGCCGCCGCGGTCGTCGCCGCGCTGCCCGCCGACGCCGCGGTAATGGTCGCCGCGGTCGCCGACTGGCACGTCGCCGCCGCACCGCAGAAGATGAAGAAGGGCGACGCCCTCCCCGTGCTGACGCTGGCCGAGAACCCCGACATCCTGGCGGGCGTCGCGCGAGGCGCGGACCGCCCTCGCCTCGTCGTTGGCTTCGCGGCCGAGACTGAGCGCGTCGTCGAGCACGCCGTCGCCAAGCGCCTGCGCAAACAGGCCGACTGGATCGTCGCCAACGACGTGTCGGGCGACGTGATGGGCGGCGCGGCCAACGCGGTCCACCTGATCACCGCGGACGGCGTCGAGACCTGGGACCGCCTGCCCAAGGCGGTCGTTGCGGACAGGCTGGCGGAGCGTATCGCGGATGCGCTATCAGGCGCGGCATGATCCGCATCGAACTCAAGCGCCTGCCGCATGGCGACGGCTTGCCGCTGCCCGCCTATGCGAGCGACGGCGCCGCCGGGATGGACGTGGTCGCCGCCGAAGCGCTGACGCTCGCGCCCGGCGCGCGGGCCGCGGTCGCCACCGGCTTCGCCATCGCGATCCCGCACGGCCATGAGGTCCAGGTCCGCCCCCGCTCCGGCCTGGCGCTCAAGCACGGCGTCACCTGCCTCAACACCCCCGGGACGATCGACAGCGACTATCGCGGCGAGGTGAAGGTCATCCTCGCCAATCTCGGCGACGAACCGTTCGAAATCGCGCGGGGCGACCGCATCGCGCAGCTCGTGCCTGCCGCCGTGCTGCGCGCCTCGCTCGCCGAGGTCGAGACGCTCGACGACACCGTACGCGGTGCCGGCGGCTTCGGGTCAACCGGCCGATGATCGCGCTGCTGCTGCTGCTCGCGCAGGTCACCGCTCCTCCTGTCGTGCCCACCCAGCCGGCCGTCGTCGCACCCTTGCCGCCGCAGGACTGGAGCACGTTGCCGATCCTCCGCGTCCGCCGGCCCGCGTCCGACATGCCCGACCTGTCCGCCTTCGTGCGGAGCGAGGTCGCGGCGGGCCGCTGCGCCGCGGCGGCGGCCTCGGCGCAGGGATGGGTGCTGAAGATCGACCTCGCCGTGCTCGCGACGCCGGGCGGCCAGGTCCGTCGCATCACGCCGCGCGCGATCGATTGCCCGACGGTCGAGCAATATGCCGCCGGGCTGGTGCTCGGCACCGCGCGCGACAATGTCGATGTCCGCGGCGCGCAGTCCGATACCTGGTACCGCACCACCATGACCTTCGCGTGGAGCGAATGAGCTTCTCCGACGACGAACTCGCCCGCTACGCGCGGCATATCGTTCTGAAGGAATTCGGCGGCGCCGGCCAGGCGCGGCTGAAGGCGGCGTCGGTCGCGATCGTCGGCGCCGGCGGCATCGGATCCCCCGCGATCCAGTATCTCGCCGCCGCCGGAGTCGGCCGGCTGGTGCTGATCGACGACGATATCGTCGAGCCGTCCAACCTGCAGCGCCAGACGATCTTCGTCACCGCCGACACCGGCGTCGCCAAGGTCGATGCCGCCGCCGCCGCCGCGATCCGCATCAATCCGCACGTGACGGTCGAGCCGCACCGCGTCCGGCTGGACCGCGGCACCGTCGCCGCGCTGCTGCAGGGGTGCGACGTCGTCCTCGACGGCTGCGACAATTTCGCGACCCGCTTCATTGTCGCCGACGCCGCCCATGCACAGCGGATCCCGCTGGTGTCCGCCGCGGTCGGGCAGTTCGAGGGCCAACTCGCGGTCTATCGCGGCTGGGAAGCGGACAGGCCCTGCTACCGCTGCTTCGTCGGCGAGGATCCCGAGCGCGCCGAGACGAGCTGCTCGGAAAACGGCGTGCTGGGCCCCGTCACCGGCGTACTCGGCAGCCTCGCCGCACTCGAAGTCCTGCGCGCGATCGCGCCGTTCGGCGACGACCCCGCGGGCAAGCTGCTGATCGTCGACCTCCTCGCGCTGCGGTTCCGGACGATCAGGCTGCCCAAGGACGCCGGATGCCCCGCCTGTGGATCGCGGCCATGATGCCTATGGACACCCTGACCCGCATGCCCCCCCTCGACGGCCCCGCGGACCCGAGCCACATCGCTTGGCAGCCGCGTTCCTCGTTGCTCCGGATCCGGGTGTTCTCGGCGCTGCTGATCGTTGACGTGCTGACGATCGCGACCTGCTTCACGCTAGCCGCCGCGATCCGCGGAATCTTCGCTACCGAGACCGGCTGGCTGCTGTTCCTCGTCACGTTGCTGCCCATCTACTTCGCAGTGGCGATCACGCTTCAGGCCTATGCGCCATCGTCCTTCGCCGACCCGGTCGGCATGGCCTCGAAAGGCGTCAAGGCACTCGGAGTATCGATCGGGACCATCATCTTCATCGCCTTCTATCTGAAGTCGAGCGAGGAACTGCCGCGCGCCACGGTTGCTATCGCCTCCGCGACGTCGATCACGGCTTTGTTCGCAGGCCGGTTCTTTGCAATCCGCAACATGCCGAGCATTGTCGGCGGCAACCCGTTCAGCGTCGTTCTGATCCGTGAATTCGACCAGCCGGTTCCGAGCGGCACCTATTCGGTAATGATCGCGGCCGAGACGTTCTTCGACCCTGAACTCCACGACCCGGTGATGTACGACCGGCTTGCTCGCTCGCTCGGTAGCGCAGACCGGGTCGTCATCGCATGCCATCCCGACCGTCGCATCGCCTGGGCGCGCGCCTTGAAAGGCGCAAATATCCAGAGCGAGATCATCGTACCCGAGCTGACCGGGCTAGCGCCACTGGGGATAGGCCTGCACGGCAGCGAACCGACCGTGGTCGTCGGCACCGGGCCACTGGATCTGTTCGACCGGCTGGTGAAGCGTGCGTTCGACCTTTCGATCGCCGGAGTTGCGGCAATCATTCTGTTGCCGCTTATGCTGATCGTGGCTGTGCTGATCAAGCTCGACAGTCCTGGCCCTGTGTTCTTCCGGCAGCAGCGGATCGGCCGCGGGAACGAGATGTTCCAGATGCTTAAATTTCGCAGCATGCGAACCGAGGCATCGGACAGCGTCGGCGCTCGACTGACCGCCCGCGACGACGACCGCGTCACACGGATGGGCCGACTGATACGCAAGACCAGCATCGACGAGCTGCCGCAGCTTTTCCATGTCCTCACCGGTGAGATGAGCATCGTCGGGCCCCGCCCGCATGCGTTGGGCGCCAAGGCAGCGGACAAACTATATTGGGAGGTCGACGAACGCTATTGGACGCGCCATGCCGCCAAGCCAGGTCTGACCGGGCTTGCTCAGGTCCGCGGCTATCGCGGCAACACCGTCGAGGAAAGCGACCTAAGCAACCGGTTGCAGGCCGACCTGGAGTATCTCGAGACTTGGTCGATCTGGCGCGACCTGACGATCGTCGCGCTGACCTTCCGCGTCCTCCTCCACCGCAACGCGTTCTGACCCTTTACCGTGCGAGCAGATCCTCCATGAACGCGCGCACCACCGGTCCGATGTCGTCGCGTGCCAGTGCGATCGCCAGGTTCGCCTCGATATACCCTGCCTTGTCGCCGCAATCGTAGCGCTGGCCGTTGAAGGTGAAGCCGTGGAACGGCTGCCGCCCAATCAGCTGCGCCATCGCGTCGGTCAGTTGGATCTCGTCGCCGGCACCCTTCTCCTGGTTCTCCAGGATGCGCATCACCTCGGGCTGCAGGATGTAGCGGCCGGGGATCATCAGGTTGGACGGCGCGGTGCCGCGCTTGGGCTTCTCGACCAGGGCGGTGACCTCGGTCAGGCGGCCGTCGATCTTGCCAGGCGAGATGATGCCGTATTTGTCGGTCTCCGAATCGGCGACCTCGAGCGCGCCGACGATGTTGCCGCCGACCTGGTTATACGCCTCGACCATCTGCTTCATGAAGCCGGGCTCGCCGACCATTAGCTCGTCGGGGAGCAGCACCGCGAACGGCTCGTCACCGACGATCTCGCGCGCGCACCACACCGCGTGGCCGAGGCCGAGCGGCTCCTGCTGGCGGATATAGACGGGCGAGCCCGGCTTCATGCGGATGCCGTCGATCGGGTCGAGCGACTTGCCGCGCGACCGCATCGTGTCCTCGAGCTCGTAGGAGATATCGAAATGATCCTCGAGCGAGCCCTTGTTGCGCCCGGTCACGAAGATGATCTGTTCGATCCCGGCTTCGAGCGCCTCCTCGACCGCGTACTGGATCAGCGGCTTGTCGACGACCGTCAGCATCTCCTTCGGCATGGCCTTGGTCGCGGGCAGGAAGCGCGTGCCGAGGCCCGCAACGGGGAACACGGCTTTGCGCAGCGGCTTGATCGGCATGGACTACTCCTGAAAATCCTGGCCGCGCCTCTACGCGCACGGCGGGGCCTCGGCAAATCGCGGTTCCCGACCGCACACGGTTAGGGCCTAATTAAACGGCATGCGCTACGGGCGGTTCCCATGAAGATCCTTGTCATATTCGGGACCCGCCCCGAAGCCATCAAGCTGTTCCCGGTCGTCCGCGCGCTCGCCGCCACGCCGGGCCTCGCCGTCCGCACCTGCGTCACCGCGCAGCATCGCGGGTTGCTCGACCAGGTGCTGGCGATTGCGGACCTCGTCCCCGACATCGACCTCGACATCATGGAACCGGGCCAGACGCTCGATCGCCTCACCGCGCGGCTGCTGACGGGCCTGGGAGACGTGATGGACGCCGAGCGGCCGGACATGGTACTGGTGCAGGGCGACACCGCGACCGCGATGGCCGGGGCGCTGGCGGCCTATTACCGAAAAGTGCCGGTCGCGCATGTCGAGGCGGGCCTGCGCTCGGGCGACATCTACCATCCCTGGCCCGAGGAGGTGAACCGCCGGATCGTCGCGCCGATCGCCGCGCTGCACTTCGCGCCCACCGAGACTGCCGCCGAGGCACTGCGCGCGGAGACGATTCGCGCCGACACGATCCACGTCACCGGCAACACCGTGATCGACGCGCTGCACTGGACGCGCGACCGCGTGGCGGCGGAGCCGGGGCTTGCCGGCGGGCTCGACAAGATCGCCGCGCGGTTCGCGGGCAAGCGGCTGATCCTCGTCACCACGCACCGCCGTGAGAATTTCGGCGATAGCATGGGGCAGATCGCGCGCGCGATCGGCCGGATCGCGGCGCGCGACGACGTCGCGGTCCTGTTCCCGGTCCATCCCAACCCCAACGTCGTAACCGTGATGGACGCGATCCTCGGCGACCGGCCCAACGTCGCGCGGATCGAACCGCTCGACTACCCGCATTTCGTCCGCGCGCTGGGGATGGCCGATATCGTGCTCACGGATTCGGGCGGGGTGCAGGAGGAAGCGCCCGCGCTGGGCAAGCCGGTGCTCGTGATGCGCGAGACCACCGAGCGGCCCGAAGGCGTCGCGGCGGGCACTGCGAAGCTGATCGGCGCGGACGAGGACCGGATCGTTTCCGAAATCTTCACGCTGCTCGACGACAAGGCCGCCTATGCCGCGATGGCCCACGCGCATAATCCGTATGGCGACGGCCACGCCGCAGAGACAATAGCAGGGATCGTCGCGCATGCTGTCGGACGTTGAGTTGAAGGTCGCCGTCCTCGGGCTCGGCTATATCGGCCTGCCTACCGCCGCGATCATCGCGCGTACCGGCGCGCAGGTGCTGGGCGTCGACGTCACCGCCAGCGTCGTCGACACGATCAATTCGGGCAAGGTGCATATCGAGGAAGTCGATCTCGACGGACTGGTCTCCGGCGTCGTCGCGCGCGGCACGCTGCGCGCCTCGATGGCGATCGCTCCCGCCGACGTCTTCGTCATCGCGGTCCCGACGCCGTTCGACGCCGATCATGCGCCGGACATCGCCTACGTGCTACAGGCCGCGACGACGATCGCGAGCGTGCTGAAGCCGGGCGACACGATCATCCTCGAATCGACCTCGCCGGTGGGCACGACCGAGAAGGTCCGCGACCTGCTGGCGACGCTGCGCCCGGATCTGAAGGTCCCGGGACGGACCGGAGACCAGGCCGACATCGCGATCGCCTATTGCCCCGAGCGCGTTCTGCCCGGCCGCATCCTGGTCGAACTGATCGACAACGACCGCGTCATCGGCGGGATCACGCCGCGGTGCGCGCGCAAGGCCCTCACCTTCTATCGCCGCTTCGTGCGCGGGGCCTGCGTCACCACCACCGCGCGCGCGGCGGAGATGACCAAGCTGACCGAGAACGCGTTTCGCGACGTCAACATCGCGTTCGCCAACGAATTGTCGCTGATCGCCGACACGATGGGCGTCGACGTGTGGGAAGTGATCCATCTCGCCAATCGCCATCCCCGCGTCAACATCCTGTCGCCCGGCCCCGGCGTCGGCGGGCACTGCATCGCGGTCGATCCGTGGTTCCTGGTCCATGCCGCACCCGAACAGACCCCGCTGATCCGCACCGCGCGCGAAGTGAACGACGGCAAGACCGATCACGTCATCGCGCAGGTCGCGGCGTTGCTCGAGGCGACACCCGACACCCCGGTCGCGTGTCTGGGGCTCGCGTTCAAGGCGAACATCGACGATTTCCGCGAGAGCCCGGCGGTGAAGGTCGCCGCGGCGATCGCGCGGCGATTCGGCGACCGCGTCCGCATCGTCGAGCCCCATGCCGCCGCCCTGCCCGCCGCATTCGACGGCACCGGGGCGGCTCTGGTCGACGTCGACACCGCGATCGAGACGTGCGGGATCATGGTCGTGCTGGTCGACCACGACGTGTTCCGATCGATCCCGCTCGAGGAGCGCATCGACAAGGCTGTGCTTGACACCCGCGGGATCTGGCCGGACCAGCCGCGACCGGCGCGCTGATCGTCTAGCGCAGCGGCGCGTCACGCATCGCGAGGATCGGCGGTACGATCGGGCGAGTCTTGGTCGCCGCGATCTCGTGCGCGAGAGCTTCCAGCATGTCCGCGCGCGCCTTCGACGAGGCGTGCGTCCGGCTGCGGAACACGCCTCCGTCGATATCGCCGCCCTTGGTGCGCCAGAAGGTCGGCGCCGCCATCGGATCATAGCCCGCATTGGCGAGCAGATAGATCCCCAGCCGGTCCGCCTCGTCCTCGGTCTGGCGGATCAGCCGCCCGTTGCGGCCAAGCTCGGCGAGCAGGCCGGTCTTGACCTTCGCCGCGTCGAGCCGCGCGCGGTGGCGCAGGATGTTGTGCGCCAGCTCGTGCGACACGATCACCGCGATCTCCGCATCGTCATAGCCTTCGAAGAATGTCTCGCCGATCTGCACGATCGCGCCGTCGGCACTCGCGCCCAGCCCGCTGCCGAGCAGGATCTCGAACCGCGAGCGGCAGCCGGGCACGGGCGCCACGGACAGCGTAAGCCGGCGGCCGCGGCGCATCAGGTCCAGCACGACCGGCGCGGTGGGCGCGCCGCCCGCCAGCTGCGCCTCGGCGGCGTCGCGGTCCGCGGGGCCGGCCACCGACCGGCCGAACTCGGCATGCCCGTTGATCGCCACGATCGAGTCGTTGCCGCGCACCCCGGCACGGTCTGCAGGACCGCCGGCGACCACCGCCTCGACGCCCACCGCCGATTCGAACCCGAACACCGCCTTCGCCGTCGGGCGTGCATCGGCACCATATTGCGTCAGCGCGTGGATCGGCATGCCGAGCTGCGGCTGCAGCCGGTCGCACAGCGCCGCATTCGCGGTCGTCAGCCGATAGGCGATCGTCGCCAGCCGCAGATCGGCGGCCCGCAACGCCTCATAGAAGGCAGGCGGCGGGGCGGCGTCCCGCGGCAGCGGCGCAGCGCCCAGCAGTATCAGGGGCAGCAGCACGGGGAGCAGGCGGATCCGGTTCATGCCCGCGGCATAGACCGTCGCGGACGCGGCGTCAGCCCGACGCCGCGCGCGTTGCGGCAGGCCGCGTTTCGCAGTATCGAGCCGCCTCCCCCGGACATCGACACGCATGATTTCAAGGCTTTTCCCGTCCCGTCGCCGCGCCCCCGAAGCCGATCCCGCGATCCCGCCGGGCGAGCGGGTCTATGCGATCGGCGACATCCATGGCTGCGTCGACCTGCTCGACGACCTGCTGGCGCAGATCGACGCCGACGATGCCGCGCGCGGCGCCGCCGAGACCAGCCTCGTCTTCCTCGGCGACCTGGTCGATCGTGGCCCCGATTCGGCGGCCGTGATCGACCGGCTGATCGCACTCGCGCAGTCCCGCCCGCGCGTCCGCTTCCTGCTCGGCAATCACGAGGAGATCTTCCTGGGAGCGCTCGACGGCGAACCCAAGGCGCTGCGGCTGTTCTGCCGGATCGGGGGACGCGAGACGGTACTGAGCTACGGCATGGCACCGGACGACTATGAGCGGCTGGACTATGAGGCGCTCGTCAACCGCCTCGAACAGATCGTGCCGGCGGCGCACCGCGCGTTCCTCGGCGACTTCGAACAGATCATCGTGATCGGCGACTATGCGTTCGTCCATGCCGGCGTCCGCCCCGGTACGCCGCTCGACCAGCAGCGTGGCGGCGACCTGCGCTGGATCCGCGACCCGTTCCTCGGCCACCGCACGCGTCTCGACAAGATGATCGTGCATGGCCACACCATCACCCCATCGGTCGAAACCCAACCACACCGGATCGGGATCGACACCGGCGCCTACACCACCGGCCGGCTGACCGCGCTGGGCCTGGAAGGCGATCAGCGCTGGGAGCTCCAGACCGGCCTGCCGCAAGCGTAAAGGCGCTCACGCAAGAAACCCGCTCTTTCGAGATCGGCCATAAGGCTCTATGCATGCGCTTGCAGCGCGCCTTGTTGCGTCTCTGCAACAGCATGGAACACTTCCATGTCTGTAGAGTTACCTCGGTTGCCTTGTGTCCGGTTTCGTGCCAGTGCATCGGGTGACGAGCACAAAGGGAGTTTTTACATGCGTCTTGGGAAGTATCTCCTGACCGCAGCGGCAGCCACGATGGCAGTTGCTCCGGCCGTGGCTGCACCGGCAGCCAACATGTCGGCTTCGAAGTCGGTCCGCGCTGGCGCGGTTTCGGGCAAGAAGAGCGAAGTCGCTGGCAGCGGCATCATCGTTGCGGTTCTCGCAGCGGCTGCTGTTGTCGCCGGCATCGTTATCGTTGCAGACAGCGACGACGACGCAGATAGCAACTGAGCTCTGGCTCATTGCTAAGAGATAGCGGTCTTCGGGCCGCTATTTTTTTGCCCGCAGCAGATCGGTTGCCGGGCGAATGAGGGATGGCACGCCAGCCGCCGACGAAGCACGTCGAACCGACGGTCGATCAGGCAGACCTGCAGGCAATGCGGGCGCGACGTCGCCGCCGCGCCCGGTCGTGATCAGAAGCTGATGTTGATGCGGCCGTAATAATAGCCGCCGTTGATGCCGTAGGGGCTGAACGTCAGCGGCGCGTCGAGCACGTTGCCGCCGTTGACCAGCGTGTTGTTGGTAGTCCCCGGCACCAGAGCGACGATCGGCGGTCGCTTGTCGAACAGGTTGTTCGCGCCGATCGAGAATTCCAGATCCTTGGTCAGCTTGTAGTTGAGCTCGACGTCCTGGATGTACGCGGTGCCGACCCGCTGCTTGTAGAAGGTGCCGCCGTCGGGGCTCTGCAGGTTCGAGCTGCGACCGTACATCGTGCCGCGCAACGTCGCCGACAGCTTGCCGATCGTGTAGAAGGCCGATCCGATCAGCTTCACCTTGGGCGACGCGGTCTCGATGTTGGATTGCGCACCGACGTCGAACAGCGGGATGCCGCCGAGCGTTGCGGGGGCGGTCCCTAGCCTGGTGATCTTGGTCTCGTTGTAGTTGCCCGACAGCGTCCAGTTGACCGTCCCCAGGCTGTCGAAGTCGCTGACGTAGCTGGCGACCAGATCGACCCCGCGGGTGCGCGTGTTGGCGCCGTTGGTGAAGATGTTGATCCCGGTCTGGCTGACGGTCGGGTCGAGGACGTTGCCGTTCGCCAGGATCGCGGTGGTCACGATCGGGAAGTTGCGCGCGCCGCCGCTGCCGTACAGCGACCCCGTGCCCAGGATCCGGTCGCGGATCCGGACCTGATAGGCGTCGAGCGTGATCGTCAGCCTGGGCGCCGGGCGGAACACCGTACCCAGGCTGATATTGGTCGATTTCTCCGGTTTCAGGTTCTGGAAGCCGAGCAGCTTGGCCGCGGCCGAGTTGGCGGGCAGCTGCACGAACGCCGCGGTCGGCGAGACGTTGGTCGCCGAGTAGAAGGATTCGGCCAGCGTCGGCGCGCGGAAGCCCGTCGAATAGGTCCCGCGGAGCGCGAACATCTCGGAGAAATCGTAGCGGGTCGTGCCCTTGTAGATGAACTTGCTGCCGAAATCGGAATAATGCTCGTAGCGCCCGGCGACGTCGATCTTGAGCCCCTCGACCGGCATCATCGCGACGTCGACATAGGCGGCCTGCGCGTTGCGGCCGTTGACGCCCGCGTCCGACGGACGGAAGCCCGGATAGGACTGGCCGCCCTCCTTGTAGATCGACGCGGCGTCGCCCGACCCGATCTCGTAGACATTCTTGCGATATTCGCCGCCGAAGGCGAGGTTGAGCGGTGCCGCCATGCCGGCCTCGAACTCGCGGCTGAAATCGGCGTTGGCGGTGAACTCGGTCGACTTGAAGAAGCCGTCGTAGAAGCTGGTCGGGGTGAAGCCGGTGTCGGCGTAGAGCGAGGCGTTGGCCGAATCGATCGTGTAGATCTCGTTCTTGTCCTGCCCGAACGTCGTCGACAGGTCGTAATGGAAGCCGCTGGCGTCGCCGCGGACGCCGCCGGTGAACGCCATGTCCTGTTCGCGGATCTTCTCGCGCGGGGAGAAGCCGTTGACCGGGGTGTCGCCGTCGGGATCGAAATAGGTCGTCACCCCCGCGACGGTGCGCGACACGCGAGTCGGTACGCGGACATTCTCGTACGCGCTGGCGATGCGGCGCGAATAAGTGCCGAAGCTGTACACCTCGACCCCGCCGAAGTCGTAGGCGCTGTTGTACTGAAGGTTGACCAGCCGCGACTGCGCGTCGCCATTGATCCTGTTGACATAGGGGAAGCCGCTCATCCCCGGATAGAGCTGGCGCTGGATCGCGGTCAGCGACGGGTTCGAGGTGGCGGTCAGCAGATTGCCGTTGTTGTCGGTCACGCGCCGGTCGAGCCCGCCGACCTGCGTGAAGTCGTGATAGCGATAGAAGCCGGTGACGTTGATGAACCCGCTGTCGCCGAGCTTGGTCGCGAGGTGCAGCGTGCCGCCATAGGTCCCGCCGCCCGTCTTGTAGCTCTCGCCCGCGGTCGCGTAGCCGTCGCCGCCCTCGGCATCGTCCTTGAGGATGATGTTGATCACGCCGGCGATCGCATCCGAGCCATATTGTGCCGCCGCGCCGTCCTCGAGCACCTCGATCCGCTTGATCGACGAGGGCGAGATCAGGTCGAGATCCGCGGTCGCCGCGCCCTGATAGGGTCCGCCGAGGACCGCGAGGTTCGAGGTGCCGTGCCGGCGCTTGCCGTTGATCAGGACCAGCGTGTGGTTGGGGCTGAGCCCGCGCAGTCGCGCCGACAGCGTCAGGTTCGACGTGTCGCCGCCGAACGCCTGCGCAGTGAAGGAGGGCACGAGCTGCGTCAGGACCTGGTTGAGGTTGGGCTGGCCGACATGGCTCAGCATCTCTTCGTCGAGCACCTTGATCGGCGCGGCGCTCTCGGCGGCGGTAATCCCGGTGGCGCGGGTCCCGGTGACGATGATGTCGTCGCCCGGGTCGACCGCGGTTCGGGCGGCGGCAGCCAGTTCCTGCGCAGAGGCGAAGGCAGGGCAGCCGGCGATCATGGCAACGGCCAGCGCACCGCGTGAAACAGAGGTGACGATCTTCATTGGTTTCCCCCAATAGATGAGCGCCTCCAGGATCATCCCCCACTTTCCGAGGCGATCTTCGTCGCCTGAAACCGTTATCGATCACCATTTTACGATGCATCTATTCGATCGTTTACTCCGTTGTATTGAATGACTTCTGCAGGTTCGTTTCAAAATAGCCGCGACGCAACCGATTCGTCACAACGACGTCATAATTCCGTAAATAGTATATTGCCGTTACTATTGTGCAACAACGTCGCCGAGCCGCACGTCAGGCAGCGCGGCGCCGTTCCGACGGCCTGACCGCGGCCTGCGCCGCGACGCGCCGCGCCAGCGCCATCACCTGCATCTGGGCGGACTGGATGCCGCCCTCCTGCCAGCCGGGCGTCTGGCTCAGCGCGGCAGAGGCGAAATAGACGCGGCCATCGGGCTGTTGCAGCGCGCGATAGGCGGCGGTGTCGATATGCCCCTCCTGCCGGCCATTGGCGCTGCCCGCGTTCCAGTCGGGCCACGGACCCAGGCTGTAGGGGACCTTGCTCCAGTTGATCGCGAGCGCGTTGGTCAGGTCGGCGCCGTGGCCGGGGTGCAGCCGGTCGATGACGCCGCGCGAGACCGCGATCTGCTCGGCGATCGGGCGCTTGCAGAACTCCGCCGCCGTCGGTCCCGAATTATAGCAACCGAGGATCATGCCGCGCTCGCTGTGCAGCCCCGCGGACGGGTACCAGACCAAAGCGGTCGGCGCGCCGACGAACGAGATGCCGCCATAGATCTGCTCCTTCTCCCAGAAGCGCGGGGACTCGAACGCAACCTTGTTCGAACAGTCGTAGACGACGCTGGCGATCGTCTTCTTCATCGGCCCGGAGAAGTCGGTGTCGATCTTCGCCAGCACCGGGAACGGGATCGTGCAGATGACGTAGTCCGCCTTGACCGTATCGACGACGTCGCTGGCCTTGTCGCGGTACACCACCTCGACCCCCGCGCCGGTGTGGCGGATCCGCGTGACCTCGGCGCCGCGGATCGCGGGACGGCGCAGGGCGCGGTCGAACCCGGCATGGATGCGGTCCATGCCGCCGACCGGTTCGAACATGGTCGCCTGCATGTAGAGATTGTCTTCGAACAGCGTCATCGGCAGCTGCTGGTTGGCGAGCAGCTGGTCGATCGGCATCGCACTGCCGGGCGCCGAGAACTGCACCCCTGCCCCCGGCGCCGCGCCGAAGCCCGACCGTTCCGTGCCCTTGAAGTCGTAATCGGCCCCCAGGTCGCCATAGGCCTTCAGGAACGGCATCAGCTTCTGCTTGTCGGCTGCCGTCATCGCCTGGTCGAGCGAGCCCTGATTGACCGCCTTGGCGAGCAGTTCGGCGATATGGCCGCGCATGTCGTTGATCGCGGTGCGCATCCGGATCTTGCTGCCGTCCGCGCCCATCACATAGGCGGAGCGGCTGGAATTGATCTCGACCTCGAGCGGCACGTCGAACTTCTTGGCATAGCCGATCAGCCCCTGGTGGAAGCTCGGGATGCGTGCCGGCCCTGCGTTGAAATAGATTCCGTCGGAAAAGTGCGCAGTCTGCGTGTCCTCGCCGATCATCTCGATCTTGTCGCCGTCGCGCACCGTCCAGGCGCGGCCGCCGACCCGGTCCCGCGCCTCCAGCAAGGTGACCTGGAACCCGGCCTGTTCGAGTTCGTACGCCGAGACCAGCCCGGCGATCCCGGCGCCCAGCACGACCACATGCGTGCCCTTGCCGAGCGTCGGGGTCAGCCTCTCCATGCCCTGCGCGCTCGCGTTGCCCATCAGTCCCAGGGCCTGCATCGCACCCAAAGTCGCGCCCAGCCCACCGGCCAGACCCAGTCGTCCCAATATCGTCCTGCGCGTGATCACCGATGGCCCCCTCGATACGCCCCGGACCTGCTGACCGGGGCAAAAGCAGCGCCGGGGTCACCATCCCCGGACGGCCTTTGCGAAGCATCGTCTCCGACCCGCCATGATGCGGACGGCCGTTCTCACCTGGCGAAGAAGCGCATCCGCTCCCCGCCACGAGGCACCCGGCCCGTCGCACCTTCTGGTTGGTTGACCCGAGTGAACATGTCTTTTTACTGCAACGCAACAGAAAAACTTTAGCGGCCCTCGCCGTGCTCGATCATTTCCCCGAGCGCCGGAGCTCCGAACTATTCATCGTGTTCGGGAACGGCTGGCTGCATTGCCAGGGGCGCCGGAACGTCGCCCGGGATCAGTCCCGGCGCCGAATGTTTCGGTGTCGAACTGCCCGCCGATGCGCCTTTGCGGTTGACAGAAGCGCCCCCCTTGCCTAGCTGCCCGGCTTCTCCCGACGAGCTTCGGCGCGTGGGGTACATGTATTTGGAAAGTGACAAGGGCCATGTTCGCAGTCGTGCGCACGGGCGGCAAGCAGTATCGCGTCGCCGCTGGAGATAAGATCGTCGTCGAAAAGATCGAGGGCGATGCAGGTGCGTCGGTGACGCTGGGTGATGTGCTGCTGGCGGGCGAAGGCTCGGAGCTGCGCTCGGTCGAGGGTTTCACCGTCGCCGCAGAGATCATCGTGCAGGCGAAGGCGGACAAGGTCATCGTCTTCAAGAAGCGTCGTCGTCACAACTATCGTCGCAAGAACGGCCATCGCCAGCAGCACACGATCCTGAAGATCGTGTCGGTCGGCGGCCAGACCGCCAAGCAGACCGAGGCTGACGCCCCGGCCGCTCAGGCATAAGGAGTAGCTTCAGATGGCACATAAGAAAGCAGGCGGCTCTTCGCGCAACGGTCGCGATTCGGCCGGTCGTCGCCTCGGCGTCAAGAAGTTCGGTGGGCAGGAATGCGTCGCCGGCAACATCCTCGTCCGCCAGCGCGGCACGAAGTTCTACCCGGGCACCAATGTCGGCATCGGCACGGACCACACGCTGTTTGCGCTGGTCGACGGCCGCGTGCTGTTCAGCAAGGGCAAGCTCGGTCGCAAATTCTGCTCGGTAGAGCTGGCCGCGAACGACGCCGACATGGCGATTGCAGCCGAATAACATCGGGTAACCAGCCGGGTTGCCCACCAGGGTGGTCCGGAGTCCGCGTAAGCGGACAAGCCAAACAAGGGAGCCGGTCACCCCGGCTCCCTTTTTTATTGCTCCCTCCCCCTCGGCTGTCGCCGTCCCGTCATCCCGACGTGGCATGCGCGCAGCCGACGACGCGAGAGGAAGAGAGCAATGTTCGCGCGCACCAAGAGACTGACGCTCAGGCCCGGCTGGCCCGAGGACGCGCCCGCGCTGGCACAGGCGATCGCGCACGAATCCGTCGCCGCGATGCTCGTCCGCGTGCCCTGGCCGTACCGGGTTGCGGATGCCGAGGCGTTCCTGGCGCTGCCGCGCGGCCCCCATGATCCGAACTTCCTGATCGAGACGATGGAAGACGGCGCGCCGCGACTCGTCGGCGGGATCGAACTGATGCGCAGCGGGGACGGGCACGAGCTCGGCTATTGGCTGACGCCCGACGCCTGGGGCCGCGGCTATGCGACCGAGGCGGGGGGCGCGGTGCTGCATATCGCGCGGCACGGCCTCGGGCTTCGGAAAATCGTTTCGAGCCATGCGCTGGACAACCCCGCCTCGGGCAACGTGCTACGCAAGCTCGGCTTCCGCGAGGTCGGCCGCGCCGCTCGGCACAGCGTCGCGCGTGGGCGCGAGATGCCGTGCGCGCTGCTCGAATGCGCGCTCGATGCGGACGACGATCGACCGGCGATGCGGATCGCGGCCTAGCCTCCAGGCTGGATGTGCGCTTCCCCGGCGAAGGCCGGGGCCCAGTTGGGGGACGGAGGTAACGCAGGGTTGCGCTTCGTTACGCCTGTCTTCCAACTGGGCCCCGGCCTCCGCCGGGGAGGCGTTGTAATCCGTGACTGCCGCCGCTCCCAACCCCCGTTGCCTTCGCCCCGCAAACCGCCGAAACGCGGGCATGTCTTCAGCCCCCCGCCGCCTCTCCCCCGAAGCCGCACGCGACGCCGCGCTCGAGGCCGCAGCCGCGCTGCTCGTCGAGAGCGGCCCGGGCGCGGTCACGCTAAAGGCGGTGTCCGCGCGAATCGGTCGCACGCACGCCAACCTCCTCCACCATTTCGGCTCGGCGCAGGGGCTGCAAAAGGCGCTGATCGCGCGGATGGCGAGCGGGATCGTCAAGACGTTCGGGGCGGCGGTGCTCCGCGTCCGCGCCGGCGAGCAGGACCCGCGCGAGGTGGTGGCGATGACCTTCGACGCGTTCGGCAAGGGCGGCGCCGGGGCGCTCGCCAGCTGGATGATCCTGTCGGGCGATACCGATGCGCTCGACCCGATCCTGACCGCCATCCACGACCTGGTCGAGCAACTGGCCGAGAATGATCCCCCCGGCGACCGCCCGATCAAGGAGCAGACCCTGACGCTGGTGCTGATGGCGCTGGGCGATGCGCTGATGGGGGCACCGATGGCGCGCGCGCTCGACCTGCCGCGCGACAGGGCGCGCGAACTGGCGCTTGACGCGCTGCTCGGGGCCCCGCCCACAGCGTCCTGATTCGCGACTCGCCGCGAGGCTGGCGATTTTCCGCGATTTCGCTATGGGACGGCGATGCATTTTCTAGACCAGGCCAAGATCTACGTACGTTCGGGCGAGGGCGGCCCCGGCGCCGTCAGCTTCCGGCGCGAGAAGTTCATCGAATATGGCGGCCCCGACGGCGGCAATGGCGGCAAGGGCGGCGACATCATCTTCGAAGCCATCGCCGGCCTCAACACGCTGATCGACTTTCGCTACACCCAGCATTTCCGCGCGCAGCGCGGGCATGGCGGGTCGGGCTCGAACCGCACCGGCGGCGGCGGCGACGACCTGATCATCCGCGTCCCCGTCGGCACGCAGGTGCTGTCCGAGGACAAGGAAGAGGTGCTGCTCGACTTCACCAAGGCGGGGCAGCGCGAAGTGTTCTTCCGCGGCGGCGACGGCGGCCGCGGCAATGCGAGCTACAAGACCTCGACCAACCGCACGCCGCGCCAGCACGGCACCGGCTGGCCGTTCGAAGAGGCCTGGGTCTGGCTGCGGCTGAAGCTGCTCGCCGATGCGGGTCTGGTGGGCCTCCCCAATGCGGGCAAGTCGACTTTCATCAACCAGGTGTCGAACGCGCAGGCCAAGGTCGGCGAATATGCCTTCACCACCACGCGCCCGCAGCTGGGCGTGGTGCGCCACAAGCAGCGCGAATTCGTAATCGCGGACATTCCCGGGCTGATCGCGGGCGCGGCCGAGGGCGCCGGGATCGGCGACCGGTTCCTCGGGCATATCGAACGCTGCCGCGTGCTGCTGCACCTGGTCGACGCGAACGACAAGGACGTCGCCGAATCGTACCGCATCGTCCGCGACGAGCTCGAGAACTACGGCGCCGGGCTGACCGACAAGAAGGTCGTGATCGCGCTCAACAAGATCGACATGCTCGATGCCGAACTGATCGCCGCGCTGTCCGCCGAACTGGCGGAAGCGAGCGGCGCGCCGGTCATGGCGCTGTCGGGTGCGAGCGGTGCGGGGGTCGAGGCTGTGCTCGACACGCTGATCGAGGCGATCGGGCCGGCCGCGGACGCGTCGCCCGATACCGATGCGGGCGAAGAAGAACTCCAGTGGTCGCCGGTGTGAACTCCGCTCGCGGGAGGGGCGGCGCAAGCTCCCCTCCCGCCTGCGGGAGGGGCTGGGGGAGGGCCTGTCCGACGGGCAGCCTCCGCGACACGCCCTCCCCTGCTCCCTCCCGTCAACGGGAGGGGAATTGGTGATCTTCGCCCCAGCCAATTGCGCCCGCCTGATCGTCAAGGTCGGGTCCGCGCTGCTGGTCGATCCCGATGGCGCGGTGCGGCGGGCGTGGCTCGCTAGCCTGGTTGCCGATATCGCCGCGCGGATTACCGCGGGACAGCAGGTCGCGATCGTGTCGTCCGGCGCGATCGCGCTCGGCGCGCGCCGGCTGGGGCTCGCCAAGGGCGGGCGGGCGAGCCTCGAGGATGCGCAGGCTGCCGCGGCGACCGGGCAGATCGCGCTGTCGCAGGTCTGGGCCGAACTGCTCGGTGCCGAGCAGCTCAACGCCGCGCAGATCCTCGTCACGCTCGACGATCTGGAGGATCGGCGCCGCTATCTGAACGCCGCCGCGACGCTCAACCGGTTGCTGGGGCTCGGTGTGGTGCCGGTGATCAACGAGAATGACAGCGTCGCGACCGAGGAAATCCGGTTCGGCGACAATGACCGCCTCGCCGCGCGCGTCGCACAGGCGGCGGGCGCACAGGGCGTCCTGCTGCTGTCCGACGTCGACGGGCTCTACGACGCGAACCCGAGCCGCAATCCCGACGCCCGGCACATCCCGCAAGTCGCGCGAATCGACGACGGCATCGCGGCGATGGCGGACGGCGGATCGGGATCGGGGATGGGATCGGGCGGGATGGCGTCGAAGATCGCCGCGGCGCGGATCGCGACCGGCGCCGGCATCCCGCTCGCGATCGCATCGGGACGGATCGACCATCCGCTGTCGACCCCTGCCCGCCACACGCTGTTCGCCGCCGAGCGCACCGCGACCGCGCGGAAAGCCTGGCTCGCGGGTGGGCTGACCGCCAAGGGCGCGATCCATGTCGATGCGGGCGCGGCGACCGCGCTCGCGAAGGGCGGCAGCCTGCTCGCCGCGGGCGCGACGCGGATCGACGGCGGGTTCGCGCGTGGCGACCTGGTGACGATCGAGGGGCCTGCGGGCACGATCGCACGCGGGCTCGCCGAATATGATGCCGCCGATGTCGGCCGGCTGCTCGGGCGACGCAGCGACGAGCATGCCGACCTGCTCGGCTATGCGCCGCGCAGCGCGCTCGTGCATCGCAACCATCTGGCATTGCTGTGACGTCGCGCGTCGCCTCCTTGTTTTCCCGCGAAGGCGGGAATCCAGACTGGACCCCCGCCTTCGCGGGGGAACATAGTCGCTGGAGGAATCCTTCGTGATCCTCGCCATCACCGGCGGGACCGGATTCGTCGGCAGCCATTTGATCGACCATGCGCTGGAGAGCGGCCACACCGTCCGCGCGCTCGCGCGCAAGCCGCAGGCACCGCGGATCGGCGTGACCTGGGTCGAAGGCGCGCTGGACCGCCCGATCAGTCTCGGCAAGCTCGTCGCCGGCGCCGACGCGGTGATCCATGTCGCGGGCGTGGTCAATGCGGACCGGCGCGGCTTCGTCGAAGGCAATGTCGCCGGGACCGAGGGCATTCTCGCCGCGACCAGGGCGGCGGGGATCCGGCGGTTCGTCGCGGTGTCGTCGCTCGCCGCGCGCGAGCCCGAGCTGTCGGTCTATGGCTGGTCGAAGGCACAGGCCGACGAGCGCACGCGGATTTCGGGTCTCGACTGGACGATCGTCCGGCCGCCCGCGATCTTCGGGCCACGCGACCACGAGATCCTCGAGCTGTTCCAGATGGCGAAGCGCCGCTTCGTGCCGCTACCCCCCGCGGGCGGGCGGCTGTCGGCGCTGTATGTCGAGGACCTGACCGCACTGCTGCTTGCGCTGGTCGAGGACACGACGACGGTCGGGCGCATCCTCGAACCCGACGACGGCACCCCGAACGGCTGGGATCACCGCGACTTCATCCGCGCGATCGGTGCGGCGATGGGGGTGCCGGTGACGCCGATGCCGTTGCCGCCCGCGCTGCTCAAGGCAGTGTCGGTCGTCGACCGCGGTCTTCGCGGCAGAAAGGCGCGGCTGACCGCCGACCGGGTCCGCTATTTCTGCCACCCCGACTGGGTGTCGCACGCCCGGCCCCCCGCCACGCTGTGGCGGCCGTCGGTATCGACGCCCGACGCGCTGGCGATCACCGCCGCATGGTATCGGGCGGCGGGGCTGCTATAGCGGCCGAAAAGCCGCCGCATTTGCCTGTCAGGACGTGCGCGTTACCCGGAAGGACCAGCATGAGCGACCGCCAAGCCATTTACGACACCGTCGTCGCGCAGATCGAACCGTTCAACAAGAAGGGTGTTGCGCTCAGCGATGCGACGACCTTTCAGGGCGATCTCGAATGGGACAGCCTGACCGTGATGGATTTCGTCGCCGCGATCGAGGACGAATTCGACATCATCATCACGATGAACATGCAGGCCGAAATCGAGACCGTCGGGCAGTTGGTCGACGCGGTCGCCAAGCTGAAGGCCGCCTGAGCAAGCCCATACCCCCCACCCGTTCGTGCTGAGCGAAGTCGAAGCACATGGTAAAGGCCCTTCGACTTCGCTCAGGGCGAACGGCAGGGGCGATACCGTCCTGATCTGGAACCGAACATGACCGAAGCCGCCACCACCGCCCACGCGCTCCCGATCGATCCGCCGACGATCGCGCCCGAACGCGACCTGATGTCGAAGTTCGATCCCCTGATCGCCGAGCGCGACGCGCTGCTCGCCACCGGCGTGCGCGATCCGTTCGCGATCGTGATGGACCGCGTGACGGGCCCGACCCAGGCGGTGATCCGCGGCAAGGAGACCATCCTGCTCGGCACCTACAACTATATGGGCATGACGTTCGACCCCGACGTCATCCAGGCGGGCAAGGACGCGCTCGAGGCGTTCGGGTCGGGCACCAACGGCAGCCGGATGCTCAACGGCACGTTCCACGACCATATCGACGTCGAGCAGGCGCTCCGCGAATTCTACGACGCCAGCGGCGCGATCGTGTTCTCGACCGGCTACATGGCCAATCTGGGCATCATCTCGACGCTCGCCGGCAAGGGCGAATACGTCATCCTCGACGCCGACAGCCATGCGTCGATCTATGACGGCTGCAAGCAGGGCAATGCCGAGATCGTCCGGTTCCGCCACAACGACGTCAACGATCTCGACAAGCGCCTCGGCCGCCTGCCCGCAGCGGCCGGCAAGCTCGTGGTACTCGAGGGCGTCTATTCGATGCTCGGCGACATCGCGCCGCTGAAGGAGATGGTCGCGGTCGCCAAGAAGCATGGCTGCATGGTGCTGGTCGACGAAGCGCATTCGATGGGCTTCTTCGGCCCCAACGGCCGCGGCGTGTACGAGGAGATGGGGCTGACCGACGATGTCGACTTCGTCGTCGGCACCTTCTCGAAGTCGGTCGGCACGGTCGGCGGGTTCGTGGTGTCGAACCACCCGAAGTTCGAGATGGTCCGCTTCGCCTGCCGCCCGTACATCTTCACCGCGTCGCTGCCGCCGTCGGTGGTCGCGACCGCCGCGACCTCGATCCGCAAGCTGATGACCGCGCACGACAAGCGCGCGCAGCTCTGGAAGAACGCGCGCGCGGTGCATGCCGGGCTCAAGGCGATGGGCTTCAAGCTCGGCACCGAGACGTCGGACTCCGCGATCATCGCGATCATCCTGACCGACCAGACCCAGGCGGTGGCGATCTGGCAGTCGCTGCTCGAAGGCGGTCTGTACGTGAACATGGCGCGCCCGCCCGCGACCCCCGCCGGCACGTTCCTGCTGCGCTGTTCGCTATGCGCCGAGCATACCGACGAACAGGTCGCGACGATCCTCGGCATGTTTGAGGCGGCGGGTCGTGCGGTCGGCGTCATCGCCTGAGCGGCGACCGTCCAAGGCTCCGGCGCGCAGTCTGGCCACTCGTCCGGCGATGCGATAGGCTGACCGCGTGACGCAGGACGAAGCCGGAACCGGGGCCCCCGGGGGCGGAGCGACGTGGCGGATCATCATGCTCGTCGTGATGGGACTGCTCGGCGCGGCGGTGCTCGTCGCCCTGATCCTGACGCTCGGCAGTGCCAATCGCCAGCGCGACCGCGCGCTGACGCTGCAGGCGCACAGTTACGACGTGATGATCCTGGCGCGCAGCCTGGCGGGGACGATCGCCCGGTCGGAAGCGTCGCTCGGCCGCTACGTCATCAGCGGCGACAAGCAGCTGGGGCGGCTGTATTTCGACGAATGGGTGCTGGCGGGCACGCAGATCGACCGGCTGGAGCGGCTGACCTACGACAATCCGGTCCAGCGGCCCGAGATCGCTCGGTTGCGCGACGCCTATGCGTCGCGCGGGCGCGAATTGTCGATGACCGCGCTCAGCACCAATTACGGCAAGAACAAGCAGGCCTATGCCCGCTTCTACCACGCCGGCACCGCGCCGACGCTCGCCGTGATCAGTACCACGCTGGACCGCCTGATCGCGCGCGAGCGGACCATCCTCGACGAGCGATCGACCGCGGCGATCGGATCGGTCGAGCGGTCGAGCCGGATCGCGGGTACGCTCGCCGTGTTCGGCGTGCTGATCGTGGTCGGCGCGATCGTGCTCGGCTGGTTCACGATCCGCGCGGTCGGCGAACGCGCCGATGCGCAGGCCGATGCCGACCTGGAACGCGAGCGCGCCGCCGAACTGACCTCTGCGGTCGAACGCGCCACCACCGAGCTGCGCGTCCAGGAAGCCAAGGTCCGACAGATCCAGAAGATGGATGCGGTCGGGCAGCTGACCGGTGGCATCGCGCATGATTTCAACAACATGCTGGCGGTCGTTCTCGGCGGCCTCGAACTCGCGAAACGCTGCGTCACGGTCGATGTCGCAGCGGCCCAGCGCCATATCGACAGCGCGAGCGAAGGCGCCAACCGCGCCGCCGCACTGACCCGCCGACTGCTCGCGTTCAGCCGCGAGGATTCGCTCAAGTCCGAATCGATTCCCGTCGCGGCGCTGGTGGCCGGCATGTCCGACCTGCTCGACCGCACGCTGGGCGACTCGGTGACCGTCGTGACGCAGGACACCTCCGCTGCCGCCTGCGTCCGCGGCGACCGGCTGCAGCTCGAGAATGCGGTGCTCAACCTGGCGGTCAACGCGCGCGACGCGATGGACGGCCGCGGCGAACTGACCATCGCGACCGGGGCGGTGACGCTGGGCGAAGGCGAGGTCGGGCACTGCGCCGCGGGCGACTATGTCTCGATCGCGGTCGGCGATACCGGATCGGGCATGGCGCCCGAGATCGCCGAGCGCGTGTTCGAACCGTTCTTCACGACCAAGGAGGTCGGCAAGGGCACTGGCCTGGGGCTCAGCCAGATCTTCGCGCTGGTGCGCCAGGCCGATGGCGAGATCAGGATCGACACCGCCCCCGGGCAGGGCACGACGGTCACGCTGTACATCCCGCGCGAGGCCTGTGCCGTCGACGCGCCTGCCGCGACCGTCGAACGCGTGGCCGATACGGTCGTCGCGCCCGCCACGCTGACCATCCTGGTGGTCGAGGACGATCCGCGCGTGCTCGCCGCGACGACCGGCGCGCTGGAGGAACTCGGCCACGTCACGATCCACTGCAACGATCCGCTGGCGGCGCCGGCGCTGCTCGATGCGCATGACGGCATCGACCTGATCCTTTCCGACGTGCTGATGCCGCGCCAGACCGGCCCCGAGATGATCGCGGCGCTCGCCCCCCGCTACCGCGACATCGCGGTGCTGTTCGTCACCGGATTTGCCGGCGATGCGAACGCGCGCGAATTCGGCGGGCACGAGGTGTTGCGCAAGCCGTTCACGCTGACCGGGCTGGAACGCGCGGTCGCGGCCGCGGTCGCCGCCGACCGACCCGCGACGCTACGGCCGATCGCCGCCGAATAGTCGCGCGATAGCGCGTGACGCCCTGCCCCGCCCCGCCTATATCCGGCGCGGATGATGCCCGCCAATCTCCCCGCCCTTCGAGCCTAGCCCATGAAATCCATCGATCGTTACATGGCCAGGCTCATCGCGGTGCCGCTGTTCGCGACGCTGCTGATCGCCGTCATGCTGTTCGTGCTCGACCGGATGCTGGGGCTGTTCAACTTCGTCGCGACGCAGGGCGGGCCGATCAGCGTGGTGTGGCGGATGCTCGCCAACCTGCTCCCCGAATATCTGGGCCTGGGCATTCCGATCGGGCTGCTGCTCGGCATCCTGCTCGCGTTCCGCCGGCTCGCGACCTCGTCCGAGCTCGACGTGCTGCGCGGCGTCGGCATGAGCTACAGCCGGCTGCTGCGCGTGCCGTACATGTACACGATCGCGCTGGCGCTCACGAACCTCGCCATCGTCGGCTATGTCCAGCCGATCGCCCGCTATTATTACGAGGGGCTGCGGTTCGAGCTGCGCACCGGCGCGCTCGGCGCCTCGATCAAGGTCGGTGAGTTCACCAATCTCGGCGACCGGATGACGATGCGCATCGAGCAGAGCAAGGACAAGGGCCGCGAGCTGTCGGGCATCTTCGTCCATGCGCAGTCGCAGAACGGCGACTGGGTCGGGGTGACCGCCGATCGCGGCAAGTTCCTCGCGACCGATGATCCCAACGTCATCATCTTCCGCCTGGCGAACGGCACGCTGATCCACAACCGGCCCGAGTTCAAGGCGCCGCGCGTGCTGACGTTCAGCAGCCACGATCTGCCGATCAACCTGCCGAAATTCGGCAATTTCCGTGTCCGCGGCGGCCGCAACCTCGAATACACGCTGCCCGAACTGGCGCGGCAGGGCAAAAGCGCGGCGAGCCTCGAGGCGCGCGACAGCAGCCGGTCGGAATTCCACTTCCGCCTGGCCGAGGTCGCGACGATGTTCCTGCTGCCGATGCTCGCACTCGCGCTCGGCGTGCCACCCAAGCGATCCTCGTCCGCGTTCGGCGTGTTCCTCGCGATCGTGATGATCGTCACCTATCACAAGGTGAACCAGTACGCCGCCGACATCGGCGAGCTCGGCCGGATCGACCCGATCATCGCGCTGTGGGTGCCGTTCACGATCTTCGCCGGGCTGATCCTCTGGATGTACTATACGATCGCCTATGTCCCCGGCGGGCAGCCGATCGGCGCGCTCGAACGCGTCTTCTCCAAGGCCGCGAAGGCGATCACCAGCCGCCTTCCCGGGCGCCGTAGAGATGTGGGTAGAGATCTGGCCCCCGGAGTGCCGGCATGACCTTCACCAGTTTCTTCCCGTCGCGCACCGTCGCGATCTACATGGCGCGGCTGTTCCTCGTCCGGACCTTCGCAGTCCTGGCCGCGCTGGTTCTGGTGCTGCAGGCGCTCGACCTGCTCAGCGAATCCGGCCGGATCCTGGCCTTCCCGGGCAATGGCGACGCACAAGTCTGGCATTATGTCGGGCTGCGCGTGCCGCAGATCATCGCGCGTTTCCTGCCCTTCTCGGTGCTGCTCGGCACCATCCTGACGCTGATCACGATGAACCAGAACAGCGAGATCATCGCGCTCAAGGGTTCCGGCCTGTCGGCGCACCAGGTGCTCGCGCCGCTGCTGGTGGCGAGCATGGGCATCGCGGTGATCAGCTTCGTGTTCAGCGACCGCGTCGTCGCGCGCGCGACCGCGACGCTCGACCAGTGGCAGAAGGTCGATTACGGCCGCCTGCCGATCGATCGCGGCGATCGCACCAATGTCTGGGTCCGCGACGGCGACGACCTGATCGAGGTCGCGCAGATCCGCGGCCGCGGCAACGCCGCACGGCTCGGCGGCGTAACGCTCTACGACCGGACCGGCGGCAACCTCGTGGCGGTGGTCCACGCTGACCATGGCCGGCGCGTCGCCGGCGGCTGGGCGATCTGGCCTGCCAACCGGTTCGACGTCGCGAAGGGCACCGTGACCCAGCTCGGCACGGCGGTGGTCGCCAAGAACGTCCGTCCCGACCAGTTCACGCTGTCGAGCGTCGACGCCGACGGCCTGTCGTTCGGCGCGCTGAAGTCGGCGATCGCGGACCTGTCCGATGCCGGTCGCCCGACCAAGGCGCTCGAGGGGTCGCTGTGGCACAAATTGTCGGGGCCGTTGTCGGCGGTGCTGATGCCGCTGCTGGGCGCGGTCGCCGCGTTCGGAATCGCGCGCTCAGGCAAGCTGTTCATCCGCGCGGTGATCGGGATGGCGCTGGGCTTCGCCTATTTCGTCGCGGACAATTTCGCGCTCGCGATGGGCAATCTCGGCGCCTACCCGCCGTTCCTCGCCGCCTGGGCGCCGTTCCTGCTCTTCTTCCTGATCGGCGAAGCGGTGCTGATCCGCAGCGAGGAATAGGGGGTCGCGTATCCCCCACACCGTCATCCTGAGGAAAGCCAGGACCCAGGGTAACTAAAGCTGCCACCTGTAACTCTGGATCCTGACTTTCGTCAGGATGACGGGGGAAAGCGCAGCTCTCCCCCGGAAACGTCGAGAAGTTACCGCGCCACCATCGTGCTGCGGGCGATCTTGCCGACCAGCCCTGGCAGACCCGGATAGCTCGCCTTGTGATAAGGCGACATCGCATCGAGCGTGCCAGAGAGCCGGCGATGCGCCTCGCCCAGCGCGTGGTACGGAACGCCGGGCAACAGGTGATGCAGCGCGTGGTAGCGCAGGCCGACCGGCGCCCACAGCATCGGCAGCAGCGCCGGCGGCGGCACGTTGACGCTGTCGAGATACTGCGCGGTGACGCTCATCACTTCGCCCTCATTCTCCCAGAGATGCGCGACCAGCGTGCGGACCTGGTTGAGCACGGCGACGGCCGAGCCGACCACCATCGCGATCGCGAACCCGTGGAGCGGAATGACGCCGGTCACGACCATCGTCAGCAGCGCGACCGCCCAGATCGACGTCGCGACCTCGGTCCTGAGCCACTGCGCACGGAACTCGCCCTCGGGCAGGCGGCGGCGGAACGACGGGTTGATCGACAGCGCCGAATAACGCTCGACGACGACCTTGCGGAACCCCGGGATCACCGCGGACAAGGGCGCCAGCACACCGTAGCGGATCAGCAGCCCGACCGGCGCCAGCGCCGAGACGAGGATGAACAGCGGCAACGTCCACGGCTTCATCAGCGCGAGCGGCAGATATTCGGGATCCTCCGACGTGCCGTAGCGCGTCTTGGCATGGTGGAGGTTGTGGACGCCCTCGTACATGAACGACGGCACCATCATCGGTACGCCGACCAGCGCGTTCCAGCCCGCCCGGAACCCGGGCAGCGCGGCATGCTTGATATGCGTGAGCTCGTGGATGAAGCTGAGCGCGCGGTACAGCGCGAGCACCGAGACGACCCCGGCGGCGATCATCCACCCGGTCGACGCAGTGGTCACCGCGATGCCGAGCGCGCCATAGCCGATGCCGACCGAGGCGAGCAGGTCGCCCCAGTAGATCGCGCGGCTCGGCGTGATCAGGTCGCGCGTCGCCTCCGCCGCGGTCCGCAACATCGCCTTGTCGTCGGCGACCCGGTGCGTGGGCTGCGAGATCGGCGCCGCCGTGGCGGGGCCGCGCGAAAGAGCGAGCGAGCTGTCCATAAGGCTATCCATTACCGGTAGATAATGGCGAGACAGTGACTTTACAGCCCGGCGCCGTTTGGAAACGCTGCGTTGCGCCATCGCCTTGACACAGGCGTCTGCCCAAGGGAACGAATGCCCCCGAACAACAAGGCGTCGTCATTTGGCCACCACCGTTATCCGTCCGATCGACTCGAAGCGCGACCGCAAGGCCTTCGTCGACCTGCCCTTTCGCCTCTATGCCGACGATCCCAACTGGGTGCCGCCGCTGAAGGGTGAGGCGCTGGGGCTGATCACGCCCGAGAAGAATGGCTGGTTCAGCCATGCCAAGGCGCAGCTGTTCCTTGCCGAGCGCGACGGCCGCGTCATCGGGCGGATATCGGCGCATATCGACACGCTGGCGCTGACGATGCCGTCGGCGCAGGGCTTCGGCCCGGGCGTCGGCCAATGGGGGCTGTTCGACGCCGAGGATGCAGCGACCGGGGCAGAGCTGATCGCGACCGCCGAGGACTGGCTGCGCGGCCAGGGCATGACCCGCGCGCTGGGCCCGATCAGCATGTCGATCTGGGAGGAGCCCGGGCTGCTGATCGAGGGCTACGACCATCCGCCGACGATCATGATGGGCCATGCCAAGCCGGACTATCGCGGCTGGATCGAGGGCGCGGGATACGAGCCGGTCAAGCAGCTGATGACCTATGAGGTCGACGTCACGCGCAACTTCCCGCCGATCGTCCAGCGGATCATCAAGTCGGGCGAGAACAACCCGCGCATCGTCATCCGCGAGGTCGACAAGACCAGGTTCGAGGAAGAGGCAGCGATCATCCTCGGCATCCTCAACGATGCCTGGTCGGACAATTGGGGGTTCGTGCCGCTCACCGAACCCGAGATCAAGGACGTCGGCGTCAAGCTGAAGCCGATCGTGTTCAACGACCTGATCCGCATCGCCGAGGTCGACGGCAAGCCGGCCGCGTTCATGATCACGCTTCCCGATCTCAACGAGCCGATCAAGCCGCTGAACGGCAGCCTGTTCCCGTTCGGCTGGGCGAAACTGCTGTGGTGGCTGCGCAAGCCCAAGGTCCGCACCGTGCGCGTGCCGTTGATGGGCGTCGTCAAGGAGCTGCAATCGTCGCGGATGGCGAGCCAGCTCGCCTTCATGATGATCGAATATATCCGCCGCGCCTCGGTCGCCAATTACGACGCGAAGCGCGCGGAGATCGGCTGGATCCTTGACGACAACCAGGGAATGCGCTCGATCGCCGAGACGATCGAGAGTCGCATGAACAAGGTATACCAGGTCTACGGCAAGACGCTCTAACGCGCCGCTACTGTTCTCCCGCGAAGGCGGGAGAACAGTCAGAACAGGATCGCGCCGCCCGTCACCAGCCGCACGTCCGGTGCGGCATGGTTCAGCCCGACCGCCCCGAGCAGGTCGAACTGAAGTCCGTTGCGCGGTTGCCACGCGAACGAGCCTGCGGCAACCGCCTCGGTATGCCGGTCGGCCGGATCGTCGTCGCGCGCGACCGACAGTTCGCCGACCACGCTCCATTGCTTGCTTAGTGCGTAACCCAAGCCCACGATCTCGCTATAGGCCAGGTGCCGGCCATGCGCGTCCTGGTCGGGCATCGCGTCCACTTCGCTGGTCAGCGCCAGGTTCACCGTGTCCGACAGGTCGTAGGTCACGGGCACGATGACCCCCGTCCCCCAATCGCCCTGCCCGATCGGGTCGCGCCCGACCGGCAGCGTGACGAACGGCTCGATGCCGTAGGACAGGCCCTTTCCGTCTGGGTTGGCGAGGTTCTGGCGCAGGGCAAGCCGGACGTCGCCGACGCCGTTGACGGTGTCGATGGCGCCGGTCGTCTTGTCGCGCGTGCGGGCATGGCCGAACCCGGTCCAGCCGATCTCCGCCTCGGTCGTAATACCCAGGCCGATCCGCACCAGCAGATCCCCCGAGAGTATCGTGTCCTCGCGCGAATCGGCGCTGTCGTCGCGCGTCCAGTCGATCCCGGACATCTCGGCCTGGACCCTGCCCGGCTCGGTGACGCAGGCCGAGGATCCGATGCTCGGCCGGTTGGGGCAGAAACGCGGTTCGTCCGCCTGCGCCAGCGCGGGTGTCGCCGCCATCATCGCGAGCCCGAACAGCCCCAGTCGTCCGATCATATCCGTCCCTTATCGCAGGCGTACCCAGGTCGGCGCATGGTCGCTGGCCTTTTCGCGGCCGCGATAGGCCTTGTCGACGCCCGCGTCGATCATCCGATCGGCGGCCTGTGGGCTGAGCAGCAGATGATCGATCCGGAACCCGGCATCGCGCGGCCACGCCCCCGCCTGATAGTCCCAGAACGTCCACACCTTGCCCTTGGGGAATTGCGTGCGGAGCGAATCGGTCCACCCCTGCGCCACCAACGCGCGGTAGCGTTCGCGGCTCTCGGGCTGCATCAGCGCGTCGTCCTGCATCGCGCGCACCGAGAAGGTATCGTCGTCGTTCGCGATGACGTTGAAGTCGCCGGCGATCACCGCCGGTTTCTCCTCCGCGAGCAGAGCGCGCGCACGCGCCGCGAGCCGGTCCATCCAGCGCAGCTTGTAGTCGAACTTGGGCCCCGGCTGCGGATTGCCGTTGGGCAGATAGAGCGCGCCGACGACGAGGCCGTCGACCTCCGCCTCCAGATAGCGGCTATGCTCGTCCTCGGGTTCACCCTCCAGCCCGCGCTGGCGTTCGACCGGCGTGCTGCCCCTGGCGAGGATCGCGACGCCGTTCCAGCTCTTCTGGCCGTGCCAGATCGCGCCGTAACCGAGCTCCTCGATCTCCGCGATCGGAAACGCCTCGGCCTTCAGCTCCTGCAGGCAGACGATGTCGGGCTGTTGCTCGATCAGATATTCGACCAGCCGCGGCAGCCGCGCCTTGATGCCGTTGACGTTGTAGGTAACGATTTTCATGCGGCCACGCTTAGCGCGGCGGATCAGATCGCGAAACTGGAACCGCAGCCACAGCCCGACGCAGCGTTCGGGTTCTCGACCTTGAACGCAGCCCCGCCGAGCGATTCGACATAGTCGACCGCGCAACCGCGGACGAGATCGATGCTGACGCTGTCGACGACCAGGCGGACGCCATCGGTCTCGGCGATGATGTCGTCGCTCTCCGCCGCGTCGGCGAAGCCGAACTTGTACTGGAACCCCGAACAGCCGCCGCCATCGACCGACAGGCGCAGGATTGCAGGCTTGCCCTGCTTGGACGCGATCGCCGCGACTCGCGCCGCCGCGGAGGGGGTCAGGATGATCTCGGGTGCCAGCGTTGCCATGGGGTGGAGATAGGGCGTCGCGGGGGGCGGGGCAACCTGCGGTCGCTCCGCGCCGGCTACTGGTTCGTCGTCCAGCGACGACGCTTCAACGCAGCCAACGACGCGTCACCTAGCCGCTGCCTTGTGCCTCACACCTCATCCGTCACCCCAGCGAAGGTGGGGTCTCCCGTTATCGGCCACGCCCTTGCCGCACGAGATCCCAGCCTTCGCTAGGATGACGATAGGGGGCTAGGATGACGGTCGGGCAGGACCGCCGACGAGCGCTCAGTCCTGCGCGGCAGGGCCCGTCGTCGAGATCGGGATCGCACGGACCGAGCGGTCCTGCGCGGCGAGCAGGTAGTCCGCGGTGGTCAGGAACGGCACCGGGTTTACCGCATGGCCGTCGATGCGGACCTCGTAATGCAGATGCGGACCGGTCGAGCGCCCGGTCGAGCCCATCAGCGCGATCAGCTGGCCGCGGGTCACGCGGGCGTTGTCGGCGACGAGGATCTTCGACAGGTGACCGTAGCGGGTCGCGATGCCCTTGCCGTGGTTCAGCTCGACGAGGTTGCCGTACCCGCCCTGCAGGCCGGCATGGCTGACGATGCCATCGGCGGTCGCGTAGATCGGCGTGCCGACCGGGCCGGGGATATCGACGCCGGCATGCATCGCCGCGGTGCCGCGGAACGGGTCCGAGCGGATCCCGAAATTGCTGGTGAAGGCGAGCGTGTGGACCGGATGGACCGACGGGATCGCAATCACGCCCTGCTGCAGCGTGTCGAGCTTCTTCCAGGTCTGGAACAGCGTGCGGAACTGCGCGTCGGCGCGCAGGTCCGAGGTTGCTTCCTCGCTGGCCGCATCGATCATCGGGCCACCCATCGCAGCCGAGCCCGCGGCGCTGCGCTTCACGATGCGCGCGGGGCGCAGGCCGAGCTTGCGAACCGCGGCAGTGGTGTCGGCATAGCGCTGGTCGAGCAGGCGCTGCGCGGCACCGGCGAGAACGACCTGGCGTCCCTCTGCCTTGACCAGCGGCCGGACGACGTCGGCGGAAACCTTCTCGGCGGTGGGATCGATCGAGAGCGTGGCGAGCGCGAGCTGCTTCGCATCACCCTTGCCGGTGATCGCGGCGGCGATCAGCGCCTGGCGCTGGTCGATGCGGCGGGCATGAACCTCGGCGGTGCGGCGGATCGTCGCGACGCGGGCGTGGAGCTGGCCAATCTGGCGCTCCATGTGCGCGACCTGCTGGTCCGAACTGGCAGTCGCGACGACACCCGTCGCGGCAGCGGCACCGTAGCCGGAGAAGCCGATCGTCACCGCGCCGATGGCGGCCATCACGGCCTGGCTCTTGCCGCCGATGCTGACGCGCTTCAGCGAGCGGCCATCGTGGAACAGAACGTCGCGCGTCGCGAACATGCGCTTGATACGGCTGGCGAAGGCGGCTGCGGATACGGAAATAATGACTGGTCCCCGACATTGAACGGGCCGCATTCCCCCTGAGAAATGCAGCGCCGGATACGGTCCTGAAGTGCAGCCCCTCCGCCCATCAGACAGGAGCGTTTAGGAACGATCCGCTTTAGTCAGGCAAGAGCCGCGCGCCAGACCGCCAGCTTCGCGCGGCGAGTCGTTGAATACAGTCACAAATGTCGGAACGAACTAAGATTTCGCCACAACCGCGACCTGCTGCCAAGTTCAGCTGCGCAGCGTGCCGACCGCGGCAAGGACCGCGTCGACATGGCCCGGAACGCGGACCTTCCGCCACGCCGTGACCAGCTTGCCATCGGCGCCGAACAGGAACGTCGCACGCTCGATTCCCAGATACTTGCGGCCGTACATGGCCTTCTCGACCCATACGCCGAACGCCTCGCAGACGCTGCCGTCGGGATCGGTCGCCAGCGCCACGGACAAGGCGTGCTTGGCGGTGAACTTGGCGTGCGCCTCGGGGCTGTCCTTCGAAATCCCGACCACCACCGCGCCGGCCTCTGCGAAGGCGGGGGCGAGCGCGGTGAAGTCCTGCCCCTCCCGCGTGCAGCCGGCGGTGTCGTCCTTCGGATAGAAATACACCACCAGCGGCAGGCCCAGCTCGGCGAGCGGCATCGGGCCATCCGCCATCAGCACCGTCACGTCGGGGATTTCGTCGCCTTCAACCACGGGTCAGCTCCTGCCATGTCCGCTCGACCTCCTGCCGGGTCGTCGCCAGCGTGGCAACCACCGCGGTCCAGTCGGCCAGCCCCAGCGCACGCGCGACGAGCGCCTGCGTCGCCGGTCCGGGCACCTGCGAATCGGGCGCGACCAGCCGCAACGTGACCAGCAGCCGGGTGAGCAGGTCGTGCGCCGCGCGCATCTCGGCCGGGAGCAGCCCCTGCCCGACCAGGTCGTCGATCGCAGATCCCAGGTTGGGATGGAGCCCCACGCGCCGGACGAGCTGCACGACGTGCACCGCGAATTCGAGGTCGACCAGCCCGCCCGGCAGTAGCTTGGCATCGAGTTCGCCGCGCGGCGGCTTGTGCGCCGCCATCTCGGCGCGCATCGCGACGGCGTCCGCAACGATGTCGCGTGATGGCCGCGCGCCGCCCAGCACCGCGGCGATCACCGCCGACACCGCCGCGCGCGCATCGGCCGAGCCGAACACCGGTCGCGCGCGCGTCAGCGCCATATGCTCCCAGGTCCAGGCGTCCTCGCGCTGGTAGCGCGCGAAGCTGTCGAGCGTGACGACCAGCGGCCCCTGCCCACCCGACGGCCGCAGCCGCGTGTCGATCTGGTAAAGCGGCCCCGCCGGCGTCGCCACCGATAGCGCCGCGGTCAGCCGCTGTGCGAGACGGTTGTAGTAGAGCGTCGCGCCCAGCGGCTTGGCGCCGTCCGATTCGGCGGTGAAGCTGCCAGTGAACAGGTAGATCAGGTCGAGGTCGGACGCGTGCGTCAGCATCGCGCCCCCCATCCGCCCGAGCGCGAGGATGACGAGTTCGCTGCCCGGCACGACGCCGTGCGCGCGTGCGAACTCGGCGATCGTCGCGTCCGCCAGCACGCCGATCGCGGCTTCCGCGACGCGGGCGTAGCCGGCCGCGACGTCGAGCGGGTCGGCGATCCCGGCGACGATCTGCGCGCCGAGCGCGAACCGCCGTTCGCCGACCACGCGCCGGACATGGTCGAGCCGCGCCTGGTAATCGCCCCCCGTCTCGTGCGCGCGCATCGTCGCCATCAGCGACGCGACATCGCCCACCGGATCGAACGCGGTGGCGTCGATCAGGCCGTCGAGCAGGTCGGGGCGCCGGCCCAGATCGTCCGCCAGCGTCGGCGCATGGCTGAGGATCGTGGCGAGCAGAGTCGCGAGCCCCGGCCGGGCTTCGAGCAGGCGAAAGATGTTGATCGCGCTCGGCAGCCGCTCGAGCAGCGCATCGAGCCGCAGCAGCGCCGCCTGCGGCACCGGCGCCGTCGCCAGCGCGGGCACCAGGGTCGGCAGCACCGCCTCCAGCGCCTCACGCGCGGCGGGACTGCGCAGCGCCGGATAGGCCGCGCTGCGCCAGGTCTCGATGCGTTGCCGCGCCGCCGCCGCATCGCTGAACCCCGCGCGCGCGAGATCGTCCTCCAGCGTCACCGCGTCGTGCGAGAAGGCAGGCCGGACGTCGTCGTCGAGCGCATCGTAGATCCGCCCGATACCGGCAACGTGCGGCGCCAGCGCCTCCAGCAACGCGCGCGAATCGTCGAGCCCGTGCAGCTTCGCGACCCGCTCCAGCGCATCGCCGGTCGGCAGCCTGTGCGTCTGGCGATCGTCGATCATCTGCACGCGGTGCTCGATCGTCCGCAGCACCGTGTAGCCGTCGATGAGGATCGCGGCATCGTCGGGATCGATCCACCCCGCCGCAGCCAGCCGCGCCAGCGCCTCGCGCGTCGCCGGTGCGCGCAGCGCCGGGTCGCGCCCGCCATGGATCAGCTGGTGGATCTGCGCGAAGAACTCCGCCTCGCGGATCCCGCCGCGCCCGCGCTTCAGGTCGTAGCCTGCGCCGAACACCTGCCCCTGCGCATGGTGGTCGCGAATCCGTCGCGAGATTCCCCGGATCTCGCCGATCGCGCCGAAATCGAGCGCGCGGCGCCAGACGAACGGCCGGACCGCATCGAGAAAGCGTTGCCCCAGCGCGATGTCGCCCGCCGCGGCCCTCGCACGAATGAACGCGGCCCGCTCCCACGGCAGCGCCTGCGCCTCGTAATAGCCGATCGCCGCATCGACCGGCAGGACGATGGGCGTGATCTCCGGGGACGGCCGTAACCGCAGGTCGACACGCAGCACATACCCGTCGCCGTCACGCGCCTGCAGCAACTCGACCACGCGCTTGCCGATGCGCACGGCCGCCTCCTCGGGCTCCTCGCGGGCACGCCTCGGCAACGTCTCGGGGTCGAACAGCAGGATCGGATCGATGTCGGACGAGTAATTGAGCTCGCCGCTCCCCTGTTTGCCGAGCGCGATGCCGACGAACCCGTGGGGTACCTCGCCCGGCGTGCGCTCCTCGATCGCAGCGCGGATCGCGGTATCGAGCGCGTAGTCCGCAAAGCCGGTCAGCGCCTCCGTCACCGCGGTCAGGTCGAGCACGCCCGCGATATCACCGATCGCGACGTTCAGCGCCAATGCCCGGCGCTCGATCCGCAAGCGGCGCCCCACCGGCATGTCGGGCGTCGCGCTCGATTTCGTCAGATCCAACCGACCGGCGGAGAGAGCCGCATCGAGCCCGGGCTCGCGGTCCAGCGCCATGGCAAGAAAGGGAGAGAACCGGCGCGCTCGCTCCACGGCGGCAGCCACGGGGTCGGGCGGTGCCACGCCGTCCATGCGATCAGAATTCCCTGCTGCCAGCACATCTCGTCACAGAAAGCAACAAAATCCGTTCTCGACCGTTCCTACCCCATGACATATGCATTTCTCACGATAGGCCAGGAAAAGGAAGGTCGCCAAATCGTCCGCCGTCCGCAAGCCACCGACGTGGTCGGACACGCGCTCCGCAACGCATTCAGCGAGGCGCCGGGCGTACCGGACGATATGGCGATGATCCTGCGGCAACTCGACTGCATCGGCCGGGCCTGAGCCCGGCGATCGCCGGCCGGCGGGTTTTACCGCCCCCGGCTCAGTTCCTCGACGTCGCCCATGATCGTATCGAGCGCGGTCTTGCTGGTATCGGTTTCGTGATCGCGGCGTGACGGCAGCGACCCGTCGGTCAGGATGGTCTCGAGGGCGACCCGGCCACGCGCCACGCGGCTCTTGATCGTCCCCACCGCGACATTGCAGATTTCCGCTGCCTCTTCATAGGCAAAGCCGCCCGCGCCGACGAGGATCAACGCCTCGCGTTGCGGCTGCGGCAGATGCATCAGCGCACGCTGCATGTCGCCCAGCTCGACGTGGCGATCCTGGCTGGCCGGTGCCGCGAGGATGCGATCGGCGACCAGGTCGTCCCATTCGCCCTTGAAACGCGCGCGGCGCATCTGCGACAGATACAGGTTGCGCAGGATGATGAAGGTCCAGGCGCGCATGTTGGTACCGGCCTGGAACCGCAGACGCGCCGCCCACGCCTTGAGCAGGGTTTCCTGCACGAGATCGTCGGCAAGGTCGCGGCTGCCCGACAGCGAGCGACCGAACGCGCGCAGATGCGGGATGACCTGCGCGAGCTGCACCTTGAACTCGGCGTCGGACAGGGAGACGTGCTCGATCGGCGCAACCGCCTCTGCGGCCTCCTCGTCGGCGTCGTGTTCAGGCGGAGCTGCTTGCGTCATGGAAATCCGATCAATCCCGTAGTGTCCGTCACGCGTGCGTAACAATAATTGCCGACGCACGCACCTTGGCGAGTCACGCGGGCGGATGAATGGTCGTTAGCGCAGGACCAGGACCGCAAAGATCACGATGACCAGGACGAGCGATATCCCCAGAATGTATCGGGTCATGTGCGGGGTCGCCCCCGCACGTGCTTCGTCGGTCGAGACATGGATTTGTTCGTTAGGATCAGCCATGCCGCGTCAACTCCCTAAAGCCGTTTTGGGTCCGTAACTGTTTGCGATCAACCGGTCGGCAACGTCGCCTGGTTGAAAAACAGCGCCTGGCTGATCGCCGCCTTCACCGTCGACCGCTGGAACGGCTTGGTGATCAGGAAGGTCGGCTCGGGGCGCTCGCCGGTGAGCAACCGCTCCGGGAACGCAGTGATGAAGATCACCGGCACTTCGAACTCGGCCAGGATATCCTTGACCGCGTCGATGCCCGAGCTGTCGTCCGCCAGCTGGATGTCGGCGAGCACGAGCCCGGGACGATCCTCCATCGCCAGGCCGACGGCTTCGTCGCGCGTGACGGCGACGCCGGTCACGTCATGGCCCAGGTCGCGCACGATCGTCTCGATATCCATCGCGATGATCGGCTCGTCCTCGATGATCAGCACGCGGGCGCGCGTCTGGTTCTCGATCTCGGACAATGCCTCGGCGACCAGCGAGTCGACCTCGTCGGTGTCGACCTCGATCAGATACGCGGCGTCCTCGGGCGTGAACCCTTCCATCGCGGTCAGCAACAGCGCCTGGCGCGACAGCGGCGTCATCCGGGCAAGGCGCGCACGCGCGGTCGCCTCATGGCCGCTCGTGTCGCCCTCGTCGGCGACCTCGTCGTAGTTCGCGGACGACCAGATCGCATGGAACATGCGGTACAGGCCGAGCCGCGGATCGACGTCGCGCGGAAATTCCTCCGGCGCCGCGACGATCGCTTCCAGCGTGGCGCGAACATATTTGTCGCCATGGCTCTGGCTGCCCGTCAGCGCGCGGCCGTAGCGGCGCAGGAACGGTAGATGCGGTGCGAGTTGCTGTCCGAGCGACATGGGTAATGATAACTCCCTGATCCTGTGCGGCCACCATGTGTCGGCTGGCTCGCGTCATTGCAATGGCCGCCGCCAAAATCGCGAACAGCCCGGCACGCTTGGTTCTGCATACCCAGCTGTCGCTTGTGCTTTTTTCGCGTCGGTAACGGAACCATCGAGAGGCTATTTGGTTTCACAGGCAATCTTTTAGCGAAAATGCGGCTGGACGCGGACCGGCGCGGCAGGCATTCGCCAACATATCGAGTGCGTCGTGCAGGGGGAAATTTTGAATTTTGACGACGACACGCCGAAGAGTTCCGCTGTGAAACCAGGCACCAAGACGGCGACCAAGGTTGGCGACGGGGACCAGCGGATGGGCTCGGCGCTGCGATCGGTCTATCAGAAGACGGTCGACGAGGCGGTGCCCGACGAAATGCTGGCGCTGCTCGGCAAGCTGGACTGACGGCGGGCCGCATGGCCTTGCCGCCCCCCACCCAGACCGAACCGTCTACTGCCCCGGACGACGACCCCACCAGCATGTCCTTCTTCGCGATCCGGCGTTTGCCGACCGGCGCCAAGCTTTTCCTGATCCTGAGCGCGGCGCTGTTGCCGCTCGCGCTGATCGCGATCTTCGCCACGCTGCAGACGACGCGTCTGGCCGATGCGGAAGCACGGGCGCGGCTGCGCGTGACCGCGAACGAGAGCGCCCGCGCGATTGCGATCGAGCTGATCGGCGACATGACTGCCTTGCGCGTGGCCGTGAATGCGCTGGGCACCGATCCCGCCGACGCGCCGTCCTGTGCCCGGGCGCAGGGGGTGTTCGCGCAGCAATCGTCCGCAGGCACGCGCTTCGTCATCGCCGATCGCCGCGGTCGGGTGCTGTGCGGCGAGCCTCTCCCCGACCCGGTCGCGGTACGGCCGGGCGACACTCCCATCGCCGCCGCCATCCTGCCCAACCGCGGGCTGGTCCTGGCGATCTCCGGCCCCAACGGCCAGACCACCGCGCGCGCCTATTTCCCGCAGCGCTTCCTCGAGACGATCGGCCGGCCGACCAGCCGCGCACTGACCTTCAGCAGTGCGCTGGTGCTCGGCGAGGACACGCTCGTGCTCGAGAGCATCCCCGACGAGGAGCCGCTCGATCGGCTCGAGACGATGCGGACCGATCTCGGCATTGCCGGGATCGCGCTGCGCACCAGCGTCCGCAGCGCGCCGATCACGTCGCCCGTGGTGATCGCGATGCTGCTGCCGTTGCTGATGTGGCTGGCGGCCGCGAGCATCGCCTGGTTCGTGGTCGACCATCTGCTGATCCGCCCGCTGCGCAACCTGCGCGCGAGCGTCGCCGCGTTCCAGCCGGGCAAGGAGATCGACTCGGGCAGCGTCCGCACGCTGCCCGCGCAGGAGATCCGCGAACTCGGCGAGACCTTCCAGGCGATCAGCCGCACCGTCGCCCTGCATGAGGCCGGGCTTGCCGAGGGGCTCGTCCGCCAGACCAAGCTGACCCGCGAAGTCCATCACCGCGTGAAGAACAACCTGCAGGTCATTTCCAGCCTGATCAACTTCCACGCCCGCAGCGCGAAGAGCGCGGATGCGACAGAGGCCTATTCGTCGATCCAGCGCCGCGTCGATGCGCTGGCGGTCGTCCACCGCAATCATTTCGCCGAGATGGAGGAGAATCGCGGGCTCAACCTGCGGACGATGATCGGCGAACTCGCCGCGAATATCCGCGCGACCGCGCCCGACCGCTCGCATGGCCTCGGCATCACGCTCGATATCGATCCCTACCTCGTCAACCAGGACGTCGCCGTCGCGCTGGCCTTTCTGGTCACGGAGACGATCGAGCTGGCGATGACGTGCGATCCCACCGCGCAGATCCGCATCGTCGTGAAGCCGTCGGACGATCCCGCACGTGCGGTCCTCCGCGTCGTGTCGCGTGCGCTGGTCGAAAGCGACATGCTGCGCGAGGCGGCGGCTCGCTATGGCCGCGTGATGGAGGGCCTCTCGCGCCAGCTCCGCTCGCCGCTGCACCACGACCCGCTGGCGGGTGCCTATGAGATCGCGTTCGCGTTCACGGGCCGCGACTGACGCTGGTTCGCACCGGCTGCGAAAGCCGGCTTCGAGGTTGGCTGCGAAAAAAGTTCTCGACAGCTGGAACCGAGCGACACGCCTGCCGTTTTACTGTTCGGATGGCGATTTTATGCCCCCCCGCTCTCGCCGTCCAAGTCATAGGCCCGGAAGCATCCACCCTCCCCCCCCCGGTGATGCTTCCGGGTCTTTTCACATTCCACAGATTGACGACGGTCGTTCCGTTGAAGGAACGAAACCGGCGTCCGATCATTGGGAACCCGGCATTCAAGCCCGTTCAGGAGATGGTATCATGCGTAAGTTGGTAGGTTTGGCGTTTGTCGCCGGCGCGTTGATGGTATCGGCATGCAACACGGTCGAGGGCGCCGGCAAGGACGTCAGCTCGGCCGGCCGCACGGTCGCCAAGACGGCGAACGACGCCAAGTAAACCGCTTTCCTCGCGGATACGGAACGGGCCCCGGTGCAGCCGCACCGGGGCCCGTTTTCGTTTTGGGGACAGGCCGCCCCACCGGCGTCGGCCGGTGCGCCTAGCCCTCGACGATCTCGGTCCCGGCGGCCTTCGCGCGGCTCCGCTCTGTGAACCAGATCCCGATCAGCGCGAGCTCGTAGAGGATCGTCAACGGGATCGCGAGCAGCAACTGCGACCCGATATCCGGCGGCGTCAGCACCGCGGCGATCGCGAACGCCGCGACGATCGCATAGCGCCGCGCCCCGATCAGCTGCTTGCGGGTCACGATCCCGGCGCGCTCGAGCAGCATCAGCAGCACGGGCAGCAGGAAGGCCAGCCCGAAGCCGAACAGGAACTGCATGATGAACGACAGGTAGTTGCCGATCGCGGGCAGTGCCTCTCGCTTCACCCCGCCGACCATGCCGTCGAACCCGAGCAGGAAGTGCAGCGCCATCGGGACCGCGATGTAATACGCCATCGCCGCGCCCATCAGGAACAGCACCGGCGTCGCCAGGATGAAGGGCAGCAGCGCGCGCTTCTCCTTCTTGTACAGCCCCGGCGCGACGAACTGCCACAGCTGGTTCGCGATCACCGGGAAGGACAGCATCATCGCCGCGAAGAACGCGACCTTGATCTGGACGAAGAACGCCTCGAAGATCTCGGTATAGATCACCGTGTTCTGCCCGGCGACGAGCAGCGGGTGAACGAGGAAGCCGAAGATGTCCTCGGCGAAATACATCGCCACCCCGAACGTCACGACCAGCGCGGCGATGCAGTAGAGCAGGCGGCGGCGCAGTTCGATCAGGTGATCGAGCAGGGGCGCGCGGCTGTCGTCGATCTCGCTCATGACTTCGCGACGTCCCTGTCGTCGGCACCCGGCTTGCCATCGGGAATGCCGGGTGCCGCGGGATCGAACAGATCGGGCGTATGCACCGGCGCAGCGGCGGGTACGGGTGCGGGCACTGGAGGGGCTGCGGCATGGTCCGGCTCGGCCGGTGCCACCACTGGCTTGTCGACCATCACCGCGGGCGCGGTGCCGTCTTCCTCCACGTGACCGACGTCAGCGACAGGATGAACGTCGGCCGCCGGATGCTCGTCCGACGTCGATGTCTGCGGATGCTCGCGCATGATCCGCTCGTTCTCGCTGGCCCAGCGTTTCTCCATCTCCTCGAGCTCCGCCTCGCGGACCATCGAATCGAATCCCGAACGGAATTGCCGCGCGACGCCGCGGGCCTTGCCGACCCAATAGCCGACGACCCGCATCGCCTTCGGCAAATCCTTCGGCCCGATCACGACGAGCGCGACGAAGCCGACCAGCAACAGCTCGGATGGCGCGATATCGAACATTCAGCCGCGCCTGTCTTGGTACGTCAAACGGGCGTCCTAGCGGTCTTCGCGGACGCGATTGCCGTCGCGGTCGAACGCGGGATCGGCGGTCTTCTTCGCTTCGATGCGCGCTGCGGGCTTGGCGTCGTCCTCGTCCTGCTCGGACATGCCCTTCTTGAAGTTCTTCACGCCCTTGGCGACGTCGCCCATCAGGTTCGAGAAACGACCGCCGCCGAGCAGAAGGATCGCTACGACCGCAAGCACGAGTAGGTGGATCGGGCTGAAACCGCCCATGGCAATTCTCCTGGAAACTCTTCCCTATCTAGTCGTCTTCGTGCGGGTTTGCCACCTCCAGTTGCTCGAAGGCGAGATCGACCGGATCGAGCAGGCCGGCGGCGCGAAGATCGTCGATTCCCGGCAGGTCCCGGCGGCTCGCCAACCCGAAATGGACGAGGAATTCGGGGCTCGTCGCATAGGTCAGCGGCCGCCCCGGCACGTCGCGCCGCCCCGCGGGGCGAACCCACCCCGCCTCCATCAGCACGTCGATCGTGCCCTTCGAGATCTGCACGCCGCGGATCGCCTCGATCTCCGCGCGCGTGACCGGCTCGTGATAGGCGATGATCGCCAGCGTCTCGATCCCCGCGCGACTGAGCTTGCGCGGTTCCTCGCGGTCGCGGCGCAGCAGATGCGCCAGGTCGGGCGCGGTCTGGACCTGCCAGCGCTCGCCGCGCCGGACGATCCCAATGCCGCGCCCGGTATAGTCCTCCACCAGCCGGTCGAGCGCGGCGCGGACGTCGCCCGCCCCGACATGCGCGCGAATCGCATCGAGCGTCAGCGGCACGTCGCTCGCGAACAGCACCGCCTCGACCGCGCGCGTGAAATCGTCGGGCGGGGTCACAGCGCGCGCAGATAGAGCGGCGCGAACGGCCCCGCCTGGCGCAACTCCACCCGCCCCTGCCGCGCCAGTTCCAGCGCCGCGACGAAGCTCGACGCCAGCGCCGACCGCCGCAGCGCCTCGCCCGATTCGGGCAGGAAGCTCTCGATCACGCTCCAGTCGATGCGTTCGCCGAGCAGCATCGACACGCGCTCGAGCGCCGCTTCCAGCGTCATTACCGCGCGGTCGGCGACGACGTGCATCACTGGCCGCGTCCGTGCGCTGATCCGGCCATAGGCGGCGATCAAGTCGTAGATCTCGGCGGTCCACAGCGCGGTGCGGACGGTACGCAGCCCCTCGGGCGCCCCGCGCGCGAAGACGTCGCGGCCAGTCCGATCGCGTGCCATCAGCCGCGCCCCCGCCTCCCGCATCGCGCTCAGTCGTTCGAGCCGCAGCTGCAGCTTCATCGCCAGTTCTTCGGGGTCGGGCTCCGCCTGCGGGTCGCGCGGCAACAGCAGCGCGGACTTCAAATAGGCGAGCCATGCCGCCATCACGAGATAGTCGGCGGCCAGCTCCAGTTTCAGGCTCCGCGCCTGGTCGACATAGGCGAGATACTGCTCGACCAGCGCGAGGATCGAGATCGCGCGCAGATCGACTTTCTGTCCGCGCGCCAGCGCCAGCAACAGGTCGAGCGGCCCCTCCCACCCGTCCAGCTCCAGCGTCAGTGTCTCGTCGGCGGTCATGCCGCGAGCTTAGCGCTCAGTTCACCGCCATCAAGGCGTCGCGCCGGGCGATCAACTCCGCGAAGTCGCCCTGCGGCGCGCCGACGCTCGCCATCGCGCGATCGAGCCGCGCGCGCGACGACGCCGCGATGTCGCCGAGCCGGCCCGCGATCTCGGTCATCTGCGCCATCTTCGCATGGCAATCGAGCACCAGGTCGCAACCCGCTGCAATCGCACCCGCGGCCTTGTCGCCCGCGCTGCCCGACAGCGCCTTCATGTCGATATCGTCGGTCATCAGCAGCCCGTCGAACCCGATCCGCCCGCGGATGACGTCCGCGATGACGGTCGGCGACAGCGTCGCGGGGCGCTGCGGATCCCAGGCGTCGAACACGATGTGCGAGGTCATCCCCATCGGCGCGCCGTTCAGCGTGCGGAACGGTTCGATATCGATCTCGAGCTCGTCGTCGCTCGCGGTCACGGTCGGCAGCAGGTGGTGCGAATCGACCTGGGCGCGGCCATGCCCGGGCATGTGCTTGACGACGCCGACGACACCGCCTGCCGCCAGCCCCTCAAGCGTCGCGCGCCCCATCGCCGCGACACGCATCGGCTCGGATCCGAACGCGCGGATGGTGATCGCTTCGGTGGTGTCGGGTTGCGCGACGTCGAGCAGCGGCAGGCAGTCGACGGTGATCCCGACCTCGGCGAGCATCAGACCCAGCGCCTGCGCATTGGCGCGCACCGCCTGGATCGCGGTCATCGGCGCGCGCTCGTACAGCGCATCGAAGGCGGGGCCGGCGGGGAAGTCGGGCCATTCCGGCGGCCCCATCCGCGCGACGCGTCCGCCCTCCTGGTCGATCAAAATCGCGAGATCGTCGCGACCCGCCACGTCACGCAGCGATTCGGTCAGCGCGCGCAGCTGCGCGCGGTCGGCGACGTTACGCTTGAAGAGGATGTAGCCGGCAGGCTCCGCGTCCGCGAAGAACGCGCGCTCGTCGGGGGTCAGGGTGAGGCCGGACAGGCCGAAGATCACGGGTTTCATGGGCTGGGGGCTTAGCCGTCCGCCCCTATCCCGTCACCCCTTCGCCCTTCTGTTCTCCCGCGAAGGCGGGAGCCCAGGGTCAAGCAGCGACACCGCCCGTAACCCTGGACTCCCGCCTACGCGGGAGAACCGAGGCGGGTCGCGTCAGCTTGCGCCGAAATCAGCTCGCAACGAAACACGTCTCGCCGGCAACGCGCAGCCGCCCGCAGATATCGGCCGCCTGGTTCGCGCTACCCGCATTCACGCGCAGCCGGTACAGCGTGCGCCCACCCGCCGCGACCGGCTGGACCGACTTGCCCAGCGCGGCGACATAGGCGAACCGCTTCGAGAAGCGATCCCAGGCGGCGTTGGCGACCGACTCGCTCGGAAACGCCCCCAGCTGAACCAGCGAGCCCGCAACCGCCGCACTGGCGTTGCCCGAGCGCGATGCCGAGACCGGCGCGGTGGCGACCAGCCGCCCGCCCGAAGCCGGGACCTGCGCGACCGCGTTGCGCCCCGTGGGATCCTTGGCGGCGACGGCCTTGGCGCGCTGCCCTGCGACCGGCGTTTCCGGCACGCCGCGCAGGTCGATCGCGCCGTTGCCCGCGCCCTTGCCGGCGCTCGTGGCGATCGCGCTGTTGCCCTCGCCCTCGACCTTGAGGCCGCCCGGATCGGTCGGCTTGACCTTGTAGTCGCCTTCCTGCGCGGCGATCAGCTGGCCGTCGCCCGTGAGCGGGCGGTGCTGCAGCGTGTAGATCCCGAAGATGATCGCGGCGAGCACGCCCAGACCCAGCACGACGAGCGCGACGACGCGGCCGAGACCGACGCCTTCCTCCTCATCGGGTTCGACCGTTTCCAGCCAGGGAAGCCGGTCTTCCTCGCGCAGATCCATGTCGTCGGCCATCATTTCATCTCCGAAACCGCCTCGACACCCATGATACCGAGGCCGTTGCGGATAATCTGCCCGATCGCGTCCGCCAAGGAAAGACGTGCCGCAGTCGCGCCGGGATCCTCGACGACGAGGAAGCGGCGGTCGGGGCGGTCGTTCCCGACATTCCACAGCGCGTGGAAAGCGGCGGCCAAGTCATAGAGATAGAACGCAATCCGGTGCGGTTCACGCGCCGTCGCCGCGGTCTCGACGATGCGCGGGAACTGCGCCGCGAGCTGCACCAGCGCCAGTTCGTCCGTATCAAGCCGGGACAGATCCGCCGAAACCGCTGCAATTCCCGCCTCCGCCGCACGCCGGTGCAGCGATGCGATGCGCGCATGCGCGTACTGGACGTAGAAGACCGGGTTGTCCTTCGATGCCTCGACGACCTTGGCGAAGTCGAAATCCATCTGCGCGTCGGACCGCCGGGTCAGCATCGTGAAGCGCACGACGTCCTTGCCGACCTCGCGCACGACGTCGGCCAGCGTCACGAAATTGCCCGAGCGCTTCGACATCTTGACCGGCTCGCCCGCGCGCAGCAGCCGGACCATCTGAACCAGCTTGACGTCGAACCGCGTCTTGCCGCCGGTCAGCGCGGCGACCGCGGCGACGATCCGCTTGACGGTGCCGCCATGGTCCGCGCCCCAGATGTCGATCAGCTGGTCGGCGGTCTGGCTCTTCTGGAAATGATAGGCGAGATCGGCGCCGAAATAGGTCCACGACCCGTTCGACTTCTTGATCGGCCGGTCCTGGTCGTCGCCGAACTGCGTCGATCGGAACAGCGGCAGCTCGACCGGCTCCCAGTCGTCCGCCATCTCGCCCTTGGGCGCCTCGAGCACGCCGTCATAGACCAGGTCGCGCGAGCGCAGCTCGGCCTCCGCCGCCTCGGGCTTGCCCAGCGCCTGCAGTTCGGCCTCGGACGAGAACACCTCATGCTCGATCCCGAGCAGCGCCAGGTCGGCGCGGATCATCACCATCATCGCCGCGACCGCACGCGTGCGGAAGGTGATCAGCCAGTCGCTCTCGGGCGCGTCGACGAAGCGGTCGCCGAACTCGGCGGCCAGCGCCTGCCCGACCGGCATCAGATACTCGCCCGGGTACAGCCCCTCCGGGATCGTCACTGCCTCGCCCAGCGCCTCGCGGTAGCGCAGGTGCGCCGACCGCGCGAGCACGTCGACCTGCCCGCCGGCGTCGTTGACGTAATATTCGCGGATCACGCGGTGCCCGGCGAATTCGAGCAAAGCGGCGAGCGCGTCGCCCACCACCGCGCCGCGGCAATGCCCCATGTGCATCGGCCCGGTCGGGTTAGCCGAGACATATTCGATGTTGACCGTGATCCCGCGGCCTTGCGTCGAGCGGCCGTAATCGGCGCCCGCCGCGTGCACCGCCGCCAGCTCGCCGCGCCACGCGTCGTCTGTCAGCTTGAGGTTGATGAAGCCCGGCCCCGCGACGCTCGCGCTCGCGACGTCCTCCAGCTTCGACAATTCGCCGACCAGCGCCTCGGCGAGCATCCGCGGATTGGTCTTGGCGGGCTTGGCCAGCACCATCGCGGCGTTGGTCGCGAGATCGCCATGGCTGGCGTCGCGCGGCGGCTCGACGGTGACGTTCCGGCGGTCCAGCCCGGCGGGCAGCGTCCCCGCTGCGGTCAGCGCGTCGAGCGCCGCATCGATATGCGCGGCGAAACGGATGTAGAGCGTCATCGAAGGTTCCAGGCTTGGCACGAAAGCGCGTCCCTTAGCCGCTCGGCTCAAAATTGAGAAGCGACGGGTTTGTGACGGATTGCGTCTCACGCAATCGCATTCGGTGGGTTTGCATTTGCCACTCATGCTGCACCGCAATATTTTGCAGCTCTGAGACCGGCCCTGCTGATCCGGCTCGACACCAACATTGTGGAGAAACGATCATGCGCAAGACCATCCTGATCCTGACCGCCGCTGCCGCCGCCATGACGTCGTCGATCGGCATCGCCGCTGACGCCCGCCAGAGCTTCGTCCATAACGGCAGCACCTATGTCTACACCGCGAGCCGCCAGGACGGCCGCCAGGTGATCGACGGCCGCCGCCTGCCGTCGGGCGAAGCCTTCCACCTCGTCGTTCGCGGCGACCGTGTCTCGGGGACCTCGGGCGGCGTGCCGGTATCGTTCAACACGCGCGAAGCAGCCGGCGCTGCGGGCGGCGTTGCCAGCGGGATCGCCACCACGGCGAACTGATTTGGCCTAGCCCCCTCCGTTCGCCCTGAGCGAAGTCGAAGGGCATCTGTCCCAGGTGCTTCGACTTCGCTCAGTACGAACGGGGGGATTTCACAGCTCAGGCTTTGCTAAAACCCCTCGGGCAGATCGATCGGCCCGACGATCTCGCGGTAGCGCGACACCGCATAGCGATCCGTCATCCCCGCGATGAAGTCGGCAATGTGCCGGCTCCGCTCGGGTTCCGCCTCGGGCAACCGCGCGCGCCACTCCTCCGGGATGGCCCCCGGGTCGGCGCGATAGGCCGCGAACAGCCCTGCGACGATCCCATGCGCCGCCCCCGCCGCCTCGAGCTGGCGCGGATGGTGGTACAAGTTCGCATACATGAAACGCTTCAGGTCGCGCTCTTCCTCGCGCATCGCGTCGGTGAAGCCGACCAGGCAGGTTCCCGCCGCGCGGACGTCCTCGACGCTGCCGACACCGCTGTCCGCGATCCGCCGGCGCGTCTCCGCGATCAGGTCGTTCGCCATCGTCCCGATCTGGCTGCGCACCAGCTCGCCCATCAGATGTTTGGGCTCCACGTCGGGATAGCGCGCGCGCGCCTCGTCCCAGCCGCGCGCGACCAGCGGCACCGAGAGCAACTGGTCGAGCGTCAGCAACCCCGCGCGCAGACCGTCGTCGATGTCGTGATTGTCGTACGCGATGTCGTCCGCGATCGCCGCGACCTGCGCCTCGAGACTCGAAAAGCTCGTCAGGTCCAACGGGAATTCCGCATCCGCCGCCGCCAGCGCCCAGCCCGGATGCCGCACCGGCCCATTATGCTTCGCAAGCCCCTCCAGCGTCTCCCAACTCAGGTTCAACCCGCGCCAGCGCGGATAGGGGTGCTCGATCGCCACCAGCGTGCGCAGCGTGTGGCCATTATGATCGAACCCGCCCTGCCCTTTCAGCGCAGCCTTCAGCGCATCCTCGCCGGCATGGCCGAACGGCGGATGGCCGATGTCGTGCGCCAGGCAAAGTGCCTCGGTCAGGTCCTCGTTGAGCGCCAATGTGCGCGCGATCGTCCGCCCGATCTGCGCGACTTCCAGGCTGTGCGTCAGCCGGACGCGGAAATGGTCGCCGTCGGGCGCCATGAACACCTGCGTCTTGTGCCGCAGGCGGCGGAAGCTGATCGAGTGAATGATCCGGTCGCGGTCGCGCTGGAAGACGTCGCGGGGGCCGCGCGCGGTCCCGTTCTGTTCCTCGTGAAGCCGACCTTTGCTGCGACCCGGGTCCGAAGCCCAGGGCGCACGGTAGCTCATTTCGCGGGAAGCCTCGTGACGGCCTGCCCCGCATCGCTGGTGAAGGTGAACGCCGACACGCCGCCCTTGGCGAGCTGGTTGACGAAGCTGCGCGCCTCGGCATCGGTCTTGAACGGCCCGGTCAGCACGCGGTTGGTCGCGCGCAGCGGCGTGGTCCAGCCGCTGCGCGCCGCGAACACCGTCGGTGCCTTGGCCTTCACGGCCTTCCACGCCTTGGGCAGGTCGCCCTCGGTCGCGCCGCCCGCGACCTGCACCCAGATCCGCTCAGGATTGGCGCGCGCGATCCGCTTCTCCTCGGCCGCTTCCTTGTCGGCCAGCGCCTTCTCGGCCGCGGCGGCCTTCTTCTCGGCGAGCGCCTTCTTGTCGGCCAGCGCCTTCTTGTCCGCCGCCTTCTTGGCGACCGCGGCCTTCTCGGCGGCGAGCTTCTTCGCGAGCACGGCCTTCGCCGCGGCATCGCGCTGCGCCTTGGCCTCCGCCTCGGCGAGGACGCGCGCCGCATCGCTCGACATCGCCGCGACGGCAGGCGCCGCGCTCGTCACCGGCGCGGCGGCGACCGGCGCGACGTCGAGCTCGGACGCCGGGATCGACAGCCCGGCGACGATTCGCGCCAGGATCGAATCATCGCCAGTCCGCCCGATCGATGGCGGCGCAGCGGCAACCTCTGCCGCGGGAGTCGGTGTCGCGGCCACGGCGACCGGTGCCGGCACGACTTGTGTCGGTGCCGGCGTGACCGTGGCCGGGCGTACGGCGGTCGCCGACAGCGACGCAGTCGGCGCTGCCGCAACAACCGCCGTACCGCCCGAAAAACCAGGCGACGGCAAGGGCTGCGCGCTCGCCACCGGGGATGCCGGGACCGTCGGCGACGGCGCCGTGGTCGGCAGGCTCGTGCTCGACGCGCGCGTGACCGGCGTGCTGGTCGGTGCAGGTATCGCCGCCATCTGCGCCACCATCGTTGCCGGCAGCTGCCCGCTCGCGGTCGGCATCGGCGCCCGCACCGGCGCGGACTGCGCCAGCACCGGCGCGATGGTCCGGGTCTCGACCTGGGTCTCGGTCCTGGTCGCGCCCTGGGTCTGCACCTGCGCCAGCGTCGTCGGCGCGCGATACGCGTACGGCGTCACGGGAACCGCTGTCCGGGCCGGCACCTGCGCGACGACGACGGGCGTCGACGACACGGTCGTCACGGGCGCGGTGCGAACCGGCGCCTGCGCAACGACGACCGGCGCCGGCAGCGCCTGAACGGTCGTCGGCGCGGTACGGACCGGAACCTGCGCCACCGCCGCGGGGGCCGGCGCCGCCTGGACCGTCCTGGTCGCGCCCTGCCGAATCGAATCCTGCCGGGTCGCATTTTGCCGGACCGCAGCCATCTCCGTGCGAGACGTCTGCCGCCGGTCGCGCTTCTGCGCCTTTTGCGATTGTGCCGAGGGCACGACGACCGGCTGCGCGGCGGCCATCATCACCGGCACCGTCGGGTCGGGACCCAGCATCGGCAGCGGCGGCGTCATCCGCGCATCGGCAAGCCGTTCGGGCGTGGCGTGGATTTCGCCGAAATGGACGGCAAAGGCGCGGTCGCTCGCTGGCAGCGACGGCAGCCGCGCAAAGAACGGCAACAGCCCCTGCGCCATCCCGGCCGGCATCATCGTCGTCGCGATCCGCTCGGCGGCGGGCACGTCGCCGGTCATCGCCAGGATGAACGCACGCGCGCGCCACGCGCCGCGGTCGGTCTTCTGCAACAGCGGCGCGAGCTGCTGCAACGCCAGCTCCTGCTTGCCCGAAATGCCGAGCGACAGCGCGTAGCGCCGGACCGTCTCGTCGTCGGGGGTATCGCGCAGCGCCACGCGGTAGTCGCGTTGCGCGCGGTCCTGCTGCCCGACCAGATCATAGGCGAGCGCGCGGTCGGTCGCGAACCGGCGCGGGTCGAGACCCAGCGCCTCGGCCTGCGAGAAATAGCGGAGCGCCTCGCCGGGTCGTTCCGAGCGGACGAGGATCGATGCCATCCCCGCCTTGATGCGGCCGTTGCGCGGATCGACCTTTTCCGCGCGCGCGAACAGCGCGGCGGCGCCGCTCAGGTCGCCGACGTCGATCGACAATTCGCCCGCGCGCAGCAGCGCATCGACATTCTGCGGACTCGACGCCAGCTGGCGCATTACGTCGCCCAACCGGTCGGCGTCCGTCGTGCCCGGCAGCGCCTGCACGACTTCCTGCGCCGAAAGCGCGCATGGCGCCGTCGCCAGCAACAGCACGGCGGTCAGGGAAAGGGTGAATCTATGAGTCATGGAGTGAACGACAGCTAGACCCGAGTACGGCCGAAGCGGCAATGTCACGTGAGGACGGTCGCGACGAAATGGGTACGGGCGGCGACGAACGTCGGAAGCTGCTGAAAAAGCCGCATTCCCGTCACCGGTCGCCGGGTCACGCCGCCCTGCTCACCGAACAAGGCGACGCGAGTCCCTGGGCGTGACCCCGGGGGCCGACGACGGGTCGGCCAGCCCGGTTACTGGTTGTTCTGCCGATGGAGGAACCGCGGAATATCGAGGGGGTCCGGGGTCGGCGTCTCGCCGTCTTCCTTGGCCGCGCCGCGAGCGGCATTCGACATGCGCTCGAACAAGGTGCCACCCAACTTCACGCGCGGCGTCGGCGCCGGTGCGGCCTCGGGGGCGGCTTCGGCACCCGGTGCGAGCCAGCGACGGCGTGCGCCGCCTTCGTCCGCGGCCGGAGTCGGCACATGGCCGGTCGCGACCGCTGGCGACGTGCCGAACGGCTCGTCGGCAAAGCTGCGCGGCGGCTCGGGCACGATCGTCTCGGCACCCAGCACCAGTTCCTCGTCGGCATCGGCTGCCGGCTCGGGCTTGATCGCGGAGGACGCGCCCAGGTCGAGCGGCTCTTCCTCGGCGGCGGGAGCCGTTGCCGGCGCGGCGGCGACGGGCGCTGCAGCGGCCGGCGCAGGGGCTGCGGCTTCGGTCGGGCGGAACGAGGTGGTCTCGTCGGTCTTGCGGATGCCGCCGAAGCTGAACGAGCGCGTGGGCTCTAGCGGTGCAGCCGGTGCCTTGGCGTCGGCGTCGATCCCGGTCGCGACGACCGAGACGCGGATCTTGCCTTCCAGCTCCTGGTTGAACGCCGAACCCCAGATGATGTTGGCATCGGGATCGACCAGGTCGCGGATATGGTTCGCCGCCTCGTCGACCTCGAGCAGGCGCATGTCGTCGCCACCGGTGATCGAGATGATGACGCCCTTGGCGCCCTGCATGCTGACGCCTTCGAGCAGCGGGTTCGAGATCGCCTTTTGTGCAGCCTCGAGCGCGCGGTTGTCGCCGCTCGCCTCGCCGGTGCCCATCATCGCCTTGCCCATTTCCTGCATCACGCTGCGGACGTCGGCGAAGTCGAGGTTGATGAGGCCCGGCATGACCATCAGGTCGGTGATGCTGCGCACGCCTTGCTGCAACACCTCGTCCGCCATCGTGAACGCTTCCTTGAAGGTCGTGTTCGCGTTGGCGATGAGGAACAGGTTCTGGTTGGGGATGACGATCAGCGTATCGACGTACTTCTGCAGTTCCTCGATGCCGCCCTCGGCCGACTTGGCGCGACGGTTGCCTTCGAACGCGAACGGCTTGGTCACGACGCCGACGGTCAGGATGCCCATGTCGCGCGCCGCCTTGGCGATGACCGGGGCTGCGCCCGTGCCGGTGCCGCCGCCCATGCCCGCGGTGATGAAGCACATGTGCGCGCCTTCGAGCATCTTGGCGAGCTGGTCGATCGTCTCCTCGGCCGCCGCGCGACCGATCTCGGGACGGCTACCTGCGCCGAGCCCTTGCGTGATCTTGGTGCCGAGCTGGATGCGCTGCGGCGCGGTCGACTGCTTCAGCGCCTGCGCGTCGGTGTTCGCGACGAGGAAGTCCACGCCCTGGACGTCGGCACGCATCATGTTGGCGATCGCGTTGCCGCCGGCGCCGCCGACGCCGATCACCGCGATGCGGGGGGCCAGTTCGTCCACTTCGGGACTCAAGAATTCGATGCTCATCGCCTGTCTCCGCACATCCCGGATGATACGCTGCCGGGCCCCTGATTAACTGTTTTGCACTATCGACTTGCGACGTTCCACACAAAAGCGTGCCGAACGTCACCAATCCTCAATAATTCGCGCGTGCCGCCTGGATCAGCTTGCGCATCATGCCCATGCCCTTGGGCCGATGCACCGTCGTCCGTTGCGGCGCGAGCCCGCGCAGGTCGACCGGATCGGTCGCTGCATAGAAGGCCAGCCCCGCTAGCGTGGCGAACGCCGGTCCGCCATGCGCCTCTGGCAGGGCGGTCAGTCCGCGCGGCCGGCCGATGCGGACCGAGCGTCCCAGCGCCTGTTGCGCATAGTCGGCGACGCCCTTCAGCTCGGCGCCGCCACCAGTCAGCACGACCTGCCGCCCGACCGGCCCCTCGAACTTCAGCTTGGCGAGCGCGGTGCGCACCTCGCCCATCTGATGTTCGAGCCGCTGGCGGATCACGCCGATCAGCTGCGCCTTGGTGATCTGCGCGCCCTCGCCCGCGCCGTCCTCGGCGGAGATCGGGATCACCGGGATCATGTCGTGGTTGTCGCGCGGGGACGCATTGGCCGACCCGTGGAAGCACTTCATCCGCTCGGCGAGCTGGCGCCGGGTGCCGAACGCCGAGGCGATGTCGTCGGTGATGTCCTGCGCGCCGATCGGGATCGAGGTCAGCCCGACCAGCATCCCGCCCGCGAACAGCGACACGTTGGTGATCCCCGCCCCCATCTCGACCAGCGCGACGCCGAGCTCACGCTCCTCCTCCGACAGGCAGGCCAGCCCCGTCGCGACCGGCGAGGCAATGATCGACTTCACCTCGAGATGCGCCGACCGCACGCACAGGTCGAGGTTGCGCACCGGCGACCCGTCCGCGGCGACGACGTGGATGTGCACGCCCAGCCGGTCGGCATGCAACCCGAGCGGCTTCTTCACCCCCGTCAGCCCGTCGAGCGTGTAGAGCGCGGGCTGTGCGTGCAGCACCATCCGCCCCTGCGGGTCGATCGAGTTGCGCCCCGCCGCGAGCAGTGCGTCGATGTCCTGCTGTTCCACCCGGTGGCCGCCCAGCTCGAACTCGACCTCCGCGACGTCGCTGACCAGCCCGCCGGCCGAGAAGCCGACCCAGACATTCTCGATGTTGATCCCCGCGATCCGCTCGGCCTGCTCGACCGCCTCGCGCACCGCGGCCTCGGTCGCGGCCATGTCGGCGATATAGCCGCGCTTGACGCCGCGGCTCTCGCGCTGGCCGGTGCCGAGCACGATCAGCTCGCCGCCATCGCCCTTCTGCGCGATCATCGCCGACACCTTCGACGATCCGATATCGAGCGCCGTGATCAGGCCCTCGGGTGCTACCTTCGCCATCTAGACTTCCTCGCCTGTTGCGGCCGCCCCCGCGGTCTCCGATCGGGTCTTCATCGACGTCGTATCCTGCGCCGGCACGTCGACGCTGTGCGCCAGGCTCGCGCCCGGCTTGCGCGCGACCAGCTTGGTCGGATCGCGCATGTCGAACCGGATCCAGCCGCGCCCCAGCAGCGGCCGCGACCCGTCGAGTTCGGCGAACTTCACCAGCGCACGAGGCGCCCCATCTTCGGGCAGTGCAAGCGTCTCGCCGCTCTCGAAGGTCAGGTCCCAGCGCCGGTTGCCGACCCAGGTCGCCGCTTTCACACGCGGCCTGAGCGCGGGCGCGGCGGCGAGCAGGGTCTGGTACGACGCCTCCTGCCGATCCGCGCCAGGACCGATCACCAGCGGCAGGTTCGGGATCGCATCGGGCTGCACCGGCTCGAGCAGCACGCCCGCCGCATCGATCAGCGTCAGCTGGCCATTGTCCTGCCACACCGCCGCCGGCGTCCGCTCGACGATATCGACGAGCAGGGTGTTGGGCAGCCGCCGCGACACGTGCGCGTCGGAAATCCACCCGTATCGCAACAACTTCTGGCGGATACTTTCCAGGTCGACAGAGAGCATCGAGGTCTGGTTCTGCTTGTCTTCCAGCGCGACCGCATAGACCGACATGCGGTCCATCCGCTTCAGGCCCGTGACCTCGATCTGGTCGACCTTGAACCCGGCGCGCCCCGCGCCCTCGGCCACCGCGCCGCCGATCATGCCCGGAATCCCGATCCAGACCGCGCCCGCGATGGCCACCGCCGCGCCCGCGCCGAGGATCGACCAGGTCGCGAGCTTCTTCAGCGTCTCCTCGCTGACCGGCAGCATGCCGATCACGCGGTCCATCACCGACACCTTCTTGACCGCGACCTTCCGCCGCGGCGCTGGCCGTTTGGGCGGAGGCCCGCGCTTGATCGTGCGGCTCATGGAGTGCCGTCCACCACCGGCCAGTCCGCGGCCATCGCCTCGTCGACGATCGCCTGGACCAGCGCGGCATAGCTCATGCCGATGTGCCGTGCCTGTTCGGGGACCAGGCTCAGCGGAGTCATCCCCGGCTGCGTGTTCACCTCGAGCAGGAACAGCCCGTCGACCCCGCGCTCGTCGTCCCAGCGGAAGTCCGACCGCGACGCGCCCTTGCAGCCGAGCAGCCGGTGCGCCTCGAGCGCGAGGCTCTTGCACGCCTCCGCGATCTCGTCGGGGATGTTCGCCGGGCATTCGTGCACCGTCATGCCGTCGGTGTATTTCGCGTCGTAGTCGTACCAGCCGCTTTTGGGGATCAGCTCGGTCACCCCGAGCGCCGCCCCGCCGAGCACCGCGGTCGTCAGCTCGCGCCCGCGGATATAGGGTTCGGCCAGCAGCTCGTCGAAATCGATCCAGGGCCCGGTCGCATCACGCGCGATCGGGTTGCCGTAATTGCCTTCATCGGTGACGATCGCGACGCCGACCGACGAGCCTTCGTTGACGGGCTTCAGCACATAGGGCCGCGCCATCGGATCGGCCTCGAACAGGTCTGCCGACTTGACGATCCGGCCGCCCGGCATCGGGATACCCGCGGGGACCAGCGCCTGCTTGGTCAGCACCTTGTCGATCGCGATCACCGAGGTCGCGAGCCCCGAATGCGTGTAGCGCAAGCCCATCAGGTCGAGCAGTCCCTGCACCGACCCGTCCTCGCCCGGCGTGCCGTGCAGCGCGTTGAACACGAGGTCGGGCCTCGCCTCGGCCAGCCGCGCCGCGACCTGCCGGTCCATGTCGATCCGCGTGACGCGGTGCCCGAGTGATTCGAGCGCGTCGGCGACCCCCGCGCCCGACATCAGCGAAACGTCGCGCTCCGCCGACCAGCCGCCCATCAGGACCGCGATGTGGAGGGGGTTCATGCCTCCCCTCCCGCCTGCGGGAGGGGTTGGGGGAGGGCCTGTTCGGAACACGTGTCGGACACGCCCTCCCCTAGCCCCTCCCGCGAGCGGGAGGGGAATACCCCAACCCGCTGGATTTCCCATTCCAGCGTCACCCCCGAATGCGCCTTCACCTTGTCCCGTACCTCTTCGCCCAGTGCCTCGATCTCGGCGCTCGACGCAGACCCGAGGTTCAGCAGGAAATTACAGTGTTTCTCGCTCACCTGCGCGTCGCCGCGCGTGAGGCCCCGGCAGCCGGCGGCGTCGATCAGCGCCCAGGCCTTGTACCCCTCGGGATTCTTGAACGTCGAGCCGCCGGTGCGCGATCGCAGCGGCTGCGACGCCTCGCGCTCGGCGGCGATGCGGTCCATCTCGACGCCGATCGTAACGGGGTCGCCGGGCGTCCCCGAGAACACCGCCTCGACCACCACGGCCCCCGCGGGCAGGTCCGAGTGGCGATAGACGTAGCCGAGCCGCGCGGCGGGCCAGGTCTCGACGGCGCCGTTGCGCGTGACGACGGTCGCCTCGACCAGGATGTCGCTGACGTCGCGGCCATAGGCGCCCGCGTTCATCCGGACCGCGCCGCCGACCGTGCCGGGGATCCCGCGGAGGAATTCGAGGCCCGCGATCCCGGCGTCGCGCGCGGCGCTGGCGACGGTGATCCCCATCGCCCCTGCGCCTGCACGAACGCGGCCGTCCTCGACCGAGACCTTCGCCATCGCCTTGGGCAGGCGGACGACGATCCCGGGTACGCCGCCGTCGCGGACGATCAGGTTCGAGCCGACGCCGACCGGGAGCACGGGTGTCGCGGGATCCAGGCTGGCAAGCATTTCCGAAAGATCAGCGATATCGGCAGGCCGAACCAGCCACTCCGCCGGCCCGCCGGTCCGAAACCAGATGAAGTCCGCAAGGCTGCCGTTGGGCACCACCGTCCCCCTCCCGCTTGCGGGAGGGGCTAGGGGTGGGAACGAGATAGCCGCCAACGCGTCGCCCGAGGCGGGAACAGGCCCTCCCCCAACCCCTCCCGCAAGCGGGAGGGGAGAAGATGCGCGCGCACTCACGCCACGACCATCCGCTTCGCGGCGATGGCATCCGCCAACCCGGCCGCCCATTTCGTGATGTCACCCGCCCCCAAGCACACGACCATGTCGTCCGCCTCGATCGTCGCCGCCAGCTCCTCGGCCAGCGCATCCGCATCCGCCACCGTCGCCGCAAACCGATGCCCGCGCCGCTTCAGCCCCTCGACCAAAGCCGCCGCGTCGACGCCCTCGACCGGAGCCTCGCCGGCGGCATAGACCGGCGCGACCAGCACCCGGTCGGCGTCGTTGAACGCGGTCTGGAAGTCCTCCATCAGATTGCCGAGCCGCGAATAGCGATGCGGCTGCACCACCGCGATGACGCGGCCCTTGGCCCCCTCGCGCGCGGCGGCGAGCACCGCGCGGATCTCGACCGGATGATGGCCGTAATCGTCGATGATCGTGGCGCCCCCGCTTTCACCAAAGGGTACGTCGCCGACCTTGGTAAAGCGCCGCTTCACCCCACCGAACTTGGCGAAGCCCTGCTGGATCGTCGCATCGTCGATCCCGAGTTCCAGCGCCACGCCGATCGCCGCCAGTGCGTTCTGGACGTTGTGCCGGCCCGGCATCGGCATCTCGATCCCCTCGATCGAGCGCGTGCCGCCGTCGCGCGAACGTACGATGCACTCGAAGCGGTTGCCGCCCGGGATCGGCGTCACGTTGACGCCGCGCACATCGGCCTGCGCGGAGAAGCCGTACGTCACCACGCGCCGGTCGCGGACGCGCGGCAGGATCCCCTGCACTTCCGGATGATCGAGGCACAGCACCGCGGCGCCGTAGAAGGGCACGTTCTCGACGAACTCGACGAACGCGTCCTTCACCGCGTCGAACGACCCGTAATGGTCGAGATGCTCGGGATCGATATTGGTCACGACCGCGATCGTGCCGTCCAATCGCAGGAAGCTGCCGTCGCTCTCGTCCGCCTCGACGACCATCCAGTCCGAGGCGCCGAGGCGCGCGTTCGATCCGTAGCTGTTGATGATGCCGCCGTTGATCACGGTGGGGTCGACCCCGCCCGCATCGAGCAGCGCCGCGACCATCGACGTCGTCGTGGTCTTGCCGTGCGTCCCCGCGACCGCGACGGTCGACTTCAGCCGCATCAGCTCGGCGAGCATCTCCGCACGCCGCACCACGGGCACGCGCGCGTTCAGCGCCGCCTCGACTTCGGGGTTCGAGCGCACGATCGCGGTCGACACCACGACCACTGCGGCATCGCCGATATTTTCCGCGGCGTGCCCGATCGCGACCGGGATGCCCTTGTCGCGCAGGCCCTGCACGACATAGCCCTCGGCCACGTCGGACCCCTGCACGCGGTAGCCGAGATTCTTCATCACCTCGGCGATGCCCGACATGCCGATCCCGCCGATCCCGACGAAGTGGATCGTCCCGATATCGGTCGCCACGCCCCTCATGCTTCGAAACCCTTCATGCGAATTGCGCCTTCGGCTTGGCCGGCGCGCCGACGGGAAGCCGCGCGACCGGCGAATCCAGGCTCTCGACCAGGTCGGCCAGGTCGCTGACCGCGTTCGGCCGGCCGACGCTGCGCGCGCGTCCGGCGGCATTTTCGAGCGCGGCGGGATCGAGCCCGAGCTTCTGCATCTGCTTGGCCAGCTCGACCGCGGTGAACTCGCGCTGCGCGATCGTGCGCGCGCCACCGACCGTGGTCATCTCGCGCGCGTTGACCGTCTGGTGGTCGTCGGTCGCGCTCGGCAGCGGCACCAGGATCGCCGGCCGGCCTGCCGCGGTCAGCTCGGCGATCGTCGACGCACCCGCGCGCGCGATCACCAGATGCGCCCAGGCGAGCTGCTCGGGCATGTCGGGCAGATAGGTCGCGAGTTCGGCCGGGATCTGATGCTCGGCATATTTCGCGCGTACCGCGTCGATGTCCTCGATGCGCGCCTGGTGCGTCACCTGCAGCCGGCGGCGGAAGGTCACCGGCAGCATCGCGAGCCCGTCGGGCACGACCTGGCTGAGGATGCTCGCACCCTGGCTGCCGCCGGTGACGAGTACGCGGAAGATGCCGTCCTCTTCCAGCAGCGGATAGGGGCGGGTGCGCAGTGCCAGCACCGCCTCGCGCACCGGATTGCCGACGAGGTGCGTCTTCGCTTCCAGCTTCGGGGTGAGGCGCTCGGTGCGCTCATAGGAGGTCGCGATTGCGTCGACGCGGCCGGCGACGAACCGGTTGACCCGCCCCAGCACCGCGTTCTGCTCGTGCACCGCGGTCGGGATGCCGTCCGCGAACGCCGCCAGCAGCGCGGGCATCGCCGGATAGCCGCCAAAGCCGATCACCGCGGCGGGGCGGAAGGTCTTGTACAGCTCGCGCGCCATCGCCCGGCCGCGCCACATCTCGCGCAGCGCCTTCGCCCAGCCAAGCGGTCCGCCGGTGAGGCGACCGGCCGGCAGGACATGCGTCTGGATGTCATCGAACAGCCCGGGAAAGCGCACGCCGCGCGCATCGCTGACCAGCGCCACGCGGTGGCCGCGCTTGGTCAGTTCCGCGGCGAGCGCTGCGGCGGGAACCATGTGTCCCCCGGTGCCGCCGGCGGCCAGGACATAATGCCGAGATCTGTTGACGTTCATTCACCACTCCAGCGGACGACGTAGGGGCTCCGCGTGAGAAACGGATTGCGCCGGGTGAACGCCAGCAGCAACCCCATGCCGATCGACAGCGCGATCATCGACGATCCGCCATAGCTGATAAAGGGCAAGGTCATGCCCTTCGATGGTGCAAGCCCGGTGTTCACCGCCATGCTGACCAGCGCCTGCGCGCCGAACTGCGTCGCGAGGCCCGCGGCGGCCAGCAGCTTGAACTCGTCCTGTTCGTCGAGCAGCTTGACGAACACGCGCACCACGATCGCGAGGAACAGCAGCGCGATGATCGAGCAGGCGATCAGGCCGAATTCCTCGCCGATCACCGAGAAGATATAGTCGGTATGCGCCTCGGGCAGCCCGAACTTGGCCGACCCGCCGCCGGGGCCGGTCCCGGTCCAGCCACCGCCGGTCAGCGTGTTGTGCGCCGCGTTGGTCTGGAAATGATCGCTCGCGCCGTCGCCTTCCGCGGTCGGGAACAGGAACGCGTCGATGCGGTTGCGGGCGGTGCCGTAGAACATGTACGCCGCGCCGAGCCCGATCGGCACGCACGCCACCAGCCCCGCCATCACCCGGATCGGCGTGCCCGCGATCATCAGCAGCGCCATCCACACCGAACAATAGATGATCGTCTGGCCGAAATCGGGCTGGAGCATCAGCATCGCGGCGATCGCCGCGGTCAGCCCCCCGGTGATCAGCACGGTCGGCAGCTCCGGGTCCTTCGCGCGCAGCGACAACAGCCACGCGACGCTGACGATGAACATCGGCTTCAGGAACTCGGACGGCTGGAACTGCGCGAAGCTGAACCCGATCCAGCGGCGCGCGCCGTTGACCTCGACCCCGATGAACGGCGTGACCGCGAGGATCGCGATCAGCACCGCGGTCCCGACCAGCGCCATCCGCCGCGCCATCGGCACGGGCATCATCGACACCCCGAACAGCACCGGCATCGACACCGCGACCCAGATCAGCTGTCGCCAGAAATAATAGAGCGGGGCGAGTTTGCGGTGCTCGCCCGAATAGCGCACCGCGGTCGCCGGGCTCGCCGCCGCCACCGCGATCAGCCCGATCGCGATCAGGAACAAGGTCAGCAGCAGGAGCATCCGGTCGATGTCCCAGAACCAGGTGCCGAGCGGCGAGCGATCGCCACGCCCGCCCCGCCGCTTCATCTTCGCGACGATCCCGCGGCCCTTGATGTCGTTCAGGTCGCTCACAGCGCGCGCATCCGTCATAATGCGTCCACCGCGGCGCGGAACGCGGCGCCGCGCTCCTCGTAATCGCGGAACTGGTCGAAGCTAGCACAAGCCGGCGACAACAGCACGGTCTCGCCTGCGCGCGCCTTAGCCGCAGCCGCACGCACCGCGGCGTCGAGCGTCCCGGCCTCCTCGACGGGCATGTCCCCCTTCAGGATTTGCGCGAAGCGCGGGCCCGCCTCGCCGATCGTGTAGGCGCGGACGACATGGCCGAAGGCGGGACGGCAGGCGTCTAGATCGTCGCTCTTGGCCTTGCCGCCGACGATCCAGTGCACGCGCTCGAACGCGGCGAGCGCGGGCGCGACGGAGTCGGGGTTGGTCGCCTTGCTGTCGTTGACATACGCGACGCCGTCGACGACGCGGACGCGCTCCATGCGGTGCGCGAGACCGGTAAAGCTGGCGAGCCCTGCCTCGATATCGGAGTCGCCGACGCCCAATGCCTTCGCGACCGCGGTCGCGGCGAGCGCGTTCTGCGCGTTGTGCGGCCCCTGCAACGACGGCCACGCGCTCTGGTCGACGGCGGCGCCGGGCGCGACCGTCGTCACACGATCCGATCGCCCCGACAGGCTGTCCGCGATCCGGGCAGACGCGTCGTCGCCGATCCCGATCACCACGGCATGCCCGGCCGACTGCATCGCGAACAACCGCGCCTTCGACGCGGCATAGCCCTCGAACCCGTCATAGCGATCGAGGTGATCGGGCGTGATGTTGAGCAGCACTGCGACGTCGCAGTCGAGGCTCTGCGTCAGGTCGATCTGGTAGCTCGACAGCTCGAGCACATAGACGCCGCCTTCGGGGAGCGGCTCCTGCCCGAGGATCGGCAGCCCGATATTGCCGCCCATCAGCGTCGGGACGCCCGCGGTCTTCAGGATGTGATGCACCAGCGCGGTGGTCGTCGACTTGCCGTTGGTGCCGGTGATCCCGACGACCTTGTGCGGCGGCAGGTCGGCCCGCGCCTGCGCGAACAGCTCGATGTCGCCGATCACAGGGACACCGGCGGCGCGCGCCTGCGCGGCGAGCGGGTGCGTGTTGAGCGGCACGCCGGGCGACACCACCAGCGCCGCGGCACCGGTCAGGTCGAGCAGCGCGGGGTCATGGACGATCACCCCGTCGACCGTTTCGGCCCGCTCGCGCGCCGCCGGATCGCTGTCCCACGCGACGACATAGCCGCCCGCCGCGGCGAGCGCGCGCACGCTCGCCAGGCCCGACCGCGCCAGTCCCAGCACAGCGTACCGCTTCTCCGCCCAGGCGCGTGCGCGGATCACCGCAGCTTCAACGTCGACAGGCCGGCCAGCGCCAGCACGAACGCGATGATCCAGAAACGGATCACGACGGTCGCCTCGGCCCAGCCGAGTTGCTCGAAATGATGGTGGATCGGCGCCATGCGGAACACGCGCTTGCCGGTGCGCTTGTAGAAGAACACCTGGATGATCACCGACAGCGCCTCGACGACGAACAGCCCGCCGATGATCCCGAGCACGATCTCGTGATGCGCGACCACAGCGATGGTGCCCAGCGCGCCGCCCAAGGCCAGCGAGCCGGTGTCACCCATGAACACCGCCGCCGGCGGCGCGTTGAACCACAGGAACGCGAGCCCCGCGCCGACGATCGCGCCGCAGAAGATCGCCAGCTCGCCAGCCCCCGGCACGTGCGGGATGCCCAGATAGCTCGCGAACTTCACGTTGCCCGCCAGATACACGATCAGCATGAACGCGACGCTGGCGATGATCACCGGCATCGTCGCGAGGCCGTCGAGCCCGTCGGTCAGGTTCACCGCATTGCCGAACGCGACGATCGTGAACGCCGCGAAGACGGGGAAGAACCAGCCGAGGTCGAGGTAGAAGCGGTCGGTGAACGGCAGGTACAGATGCGGGCCGTTCTGGCTCATGATGATCGTCGCGGCGATCCCGGCGATCGCGAATTCGAGCAGCAACCGCGTCCGTCCCGACACGCCCGCGCTGCTCGCCTTCCGGACCTTGTCGTAATCGTCCATGAACCCGATCGACCCGAACCCGAGCGTCACGAACAGGCACGCCCAGACATAGGCGTTGCTCAGATCCATCCACATCAGGATGGCGAGCCCCATGCTGGTCAGGATCATCAGCCCGCCCATCGTCGGCGTGCCACGCTTGGCGAGGTGCGTCTGCGGGCCGTCGGCGCGGATCGGCTGCCCCTTGCCCTGGCGGACGCGCAGCCAGCCGATGAAGCGCGGGCCGATGATCAGCCCGATCAGCAGCGCGGTCGCGACCGCGCCGCCGGTGCGCGTCGACTGATAGCGAAGCAGGTTGAGCACGCCGGGAAACCCCAGATGCTCGGCGATCCAGTACAGCATTAGTTTTTTCCGTCCGCGAGGGCAGCGACCAGCCGCGACAGCCCGACGCCGTTCGATCCCTTGACCAGCACCGTGTCGCCCGGCGCCAGGATCGTCCGTAACGACGAAAGCGCAGCGGCAGAGTCGGGCACATGGACGATATCGATCCGCCCCTCAAGCGCGGCGGCCAGCGGCGCCATCGCTTCACCGACCAGCAGCGCCGTTTCGACGCGCGCGGCGAGGATCGGCTCGGCCAGGCCGGCATGATAGGCGTCCGACCCCTCGCCCAGCTCGCGCATCTCGCCGAGCACCACGACGTGCCGTCCGGGCTCGTTGGCCAGCACCGCGAGCGTCGCGCGCATCGAGGCGGGGTTGGCGTTGTAGCTCTCGTCGATCACCAGCACGTCGCCCGCCACGAACCGCGCGCCGCGCCCCTGCAACCCGCCGAGCTCGGCGAGCGCGAGCCCAGCGAGGCCGAGGTCGCCGCCCGCCGCATCGACACAGGCGAGCACGCCCAGCGCGTTCGAGACCCAGTGCATGCCGGGCTGCGCGATCGTGAAGCTCAGCTCGCGGTCGCGGAACGCCGCGGTGACGAAGGTCCCGCCGGTCGCCAGCCGCATCGTCTCGATCGCGCGCACGTCCGCGCCCTTTTCGAGGCCGAACGTCACGATCCGGCCGGCATGGGGCGCAGCATGGCCGATCAGCCGGTCGCGGTGCGGGCTGTCATAGGGGATGATCGCAACGCCGTCCGACCCGAGCCCGGCGAAAATCTCGCCCTTGGCGTCCGCAATCGCGCTTTCGTCGGGGAAGAAGGCGGTGTGCGCCGGCGCGATCGTGGTCACCATCGCGATATGCGGGCGCACCAGCTGCGTCAGCTCGGCGAGTTCGCCGGCATGGTTCATGCCCATCTCGAACACGCCGAACCGGGCCTCGCGCGGCATCCGCGCCAGGCTCAGCGGCACGCCGGTATGGTTGTTGTAGCTCTTGACCGAGCGATGCGCTGCGCCCGGCGCCGCGCGGTCGAGACAGGCGAACAATGCTTCCTTGGCGCTGGTCTTGCCGACCGATCCGGTGACCCCGACGATCGTCGCGGAGGACCGCGCGCGGCTGGCGCGACCGAGGTCCTGCAGCGCGACGAAGCTGTCGGCGACCAGGACGTGCGGATGGTCGGTCGGCGCGGACACGATCGCCCCCGCCGCGCCTTGCGCGAACGCCTGGTCGAGGAAGCGGTGGCCGTCGCTCGCCTCGCCCTTCATCGCGACGAACAGGTCGCCGGGGCCAACCTCGCGCGAATCGAACGCGACGCCGGTCACGGCGAAGTCCCCGGACGCGGTACCCCCGGTAGCCGCGGCGATCTCGGCGGAAGTCCAAAGACTCACTGCCCCCCTCCCGCCTGCGGGAGGGGCTGGGGGAGGGCATGTCCCCGAACGACCACGATCATCGGGGAGGACAGGCCCTCCCCTAGCCCCTCCCGCAAGCGGGAGGGGAACAGCGCCCCCCTCACGCCGCGCACTCCCGCGCGACCGAGACGTCGTCGAACGGCAACACCATGTCGCCGACGATCTGCCCCTGCTCGTGTCCCTTGCCCGCAACCAGCACGATATCCTCGGGCCCCGCGTCACGGATCGCCGCCGCGATCGCCGCGCGACGATCGCCGATCTCCTCGGCGCCGACCGCGCCCTTCAGCACGTCGCGCCGGATCGCCGCCGCATCTTCAGTCCGCGGATTGTCGTCGGTCACGATCACGCGGTCCGCCTCGGCGATCGCGACCCGCCCCATCGTCTCGCGCTTGCCGGTATCGCGGTCACCGCCCGCGCCGAACACGACGACCAGCTTGCCACCCGCATGCGGCTTCAGCGCCGCGATCGCCGCCTCCAGCGCGTCGGGCGTGTGCGCGTAATCGACATAGACCGGCGCGCCGCTCTTCGCGATCGCCGCGCGCTCGAGCCGCCCGCGCACCGGCTGCAAGCGCGCCAGATTGGCGATCGTCGCCGCGACATCGCCGCCGGTCGCGATCACCAGCCCCGCCGACACCAGCGCGTTCGCTGCCTGGTACGCGCCGATCAGCGGCAGGTTCACCGTGTGGGTCCTGCCCTCGGCCTCGATCGTCAGCCCCTGCCCCAGCAAGGTCGGATCGCGCCCGACGAGGCGCAGCGTATCGCCTTGCGTCCCCACCGTGACCAACCGGTTGCCGCGCTCGCGCGCCAGATCGATGACACGTGCGCTCTGCGGGTCGTCCGCCCACACCACCGCGGTGCCCTCGGGCGACAGGATCTCGGAGAACAGCCGGATCTTCGCGGTGAAATACGCCGCCATGTCGCCGTGGTAATCGAGGTGATCGCGGCTGAGATTGGTGAACGCCGCGGCTGCGACGGTCAGCCCCTCGGTGCGGTACTGCGTCAGGCCGTGGCTCGACGCCTCGAACGCCAGGTGCGTGACGCCTTCGCGCGCCAGCCCGGCGACGTTCGACAGGAACGTCACCACGTCGGGCGTCGTCAGCCCGGTCGTCACGCGCTCGTCGGCGGTCGTCACGCCCAGCGTGCCCACCGACGCCGCATGGAACCCCGCCATCCGCCACAATTGCCGCGTCATCTCAACGCACGAGGTCTTGCCGTTGGTCCCGGTCACCGCGACCGAGGTCGCCGGGAACGGCGCGAAGAACGTCGCCGCCAGCCGGGCGAACGCCTCGCGCGGATTGGAATCGGCGATATAGGCGGCGCCCTCGATCTGCAGCCCTGGCCGTGCGACGATCGCGATCGCGCCCGAGCGGATGGCGTCGGCGATATAGTCCTCGCCGTTGACGCGCGCGCCCTCGAACGCGCCGAACACCGTGCCCGGCGCGACCTTGCGATGGTCGATCGCGAACCCGGTGACCTGGCGCTCGCCGGCTCCGGTCCCGTCGGAGTTGATCAGCGCAGCCAGTTTCATCTGTCCATCCTCATTGGCCGGTCGGTTGCTTCGCCCCCGGCTCCTGCCAGAGCAACGGCGTGATGTCGGACACGTCGATATCGCGGTTGGCATCGGGAATCACGCCCAGCATCGATCCGACGCGCGAGATCGTCCGCCCGACGACCGGCGCCGCGTTCCAGGCGGCGGTCTTCCACCCGCCGGTTTCCTTAGTGCCGTTGGGCGAATCGAGCATCGCCAGCACGACGTAGCGCGGCGCATCCATCGGGAAGGCGGCGGCGAAGGTCGCGACGTTGCGCGACCGGTCGTATCCGCCCGCGACCGCGGCCTCGGCGGTGCCGGTCTTGCCGCCGACACGGTAGCCCGGCGCCTCGCCCTTGCGACCGGTGCCGCGCAGCACGATCAGCCGCAACAGCTGGCGCATCCGCGCGCTGGTCGCCTCGCTGATCACGCGGCGGCCCTTGGCGGCGTGACCCGGCTCGACCTTCAGCAGCGTCGCCGGACGCCAGGTCCCGCCATTGACCAGGGCGGCATAGGCGCTCGCCAGGTGCAGCGGCGTCACCGCGATGCCGTGGCCGAACGCGGTGGTCATGACGGTCGTGCGCGCCCAGTATTTCGGCCAGAGCGGCCGCGCCTTCTCGCGCAGCTCGATATCGGGGCGCGTGTCGAAGCCCAGCTTGCGGAACATCGTCTGCATCTTGGTCGCGCCCACTTCGTCGGCCACGCGCGAGGTCGCCACGTTCGACGAATAGATCAGCGTCTCGGGGATGTTCAGCCAGCGCTTCGGATCGCCGCGCTCGTCGTGGATCGTGTAGCGGCCGACCTGCAGCGGATGCGTCGCGTCGAAGCGCCGCGCCATGCTGGTGACGACGCCGGTGTCGATCGCGGTCGCCATCGCGATCGGCTTGAACGTCGAGCCGAGCTCGTAGACGCTCTGCGTCACCGAATTGCGCAGCTCCTCGGTCCCCGCCATCCCGACCCGGTTGGGGTTGAAGAACGGCAGCGAGGTCATCGCGATCACTTCGCCGGTGTCCACGTCGAGCACCACGCCGGCCGCGGCGCGCGCGCCGAACGTCGTCATCGCGCGGTTCAGTTCGCTGTCCATCGCCGCCTGCACCCGCGTGTCGAGCGACAGCGCCACCGGCACATGGTTGAGCGCGGGGTTGGTCAGCCGCTCGTCGAGCACGCGCTCCATGCCGCTCATGCCGTGCCCGTCGGTCGACAGGAAGCCGAGCGCATGCGACGCCATCGTCGACTGCGGATAGAGGCGCTGCGTCTCTCGGTCGAACACGATGCCGGGTTCGCCGATCGCGTTGACCTGCTCGACCAGCGCGGGGCTCGCGCGGCGCTGCAGATAGGCGAAATTGCGGTTCGACGTCAGCACCGCATAATAATGTGCCTGGTCGCCGCCCTCGGGCATCAGCGCGGAGAGCTTGCTGGCGATGTCGCTCGGGTCGCCGATCAGCTTCTTGGGGTGGACCGCGATCGTCCAGGCGTCGATCGTCCGTGCGAGCGGCGCGCCGTTGCGGTCGACGATATCGCCGCGCCCCGCGATCGCCGCGGCCACCGCCTGCGGGTCGGCCATCGAACTCAGCACGCCGAGCATGCCCAGCCGCGCGATCACCAGCAGCACCGCCGCGCCGAACAACACCATGAGCATCATCAGCCGCGTATGTGCCGTCGCAACCAGCGCATGGCGCTGGCCGGCGCTACGCCGCTCGGGGACGGGCCGGGCGACGAGCACGGTCACCGGCGGCGACGCGCCTCGGCGCGGGCACCGCTGAGGATGTCACCCAGCGTGTTGTCGGACAGCAGCTTGTCGTCGAGCATCGCGACCGCCTGCGGCCGGACCTTGGCGACCGCCAGCTTGGCGCTCAGCTTGTCGGCCATGCGCTGCGGCAGCGCACGGACGATCGCCGCCTCGGCGGCGCGCGACGGCGCGGTCGAGACGTGGATCACCGCGGGCTTGAGCGCGGCGTTGGCGGCGGTCTGCACCGCGACCTTCATGACCTGGGGGGCTGCCTGGGGCGCCGCCTGGGCCTGGGCGATGGCGGTGGGCTGCGGCATCGTCACGGGCATCGACGGCACCAGCAGCGACGCCATCCGCGTGTCGGCGGCGCCACCCAGCGGCTGGTTGACGTCGATCGCGGCGAGCGCGCTCTCACTGGTCACGAACTGGCCGGCGACCGGGGCGGACAGCGCCAGCGTGTCGCCGTTCCAGCGCTCGAGCTGCGCCAGGTTGCCGCGCGTGTCGAACTCGGTCTCGAGCGCGCGGATATCGCGCTCGGCCGACCGGATCTGACCGTTGACCGCCTCGAGCTTCTTGCGCTCGGCCGCCACCTGCAGTGACACCAGGTAGAAGCCGAGCACGACGGCCACACAGCCCCCGAACCAGCCCACGCCCCTCAACCGATACGCCGCCGTCATCTCGTCACCTCGTTCGCCCAGGGTAATGCCGCGGTTCGCCGCGCCGTTCGTAATGTTGCCGACCGTGCACGCGGGTTGCGCGCCAGCTCGGCCTCGCTCGCCTTCACGCCGCGCCCGACCGCCTCGAAACTCGGGGCGACCGGCGCATTGGCCTGCGGAAGATGTCGCGAACCTGAAGGGGTGCCGCCGCTGCGCGCGCGCAGGAAATGCTTCACCATCCGGTCCTCGAGACTGTGGAAGGTGACGATCGCGAGACGGCCGCCCGGCTTCAGCACGCGCTCGGCGGCGGCCAGGCCATCGGCCAGCTCGCCCAGCTCGCGGTTCACATGGATGCGGATCGCCTGGAAGACGCGAGTCGCCGGATCCTTCTTGTCGTGCGGCTTGTAGCCGAGCGCACGGCGGACGACGTGCGCCAGCTCGCCCGTGCGCGTCAGCGGGCGCGCCGCGACGATCGCGCGCGCGACGCGGCGCGACTTGGGCTCGTCGCCGTAGCGATAGATGATGTCGGCGATCTCGGCTTCGTCGGCGTCGTTGAGGAAGTCGGCAGCCGACATCCCCGCCTGCGCCATCCGCATGTCGAGCGGCCCGTCGGCCTGGAACGAGAAGCCGCGCTCGGCCTGATCGAGCTGCATCGACGACACGCCGATATCGAGCGTCACGCCGTCGACCGGCACCGCGCCGCGCGCCGCGAGTTCGCTCTCCATCGCGGAGAAGTCGGCGGCGACCAGCGTCAGCCCGTCGAGCGCCAGCGCCTCGCCCGCCGCGATCGCGTCGGGATCGCGGTCGAACGCGATCACCCGCGCGCCGCTCGACAGCAGCATGCGCGTATAGCCACCGGCGCCGAACGTGCCGTCGACGATCGTCTCGCCGGGCGCGGGGGCGAGCGCGGCGACGACCTCGTCGATCAGGACCGGGATGTGCGGTTCGTCGGGACGGCTCACAGCGCCACCCCGCGTTCGGCCATGTAGAAGCGCGCCATCTCCTTGACGACGGGGGGCAGCCCGTCGGTGGCAATCAGCGTCGCGGGGTCCCAGATCTCGATATAGTCGAGCACGCCGTAGAAGAACGCGTGCCCCTTGATCCCCGCATAGAAGCGCGGGAACGCGGGCATGATGAACCGCCCGGAGCCGTCGAACGGCACCGCTTCGCCCGAGGCACCGGCACGCTTGCGGTTATAGTCGATGTCGCCGTCGTCGGCGAGGTTGGCGGCTTCGAGCCGGTCGAGGCGCTCGGCGAGCAGGTCGACATAGCCGGGATCATAGGCGACGAGGCACCGGTTCTTCTGATGTGCGCCGATGATGATCGTCCCGCCGTCCTTGCCATTGGCCTTCGGCGCGTTGGCGGAGAGGATGGCGCGGAGTGCGGAGGGGATGGCTACCCGACCCTTGTCGTCGACAAGGCCGATGCCGTCTCCCTGATACCGACCCCTGTTCGTCACGCCAATCAGCCCCATGCATGGCGCGCGCGCTTTCTCGTTCCGAAACACGACCTTCGTCGCGATTCCGGTGCCTGCGTCAGCAAACGATAGAGCGTGCCCCTGTGTTAATCTCTGTCTATCACAGCGATCACGGGACGCAACGGGAGATTCGGGGAATTAAGGGGATTTACTGGGTTTTCGCCTGCCAGTCCGGGGAAATGTCCAACCGCCACGGTTCGGTGCCCGGAAAACCGCGATCCCGACGGGCACGACCGCCCCGTCCCCGGCAAACGGGGACGAACGGGACGTCCGGAACGAGGTAGGAGGACGGGGATGGAGGCATATCCCCGAATTTCCCGGCTTACTGCGCCGCCTGCGTGTTCGCACTGGGCGCGACGCCCATCTGCGCCAGCGGCTCGCCAGTGCGGTCGGCGTCGACGCTGTTGGAGACCGCCATGTTCGCGACGACGTCGGGCTGCGCGGCGCCGGCGGCCTGCACCGGCCGCTCGCGCGTGGCCGACCCGATGATCGCACCCGCCAGGCCGATCATCAGCACGATGACAGCGAGCCCGATCATGCCGACCTTGGCACGCTGCATGCTCTGGGAAAGATTCTGTTTCGGCTTCATCTTGTCGCGCGGAGATACCCGACTGTCGCGCGATTGTCGACCGAACCTCAATCCAGACCCTTTGCCGCACGCCATTCCGGGTCGTAAAGCGTGGAAAGATAGCGGAATCCGGTATCGCACAGGATCGTCGCGATCCGCTTTCCCGGGCCCAGATGCCGCGCCAGCGCGACCGCCCCGGCGACGTTGATCCCCGACGACAGGCCTAGGCACAGCCCCTCCTCGTCGAGCAGCCGATGCACCCATTCCATGCCCTCGCGGTCGGACAGGCGGAACTGCGTGTCGATCGGCGCGCCCTCGAGATTGGCGGTGATCCGCCCCTGCCCGATCCCCTCGGCGACCGACGACCCCTCGGCCTTCAGCTCGCCATGCGCATAGTAATTGTACAGCGCCGCGCCGTGCGGATCGCTGAGCGCGATGCAGACGCTCTCGTCCTTCGCCTTCAGCCCCAGCCCCACGCCCGCGATCGTGCCGCCGGTGCCCGCCGCGCAGGTGAAGCCGTCGACGCGGCCGTCCATCTGCGCCCAGATCTCCTCGGCGGTACCAACGATATGCGCGCGCCGGTTGGCGATGTTGTCGAACTGGTTGGCCCAGATCGCGCCCGGCGTCTCCTCGGCGATCCGCCGCGAGGTGTGGACGAAATGGCCGGGGTTGGAGAAGGCCGCGGCGGGCACCAGCACCAGCTCGGCGCCCAGCGCGCGCAGCGTGTCCATCTTCTCGCGGCTCTGCGTCTCGGGCATGACGATGATTGTCTTGTAGCCCTTGGCGTTGGCGACCAGCGCGAGGCCGATCCCGGTATTGCCCGCGGTGCCCTCGACGATCGTCCCGCCCGGCTGCAGCATGCCGCGCGCCTCGGCGTCCTCGACGATGTACAGCGCGGCGCGATCCTTCACCGACGCGCCGGGGTTGGTGAATTCGCACTTGCCGAAGATGTCGCAGCCGGTCGCCTCGCTCGGCCCCTTGAGCCGGACGAGCGGAGTGTTGCCGATCAAGGCCAGCGTGTCGGATGTCGTATGCATCAGGCCTAGATGGCGCGGCATGCGCCCGGCGACAAGCGAGCTAAGCTTTCGCCGCGAAAAGCCCTCCGTCACTACGGATGCCCGAACCAGTCCGGTAGGATGGGTCAGGCATCATCCCGTCGCCGGTCCGCATCGGCCGGTCGCACGCATGGCTCCGTTTCCCGCGCGGCTGGCCGATGCCGTAGCGTCCGAATATGGTCATGCGAAGGTAAACCATCTTGACGCTCCATGCTGCATGCGCGAAGCCCGGTCCCGCTATGAAAACCCTTCCCATGACCGCCGTCGCCGCGCTGCTCGTGCTGGCTGCCTGCAACTCCAAGCCTGCCGCACCCGAGGTGCTGGACAGCAATCCGGACCCCATGGCGAACACGCTCGCCAACGCGGCCCCCGTCGAGCTGCCGCCGGCGATCAAGTCGGAAAAGACGTTGCGCTGCAAGGACAACACGCTTGTCTATGTCACCTTCTTCGAAGGCGACAAGCAGGCCGTCGTGAAGACCAAGCAGGACGGCACGCCAACCAAGCTGGTCGCCGAGGCTGCCGGTGCGGCGAAGACCGCCGAGGGCGGCTGGTCGATGACCGGTGGCGACAGCGAAGTCGTCCTGACGCAGCCGGGCAAGGCGGCCCAGACCTGCCACACCTGATCGGCGACGGTCTGATCCCACAAGTCCTATCCGGCCGGCGGTACTCCCGTCGGCCGTTTTTGCGTGCGCCGCTTGCCTAAGCCGCCGCCGGGCGGCACGCTGCACGTCATGGCCACCATCGCGATCTACAGCCTGAAGGGCGGCGTCGGGAAGACGACGCTGGCGGTCAATTTGGCCTGGTGCGCGGCCGCGCTGTCGGCACGTCGCACGCTGCTCTGGGATCTCGACCCGCAGGCCGCGGCGACCTGGCTGCTCGGCGGGACCAACCGCGACCAGGCGCAGGCGGTATTCTCGAAGGACGTCTCGGTCGCCAGCCAGGCCCGGCCGACGCGCTACCCGAAGCTCGACCTGATCGGCGCCGATGCCTCGCTCCGCCGGCTCGACCAGCTGTTCCACGATCTCGACAAGAAGAAGCGGCTGGCCAAGCTGCTCGCAGAGCTCAAGGGCTATGACCGCGTCATCCTCGACCGTCCGCCCGGGCTGACCGAGACTGCGGACCAGGTGATGCGCGCCGCCGACCTTATCGTCATCCCGGTGATCCCCTCGCCGCTCGCGCAGCGCGCCTATGCCGAAGTCGTCCGCCATCTCGGTGGGCGAGCGCCGCTGATGCCGGTCCACGTCATGGTCGATCGCCGCCGCGCGCTGCATGCCGAGGCGCTCGCGGCCGAACCCGGCTGGCCGGTGATCCCGATGGCGAGTGCGATCGAGGGGATGGCGGCGAAACGCAAGCCCGTCGGCGTGTCTGCACCGCGCTCCCCCGCCGCACAGGCCTTTGCCGACCTGTGGCGCGCGATCGAGCACCGGATCGCCTGATGGAGATGCTCGACCCGCAACTCGTGCTCGGTGCCTATTCGGTCGGGGTGTTCCCGATGGCCGACGATCGCAACGCGGCCAGCGTTTATTGGGTCGAACCGCGCCGCCGCGCGATCCTGCCGCTCGACGGTTTCCGCCTGTCGAAGTCGCTCAGGAAGCGGGTCGTCTCCGATCGCTTCCGCGTCACCGTCGACACCGCGTTCGAACAGGTCGTGCAGCTGTGCGCCGAAAGCGTCGAGGGACGCCCCGACACCTGGATCAACGCCGGGATCGAGCGCGTCTTCCTGACTCTGCACGCCATGGGGTTCGCGCATTCGGTCGAATGCTGGGACGGCGATCGGCTGGTCGGCGGGCTCTACGGCCTCGCGCTGGGCCGCGCGTTCTTCGGCGAGAGCATGGTCAGCCGTGCGACCGATGCGTCGAAGGTCGCGCTCGCCTCGCTGGTCGCGCGGTTGAAGGCAGGCGGGTTCACGCTGCTCGATTGCCAGTTCCAGACCGCGCACCTCGCCTCGCTGGGCGCGGTCGAGATCGCGCGCGCCGATTACGTGGCGTTGCTCTCCGCCGCGCTCGACGGCGTCGTGGGGGCGTCTGGTTCGACCTCGGCGGCGGGCGACTTCTTCGCGCTCGACCGCTTGGCCGGCGCCGCCTCGGACGCCGACGTCGTGTCCGGCCCGGTCGCCGGGAAGGTCATCGCGCAACTCTTGGTCCAGACGTCGTAGATCGGGTGCTCGACCGCGTTCAGCGCGGGGCGCTCCTTGTACAACCAGCCCGAAAACGTCCGCCGCCACTTCTTGTCGATGCCGCGTACCACGACCTGGACGAATGCGCCGGTCAACTGCTCGGGCTCCCAGGGGGCGGTCCGCTCGCAGGCGCGCAGGCGAAGCACGACGTCACCGAGCCGGGTCGCCTGGCCGGGTTTCAACGTGATGTCGCGGGTTTCGCCGTTGCGCTTGTTGAGCAGGCCGATCACCGCGACGCGCTGTGCCATCGGGGTGCCGCCGTTCGCGAGCGTCGCGCTGGCGGTATCTATCGTCTCGACCGAGGAATCCGCGCTTTCGTCTGCCATCGGCAGGTCCTGCCGCGCGGCGACCGTCGTGGGGCGGTCGCCGGTCCAGGCGCGATAGCCGAACCAGCCACCGAGCCCGAGCACCGCGACCAACACGGCCGCGGCGATCCAGCGTGTCATCCTTCGGGCGTCCACGCTTCGTAATCGCCCGTCGCGGCGGCGCGGGTGCCGCCCTTTTCGAGCGCGCCGGCAGGGCGATAGGCGAGCGCGGTACCGGTCTGGTTGGCGAGCGCGGGCTTCTGCCAGCTGCGGACCGGCGGCAGCGCGCGGTCAGGCACGTCGTCGACCTGGTGATGCAACCAGCTGAACCACGGCGGCGGCACGCGGCTCGCGTCGTTCGACCCCGAATAGATCACCCAGCGCCGCGGGTTGCCGTTGGTGTCCTTGCCACCCTCGTAATAGAGGTTGCCGGCCGCATCCTCCCCCATCTTCGCCTTGCCGCGAAGGCCGAATTTGGTGCCAAGGGTGGCGCCGTTCCACCAGGTGAAGGTCGATGCGAGGAAGCCCATGGCCGTGCGCTTAACCCGAAGGCTGCCGGGCGGCAATTGGTTATTGTTACCGCCCCACGGATCCTCCCCCGCCAGGGGAGGTGGCACCGAAGGTGACGGAGGGGGAGGACACGAAACAGCGGTTACCCTGTCCGCCCTCCGTCAGGCTGCGCCTGCCACCTTCCGCTGGCGGGGGAGGATCGGAAGCGCCCTACCCCTTCGGCCCGCCGGCCCAGGTCACGCGGTCGCCCTCGGCGATACCGAGTGCCGCCGCCCTGCCGCCCATGATCTCCAGCACCGCGCCGACCGGCTCGCCCGACGGGATCGGCGTCTCCGAGAACGGCACGGTGTTCTCCGCGATCCGCGCGATCGTCCCGTCGGGGCGGATATAGACGATGTCGAGCGGGCTCGGCGTGTTCTTCATCCAGAAGGCTGCGTCGCGCGGGGCCCCGCCGCCCGCCGGATAGGGCCAGAAGATCATCCCGCCATCGGGCTTCAGGTCGGTGCGGTACATCAGCCCGCGCTCCTGTTCGGCCGCCGTCTTGGCGATCTCGACCGTGAACGCGTGCGCGCCGTTGGTGCTGGTGATGCTCAGCGGCATCGTCCGCACCGCGGCCTGTTCGGTGTCGCCGCCACGCGTCGCGACCACCGCGACGCCACCCGCGCCAACCAGCAGCAGCGCCGCCAGCGCCGCCTTCATCGATACGATCATCAGAATCCCTCTTCGACAGCCACCGCGAGCGGACCCTTGCGTCCGTCGGTGATCCGCGCGCGCAGCGGCTGGTCGGGCTCGACCGTCTCGATACCCCCGCGGCGCAGCGTTTCCATATGCACGAAGATATCGCTGCCGTCGCTGTCGCGGACCAGGAAGCCATAGCCCTTGAGCCGGTTGAACCACTTGACCGTCACCGCCTCGAACGGCCCGGCATCGGCGACCAGCAATGCCGGGTCGACGCGATCGGTCGCGCCGGGGGTGCGCGACGCCTCCTCGACCGCACCGGACATATCGATCGACACGATCTCGCGCGCCTGGAAGCCGCGGCCACGCTGGACGACGAGGGTCTCGACCCGAGCGCCCTCGGGCAGGCTGCGGCGACCATGGGGTTGCAGCACCGAGAAATGGACAAGGATGTCGCCGACGTCCGCATCGTCCGCCACCGCGAAGCCGAACCCGCGTGTGACGTCGAACCATTTGATCGTGCCGGACGCCGCCCGCGCGTCGCTGCTCCCGGCCGCGCCCATGGCTATGGCGCCGCCCGGCTGCTCATTGTCCGCTTGCGTTTCGCTACGCATCTTACCACCCCTTGCCCCCTAGCTAGCATGGTTCGTCGAACCCGCAACGACTTGGGATATAGTCATTCAAAATCTTTCTCGTCGACATCGTCCTTCGGCGGCGACGAGACGATTCGCCGCGCCAGCGCAAAGCCGTGCCCGGCGCGGATCATCGCGCCGATCTGCTTCTCGCGCAGCACGCGGTCGGCTTCGTCCAGCGCATAGGGCCCGATCCGCTTGCGGCGTGCAAAGGCCAGCGCGGACGTCACCGCGCGATCGGCGATCGCCGGCGCCACCGCATCGGTATCCGCCTCGTCGATCCGCGCCTCGCGCAGCGCGCCCGCGACGCGGCGGCCGCCGAGCCCGCGGCGCTGCATCGCCGCCGCCTTCGCCTCGGCGAACACGCGGTCGTCGACATAGCCCAGCCCTGCCATCCGCTCGGCGAGCGCGGCGGGATCGGCCGGCTCGCCCTCCCAGCCGCGCTCGCGGATCTTGCGCACCAGATACTCGGTGAGCTTGCCGCGCGAGGTCGCGAAGCGCTCGACATAGCGAAGCGCCAGCCGCTCGAGCGCGGCGGCGTCGAGCGGCGGGATGGGGCGACGCTCGCGCGCGGCTTTGCTTTGGTTAAAGGTCACGCCATCATTGTGCCACACTGACAGCCGAAATTGAACGCCACGGTCTGTCAGGGCCATTTTCTGGCGCCGCGCGTTGCGCAGCGGCGCTATTGACGAAGACAGGGACTGCGATGACCAACCTCTCGGTGAGCACTGCGGATCCCATCCGCACCACCCCGACCGCAGACGCGCTGCCGCGCCGGTTCGCCGACTTCGGTACGCTGGGTGAGGCGCTGGACTATGCCGCGACCGGCGTGCGCGGGCTGAACTTCCACGACGCGCGCGGCACGCTCGCGCGGCCCTACCCTTATGCGGAGCTGCACGCCGACGCGCTGGCGATGGCCGACCGGCTGATCGCGGCAGGCGTCGTGCCCAAGGATCGCATCGCGCTGGTCGCCGAGACCGGCCCCGAATTCGCCGCGCTGTTCTTCGGTGTCGTGTACGCCGGCGCATGGCCGGTGCCGCTGCCGCTGCCCGCCTCGTTCGGCGGTCGCGAATCCTATATCGAACAGCTCCGTGTCCAGCTCACCAGCTGCGACCCCAAGATGCTGATCTTCCCGCCCGAACTCGCGCAGATGGCGAGCGAGGCGGCCCGGCTTGCCGGCGTCGAGGGCATCGACTGGTCGGCGTTCGCGCAGGGGGAGGCCCCGAAGGCCACGCTGCCCAAGGCGAGCCCCGACGACATCGCCTATCTCCAGTACAGCAGCGGATCGACCCGTTTCCCGCACGGCGTGGTCATCACGCACGCCGCGCTGCTCAACAACCTCGCCGCGCACAGCCACGGCATGGCGGTCTGCGAGACCGATCGCTGCGTCTCGTGGCTGCCCTGGTACCACGACATGGGACTGGTCGGCTGCTTCCTGTCGCCGATCGCGAACCAGGTCTCGACCGATTACCTCAAGACCGAGGATTTCGCGCGCCGTCCGCTCGCCTGGCTCGACCTGATCAGCCGCAACGACGGCACCACGCTCAGCTATTCGCCGACCTTCGGCTACGACATCTGCGCGCGCCGCATCTCCAGCCAGACCAAGGCGAGCGACCGCTTCGACCTGTCGCGCTGGCGGGTGGCGGGCAACGGCGCCGACATGATCCGCCCCGACGTCATGCAGAGCTTCGTCGACGCGTTCGCGGACGCCGGGTTCAAGGCCAGCGCGTTCCTGCCGAGCTACGGTCTCGCCGAGGCGACGCTCGCGGTCTCGCTGATGCCGCCGGGCGAAGGCATCCGCGTCGAGCTGGTCGAGGAGACCCAGCTCTCGGGCGGCGCGCACGGCAAGGACCGCCCGCAGCGCTACCGCGCGATCGTCAACTGCGGCAAGCCGGTGCGCGACATGGTCGTCGAGATCCGCGAAGAGGACGGCACCCCCCTGCCCGAGCGCGCGATCGGCAAGCTGTGGTGCAAGGGCAAGTCGGTGATGGTCGGCTATTTCCGCGACGACGCCGCGACCGAGGCCTGCATGTCCGACGGTTGGCTCGACACCGGCGACATGGGCTACATGTCCGACGGCTATATCTACATCGTCGGCCGCGCCAAGGACATGATCATCGTCAACGGCCGCAACCACTGGCCGCAGGACATCGAATGGGCGGTCGAGCAGCTGCCGGGGTTCAAGGCCGGCGACATCGCCGCGTTCGCGATCACCACGCCGGGCGGCGAGGAAACCCCCGCGGTGCTCGTCCAGTGCCGCAGTTCCGACGAGGCGGAACGCACACGCCTGCGCGACGAGATCCGCGACCGCGTGCGGTCGGTGACGGGGATGAACTGCGTAATCGAACTGATCCCGCCGCGCACGCTGCCGCGCACCAGCTCTGGCAAGCTCAGCCGCACCAAGGCGCGCAACCTGTATCTCAGCGGCGACATCAAGCCGTACGACATCGCCGCCTGACGCCATCCCGGTCCAGCGAGGAAAGGCGTCCATGACCGCCGCACCCGACCCGTCCTCGCCCCGGCCCGGCCGCAACCTGACGCACGCGATGCTCGACTCCATCGGTCGGGCGATCGTCACCGGTGCCTATGACGACACGGCGTTCCCGACCGAGGCGCAGCTGACCGAACAGCACCGGGTCAGCCGCTCGGTGACGCGCGAGGCGGTCAAGATGCTGACCGCCAAGGGGTTGCTCAGTGCCCGCGCGCGCGTCGGCACGGTGGTCCAGCCCTCCGCGTCGTGGAACCTGTTCGATACCGACGTGCTGCGCTGGCTGCTCGAACGGACGTTCTCGGTCGAGTTGCTCAGGCATTTCACCGAGCTGCGGCTCGCGATCGAACCCGAAGCCGCCGCGCTCGCCGCACGCCATGCGCAGGCACACCAGCACGACCGGATCCGCGACGGCCTCGACCGGATGAAGCGCGCCGAGACCGGCGGCGACGACCCGCTCGATGCGGACATCGCGTTCCACGTCGCGATCCTGCAGGCGTCGGGCAACCCGTTCTACGCCCAGCTGCGCGAGATGGTCAGCACCGCGCTCAAGACCTCGATCCGCTTCACCAACGGCATCGCCGGCCGCAGCGCCAACATCCGCGATCACGCCGCGGTCTGCGACGCGATCAGCCGCGGCGAGCCCGACGCCGCCCGCATGGCGATGCGGACGCTGATCCAGGACGTCCTCGACCTGATCGACACCGTCGACTAGCCACCGCACCGCTGCGCCGGCCGCTCTCCGATCCTCCCCCGCCAGGGGGAGGTGGCGCCAAAGGCGACGGAGGGGGCGGACCCGGAACGCTGGTTACCCTTGCCACCCGCTCCGCTGCCCCCTGGCGGGCAAGGAACAAGGGACCGGCAACATCCGAACACCGCCTCTCCTCTCGACGAAACCCGACCCGAACTCCCATTCGGCAATTTATCATATTATTACTTGCCGTCACACAATGTGGTGATACTGTAACGACCGTCGCACTTCGCAATGGAGGCGATTTCCAGGCGTGCCGAACGAGCAACGCCGGACAACAACAGGGAACCGGCGTGCCCCGCACGACGGTAAAGGGAGAGGATAATGAGCATTCGCAAGAATGTACGCGTGCGTATGGCCGCGACCGTGTCTTGGACTATGTTGGGCGTCGCGCTGGGATCGCCCGGAACCGCTTGGGGGCAAGCGAATCCGGGGCGTCCGGGTAGCAGCACGTCGGACGTCGGCAGCAGCGGCGCGACGAACGAAGACATCGTCGTGGTCGGATCGCGCGCCAGCCAGCAATCCGCCAATAATCGCAAGAAGTCCGCCAAGACCGCGACCGATTCGATCGTCGCCGACGACATCGGATCCTTCCCCGATCGCAACGTCAACGAAGCCATTTCACGTATCCCCGGCGTCGCGCTCGGCCGCAACGAGTTCGGCGAGGGCGATTCGGTCGCGGTGCGCGGCAACGGTCCCGACCTGACCCGCGTCGAACTCGACGGTATCGGCGTGCAGAGCACCACGGGCCTTGCGCTCGGACCCGGCGGCGGCCGCAGCGCCGATCTGCGCGAACTGCCCGCCGAGCTCGTGAAGAGCGTCGACGTGGTCAAGGGCTCGACCGCGGACATGACCGAAGGGTCGCTCGGCGGCACCGTGCAGATCAAGACGCGCACCGGGCTCGACTTCGCCAAGCCGTTCCTCTCGGTACGCGCGGGCGCCGGGCAGAATTCGCTCGGCCGCGACTGGACGCCCGACGGCAATGTCGTCGCCGCCACCCGGTTCCTCGACAACCGCTTCGGCATCATCACCAGCGGCAGCTATTCGAAGCTGCAGAACAACGGCCACGGGTTCGAGAACACGACGAGCAACAACCGCGGCTACGCCCGCCTGTTCGACTTCGACCAGTCGCCCGAAAAGACGTTCGCGTACAATCCCGCGACGATCGGCACCGACGCCGCCGACGTGGTGTTCGCCAACAGCACCGAGACGCCGCGCTCGCTCGTCACCAAGTCCGCGGGTGCCCAGACCAAGGCGCAGTGCCTGACGCTGTTCCCCAACAATCCGACCGGCTCCACCGCGCAGCGATCGCAGCGGATCCTCGAACAGCAGAGCTGCCTCAACCAGTGGAACGACGCGACGCCGTCGCTGATCCGCAACTTCATGAACACGCAGACCGACCAGCGCTACGCGATCGACAGCCGGATCGATTTCCGCGCCACCGACGAACTGACGCTGTTCGCCAAGGGCACGATCGGCAACCGCAAGGTCCACGACCAGAACCGCAGCCGCAATCCGGTCAACCTGTTCAACCAGAACCTCAACGGCACCTTCGTCGATACCGCGACCGGCTACCCGCGCGTCCGCAGCGTCGCGCCCAACGCGCCCGCCGGTTATTATCTCTACGACGGGCTCAACAACGTCGCCAACAACGCCACGATCGGCAACGTCCTCAACGTCGTGCCCGGCAGCATCAAGGTCGACGCCGAGCACAACGTCACCGCGATGACGCTGACCAACAACGCCGTGAACATCGACCAGATCGAGAACACGATCGATACCAAGACCAAATATGCCCAGACCGGCGCGGAGTATCGCGGCGAGCGGCTGGAAATCGACGCGATGGCGGGCATCACGATCGCCAGCTCGAGCCGCAACGACAAGCGCACCGCGCGCAGCTACGCCTATGGCAATGCGGATCTGAGCCTGCAGCCGAACGGCCTGTGGGACGTCGCGCTGCCGTCCAACTACGACGACACAAACCCCGCCAATTTCGTCCAGCTGAACCCGGCGGCGTGCATCGGCGGCGGCACCGCGCCCACCTGCGTCGGCCAGGCGGCGGTCGCGGCAGGTCCCAATGGCCCGGCGACGCCGGTCTACACCGTCGGCCAGCTGCCGCTGACGACGCCGTCGTTCGGCGTGTCCTACTCGCCCGCGCTCGGCGAATCGTCCGAACGGATCGCCAAGCTCGATATCAGCTACAATACCGACGACCTGATCCCGTTCATCAACCGCGTGAAGTTCGGCGGCATGTACCGCAAGAACAAGCTCGATCGCTGGGGCGGCGGCGGTTACACCGTGGCGAGCGCAGTGGGCACGTTCGGCCAGCCCGGCTATGTCCCCGCCATCACCGTGCCGACCGTCAACGTCCGCGGCACGTTGCGCGCCTGTCAGCCGACCGCCGGATCGTCCGCGGCGAACGGCCTGTCGTGCAACTACGGCTTCGTACCCAGCACCAATCCCCTGAACGTCCGTTCGGGCGTCGACACGCTGACGCCGCAGCAGCTGGTGGAGCTGTTCGGACGGACGCTGGAAGCCAATGATTCGCAGTATTTCGGCGACTTGCCCAACCGCGGCAACCTGCCCGACGCGTGGCAGGGCATCCGGACCGACCAGCTGTTCTCGGAGCTCGGCGCGGCGCAGTTCATGAACTTCGACTGCCTCAAAAGCTGCACGGGCAGCGACGGCAAGGTCTATGACCAGCCCGTCACCCGCGTCCGCGAAGAGATCAAGAACGTCTATGCGATGGCCGATTTCGAACAGCAGCTGCCGTTCGGCCTGCTGTTCAACGGCAATGCCGGCGTCCGCGGCGTGTTCGCGACCGTCAAAGGCTCCGCCTTGCTGACGCTCACCTCGATCCGTCCAAACGCCAATTTCAACCCCATCGACCCGAACAACGCCGGCGGCATCACCACGCAGAGCTTCAGCCAGAACGTGACGCTCAACGCCAAGACCTCGGACTGGCTGCCGTCCGCCAACTTCAACCTTTGGGGCTTCAACGAAAGCCTGGTGTTCCGCCTCTATGGCGGCAAGACGGTGGCACGGCCGTCGATGGACCGGCTGATCTCCGGTGGCACCTGCATCATCGACGAGCGAACACTGCTCGACACCTCGGCCGACGACATCTTCGGCTGCACCGGCCGCGTCGGCAATCCGGGTCTCAAGCCGTTCACCGCGTGGAGCTACAATGCCAGCCTCGAATGGTATCCCAACGCGGATACGCTGTTCTCGGTCGCCTATGGCAAGCTCGACGTGAAGATCGGCAATCCGATCGCGGTGTCGAAGATCGCGACGCCGTTCGCGGGCAGCACACAGGTCGACCCGGCCACGGGCAAATCGATCGCCGACTATGAATTCAACTACCCGACCTACGACAACGGTCCGGGCTACAAGCGCGACATCTGGGAGTTCGCGGTCAAGACCGCGTTCACGCAGCTTCCCTGGATTTTCAGGCACACCGGGGTCGACAGCAACCTGTCGATTCTCGCCTCGGCAGTAACCTCGGGCCAGCAGGACCCCGAAACCGGCGACGTGATGTCGCCGCCGAACGAGTCGCGCTACTACATGAACACGTCGATCTGGTATGACGACGGCAAGCTCAACATCCGCCTCGCGCACCAGCGCCGCAGCGCGACCTTCAACTGCATCACGCCGTGCGGCGGCAATACCGGCGACATCAACTATCCCGGCGAGCAATGGACCAACGTCCGCCTCGTCGCCCCCGGCTACAACCCCGGCGTGCCGCGCTTCACCGACAGCACGACGTTCATCGACGCCAAGATCTCGTACAACATCACCCGCGGCATCCAGATCTATGCCGAGGGCCGCAACATGACCCGCGAGGCGCAGACTGCATCGACCGGCAAGTACGTACCCTTCGCGGACGGCACGCCCAAGCTGATGCGCCTGACCTATGGTGGCCGCCGCATCATGACCGGGGTTCGCATCCAGTTCGGCGGCAAATAACGACCACGGCAGGCGTGGGGGGGTGCGATCCCTAACGCCGCGGTAACCCTGTTCGGCAACATCGCGGCCAGCAGATCGGGCTAGATTGCGCGGGTGACTATGCCAGCCTCCCCGCCGTCGACGCCGCGACCCGCCCCCGCGGCCATCGGCTTTCGGACCCTTGTCGGATTCGCGGAAGGGGCCGATCCCGCCGAATGGGGCCGCATCCGGGCGACCCAGCTGACCGCGGGGCGCAAGCTCGCGCTGTTCCTGCTGGCGGTAAACCTGGCCGCGGCCGCCGCCACGGTCGTCCTGATGGCCAGGACGTCGCCATTGTGGGTGCTGCTGTCCTGGGGCGCGGTCGTCACCGCGGTCGCCACCACGGTCGCATTCCGCCGGCTCGCCACGCGCCACCGCGGCGACGGCTATGCGACGGTGCACGAGATCCGCAACACCGCGTCCGACGGCATTTGCCTGGCGGCGGTCTGGTCGGTCGTCCCGCTCTACTTCTGCGCGCAGGCGTCGCCGGGGACCGCCGCGGGGCTGGGTGTCGTCCTGACCATCCTGATGACCGCGGCCAGCGTCGCCATGGCGCCGCTGGTGCTCGCGACGCTCGCGTTCCTCGCCGGGCTGGGCCTCGCGATCTGCGTGCAGCTGGCGGTCGCCGACACTTATGGCGCGACGCTCGGCAGCGCGATCTTCACAATGCTGCTGATGGCGGTGTGCATCAACCGCGCGCGTTCGCTCGTCGTGATCCGTGCCGCCGAGATCACGCTGCAGGAGCGCGACGAGACCGTCAGCCTGTTGTTGCGCGAGTTCGAGGAGACCCGCGCCGACTGGCTATGGGAAACCGACGCCTCGCGCCGGGTGGTCAAGGCATCGCCGCGCTTCGCCTATGCCTGCGGGCTCGACCCGATCAGCATCGACGGCATGCCGTTTTTGCAGGTGCTGGCGGGGCCCGGCTGGGAGACCGGCGAGTTCTCCGCCGGCCTGCGTGCGCTCGCCGAGAAGCTCAAGGCGCGCGAGAGCTTCCGCGACCTGCGCCTTCCCGTCCAGATCGAGGGCGAGGAACGCTGGTGGCAGATCTCGGCGTCGCCGCGGTTCAGCGACCAGGGCAAGTTCTGCGGGTTCCGCGGCGTCGGGTCCGACGTCACCGAACAGCGTGCCTCGTCCGACAAAATCAATCGCATGGCGCGCTTCGATACGCTGACCGGGCTGCCCAACCGGCTGATGATCAACGAGACGCTGGTCCGTGCGATGGCCGAGGCGGAGAAATGGGGCGGGCGCTGCGCCTTCATGATGCTCGATCTCGATCGCTTCAAGGCGGTCAACGACACGCTCGGCCATCCGATCGGCGACCGGCTGCTCGGGCGCGTGTCCGAACGGCTCGGGCAGCTGACGGGCGACATCTCGCTGTGCGGACGGCTCGGCGGCGACGAATTCGCGGTCGTCATCCGCGACGCGACCGACGCCGCCGCCGTCGAACGCCTCGCCCAACGCATCATCGACGCCCTCTCCCACCCCTACGAAATCGATCAGCACACGCTCTACATCGGCGCCAGCATCGGCCTTGCGGTCGGTCCGCGCGACGGGCGCACCGCCGAGATGCTGATCCGGTCCGCCGACCTCGCGCTCTACCGCGCCAAGGACGCCGGACGAGGCGTGTTCCGCACCTACGAACCCGAACTCCACGTCCAGGCCGAGGAACGCCGCGTGCTCGAGATGGCGCTGCGCAGCGCGGTCGAGAAGGGTGAGATGTTCCTCATGTACCAGCCGGTGGTCGACGCCGGATCGGGCCATCTGCGCGGGTTCGAGGCGCTGCTGCGCTGGACCAGCCCCGAATTCGGCCCGGTCTCGCCCGACAAGTTCATCCCCCTCGCCGAGGATGCGCGGCTGATCGCCCCGATCGGCGCGTGGGTGCTGCGCACCGCCTGCGAAGAGGCGGCGACCTGGCCGTCGAACATCCGCATCGCGGTCAACGTCTCGCCCGACCAGCTGCAGAACCCCAATTTCGTCACCACGGTGACGAGCTCGCTGGCGAGCACCGGGCTGTCGGCCGAGCGGCTCGAGCTCGAGGTGACCGAAAGCGTGTTCATGCACGAGGGGCTGGGCGCGACCAAGGTGCTCGAGCGCGTGCTCGATCTCGGCGTGCGGCTCAGCCTCGACGATTTCGGCACCGGCTATTCCTCGCTCGGCTATCTCAGTCGTACCCGATTCTCCTCGATCAAGATCGACCGCAGCTTCGTCCAGGATGCCGCCAAGGGCGTGCGCGAGGCGGTCGCAATCATCCGCGCGGTGGTGGCGCTCGCCAACAGCCTGGGCATGGCCACCACCGCGGAAGGCGTCGAGACCGAGGCCGAGCACCAGATGGTCCAGGAGTTCGGCTGCACCAAGGTCCAGGGCTATTATTTTGGCCGCCCCCTGCCGGTCGAGGAAGCCCGCGCGCTCGCCGGACGCCGCTGGGACGAATTCGCGGCGGCGTGACGCTCGTCCCGTAATTTCCCACTTTCGTCATCCCGGGCTCGTCCCGGGATGACGGCGATGCTCAGCCCAGCATTCCCTGATACGTCGCAGGCGGCAGCGGCAAGGTCAGCCGCGCCGCCAGCCCCCCGCCGAGCACAACGACCAGCGTGACGACGCCCGCGCGCACGATCCCGCGCGGCCACGCCTGTCCATCCGCGAGCAGCGTCACCGCGACCGCCGTCGCGACCATCGGCCACAAATGGTAGCGCAGGTCCGACGCGATGCTCAGCACCGCGAAGCTCGCCTCCAGCGCGATCCCCGATACGAGCAACGCGGTCGCCAAGTCACGCGACGGCGCGCGCACTCGCCGCGCTGCCACCGCCAGTGCGGTCGCTGCAACGACCAGCCAGGCAATCGGCCAGCCGAGCGGCGTCTCGACCACCATCCCGGCCATCGCCTGCCATCCGCGTACGGCTGCGCCAACGCGCCCGAGCGCCAGCGTATTCGGCTCGGGCTCGGCCGGCGGTGCCGCGTTCGGCCAGTGTACCGGCACCAGCCAGCGCTCGGTCGAATTCCAGTGCGCCAGCCGCTGCCGCGCATAGGCGATCGGATGATGCAGCACGGCGTCGGCCAGCATGGCGTAGAGCCGCCCCACCGGCTCTGCGCGCAGCCGCGCCATCACCGCCCCGCAATGCGCGTCGTCGCCCAGCGGATCCCAGAAGAACGGCGTCGCGCAATGCCGCGCGATCACCGCCCGCGCTTCGGCTGCGGTCAGCCCGATATGCGCCCTGTCGGGCACGCGCGCGGCGATGCCGGCGAGGTCGTACAGCGCCTGCGTACGTTCGACCCCGCTCGGCGCCGCGCCGAGCATCCGATGATTGATCAGAGGCGAGACGACCAGCACCGCCAGAACGGCGACCAGTCCGATGGCCACCCGCATTACGGGCCGGACCGCGATCATCATCACGGCAAGCGGCACCACCAGGAACACCGCGTTCGCGCGCACCAGCAGGGCATAGCCGAGCAGCAGTACGATCGCCGCGATCGCGACCGGCGGGATACGCCGGTCGCGCAACCGCCACCACGCGACCAGCCCGGTCGCGGCCAGCACCGCGCCCACGAGCTGCGCATCCTTCAGCACGACGATCTGCCAGCCGAGAAACGGCGGCAAGGCGCCGATGCAGAGGAGGGCGATCGCACGGCGCCGCGCCCTCACCTCGCCCAATGCCGCGGCGATCAGCCCCAATCCTGCCCAATAGGTCGCAAGCTGCACCACCAGCATCGGCGCCGCGCCCGGTCCGATCGGTGCGAACATAGCCCACAACCGCGCCATGACCGGGGGGTGCCAGTCGTCGTACCGGCTCGACAGCACCTGCCGGTACTGCGCGACGGTGTCGTACATCGCCACTCCCGGCCACGCCGCTGCGAGCGACAGGACGAACAGCAGCACGGCGGCGATGCCGTATCGCCAGCGAGGAGAGAGCCTTGTCATAAATCCTCCCCCGCCAGGGGGAGGTGGCAGGCGCAGCTTGACGGAGGGGGCGGTAACGACGGCATGCGTTTCCTACCCTCCCACTCCGTCACCTCCGGTGCCACCTCCCCCTGGCGGGGGAGGATCGCGCTCCACGGCTATCGATCAGTAATGGATCGCCCGGCCGTACGCCGCGAGGACGCTCTCGTGCATCATCTCGCTGAGCGTCGGGTGTGCGAACACCGTCTCCATCAACTCGGCCTCGGTCGTCTCGAGCTGGCGCGCGACGACATAGCCCTGGATCAGCTCGGTGACTTCGGCGCCGACCATGTGCGCGCCGAGCAGCTCGCCGGTCTTCGCATCGAACACGGTCTTTACAAAGCCCTCGGCCTCACCCAGCGCGATCGCCTTGCCGTTGCCGATGAACGGGAATTTCCCGACCTTCAGCTCGTACCCGGCTTCTTTGGCCTTCGCCTCGGTCATGCCGACGCTCGCGACCTGCGGGCGCGAATAGGTGCAGCCCGGGATATTGGCCTTGTCCATCTGGTGCGGGGACCCGCCGGCGATCTTCTCGACCGCGATGATGCCCTCGTGGCTCGCCTTGTGCGCCAGCCACGGTGCGCCCGTCACGTCGCCGATCGCCCAGATGCCCTCGACGTTCGTGCGGCCATAGCCGTCCGTCTTGATGTGCCCGCGGTCGGTCTCGACGCCCAAGGCCTCCAGCCCGATATTCTCGGTGTTCGGCACGATGCCGATCGCGATGATCGCGTGGCTGAACGTCTCTTCGGTGACCTTGCCGTCCTTCGCCTTGATCTTCGCGGTGACGCCGTCCGCGGACTTGGCGAGGCCCTCGAGACCCGTCTGCGTGAGCAGCTTGATCCCCTGCTTGGTCAGCGCCTTGTCCATGAACGCGGAGACTTCCTCGTCCTCGACCGGCAGGATCCGCGGCAGCATCTCGACGATCGTGACGTCGGCGCCCATGTCGTTGTAGAAGCTGGCGAACTCGACGCCGATCGCGCCGGAGCCAATGACCAGCAGCTTGGTCGGCATCTCGGTCGGCACCATCGCATGGCGATAGGTCCAGATCCGCTCGCCATCGGCCTTCGCGAACGGCAGGTCGCGCGCGCGCGCACCGGTCGCGACGACGATGTTCTTGGCTTCCAGCTCGACGGTCTTGTCGCCCTGCTTGACGCTGAGCTTGCCCTTCGCGGTAACGGTGCCGACACCTTCGAAGACCGTGACCTTGTTCTTCTTCATCAGGCCCTTCACGCCCGCGTTGAGCTGGCCAGCAACCTTGCGGCTGCGGTCGACGACCTTGGCGAGATCGAACCCGACATTGTCCGCCTTGAGGCCGTAGCTCTCGGCGTTCTGCATGTAGTGATAGATTTCCGACGTGCGCAGCAGCGCCTTGGTCGGGATGCAGCCCCAGTTGAGGCAGATCCCGCCCAGCCGCTCGCGCTCGACGATCGCGACCCTCAGGCCGAGCTGCGAGGCGCGGATCGCGGCGACATAGCCGCCGGGACCGGAACCGAGGATCACGAGATCGAAAACATCAGCCACAGCAACAATCCTTCTTGGAATTTCAAGCGGTCAGCGGGGGAACCGGCCGCGGCTTGCGATCGTCGCCGACCGCCACGAACACGAAGCGCGCCTGCGTCACCTTGCAACTGTCGTCGCTGTGCCGCGCCCGGCGCCAGGCCTCGACCTCGATCGTCATCGACGTCCGGCCGACGGCAGCGAGCGTGGCATAGACCGACACCTCGTCGCCGACGACGACCGGCATGTGGAACTTCATCGCGTCCGCGGCGATGGTGACGGCGCGACCACCACTGCGACGCGACGCGACCGACCCGGCCGCGAGATCCATATGCCCCATCAACCAGCCGCCGAAGATGTCGCCATAGGGGTTGGCGTCGGCCGGCATCGCGGTGACGCGGATCGTCGGCGCGATCTCGGGAGGAAAATCGGTCATCGTGCGGCCTTGTCCTGCATCCAGGCACGCCGCAGCGGCCCGATTCCCATCAGAAGCGTCGCGACCATCGCGCCGAGCCCACACCACCAGATCACATCCCACCCCAGCGGATAGGACCATGCCGCGGTCCAGGTGATCGCGACCGCCGCGACCAGGCCGGCCAGGACGTGCAGCGCTTCGACGAGGGTGTTCTTCATCGTCACGGCGCGCGGTCCCCCCTTCCGTTCGTGCTGAGCGAAGTCGAAGGGCATGCCCCGGGCGGGGATGCTTCGACTTCGCTCAGCACGAACGGCAAGAGAGGGTGGCAACGCACGCGTGTCTTACGCCAGCATGCCCAGCGGCTTCTCAACCAGCGCCTTGAACGCCTTCATGAACTGCGCACCGTCCGCGCCGTCGATCGCGCGATGGTCGAAGCTGCCGGTCGCCGACATGACGGTCGCGATGCCGAGCTCGCCGTCGATCACGTACGGACGCTTCTCGCCCGCACCGACCGCCAGGATCATGCCCTGCGGCGGATTGATGACCGCATCGAACTGCGTGATCCCGAACATGCCCATGTTGCTGATCGAGGCGGTGCCGCCCTGATACTCTTCCGGCTTCAGCTTGCCTTCGCGGGCCCGCCCGGCCAGGTCCTTCATCTGCGTCGCGATGCTCGACAGCGAGGCGGTGTCCGCGCCGACGATGATCGGCGTGATCAGGCCCGAGGGCGTGCTCACCGCGACCGAGATGTCGGCGCGGCTGAACGTGATCAGCTGGTCGGGCGTGAACATCACGTTGCACGACGGCACCTGCATCAGCGCCACGGCCTGCGCCTTGATCAGCAGGTCGTTGACCGACAGCTTGACGCCGCGGCTCTCCAGGCTCGCGTTCAGCTCGCCGCGCAGCTTCAGCAGCGCGTCGAGGCGTACGTCCACGGTCAGGTAGATGTGCGGAACGGTCTGCTTCGACTCGGTCAGGCGCCGCGCGATCGTCTTGCGCACGTTGCTGAGCTTGGTCGCCTCGTGCGGCACGTCGGGGATCGCGGCAGGCTTCGCAGCCGCGACGGGCGCGGGTGCGGCCGGTTCGGCAGCGGCTGCAGCGGCCGGCTTGGCGGGTGCGGCACCGGCCTTCGCGCCGTCGATGTCGGCCTTGACGATGCGGCCGTTCGGACCGGAGCCGGTCACGCCACCCAGGTCGACGCCCTTGTCGGCGGCGAGGCGGCGCGCGAGGGGGCTCGCCTTGACGCGCTCGCCCGAGATCGGCGCGGGCGCGGCATCGGCGGGACGGCCATGATCCTCGGCCTGCTCTTCGGTCCGCTCGACGGGCTTCGATTCGCTACCGGTGTCATTGGGATCGGTCGCGTCGGGCTTGGGTTCCGACTCTTTGGCGGCCGGGACGGGCGTTTCGCTGTTTGTCGAGATCGACGACGCGTCCTCGCCTTCCTCGGCGAGGATCGCGATCACGGTGCCGACCTTCACATTGTCGGTACCCTCGGCGACCAGCACCTTGACGATCGTACCCTCGTCGACCGCCTCGAATTCCATCGTCGCCTTGTCGGTCTCGATCTCGGCCATCAGGTCGCCGGACTTCACGACGTCGCCTTCCTTGACCAACCATTTGGCGAGGGTGCCCTCCTCCATGGTCGGCGACAGCGCGGGCATTTTGATCTCGATCGACATGCAAGTCCCCAAGGCATTACGTAACGGCACGCCCAATCGCGCCCTCGCCCGCCCGGGTCAAGGCCCGGGTCTGCGCTTGCCGCTGGAAGCCGGCCTTGCACGGGGGCGATAACCGGGCCACCTAGACCCGATACGGGGACCGACAATGCGCATCTATCTGGTGGTGATCGACGAGAGTCCGGAGGCCGGCATCGCGCTGCGGTTCGCGGCACGACGTGCCGTGAAAACCGGGGGCGGCGTCGAAATCCTGACGATCCTGCCACCCCAGGAATTCATCGCGTTCGGCGGCGTGCAGGCGACGATCGAGGAAGAGGCCCGGCTTCACGCCGAGGGTTTGGTCGCGGGCGCGGCGGGCACGTTGCTCGACGAATCGGGCCTCCGTCCGTCGATCGTGGTACGCGAGGGCGACGGCCCAAAGATCATCCGCGACATCATCGCCGCCAACCCCGACATCGCCGCGCTCGTGCTCGGCGCCGCCGCGACCGGCGCGCCCGGCGCCTTGATCGCGCATTTCTCCGGCACCGACGCCGGCACGCTTCCCGTCCCCGTCATGATCATCCCTGGATCGCTGACGCGCGAAGCGATCGACCGACTGAGTTGAAGGATTTCCGAGTGACCCCATTCCGATTCGCCGCACTCGCGCTGTTCACCGCCACCGGTGCGCAGGCGATGCCGCAAGCCGCGGCACCGATCGCCACCGTCGACATCCCCGCTTCGACGATCGTTCCGACCGAGACCGATCTCGCACGCCTCTACCAGGACAAGGCGCAGGCCGATCCGGGCGGCGCGCAGGTCTGGACCGCCTGCGCCGCTGCCGCGACCAAGCGGAGCGCGAGTCCGACCGAGGCCGACGACTTCGCGGTGCAGATGGCGAAGGTACTGAAACTGATCGTGCCCGACCCGAGCCGCTCGCCCTGCGAGGATGCGATCTCGTCTGCGCTCTGGGCGGCAGCCGGTGGTGCGCGTCCGGCGGCGGTTGCCAGGCCCGCGCCGACCCCGATCGTCAAGCCGGTACCGGCCGCCGAAGCCGAACGCCTCCGCCTCGCCGAGGAAGCCGCCAAGGCCGACGCCGCCGAGCGCGCCCGCGTCACCGACTTCAACCGCCAGGCCGCCGAGCGTGCGAAGGCCGACACCGACAAGATCCTGGCGGACAAGCAGGCCGGTATCCGCGCCCGCGACGACTATCAGGCCGCGCAGGCGCAGTATCAGACCGACAAGGCGCGCGCCGACGCAGCGCTGGCCGCCCAGGCGGAGTATGATCGCCAGATGCGCGACTATCGGGCGAAATACGGGAAATAGCCTTCGCCGGACGACATAAAGCCTCCGTCCTGCCGGGCTCGTCCCGGCATCCAGAGTTGCAAGCGCTATCGCCCGGGACCCTGGATCCCGGGACGAGCCCGGGATGATGGATTTGTCACGGACCCCCTTGAGCGCCCGCCCCGAACCCGCCACCATCGCCGCCATGTCGATCCTCGCCCTCCCGCTGCTCCTCGCAGCCGCCGCCCCGTCCGGCCCTCTCCCCGCCCCCTCGCCGGACCGCCTGAAAGCCACGGTCACGACGCTGGTCGGCTTCGGCACGCGCCACACCGCGTCGACCACCACCGACCCCAAACGCGGCATCGGCGCTGCCCGCGACTGGGCCGCGGCGCAGTTCAAGCAGATCGCGCGCGGCTGCAACGGGTGCATCACGGTCGACCGGATCTCTCGCCCCTTCACAGGCCCGCGTGCGCCGACCGGCGTGGTGGTCGAGGACGTTCTCGGCATCCAGAAGGGTCGCGATCCGAACCGCGTGGTGATCGTCGGAGCGCATATCGACAGCCGAGTCAGCGACGTGATGAACACGACCTCGGACGCGCCGGGCGCCAACGACAACGCCTCGGGCGTCGCACTGGTGCTGGAGGCCGCACGGCTGCTCTCGCGGCAGACGTTCGACGCCACGATCGTCTATGCGGTGTTCTCGGGCGAGGAACAGGGCCTGTGGGGCGCCGAGCTACTCGCAGACACCGCCAAGGCGCGCGGCTGGCGCGTCTCGGCGATGCTCAACAACGACATCGTCGGCAACACCATCGGCCAGGGCGGCGTGAAGATCGACGACCGCATCCGCGTCTTCTCCGAAGGCATCCGCGCGTCGGAGGGCGAGGTCGCGCAACAGGGCCGTCGCGCCGAGGGCGGCGAGGACGATGGCCCCAGCCGCGCGCTGGCGAAAGCGATCGACGGCGTTGCGAAGACGATCCCCGGTGGGCTTGACGTCATGCTAGACCGCCGTCCCGACCGGTTCGGCCGCGGCGGTGATCACGAGCCGTTCCTGAAGCTCGGCTATCCCGCGGTACGCTTCTCGGTCGCCGCCGAGAACTGGGACCGCCAGCACCAGGACCTGCGCACCGAGGCCGGCGTGCCGTACGGCGACACGATCGACGGCATGGACTTCCCCTATCTGGCAAAGGTCACCGCGATCAACGTTGCAGCGATCGCACGCCTCGCCGCCGCGCCGGCGGCACCTGCCGACGTGTCGATCGCCGGCGCCCTGTCGCGCGACACGACTGTCAAATGGAGCGCCGTGCCGGGTGCCGCGAGCTACCGCATCCGCTGGCGCCGCAACGACGCACAGGACTGGACCGACACGCGCGACGTCACCGGCACGACGACGGTCCTGGCTCAGGTGCCGGTCGACGACAATTTCGTCGGCGTCTCGGCGCTCGGTGCGCACGGAAGCGAAAGCGTCGTCACCTTCGCCGGTCGCGAACCGCGCAAGTAACGCTCAGGTCCTCGGCAACCGGCCGGGGACCTGATACGACGTTGCCTGGCTCAGCAGGCGCAGCGCGGCTTTGCGCGCCAGCGCCGCTTCACCATCTTCGACGGCCGCGAATAACTGACTCCGTCCGAATAATATTCGGTGGCGGTCGTCGTGACCGCAGGCGCGGACTGCACGACGATGGTCGTCGTGGACGCGCCGACCGTGGCGCTCGGATAGCCGCTCGTGGTGGTCACCGTCGTCGTGCCATCGGGCGAGACCCACGACCCGCCCGGCGGCGCGCGGTAGACCGGCACCGGCGGCGGGGCGTAGTCGGCGCCATAGCCCGCGCCATACCCGGCGCCTGTTCCGTAGACGGGCGGATAGGGCCTTGGCCGCGGCGGGGCGCGACGGCCGCGGTCCTCGGCCTTGTCGATCGCATAGCCGACGCCCGCACCGGCACCCGCGCCGATCAGCGTACCGGCCAGCCGGTTGCCGCGGCCCGCGATAACGTTGCCCGCGACCCCGCCGACGACACCGCCGATCACTGCGCCACCGACGCCGTTGTCGCGCGGGCGATAGCCGCGATCGTCATACCCGCGATCGGCATAGCCCCGGTCGCCGGGCCCGGCGTACACCGCATCGTCGGCATAGGCGTCCGCATAGCCGCCCTGGTATCCCCCATCCCAGTCGATCCCGCCGACCGTGTCGTACACCGATCCGCGGCCGTCGATCAGCACGGCGTCGTCGTAATACCGCACCCAGTTATAGCCGTTATACGGCTGTGTCAGGCCATAGCCGGCCCAGTCGTTGATGTAGAAGCGCGGCGAGTTCCAATACCCCGGCACTGCCCAGCCCCGCTGCGGGCGACGATAACCGGCCCAGCCGCCGGGGGCGTTCGCGCCGCCCCACCAGCGTCCGCCGATCTTGCTACCCCAGCGTTGGCCCCGAACCTGATGCCCGGGATAGGGCGCGCCAGGTCGCCCCGGCAGCGGCCGGACGCCGGGGCCGCCCGGCTGGGCGACCGGGGTATGACCCACCGGGCGCATCGGCGGTGCCATCGGCGCACGGCCGGGGATGCCGTAGCTCGCACCAGGTCCCGGCTGCACGCTGCGCTGCGCGTCGGCCGATGCGCCCGCCGTCAGTGCCAGCGCCCCGCTCACGATCAAAAGGCTCCGCATCACGCTATCTCCCTGGTTCCGCCGCGTCCGTTCGAGTCCCGGTCGAACGTCGCACACCTTAACGCGAAGCTTACCAAACTCGTTTCATCGGCGGAAGCGGTCGCGCTGTCCCGAAACGGGCCGCGCCAGGGTTAACGCGCCCTCAGGCGATGCGACCGGCCAGCACCGCCATCAACGCCTCGCAGCCTTTCGCATCCTCGGCGTCGAACCGCGCCGGCTCGGGACTGTCGAGGTCGAGCACGCCGATCAGCCGCCCGTCATGCACCACCGGAACGACGAGCTCCGACCGGCTCGCCGCATCGCACGCGATATGCCCCGGAAAGTCATGCACGTCGGCGACAAGCTGCGTCGCCCGCGTTGCCGCCGCAGTCCCGCACACGCCTTTGCCGAGCGCAATGCGGATGCATGCCGCCTTGCCCTGGAACGGCCCGAGCACGAGTTCACCCTCGACCATCCGGTAGAACCCCGCCCAGTTCAAATCGGGCAGATATTCCCAGATCAGCGCCGCGGCATTCGCCATGTTCGCGATCGCATCGGGCTCGCCCGCGGTCAGCGCGTCAAGCGCGGTGGTCAGGTCGTGATAGAGCTCGGCCTTGGTGCCCGCGGCTATGTCGAACTGGTACATCGTATATTCCTTCGTCGTCCCCGTGCCCCGCCTCGGGGCTGGCGATATGCGGAGCCGTTCGGGCGAGGACAAGCCCGTCCGTACCTGCCGACGCGCAGATCATGCGTCCGTGCGGCGTTCCACGCGTTACAGCCGGACCGATGAGCACCCTGCCCCCCGCCATTCCCGCCGCCACCCTCGTGATCTTCCGCGAACGAGACGCCGGCCCGCCCGAGCTGCTGATGGTCGAACGCGCACGCGCGATGGCGTTCGCGGGCGGCGCGCTGGTGTTTCCCGGCGGGCGCGTTGACCCAGGAGACCATGCGCTCGCCGGCGGCGACGACGAGGCGGCTTCGCGCATCGCCGCGATCCGCGAGACGATCGAGGAGGTCGGGTTGGCGATCGGACTCGAGTCCGCGCCCGACGCGATTGCGGCAATGCGCGCCAGGCTCCACGCGGGCGACCCGCTGGCCGCCGCACTCGGCGACACCGCTCTGGCGCTCGACGCGCTGGAGCCGTTCGCGCGGTGGCGTCCTGCACATGCGCACGCCCGGATCTTCGACACGCGCTTCTACCTTGCCCGGCTGCCCCAAGATGCCGCCGACGCGCAGATCGACGCGACCGAGAATGTGCGGCTGGTCTGGACGACCGCGGCGGCCGTGCTCGACGACGCCGATGCGGGGCGCGCGACGATCATCTTCCCTACCCGTCGCGTGCTCGAGCGCCTGGCGCGTTTCGCGACCTACGACGCGGCGGTTGCCGATGCGCGCGCCTATCCGCCGCGGACGATCACGCCGTGGATCGAGGAGCGCGACGGCGTCGACTACCTCTGCATCCCCGACGACCTCGGCTATCCGGTTACCGCCGAGCGGCTTACCGACACGGTTCGCGGGTGATGCGTGCGGTGCGGCGCACGATCGGCTGGCTGGTCGGGCTGGCCGTTGTCGCGATGCTCGGCTTCGTCCTGTGGGCGGGCGTCCGCGATCGTCCGCAGGACATGCCGTGGGCACCGCTCGACCTCGGCCAGCCCGCCGGGCTGTTCACGGGTCGCAAGCTCGCCGCGCTGACCGAGGATTTTCCGCAATGCCGGGCGCTGCTCGACCGCGCGGGCGTGCGCTACACGGTGTTGCCACCGCGTAGCGACGGCCAGTGCGGCTATACCGACGGGGTCCGCCTGACCGCGGGCGGCGCACGCCGGATCGGCTTCGCGCCCGCCGGGCTCGGTATCGCCTGTCCGGTCGCCGCCGCCTTGTCGATGTGGGAATGGGATGTGCTGCAACCCGCCGCGCAGGCCGCGTTCGGCGCGCGCGTCGCCAGCATCGACCATTTCGGCAGCTACAGCTGTCGCCGCATCTATGGCCGCGACGCGGGAAACTGGAGCGAGCATTCCACCGCCGATGCGGTCGACATCGCCGGCTTCCGCCTGACCGACGGCACCCGGATCACCGTCGCACGCGACTGGAAGGGTGATGGGCCGAAGGCGCGGTTCCTACACCAGGTCCGCGACGGTGCCTGCCAGCTGTTCGCGACGACCCTGTCCCCCGACTACAACGCCGCGCACGCCGACCATCTGCATCTCGACCAGGCCAATCGCGGCATGGGCGGCTGGCGCGCCTGTCGCTAACCGGCCCCCCGTCAGTTCGCCAGCGAGGTCCCCGTGTCGACCTTCTCGACCCAGTCGGGATAGAAGGCCGGCTGGCGATTGGACCAGCCTGATGCAGTTGCCGCAGCCTCGCTGATCGACTGCAGCAGCTTGCGCCGCAATTCCGGATGCAGATGCGGCAACGCCGCCGCCGCGCAGAACGCCGATGGCAGCCACGGCCGCACCTCGGCACCGATCAGCCGCTCGTAGAGGAACCGGAACGCGGAAAAGGTCGTCAGGCGCCCTTGCCCCAGGTCGAACGCGACGAGCGTGACCATCGGCGCCAGGAACGGTTCGATCGCGTCGAGCCCACTGTCGTCGGGGACGATCGTGCGAAGCTGGGGAAGCGCCTCGTACATCCGCGCCTGCGCCCGGATGCTCGCGGCTTCGACGACATCGCGCGACCAGCGTACCATGGCGTCGTCGCGGTCGAGGCCGATATCGAGCGAGCGACGGATATACCGCTGCGTCGCGGCCGGAAAACCGGCGAATTCCTTCATTTCGGCGAGGGTCATCGAGCCCTTAGCCGGTCTCATTCTGGAAGCCATGTCGTCACCCCGCCCTCAAAGGAACCGATGCAACGATACGCCAGGATGGTTAACAGGCCCTGAGCGCGCCATCACATCGTACCGTCATTGCGCCACGGAAACTGCTGCACCGCAACACGCTATGCGACGAAGCGAGCAGGAAACCGCAACTTTCCCGACGGATGCGAAACGAAAAATGCGCCGGTCGCTGAGGACCGGCGCATTGAATACCATCGACGGTACGGGTGTCAGGCCTGCTTGTGCGTCAGACCCTTCTCGGTTTCGGCGTTGTAGCCGGACGATTCCGGCGCGTCGGTGTTGGCACCGGGCTGGGTCTGCGAGACCGGGTCGCTGCCATCCATCGACTCGTCGAGGGCATTGTCCAGGCGCGCGTCGGCGCTGTCGGGGTTCTTCTGGAGCCGCTTGGCGATCGACTTGTCCTGACCGGCGTCCTGGCGCGGGTTGCGCCCCTCATCCCCATCGGGTGCCACCGACAGGCTGTCGAGCGCGCTTTGATCGATATCGGGCATGGGTGTCTCCTGTAAACTCGTCTGTATAAACGTTTCGCACCCGACTGCGTTCCTAGTGATCAGACTGATCCACAGCAGTCACGCGGACGACCTGTTCGTAGAGTTGCGCCTGGCCGAACACCGTCATGAACGCGATGTCGGTCGCGTCGCGTCCGATGCAGACGCGCGCGACGTCGCCGCACGACGCCATCCCCGTCGCATCGACCAGCCGCCATCCGCCATCCAGCCACAATTCGGCGACCGCGTGGAAATCGGGCGGATCGACGCCTGGCGCATAGGCCGACACGCACCGCGCCGGGATGCCGCCGGCACGCGCGAGCGCGACCAGCAGATGCGCATAGTCGCGGCACACGCCGGCCCGCGACGCGAAGGTGTCGAGGGCGGTGGTTTCACCGCTGCTCGTCCCCATCCGGTAGTCGAGCGAGTCCGTGACCCACGCCGACAGCGCCGACGCCAGGGGTCCGCCCGTAAGTCCCGCGAACTCGCGCAGCACGAACCCCTCGAGCCGGTCCGACTGGCAGTAGCGACTCGGCAGCAGATACGCGGTCAGCTCACCCGGCAGCATGCGCGGCGGCGTCGCCGGGTAGCGGTGGAGATCGACCTTCTCGCGGCTGACGTCGACGGTCGCACGGTAGTGCGCGACGAGCCGGCCATGCCCGCGCGCCCAGCAGCGCTGGCCGATGCCGTCCTCGCCCGGCACCGCGCGGATCGGCGATTCGGACCAGATCGTCAGTGCCTCGTCGACGATCCGCTGGTCGGCCATCGCCGCCGCCTCGATCTGCAGCAGCACGTCCGCCGAGCCGGTGATGCCGTAATCCAGACGCACGTCGATCGACAGGCGCATCGCGCGCAATTCCTTTGATTTGGGGGACACACAAAAAAAGGGCCCGGCGGTTTCCCGCCGGGCCCTTCCCTGAAACGCGTGTTACGTCCGTATCAGTTGCGGCTGCCGCCGAACAGACGCAGCACGAACATGAACATGTTGATGAAGTCGAGGTACAGGCTCAGCGCCGACATGATCACGACCTTGCCGACCATGTCCGTACCCGCGACCTGCGCATACAGGCTCTTGGTACGCTGCGTGTCATAGGCGGTGAGGCCAGCGAACAGCAGAACGCCGATCGCGCTGATGACGAGGCCCATCACGCCCGACTGCAGGAACATGTTGACGATGCTCGCGACCAGCAGGCCGACCACGCCGATGATCAGAAACGTCCCGAACGCCGACAGATCGCGCTTCGTCGTGTAGCCGTACAGGCTGAGCGCCGCGAAGCCCGATGCGGTCGCAAAGAAAGCGCCGGCGATCGACGTGCCGCTATAGACCAGGAAGATGGTCGACATCGACAGGCCCATCAGGACCGCGAAGCTCCAGAACAGCACCTGCATCGTGCCGGTGCTCATGCGACCCTGGCCGAAGCTCATGCCGAACACGATCGCGAGCGGTGCGAAGATGATGACGTACTTCAGCAGGCCGCCGCCCATCATGATCTGCGCGGCCGGCGAGGACTCGCCGCCCCATGCGAACAGCAGAGCGACGATGCCCGACAGCAGGACTGCCGATGCCATGTAGTTGTACACCGAAAGCATATACGCGCGGAGGCCGGCGTCATAGGCTTCGGTACGGGCTCCCGTGGCCGTCGTTCCGAACGGCGCGGCGCGGGGCCGGGGGTCAGACCAGTTAGCCATTGTTGAAAACTCGCTCCTTTGTCCGGCCTAATGCCGGTTACGGTGAATATCGCTCTTTGCCCAACCGTTTTCAAGGCGAACGGTTGCAATCGGACGCGTCTCTCGGGTTAAGCATGATCCCGTTATGATCCGCCTGTTCGTCGCCCTTCGCCCGCCCCCGCCGATCCGCGCGCAGCTTGCCGCAACGATGACCGGCATGCTGGGGGCGCGCTGGCAGGACGACGACCAGTTGCATGTGACATTGCGCTTCATCGGCGAGGTCGAGCGCCCCGTGGCGGAGGATGTCGCCGGCGCGCTCGGGCAGGTGCATACCGATGCCCCTAGCGTCGCACTCGACGGCGTCGGCCGGTTCGAACGCCGCGGCGCGACCACCGCAGTCTGGGCCGGCCTCGCTCCTCAGGACGCGCTGGCGGCGCTCCACCGCAAGGTGGACCAGGCCTGCGTCCGCGCCGGTCTCGCGCCGGAAGGTCGCGCCTATCTGCCGCACGTCACGCTCGCACGACTGGCGCGCGGCGCGGCAGGGCCCGATGCGGATCGCTGGATCGCCGCGCATGCCGGCCTTGCCAGCGCACCGTTCGCCATGCCGCATCTGGTGCTGTACGAAAGCATCCTGACGCGCGACGGCGCGCGCTACGAACCCGTCATGCGCTGGCCGCTCGGAACCGGCGGGCACAGTGTGGGTTCGTCCTAGACAACAGGGAGACACATGATGCGGATTGCGACACTGACGATGATCGGCGCGGCGACGATCGGCCTTGCAGCCTGCGACAAGGGCGGCATGGACACCGGCACGCCAGTCGCGGACGGGCAGAAGGCGGTCGCAACGCTGCAGACCGCGGCCGGTGCCGATGTCGGCCGCGCGACCGCGACCGAGGTCGCAGGCGGGATCCGCTTCACGCTCGACGGCAAGGCGATGCCGCCGGGCACGCACGGCGCGCATGTCCACATGGTCGGCCGCTGCGACGCGCCCGACTTCACCACCGCGGGCGGCCACTGGAACCCGACCGGCGCCAAGCATGGCAGCATGAACCCGCAGGGCCCGCACGAAGGCGACCTGCCCAACCTGATCGTCGGCACCGACGGTCGCGGCACGATCGGCATGACCATCCCCGGTGCGACGATGGCGGCGCTGCTCGACGCGGACGGCTCGGCGTTCGTCGTCCACGCCGACGCCGACGACCTGATGACCGACCCGTCGGGCAACAGCGGCGCGCGCATCGCCTGCGGCGTATTCCGCCCGGCCTGACGCCCTCGTCACCCTGAACTCGTTTCAGGGTCCACGCCTCCGCGAGCGTTATCGCTGGGGGAGGCGTGGATGCTGAAACGACTTCAGGATTACGGTAGGGTCTAGATCGCCTCCCCCGCCGCTCTCGCCCGCGCCTCGCGCGTCGCCTCCGCAGTCGGTGCCAGCCGGTACGCCGCGATCGCCGCGGCCAGCGTCACCGGCGACACCACCAGCAGCGCCAGCATCCCCGTCGACAGGCTGCCGCTCAGCGTCGACACCCGTCCCGCCAGATACGGCCCCAGCGCCAGCCCGATCAGCGTCGTGCCGATGAAGAACGTCGCGGTCGCCGTGCCGCGCATCCGTGGCAGCACCATGTCCTGCGTCGTCGCCGCCGCCGCGCCCAGCGCACAGCTCGCGGTGATCTGCGCAAAGAAGATGCCGATATAGAACGGCACCGGCGTGACGGCAGTGAACGCCAGGATCAGGAACGGCACCGGCACCACCGCGCCGAAGATCACGACCCAGAGCCGCCCCGCCGGATTGCCCCGCCGCAACCGGTCCGACACCACGCCGCCGATCGTCAGCCCCAGGAACCCCGCCATCGCGCCGAGCCCGCCGACCAGCAGGCCGGTCGACGACGGCGTGCCGCCCAGTTCGCGCATCGCATAGGGTGCCGCCCAGAAGCTCGCGGCATAGGCGGTGAACGCGTTGAACCCATAGGCGACGACCGTGCACAGGAACGCCGGCGTGCCGACGATCAGCGCATAGGTCGGCGCGTCGCGGCGCCTGAGCGCACACGCCCAGGAGAATACCGCGTAGATCCCGGTTCCGACCGCGGCCCATTGCGGCCAGGGCTCGCCGATCGACACCAGCGCCAGCACGCCCGCGACGACGGCAGCAAGCCCTGCGACGTTGATCAGCAGCGCCTTCACGCCGCCCATCGCCGCGCCGATCAGCGTCAGCGGCGGGACGATCGTCAGCAGCTCGCCGGCAAAGGCTCGGAATGGCGCGGGGTGCCGCTCGGGTTCGGGCAGCCCCTCGACCAGCCCGCGGATCGGCTCGCGGAGCGTGGTGATCCACAGCGCGAGCACCAGTCCCGGCAGCCCGACCGCCATGAACGCCGCCTGCCAGCCGACCAGCCCCAGCGGCCCGCCATCCGGCCATGCCGCGTTCCAGCGCTGGACGATCAGCCCGCCGATGAAGAGCGAACAGCCGCCGCCGACGAACAGCCCAGCCGAGTAGATCGACAGCGCGGTCGCGCGCAGCCGTTTCGGGAAATAGTCGGAGATGATCGAATAGGCCGACGGGCTCGCGGTGGCCTCGCCGATGCCGACGCCGATCCGCGCGGCGGCGAGATGGCCGCCGGTCCGCGACAGCCCCGACAGCGCGGTCATCACCGACCACAGGGACAGCCCGATCGCCATCAGCCGCACGCGGTGCCAGTTGTCGGCGAGCCGCCCGAGCGGGATCCCGAACAGCGCGTAGAACACGCCGAACGCGGTGCCGTACAGGAACCCCAGATCCTGGTCCTTCAGCCCCAGGTCGCGCTTGATGTCCTCGGCCAGGATCGAGATGATCTGCCGGTCGATGAAGTTCAGGACATAGACCAGGAACAGGACCGACAACACGTACCAGGCATAGCGCGACGCCCTTGCGTCGGCCCTTGGCAAATCGACCTCAGTCATCAACCCTCCCGTGTTTTCGAACTCGGGGTATCAGACTGCGCCCTGTAGAAAAAGTGCTTTCGCTTGGACCGGGTACGTCAGCGTGCGGCGGCGGGCGAGCGCCGGCCGGCGCCCTGCTCGAGCCGTCGCAGCAGCGACTCGATCGAGGGCTGGCCCGTCGGCGCGGGGCGGACCGGGCGGGTCGCCGGCGTCGGTTCGACCGCTTCGATGCGCTCGGGCTCGGCGGCGGGTTGCGGGTCGCGCCGCAACGCCGGCGTCGGTTCGGGCACCGGTTCGGGCTGGACGATCGGTGCCGGCATCGGCCCGACGAGCGGCGTGACCAGCGGCGCGACCGGGCGTGCCGGCTCCATCGGCACCTGCAGCAGCGCCGCGGGATCGAACGCCGCCAGTGGCAGATCGAGATCGGCGGGGATCGGCCGCTCGGGCCCGGCCGGCATCACCACCTCCATCAGCGGCATGCCGAGGTCGGCGGACGACATCGGCCGCCGCGGGGGCGCGTCGGGATGCGCGTCGGCGCGCCGGATCACCGGCACGCCTTCGGACCGCACCGGCTTCACCAGGAACCCGCCCGGCCCGAACAGCAGGTACAAAGCCGCCCAGGTCACTGCCGCGAACAGCACCCCGCTGCCCAGCGCGAGCAGCGCGCGGGCAGTGACGCCCAGCGGCGGTGCTGCGACCGGGAGCACCGCGGCCACGCCGCTGTTCCACACGAGCGATTCGAGCGTGTCCGCGGGCATCGCGACGAACGCGATCGCCGCGATCACGCCGACGCCGAGGCCACCATAGACCGGGAGGGATCGCATCAGACTTTTGCTGGTGAACGCTGACATGAGACATCCAATGAAGCGGCCTGGACCAGCCGCTGGTAAATCGGTTCGTAACGCAGAATGTTTGACGACCAGTTACGCTCCTGTTCGACGAACGCGCGCGCCCCCGTCCGCCGTGCATCCCAGCCCGAGCGGTCTGCGAACATCCCCGCCAGCGCCGTGGCGATCGCGCCGGGATCGTCGGGCGCGAACAATGTGCCCGTCTCTCCGTCACGGATCAGCTCGCGGTGCCCGCCGACGTCGGACGCCGCGACGAGTCGCCCCTGCGCCATCGCCTCCAACGGTTTGAGCGGCGTCACGAGATCGGTCAACCGCATCCGCTTGCGCGGATAGGCGAGGATGTCGACCAGCCCGTAATAGCGCTCGACCTCGGTATGCGGCACGCGCCCGACGAAATGGATCGCCGCCGCCACCGGCGACGCCGACGCCTGCGCACGAAGTGCGGCCTCCATCGGCCCGCCGCCGACCATCAGCAGCCGCGCGTTCGGCCGTGCCGCGACCAGCGCCGGCATTGCCGCGATCAGGTCGTCGAGCCCCTCGTAGTCGTAGAAGCTGCCGATGAACCCGACCACGTCCTTGCCGTCGAGGTCCAGCGCCGCCGCCAGCGCATCGTCGCGCGGCGGTACGGTGCCGAACAGTTCGAGATCGACGCCGTTGGGCGACACGATGATCTTGTCCCCGTCGATCCCGCGCGCGACGAGGTCGCGCCTGAGCCCGTCGCAGATCACCGCGACACCCGCTGCGCGCTTCACCGCCCAGGTCTCGAGCGCGCGCGTCGTCCGGTAGCGCAGCGATCCTTCGGTCCCGGTCCCGTTGCCGACCGCGGCATCCTCCCAGAACGCGCGGATCTCGTACACCAGCGGCAGTTTCCGCCGCCGCGCGACGATCAGCGCCGCCAGCGCATCGATCACCGGCGAATGCGCGTGCAGGATGTCGGGGCGGAACGCGTCCACCGCAGTCTCGATCCGCTTCGCGAACGCGTGGATTCCGGCCAGTTCGCCGATCGGCCCCGGCTTCGCGGTGGCCTGCGTGCGGTGGAAGGTTAGCCCGTCGACCGATTCGACCGACGCGGCCGCCGCGCCATGCCGCGGCCCCGTCACCGCCGCCACTGCCCAGCCCCGCGCCTCCTGCGCCTTCAGGATCGCCCGCGTGCGGAAGGTGTAGCCGCTCTGCAACGGCAGGCCGTGGTCGAGGATATGGAGAATACGCATGGGTGTGCCCTGCCACGAACTGGTTTAACGGCGCGTCAACCGGCGCGCGGCTACACGAAGCGTCGTATCTGTGCAGGGCCGTATCATGATCGACAATCTCGCGCTCGGCCTGACCCACGGCCTGATGATGCTCGCCGCGTTCCTGCTGCTCAAGCGGCCCGATCTCGACTCCGAACCCGATCCCAAGGCACCGCCGAAGAAGAAGGGTCGCTTCGGTGCGTGATCTCGCCTTCATCGCGTTCCTGCTCGGGCTGTTCGGCATGGGGTTCCGCCGGCCGTTCCTGCTCGTCCTGGTCTATGTCTATATCGACATCGTCTCGCCGCAGCGGCTGACCTATTACCTGCTCAACGCCGTGCCGATCTCGCTGATCGCGGTCGCGCTCGCGGTCGGCGGATGGGTGCTCGCCGACGACAAGCGCGACACCCGCGTCGCGCCGCGCCAGGTCCTGATCGGGCTGCTGCTGCTCTATTGCTGGGCGACGACGATCGCTGCGGACTTCCCGGTCGAGGCGAAGGAGAAATGGGACTGGGTCTGGAAGGCGCTCGCCTTCGCCGCGTTCCTGCCGCTCACGCTGCGCACGCGCCTCAGGATCGAATCGCTGCTGCTGTTCATGATCCTGTCCGCCGCGTCGATCATCATCGTCGGCGGGATCAAGACGCTGGCGACGGGCGGCGGTGGCTATGGCCAGCTCAACCTGATGGTCGACAATAACTCGGGGCTCTACGAAGGCAGCACGATCAGCGCGGTCGCGGTCGCGATCGTGCCGCTGATCATCTGGTTCATGACCTATGGCACGATCTTCAGGCCCGACTGGCGCGTGAAGGGCTTCTGTCTTGCGCTCGTGTTCGCCTGCCTGCTGATCCCGGTCGGCACCTCGACGCGCACCGGGCTGCTCTGCATCGGGCTGCTTGCCCTGCTCTCTCTGCGCTCGGTGAAGCGCAAGGGGCTGTATCTCGGCGGGATCGCCGCGCTCGGCCTCGCCGCGATTCCCTTCCTGCCATCGACCTTCACCAACCGGATGAACACGATCCAGACCTACCAGGCCGACCAGTCCGCCTCGACCCGGCTGGCCGTGTGGAAGTGGACGATCGACTATGCCAAGTCGCATCCGTTCGGCGGCGGGTTCGAGGCGTATCGCGGCAACCATATCCGCTACGACCTGAAGACCGCGGACGGCGGGGCGCCCCCCGCCGGCCCAACCGTCGAAGTCGACAAGGCGCGCGCCTATCACAGCGCCTATTTCGAAATGCTCGGCGAACAGGGCTATTTCGGGCTCGCGCTATGGCTGATGATCAACATCATCGGCATCGTCCGGATGGAGATCCTGCGCCGCCGCTACCGCGACCCCGCCGGCCCCTATCCCTGGGCAGCGCCGCTCGCCGCCGCGCTGCAGAGCGCACATATCATCTACCTGCTGGGCGCTGCGTTCATCGCGATCGCGTTCCAGCCGTTCATCTACATGCTGATCGGCGCGCAGATCGGGCTCGACACCTATCTCGCGCGCGAGCGCAGCGAAGAGAGCTTCCGCCCGATGGGCCGCCGCGCTGCGCTCCCCGCATGACCGAACTGCGTCCGCTGACCAGCATCCGCGGGCTCGCGGCATGGTTCGTCGTCCTCTACCACATCCGCCTGTCGATCGCCGGCCTGTCCGACTGGGCCCGCGCGATCTTCGCCAAGGGCTATCTCGCGGTCGATTTCTTCTTCCTGCTGTCGGGGTTCGTGATCTGGCTGACCTGGCACGAGCGCCTGGGCGGGCGCGGCAGCACGACGGTGTTCCTGCGGAAACGCATCGCCCGCATCTGGCCGCTTCACATTGTCATGTTGGCGGCCGCCGTCGCGGTCGCGCTGCTGATCAAGGCAACGGGTCGCGCGGTCCCGTCGGACTATCCCTTCGCCGAGCTGCCGTTGCACGTCGTGCTCGTCCAGAACTGGGGCTTTACCGACCGACTGGCATGGAACGACCCGAGCTGGTCGATCAGCACGGAGCTGGGCGCGTACCTCCTCTTCCCGCTCCTCGTCCGCAGCGTCGACTGGCGCCGCCTGCCGACGCTCGCGCTGCTCACGATCGCGGCCGCGATCCTGCTGCTGCTGCACCTGGCGATGGCCGCGCCGACGCTCGGCACCGACATCCCCCGCTGGGGCCTGCTGCGCTGTCTGACCGAGTTCACGACAGGCACGATCGTCTGCGCGCTGTGGCTGCGCTGGCGCGGCCGCCGGTCGACGCTGCCCGTTGCGGCAGCGGGCGTCGCGCTGTTACTGACCTGGGCGGGCGGCACCCCGGAAACGCTCGTCATCCCCGCGGCATTCGCCTGCCTTCTCCTTGTCTTGGCGCTCACAGCGGCCTCCCCCGCTCCGTTCGTGCTGAGCGAAGTCGAAGCACAGCGCACGATCAGCACGTCGCCCATTGGGACGGGTGCCCTTCGACTACGCTCAGGGCGAACGGGTGTGGGCAGACATGGCAATCCGCTTGAGGGTCGCGCGCTGCATTATCTAGGCGAGATCAGCTACGCGACCTATCTCAGCCACTTTGTGCTCTGGACGATGTTCAAGCTTGCGTTCGTAAACGATGCTAACGCGGTCCCGCCGCTCCTGATCGCTCTGTACCTGGCGCTTGTCATGGCAAGCTCGGTAGCGCTTTACCATCTGGTCGAGCGCCCCGCGCAACGCTGGATCAACGGGCGGGCCACTGGCCGTTCCCCGGCGAAGGCCGGGGCCCGGTTGGGCGGGCCTATGTGAAGGCAGGCAGCCGCTTATCCCCCGCGTTTCCCAACTGGGCCCCGGCCTACGCCGGGGAACAGCTTACGATCAATCCACCGGCTCGTCCGCCAGCTCCTCCTCCAGCGCGGCAATGATCGCCGCGTTGAACGCAGGAATGTCATCCGGCTTGCGGCTGGTGATCAAATTGCCGTCGACCACGACCTCCTCGTCGACCACATCCGCTCCGGCATTCTCCAGGTCGGTCCGGATCGACGGGAAGCTGGTCAGCTGCCGCCCGTCGATGACGTCGGCCTCCGCCAGCAACCACGGCGCATGGCAGATGGCGGCGACGATCTTGCCGTCCTCCATGAACTCGGTGACGATATCGAGCGCGCGGTCCTCGAGCCGCATCTTGTCGGGGTTGGCGACGCCGCCCGGCAGCACCAGCGCGTCGTAATCGTCGGTATCGACCTCTTCGAGCGTGATGTCCGGCGTGATCGTCTCGGCCTTGTTGATGTCGCCCTTCATCCCCTGGATCGGATCCTTGCCGATCGAGGCCAGCGTCACCTTGGCACCCGCCGCCTCGAGCGCCTTCTTGGGTTCGAACAGCTCGACGGTCTCGAAGCCGTCGGCGGCGAGGATCAGGACGCGTGCCTGCGATAGATCGGCCATGTCGGTGTCTCCAGTGGTTGCGTGCCCCGAGAACACCTGGCCGACCCCGCCGTTCCGGAACGATGCGCTCCGCCGAACATTTCCAGAGACCAAAGGAGCGACGCATTTGGCGCTGAAGATCGTGTATTCGGACGACTCGAAACCCGGCATCACCCGGAAGAAGGTTCGCAGCGGCTGGGGCTATTGGGATGCGAAGGGCGACCGGATCACCGATCGCGACGAGATCGACCGGTTGAACGCGATCGCCCTGCCCCCCGCCTATGTCGACGCCTGGTTCTGCCCGAAGCCCAACGGCCATATCCAGGCGGTCGGCTGGGACGAGCGCGGCCGCAAGCAATATCGCTATCATCTCGGTTTCCGCGAGGCGCAGGACGCGGCCAAATACGAACGCTGCGCCGATTTCGGCCACGCGTTGCCCAAGCTGCGCAAGCAGGTCGAAGCCGACCTCGCGCGGCGCAAGCTGAGCCGCGACCGCGCGGTCGCCGCCGTCATCCGGCTGCTCGACACTGCGCATATCCGCGTCGGCAACGAAGCCTATGCCGAGGCGAACGAGTCGTTCGGCGCGACCACGCTGCGCAAGCGCCACGGCGCGGTCAGCGGCAGCACGCTGAAGCTCAGGTTCAAGGGCAAGTCGGGCAAGGAACGCACACTGAAGGTCGCCGACCGGGCGCTCGCCAGCGTCGTCAAGAAGATGGCCGACCTCGACGAACAGCATCTGTTCGCCTGGGTCGACGACGCCGGCGAGGCGCATCCGGTCACCTCGTCCGACGTCAACTGCTATATCAAGGCGGCGACCGGCGAGGACTTCACCGCCAAGCATTTCCGCACCTGGGCCGCCAGCGTCGCCGCGTTCGAGGCGCTCGCCAGCGCCGAACGCGACCTCAGTCTCAAGACGATGCTCGAACCCGTCGTCGCCAAGCTCGGCAACACGCCTGCGATCGCGCGCAAGAGCTATGTCCACCCCTCGCTGATCGGGCTCGTGAAGAAGGGCCAGACCGCGTTCCGCACCGCGCTGCGGCTGCCGCGCGCCAAACGCTACATGACGCGCGAGGAATGCGGGCTGATCGCATTCCTCGAAGCCGGCACGCCCGCTGCCCCCACGCTGGCGGCGAAGATCGCCGCGCCCGTCGCCAAGGCGGCCTGACAAGAGTGATCGCATGACCAACACGACGGCCGCCAAGGCCCCGCTCATCGAACCGATCGACCTCCAGGCGCAGTTCGAGAGCTTCTTCGAATCGAGCACGATCTGGATCCACACCAACTGGCTGAAGATCCTGATCGCGTTCGCGGCGGGTGCGGTGATCGTCATCGCGTTGCACGCCGCGCGGCGGCTGGGGCGCCGGCTCTGCGATCGCGAGGGCACGCGGTTCGGCTGGGCCAGCGTCGTCGGTCGCGCGATCGTGCGGACCAACAACTTCTTTATCGTCATGCTCGCGGTGAAGCTGGTCGTCGGCTACGCTGGCGCGCCGCAGGAGGTGTCGACCACGGTCAACTTCCTCTGGACGGTCGCGTCGGTGTTCCAGGCGGCAATCTGGGCGCGCGAGATCATCCTCGGCTCGATTGAACACCGCACCGCATCCGAACATTATTCGGGTGAGGCCCTGCTCTCCGCGATGGGGCTGATCCGGCTGCTCGTGACGCTCGTGCTGTTCGCGGTCGCGCTGGTCGTCGTGCTCGACAATCTCGGCGTCAACGTGACCGGCCTCGTCGCAGGGCTCGGTGTCGGCGGCATCGCGATCGGTCTCGCCGCGCAAGGGATCTTCGCCGACCTGTTCGCCGCGCTCGCGATCATCTTCGACCGCCCGTTCCGCCGCGGCGACAATATCAGCTACGACAGCACCTCGGGCAGCGTCGAGGGGATCGGCCTGAAATCGACGCGCATCCGCGGGATCGACGGCGAGGAGCGGATCATCTCGAACAAGAACCTCCTCAACAAGGAGATCCTCAACAACTCGCAGCGCAACCACCGCCGCGCGAAATTCGTGATCGGCGTGACCTATTTCACCCCCGCCGACGTCTGCGCGCGGATCCCCGACATGCTGAAGGAGATCGTCGAGGCCAACGACAAGATCTTCATCCGCGCCGGCTTCACCGGGTTCGGCGCGTCGAGCCTCGACTTCGAGGTCCAGTTCGACAGCACCGGTCCGGATTATGCGAGCTTCTATACCGGCCGCACGGCGGTCGGACTCGCGATCCTGCAGCGTTTGAACGAGGAGCGGATCGAGATCGCCTTCCCGACGCAGGTCAACCTGACCGCAGCGCCGGACGGGTCGAGCATCATGCCCTATCCGGCAACCCCGACCGATCGACCGGCGGACACCGCCGCCTGAGGGCATGCGGGCAGATGGCAACGTCCACCCCCCCCCCCCGTCATGCTGAACTTGTTTCAGCATCCACCGTGCCACCGGCGATAGCGCCTGGGGCGGGGTGGACCCTTAAACAAGTTCAGGGTGACGGTGGACGTTGCCTCAAATCCCGCCCTCATCCAACGACAGCAACGTCGCATTCCCCCCGGCGCTCGTCGTGTCCACAGACACCGCCCGCTCCGCACAGAACCGGTACAGATACCGCGGCCCGCCCGCCTTCGGCCCGGTCCCCGACAGCCCCTCGCCCCCGAACGGCTGGCTCCCCACCACCGCACCGATCATCGACCGGTTGATGTAGAGATTGCCGACCGCGGCCTCCGCCTCGGTCACCTCGGCCGCGCGCGCGATGCGGCTGTGCAGCCCCATCGTCAGCCCGTAGCCCTTGGCGTTCACGCGCGCGATCGTCTCGCTGAGCGTCCCCGCCGCCCAAGTCGCGACATGCAGCACCGGCCCGAACCATTCCTGGTTGAGGTCCTCGATCGCATCGATCCGGATCAGCGTCGGCGGCACGAACAGCCCGTCCGCCGGCACGTCGAGCGTCTTGACCCAGCGCGTCCGGACGCTCTCGCGGTACCCCATCAGCCGGTCATACGCCGCCCGGTCGATCACCGGCCCGACATCGGTCGCGGGATCCCCCGGCGCGCCGATCGTCAGCGTGTCCATCGCCCCAGACAGCATCTCGATCACCGTGTCGGCGACGTCCGCCTGCACCAGCAGCAGCCTGAGCGCCGAACAGCGCTGCCCCGCCGATCGGAACGAGGATGCGATCACGTCCGCCACGACCTGTTCGGGCAACGCGGTCGAATCGACGATCATCGCATTGATTCCGCCGGTCTCGGCGATCAGCGGCACGATCGGCCGCGTCTCGTCGTCGAGCAGCGCGCGCGCGATTTTCCGCGCGGTGCCGGTCGATCCGGTGAAGGCGACCCCCTGGATCCGCGGATCCGCGGTCAGCGCGGCGCCAACCTCCGGCCCGCCCGGGACCAAGACCAGCACATCCTTGGGCACACCCGCCCGGTGCGCCAGCCGCACCGCCGCCGCCGCGATCCGCGGCGTCTGCGGCGCGGGCTTGGCGACCACCGCATTGCCCGTCACCAGCGCGGCGACGGTCTGCCCCAGGAAGATCGCCAGCGGGAAATTCCACGGCGCGATCGTCGTCCACACCCCGCGCCCCTCGATATGCAGCGTATTGCGCTCGCCGGTCGGCCCCGGCAGTTCCATCGGCTGCAGCTTGGCCCGCGCCTCGCGCGCATAATAACGACAGAAATCCGCCGCCTCGCGGACCTCGCCGATCGCGTCGGGGATCGTCTTGAACGCCTCCTGCACGCAGATCCCCATCAGCTCGTCGCGGTTTGCCTCGAGCAGGTCGGCCAGCCGCTCGAGACACGCCGCGCGGTCGTCGACGGAAGTCCGCGACCACCCCGGAAACGCCGCATGTGCGAGCCCTATAGCGGCCGCAACGTCACTCCCCTCCCGCTCGCGGGAGGGGTTGGGGGAGGGCATGTCCGCAGACGCCACCGCCAGATCGACAGCCCCTCCCGCAGGCGCGAGGGGAGCATTCACCGCCTTCACGGTCGCTTCCAAAGTCGCGACATCACTCAGATCCAGCCCCGCCGAATTGCGATGCCCCTCCGCCCCGAACAGATCCACCGGCAACGGAATGCTCGGATGCCGCCGCCCGCCGACGAGCGCGATCTTCTCGACCGGGTCCGCCAAAATCTCCGCCTCGGTCAGCCGCTCGTCCGCCAGCTGATGCACGAAGCTCGAATTCGCCCCATTCTCCAGCAGCCGCCGGACCAGATACGCCAGGAGATCCCTGTGCCCACCGACCGGCGCATAGACCCGGCAATGATAGCCGTTCTCGCGCACCAGCCGCTCGTACAGCCCGTCGCCCATCCCGTGTAGCCGCTGGAACTCGAAGTCGCGGCTGTTGCCCGCCCATTCCATGATCGTCGCGACCGTCAGCGCATTGTGGCTCGCGAACGCGGGCCGGATGTTCTCAGCGTCCAGCATTTCGCGCGCGACGGCCAGGTACGACACGTCGGTTGCTGCCTTTCGGGTGAACAGCGGATAGTCCGCCAACCCCTCGACCTGCGTCCGCTTGATCTCGCTGTCCCAATAGGCGCCCTTGACCAGCCGGACGTTCATGATCCGATCGAGCCCGTTCGCCCAGGCGATCACCGGCCGCGCGCGCTTGCCGTACGCCTGTACCGCCATCCCGAACCCGTCCCAGCCCTTGAGGCTCGGCCGTGCCGCGACCGCGCCGATGATGTCGAGGCTCATCTCCAGCCGCTCGCTCTCCTCGGCATCGACGGTCAGCGCGATGCCCTTGCCTGCCGCCTGCTCGGCGAGCCCCGCGAGCATGTCAGTCAGCGCCGGCACGCACTCGTCCCACCGCGCGACCTCGTAACGCGGGTGCAGCGCCGACAGCTTGACCGAGATCGAATGCCCCGCCGCTGGATCGCGCCCGATCGCGTCGATCGCATCGGCATAGGCCTTCAGGTAGCGCTCGGCATCGGCATGCGTCCGCGCCGCCTCGCCCAGCATGTCGAAGCTCGCGGTGAAGCCGCGATTCTCCGGCCGCCGCATCCGCCTGGCCGCCTCGTCGATGGTCCGGCCCATCACGAAGATCTCGCCCATCATCTTCATCGCAGCGCCCACCGCCTGGCGCACGAACGGCTCGCCCGCGCGGCTGATCAGCCGGCGCAGCGGACCCGTCGCCCCCTCGCCCACCAGCACGCGGCCCACGACCAGCCCCCAGGTCGCCGAATTGACCAGCTTCGAATTCGACTTGCCCGCATGCGCACGCCAGTCCGCATCGCCCAGCTTGTCCGCGATCAGCAGGTCCGCGGTCTCGGGATCGGGCACGCGCAGGAACGCCTCGGCCAGGCTCAGCAGCGCGACGCCCTCGGACGAATTGAGCCGATATTCCTGCAGGAACTGGTTCACCCAGCCCTTTGACTGCGCCGCGCGCAGGTCCGCGAGCAGGCCAAGCGCGTGGCCCATCACGCGCTCGCGCGAATCACCATCCATCGCGGCGCGGTCCAGTAGCGGCTTTAGAACATCGGGTTCGCTCGCGCGGTACAGTTTCGCCATGGCTTCGCGAGCGGCGGACGTTACGGCAGTCGTCATATTCCAGCTTCCGGTTGGGTGAGGCTTGCAGGCAACGGGTCCCCGCGCCTAGAGACGCGGAGCATTAGCCGCAAACCGCGCGCAAGGGGAATCCCGTGGCGACGATCAGCCCTGCCGAAATGACCGACCGCGTCGGTACCGAGACCATATCCGACTGGGTCGAGGTGACCCAGGCCATGATCGACCAGTTCGCGGCGGCGACCGGCGACCACCAGTTCATTCACGTCGATCCGGACCGCGCGGCAATGACGCCGTTCGGCGGCACGATCGCGCACGGCTTCCTGATGCTGTCGCTGATGCCGGTGCTCGCGTCCAAGGTGCCCGACGCGCCGATGGTCGAAGGCACGCTGATGGGCATCAACTACGGCGGCAACGCGGTCCGCTTCCTGACCCCGGTCCGCTCCGGCTCGACCGTCCGCGGACGCTTCAAGTTATTGAGTTTCATCGAAAAGAGCCCAGGCCGCTGGCTCCAGACGATGGAATTTACGGTCGAGATACAGGGCACCGACAAGCCTGCCCTGGTCGCCGAATGGATGACGCTTATCGTCGTCTGACCGCCTTCTCCTCACCATGACTTTTGTGACTTCCCAGACAAAGGACCCCCGCTCATGCGCTCTGCCGTCATCGTCTCCACCGCCCGCACTCCCATCGGCCGCGCCTATCGCGGGGCGTTCAACAACACTCCCTCGCCCAGCCTTGCCGCGCATGCGATCCGCGCCGCCGTCGAACGCGCCGGGATCGAGGGGGGGCAGGTCGACGACGTCGTGCTCGGCTGCGCGCTGCAGCAGGGCCATCAGGCAACCAACATCGCCCGCACCTCGCTGCTTCGCGCCGGCCTGCCGGTGACGGTCGCGGGCATGTCGCTGGACCGCCAGTGCGCCTCCGGCCTGATGGCGATCGCGACCGCCGCCAAGCAGATCGTCGTCGACCGCATGGACGTCACCATCGGCGGCGGCGTCGAAAGCATCAGCATGGTCCAGACCCCGCAGATGCGCGTCGCGCCCGACCCCGGACTCGTGAAGATGCACCATGACGTCTACATGCCGATGCTGCAGACCGCCGAAGTGGTCGCCAAGCGCTACGGCATCGGCCGCGACGCAATGGACGCCTATGCGCTCCAGTCGCAGCAGCGCACTGCCGCCGCACAGGCCGCAGGCTATTACGATGCCGAGATCGTGCCGGTGACCGCGAGCATGGCCGTGGTCGACAAGGAGACCAAGGAAGTCTCCTACAAGGACGTCACGATCGCCAAGGACGAGGGCAACCGGGCGGACACCACGCTCGAGGGGCTGCAGTCGTTGAAGCCCGTGCTGGGGCCCGACGCGACCGTGACCGCGGGCAATGCCAGCCAGCTGTCCGACGGATCCTCGGCCAGCGTGCTGATGGAGGAAAAGCTCGCCTCGCAGCGCGGTCTCCAGCCGCTCGGCCGCTACATCGGCATGGCGGTGGGTGGCACCGAGCCGGACGAAATGGGCATCGGCCCCGTCGTCGCGATCCCCAGGCTGCTGCAGCGCTTCGGCCTGAAGATGGACGATATCGGCCTGTGGGAACTGAACGAGGCCTTCGCGGTGCAGGTGCTCTATTGCCGCGACACGCTCGGTATCCCCGACGAACTGCTCAACGTCTCGGGCGGTGCGATCTCGATCGGCCACCCGTACGGCATGACCGGCGCACGCGCGACCGGCCACGCGCTGATCGAGGGCAAGCGGCGGGGCGCCAAGCATGTCGTTGTCACGATGTGCGTCGGCGGCGGCATGGGTGCGGCGGGGTTGTTCGAAGTCCTGTAATCTTGACTTTTTGGCTCGACTCGCGCATGTACATGCGCGGTAAGACATACGCCTTTCTGAATGAGCCCCGGTTGTGCTAGCAACCGGGGCTCAAATCGTTTGGGGCTCAGCTGCTAGACCGAGCCCCGCCCGGCACCTTATCTTCGCGCGACGTCGATGATCTTTACGACCAGCGTCGCAAAGGCGAACATCACGCCAAGTATCAGGCACAAGTCGGTAAGAGACATACGCTGTCCTTTCCGAACGGCAGCCGGATTACTGCCGTTATTGAGAGTGCCGGTACCAACGACGTTCCGCAACCATCCCCCGCGCCGCCCGTTCTCTTGCCAGCCCAAGCCTAAAGGAGATCGACGATGGCCGACCAGGACACCCCACAGCAGGTTGCCGAAACCTTCCTCGCCAAGCTCAACGACAGCCCCTTCGTGATGGTCGGCCTGACCAGCGGTGGGCACAGCGAGCCGATGACCGCGCAGCTCGACGACGACCAGCCCAACACGCTGTACTTCTTCGCGGGCCGCGACAACCGCATCGCCGGCGGCGGTGAGGCGATGGCGCAGTTCGTCGGCAAGGGGCATGACTTCTTCGCCTGCCTCGCCGGCACCGTCTCGCAGGACAACGACCCGGCGCAGATCGACAAGCTCTGGAACAACCAGGTCGAGGCCTGGTTTCCCGGCGGCAAGAGCGATCCGAACCTCACGCTGCTGCGCTTCGACATCGACAGCGCCGAGCTATGGGAGACCGACATCTCGCTGACCGGCCGCGTCAAGATGCTGTTCGGCGGCACGATCACCCCGGGTGAATCGAGCAGCCACGCGGTCGTCAATTCGGTCGGCTAAGCCCGCCACTCCTTCCCGTCATGCCAGCGCGGGCTGGCATCTCCCGGTGATGGCCATAGCGCCAGCCACCGGGAGACCCCAGCCTTCGCTGGTGTGACGAATTAGGGCGTTACGCGTTCGCCGCGATCCACTGTTCGACGACGGGCGCGATCGTGTCGCGCCACTTCGAGCCGTTGAAGATGCCGTAATGCCCGGCACCCTCGGCCATGAAGTACCGCTTCTTGTCTTCGGGCAGGTGCGTCGCGAGCGTCAGTGCCGCCTTCGTCTGGCCCAGCCCCGAAATATCGTCGCGCTCGCCCTCGATCGCCAGCAACGCGACATCGGTGATCGCCGCCGGATCGACCGGTCGGCCGCGATGCGTCATCTCGCCCTTGGGCAGAGCATGGGTCTGGAAGACGGTTTCGATCGTCTGCAGATAGAATTCGGCCGTCATGTCGCAGACCGAACGATATTCCTCGTAGAACGCCTTGCTCGCATCCGCGCTCTCGCCGTCACCCTGCACCAGATGCTTGTACATCTCGAAATGCGAGATCATGTGATTGCCGAGGTTCATCGACATGAACCCGGCCAGCTGCAGGAAGCCCGGATAGACCTTCCGGCCGGCACCTGGATAATTGCCCGGCACGGTGGCGATGACATTCTGTTCGAACCAGCTGTGCGGGCGCTCGGTCGCCAGCGTGTTGACCGCGGTCGGTGCCTCGCGCGTATCGACCGGTCCCCCCATCAGCGTCAGCGTCTTCGGCCGGCACGGATTGCGGTCCGCGCTCATCAGCGCCACCGCGGCGTAGCACGGCACCGACGGCTGGCAGACCGCGAGCATGTGCGTGCCGCCCTCGCCCGCATTCTCGCCCATCGTTTCGAGGAATGCGATCAGATAGTCGATATAGTCGTCGAGATCGAACCGACCATCGCCCAGCGGCACGCTACGCGCGTCGCGCCAGTCGGTCACATAGACATCCGCGCTCGGCAGCATCCGCTCGACGGTCCCGCGTAGCAGCGTCGCATAATGGCCCGACATCGGCGCGACGATCAGCAGCTTGGGACCGCCGGTCACGCCCTCGCGGACGAACCGCTTCAACTGCCCGAACGGCCGGCGCAGCACGACCTCCTCGCGCACCGCGACCTCGCGACCGTCGATGGTCGTGTGGTGCAACCCGAATTCGGGCTTACCCCGCGACGCGTTTGCGTGCGCGAACACCTGCAGCGCCGACGCGATGACGGTGCCGCCACCAAGATAGGAAAACGGGTTTGCCGGGTGACTGAGCATGTCGGCACCAAAACTCGCCATCGCACTAGCGCCGGACAGCATCGATCGCTGGAACTCGTAAGAATCGTAGAGCATCGGGTATCCCGTACGGAGGACTCGTTACAGAAGCCGTAACGCATATCCGCTGCAACGCAACATCCGGGCACCATCTGGCGTCCGACCGACCCCGTACGCGCGCCCGGCGGTTGTCGTTGAGCGCCACGCCGGCCGCTGCTACGCCCCCCGCATGGCCAAGCCGAATTCCGAGGACAAACCCACCCGCCGGATCGGCGACCTTGCAATGGTCTGGCGGCACGCATCCGCCTACCCCCGCCAGATCGCGTTCGCAGGGCTCGCGCTGCTGACGACGTCGGCGGCGACGATCGGCATCCCGTACGGCTTCAAGCGGGTCATCGACCGCGGCTTCGGCCCCGGCGCCAGCGGATCGGTGAGCGCCTCGTTCCACTATCTGCTGATGATCGTCCTCGTGCTCGCGCTCGCGACCGCGGTTCGGTTCTACTACGTCTCCTGGCTCGGCGAGCGCGTGGTCGCCGACATCCGCACCACCGTCCAGCGCCATCTGCTGCGCCTGACGCCGCGCTTCTTCGAGGAGAACCGCCCCTCCGAGATCGCGTCGCGACTGACCTCCGACACCGCGCTGATCGAGCAGGTCGTTGGAAGCACGGTGTCGATCGCGCTGCGCAATACCTTCACCGGGATCGGCGGGCTGATCTACCTGTTCGCAATCAGCCCCAAGCTCGCGGGACTGCTGATGATCGGCATCCCGCTTATCATCCTGCCGATCGCGTTGCTCGGCAAACGCGTGCGCACCTATTCACGGACCTCGCAGGACCGCGTCGCGGACGTCGGGTCGATCGCCACCGAGACGCTCGGCGCGATGAAGGTCGTGCAGGCGTTCGGGCAGGAGCGGCGCGAGGCGATCCGCTTCTCGGACGCGGTCTCGGCAACCTTCGCGGCGGCGCGCGCGCGCATCCTGCTGCGCGCGATCATGACCGCGATCGTCATCGGACTCGTCTTCGGGTCGATCACGATGGTGCTGTGGGAAGGCGCGATCGACGTCGCGGCCGGGCGGATCAGCGGCGGCGCGATCGCCGCGTTCGTGCTCACCGGCGGGATCGTCGCCGGTGCGCTGGGCTCGCTGACCGAAGTCTATGGCGACCTGCTGCGCGGCGCCGGTGCGGCCAGCCGCCTCAGCGAGCTGCTGCGCGAGGTCCCCGAGATCGCCGCACCCGCGCAACCTCGCGCGCTGCCGCAGCCGCCGGTCGGTGCGCTGGCGTTCGAGGACGTGCAGTTCCACTATCCGACGCGGCGTGACGTCGCGGCGCTCAACGGCTTCTCTCTCGACATCCGCCCGGGCGAAACCGTCGCGGTCGTGGGGCCGTCCGGCGCGGGCAAGAGCACCTTGTTCCAGCTCGTCCAGCGTTTCTACGATCCGGACCAGGGTCGTGTCCTGCTCGACGGGGTCGACCTGCGCGACGCCGATCCGGCCGAAGTCCGCGGCCGGATCGCGATGGTGCCGCAGGAAACCGTGATCTTCGGCGCGTCCGCACGCGACAATCTGCGCTACGGCGACTGGACCGCGACCGACGACCAGCTCTGGGCCGCCGCCGAAGCCGCCAACGCCGCCGAGTTCCTGCGCAAATTGCCCGATGGCCTCGACACCTTCCTCGGCGAAGGCGGCGCGCGCCTGTCGGGCGGCCAGCGCCAGCGCGTCACGATCGCGCGCGCACTGCTGCGCGACGCGCCGATCCTGCTGCTCGACGAGGCGACCAGTGCCCTCGACGCGGAAAGCGAACGGCTGGTGCAGGAGGCGCTCGAACGCCTGATGGCCAACCGCACCACGCTCGTCATCGCCCACCGCCTCGCCACGGTACGCGCCGCCGAACGCATCATCGTCATGGACGACGGCCAGATCGTCGAACAAGGCAGTCATGGCAGCCTGATGACGAACAGCGGCCTCTATGCGCGGCTGGCCAGCCTGCAGTTCAACGAAGCGGCCTAGCCGCTCACGCTATTCAGCCAGCGCGAACACCGTCATCGCCGCCGCAGCGCTGGCGAGCAGACCGGTTGCGCCCGCGACCGCGGCGGCTCGCCGGCGCACGGCACCGCGCAGAAGGCCGAGCCGTGTCGCATCGAGATGATAGCGGCCATGACCATCGTCGACGATCACCCCATAGCCGCGGAGTCGGCGAAAGGTCGCGGCATCGAGCGGATCATACGGGATAGCGCTCCGGGCACGCGTTGCGCCGACCGCGACGAAATCGTTGACGATACGTCTGCGTCTCGCGCCCCTGAACAATCCCAACATGCCAGTCCCCCCGGATCATCGCACGCCCCTGCCGTCTACCGCGCAATTCCGCGGCGCACGATACAGAGCCGACGCTAAGCTACCTTATATCGGAATTCCGACCTAGCCCCAACGCTTTGCCGAAACCCTAACGCCGCTTCCCCTGATGGCGGATGTTGGTCGGTCGGCCGCGGTGCTTGATCACGCGGCCCGGCTTGCGCGCGTCGCGCGTCGGCGCCGCCCGCTTGCCCTCGGGCATCTCGAAGCGCAACGCGCCCGATACCGGGTTCGCCTCGGCGAGCTTGAGTTCGAGCCGCTGGCCCTGTGCAAACTTCTCGCCCGTATTCTCGCCCGTCAGCGTGCGCGCGCCTTCGTCGAAGCGGAAATAGTCGTTGCCCAGGTCGCGCACCGGCATCAGCCCGTCGCCGCCGATCCCCTCGACCGTCGCGAAGAAGCCGAAATTGGTCACGCCGGTTATGCGCACGTCCATGATCTGACCGACGCGTTCGGACAGGAACGCGGCGACATAGCGATCGGTGGTATCGCGCTCGGCTTCCATCGCGCGGCGTTCGAGCCGGCTGATGATCTCGCCGATCGAATCCATCGCAGCCGCATCGTCGGCGGGCAGCCCGCCCGGCCCCAGCGCATAGGCTCCGACCAGCGCGCGGTGGACCAGCAGGTCGGCATAGCGCCGGATCGGCGAGGTAAAATGCGCGTAGCTGCCGAGACCCAGCCCGAAATGCCCGTGGTTGGCGGGCGCGTAATAGGCCTGGGTCTGGGTCCTGAGAATCTGCTCCATCACCTGCGGCAGGAAATCCGACCAGGGACTATCGGGCCCGATCCGCTCGATGACGTGATTGAACGTCGCCGGGCGCACGACCTGCCCCAGGGCGAAGGGGATATCGAAGGTATCGAGATACTCTTTCAGCGCGGCGAGCTTCTCGCGGCTGGGGGGCTCGTGGATGCGGTACATGACCGGCGCCTTCTTGGCCTCGAGCGCCTTGGCCGCGGCGACATTGGCAGCGATCATGTAATCCTCGATCAGCCGGTGCGCGTCGAGCCGCTCGCGTGGTGCGACCGACATGATGCGCCCCGTCTCGTCGAGCACGACGCGCCGTTCGGGCAGGTCGAGGTCGAGCGGCGCCCGCGCGTCGCGAGCCTTGGCCAGCGCGTGCCAGCACGACCAGAGGGGACGGAGGATGGCGAGAATCCCTTCCCTTCCCGCCTGCGGGAGGGGGCTGGGGGGTGGGCCCGCGCTATCCGCGTCAGCGTCCATCGAGGGCGCGACCCTACCCCCGGCCCCTCCCACAAGCGGGAGGGGGGGAGAAGCAGCATCGATCGCCGCCTGCGCTTCTTCATATGAAAGATTCGCCGCCAGCCGCACCACCGCGCGCGTGAAGCGCCATGACTCCAGCGTCCCGTCCTTGGCGATCCGCAGATGGCAGGCGAGCGCCGCGCGGTCCTCATGCTCCTTCAGCGAACATATATCCGCCGACAGGATCTCGGGCAGCATCGGCACGACGCGGTCGGGAAAATAGACCGAGTTGCCGCGACGCCGCGCCTCGCGGTCGATCTCCGACTTCGGCCGGACATAGAAGCTGACATCGGCGATCGCGACGATCGCCTTCCACCCGCCAGGGTTGGCGGGGTCGTCGTCCGCTTCGGCCCAGACCGCGTCGTCGTGATCGCGCGCATCCTCGGGGTCGATCGCGATGATCGGCAGGTGACGCAGGTCTTCGCGCCCCTCGCCGAGCGGTTGCGCCGCAACCTGCTTCGCCTCGTCGAGCGCTTCCTGCGAGAAGGTATCGGGGATGCCGAGCTTGTGGATCGCGATCAACGAGAAGCTGCGCGCCGCGAACGGGTCGCCCAGCCGCGACACGACCCGGGCCGAGATCCGCGGCGGCTTGCCGGCGAGTTCGGCGAGCACGAGGTCACCGGGTGCCGCCTGCCCCGCATCGGCGACCGCGAACTCGCGGCGCTCGCGCTTGTCGACGCCGGTCAGCCACAGCTTGCCGCCCTCTTCGCGGAGCACGCCGAGGACCTGTTCGGAGGCAGGCGCAAGCACCTTCATCGGCTGCGCGATCCAGCCATTGCCCGCCTCTTCGGTGCGGGCGAGGATGCGTTCGCCGACGCCCAGCGCCCCGCGCTTGCGTTCGCGGACGCGAAGCCGGGGCGGCGGCACGCCTTCGGCCTCCCAGCGCTCGGGCACGGCCCAGACGTTGCCGCCATCGTCGACATCGACGATCCGGAGCACCGTCACCTTGGGGACGCCGCCCATCTTGTGGAAGGCGCGGCCCGGGGCCGAATCGATCAGCCCCTCGTCGGCCATGTCCTTCAGCAACGCCTTCAGGCCGATCTTGTCCTGTGCGCTGAGGCCGAAGCTCTTGGCGATCTCGCGCTTGCCCGCGGGAACGTTGGAGGTGGCGATGAAATCCAGGATCTGTTCGCGGGTCGGAAGCCCGGCTTTCGGTTTGTGCATCTGCCCGAGATAGGCGGTCCCGGGCACTTCGCCAAATCCGCCGCTACGACGCGGCGGCGCCCGCTGGCCCGACGATCGGCCCACGCCAAACCACGCGTTCGATATGACCGCTTGCATATGGACACGATCGGCATAGTCTGGTCGAAACAACCCCATAGGAGCGATCCATGACTCCGTACCCAACGCTCGAAGCCGAACGCGACGACAAGAATCTCGTGATTCTGCAAAGCCTCATCTGCCTGTTGCGCGAAAAGAACATCCTGTCGCGCGCCGACATCGAGGAATTGTGCGCGACCGTGCAGGCGCGGGCCACCGATCAGGCGCACGACCCGCTACCCTGTGCGGCGAAGAGCGCGCAGGCGGCCGCCAGCGAGATTGCACGGATCGGTGACTATGTCGGCCACCGCTATGGCGGGAAGCACCGCCGGGCGAACTGAGCGTCGGACGAACTGGGCGTCGTCGGGCAGGAAGGCGTCAGTTCGTCGGCGGTCGTCGCCGATAGCTGAGCGCCTCCGCCACATGAATGCGCGTGACCTGGTCCGCGCCGGCCAGGTCCGCGATCGTCCTGCCGACCCTGAGTATCCGCGTATAGCCCCGCGCGGTCAGGCGCATCGCCTCTGCCGCTTGCGCCAGCAACTTGCGGCCCGGCTCGTCGGGCATCGCAACCGCGTCCAGCAACGGCCCGTCGGCCTCCGCATTGGTCCGTACCGGATGATCGCTGTACCGCACCGCCTGCACCCGGCGCGCAGCGGCGACGCGCGCGGCGACCTCGGCGGATCCTTCGGTCGGGGGCGGCAGGACGAGATCGGCGGCGCTGACCGCCGAGACATCGACGTGAAGGTCGATGCGATCGAGCAATGGGCCCGAAACCTTGCCCTGATACTCTGCCGCACACCGCGGCGCCCGTGCACAGGCAAGGCTGGCGTCACCGAGATGGCCGCAACGACACGGGTTCATCGCGGCCACCAACTGCACGCGCGCAGGAAAGGTGACATGGGCATTTGCGCGCGCGACGCTCACCGTGCCCGTCTCGAGCGGCTGGCGGAGCGAATCGAGCACCGCGCGCTGGAATTCCGGCAGCTCGTCGAGGAACAGCACGCCCAGATGCGCCAGGCTGACCTCGCCCGGCTTCACCTTCAGCCCGCCTGTGGAAAGCTTCCCTTTCGTTGCACCAAGCGACAGTCACGGCTGATCAATGACGCACATTCCGCTGCACTATACCGCACGTTTCGTTGCACTGCGTCAGCCTTGCGCTCCGGCGGCTTACGTTAGATGTTCCGCAACATGCCAATCCATGCCGCCGATTCCGAAGATCTAGGTGCTATCTTAGCCTCAAACTCTGGGGTGGACGGCGCAGAGTTAACCGATACCGAGATCGCAACTGCGGTGATTCGCAGGGGCATCATCGAGCCGCTTGTAGCACGTGACCGATGCTCGGTCGCGGACGTCAGCGACGCGGCTAAGCAGATCGGTTGCTCTACAAGGACTGTCTGGACCATCATAAAGCGGTATCGCAGCACCCGACGGCTTCGCGACCTTTTGCCTCCAAAGAGACGAGGCACCCGCGGACGAAGTTTTCTCGATCCGAAGGTCGAAGCGATCATCGTTCGGGTGTTTGAGACACATCATCTCAGCCGTATGCGGCCGACCATTGTTCAAACTGTGCGCGAAATTCGACGTATTTGTACGTTGGAAGGTTTAAAGCTTCCAAGCACCGACTCAATTCGCCGACGGCTTGCCCGCATTCCAGAAATTGAAATAGTCGCAGCACGAGAGGGCAGAAAGAAGGCTGGCGAGCGGTTCCGTCCGGTGTCGGGCGCAACACCTGTCACAAACGCTCCGCTTCAACGGGTTCAAATTGATCACACGAAGGTTGATCTCATTGTCGTCGACGAAAAGAACAGACTCCCTCTTCAAAGACCGTTCATCACGATCGCCCTCGACGAGTTTTCTAGATCCGTCCTAGGATTCCACCTATCGCTTGAAGCCCCTTCGGCAACGTCCGTCGGATTGTGTCTAGTCCATTCCATCCTACCCAAGGACGATTGGTCAGGTAAGATTGGTTTGCAGTTTCCATGGCCAATGTACGGTAGGCCAGACGAAATTTATGTCGATAACGGTTCCGACTTTCACTCAGAAGCTGTTCAGCGCGGATGCGACGCCTGGGGCATGCAAATCAATTTCAGGCCTGGAGGCATGCCACACTTTGGGGGTATTATTGAGAGAATGATGAGGACAGCGATGTCGTCAGTTAAGACGTTGCCTGGGGCAACCGGTTCATCGATCATCGAGCGAGGAGACAGGGATCCAGATCGAGATGCAGCGATGACGCTCCCCGAGCTGGAGTTAATGTTCGCTACCTTTTTTGCGGGCCAATATCATTGCACGCCTCACAAGCACCATGGCCTGACTCCGAATACCAAGTGGATGCAGGGTATATTCGGTGACAAGAGTGAGCGCGGACGGGGTGTCCCGACAGAAATTCAGGACCCCCAACGATTACTCATCGATTTTTTGCCAATGGAACGCCGAAGGCTTACGCAAAGAGGTATTCGGTGGGGCGGCGTCCATTATATGGACGATATTTTGCGCCGCTACCTAATGGATGGAAAACACCGGGATTTTTTGGTCAGGCGTGACCCGCGCGACGTTTCAGCGATCTGGTTGTTAGCCCCAGACGAGAACCGTTATTACCGCATCGGAACGAAAGAAATCTCGCGGCCTTCATTGTCATTGTGGGAACTTGAGGCCGGCCGCAGAGCAATACGGGCGGAGGGACGAGCGGACTATGACGAAACGGCATTGTTCGCAGCAGTAGAAGCCCAGCGCCAGATCGCGAACACAGCGGCAGGCAATAAATCACAAGCGCGACGTTCTCGACTTGCCGTAGAACGGAGAGCGCGGAACGATGCGGGCAACTCGAACGCTCCCAGTGACACGATGCTCCCCCAGTCGCCTCTTCCACAGGCTCCTTGGAGATATACGGAAGCTGCAGCGCCAGACGAAGATGACGTTTTCGAGATACTCGAGTGAACGCTCCTCTGCGCCGCCTCACACCAAAAATTCACGCTATAATTGGGGCATCTCCGGAAGTCAGGCTGGAAGCGCTGAAGGCTCAACCCTTCGTCGCCTATGGCACCGCCAAACGCATTTCAGATCGGTTAGAAGAATTATTAATAAGCAAAAGGTCGCACCGTCCCGCGAGTATTCTTATCTCGGGACCCACTAACAACGGCAAGACAATGCTCGTTAATCGTTTTATCGGGCTACATCCCCCCGACGACGACCCCTCTGCCGAGGCCATCACCGCAAAAGTATTATATGTTCAAATGCCGCCGACACCTGATCCTCGACAGTTCTACACCTCTATCCTAGATCGTCTAAACGCACCAGTCCGTAGAACGGCTATTTTGAGCCAACTACAGAGCCAAGCACTACGTTTAGTTGAAGCGGTAGGTTTAAAGGTCCTAGTTATTGATGAATTACATAATATCCATTCCGGTCGAGTTGAACAGCAACGCGCATTCTTAAATGTACTTCGTTACGTCTCGAATGAAAAGCAAATACACCTCGTTGGCTGCGGCCTCATAACTGCGGTTCGCGCACTGCAATCAGACGAGCAGCTTGCAAACCGTTTTGAGCATTGGCCGCTTCCTAAATGGACCTCAGAGAACGGAACTCGAGCTCTACTGAACACTTTAGAGTCGACTTTACCGCTACAACACGCGTCTGAACTGTCACAACCCGATATTATGAGCCGGGTGCTTGCCTTGTCTGGAGGAACGATAGGGGAGATTGTCCGCCTGGTTAATGCAGCGGCTGCAGAAGCGATACAGAACGGAGCCGAGCGGATCGATGCCTCCGTTATCGACGGATTGCGCTGGATTCCGCCAGGGGATCGCCGACGGGCGGCCGAGCTTTCGTTGGGGTATCGAGATTAACTATTGAAACCGCTTTTGCCATGGCGGCCCAAACCACAAGTCGACGAATTATTATCGTCATGGCTGTTACGTGTTGCCCACGGTAACTCTCCAAAATTGCAGACTTTTTCTCACTTGATTTGGCCAGGAAGACAGCTTTGGAACCGAGATCTCGATGCAATGGCACCGCGCGATGTCGTAAATGACTTAGCCAGACTAACTGGAACAGGCGAAAATGAAGCCTGGGCTACGACCCTCTATTCACTAGAGGGCATCTTATATGAACGCATTCGAATAACTAATGCTTCTCGTTGGATTTTGCCTCTCGGAATTTATCACCGAACTCGGCGCCGAGGAGGTCAGCAATGGTGCGCAATTTGCCTCAGCACTGATAGACAGGCGTATTACCGGAAAAATTGGCGCCTCGCCATAGTAAGCACGTGTTCAAAACATGGAATTGTGCTTGCCGACCGCTGCATAGACTGCGGTTCTCCTGCAGTGCCTCACCAAGGACTTGATCCGTGTTGCCACGTTTGCGGAAGTGATCGACGCTCTTACCCTCACGTGATCGCGGACTCAAAAGCGCTTCAACTCGAACATAACTTTCGTGAAATTCTTGCCGGTCGCGCCCACCCGCCCGAAGCATTCAGTAATATCTACCCACTTGCCTTCTTCAACCTAGTTCGACAGATCCTCTCGATTGTGACTGCCAACCCTCGAGCTCAGCGGTTGAGAGAAACCGTATGCAGACACAATGGCGGGGATCCCAGTGAGCCAATTTTTGAAGGTATTATCTCGGCTCCGGAGTTTTTGTCGAGTAGCGAAAGGCATAGGATGATGGCAATTGTTGCGCAGTTACTGGATGGTTGGCCGTACAAGTTCGTCGCACTCTGCGCGGAAGCAGGCATGTGGCGTTCCTGGGCCCTTCGAGGAGATCGGAGTTCAATCCCGTTTGAGTATACAACGGTGGTGGACAGATATCTACACGGAACCTGATTCAGCCATCGTTCTGTACTTATCGACAGTCTTTTAGAGGGCCGTCGCCAGCAGAAGGAGGAGTCGTGTCGTCAGCCTTCAGATGGCAGACGGCATAGAGAACGTCGTCGTGATCGGGCTGGTCAGTGCATCGCAGCCTTGCCGCTTCTGCACCCTCGCGTTGGTAGATTACGGCGTTATCGACACTCGCCACCCATACCGGACTATTTCCATCAAAACCAGCAAGCCACGCATGTTGCTCGTCTGACCGTGTGCGAGCGAGAACCCATTGTGCGTCATTCATGGTGCTCATCCTTCGGGGGGGGCGGCCGAACAGGCGAGACCGAAAGCTGCCATCGGTTTATCGTTCTTCGCGCCGCGTTGGAAAGACCTGGCGACATACCGTCATTCGTTCAGCGCCGAACGGACGCGCAGCCGCAGCACGCTATAGATTTGCCTGCTCGTCGACTGGCAGCTCTGCGTCCGGACCATAATAGAGCTTGGCGCAGTCGTCGCGAAGGCAGCCTCCCTCAATGACGATATCGTCGCGGTAGGCGTCGCCGATGAACGTCAGCGTGTCGACGTGCTGTGCTTCGAAATACATCTCGTGGACATCATCGCGGCCCGCCCCGTAAACAACGCGCCCGACCTTCGACCAGATCGACGCCATCGTGCACATGCCGCAGGGCTGCAGCGTGGAGTAGAGCGTCGCACCGCGCAGCTCCAATTCCCCGGTGCTTTCACACGCCCGTCTGATCGCCATCATCTCGGCATGCGCGGTTGCGTCCGGCAATTCCTTGGTCTGATTGCGCTCGCCCGCGATAACCTTGCCATCGAGTACGATCACGCACCCCAGCGGTGAGGTCGAGGGGTCGGAACCCTTCGATCGGGCGATTGCGATCGCTTCGTGCATCCAGCGTTCGTCCTCTTGCGTCATCGTCTTGGCTCCCTGTCACCGTCTTACAACACGCAGCGGACACAATGGATCGTTCGGCGCGGTCATTTTCGAATGCCAAGGATAGCCGAATGCTACCGTTCCTTGCTGCGTGTTGGGAAGACAGGCCCCCGGACGGTCATTTTGGCAGGGTCGTAGGGTTTCTGCAGGCCAACGATATCGTCGTAGGTTCCACGCAGCCAGGTATCGATGTCGGCAGGGTCCAGGATCGTGATCAGGGACGGAACCGGCTGTGCCGCACAGTCGCTGCTCACGTATCATAAACTGGTCATGGATCAGGCGCGCCGTATCCTGGCGTCGCCATAGAAACCGTCGAAGCAGCCTCCCATCTAACGGCTCATGACCAATAGCATTCTTCATCTCGGGCTGATGGAAGACACAGAGATCGAGCTTGATCTGGCCGCCCTGGAACTCGCAGCGCTCGATCACCCCGGTGTCGATCTCGATGAATATATCGACGAGCTGACCGACATAGAAATAGCCCTGCGCGCTGCTGACGGCGACGCAGTGAGCAGCGCTGCTCAGGCTCAAGCCCTGAGCAGCGTGATGGGCGAAGAGTTTGGGTTCTCTGGCGACCGGGTGCACTACGACGATCCGCAGAATGCGGATTTGATCGCCGTCGTCGATCGACGGCTCGGCCTGCCGATCAGTCTCTCGATCCTCTATGTGGCGATGGCACGACGTCTCGGATGGTCGGCGATGCCGCTCAATACCCCCGGCCACGTCCTGGTGCGCCTTGGCGACGCGTCGGATGCGCTGATCATCGATCCCTTCAACGATGGTCGCATCGTCGCCCCTGAACAGGTGGAAGCCTTGTTGGAGCAGATGACGGGCCAGGCCCGGTTTTCCGACGGGATGCTTCCCCTGTCGAACCGGTCGGCGCTCGTCCGCCTGCTGCTCAACCAGGCGACCCGTGCCGAGCAGGCCGGGGATCCCGCACGCGCGCTGGTCCTGTACGACCGCATGACGATCGTGGCGCCCACGCACGCCCATGGTTGGTGGGAGCGAGCCAGACTTCAGCTGGTCGCAGGCGATGTGGCCGGCGCCCGCAGCAGCCTCAGCGCGATGCTGGAAATTACCCGGGATGACGATCTGCGCCTGCAGGTATCCGCAGCGCTCGATGCCCTTCCCCGGCCAACGCTGTCTTGAACGTTGCGGTGGATTGGCTCGCCGTGACGCCTTATTCCAAGCGCATCCACCGTCGCTCATGCCACGCCCGGGACTGAACAATGTCTCCGAACCGCCAGAACCGGGTTTCCCGCGTGTGGGGACCTGCACGAACGAGCGTCCAGCATTCACCCGTCGGCAGCTCAACGATGCGGTGAATGTGCGCGGCATCGACATGGTAGGTCTCACCGGGAAGCCGATGAACGAGCTCGCTGTGCCAACCGCCGCTCGCATCCAGATGGAACACTTCTTCGACATACCCGCCATCGAGGATCTCGGTGTCAAAACTCCAGGGGTGGTCATGCGGCGTCGCATGTGGCTCTTCCATCTTGAACCGGTGCAACGCGCGTCGGTCATCGAGATGATATTTGGTGAACGCCCGCGACATGCGCTCGACGCTGACGATCCGCGTGCCTTCGGGAACGCGAGCAATGGCTGCTCGCGGTAGTCGCATACTCACGGTTCAGACACCTCTTCATAACAGCCGGCGCGGCGCAGCTGGCGGACGATCCCGTTGAACGCCGCGGTCACGCCCTGTGCCCTGCCGATCTCGTTCTCTTGGGCTGCCGCATCCCAGTAGAGTTCGAGTGGCCAGCGTTCCGGGCAGTGCGGCAGCAGGCAGCGCAGCGCCAACCGGATTTCGACGACGTCGACACGCGCGTCCGAGCAGCGCGCGACACCGCCGCGCAAGATATGCACCGACAGCGCGATGACAACGCGTTGATGACGGACGAGCTTGGCCATCAATGGAAGTCGTGAGATTTGAACTTCATGACAGCTTCCGGATCCATGCCGTCCGCATGGGGCGGCCAGTAAGAGTCGCGAGGGGCAGGGCTCCAGCCCTTGTCCCCGCGGTCGGGGGAGCCGGCATGCTTCGCACCGTCACCGCGGCCGGTCCGGTGCGGGAACGACATCTCGCCGACCCGGTGCAGCAGATCGCCATGGTCGATGATCCGGTCGCAGATGACGTGGATAACCTCGCCCTCCTTCTGCACCCTGCCCTTCATGCCGATCATCGACGCGGACATGACGGTGCGGCGCTGGCGCTCGAACCGATCGGGCCACAGGATGCCGTTGGCGATCCCGGTCTCGTCTTCGATCGTGATGAACAGAACGCCTTTGGCAGACCCCGGCTTCTGGCGAACGAGAATGATGCCGGCGACCTCGACATGGCGTCCATCGCGGATGGTGGCCAGGTCCGCGCATTTGGTTACGCCACGCCTGGCCAGCTCATCGCGGACGAAGGTCAGCGGATGCGCGCGCAGCGAGAGTTGCAGCGCGCGGTAGTCCTCAATCACCTCACGACCATCGGTCAGTGGGCGCAGTTCGACATCAGGCTCGATCCCTTCCGTGCTGACGGCCTGGTCCGCGCGATCGGCCGCGGCGAACAGTGGCAGCGGCGCTTCGCCGAGCCCCCTCACCTTCCACAAGCCCTGCCGACGATCGGCACCAAAGCTATGAAAGGCATCGCCGTCCGCGAGCTTCTCGATCACGGCGCGCTGCACGCCCGATCGTCGCCACACGTCCTCCACGCTTTCGAACGCGATCAGCTCGCGCGCACCGACGATCTTGGCGCCGTCCGCGTTGGACAGGCCGCGGATCTGCCGGAGTCCCAATCGTACGGCGAGGTACCGCCCGCCATACGGCTCCAGCGTGCAGTCCCAACGGCTTGCGTTCACGCAAGGGGGGCGAACCACAACGCCGTGCTCGCGTGCATCGCGCACGATCTGGGCGGGCGCGTAGAAGCCCATCGGCTGCGCGTTCATAAGGCTCGCGCAGAACACGTCCGGGTGATGATGCTTCACCCACGACGAGGCGTAGGAGATCTTGGCGAACGAGGCGGCATGGCTTTCGGGGAAGCCGTAGGACCCGAAGCCTTCAAGCTGGCGGAAGGTGCGCTCGGCAAACTCACGTGGATAGCCGCGCTCGACCATGCCCCCGATCAGCTTTTCGCTGAAGTGCGACACGCCGCCTGTGAATTTGAACGTCGCCATGGCGCGGCGCAGCTGATCGGCTTCGGCCGGCGTGAACCCCGCGCCGACGATCGCGACCTTCATCGCCTGCTCCTGGAACAGCGGCACGCCAAGCGTCTTTTCCAGCACCGCGCGCAGCTCGGGTCGTGGATATTCCGGTTTCTCCAGCCCTTCGCGCCGGCGCAGATACGGGTGGACCATGTCGCCCTGGATCGGTCCCGGTCGTACGATCGCGACCTGAATGACGAGGTCGTAGAAGCGCCGTGGCTTCATGCGCGGGAGCATGCTCATCTGCGCGCGGCTTTCGATCTGGAAGGTGCCGAGCGTATCGGCCTTCGAGATCATCGCATAGACGTCGGGATCGTCGTCCTGCAGATCGGCCAAACCGACCCGCAGCCCCTTGTCCGCCTCGAGCATGTTGAAGGCGCGGTTCATGCAGCCGAGCATGCCGAGACCCAGCACGTCGACCTTCATGAACTTCAGCGCATCGATGTCGTCCTTGTCCCATTCGATGATCTGGCGATCTTCCATCGCGGCGGGCTCGATCGGGACCAGATCGTCGAGACGGTCCTGGGTGAGGACGAAGCCACCTGGATGCTGGCTCATATGGCGCGGTACGCCGATCAGCTTGCGGGCCAGCTCGAGCGTCAGGCGCAGGCGACGATCGCCGATGTCGAGGTTCAGCTCGTTGACCTGCTTTTCGCCGACGCCTTCGGCCGACCAGCCCCACACCTGGCCAGCTAATGACGAAGTCAGATCCTCGGGCAGGCCAAGCGCCTTGCCGACGTCGCGCACGGCGCCGCGGGCGCGGTAGCGTGTAACGACCGCGGTCAACGCCGAGTGGTTGCGGCCATAGGTCTCATAGATCCACTGGATGATCTCTTCGCGGCGTTCATGCTCGAAGTCGACGTCGATATCGGGGGGCTCGCGGCGCTCGCCCGATACGAACCGTTCGAACAACAGCTCGTGCTTGATTGGGTCGATCGAGGTGACGCCGAGCACGAAGCAGACGCAGCTGTTGGCGGCCGAGCCACGGCCCTGGCACAGGATCCCGCGCCGGCGGGCTTCGCGGACGATCGCGTAAACCGTCAGGAAATACGGCGCATAGCCAAGCTCGCCGATGAGCTTCATCTCATGGGCGATCTGCTCGGTATAGGCAGCTGGCACCGCGCCGTTGAACATCGTGTCGACGGCGTCTTCCGCGAGCTTCTGCAGCGCCTCTTGCGCGGTCAGCCCGTCGATTAGCCGCTCATGCGGATACTGATAGGCCAGCTCGCCCAGATCGAAGGTGCACAGACGCGCGATGTCGACGCTCGCGCGTAGCGCATCGGGATACGCCTTGAACCGCCGGACCATCTCGTCGGGGGATTTGAGCGCACGGTCGGCATTAACCTCGCGCCGGTAGCCGAGCTCGTCGACGGTGCATTTCTCGCGCACGGCCGTCACCACGTCCTGCAGCAGCCGTGCTTCGGGCGTGTGATAGAGGACATCACCCGTCACGACCGCGCGAACCCCAGCGCCGCCCGCCTGGCGCGCCAGCGCGTCGATCCGCACGGCATCGTCCGGCCGGCGCCGCTGGAACAATGCCATATACCCACGCCGGCCATAGAGTGTCTTCAGGTCGGCAAGTGCTGCCAGGTTCTCCTCGTCCGCCTCGTGCGGCAGCAGGATGGCGATCATGCCTTCCGACCAGGGTTCGAGATCATGCCAGTGGAGAAGACACCCACCCTTCCCCGCCCGCTTCTTGCCCACTGTCAGCAGCCGCGTCAGGCGCGACCAGGCGGGGCGGTTGGTCGGGTAGAGCAGCAACTGCCGACCGCAGGATAGATTGACGCGCGTGCCTGCGATCGAGCGAACGCCCGTCGCCTTCTGCGCTTCCCATGCGCGCACCACCCCTGCGACGGTGCCGATGTCGCTGACGCCGATCGAGGGATAGCCGAGCAGCGCTGCAGCCGCGAACAGCTCCTCGGGGCTCGAGGCGCCGCGTAGCAGCGAGAAGTGCGTGAGGACCTGGAGTTCGACATAGTCGGTCATGCGAACACGCCGTGCATCCACCAGCTCAGATCGCCGGTATCCTCGACGAACCCGTCGCCACGTCGGAACACCCAGTAGCGACCGCCCGTCTCGTCTTCGACGCGGTAATAGTCGCGCACCGCCCATACTTCCGCGTCGCGACGCCACCACTCGCCGTGGATCCGCTCGGGGCCGTCGCCGGCAACCACCTTGTGCGGCCGACCGCGCCACTCGAACCGTCGGGGCGGCTGATCGGGCATCAGCGCTATGACGCCCCATAGCGGTTCGGGCCTCGCCAGCAGGCGCGTCGGCCGTCGCCATTTCGGCCAGCCCGCGGGCGCCACCACCGGGTCCGCGCGCATAACGGCACGCTCGGGCACGTGACTTTCGACCGGCGCAATCCGGAACACGGCGTCAGCGCCGATGCGGCCGGCGACGACATCGACGAGACGGGCCGGATCACGCACGAGCACCTCACCGGCGAGAACCGCGCCGAGATCTACCGCGTCGAGCGGCTCGGTGTGCGGCGCCGCCAGATAGAATTGCTCAAGCCCCAAGCCGGGATCGATCCGTTCGATCCTGAGCTTCATGAGCCGCAGCAGGTGCGAAACCTCACGGGTCGGACGCGAGGTGCCGACCGCGACGACCTGTTCGGTGCCGTCGACGCGCAACCCACCAAGCCGCAACGATCGTACGCCGAGCCCTTTCGCGCGCAGCAGCTCGGCCATGTCGCCGAGGAGATCCTCCATGACCTGCGCAATCGCGTCTGCGGTGACGATCGGTTCGAGCAGCCGGCGTTCGACGATCGGCATGACCTCGTCGGTGCGCGGCGTGATGGGTTCGGCGACCGCGCCGAGTGCCTGATCGAGCCGCGTGATTGCGGCCAGCCCGAGCCGGCGTGCCAAAGGCCCGCGCGCGACCGGTAGAAGATCGGCGACGCGTTCGAAGCCGAACTTGCGGGCGGCAACGAGCGCGGTGCCTGCTAGGCGCAAGGCCGCGACCGGTAGGCCGCTAAGCGCTTCGACCGTCCGCCCTGTGGGCACGATCGCGATGTCGGCAGGCCCGAACCGGGCAATAGCGTGTGCCGCGCCCGGTGTGTCGGCAACCGCCACGCGCGCGGTGAACCCGGCACGCTGGCAAAACGCGCGCAGACGCCGGCAGAACCGTTCTTCCCCGCCATGGAGATGCGCGCAGCCGGTCAGGTCAAGCCACAGCCCGTCGGGCGGTGTGGCCGCGGCGATCGGCGACCAGCGGCGCACCGCGCGTAGCGCGAGCTGATCCAGCATCGCGGCATCCGCCTCGGTCTCGGACGGTCGGATGTCGAGATCGGACACCAGTGCGCGCGCATGGGTCGCGGCCATGCCGATAGTAATCCCCAACGCGGCTGCGCCATCGCAGGCGGCCACGACCTCTTCGCGCCGGCCAACCTTGCCGACCAGCGCAAGCGGCGCCCTGTGGAACGCAGCAACGGTCGCCGCGACCCTGTCGTGACTGTCGGCTTGCGCTGGTCCGTGAAACGGATGGTTCGCCGCCTCCGATCGTCGGCCAAGTTCACGCATGGGTGGTTTCGCATGCGCGGGCAGCGCTGCGATCTCACCTTCCACATCCTGCCTGGTTGGCATGTCGGCACGAGCCCACCGCGCACCCGGCCGCCACCCGCCGCCCCGCGGTACCGAACAGGCACCGGGATCGTCGTCGACGGGAAGCTGAAGGGCTGGCCGCTCAGGCGGCCGCGTAGCGTGCCGGTCCAGCCGTCTCAGCCGCTCGATGGCCAAGTGCGGCAGGAACAGCGAGACAACCCGTCTCATCGCAGCCCTCCAAAATCATTGAAAATGCTTCGCCGCCACGCTGTCGTGCGACCTCGACCTGCCACCGCGATCGGCCGACGCCGGCGACGCCAAGGCGCTCGGACGACGCACTGGCGATCCTCCAGCGCGTCCAGGCGGCAGACGGCTCGGCGAGCGGATCCTGGTCGCGATTACGTCTGCGTCGCAGGATGAGAACGGGAATGTCGGCGTCGGCCGCGACCAGTTGCAGGCGCCGGGTCGCCACCATCGACATCCGGCTTACCTCGGCGATCACCGCTGACGGCGTTCCATCGCGCACCGCGTCCTCGACGACGGCCAGTAACGCTGCATCGTCACGGGGTTGTGCGTGAATCAAGTCGGCAGATGATAGCCCCGCCTGCTCCAAGCCCGGCGCATAGAGATCGTTGCGACAGCTCACCCACAGCACCGGTCCGCCTGTATGCGCCGCTTCTCGCGCGGCGATGCCTGCGAGGAACAGCGTTGCTGCGGCATCGTCGACCATCGAACAGCTTTGTGCGGCGACCTCGTGCAGTGCTCCAGCGCGAAGGCCCCTGCTTGCGAGGCGATCGTCGAGCGCAGGGATACCGAACGGCATGATGCGGTGATCCACCACCGGCGTTGCGATTGTCCGCAGGTGGGCGATGGTTGTCGGCAGGGACTCGAGGGCGGTGATCATGATGTCTAGACTCTACCTGTTCCCTTTATGTTCCGTTACCAGAACCGTTTGGTCAAGCGTCAGACTCGATACTCATGTGGATAAGGTTCCGGCTACGAACGCGGCGAAGCGCGTTTGGCTATGTGTCGCGGAGGCGGGCTATCGCACCTGCGCGTATGCGAACGATTGTCGTCAGGCATGCGATCAATGTGCGGGATCCAGACCGTTTCCTCGCAGTGTCGAGCCTCGTAGATACCGCCCGTGTCATCGAGCTAGCCAGGGGAACGAGTTTGGGCCCAACCTTCCTCCAAGTGCATGAAATGCAATCCAGATTAGCCAGATTTGCAATCGCCATTGCCCGGCCTGCTGGATACCAAGGTGACGCCTTTCAGGCATCCTCTCCTAAAAACTTCCCGGGTCGCTTTTGGCGGCCCCTTTTTTTGTCTGAACGTGGTCGGCACCTCGTATCCAGCGCTCTAGACTACCGGACGTTCGCGTATAGCGAACGGCTGTCGTCGAGCATGCTGATGGGTGTCGGCGTGATCCAGTCCGCCCCCCGCATCGGATATGGGCCGTAGAACAGATCGCCGAGTGCACGTCGGTAGTGCGCGTTCATCCAACGTCGACGGCGATGCTCAGGACCATCGTAAATCATGTGGCAGCGCTGGCAGAGCGCGGCCAACTGGTGAAGCGCGCTGTCGCTGGGGTCGTGATTGAGATGCGCGCAGGCCAGCACCACCGGTGTCCATTTGCCTGAATCGAGGATGTTCTCGGTCGGTCGACGAACACGTCGGCCGTCGCCATTACGCCAATACGACTGGCCTTTATCCCACCAGCGTCCGTCGCCCATGTGGAAGACCCGTTGCCCGTGTGGGCGCCCGCAATGTTCGCAGCGTCCGCCTGCGCGCACGAAGCGGACCAGATGCGATAGCTGGGGCCAATCGATCGGATACAGGAAGACATGTTCGGGGCGGATCGGCATCGGTGCCGTCCACCAACATTATCACCGTCCGTATGTCTAGCGACGTGCTGGCACTTTGATGTTCTTGCTATGTCCTACAGGCAAACATTCGTGCATCCGACCGTCAGCTGAGTCGAAACGGATCGAATGCGATGGGCTATTCAGGAACACACTGGCCCGAAGGGCTGAACGACGAAGAGGCGCTGCAGCGTCTGCAGACGCTATGTCTGGGCGCTTGCGATGGCATCCAGGATCTGGCGGACGACACGCGCTACAAGGCGCTGCGCCGGGCGCTGCTTGGGCGGACCGACCTGCGGCCGTTGGCGCCGGCCTTTGTCGCGGCGCAGCCGAGCCTTGAGGCATTCGTACGTCATGCGCGAGAGACCAAGGATCGCACGCTGCGCCGTGAGATGGTCCGTGAGCAGTTCAAGGCGTTGTGGGACGAGGTTCGCGGACCGGATGCCGTCAGTTCGGCGACGTGGACCGGGCGCCCTTCCCTGCGCGAGCATGCCGCTGTCATTCACGCGTTAGCGCCTGTTGCTTTGGAAGCCGTTCAGCGCCTGATCGACGATGAAGAACTCGCCCGCGACAACGGTGGACCGGTCGATGCCGATCGGGCGGTAGCCTTGGAGCAGCTGAGGGCGCTGCATCGTGCGCTAGGCGATCTAATCGCGGCAGTCGATCAAGGTCGATCGCTCGAGCCCGTGTTGGAACGGCTTCGGGTCGTCCGCCAGGAGGCGAAAGTCGCGATCGGTAAGGCAACGGCCGCGCTGCCGGTGACGACCTCGGCGCTGATCGCGTTCGGCAGCGTCGTTGGTATTGTGGAGTTTTTCGTCGGCAATGTTGTTGTTGCGGTCGCTGCCGGGGGGATCGCAGGCAATACGCTCAAGGACGCGATGCTAAAGAAAGAAGTCGCTCCCAGCTGATAACCTCGGTTTCCAGCCCATTAGAAACGTCTTGGCGATCGTCAGAAGGGCGGTGGGACGTTTCGAATACACATTCATAGAAAATGTTCAGAACGTCCCGCCCCAATTTCAATACAATCCGCCCTCTCCTCTCTCCTCGGCTCCTTCCTTCTGAGCTTCCTCGAGTTCGTCTGAGCGCTGAACGTCGTGCGCCGGTTTGTCTTCTAAACTATCTTCTGGACCGTTGTCGCTATCTGGCAGTTCGTTGACGTCGGTTTCAAAACCGGGTTCTTCGTCTTGCGGGGTAATCGCCATTGTTGCTCTCCTTGATTACATCAAACGATCCAACAAACTGCTGAGTTGCAAACCGGCGGACGATACCTGGTACCTGCCGGTGATCACTTGCCAATATGCGCCCGATGATATCGGGATGGAACTGGTGGCGCGTCGTCCGTGGCCTGGATATAGCCCCGGAAATGAGCTTCTTCCCACGTGCCTTGCGCCGTCTCGTTATGGCCGTTGTCCTGCCGCTGCTGGCAGCACCGTTACCTGTCAACGGGGCGGCGCTTCAAAAAGGGAAGCCGCGCGGTTCACTACCTGCGCCGGTGAAGGCAAGCGGTGCTATCATCGCACTACCCTTGACCCCCATAGTGCCCAAGGGGCAGCGTTTGTGTTCGGCACGCGCGCCTACCGGGTTGGGATATACGATGCTGCGGCCCGGATCTGGCGCGAAGCCCACCCAAGGCGATGTCTCGCTAGTGAACTACATCGGCTACCTGGCAACGACTGGGGCAGTGTTTGATCAAGGGGTGCGGTCCCCATTGCCGGTCAACGGCGTGATCGCGGGCTTCTCTCAAGGATTGCAGATGCTAGCCAAGAATGGCGTTGCACGGTTCTGTATTCCTGCGGCGATGGCCTATGGGTCGCAAGCGTCAGGCCCGATCCCCGCCAACTCCGATCTTGTGTTTCAGGTCGAGCTCCTGGACTTTAAAACGACAGCGCAGGTCGAGAGCATGACTAGGCCGCAAGCGGCAGAAGCGCCTGCACAGAAGGATGCCGTCCCACAGCCATAGTCGGGTCGGCTGCCGCGAGAATTCCGATCCCAAGCCCCTTGACCGAGATGGCTGATAACCCTGCCACTCCTCCGTTGATCCTGCTATCGATTATGGATGCTCAAATCACGGATCAAGCGGCGTGCTGCCGTAGGTGACCGCGCTGTCGATCGTCTCGCTGAGATCGAAGCCGCGGTTGCTGCACTTAAGGACGAGGACCTCCTCGATCTGGCAGATATATTCTCGGGCGAGACGGTAACGACGTTGAAGGAAATGGCGTCTGCCGAAATGGCGAAACGGAACATCAGCTTGTGACCGCACGTAACCAGACGGAGTCGGCGATCTATCGGGTAAAGCTTACGCCCTTGCCTATGGTTATCGACGCAGACGACCAGCCGGTGCCAAATTCACATGTGGTCGAAATCAATTTCCCTGGCGATGCCATCGAAACGGCACTCGGCAAGGTAAACACTATTGTTGGTCCGGGGTTAGCCAAGATCATAGTCAACGATACGACCTTCCGGGGCGTGGCCCTATGCTAATTGTCGAGGACCGCTATGAAGCGGCTTGATAACAAGGGAGCGTAGCGATGAATTTGGGGAGCCTCCCACAGTGGGCTTAGGCCTTTGCAAACTTAGGTGTGTTTGTAATAGCGCTTACGCTGCTGCGCGGCGCACACGTTCGTGCTCGGAAAGCGGAGTTCAGTCTGGCAACGGCCGACGGCCAGCGGCGCCGTTCCATTACAAACCATTTCCTAGAAATTCTGGATTATGCTGGTGACGCGACAGCCGAAGCGCTGATCGCGTTTAGCATCGAGCAAGCCGATCATATTTATTACAAACACTATGCGCTTTTCCAAGCGGCATTATGCGCGTCAGGGGGTCGTATCGAACGACTACAGTCGTTATCGGATCTACCGATGGATATTTACTGTCTCTGCGATAGATTTGGCACGATCATTGTCTCGCCTCGACTAGGCGCCGCGCTTGACGAAACTGCCATCGAAGCCATGAACGACCTTCAACGTCATTTAAACGCTATACGAGAAGACGTCGTACTCACCGGTTGAACGCCAAAATATCTCAAGGAGAGGGATCTGCAGTGGTATCGTGGAAAGCGCGATATGCTCATCGCTCTCCCGCACTGTCCACAGGGCGGAGGCACTCATAAAAAACCCTCGCCGGCATGTTCGCGGAAGCGCTCATGATCGCGCACATACTCTGCCACCATGTCGATCGAGGCATGCCGGCTACCCGCGATCAATTGGCGATTGAGGTGCCTGAGGCTGTTCGGCGCGATCTCGGCCTGTCCGGCGATAGATCTTGGATCATTATCACTGAGTGGAACCGGTTCGCGTGGCCGGGCTACGACATTCGGCCCATCGCTGGTCGGGAGCCGGCGGTGAGCTATGGCTATTTGCCTGCCAGTTTCTTTCGGCGCGTCCGCGATGCGATTGTAGCCGCGGGTATTGGCCGCCCTGTAGATCGCGACTAACGGGGCGGGCAGTCGCCAACTAAAATGTACGTCACTGTTTGAATTCGTGCTATCGGCGACACTTCCGCCGATAGCTGCGAATATCGATCAGGACCTGTAAACTGACGTTCAGATACCCCGACTGCGCTACCTAACTACAGCTTGCAGGCGCGGTAAGCCAAACAGGCCTCTGGCAGGTCATACACTTCGTAACCGCTCATCCAAAAATCTTGAACGACGAGTGGTCAATCAATTCGAATGAAATCTCGCAACGCAAATTGATCATCGCGACCGAGAATACAGGCTTTTGAGAATATGCGGGGCTGCCCCGAAGGACAGCCCCTAACAGGTGCGTTGCAAGAGCTTGCACCATGCTCTGCCGACCAAGATGGGCGCGATGCGCTCTTCAGTCAAGGGCTCGTTCGCCGCGTCTTAAAAACGCGCCAAACTGGGCCTCATAATCGCGCAACAGCCGCTTCCCCCGCGTCCTAGCAATCAAGTAGACGCCGATCGTCCAGTACAGGACCGTAACCGACGCTAAAGCAGGTGAAAGCCCGAGGAGGGCGATGCTGGGCAGGATCCAGGGCCGTGCTAAGACTGGTAGGTTGAGGGCGGGATGCTGAGCGAAAAAGCGCTGTCGCGTGACTTGGTCTAGCTGCAGATCGGTTCCCATCACCGACGAGTAGATGGCAGACATTAAGGTAGGATCGGCAAAGTAGGTCGTGTGTGATTTGAGCGGCGCTGGAGCTGATGCTGGCAGCACCTCGACATTCACGATCGCATTGCGCCGTTCCGACATGCGCTTCCGCAAAGCCTGCATTGAGGAACTGATCGGGTCAAAGCGTGACCACGCATTGTAAATCTTCGTCGTTCCCGCTGCGCCGTTTAACCAGAATGGCGGCAACGAAATGGAAAGTCGTTTTTCTTCTGCGATGCGGTTGTAGCGATGAGAGAAAGTTTGATCTGCCTGAAAGAAGAAGAAAATCAAATCGATTGGCGAGCCGACGGTGAAAACGGAGCTTATTTTCTGGAGCGTCGTCTTCAGGCCCTGCCGTGCCAGCGCTTTCTGCCTTACTCCTTCACGCAGCAGGGCTTCGGTTGCAATGCAGGAACCGAGGCTGTGCGCAACGATGGTAATGCTGTCGCATTGAGGATGTCCGGCCACTTTCCGGATCAGCTTTTGCGAATACTGAATGACCCTCTCACGGCTTGCGAACTGAGCATTGCGCTCCGACTCCAGCGTCCACGATATCACGTCATAGAGATAGGTCCGCGTGACTCGGTAACCTGCCGCTAGAGCAAGGACGGTTAATCCGGCTGCCGAGGTTAAGTGAGCTGCGAATGAACTCGCCTCGATTGTCGGAATAAAGTGGTGCAACAGCCGTGCCGCTGGTGCCGTGAAGAGGGCAGTGAGGATCACGGCGGCAAGCACCAGACCCAAAAGGGTAGCCAATTTCAACAGGTGCCGCCACGCGAGTCCACGAGCGCTTCTTCTCCAAGCTTCAAGAGCCGGTAGAAGTCGCCCTGCTTCCTTTGCATCGCTCTTCCGCGCTACGAACCGAGAGAAATCGGTGTAGCTTCCCTTCGGATAGCGGCTGCGATTCTCCCAGTTCTCGAAGTCTCGGTAGTAACGCTCAAGCTTTGTCAGATACCCGGGCTTTGAGAAGCTTTCAGCAAGCTTGAATAAGGCCAACAGCCTGAGCGCTGGGAACGACCGCCAGGGTGAAAGCAGGAAACGGATGGGCGACCAGAGCCGGCCAGCCAGCCAAGTCAACGTCGTAGCGACGGTGAAGCTGGAGCGAGCCTCTGGAACCCAGTAGGCTTCGTAGACCCGCACGACACGGGCTACGCGAGTCACATCGTCTCGCACGATCACGCGTTTGAACTCGACAAAGTTCGTCACGTCGTCGTCTTCAGGGAACAGCTCGGCCTCGTACTTGAAGCTGCGGGGCCTGCCAGCTTCACTCATGTCCTGCCGTTGGCCATAGAGGTCGAAATGATCGAGGAAGTTGCCTAGAGAAACGTGCCTTTGAGGATCGCCTACTCCGTGAAAGTAGATAAGGGCAGAGTGGGTCTTTGGCATTTGCCTCCTTTCGGATGGCTCGTCACGTCAGGTGCAGACTGAAGCTGCTTAAAGGTCATTCGACAATTACGGCAAGCCTAACCACGCACAATTCGTACTTTCGCCGACACTCGCGTCGGACACCTTTCCGCGGTCTGGATGATCCAGTTCCGGAAATTCGGCCCTGTTTTTAGCATGCTCCAAGGCAGTCGTTCATTCAGATCGGCCGTTAGCCGGCTGCAGAAGACCAAGCGTCACCCTACGGCCATGACATCTAAGGATCAAAAGTCGTCATGGTAGTTGGTTCGTTCTCTAAGGCTTAGGCGAAACGCGGCCGGCTCGCCGCGAAGACTGGGTAATGGCTATTGCCGCAGGCTGACACCGGTGGGCAGCGCCCGCGCCGACACGCTGAGACGCACAGCCCCGGTATCCTCGAGCCCGACATGGCAGGCTTGGAAGCTGTTGCATCCGGCAATACACCGTACCCCGGAACCTATACATGGTACCAGCCTGACGCGGGGGAGCCGCATTGACACGGCAAGCGGGAGATGAGGATGGCGGCAGGTCCCGCAAAGTTCAATAACAGGCGCTACGATCTGTCGGATCGCCTGATCCACTTCTTTCGAGACGTCGACCTCACCTCGGACTCGAGTCCGGACGTCCCGGAGGACTGGGGCTACGCCAGCATCGTGGAGGACTGGGAGGTGTCAGCCCACTTCCTGCTGCGTCATGCCATTCGTCAGGGACGGCTATGGGCGACATGGTCCGTCAGGAACGGCCGTCCGACAATTTACGGATCAAGGCCCGCCGTCTGCTTCACGGACATGCCGATACCGGCCTTCGTGGAGGCCGGCCGAGACAGGGCGGCCAAGAGAGAGGCGATCGCTCCGTGCGCCCTCGTCCTGCCCAAGCGCCGGATGTGGGAAGCAGGCGCCCGCCCGGCGATCTACGGCCTGGATGCCAGCGCTGGAGCGCACATGCGTTCGAACGGCTGGAACATGTCGTTCTCCAAGGAGGACCTCCCCTCGAGAGAACAGTACCGTTATGTCACCTTCGACCCTGGCCGCGTGGACTGGATGCACGAGCGCGAGTGGCGATGGCCGCTCAGCGGAACGCCTTGGTCCGATCCAGACAGCCTTCCACCCACCCATTCCGATGCCATCCCTGGCCTCGCTCTCGATGATCCGCACCTGAGCGGAATTGGCGTGATCGTCGGGACGGAAGCGGAGGCACAAAGCGTGATCCACGACATCCTGACGAAGGTCGATCGCGGAGACATCCTGCAGACGCATTACCAGTTCATCATGGCGCACGAGGCGTTGTCGGATTGGACCTCGCTCCGGAGCTACGACGCGATGGAGGACGCCATCCTCGCCAACCTGATCGATCTCAGCGACTACCATCGCATCGCCGAAGCCGATGCGGCCCGGATCGTGGCGGACATCGACCGGGTCGCGGCCCAGGTGGAGGCCGGTGCGACCGACTTCCATGCCGGTTTTCCGGCTGAACCGGGAGGCTGCTGGCTCTGGATCACGGGCAATCAATCGCCCTTGACGCGGGCCCTGGTTAAGGCCGGACGCGCCCGGGTCAACCTGGAGGGACGCTACCTAGTCACGCTCCCTCAGATCGACCCGACCCGGCACTTGCAGCAGCGCCAGGAGATGGTGGCGCTGGTCGCCGCTGAGATCGATAGGTCGCACGGCGGCCATCGCTCCACCTACTACTCAGTTACCGGAAGCTGGAAGCCCGACGGAATTTGCGCCTTCCACGGCGACATTCCGGATGACCCCTTTTTTAACAACTACGGATCCTACTCGTTCACAGCCGGCTTCTAACCGCCCGTGCCCGCCAAGTACCCCATGATCATCTACGTCCATGAGCCAGCCTATGCGGCGTCAGCTAGTCCACTACTTGACGCATCGCGTGAATACTCACGCTCGCTACATCCGTGGCCGTAACCACGATTTGTCTCATGCTGACTATGACACGTCGCGTTGGATCGTCGCAGGGTGGGTTGGGTTTCCCGCTCACTCATCATAAGGTCGATATCGGTAAGTTACGGAAGGAAGGTACGGTGGCGGAACGGAGGAGCGAGACAGCGGCGTTTGAAGTCGCCTATCTGCGTGCTTATCTGCGCATCGGTGACCCAGGCCTATACGCCGGCGGCTCTTTCCGGAAACGCCGTCGCCTCTCGACAGACCGTCTGGTCGTCAGCTGTCTGAAACGAGACGGGTACATTTGCACGTTAGGGCTTGGCCGAGCGTACTTCGAGCTGACACCAGCAGGTAAGACACTCGTCGCCAACTTGGACTGATCACATGTCAAATTGGAATTCCAGCCCACACCCTCTTTCCGACATCCGCGACTGGAGTGACTCCGGCCGCTTGGAACTTCGTCCGGAGTTTCAGAGAAAGGAGGTATGGGCGCTACCAGCAAAGATTATGCTGATTGATTCGATCACGCGCGGCGTGCCGCTGCCTAAGGTATTTCTGGCAAATGAGATCCGCGAAGACCGGACCTATCGAAAGATAATCGATGGCCAACAGCGGATAACCGCGATACTTGAGTTCATGCGCGATGGTTTTGCGCTCGACGCACCTTACGAGGGCGAACACGCCGGAAAACGATTCTCTGACTTTGTCACCCCACATCGTGAACAGTTCCTGGCGTATAAGATTGACTTTGCCGAAGCGTCAAACGCGAGCGAGCGTGAGATTCGCGACGTGTATATGCGGGTGAATAAATATACCGTCCCGCTCAACAAGCAGGAGCTTAGACGCGCAGACTTTCCCGGCGACTTCCTCAACGTTGCAGAGGAATTGTCCGTCGATGATGACCTCGACAACATCGGCGTCTTTACCGCGACTGATCGTCGACGCTACGCGGACGCGGAGTATGTTTCTGAGCTGCTCGCTGGCATTATCGATGGCTCGCAGGACAAAAAAGCAACACTGGATTCTTATTATCAGCGCTACGCGACGTGGGAAGAGCCCGATCGCTCTGATATACGAAATCGCTTCCAAGCCTCGGTCAGCGATCTGAGGAACATCTTCTCGTCTTGGCCTTCAGGCATGCGGGCGACAAGGTTTCGCCAGAAGGCGGATTTCTACAGCATCCTCTTAGCGGTTGACAGCCTGCGGCAAATCGATGGCAGCCTTGACGACAGAGACCTTGGGCCTTTGCGTGAAGATCTCCGGCTATTGACCGATTATATCGCGCCAACTTCAGACGTGCCAATCCTTAGCGAATACGCAATCAAGTGCGTGTCGCAGGCAAATTCCGTTTCCAGCAGGCGTTGGAGATCGCTTTTTCTGCGGACCTTCTTGAGCGGTACTTACCTTGGCAAAGTTCCAGTTGACCAAGCAGAAATCGAGTTGTTTTACCGCACCGCCGGTGAGCTTGCAAACCAAGGACTTCTCCCGCAAGCTCGCAATTTATGCGTCTTATGCGGTCACGAGATCGCCGCGGCGGATAGCCCGCTGTTGGCCTGGAAGTCGACCGATGAGGTTTTCCAGCTCTCGAATACAGCGTGGTGCCACCGAGATTGCCAATCAGAGGATTGGATTCTGCTGCCCCGCCCGGCCGTCGAGGCGGATAAGGTACCATAAGTGGCACTTTTGTACTTCGATGAATCCGAGCTCCGACGCGGTAACTTCTTTGAGGTTCCTGACGTCGTGCACGCTCGGGGCGGAGCATCGTATGAACTTGGATCCTGGATTGCGCGCGGGGGAAACGGTGCCGTCTACGAGTGCCGCAACCGTGTCACCGGCACCGAATTAGCTGTGAAGTTCCTCATGCATCGTGGATGGGCTGTCGCAAGGCGCTTTTTTCGTGAAACCGAGCTCATGGACGAGTTGACCCATGCACACGTTGTCGCTCTCGTCGGCAAGGGCAATGTTCAGGCAAATAATGCCCGACAAAGATTGCCGTTTATCGTCATGGAGCGAGCCGATAACAACCTAGCAAATGTAATCGAAGCGCGGCAAGCGCCCGTAGGTCCCGAAACCTATATTGGGCAGTTTAGAGGTCTTGTTGCTGGACTTGCGGCTATGCACAAACACGCAATACACCGCGATATTAAGCCGGAAAATATCCTTGTCTTCGGAGACCGGTGGTCATTGGCCGATTATGGCCTTTGCAGGTTCATGGACAGTCGCCATCAGGACATAAGTGGCGATCGGTTCGTTATGGGCCCGCGCTATTGGCTTTCTCCAGAGGCGCAGAACAAACGCATTGGCAACGACGATGACGTTGTTCGTGCGTCTGACGTTTATCAGTTAGCAGCGGTCTTTTGGTACGTTGTAACCGGGAGGCATCCGTCGGGAACTCTTACGCGAGACGATTGGCGGGGCCCCGACTGGTTGTTCGAGCCCATATTCGCTGCACTTCAACACAACATAGTCAAGCGGCCCCAGGATGGCTCCGCCTTCGAGGCCGCTATCGACCAAGCAGTGAAACAGGCCTGAGCCGCTCCTAAAAGAGGGCAGTCTCGAGCGCGGGTGCGCAAGAGGGGTTCGTGACGGTTAGAACCATCATCTCGCTGTTCCGAGAAATCACGTCAAAGCGCTCAAAGTGGTAGCCGGCGCTTCCGATGCACATGTTCATCATAGCATTTGAGAACGAGGGCTCGTCGCACCAAGCCGCTCCGCCCTCGACAACCCCCCGCCCACGTCGCAGTAGATGATGTGCCCATGCCAATCTATCTCGACGGACTGTCCACCACACCGCTCGCCCCCGAAGCTCGCGAAGCCATGCTTGACGCTTGGTCTCGGCCAGGAAACCCGGGCTCACCGCACGCGGACGGCGAGCGGGCCGCGTTAATCGTTGAGGAGGGACGCGCGCGCATCGCCGAACTCATCGGTGCGTCGCCCGCGGAAGTGTTCTTCACGTCCGGCGCTACCGAGGCGAACAATCTGGCGATCACCGGCGTCGCGCTCGCAGCGCTCGCCGGCGCCAGCACGCGGCGGCGCGTCATCGTATCGGCGGTCGAGCACAAGGCGGTGCTCGCCCCGGCGTTGCGACTGCGCGAGCTCGGCTTTGTCGTAGACGTCGCGCCGGTCGACGCGAACGGGGTCGTTGATCTCAACACTTTGCGCGCCCTCATTGGTGACGACACGCTCCTCGTGTCGGTCATGGCGGTCAACAACGAGACGGGGGTGCTGCAGCCGGTCGCGGCCGTCGCAGCCCTCGCCCATGAGAGCGGCGCCCTCTTCCACTGCGACGCCGCACAGGCCGTCGGCAAGGTGCAGCTCGACGTCTTCGACCTAGATGTCGACTATCTCAGCGCGTCCTCGCACAAGATGTACGGACCCGGTGGCATCGGAGCGCTCTACGTGTCGGCGACGGCCCCCCGCCCCGCTCCGCTCGTCCTGGGTGGCGGACAGGAGCGGGGCCTGCGCGCGGGAACCGAGCCGACCGCGCTGGTGGCGGGCTTCGGTGCGGCGGCGGATCTGGCAAACACACGACTCGACCGCGACGGCGAGCACGCCGACAGACTTCTCAAGATGTTCCTTGTCGAACTATCCCGATGCGATGTTGGGCTTTCGGTGAATGGAGGCGGGGTGGAAAGGCTTCCGGGAGCAGCAAGCCTGACGATCTCCGGTTCGGATGCACAGTCCATCGCCCAAGCATTGTCGTCGCTAGTGATGCTGTCGACTGGCTCGGCCTGCACGTCCGGTCGGATCGATACTTCGCATGTACTTGCCGCGATGGGCCTCGATGCCAAATGGAGCCGATCGACGCTACGGGTGCACTTCAATAGGTACTCGATCGAGGCCGAGGCGGTCGATGCCGCCCGACTGTTGGCGAAACGCGTTAAACTCGACGCGTAGCCACTGGACAACTTGTCCAGCGGGTCATGTTCCGCTACAATTCTGACATGAGAAACGTCCTTCAAGATCCCGCCACGAAGGTTCAGTTCGCCGGGCACGAGACCTTCCCGCTGCGTCTGCTATGGCCCAAGAAGGCGTTCGAGGCCGTCCGGGGCGGTGCACCTTTGAGAACATTCCAAGAACACGAGGCTATCGCACGATTCGGGGTGGGCCGCAACATGGCGGTCTCGATGCGCCACTGGAATATCGCCAGCGGCCTAATCGAGGAGCGCGAAGGCCTACTCTGGCCAACTGCGCTGGCGACCGAGATCTTGGACGACGAAGGGCTCGACCCGTTCGTCGAGCATCCCGCCACCATCTGGCTGACCCATTGGCACATCGCATCCACCCCCGAGATGACGACCACGCCCTTCTATGCGTTCAACGCCCTTCCCGGCGTCGACTTCGACAGCGAGGGCTTGGCCAGCGAGCTTCTTCGGCTGGTGCAGGAACGGGGATGGCGTGCGACCCGCGTCACGGTCAAGCGCGACGTCGAGGTGTTCCTGCGCAGCTACGTCCGCCGCACGGGTGCGCTTACCGAAGACGCGGCCGAGCCGCTGCTCGCCGAACTCGGGCTTGTTCGCGAAGCACGCATCGGCGGATGGTTCGAGTTCATGCGCGGTCCGAAGCCGACGCTTCCGGACGGCGTGTTCGCCCTCGCGCTTGATCAGTTCTGGCAGAGGACGGGCGGGGATTCGATGACGCTCACCGCCGAACAGGTCACGTACGAGCCCGGCTCGCCCGGCCGAGTCTTCAAGCTGGACGAGGACAGCGTGGTGACGCGACTGATGGCGCTCGACGCGATCACCGACGGATCCTGGTCGTGGACGGACACCGCGGGCCTGCGACAGGTCCATCGGCGTCACCAACCGGACTGGCTCGGCCTGCTGACCCGCTCCTACGGCCGCATGGCGGAGGCCGCATGAAGACCCTGTCGGAAATCGTCACCATCGAGCGGCGCTTCGCCCGGTCCGCGCGCATCGACCGCGATCTCGCGGGCACGCCGCCGCTCGTCGGCTACGTCCTGCAGGCGAGCGTGACCAAATCGCTGACCGCCATGGCATGCAGTCAGATCGAAAGCGGGCAAGGCGCCTTCACCTGGACGGGCCCATACGGCGGCGGCAAGTCCTGCGCAGCGCTGCTTCTCGCGAACCTGGTCGCCGGAAAGGGTGACAATCGGGACATCGCGCGCGAGATCGCGGGCGACGAGGTAGCGGGTCTCTTCGACGAAGCCTTCCCACAACGCCTGGGGCGTTGGGACGTGCTCGCCGTCACGGGGAGCCGCATCGGACTTCGCGAGGCGATCGCCACCGCGGCGCAGGCTTCGCTCGACTGGAGCGACACCCGCACCAGCGAAGCGATGGTGTCGGACCAGGCGCTCATCGACGCGGTCATGGCGCCGAAGGGCCGAGGTAGGAGAGCCGGCGGAACGCTGATCATCTTGGACGAGCTCGGCAAGATGCTCGAGTTCGCGGCGCTCCACGGTGGCGACGTCCACCTGCTGCAGGATCTGGCCGAGGCAGCGGCCCGGAGCGACGGGCGGCTGGTGGTGCTCGGCATCCTCCATCAGTCCTTCGAGCAGTACGCCGCCCGCGCCGACCGCGACGCCCGGCGCGAATGGGCGAAGGTGCAGGGAAGGTTCCAGGATCTTCCGTTCCTCGCCGGCCCCGACGAGACGGTCACGCTGCTTGGCCGAGCAATCGAGTGCGCGAAGCGGCCGGCCGCCGCGGGCGCGGCCGCCAAGGCGGTCGCGGCTGAGGTCGCGGGACGCCGCCCCGTCGATGCCAAGGCCCTCGCCTCCGCGCTGGCCGCGACGTGGCCGCTGAACCCGATAACGGCGTTGCTGCTCGGCCCCGTCTCGCGCCAGCGCTTCGCCCAGAACGAACGCAGCGTCTTCGGATTTCTGAGTTCGTCCGAGCCCGCCGGCTTCCAGGAGCATTTGTCGGGCACGCCTGCCGCCGGCGGGCGCACCTACGATCCCGATCGTCTCTGGGACTATCTCGCCACCAACTTCGGAATGGCGCTCGCGGGTGGCCAGGACGGAGGGCGTTTCAGCCTCGCGTTCGAGGCGATCGAGCGCGCCGGGGCCAAGGGCGGACCGCTTCACGTGTCGCTCACCAAGGCCGCGGCGATCATCGAGTTCTTCCGGAACGGATCGGGCGTCGCGGTGTCGAATGAGTTCCTCGCGCTCGCGGTTCCCTCATCGGATCGGGATGAGGTCGACGCGGCCATCGCGAACCTGCTGTCCTGGGCAATCCTGATGCCGCAGCCCCGCCTCGGGGGCTACGCGCTGTTCGCTGGCAGCGACTTCGATCTCGACGAAGCGATCGGCCTGGTCACCGCGCAACCCTCGCCGTCCGAACTCAACGCCATTCCGGCGCGGGTCGGACTGTCGGCCGTCGCCGCCAAGCGGCACTATCTGCGCACCGGCACCCTGCGCACGTTCGACATCGTGCTGGATATCGCGACGCGTGCCGAGAAGCCGCAAGATGCGGCGAACAGGCTCTCACAGGTCGAACGACGCGGCAGTGGAATGCTCGTGCTGGTCGTGAACGACGGCGCCTTCGATCGGCCCGAGATCGACGTGCGCTGCAAGCTCATGGCCGATGCCTTCCGGAAGACCGGGACGGTCGCTGCCGTCGGCGCGGCGCCCTCGCGACACGACCTCCTGGCACCGGCGTCCGAACTCATCGCGCTGGAACGGGTCATGCGCGACAATCTCCGGCTTGAGGGTGACCGGATCGCGCGACGCGAGACGGGGGCACGTCACGCCGCCACGACAGAGAACCTGCTTCGGCGCCTCGACGCCGCGCTGAACGAGGCCACCTGGCGGCTGTCTACCGAGGGCGACGACGCCGTGCGGGAGCCGCTGGCCGTGCTCGCGAGCACGCTCGCCGACAAGGCGTTCCGCAAGGCGCCCGTGCTGCACAGCGAACTGCTCCAGCGGAATAAGCCGTCGTCGAGCGCGATGGCCGCCGTGCGGAACCTGATGCACGCCATGGTCGACCGGCCCGGGACGGCGGACCTCGGTTACACCGGCTATCCCGCGGAGATGGGCCTCTACATGACGGTGCTCAGGCCGTTCGGGCTGCACCGCGAAGTGGACGGCGCCACTGATTTCCAAGCCCCTCTGCCTGACGGTGCCGGTGCCACGCTCGCCGCCGCATGGTCGGTCATCGAGGACGCGCCGGACACGACGCTCGATCAGGTCTACACCACATGGTCCGTCGCGCCGTTCGGCATGAAGGCCGGGGTGATGCCGTTGCTCGCGATGGCGAACCTGATGTCCAGGCGCGACCGCGTAGCGGTCTACGTCGACGGCGTGTTCCAGACCGACTTCGACGACGTGCTCGCCGACAAGCTGCTGCAGCGTCCCGAGGCGATCCGGCTGCGCCGGATCGACCGCTCGGTCCAGGAGGCTGCCTATCTGAGCGGCCTGGCCAACGCGTTCGAACTAGCGCCCGACGCTCCGGCACTGTCCGTCGCCCAGACCCTGTACCGGCGGTTCGAGGATCTGACGGCCTACGCGCAGCGCACCAAGTCGATCCCGGCCGAATGCGTCGCGGTCCGCGACGCCGTCCTGCGGGCGAACGACCCCGAAGACGTCCTGTTCGAAAGGATCCCCGAGGCCCTCGGTGGCCGCCTCTCCGCCGAAGCGGTGCTCGAGGCGCTCGCCAGTTCGGAGGGCGTGTATGGCGATCTGCTAAACGGCCTGCGGGTGGCGCTGGCGCGTGGCCTCGGTGTCGACGCAGAGACGTTCGGCGGTGTCGCGGAGCGTGCGGAGAACCTACGCGAGCTGACCAACGACTTCGCCTTCGAGGCCTTCGCGATGCGAACCGGCGCCTTCGGAAGCGGCGAGGGCGACATCGAGGGTCTAGCCAGCCTCCTTCTGCACCGGCCGCCGCACTCGTGGTCGGACCGCGATGCCGACCAGGCGCTGCTCGAACTCGGGAAACTGTGCAGGCGTTTTCGCGAGACCGAAGCGCTCGCGATCGTTCGGGACCGCACGCCCACCGCCGAGGCCATGGCTCTGATCGTCGGCCTCGATGCAACCGTCCCCCCGGTCGTCCGGAGCTTCATTCTGACAGAAGCCGAGAAGGCGCAGGCGACGTCGCTCGCGGACGAACTCATTGCCACGCTTAACAGGGGTGACAGGCTCGCGAGCGTACAGCTCGCAGCGCTGGCCCGCGCAGTCGCCGGCATCGCGATCGAGGACGGAACAATGCAGAACCAGGTACGGGCGCAGGCGGCATGAAAATCAGGGAAAGGCACATTCTTGGGGTCTCGGGTGGTCGCGACAGCGCGGCGCTCGCGGTACACATGCGGCAGACGAGGCCGGACCTGCGCCTCGAGTACTTCTTCACCGACACGGGCAAGGAACTGCCGGAGGTTTACTCGTTTCTCGACCGGCTTGAGGGCTTCCTCGGGCAGCCGATTGCCCGGCTGAATCCCGACCGCGACTTCGACTTCTGGATGGCGGAATACGGAAACTTTCTCCCTTCGCCCCGCACCCGATGGTGCACGCGGCAGCTGAAGCTACGTCCTCTTGAGCACTGGCTTCGAGCCGACCTCGAAGCTGGCGTCACCGTGCACTCCTACGTCGCAATCCGCGCGGACGAACCGTCGCGCGAAGGCTACACGTCGACTCAATCGAACATGCTGGTGCACCTGCCGCTCCGGGACGCTGGCATCGACCGCAAGGGCGTTATCGACATTCTACGCAACGCAGACGTTGGCGAGCCCGAATACTACGACTGGCGCTCGCGCTCCGGGTGTACCTTCTGCTTTTTCCAGCAGAAGATCGAATGGGTGCGCTTGGCCGAACGCCATCCCGATCGCTTTGACGAGGCGGTCGCCTACGAAAAGACCGCCATCGATGGCGGTTCGCCCTTTACGTGGAGCCAGGGCGAGAGCCTCATCGCTCTAACGAAGCCAGACCGTGTCGCGCAGATCAAGGCCGACTACGAAAAGCGGCTGGATCGGCTTCGCAAGCGACGCCCCGCCAATCCGCTGTCTGGTCGCTCGCCGGAAACCATCGACGACGTTTACGGCATCGAGGAAGCGAGCGCCGGCTGCGTCATCTGCCACAAGTAGGCTGCCACCGCCCGCTTATGGATGAAGCCGGTCCAACTAACCGGTCGCCTGCCGAACCGCGGGCATCGTCTACGACCGCTCTACCGAAAGGCACGTGGGCACTGCAACGTTAGGTCGGAAAGCCGCCGGCACTGCGGGTCGGAACCGCCTGCAACGTCTGCCTGACGGGCGCACCCTGCCCGCTAGTCTCGCAAATTGCCGTCAGCCTTCGGAGGCGCAAATCCCGTTGACCACGAGATCTATGTCGTCGTCACCGAGATACGGAGCCTGAGCGTAGATCAGTGCGGGTTCACCGCTAAGCCGGGCTGCCAGATGGCCGAGACCGAGCAGTTGCTCGGCTCCCTTGGAACCCAACGCGATCTCCGAGGTGCCGACACTCGCGACCTTCAGGATCAATCGATTTCCGAGATTATCCCGTAGCTGCATCGGCATTACGTTGGCGTCCGGGCGCTGTGCCGCGAAGATGAGATGCATGCCCGCAGCGCGAGCCTTCACCCCGAGACGCGACACGTTCGCAGTCACCGCCGCCTTGTACTCCTCGGTTAGCATCCACTCCGCGAACTCGTCGTGGACGAGAAAAACGTAAGGAAGCCGCTCGGTCGGGCCGACCTTGGTGTTGAAGGCGCGGATGTCGCGGGCGCCATTGGTCCGGAACAGCTCGTATCGACGCTCCATCTCGGCGACCAGCAGCTTCATAACCTCGACTGCCCGGGTCTGATCCACGATGACGCCGCCCTGAAGGTGGGGCAACCGCTCGACCGCCGCGTAATCGACGCCCATCTTCGGATCGATCAAATAGATGTGGGCAAGATCGCTGGTGTTCGTAGCGGCGATGTCCAGCAGCAGCGCCTGGATCAGCACCGACTTCCCCGATCCCGTCGCGCCCGCCACGAGCGTGTGGGGCTCATGCCCTTGCCCGCCCGCGAAGGGACCGCCAAGATTGAGATAGAGGATCTCGCCGTCGAGCTCCTTGAGCCCGAGCACGAACGACATGTTCACGCCAACCGCATTCCGGTTCAGCGCCCTGCGACCCCAGACATCCCACAGCGACACCACCTGTCGCTGGGGTCGAGCCACGCCGACGACGATCTCACCCGGAAGGGGGGAGATCGAGATCACCCGCATTCCGTGGGTCGTTAGCAGCGCCGACTGCCTCCCTTCGATGTCCTGCACGCTCAGCCGGTCGCTGCCCATGAAGCGTATGAGCGCCGCGTTGGGCGTCAGCCGCGTCCCCAGGACCTTAGCCTGCAGGCTGTATCCCATCAACGCCGAGCGCAGCTTCTGCGCCGTCGCTTCAAGCCAGGCCTGCTCGTCCGCGGAATCCTGATGAGCCTCCTGCGCACGCGCCTCGATTAACGGTCCGATGGCGAGCGTCGAGGCCGCCTCGGTCGACGTCGTCGAAGTTGGCGACGGGCTGACCGGCATCTCGACGGTTTCGCCGTGTTCGACGGGAATACCGTCACCATCCGTGGCCGGTGCCACCAGGCTGACGTACGGAACAACTTCACCGTCAGGCAGCGGGATGCTGGCCTCGCTTCCGACGGTGACCGCGGATGACGGTTCGGCTGTCGTCACGCCGCCAACGACCGGCGCCGATGCCCTTTCTTCGTCCTCATCCTCGTCATAGTCGTGCACGACGGGCTTAACGGAGACTTCGTGCTCCGGTTCGAGTGTGATCGCCTTCGTCCAATCCACCCGGGGCGCAGGATTGCGATAGGTTGGGCGTTCCCAGCTGTCGATCTCCCCCAAGCTGGACCGGACTGGCTTCAACGGCTTGCCCGCCTCATAGGCCTTGATCAGCTGGCGAAGACCTTCGCGGGTAAATGTCTCCTGAAGACCATCGCTCACACCCGGAACCGGATCCTGCTCACCCAGGCTGCTGCCGTCGGACGCGGGCCCTGAGATGAAGATGTGGGAGTAGCCACGCAGATCGATCGGAACGGCGCCGCGACGAATTCCGTCACGGACCTGTTCCAGCAACGAGGCGTGTCCGAGAGCCGCGGTCCCGTCCAGGAGAAGGTCCGCGATCCTCGACAGCCATAGATCGCGGTCAAGCCGCCCGGGGTCGCCGAACAGCGCATCGTCGATGCGCGCCACCGTTTGCCGCAGTTGCTGCTGCGACTTGCGGCTGGCCTCCGCCGATCCGGACTGATCGACATACTTCGCCTCGGTGACGATTGCGCGCAGGCGGGGTGTTCCATCCTGACCCTCGACCAGGCACAGCGCGAGGATGTCGGCGATGCCCTCCTCGCGCTGGCCGAGCCACTCGGCGTAGTCGTCGAGAAGGAACCAGGCGACCGCGGCCTGAGGGCGCAGCTCCTCCGCGACGAGCGCGCGGCTCAGCACCAGCCCGATCAGCTCGCCGGCCGACACGCCGCGCTTGGCGGCCCGCAGCACGATGTCGCCGGAGATCGAATTCGCGTCGTCGATCATCCGGCGCGCGAGCGCTGCGATGCGCTCGTCATCGAGACCCAGCGAGAGTTCGGTCAGCCGTCTGCGAACGAGCACGTTTAGGATGCGGAGTTCGGACGTGGAGGACACGACAATGTTGCGCCCATGCGTCCTTTGCCGCCGGTACCGTATGACGCTGATGCCCTGCGCGGCGAGCTGCCGCTTGTCGAGGAGGTCGTCGTAGGTCGCGACCCATTCGGCCATCTCGTGGACCTCGTCGAACATCCCCTTGAGGCCCGAGTCCTGAAAGGAGATCTGCCGCGCCGGGAGATAGTGTTCGCCCGCGCCGTGCGATTGCCGGCGGATCACGTTCGCGACGGCATCGACATAGGCCCAGCCGGCGTCCGGCTGCCTCGGGCACGTGAGGTAGACCGTCGCCTTCAGCTCGTCCTCAGCCGTCACCCGGCGATAGGACCAGCGCGCCGGTACATGCTCGAGCAGACCGGGATTCGAACCTGCCGCCGGGACCGGGAACCACTGCTCACGCGCCTGCCGCGACACGACGTCGTGAAGGAATGCGACGTCGATCTCGCGGGTGGCGTTCCCCGGACGCACGGTACCACTGTCGAGCATCACGCCGATGCGGAGCTTGGACATGAAGTTGCGCGAGGTCTCGCTGACGACCACCGCATCCGGATCGCCTTCCGAACGGTCAAGCAACTCGCCATAGACGCGGGAAAGCCGGGTCCGGTCGCGATGCCGCACCAGGACGTTGCAGTGCACCTCCTCCTGGTCCTGCACCGAACTCAGACCGTTCACCGTCGCGAGCGGCAGGCCGGCCGCGTCGCAGTTGAACAGCATGATGGAGAGATTCGACCTCTCGTGCGGTTGCAGATCGAGATACCGTTCGAGCAGTGCCCGTATCTGCTTGGCCGCCTCGGCTGGGTCGACGTCGGTCGTCGCCTCGGACGGATCGCGCACCGGGCGTTCGAGCAGGCTGTAGTCGTTCACCGTCCCGGTCTCGGAAAGGAGAACGGCCTCGCTGCCGTCGTATCCCACCGCGATCTCGGGGTAGAGCGGATGCGCGAGCTCGTCGCGAAGATCGGAGAAGAACAGGCGGGAGTCGCCGAAATTCACTTCGACGTCGGAAAGCAGATATTCGGCGAGGCCGGCGACCGACCGCATCTTGACCGCGGATGCCGCGAGCCGAAGTGGATGCCACGGCGCCACAATCGCCGAGGGTGCGCTGCCGGCCACGGGTACCACGCCGAGGCTCAGCACCGGCTCCCACAGGTCCCGGCGGTTGAGATCTCCGGGTGCGTGCGCGGAAAGCGTGTTCAGCAACGTCCCGTAGGTCGCTGCCTGCTCGATGAGGCCGGCCGATGCGTAGCCCGACACCTGAAGCGCGCCGATGGCACCGACGTACGCGGTCTCGAACGCCGTCCAAGCCGAACCGATCACCGAAACGCCGGACGGATCGATGCGACCGCTCTGCGCCGCGGCCTTCAGCGCCTTGGAAAACGCCTTGCCGACGTCCTCGCCGCTCGCCGTGCGCGGCACCAGGGAACCGGCGTCCTGGCCGAAGGCGGGCTGCAGCGTTCCGACGTCGGCGAGCGAAACCGACTGCAGAGCACCCTTTCGGCTGACCGGCAACCGGGCGACGCTGCTCCTGGTCATTGGTCGCTTCAGCAGGCGCGCGAGGTCCTTCGGCAGTTCGAACCCGATGGCGTTCTGCTGCGCTATCCAGATCAGCTGGACCGTCGCACGCTCGGACCCCGAGGTCAGCACCACGTCGAACTTGATCTGGAGCGCGGCCCGCGAGCTCGACTCGTTCCGGCGATACTTCTTCCGCTTCTTGGCCCTGTCGAGCAGCTCCTCATACTCGAAAAGGTAGGGCACGTCCCACTCGACGGCCGTGCCCATGAGCGCCGGCAGGCCACGATAACGGAGCCCGAACGCGAGGCCGACGTCGGCGTTGATGTCCAGGACCTGGGAACGACTGCGGCGAGCGGCACGGATGGTCAGCGTGCGCTTGCTAGCGAAGTTGATCTGTCCGAACAGGCGTTCCAACGCACGCAGAATTCCTTCCAGGAAGTCGTTGCACTCGATCGGCCGGCCGAAGATGAAGCGCTCCCACTTCACACGGAGCGCCTTGTCCTGGCTCAGATCATCCCGGTGGGTTTCGAAGAATTCCCGATCGTCGTCCCGCGTCTCCTTTAGCGACCTCGACTTCAAAGCCTCGAGGTAGTCGACGTCCTTCGGACTGAGCCGATCAGGCAAGGTGAACTCGAAGAAGGACAGCGTCTCCTGCGGCAGCGTGGTCTTCTTCAGCTTGATGCCGGAGAAGAGCTGGAGGACGCTCTGTCCCTCCCACTCGAACTGCGCGAGCGCGTCGGCGGCTGCGTTCCAGCCCGGCGTCGCGGCGATGAAGGCCTCGATCGCCGGGTGGACCTCGGCCGGGATGTCATCCCTGACGCCCTCGAACTGGCTGCGCAGATCGTCGCTTTCGATGATCTGGCGGTTGGGGCGCTGCTTGGCGAGCAGCGGCCGCCGGTCCGACACCAGCTTTTCGAACAGCCGGCTCCAGCTCCGCGACTTCTCGAGATCCTTGTCCCGGACGCCGAGGAAGTAGCCGCTGTCGCGCGGGAGGTGGAGCGCTGGCAGAGCCCAGCCCAACGCGTCCGAGACCGTCGTCGACTCCTCCGCGATGCGCTCGCGCGTGAGCGCAACGTAGTTGGAGATCTGATGAAGGGTCCAGTCGTCGGCGGCGTTTAGGCCCTTGAGCGCGGCCCGCCACGCCGAGAGCTGGTTGTCGGGAAGCCCCAATCCGGCCGCCGCCGCTCCGACCCAGGGTTCGGAATCCTCGGTCAACTGCTTTGCGCCGATCAGCGTCACGTCGCCGAGCGAGGCGCCCTGATCGTCGTCGGTGTTGGCCAGGAGAAGCGCGGGCCGGTCACATTCGGCATGCCGGATCGCGACGGTCCTTTCATCCGTGACGACGTGGTCGGGCAGATCGAACCCGCCGATCAGCGTTCGCGGCAACTGGATCTTGAGCAACGTGTCGGTCTGGGGATCGACGAGCAGCGCGCTCGTGATCGCCGCCACCTGTTCGCCCGTCAGTCGGTCCAGGAGGTAGCGCGCCACACCTTCGCCATCACCGATGGCCGAAAGTCGCTGGCGGATGGATGCGGCGCCGGCGGCGCCGATGAGATCAGATGGTGTCACGCGGCTTGGGCTCGCTGAAAGGGATTTTCGACATAGGCGCAGGAGTCCGACAGCCGCTTCAACAGGCCCAGGCTCGCCAGCCGTTCCTCGAGCCGACGGGCGTTATCCGAGAAGTCCTCCTGATCGGCGTCACCGCTCGCAACGAAATCGCGGGCCTGCGCATCGCCTATCACGATGCCGTAGCGATCGTGGAGCAGTGCAAGGAAATCCCGGAACTCGAGACGCTTTGAGACCGAGCACACCACGAGCGTCTTCAGCAGACGATCGGTCGGGGCGTAGCGGACCCGGCGGCTTGACCGACGCGAGGAAAGCCCGATTGCGCGCGACCACGTCATGTGGATCTTGCCGATGTGCTGCTTGTGCCGACTGAGCGCGCGCGCCGCGAGCTGTTCGATGAGCGCGGCCGGGTCGGGGGCGATGTCGTCGTCATCCGCGTCCGGCCATCCGAAGGCCTTTCGAAGAATGTCGCCGGCGTTCAGGACGGGATCGTCGGATGCTGTCGCTGCCTGCCACTCCTCGGTCTCGGCGATCTGCCGGATGAAGCGGTCGACCGCCTGCTGCGGCAGTCCGTTGTTCCTTTGATACGAATCCGCCGAGAGGTCGCGCACCACCGACTTCCTCGGCGAGACGATCTCGCAGACCAGTCGCACCGGATCCTGATCGAGCACATCACGGGCACGTTCGAGCTGATAAAGCATCATGTTCAGCCCCGTCATCGTCACCAGATGCGGTATGGCGTCATATGCGGGGATCGGCAGGCTGAGGATCGCCAGCCAGTCCTCGGCGAGACGGTCGAACAGCGGGTGGGACGCGCATGGCAGAAACGCCCCCGCGCGCTCCGACTTCGCCAGCTGCGCGTCCCCCTGGATGGCGCGCGCCATGCGGTCGTAGGGCGCAGCGTTCTCGAGGAACCGGCTGACGAGCAGGCCGCGTAGAGCATCCGCATCGCGGCTCCGGCACAGCATCAGATAGAGTAGCTCGCCGGTGCGGGCGAAGAAGCGGCGGTCGTTCGACACCCCGCCGCGCGGATTGACGTTCGCATCCTCGTAGAGGGCGTTCGGACCGAACGGAAAGACGAACTTCGAACTCCAGCGCTTGTTGCTGGTCCCTTCGATGGCCGACCCCTGGAGGAAACCTATCACGGCCGCGAAGTCCTGGAAGCTCTCGAAGCGATCGCGGAGATACGTGAAATCCGGCTTGTCGAGGCCACCCGCCGTCTCCGTGATCTTTTCGAGCCAGCTCGTCCAGGACGCGTCATCCGCACGATCCTCCGCCAGCACGGTCATGATGTGCGGGTTGTTGAACACGAGATTGCGCAGACGGAGCTGGAGCTGCGGACGGTAGGACAGGCTGTTGAACGCATCCTCGCGAAGAGCGCGCCCCTCCCGGTGCTCCGCGAGCAGCACGGTCATGAACTCCAGGAAGGTCAACCACGGGGTCTGCTCGTCGTACAGACGGTGCCCCCAGATCGCCTCGTCGATCCAGAAGTCAGGCCCGCTCCGATCGTCAAAGCTCGTCGGGCGCGGCAGTATCTCGATCGTCATATCCGCACCACCACGCGACGAGCGACCGCTCGACCGTCACCGGCCAGGTCGATGAACCGGAGCATCAGCTCTCCCTCGTTGATCTCGTCATCACCATCGAGCCTGCGACGGTTCTCCGTCTCCCGGAGCAGCCGCGCCTTGAAGGCGAGGAGGTCCTCGTGACACTCGAGCGAGAAGCTGCTCGGCAGCGCGCCTTCCGAGACGCGGCCGAGGAACTCGAACCGGGTGGGCGAAAGCGACAGGGTCACGGGAGGGATCTCGGATCCGCGCACGAGTTTGACCGACACGCAGAAGCCGCCCGCGCCGTCCGTTATGATCGACACCTCCTCGCCGCCCTGCCGAGGGACCGAGATCAGCTCGTCGAGAAGCGGGCTGCGCTTGGATTGCGAGTAGCTGCCCGACGTCGCGAGAACCAGCTCGTCCTGGTTCTGCGCCAGCATGCCCGTGAAGATGCGGTTCAACCCGCGCACGACCATCGACACGGCCTGTCGCGGCACCGCCTGCCTGTCCGCGACCTTCGCCGCCACGTCGAGGTAGAGACCGGCATACCGGAAGACGGTCAGATCCCACAGATCGTACGTCGCGGCCAGTTCGTCGGGCATGGTGAAGAACAGACGCTGCCGCTGCGCGCGAAGGGCGCCGAGGAACGCGCGGCGGTCGGTGCCCTCCGCACCCTCCAGATAGACGCGCTGTGCGCCGACATACGAAGGGGTCGCACCGTAGATCGGATCAGCAAGCACCAGCCGAGCATAGTCGTCCGCATAGGCGGGGTCGTCGGCACCGTAGACGAGCAGATTGTCGACGCGGTTGCTGGTCTCGGCCCCGATGCCGAACATGTTCAGCTTTCGGAAGAGCTCGGTCTTCTCCGCCTTGCTTGGCCGAAGGTTCTCGCCGAAGATGTTGCGGTAGATGCTCGCGCGGTCCGCTTTTCCGCTCTGGACGATCGCCGGAACCTCGGCGCAGCTCATCAGGCCGTCACGGGCGTCGGGGTGCCCCAGGATGCTGTTGGCGACCAGTGCGAGCAGCTGCCGGACGGGGAAGTGGTTGCCGTTCCGCTCGCTCAGCTCGATGAGAGCGGTGATGCGCCGCCTGAAGGGGTCGTCGGGCCCCTTCCCCGTCAGACGCCGGCGGTTCTCGAAGATCGGACAGATGCCATCGCCCGCATTGGCGGCGCAGCTTCCACAACCTTCCCAGCCATCGTGGGAGGTGACCTCCTCGATGATCTGCATCGCCATCTCCGCGGCCGGCGATCGGCTGAGATCGTCCAGTCCGACCGAGATCCCGGCATCGGGGTTCCTGCCAGTCACCAGCAGTTCCTCAACGACGGCGGTGACGCGCTCGACCTCGGGGCTCGGCGGCGCGGACTTGAGCTTCTCCAGGAGCTGTCCATGATTGGCGGCTAGAAGGTAGGTCGTCGCGGCCGCGGGATCGGCGACGTCGCGGGCGAAGGCGACGATGATCTCGGCGCTCTCGTCCTCACGAAGTTCGCTCAGGTCCTTGACGATCACGAGCGTCCGGCTGCCGACCTTGAGGGTCTGCACCTTGTCTCCCGCATTCCATACACCAGCGTCGCCGCCAAGGGCGGTCCAGACTTCCCGGCAATGGTACGTCTTACCGTCGCCCGCGGTGCCGGTGATGATGTGCGAGATGGCATTCTCGCCTTCGAAGTTCGCGACGAGCCGACCAACCAATGGCGCCGGCAGCGTTATCGGGGCGATCTTGTGACGCTTCAACGCACGCTGAATAGATTCGTCGTACATGTTGTCGTTCGTGGGAATGGGGCCGTAGTTGCGTAGAAAACGTACCCATGCCGACGTTGAAGAATGTGCCGACAAACCGTTCCCCCTTGTGCCCTTCACAGGCTTGTAATCGAACATGCCTGCTAGGCAACGGAAACCGATCGCAGGGTGAAGATCGTTCATTTCGCCGTGAAAGGTTAAATATACGGCGCAAGGCTCCTATCCACAGCCAGATCACTTGGCGAACAGTCCGAGCCAACCGGCGGCGAACACCCCTGCCGTCCCCACGAGCAATGTGGTAGAAGTGCACATGCTCAAGATGAGAATGAAGCGGTTCACCGATCGCGGTGATCGCGCGGTACAGCGCCTTACCGAAATACGAGCATCGATCACGAACCTTTCTAATGACGATCTGCTCGACCTTGCTGACATCTTCAAAGCCAAGCCCCGCCCGCCAATTGGGGATATGGCGTTCGATGAAATGGCGCGGCGTGATATCAGTCTTTGAAGGCCGCACGGGTACGCGGTCGCAAGATCATATGTCCACGCTAAGCCACATCGGTTATTAATTTGGCGGTTCGAGACCAGGTTCGTCTAAAAGGAAACCACCCGCCTGTAGCTCTCGCAAGCGAATACGCTCTGACTCAGCCCGCTCCTCGTCGCTTTGGTCGAAGCTTGTGTGCAGGTAGACCAAGACAGGGGGTTTTAGCCACGGAGCGATGGCCGGCCTATTGCCCTGCATCTCGCGGTGCCAGCGGCGCGCACGATCCACCGGCTCAATGTCGAATTCCATTTCCTCGGGATGAAGGACCATCCGCTCGCGAGTAGTAGTTGCCGAGAATACCCTCTTGAATACGCTATAGTACCAAATTGGATTCACGCCCTTTCCCGCAAACTCATGCCGTAGGAAGGACGTAATACCGTTATTTACGAGACCGACGCGAAGAAGCGGCGCGGGGTAGCGAGGGTCAGGAATATAAACGGTGTCGATTAGCCGCCCAGCCGCCTCACCGACATGCTCCATCGGAACATCGAACGAGGTGCCGTCCGGGAAGAACCGCTTGAAAACTTGTGAGACTCGAGGGCCGAATGTGACCAGAGCCATCATAACTTTAGCGCCGTAAAAGTCGGCCCAATATTCCAACGCGCGATAATCAGCGGTTTCCTGCTGACCAGCATAGAGGTGCCTATGAACAAGATGGGCAATTTCGTGACCGAGTATAATCAGATGGAAAAACATGCGCGCAGCGTCAGTGATCTCCTCGCGTGCCATCTCAGCTGGTATGGCAATCCAAACCTTGTCATCCTTGCGTCGGATACAAGCGCTATGCGTATTGCCAACGGAGATCTCCACCTTGGGACCGAGCCCCGGCAAAAAGAAATACTCAAAATCTGCGGCCGCCATTTGGGCGAGCGCCTTACCGTCGAGCTGATCGGGAATGGGGTTATCGGTGGGTTCGTTTGTCACCATGACACTAAGATCAGATCAAGCGCCTGTTCAATCAAGGATATGTCGATCACTAGATGGCCTATCCAATACTCGTTGAGGCACGATCCTCATCGACTCGCCTTCGGGAGCGCTCCAAACTTTTCCCACTTCATCGGACAGTCACCCTGCCATAAGACTGTTCCTTCTCACTGCAGCTATTGGCGAACTGGCTATTCCGCTATCAAATAGATGCGGCGCTTCGGCCGCTGCCCCGCCTGCCGAACCAAAGTCCGTTTATGCCGCTCGCAGACTGAAACCGAACAGCGGAAAGCAGACCTCTCGCTTCCTAAAAGAAATGGACTCCTGGATTTCGACAGATAGGGCAAAGCCCTACCTAGCTGTCTTCGCGACAAGACGAACGGTATGTTTAGGGTACAGGCTAACGGTGGAGCATGCCGACGTGGCTGCGGCGTTTGGCATCCGCCCTCCCTATGATCGAAAGCAATCCGAAACGGAACTGACCTACAAGGCTGCCGCCGCAAAGTGAGAACAACCAATGTCCGCTACCTTAAGCAAAATCAAGACAGCCCGTAGTCTCAGATCAGCGAAGGTTCGCCCTGCCCGGCGGTGCCGTAGCGCGCGACGGCTAATATTTGGGCGTCGGCCTAAGCCGTCTAAGGATCTTCCAAAGCTTAGTCGGTGGGAGATATTTGCCGTCTGGTTCTTTAGCATAGCCGGGCTCGGTGTGCTCTTCGCCGCTGTGCCAATCATGGGCATACTACCCATCATATCGAGCCATTTCCCGGCCAACGGCGTTCCTGTCCCTCTAGGTCGAGGTGATATGATCAGGATCATATTTTATAGCTGCTTAACCGCCTTATTTTCGGTAGTCTGTGGTGGCGGATTGAAGCTTGCTACCGTTGCGGCGCCAGCGCGCTTTTCTCTTTTACTGCTTTTTATTCTACTAATACTACTAGGCTACCTAGGCGATGCGGTAGCGACTGCGCGAACTATGTTCTCGTCCTTGATGGTGAAAGATCCCGGTGGTTCTACTATTAGACCCTTGACCTTCCTAGAGGGATCATGGGCTGTGCCTTATTTCGCTCTCTTCCTAGTTCTGACTGGTTGGTCTCTCAAGGCACCTTGGGATAGATGCGCACAAAGGAGCTACGAGCTTATCGCAAGATTTGTCTCGTTCCTGAACCGGAAAAGTAAGTTCGATAAAGTCGGGCTGACTGCGATCATAGCCACGATAATTTCGATTGCAACGGGCAGGAAGGCGGCTGAGCGAGGAACTGTTTATGACCAACCTCCCTCTCTCTCCCGACTGTCTGACGAACATCGACGGACAATTAAAGCCGAGCCTTTTTGAGAGGGATTTTGCGCCCTCGATCCCTGCCCTGAGAGGTCGTTGCGGTCGACGCTAGTCGGTATGGTTTGGGTATACCCCCAGTGGACCTCTTTAATCGGGTTCGTTTTACGTCAAAAGTTTACGCATAAAAATCTGGTCAAGCTGCTCGGTTGGTCCGGCTTAAGCCTTGACCAAGAAGGACCATACGGCACCCGTTCAAACGGCACCGCAGTAGGCATTGTACGTGGCATCAGGGGTTTCTGAACTTGATCGAACCAGAGCTAAATTCGTGCGTCTGGATTCTCAAAAAGGATGGTGGATCGAGAAACTGAGATAGAAGGGGAAAACCGGTCTAGCGCCATCCGCCGCCACCTACGACATTGTGCATCACTGATTGTGCTTCTAGATGCATCCAATGAAACGCCGGGCTCGCCCACTCTCCAAGATATTGCATTCTATGGCGTTTCTCGTCCTGGCGGTGATCTTGCTGGTCCGGCTTGGCCCGCTCTGCGAGACGATGGCGATGGCCGCGCCTCCGGCTGCATCCGCGATGGTGGACTGCGCCAGCAAATCAGCAGGCACTCCTATCAAAAAGGTGCCTGCGTCGGCTTGCGCCATACCGTGCGTTGCGGTTGCCGGCGAAACCGTCGAGCATATCGAGCTGGTTCCGTCCTCCCGTCTATCGCCTTGGCCGGCTCCACAGACCGGCCTTTTGGGCATGGCATACGCTCCGGCCACGCCCCCTCCGCAAACCGTGTGACGTCAAACACCATCACACGTAAATTTCGGAGAATATCATGACCAAGTTCAAGCTCATCAGCGCTGCCTTCGCCCTCACCCTGTCGACTGGCGCATTCGCCGCTGTCGCCAATTGCTGCGCCGACATGGCGTGCTGCAAGGACGGTGCGGACTGCTGCAAGGATAGCGCAAAAGCCAAGGCTGCGGACTGCTGCGATAATGCCAAGGGCGGCATGAAGCACGGTTAAAAGCTGGATAGGGGCGGGCAACCGTCCCTATTTTCTAGTCTACGTCTACTCGGCGCGGCACGCCGTCCCGCCACGGTCGCTGCGACGAGCGAAGAGTTACCCTCAGGGTTGAGGCTCTTCCCCGAACCGCATCCATCGTTCGTCCCATCTCGCGCGCGATTACCGCCAGAGTCTGTTTGGCCCCGATACGCTGACGAAGCTCGGCGTCATCATCATCGGTCCAAGACGTTCCACGTCGAGCGGTCAGCCCAAAAACTCCTCGATCAGGAGCAATCCCAAAAACCCGATGAAAAACATCGCGCTGATAAGCGGGGTGTCTGGCTTCTCATGCGCTTCGACCAACAGCTCTTCCGTCACGAGGTAGAGCAGCGCCATCAGACCGAAACTGAGAAACCCGGCGATGACGACGGGCGGAAACGTTGCAACGGGAGTCGCTATCGCCGCACCGATCGGCAGCAACAACGCGATCCCCATCGTAATTCCGATGATCCGCGCCTTGGACTTGATCGTCTCGCCCAACTCGGTCGTCACGGTCAGTCCGAGAAACAGCACCTCCAACGTCAACGCGATCGTCAGCAACACGCCGGCCTTCCCGCCAGCGACGAACGCCAACCCGAGAACTAGCCCGTCGATCAGGATATCCACTGCGACCGCGCCCAACATAGCAATCGGTCCACTGGCGCGACCCTCAAGGGCTTTGAGTGACAGCATCACGACTATACCAAGCGCGCCGCCTGTGAATGTCGCGATCGGTGAACCTTCGTGCATCACTTGGGGCAGGATCTCGGCTGCCGCTGCGGCGAACACGACGCCTGCCGCCAAGTGCTGCATAGCGCTTACGAAGGCATCGCTTGGCCGTCTCGATACCGCGAATAGCGAGCCGATCAGTACGGCGACGACGGGAATGAGCGTGAAAGCAACGGCCTGCATAGCTTAAGCCCTCACGCTGTCATGAGCCGAAGGCGGCAGTTCGATGTGTTTCCCTGATGGAGCTGGCAACTCGCGCCGTCCGAAACGAGCGTAGAGCGTCGGCAGCACGAACAAGGTGAGCAACGTTGCGGATATCAGGCCACCAATGACGACGGTCGCCAACGGCTTTTGCACCTCGGCTCCAGCACCATGACCAAGTGCCATCGGAACGAAGCCAAGCGACGCAACGAGCGCCGTCATCGCAACCGGCCGGAGCCGCGCCAGAGCGCCTTGATGCGCCGCTACCGCACGATCAATGCCTTGCCGCATCAGATCATGGATGGACGACACCATGACCAGCCCGTTGAGAACCGCGACACCTGATAACGCGATGAAGCCGACTGCCGCTGAAATGGAAAACGGCATGCCTCTTAGCACCAGCGCAAGGATGCCTCCGACCAACGCCAGCGGAACGCCGGTAAACACGATCAACGCATCCCTGACGGAGCCTAGCGCGCCGTAGAGCAGGAACATGATGACCACGAAACAGATCGGCACCACAACGCTGAGCCGATCGCGGGCGGATGCAAGGTTCTCGAACTGACCGCCCCATTCGAGATACGTGCCGGGCGGCAATTTCACCTGAGCGTCGATGGCTGACCGGGCATCACCCACGACACCGGCCACGTCTCGATCGCGCACGTTGGCCTGCACCACGACACGCCGCTTGCCGTTCTCGCGACTGATCTGGTTGGGACCATCGACCACCGCGATATCCGCCACGGTCGATAGCGGTACGAAGCCGCCACTGCCGGTCGGCACCGGGACCTGAGCAACCGCCGTCAGATCGGATCTTGAGCTTTCCGCCATCCGGATCACGACGGGGAAGCGACGATCGCCTTCAAAGATCACACCAGCCTGTCGGCCGCCAATGGCTGTGGCAACCGTGTCCTGCACGTCACCCGCCGTTACCCCGACACGGGACATGGCGGTGCGGTTCGGCCGAATATCGAGCATCGGCAAACCTTCGGTTTGTTCAACCCGCACGTCTGCTGCACCCCGCGTCTTTCGAAGGATGCCGGCGATCCGATCTGCGGTCGCGTTCATCTCGCCAAAGTCATCGCCAAAGACCTTGATCGCGATGTCGCCGCGCACGCCCGCGATCAGCTCGTTGAACCGCATCTGGATCGGCTGCGTGATCTCATAGGCGTTGCCCGGCAGGGTGGAGAGACGCTTTTCCAGCCGCTCCACCAGCTCTCCCTTGGACAGGCCGGGGTCGGGCCACTCCTTCTTCGGCTTCAGGATGACGAAGGTGTCGGTCGCGTTAGGCGGCATTGGGTCCGATGCGATTTCGGACGTGCCGGTGCGGGAGAAGGCGAAACGGACCTCAGGGGCCTTGGCGAGTGCCTTTTCCACCTGGAATTGCATGGCCTGGCTCTGATCGACCGATGTGCCGGGGATGCGGACCGCCTGAACGAGAATGTTGCCCTCATCGAGCTGCGGCAAGAACTCCTGCCCCAATGTCGTGAAAGCAGCCCCGGCGAGTGCCAGCGCACCGATCGCGACGCCGATAGTGAGGGTGGGTCGGCGCATTGCCGCATCGAGTCCCGGCTCATAGCGCTGCCGTAGGAACGTGACGACGCGGCTTTCCTTTTCCTCAACCCGTTTGCTGAGCCAGATCGCAATCGCTGCCGGTATGAAGGTCAGCGACAGGATGAAGGCGAACACCAGAGCGATGATGACTGTCAGCGCCATCGGCTCGAACATCTTGCCTTCGACACCCGTGAAGGTGAGCAACGGCGCATAGACAAGGATGATGATAGCCTGCCCGTACACCGATGGCCGGATCATCTCGCGCGCCGATGCGGCGACAATCCCGAGACGTTGCTCGATCGTCAGCACGTCATCGCGACCATGCTGCGCCTCGCCCAAACGCCGTAATGCGTTCTCCACGATAATGACCGCGCCATCCACGATCAGACCAAAGTCGAGCGCGCCAAGGCTCATCAGATTGGCCGAAACACCCGCCTTCAACATGCCGATGCTGGTCAACAGCATCGTGATCGGAATGACGCAGGCCGCGATCAACGCCGCACGGAAATTGCCAAGCAGGGCAAACAGAACGACGATCACCAGCACCGCACCCTCGGCAAGGTTGCGGGCAACCGTGGCGATCGTGGAGTTCACCAGCTCGGTCCGGTTCATAACCGGCTTCACGACAACATCGACCGGTAACGAGCGGCCGATCTGCGTCAGCCGTTCGGCAACGCCCGTCGACACCGTGCGGCTATTCTCCCCGATCCGCATGACTGCGGTCCCAACGACGACCTCATGACCGTTTTCCGACGCCGATCCCATGCGTAGCGCCTGCCCGGTGCGAACGGTCGCGATCTGGTTGAGCAGTATTGGAACGCTCTCGCGGGTGGCAACGACGGTACGGGCCAGCTCGTCGGCGTTGCGGACACGCCCATCCGATCGAACCGCCAACCCTTCGCCGTTGCGGTTGACCACGCCAGCGCCCGCGCTGGTATTGCTGCGCTGTAGGGCGGTGGTGAGATCCTGAAGCGTTAGCCGCATTGCCGCCATGCGCTGTATGTCCGGAATAACGAGATATTCCTTGGTGTAGCCACCAAGGGAGTCGACGCCAGCAAGCCCGGCCGTGCTTTTGAGCTGCGGCGTGACGATCCAATCCTGCACGGTGCGCAGATATGTCGCCTTGTCGGCGTCGCTGACGAGGTGATCCCCCTCGGGGGTGATATAGCTGGCATCGCGTTGCAGGCCAGGTTCCCCGTTGCGATGATGGACCTGATCCAGCTCGCGGTATTCGACGGTCCACATGAAGATATCGCCAAGGCCCGTGGCGATCGGCCCCATCTCGGGGTTCACACCTTCGGGAAGGTCTTCCTCTGCGGTTCGCAGGCGTTCCGCGACCTGCGCCCGCGCAAAGTAGATATCGGTCTTTTCACCGAAAACCGCTGTGATCTGGGCAAAGCCATTGCGGCTTAGCGAGCGGGTATATTCAAGACCGGGAATGCCCGCGAGCGCGGTTTCGACCGTGAACGCAACCTGCTTCTCGATCTGATCGGGGGAGAGGGCAGGAGCAACGACGTTGATCTGCACCTGGTTGTTGGTGATGTCGGGTACGGCGTCGATCGGAAGCTGACGCAGCGCGCCAATCCCGAGCAATGCAGCCGCGATAGTGAGAAGCAGGACGAGCCAGCGCTTCTCGACGGAGAGGGTGACGATGCGACCGATCATGGCTCAGTCCTCATCCCCGCCCGCACCCTTGCCGAGTTCGGCTTTGAGCGTGAAGCTGTTGGTGGAAGCGATGCGCTCCGAGCCGGTAAGGCCTGCCGTTACGGTGACTTGCCCGCCATTAGTGCGGCCAAGCGTCACCGGAATTGCCCGGAAACCTGTCGCGGTGCGGACGAACACAAACGACTTGTCCTCGATCATCTGCACTGCGGCCGATGGTACAGCAACGGTACGGTCCCCGGTCGCTGGAACGAGGATCGATACGTTGACCGTCTCACCAACGCGCCATGTGCTGCCGGCGTTGTCGAGGGTGGCGATCACCGGCACCAATCGCGTCGTCTCGTCCAGAATGGGGGACACGAACGTAACACGCCCCTCCTGACGCCGCCCCGGTGCCGTTACTTCGACACGCACGCCGGGTTTCACCCGACCGGCATCGGTGGGGACGAGTGATGTGGTGACAGTGACCTTCGACAGATTGGCGACGCGGAACAGCTCTGCATCGGCCGCGACGGCTTGCCCGAGGGTGGCCGATCGCGCGATCACTTGGCCGGCGATCGGCGAACGAACCGCGATGCGGTTGAGCGCACCGCCTCCGCTGCCCGTCGCTGACAACTGCTGCTGCGCGAGGCGAAGGGCAATACTGGCCTCCGTCGCTGCCGTCCGCGCTGCAACCAGATCCTGCTCCGGCGAAACGCGTTCGGCAAACAGGCGCTGTTCGCGGCGAAGGTTCGATTGGGCGAGTGCGGAACGCGCGCGCGCAGCCTCTACCTCCGCTTTCAGTGATGCCGCTTCCCGGCTTTCGATGATAGCCAGCGGGTCTCCCCGGCTGACTGACTGCCCGAGATTGCGGGTGAGGGAAACGAGCCGACCGCCTACGGAGGTGGACACGACCTGCACGCCTTGAGGATCACCCTCGATCGTTGCCGATAGCTCGATCGCTCCGGCCACGCCGCCTACTGTAGGTCGCGTAACCTCTATCCCGGCATCCGCGATCTGCTGCGCGGACAGGGTGACGATATCCTTTGGACCCTCCTTGGCTTCGCCGGCCTCGGCACCTTCGGTCTTCTCGGCTCCGGCCTTCTCACCGGCCTCGCTGTTGCTACCCCCGCCGCACCCGGCAAGGAGGATAGCCAGGGTCACAGGCGCGAGCGCCCGTATGATGATCTTCGTCATTAATTGGTTTCCTCGGGCGAGGGCGCTGCGGCAACGAGCCGTTCGAGGCGTGCCTTGGCGTCGTGATAGGTGGCGAGCGCATCGATCGCGGCGGTTCGTGTTTCGGACAGGGTACGTTCGGCATCGAGCAAATCGAGCTGCCCAAACTTGCCCTCCCGGTAGCCTATCCGGGCAATACGAGCGGCTTCGCTTGCCGATGCCAATGCCGGCCCGCTGGCGTTACGAGCGGTCGTCGCGGCATTCGCGACGTTTGCCTGTGCGCTTGCGATATCCTGCGCGGTATCCAGCTCGGCGACGCGACGTAGCGCCTGCGCCTGATCGGTCTGCGCCCGCGCCTGCGCCACTGCCGCCTTGCCGTTGTTGAACAGCGGAAACGGGATCGACACCCCGAACACCGCTGCCACGTCGTTCGTAGCCTCAAGCCGGCGTGCGCTGGCGCTGAGTGTCACGTCGGGAATGCGTTGCGACCTGGCAAGCCGCACCTGTGCCTCTGCCGTTGTCACGTCTGCGCGGGTCGCTGCCAATGCCAACGTCCCTGCGGTCTCGATCGGCCGTGCCGGACCAAAGCCCTCGACGCGATTGAACCACGCCAAGTCCAACGGTCCCGTGAGGGGTTGGCTGATCCGTCGGGCAAGATTACTTTGCGCGACCTCGGCAAGCCGCTCTGCGCGCTCCACAGCCGTCTCCGCGTTGATCCGCAATACATCGGCGCGCTGCTGTTCGAGCGGTGATGCTCGCCCCGCTTGAACGCGGACGCCGGCTGCGCGCGATGCTTCGCGGGCGATACCGGCCTGCTCGCGCGCGGTCACCAGTCGGCGTTCCGCTGCGGTCGCCTCGATGTAGAGCTGCGTGATGGCAAGCCGTAGATCGGCCGCGGCCAACGCCGTGCCTATCCTCGCTCGATTACCAATCGCATCTGCGACAGCGATCCGTGCCGATCGTTTTCCACCCAGTTCGATCGGTAGTGCCAGACCTGCCGTTGTCTCGGCGCTGCGAAGGCCCCGATATTGACCGCTGCCAGCAATGTTCTCGGTCTCGGCGACGATCGACGGGTTAGGGCGGTAGCCGGCAACCGTGCGGCCTGCCTCTGCTGCCCGGACGCCTGCTGTGGCAGCCTCAAGGCTGGGGGCGGTCGCTCCGGCAAGTAAAAGCGCCTGATCAAGGGTGAGCGGGGGACTGGTCGATGTGGGATCGGCTGACTGCGCTTGCGCGATCGACGCGCACGACGCCACGGCCAATAAGGCCGCAATAAAACGGTGCATGGGTAATGGACTCCTGACGAACCTTGGGCGTCCGCACGGGCTTTCCCGACGGAATTAGGCGTTGGTCAGGCTTGGGGAGGACGTAGGGCTGGGTCCGACGCTGCCGGGGCCTTGGGCGCATTGCGCCACACCGATGCAGTCATACGAACGCTGCTGGCTGGTCCGGTTGAATCGGACGCGATCGGCACGCCGACATGATGGCCGTGGCAACCGCCATGATGGTGAGGATATGCCTTGTCGGCGTCTGCCGGCACTTGGTCGGCATCGCCGTCGCAATGATCGAGGGAGCTGACCGCTGTGGTATCAACGCACGTCACGCCTTCGGTCGCATGCGCGACTGATCCAAGCCCGAGCATAAGCACGAGCATGAAACTGAGGAACATGGCGGAAAGGCGGTGCATCGGCCCGCGCCTTAGCAGCTTACCGACTGCCATGTAACGACTGCTGGTAAGTAGCGGGGGCGGGTGAGGGCTCGCTACGCATTTCGGCGCGCGCCTGCCGCATGATCTGAAAACCGCCCGATATTCCCAACACCGCCATCAAGGCGGCGACGGCAAGATCAGGCCACGCACTGTTGAGGCCGAACACGCCGCCTGCGGCCAGTACGACGGCGATGTTGCCGATCGCGTCATTGCGCGAGCAAATCCATACCGACCTCATGTTCGCATCACCGCTTCGGAAGCGGTACAGCATGACCGCGACCACAAGGTTCGCGATCAGCGCGGCGATGCCGACTACGCCCATAATTTCGGCATGGGGCGTTGCGTCGTGGAGCGCACCCCATCCCGCTGCGAACAGGACATAGACGCCTAGCAAAGCAAGCGTCGCCCCCTTCAACATCGCAGCGCGTGCGCGCCAGGCTATCGCCATCCCGGCAACGCCAAGACTGATTGCGTAGTTCGCAGTATCCCCGAAAAAGTCGAGCGCGTCGGCTTGCAGGGCCTTCGATCCACCCGTGATGCCGGCCGCAATTTCGATAACGAACATGCCGCCATTGATGGCGAGCGCGATCAATAGCGCGCGCCGCCACTTGGGGTCGTTGAGAGTACCCGCCTTGTCGGACGCGCAGCTTGTGCAGGCCATGTTCGCCACCTCGATAGAATCGATCTGACAGCCTATATGCACCCTCTAGTCGCTAGAGGGTCAAGCGTTGTGTCTGAGAAACTTACGATCGGAAAACTGGCCGGTGCGACGGGCACGAAGGTCGAGACGATCCGCTACTATGAGCAGATTGGCTTACTGCCCGCACCTGCGCGATCGGCGAGTAACTATCGGACCTATGAGGGCGCGCATCTGCGCCGCCTGTCCTTCATTCGGCGTGCGCGGGATCTTGGCTTTTCAATCGATCAGGTACGCGAGCTTATGGGGCTGGCCGATCGGCGCGATCAGTCCTGCATCGCCGTCGATGTCGTTGCCAACCAACACCGCGACGCGATCAGGCGCAAAATCGTAGACCTCACCGCGCTTGCTGGTGAACTCGACGCGCTGATAGATTCCTGTAGCCGCAACACCGTCGCCGACTGCCGGATCATCGAGGCACTTGCTCCTTCTGCATAGTATCTCGCTGCTAACCCGATTTCCTGCAAAGGATCGTAGATCGTAGATCGGAGATACAGTGGGGATAATGCCAAGCCTTCTGTTCACTTAGTCCTAGTAAAATCCCCTCCGCCGTCCGGTGCGACAAGATGCCCGGATGCTTTGTCAATGACGTAAGCCGCGAGCCCTCCAGCGACTTGTAGCTGACCGTCTTTGTAGATCGCTGGCTGCTTATTGTTAGGATAGATGAATGGCTTTCCACCGCCTTGCGTGAGAACCCGAGTATTATTCAAAAGGAAGCTATCGCCGTTACGTTCGATCGTCATGGTATCCTTGACGACATTAACTTGAGCGCCGGAGAAGCCATTCTCGTGGCTTGTTTTGCCTCGTTCCCATTTGCCGACATATTCGCTGCCTGACTGTCCGCAGGCGGTCATTACCAACAGCACAGGTGAGATCATCCAACGCCGCTTCATTTTTCGTCTCCTCGGGAAGGATTCAACGCCGCAAGATAACGTCGTCTCCTGATATCGGCTATCGGCAATCGACATTACACCGTTGAGCGGCGCTGGCAGGCAATACAATCCCTGCCAAAAAGCCTCTCGGCAATCTGGGCTATCGAGACAATCTCATCAGTCACGAATGGCGGACTATTGAGGTTTGCGGCTAACACGGCGTTCTCGAAAAGGAAGGGCCAGTGAGAAAGCGGGCGTCGTTCAGTCGGCCCCGCCCTCATCTACGGCGCATTTCTCGAAATCTGTTCCCGAAATCATTTTCACGAAATGGTCTCGCGGAGATGGAGTTTCGGGAAAGCCAAGGTGGCTGCGATAGGTCCGCCGGGACACCCACGCTCGACAGCCCCCCTGCCCGCTCCGCGACAGACCGAGACATTGATCGATTTAGGGTCGGTGTTTTTCAGGTATACCCTCTGCGTTCCTACTCTGGCCGGTCCGATTTCCGCCAAAAAGGGACATTAAGAATTTAGCTCGGATTGGCCCTTTGGTCCGCCTGGAGTCCTAACCAAGGAGGACCAAACGGCACCCTACCAAACGGCACCGATGAAGCTTCATTGAGGGTTGAAGCTCTTCCTTCTGTCCGCTCGCAAGGCAGTGTCGGCGCGTTGCAGTTCACTGCTGGCGACCGTCCCACAAACGATGGTATTTCGGGATTATGGAAGGAGATCGGTTAGCCTGTTCCACCTGAGGCATCGGGAGCCGCCTTGGGGTCGGGATCCTGTGCCTTGCCTGTCGCGGGTGCCGCCTTGTGGCTCGGCATAGCGATGAGATAGGCGACGATCGCGTTGACGTCCTTCTCGGCCACCGGAGCCTTGTACACTTCGCGCATCTTGGTGACGGTCGCCTTCCACTGATCCGCCGATAGCGCAGGCTGGGTCAGCGCCATGCTGGCCGAGTGGCACGAAGTGCAGTTGGCGTTGATGACGTCGGCGTGCGGACCATCGGGGTAGGTAACGTCATCGACCGGCAGGTCGACGCTGGTCGAGGCGAGCGAAAAGCCGCGGGCTGAGACGCTGGTGGGCGGTGCCGGCTCGGATGTCTCGGAGATCGGGGCAGGCGCCTTGCGGCTGCTCGGCGCCCCGATCGAGACGAGGATAATACCGGTCAGGCCGATCAGGCCAGCGGCCATGATGCCGGTAGACGGGGTCTTCATGCTACTCGCTCCTCAGGCCGCGATGATGGTGGTGGTTTCGATGTTGCCGCGCATGAACCCGCCCGGGTTCCAGATCGGCTTCATCGGCTGGGCGACCCCATTGGTGTTCCAGCAGCGCACCATGATCGGGTTGGGACCGCGTCTCAGCGGCACGCGACCATCCCACCGACGGAAGCTGTACCTGCCCTCGTCCACTCCGAGCGTCGTCTTGTACCAAGTGCGCCCACCATCCGACGAGACATCGACCTTGGCGACGCCGCAATCGCCGCCCATCGCGATGCCGCCGACCGGGATCGACGCCTCATAGGCGATCGCCTGGCCATCGGGCAGGCTGGTCATCCAGCTGCGCGGGATCATGCGATTGATCGGCACGGTCGGGAAGTCCTTGGCACCGGGCGCGACATTCGCGCCGGGTGTCGCCGGTATCTTGTAGGCCTTGGCCATCCAATACTGGTCGTCAAGGCCGGGCAGTACCTCGATCGCGTTCAGCATCTTGACCCAGTAGGTCGAATACCAGCCCGGGACGATCAGCCGGCAGGGAAAGCCGTTGAGGAGCGGCAGCTGCTCGCCGTTCATGCCGAAGGCGATCATCACTTCGCCGTCGCGGGCATGGTCGATGTCGAGCGCCTTCTCGAAGTCAGGGGCGTCCGCCACAACCGGCTGATCGAGCGCGCCAAAGCGCACCTGTACCGCGCCTGCCTTGACCCCCGCGAGGTCCAGCACGTCGCGCAGGCGCACGCCGAGCCATTTGGCATTGCCCATCGCGCCGTTGCCCCATTGCGCGCCGGCGACCCGGGGCTGGAACAGCCCACGGCTGTTGCCCGAACACTGGTTGACCGCCGCCATCTCGACCCGCGGCAGGCGCAGCAGTTGGGCGAGGCTAATCGACAGCGGTCGGTTGACGTGGCCGAAGACGTTGAGGCGGAAGCTCTCGACGTCGATCGAGGTTGGAATGTCGGCCCAGTGCCAGCGAACGAAGAACTGGTCGTTGGGCGTGAACACCGACTTGTCGAACACGTCCATCGGCGTCTCCAACAGCGGAGGATGGATGCGTTGGAGGATCATGCTGCCCTTGCCAGGAAAGGCGCTGGTCATCGGCCGCTCGGCATTGCCGCCAGGCAGCTTCAGGTCGACGAGCTGCTGCGCCAGCGCAGGTGCTGCGGCAAGGCCGGCGGTGCCGAGCGCCGTACGCCTGAGAAAGCGGCGACGGCTGGTTTCACTCGCCAGCGCGGCGTCAAAATTGTCCATGACAAGGCTCTCCTGTGGCCAGCCACGCTGGCGGTTCGAAGCGGCGTTCTGCAAGTGATCGGACCGATTGATCCGATCATCAGGGTGGATCAGTTCGGGGTAGCGATGCAGGGCGAGACGAACAGGTTGCCGCGCCATGCTCCGGCGAGTGTCTTGGCACCGACCAGCAGCCACATCGCCGCGAGCGCGACCGTCAGCACTGTGCCGACAATACCGAAGAAGCCTAGGTTCAGCGTCGTACCGAGGCGGAAGGTGGCGACGGTGTAGACGCCGAGCGGGAAGGTATAGCCCCACCAGCCAAGGTTGAATGGGACGCCGGCGCGCCAGTAGCGGATGGTGATGAGCGTCGCGAGCGCCAGCCACCACAGGCCGAAACCCCACAGACAGAGCCCGGCGACGACGCCGATCCCTTGCGCGACGGTACCGACACCGACCAGCCCATGCGCCGCGAGGATCGCCGGCGCATCCGCCCCAAGCACCAGCATACCCAGCGCCCCGGTGCCGATCGGCCCCAGCGCAAGCCAAGAGGATGCCGCCATGCTCTCGTGCGGGAGCTTGTGGAGCGCCATGCGCAGGATCAGGATAGCGAGGATGCCAAACGCGACCGGCACCGAATAGGCCCACAGCACGTAGGAAGTGGCGAGCGTCACGATCTGCGCGTGAGGATCGGTCAGATGCGGCGCGAGCAGCCCGCCGCTGGCACCCGCCACTTCCGCTGCGACGACCGGCAGCAGCCATACCGCAGTCATGCCGTCCAGGCTGTGCTCGTGGCGGGTAAACATCAGGTAGGGGATCAACACGCCGCAGGCGAGCGACATGGCGACGTCGATCCACCACAGGACGTGTGCGACCGGCACGATGCCGTTACCGAACCGCGCGATCCCGAAGGCGAGGCATCCGTTGATGATCGTCGCCAAGCCCATCGGAATGGTCCCGATGAACATTGACACGGTGTTGTGGCCGAAGATGCGCCGTGCCTCATGCCCGAACATCGCCCAGCGCGCGCCATAGAGACCGGCGAACAGGATGAAGAGCGCGATGTTGAAGAACCACAACACCTCGCCAATCGGTTTGAGCGCGGGGCCGATATTGGGCACCTGCGGCAGCGCGAGAGCGAGGATGCCGGTGCCCATCGTCGCGGCGAACCAGTTGGGTGTGAACTGGCGGATCATCTCGCGCGGGTGATCGAGCCTGCTTAGCGGCTTGAGGCCGGTCAGGGCCGAAGGTGCGTCGGCAGTCATGCGACCTGCTCCTTGATGAGGTCCGTCAGCGCGTCGGCCGCGCGGGTGCGATAGCGTTCCTTGTGGCGCAGCGCGTGGAAGGCGCGATCGGGTAACCCAAGCGGCAACTCGACCAGATCGCCGGCCTTGAGCGCGCGTGCGACGACCAATCGCGACAACACAGCGACGCCGGCACCGGCCTCGACCGCGGTACGCACCGCCTCGTTGGACGGCAGCGTCATCGCTACTGTCAGCTGGGCCGGATCAAACCCGCGCGTTCGCAGCACGTCCTCGAAGGTCGAGCGCGTGCCCGAACCCTGCTCGCGGACGATCCAGCGTGCAGCGCGAAGCCAGTCCTCGTCGACGCGCCCGGCGTCCTCATGGCCGACCAGCACCATCGGGTCACGCCCGACATTCCAGAGGGCGAGCGCCGGTTCGTCCACCTCGCCCTCGACGAAACCGAGCTCCGCCGCGCCGCTCAGGATCTGCGCTGCTGCACCTTCGGTGTTGTCGATCGCCAGTTCGACCGCGATCTGCGGGTGGCGTTCGTAGAAGGAGGCGAGCTTTGCCGGCAACCAGTAGCTCGCGATCGTCTGGCTTGCGACGATCCGCAACGAACCACGGGCAAGCCCGGCATAGTCCGCCAGCATCGTCTCGGCATGCGCTGCCCGCCCCAGCACTGCGCGCGCTTCCTCCAGAAAGCCGCGGCCTGCTTCGGTCAGCTGGATGCCACGCCCGACACGGTGAAACAGAGGAACCCCGTAGCGCGCTTCGAGGGCCGCGACCGCGCCGGAGGCAGCGGACTGCGTGACGTTCAGCACCTCCGCTGCCTTGGTGACGTGTTCGCGCTCGGCGACACCGACGAATATTCTGAGTTGCTCCAGGGTCATGCAGCTTATATCGCGCAATCTTATCGATACGACCAACCGTTTGATCCGTTTATTTCAATCTGGATATCGGAACGATCGGTAATCCTTCGTCTGCGATAGTCTTGAAGATTTGAAGCGATCCGCGCGCTTGCGGCGTTGGTTCGTCCATGACTGATATGATCGAGCGCAAATCCGAGCCCTACAACGCCGAGCCGACGCCCGGCGCGCTGATCGAGCGGTTCCTGACGCCGCAGGCGCTGTTCTACGTGCGCAGCCATGGTGCGGTGCCTGATCTGCCTGCCGATCACCGGATCGAGGTCAGCGGGATGAACATGGAAAGACGCTCCTTCTCGGTGGAGGAGTTGAAGAGCGCGTTGGCCACGCGGACGGTGACGGCAGTTCTCCAGTGCGCCGGCAACCGGCGCACGGATCTTCAGCAGTTCGCAAAAACGTCCGGCGACCCGTGGGACGTGGGCGCGATCGGCAATGCGGAGTGGACCGGCGTACGACTGTCCGACGTACTGGATGCCGTCGGTGCGCCGGATGCGTCCGACCTGTTCGTGGCGTTCACCGGAGCGGACGAGGTGGACGTCGAAGGCGAGGAAGCATTGTTCGGGGTCTCGATCGCCATGGACAAGGCGCGGCAACCCGACGTCCTCATTGCCTGGGCGATGAACGGCGAGCCGCTGACGCCCGAACACGGCGCACCGATCCGCATGGTGGTGCCGGGCTATGCCGGGGTGCGGAGCGCCAAATGGCTGACACGGATCGAGGTGCGCGAGACGCCATCCGACGCACCGATCCAGGCGCACGACTACAAGCTCTTTCCTGCCGATGTGACGAGCGACACCGTCGACTGGAGCCAGGGTCTGACCATCAATGCCATGCCGCTCAACGCCGCGATCTGCGTGCCCGGCTCTGGCGAAAGCTTGCCGGCCGGGGAGGTGCGGATCGAGGGCTATGCCATCGCCTATGATCGCCGCGTCTCTCGGGTCGAAGTGTCGGTAAACGGTGGTCGCGACTGGCAACAGGCGACGTTCACCGATGATCCGGAGGCGCACTGGGGTTGGCGGCGCTGGACCCTCGACGCCACGCTCGACAAGGGGCGCCAGCACCTTGTCGTGCGCGCCTTCGACGACACTGGACAGGGTCAGCCCGAGCGGCCGGATACGATGTGGAACTTCGCTGGCTATCTGTGCACCGCCTGGCATCATGTGCACGTGCTGGTCGAATGATCGAAGCGTCAGCGGCACCGGATCTCGGCTTTTGGATCGATGCAATCGGGCGGCTGGTGGTGGCGACCGCGGCTGGGATGGTGCTCGGCTGGGAACGCTCGCGCGAGAACCGGCAGATCATGGGCTTGCGGACGCTGGGCCTCGTCGGTCTGGCGAGCTGCATCGCCGTGCAGGCGATCGTACACAGTGGCTTGCCGAATGTGAACGCCGATGCCGCAGGACGGGCGATGCAGGGCATTCTGTCCGGCGTCGGCTTCATCGGTGCCGGCGCTGTGCTGCGGGTCGGCCAGGGTCAGGAAGTGCATGGATTGGCGACTGCCGCATGCATCTGGGTAACAGCCACGATCGGCGCGGCAGCAGGGTTGGCGGTGTGGCCGCTCATCATCGGCGGGTTGAGCCTTGCGATGCTCGTACTGTTCGTCGGCGCTCCACTCGAACGTCGCATTCGCGAACGGGCCAGGCTGACTCCGGCAGAGGCCGACCGGAACGATGCCGCGCGCAAGCCGTGATCCCGCTGGTCCGCCCAGTGCCTGTCGGCGCTGAGAACTGGCCAGGTGCTATCAGGACACAAGCGCCGCATCGGCCTGGCGCTGGACCTCGTTGGCGATCGGATGCAGCTCGGCAGCGGGGCGCTCCCCCACCACACTATAGCCGATCCCGTCGACCGCCCATGTGACCCGGCCCATGGTCCCGCTGGACGTGCTGGTCATGCTTGCGCTCTTGTCGATTTGCATGGGCCTCGTCAGCACCGCAAGCTTCGACGCTTGCGGTCCATCATAGAGGAGCAGCGCTGCAGGGCCGTGGGGCGTCGCGACCAATCGCCCCCCGCCATAGCGGTAACCCGCTGTGCTGAGGTCCGGGATGGTCACGCGCTCACCCAATCGGCTGGAGGTCCATCGGATCAGCATGGCGCGCTGGTCGGGGCCGATTTCCGCCGGTCGAATCCGGTCGGCGGCATAGACACGGAAATTGTCGCTCGCCTCATTGGCCAGCGCCGCGATGCCCGCGTGGGGTTCGCCGCTCCACCGCGCGCTCGACCAACCACCGCCAAATCCGACCGCCAGCAGAAGCGACGCGGCGATGGCGAGTTGCCAAGGCGGTTGGCGTTGCCGTCCCCTGATGGCTGCGACGCGCATCGTCGCCGGGATCGGTTCCTCCGCGATGGGAGCGAACAGGGACGCAAGAGCTCGCGCCTGCTCCGCCTGCTCCCGCAAACGGGCATGCACGTCCGGCTGGCCTTCAAGGTAAGCGTCGACCAGACGCTGCCGCTCGGGCGACAGCCTTCCATCGATCCACGCGGCCAGATCGTCCTCTCCGATCGGGCTGGTCATCGAATACTCCTTAATCGTGGCCGTTCACCCTCGCGGAGGAGCGTCGCCAGACGGTCGCGCGCCCGCGATATGCGCGACATCACCGTTCCCAGCGGCACGCCGACGACGGCAGCGACTTCCCCATATGACAGACCTTCGACGGAAATGAGGAGCAGCACCGTCCGCTGCTCCTCGGGCAACGCATCAAGTGCGCGCAACAGGTCTCGGTGGTGCAGGCCTACGTCCTGATCGGCCGGGCGGCCGAGCGCAGCGTCGTCGACGAGGTGGAGCGGAACCGCCGTACCTCGCCGACTGTGCTGCCGCTGATGGTCGACCAACAGATTGTGCAGGATCGCGTAGACCCATGGGCGAACCTCTGCACCCCGTCGCTGGCGCCAGCGCCCGACCGCGCGCTCAAGGCAATCCTGCACCACGTCATCCGCCATCGCCGGATCGCGCAACCACGACCGGGCATAGCGGCGCAGACCGGGGATCAGTGGCTCGATCGCGGCGGCAAGCGGGTCCATCTCAGTCGCGCTGCACCTGCACGATGCGGCCCGGAGCGCCGTTCACCACCTCGGCGACCGCCAGAAAACGCCGGGGTGCCGCGGTGCTGCCTTGAACGATCTGCCGGATCGGACCCGACGCGTTGACGATCGCCGCACCTGCCGGATTGCTCATGAAGTTCGCAAGCGGCTCTACCGCACCGCTGCCGTCCGCGTTGGCGGTGAGCACGAGCATGTAAGGCTTCTTGGGCTGCAAACCGGTAACGGCACTCTGCACGACCTGAATGATGCCCTGGTCGAAGAGGGTAATGCTGCTTGCAGCACCATTGCCGCGAACCGGCCCCATGTTCAGATGCACCGCCTTGCCTGCCGTACCGAGCGGTTGAAGATTGTCGGTGCCGAGGCCTGTCGGAATAGCGTTCGGCACATAGGCGATCGCCTGCGGTGCCTGTCCGACCGGCACGGTGGCAACGACCTTGTTGCCGGCGGTGTCGATCGCGGCAAGTTCATCAGCATTCTCCAGCCCGACATAGATGCGCCGGCCGTCGCCCGATGGCCAGACACCGTGCGGCATCTTGCCGACCGGGATGGTGGCGACAAGCGCGAAGTCGGACGTGCGGAACACCTTCACCGCGTTTTCCCCGCCTACCGTGACATAGGCGAACTGTCCCCTGACCGTGCGGGCGAAGTTGACGTGATTGGTGATCGGTCCGGTATCCAGCACCTTGAGGATCGCGAAAGGCGGCTTGGCATCGAATGCGACCGTCTTGCCGATGTCCTTCAGCGTGAACCACACCTGCTTGCCGTCCGGCGTCGCGGCGATGTTGGGACAGAACGGACTCGGCTGCGCCACCTGTCCGACCTGCGCGTGGGTCGAGACATCGAACACGGCCAGCACCGGATTGAACGAGGAACAGACATAGCCGTATCGGCCATCGGGAGAGAAGATCGTCATGCCCGGACCACCGGGCGTCTTGATGCGACCGGTCTCCTTGTACGTCTTGGGGTCGAGCACGGCGATGTAATCCTCGCCGCGTACCGTAACCCACACCTCCTTGCCGTCCGGCGTGAAGAACGCCTCATGCGGGCTGCGCCCGACATAGGTCGTGTGCTTGACGGTGTTGGTGGCGGTGTCGATCCACGACACGGCGTTGGATCCGATCGACACGACCGCCAGTGTTTTCCCGTCCGGCGAGAAGCCGAGGCCGTGAACCAGCACCTGCCCCTTGTAGAGCGGGGAAAAATTCATCGGCTGCGGATCGCCGAGCTTGATGACGCCGAGCAACCTGTTGTCGGCCGGGTCCGTCACCGACACCGTGTTGGAGAATTGTTCGGATGCATAGACGCGGTCGCGGTGGCTGACAGGCACGTCCTTGGCGTTCCACGGCGCCTGCTGGGCCATGGCAATGCCCGGTGCGGCGCTCATCAGCAAGGCGGCCGAGCGCAGGAAGGTCCGGATCATGTCAGTGCTCCATATGGCTGTGGTAGTCGCCGCCCTGCGTCGGGGCTGGCGTCGAAGGGGGTAGCGGCTGACCAATCGCCAACTTCATGGCGGCGATCTCCTGCTGCTGATCGATGATGATCTCCTGCGCAATGCGCTTGAGCTGCTCGTTATGACCGTAGCGCAGCTCTGCCACCGCCATATCAATGGCGCCCTGGTGATGCGGAAGCATCATTGCGACGAAGTCGCGGTCGACGTCGCCGGACGGCTTGACCATCATGCCCGCCATCATCCGGTCCATCGCGGCAGATACCATGCTGGCGTAGCCATCGGCGGGGGCGGCCGCGACTGCGCCGGTGAGCATGGCCGAAGCAGTCAGACCCAGCATCCAATTTCGTCTACGCATAAGCCTCCGGCGCATCAGTCTCGAAAGCGTAGACGACGCCCGTCGAGATTTATTCCATGGTTGAGCCAATTATTGATCCTCAGCAAAACAATGGTCTCATCGTGACCCTGCCGATGGTTGACCAGGTCGCCGTCGGACAGCATATGCTCGGCACGGCGATGGATTTCCGCCGGGCCATTCGGCCGAACCGCCCTCGCAAGGGTCGATGATTCCTACCAGGCGCCGCAAGGCAGCAAGGAGGAATCGTGCGCGCGACATTTCGCAATCTCTACGACCAGTTCAACATGGCAGCGTTCATTCGCGATCGCCGCACCCATGCCATGTCGGTGCTGCGATGGGCCTTGATCCTGGTCCCGATGGCCGCAATGGTGGGAACGCTCTGCGCGGCTTTCTTGTGGAGCCTCGATGCCGTGACCCGGCTTCGCTTTGCCTTTCCCTGGCTGCTCTACCTGCTGCCGATCGGCGGGTTCGTGGTCGGACTGCTTTACCATCTGACCGGCCGCTCGGTGGAGGGCGGCAACAACCTTATTGTCGAGCAGATCCACGAACCGGGCGGGGGGGTGCCACTGCGGATGGCACCGCTGATCTTCTTCGGCACGGTGGTGACCCATCTGTTTGGCGGTTCGGCCGGGCGCGAAGGCACCGCCGTCCAGTTGGGCGGCAGTCTCGCCAGCGGTTTCGGTCGCGCGCTCAAGCTCGATGCTGACGGCACCCGCATCCTGCTGATGGGGGGCATTGCGGCCGGGTTCGGCGCGGTGTTCGGCACGCCCATCGCAGGGGCGGTGTTCGCACTGGAGGTGTTGGCGATCGGGCGTGTCGAATATCGCGCGCTGGTGCCGTGCCTGGTCGCGGCACTGGTCGGCGACTGGACGTGCCTTGCCTGGGGCATCCATCACGGCGTCTACCGGATCGATGCGCTGGTGCCGGTCGATGCGCTGCTCGTCACCAAGGCGGGCGTCGCCGGGGTTGCGTTCGGGCTGGTCGGTCTCGCCTTCGCCGAAGCCAATCACACGCTCGGCGGGTGGCTCAAGCGCATCGTCTCCTATGGCCCGTTACGCCCCGCCATTGGCGGCATCGCGGTCATCGCGCTCGTCTACCTGTTCGGAACGCGCGACTATCTCGGACTCGGCACGTTGGCAGCGACGCCCGACAGCCTCACCATCGCCAGCTTCTTCGGACCGGACACGCATCCGTGGAGCTGGGCGATCAAGCTGCTGTTCACCGTCGTCACGCTCAGCGCCGGCTTCAAGGGTGGCGAGGTGACACCGCTGTTCTTCATCGGCGCGGCGCTCGGCAACGCACTCGCCCCCATGTTCGGCGTGCCCACCAGCGTATTCGCCGCGCTCGGCTTCGTCGCGCTGTTCGCGGGCGCGGCCAACACCCCGCTCGCCTGCACCTTCATGGGCATCGAACTGTTCGGCGCTGCCTATGCGGTGCCGATCGCGGTGGCCTGCTTCGTCGCCTACCTCTGCTCCGGTCATAACGGCATCTACCTGTCGCAGCGCGTCGCGGTGCCGAAGGTGCCGGCGACCGGCCTCACCCCGAACGCGACGCTTCGCGAGGCGCGGGCACACCGCGCCTCGCGAAGCCCACGCTCCTGATCCCCCCACCAATCGAGGGTTTGTCCATGCCCAATCGTTTCACCGTCCAGCATCGCGAAATCGGCATGCTGCGTATCTACATGAAACCGTCCGACCGAATTGGTGAGCGCAGCCTGCGTACGCTGTGGGCTGCCAAGCCGCTCTATCGCGAGCTAATCCAGACGGCATCATCAATGCCGTCGCGCAACACACGCACTATGGGTTCAGCAACCACGGCCAGATCCGCGAGAACGGATCGGAGGCGGCCGATCCCCATCTGACGATCTGCGTCGAACTCGTCGGCGAACGCGACCAGCTCGACCGGTTCTGCCGGCGACATGGCGACCTGCTCGGCGACAAGGTGATCGTCTACAAGCAGCTGGAACACTGGTCGGTCATGCCGCGGTTCGACCGATGACACCAATGATCGAATATGGGCTGCTGATCGTCGGTGCATTTGCGGCTGCTGCAATCTCGGGTTCGGCCGGGTTTGGCGGGGCACTGCTGTTGCTGCCGCTGCTGATTTAAGTCGTCGGCGTGACCGAAGCGGTGACGCTGCTGACGATCGTCCAGATCATCGGCAACGGTGCGCCGGCCGGGATGGGCTGGGCTGGCGCCAATCCGTTGGCGGCCCGTGTTGCTGTTCCTCTCCGCTGCCATACCGTTCTCGATGCTGGGCGCATTGTCGTTCGCGTCGCTACCGACGGCGCTCGTTGCGAGGATCGTGGGCGTGGCGATCCTGCTGTTCGTCATCCTGAAGGCCACGGGCATGATCGCGTTTAAACCCTCGCGCCGCGTGCTGGTGATCGGGGGCGGTGTGACCGGCCTGTTGTCCGGGCTAGTCGGGAGCGCCGGGCCGCTCGGCGCAGCGGTGTTCCTGAGCCTCGGTTTGCCACCGCTTGCCTATGTCGCGAGTGACGCGGTCGCCTCGATCGTGATGCACAGTGCCAAGACAATTGTTTACGGCGCGACGATCGACCTTGGACCAACCTTCTGGCCGCTGGCGATCGCGATGGGGCTGGCGATGATCGTTGGCACCTGGGCGGGGTGCTTGCTCATCAAGCGTCTGCCCGTTGAGCGCTTCCGCCAGCTCGTCATGGTCCTGCTCGCGCTGATCGCGACCGAGATGATCGTCATGGGTTAGTGGGAGGATTGTCGCGAATATCCTGAGTTTCGCTACACCAGCTCAAGCGTGGTCGGCTGACGGCGTAGCTGTCGCGAATGTCAGTCGCGGAATTACGCGACTTTCAACGCACATCTGCGACACGCTAACCTGTGCGTTAACGGTGTCGCTACGCAGGAGCCGGTGCCCGGCTCGTTCAGCTGAGCCGCAGCCAACCGCGCGGCCGGACGGCGGCTTTCAGGGAGCAGAAAAGTTGTCCTGAATGACTTACTATGGGTCGGAAGTCGCCCGGCAGCTTTCGCCGAAACGCCGCCCAACAGCGGACAGGCGGTTTTCCACCAGGATGCAGACCTTCCGCTTCCAGAGGATCGACAGGTGGTTGCCCCCTGCCCTTCCCGCCAAGTTCTAGCGGATCGTCACGACCTTGACCTCGACTGCATCCGCGATCTTCTTCCAGTTCTGGTCGCTGGTCCAAGCGGGCAATCCATCCCGTCGGGCTAGAGCCAGACAAAAGCGATCTCCAAGGCTAAGGCCCGCCTCGGCCGTCGCGGCGCGCAGCCGCCCGGCGATTTTCGCCAAGGCCTTGTCGGCCGGCACTACCGTCAGTGGCAGCGGATCAAGCATGGCATCAACTTCTCGCTCGGGCATTCCGGTATGAATGAAGTGGGTCACCACCTCAGCGTAGTTCACGCTGCTCACTCGCGCACCGGCGATACCGGCTGCAACCTTGGTAGATCCCTTTTCACCCTTGATCATTGCGATGAGAGCCGAGGCGTCGAGAACCACGCTCATTCGCCGCTATCTTCGCGACGCCGATTGAGGAATGCGTCAACAGAGGCGTCGGGATTACCGCCGGTATATTGCTCGGCCAGCGCCTGCGCCCTTGCCACCGCTTGGCTGGCGGTTCGCAGAACAACGCCATCTTCGGTTTCGTCGAGATATACCGCACCGCCACCCGTCAGGCCCAACCGCTTGCGAACGTCAGCGGGCAGGCTCATGCGCCCGTTTGGCGTTATGTTGATCTGTAGCGTCATGACGGCCTCTGTACCTCTGATCAGCATCGTCATCATCTTCTAGGGATATCCCGGCTTAGCAGCAACCGTCCCCACGGTATGCCAGCGAGCCTCGTTTGTACCACACCGTTTGGATTATGGCTCATCGACGTGAAGCTGCCCCACGTGCATAATCTCCGGTGCTTTTAACGTATGCCTTTAGCAGACCGCTCAATAGCTGGTACTTTAAACCCGCCCTGACGGCGTAAAAAAGACTAGACTAATAAGCACCACATATAGCAGACTACGGGATGTTCATCCGAGCCTATCTTCGTGCTTCTACCTCCGAACAGGATGCGTCGCGCGCCAAGAGCGCCCTCGACGTGTTTGCGGCCGAGCACGGGCTTCGGATTGCGGCCCGCTATGTCGAAAACGAAAGTGGAGCCAAGCTCCACCGGCCAGAGCTATTCCGCCTGCTGTCGGATTGCGAGCCGGGAGACGTGCTCCTGGTCGAGCAGGTTGATCGGCTTTCCCGCCTCACCTCGCCAGACTGGATCAAGCTGCGCAATCTAATCGACGCCAAGCAGGTCCGGGTTGTTGCACTCGACCTGCCGACGTCGTGGATCCTGACGGCACCGACGGATGAGTTCACCGGCCGAATGTTCGCAGCGGTCAACGCCATGATGTTGGACGTACTCGCCGCGGTTGCCCGTAAGGATTATGAGGATCGCCGTCGTCGACAAGCCGAAGGCACTGCAAAAGCCAAGGCAGCGGGCCTTTATAAGGGGCGTCCCGAGAACAAGACACGCAACGCTGCCATCTCGAGCCTTCTTCGCGATGGCCGAAGCTGGCGCGATATAATGGATGCAACTGGGTGCAGTCGAACGCTGCTCGCCAAGATTGCTCGTGATCGCCGTCGACAGGCAGAGGCTGACGCAGCAATGTCAGACGTGCACCCCTAATGTGTCCAGGCAGACTCTAGACCCTCATAATGAGGTGTCCGATTTCTCTGCTACCGACCCTGTTTGAACGGGTTTTGTGTACCAAAGCCCACGTCCACTCAGGGTATACCCTGTCCGGCGTTTCAGACGTCAGCACTTGCGGTCCACACGCTTCTTAAAGCGAAGGCTTTAAGCCCATTGTCATGAGACACATTCTTTTAAAATGCTTTAAGAATACCAAACGGAGGCTTCAAATGACCCCTAAATGGGCAAATTTAATCTATCCTTTATACATTCTAATATCGTTAGCTGAGAAACTTGAAACCCCTTTCGATTGCAAATAGATTTCGATCATCCATGCGCGCTCCATTTGCGAGTCGCGATGCCAGTATAAAATGTTCCCTAGTAGCGAAGCGTAAGAGGAATCTCGTTTCGCCCTGTCATAGCCACCATCTGCTAAAGTATTTTTCCATACTCGTGTTGCCAAGGCATCTTTTAGGTAGTGGGCTGCTTTTTTGACTTCCGCGGATCTAATTGGCCATTCTACCCCTAAAACCTCTTGGTATGATGTATTAATTAGGTGAGCTATTCCAACAGAAGCCACCTTCAACACCTCTCTCTGATCTATCCACTGTAATAGCTCAAACGATCCTCCCGTTAAACGCAGTATTCTGTCTCCATATTCGTGCCAAAGCTCAGCAATTAACTTTCGTTTTTCTTTATGGACATAACCCGGCGCGATTAGCTCTTCGACTAACGTTCTGAGCGTCCTGAACCATCGTGTAGGTGTAATGAATTGATCGGGTATTATCCCCTCGCGAAAAGCGTTGCCCGAAATACGATCTAACTCAACCATTTCGAGCGTCGGCTTGCCTGTAAAGGTTTGATTCCACAATACATACTGACCAGGTAAAAATACGCATTCCTGAAGGAAGCACTGATGCGTGGCACATGATAGTGAAACTGGAACCAGCCAGTCCAAACGCAGGGCGATAGTGCAATCCTCGCCTACGCATCGAGGACAGGCCCGAACTCGATCTCCAAAACCCCAAGGCCGCCACTTAAGGGAATTTCGTGTCAGTCTTGGCCGATCGTTCCAGCTTTTCAATAAAACTGTCTGACTTAGAACGTAATCCTCAAAACCTCCTGCATTATCGCCAAATGCATATGGAACAACGCCATCAAACGTCATCGAACGAACTTTATTAAACTCTACGCGACTTAATCTGCAGATATTCTGCAAAAGATTTAGATCGCTCGTAAAATTAATTTCGGACCAACTCCCGCTGTATCCGAAGTATTCTTGAACCAGCTGCTCGAAACTAACATCGTGCAAGTTCCCGATGCGAGTAAGCCACGATGAAAGCGCCTCACCCGACGCTGGCTCAACCCGTATGGGCCATGGCCTAGACGAATGGGGCAAAGAAGTGACTGATCTGCCCGGGCAACCTTCTCAGCGAGTTCAAGGGACGTGATATGAGCACCCGGGCATAATGTCTTTCTCTCGCTGCTAGTGCAAGGAAGCCCCGCCCTGTGCAGCAGCACTCAAGCTAGTGCAACGAGACCCAAGACGTTCACACCGCCGCCGGTCAACGCCGCCATCGAGGCGGAATGGTGCGGCGCACGGAACGGGCGGGTTCGCGTCAGGCGACCACCGGTGAGAGTGCCCGCGACCGACTGGACCATCGACACCTCCAGCGCCTCCGCGGGGTCGAGCGGTGGCAATATGCCGGGCAGGCATGACGCCATCAGCGACTTGCCCGAACCCGGCGGGCCGCACATCAACAGGTTGTGCCCGCCCGCTGCTGCGATCTCCAGCGCGCGCTTGGCGGTCTCCTGCCCCTTGACCTGGCGCAGGTCGGGGCCGTGAACCAGTTCGTCCGCTTCCCCCGGCGTCGGGGGTCTCAGCAGTCCATGGCCCTTGAAATGGTTGATGAGCCCGAGCAGGTCGGGCGCGGCGATCACTTCGATCGACCCCGCCCAGGCCGCTTCCGCGCCCTGCGATGCGGGGCACACCAGCCCCTTGCCGACCTCCGACGCGTGAAGCGCCGCGAGCAGCACACCCGGCGATGCGGTGATCCGCGCGTCGAGGCCGAGTTCGCCGACGACGACATAATCGGCGAGCGTCTCGACATCGACCACGCCCATCGCGCCGAGTAGCGCGAGCGCGATGGGAAGGTCGAAATGCGACCCTTCTTTGGGCAGGTCGGCCGGCGACAGGTTCACCGCGATGCGTTTCGGCGGCAGCGCGAGCCCCATGCCGGCGATCGCGCCGCGTACGCGCTCGCGACTTTCACCGACCGCCTTGTCGCCGAGCCCGACGACGTTGAACGCGGGCAACCCCGGGATCAGCTGCACCTGCACTTCGACGGCGCGCGCTTCCAGCCCCAGATACGCCACCGTCGACACGATCGCCGCCACGCATTTCCCCCGCCCCGTCGCGCATCGCTTCCGCGAAGCGCGGGCGCGTCACATTCATACCCCAATTTGCGTGCTTGCCTACGGCGAGTGACTTGCCGCGATAATACACTGGACCTACATGCCCGTCGTGAAGCCCGCCCGTCATCCTGCCCGACCCCCCGCCCGGCATCCGGCCCGGCACCCAGCGATGCGCATCGCCCAGCTCTCGCTCGGCGGGGTGTTGATCGTCGGCGCGGGCATCATGGGACCGTTGCCGGGCCCGGGCGGGGTCTTCCTGTTCGCGGGCGGAATGATCCTGATCCTGCGCAATTCGCAGCGCGCCAAGTTGAAATGGGCGCGGCTTAAACGGCGCTGGCCGCGGACCGGGCACCTGGTCGACCGGGTCATGCGACGGCCCAGTGCCCTTCGGCGCCACGCGCGTGCAAAGGCCGCGCCGACGGTCGATCGCAGGGCAGCGGTCGATTGACTTGCGCGCCTGTTTTGCCTAAGCGCCGCCTCATCAAGGCCGTCCGCGTGGCGGCCCTTTTCTGTTTGACGAATTAGGAATGACCGATGAAGCGCACCTTTCAGCCGAGCAACCTGGTCCGCGCCCGTCGTCACGGCTTCCGTGCACGGATGGCGACGGTCGGCGGTCGGGCAGTGATCCACGCCCGCCGCGCACGCGGTCGCAAGAAGCTGTCGGCCTAACCATACTCAGCAAACGCCGCGATTTCCTCGCGGCGAATGCAGGCAAGCGCGCGCCGATGCCGGGATTCGTCCTGCTGATGCGCCCGCGCGATGACGGTGATGCGACGATGCGAATCGGCTTCACCGTCACCAAGAAGATCGGCAACGCCGTCGTCCGGAACCGCATGAAACGGCGGTTGCGGGCGTTGGTGCGTGAGCTGTTGCCGGAACGCGGCGTCGCGGGTGCCGATCATGTGCTGATCGGGCGCAACGGCGGCATCGAACGCGACTATGCGCTGTTGCTGAGCGAGTTCGGCAAGGCGCTGGGCAAGGTGGCGCGGTGACCTTGTCGCCCTTCTCTTCGTCATGCCGGACTTGGTCCGGCATCCACGCCGCGGCGCACTCATCGGCGGATACTTGTCCGTGGAGCGCGCGGATACGTGGCCCCCGGACCAAGTCCGGGGTGACGGAGAGATGATTGCCCGCCTGCTCATCCTCGTCGCACGCGGCTGGCAATTGGGCCCGTCGATCGTCCTGCCCTCTTCGTGCCGCTACACGCCATCGTGTTCCGCCTATGCAATCACCGCCCTCAACCGCTATGGCGCGGTCAAAGGGGGCTGGCTGGCGGCGAAGCGCATCGCGCGTTGTCATCCTTGGGGCGGGTACGGACCCGATCCGGTTCCCTGAGTCGAAAACTCTGAAAGACGCAGCCCTGTGAAAGACGACAAGCAGAATTTCGTGCTGTTCGCGGTGATCGCGGCGCTCATCCTGTTCGGGTGGCCGCTGATCCAGGGCAAGTTCTTCCCGACCGCCAACCCGCCGGCGACGAAGATCGTCGACGGCAAGTCGAAGGCGATCGCCAACCCGAGCGCAGACCCCGCCGCGGACGGCGCGGCGGCGATCCGCAATCGCCAGGTCGTACTGGCCGAGACCCCGCGCATCCGCATCGAGACGCCGCGCCTGTCGGGCTCGATCAACCTGAAGGGCGCGCGGATCGACGATCTCGTGCTCAAGCAGTATGACGAGTCGGTCGCGAAGAACGCGCCGCCGATCCGCCTGTTGTCGCCGGCCGGCAGCCCCGACGCCTATTTCGCGAGCTTCGGCTGGCGCGCCGACGGCCTGACCCCGCCGGGCGCCGACGTGGTCTGGAAAGCGAGCAGCAATGCGCTGACCCCGACCACGCCAGTGACGCTCGACGCCGCCAACGCGACCGGGCAGCGCTTCCGCATCGTGCTCGCGGTCGACAACGACTTCATGTTCACCGTCCGCCAGACCGTGCTCAACGCCGGGACCGCGCCGGTGCCGGTCGCAACCTATGGCCTGGTCAACCGCGTCGGAATTTCCAAGGACCCGTCGTCGATGACGATCCATGTCGGCCCGATGTCGGTCGACAATGGCGGCGCGCATTACCGCCCCGACTACAAGGACGTCGACGAGGCCCCGCAGCGGTTCACGACGAAGAATGGCTGGCTGGGTTTCACCGACAAATACTGGCTGACCGCGCTGGTCCCCGACCGGAACGAGACGTTCGACGGCCAGTTCCGTGCGGGCGCCAACAAGGCCTACCAGGCCGATTACGCGCTCCAGCCCAAGATCATCGCGCCGGGTGCGGCCGTCACGCAGACGTCGCGCTTCTTCGCAGGCGCGAAGGAAGTCCGCCTGCTTGACCGCTACACCGACAGGGAAGGCGTCAGCCAGCTCGACTATGCGATCGACTGGGGGTGGTTCCGCGTCGTCGAGAAGCCGATCTTCTATTATCTCGACTGGTTGTTCCGGCTGGTCGGCAATTTCGGCGTGGCGATCATCCTGCTGACGGTCACGATCCGCGGGATCATGTTCCCGATCGCGCAGCGCCAGTTCGCGTCGATGGCGGCGATGCGCGCGGTGCAGCCCAAGGCGAAGGCGCTGCAGGCGCGGTACAAGGACGATAAGGTCCGGCTGCAACAGGAAACGATGGCGCTGTACAAGGCCGAGGGCGTCAACCCGCTCGCAGGCTGCCTGCCGACGCTGCTGCAGATTCCGATCTTCTATGCGCTGTACAAGGTGCTGATGCTGACGATCGAAATGCGTCACCAGCCCTTCTATGGCTGGATCCACGACCTGTCCGCGCCCGACCCGCTGACCCCGCTCAACGTGTTCGGGGTGCTCGCCTTCACGCCGCCGCACGCGATCGCGATCGGCGTGGTGCCGATCCTGTACGGCATCTCGATGTACTATCAGTTCAAGCTGAACCCGACGCCGATGGACGACACGCAGAAGCAGGTCTTCGCGTTCCTGCCCTGGGTACTGATGTTCGTGATGTCGTCGTTCGCGGTCGGCCTGCTGATCTACTGGATCACATCGAACATCCTGACGATCCTCCAGCAGAAGCTGCTTTATTCGCGGCATCCCGCGTTGCAGACGCCGGTGGAGAAGTGAGCAACCTCCCCCCGGTAGAGCCGCCGTTCGATACGGAGACGCTGGAAGCGGCGCGGAAGCTGTTCGCAGGGCCGATCCAGTTCCTGAAGTCGGCGCCGACGCTGGAGTTCCTGCCGACCGCGAGCGTGCCCGAGGTGGCGTTCGCGGGACGCTCGAACGTCGGCAAGTCGTCGCTGCTCAACGCGCTGACCGGGCGCAACAGCCTGGCACGCACGTCGAACACGCCGGGGCGCACGCAGGAGCTCAACTTCTTCGACGTCGGCGCGCCTCTGGCGTTCCGGCTGGTCGACATGCCGGGCTATGGCTTTGCAAAGGCGCCCAAGGATATCGTCAAGAAGTGGCGGTTTCTGGTAAACGACTTCTTGCGCGGGCGGCAGGAGTTGAAACGCGCGCTGGTGCTGATCGACGCGCGGCACGGGATCAAGGACGTCGACCGCGAGATCCTCGAGATGCTCGACAAGGCGGCGGTCAGCTACCGGATGGTGCTGACCAAGGCGGACAAGATCAAGGCGAGCGAACTCGAAGAGGTGACCGAGCGCACCGCGATCGAGGCGCGCAAGCGCGCTGCGGCGCATCCGGACATCCTGGTGACGTCGTCGGAATACGGGATGGGGATCCCGGAGCTGCGCGCGGCGGTGGTCGAGGCGATCGGCTGACAACCGTCACCCTGAACGTGTTTCAGGGTCCACCGCCCCAGAGGCGCGATCGTTCGTGGCACGGTGGATACTGAAACGAGTTCAGCATGACGGGGGTCACCCCAGCGCGATGTAGCGCTGCAGGTGGTAATCCTCGTCGCCGAGCTGGTGGTCGATCATCACCAGCCGCTTGGCGTAATGCGACACCGCATATTCCCAGGTCATGCCGATGCCGCCGTGCATCTGGACCGATTCCTCGGCGACCAGCGCGCCGGTCCGCCCGATCGTGTATTTCGCCGCCGACAGTGCACGCTCGCGCGCCCTGGCATCGTCGCCGTCGAACGCCGCGGCGGCGTTGATGACCGCGGAGCGCGCCTGCTCGATCTCGAGCAGCACGGTCGCCATCCGGTGCTGCAGCGCCTGGAACTTGCCGATCGGCACACCGAACTGTTTCCGGTCGCGCAGATAGCCGAGCGTCGCCTCCTTCACATATTCCATCGCGCCCACTGCCTCGGCCGACAGTGCGAGCAGCCCCGCGCCGATCGCGGCCTCGTGGATGCGCTGGCCATCGCCGTCGCCGCCGAGACGCGCATCGGCGCCGAGCACGACGTCGGCAAAGGTCACCTCCCCTGCCGCGCCGCCATCGACGAGAGTGTAGCTGCGGACCGAGACGCCGGGGGTATCCGCGGGGACTGCGAACACCTGCGCGCCGTCGTCCACGCTGACGACGATCAGCGACGCGGCGCCCGCCTGTCGGACGACGGCCTTGGTACCGTTCAGGACCCAGCCTTCCGCCGTCTTCGTCACGGTGACCGGCGTGGCGGCATCGTCATGTGCGAAGGTCGCGAAAGTCTCACCCGAAACGATCCCGGCGAGCGCCTCGTCATGCCCGCCCGCGGCGGCAAGCGCACGGCCAGCCATCAGCGTACCAAGGAAGGGCTCGACCACTAGGGCGCGGCCAAGTGCCTCGAAGACCACCATGACGTCGAACCCGGTGCCGCCGAAACCGCCGGCGGCTTCGTCGAACAGCGCAGCGGCGATGCCGAGCTCGCTCAGCTGTTGCCATACCGCGGGATCGTAGCCGGTTTCGCCATAGGCGGCGGCGTTGCGCGTCTCGATGGGGTAGCCGTCGCGCAGCGCCCGCGTGAGCGTGTCGGCCAGCATGCGGCGGTCGTCATTATGCTCGAAGTTCATGGTTCAGAGACCCAGGATGGCTTTGGAGATGATGTTCTTCTGGATCTCGTTCGACCCGCCGAAGATCGACAGTTTGCGATTGTTGAAATAGCTCGGCGCCGCGGTGCCGGCATCGTCGGGACCGATCGGTTCGCCGTTCCAGCCAGCCTCCAGCGCCTCGGGCACATAAGGCGCGGCATAAGCGCCGAAGGCGCGGCGGTTGAGCGACGTGATCTCCTGGCGGATCTCCGTCCCCTTGATCTTGAGCATCGAGCTTTCGGCGCCCGGCACGCCGCCGCCGGCGACCGCGGCGAGCACGCGCAGGTTGGTGGTTTGCATGTTGGCGAGGTCGATCTCGACCCGCGCCATGCGCGCCGCGAACAGCGGGTCATCGGCGAGCGCACGGCCGTTCTTCTTCTGCTCGCTCGCGACCGCCTTGAGCGCCTCGAACGCGGCGACAGAGAAGCCGACCCCCGCGATGTTGGTCCGCTCGTAGGTCAGCAGATATTTGGCGTAGGTCCAGCCCTGATTCTCTTCACCGACCAGATTGGCGACGGGCACCTCGACGTCGGTGAAGAACACCTCGTTCACCTCAGCCTCGCCGTCGAGCAGCGTGATCGGGCGGACTTCGACGCCCGGGCTCTTCATGTCGACGAGCAGGAAACTGATCCCCTCCTGCTTCTTTGCCGAAGATTCGGTACGGACGAGGCAGAAGATCATGTCGGCGAACTGGCCGAGTGTGGTCCAGGTCTTCTGGCCGTTGACGACATAGACGTCGCCCCCCTCCCGCGCCTGGCGGACGGCGGTGGTCTTGAGGCCCGCGAGGTCGGACCCGGCACCGGGTTCGGAATAGCCCTGGCACCACCAGTCGGAGCCGTCGAGGATGCGCGGCAGCCAGTGCCGCTTCTGCGCCTCGGAGCCGTACTTGATCAGCACCGGGCCGAGCATGTTGACGCCGAACGGCACGACACGCGGAGCGTGCGCGAGAGCGGATTCATTGTCGAAGATGAAGCGCTGGATGACGCTCCAGCCGGGGCCGCCCCATTGTTCGGGCCAATGGTTGGCGAGCCAGCCGCGTTCGTTCAGGATCGCGTGCCATTCCTCCATGTCCGCCTTGCGCGGGCGGCGCCCCTCGCGAACCTGAGCAGCGAGGCGCGGCGGCAGTTTCTCGCGGAAGAAGTCGCGGACCTCCTCGCGAAAGGCTTCCTCTTCGGGCGTGAACGACAGATCCATGGACGGCGACTCCTGATGAAGGCGCCGCTTTGCCACAGATGGAGCAGGAATTGAAAGGCCGGTATGGTGGATTGCCATCGTCCCTGGCGTCATCCTGACGAAGGTCAGGATCCAGAGCCAAGGAGCGCGACGGCGTTACCCTGGTTCCTGACTCTCGTCAGGGAGGCGTGGAACGGAAGGACGCCCCCGCATCAGATCAGAAGCGGTAGCTGAGCCACCCCGCTAGGAAGTCGGAGTTCTTGTAGCCTGCGTTCGTCAACGCAGGGCCCGCGATCAGATGTTCGTATCGCCCCGTGAACGACAGCCGCGAGGTGAACGGGTACACCGCCTGGAATCGCAACGTATCGGCGATCCGCCGACCTGCGACATTCTGCGTACCTGCAAAGGCGGTTCCGTTGGCGCGGTACACCGCATCGCTCTGCGTATCGCGCCACGACCGCTGATACTCCGCCGTCAGCCGCAGCTTGTCGAACACGCTGAACGTCACGTTCGGCGCGAGCGCGATCAGGTTGGTCGGCGTGGCGAACAGCTGGTAGCTGTAATAGATGTTGTTGCCGAACGGCGCGAGCGCGGTGCGCAGCGTGCCCGTTCCATAGGCGCCGCCACCGCTCGCATAGTCCGCGTGAAAGCCGACCCGCGGGGCGTTCTTGCCCTTGCCGACCTTGTACGTCTGCGCCAGCAGCACCAGCCACGCCTTGATCGAACGGTTGTCGTAACGTCCGCCCTGATAGTTGATCGTCCAGTCGAGATTGACCGGCCCTGCATCGCCCCAGAAATGGAGGCCGTAGAAGTTGCGCACTTCGCGGGCGGTGTCGGTGCCCCACACTGCCGCGCGGTTGCGGAGGCGCCAGAGGAAGGGGTCAGCGAACAGCTTCGATCCGCCGAACAGCGATTCGGGAACGACGATCCCGGTCGAGATACCCGAGAAGCGCCGCGCATTCTCGGCATCGTCGTCTTGGGTCCCGCCAGTGCCGTATGCGGTCGGCTTGAAGTCGAACACGTCGGCGCGGACGCCGGCGGTGCGCGCCCAGGCGCGGACGCCGTTGAATCCGAAATACAGCGTGTTGTTGTCGCGCGGCACGACCATCAGGTTCGGCCCGTCGGCGAAGGTCTGGCGGCCATAGCGAACGCCCAGATCGACATCCGCGACCGTCCCGGTGACGTCGACGAACGCCTGCTGCACCGCGAGCTTGTTGCGCAGGTTCGGCAGCGCGGTTCCCAGGTTGACGCCCTCCAGCGTGCCGTGCGCGAGTTCGCCGTACAGGCGGACATGTTCCCCGACGTGAAGGTCGGCACCGCCGAACAGACGCAGGATATCCTGTCGCTGCGCCTCCGATTCGCGCAGGTTGGGGTTGGTGGTCTGGTTGACGCGCAACCGCGCCTCTCCCGACAGCGTCAGGTACACGTCGCCGTCACCCGCGATCGGAATGAACTTGAGCTGGTCGACGAGATCCTTGCGCTTCTTGGGGTCGCGCAGCTTCGACCAGTCCTCCGCCCAGCGCGACTGGTTGTAGCCGCCCGTCGTCACGCCGTCACCGACCCCCGCATCGGGGTAGCTTTCCGCGATCGGCGATGCATCGGCGGTGCTCGACGCTTCCTTGGCCCCGATCGAGTTCCGAGACGAGGCGGACGGCGCAGCCTGCGCCCCGGCAGTCGTCGATGTCGCCAGGATCGAGAGTATGGCCGCGGAGAATCCCGCCGCATGCCGCACGCGGCCGATCGTCGTCGAGGTCATAATGGTAATCCGGTACAGATAAGCAGGAACAGGCGCGCCGTTTCCGGCGTCAATAAGTGGTCGCGGACGCAGTCGTTGCCGCCGGCGCCAGCTCGGGCAGCTCACCGTTCAGGGCAGCGTTCAGCTTGTCGCGGTCGAGCGCATTCTCCCATTTCGCCACGACGATCGTGGCGACGGCATTGCCGATGAAGTTGGTCAGGCTGCGGCACTCGCTCATGAAGCGATCGACGCCGAGGATCAGCGCCATGCCCGCGATCGGGATCGTCGGCACGATCGACAGCGTCGCCGCCAGCGTGATGAAGCCTGCGCCGGTGACGCCCGCCGCGCCCTTGGACGAGATCATCGCGACGAGCAGCAGCAGCACTTCCTGCCCGAGCGTCAGGTCGGTGTTGGTCGCCTGCGCGATGAACAGCGCCGCCAGCGTCATGTAGATGTTGGTGCCGTCGAGGTTGAACGAATAGCCGGTCGGGACGACCAGGCCGACGACCGACTTCTCGCAACCAGCGGCTTCCATCTTCTGGATCAGGTTGGGAAGTGCCGCCTCGGACGACGAGGTGCCGAGGACCAGCAGAAGCTCCGCCTTCAGATAGCGGATCAGCTTGAGGATCGAGAAGCCGGTGAGCTTGCCGACGGTGCCGAGCACGACGAGGACGAACAGCGCCGACGTGAAGTAGAAGGTCGCGACCAGTGCGCCGAGGTTGGCGAGGCTGCCGATGCCGTATTTGCCGATCGTGAACGCGATCGCGCCGAACGCGCCGAGCGGGGCTGCGCGCATCAGGATGCCGACGAGGCGGAACACGACGATGCTGAGGCGTTCGAGGAAGTCGAGCACGGGCTTCGCGGGCGCGCCGACCAGGCTGATCGCGATGCCGAACAGGATCGCGACGAGGAGGATCTGGAGGATGTTGCCATCGGTGAACGCGCCGACCAGCGTGTTCGGGATGATCGACATCAGGAAACCGGTGATCGTCGTCTCATGCGCCTTGTGCGAATATTCCGAGATCGAGGCGGCATCGAGCGAGGCGACGTCGACGTTCATGCCGGCACCCGGCTGGATGACGTTGGCGACGATCAACCCGACGATCAGCGCGAGCGTCGAGAAGAACAGGAAATAGGCGAACGCCTTGCCGGCGACGCGGCCGACCGAGCCGAGTTCCTTCATGCCCGCGATGCCGGTGACGAGCGTCAGGAAGATCACCGGCGCGATGATCATCTTCACGAGCTTGATGAACGCGTCGCCGAGCGGTTTCAGCGCCGCGCCATAGGTCGGGTAGAAATGCCCGAGCGCCGCGCCGAGCACGATCGCCACGAGTACCTGGAGATAAAGCTGGCCCGTCCATTTCTTGCGTCGGGGGGTCTCTGCGACCGCATAGGTCTCCGAAGGGTTCACTGCATCATCTCCTGAGATCGCGACTGTCCGACGGGGCCGCTCGGAGGGCCACTAACCTGTGTGACTATCCTGCGGCAAGGCCGGTCGTCATTCGGGTACGGTCGCGAACCAGATCACGTGGCGCGCGCCACCGCCTCGATTGGCCCGGGCTGCGACCTCGTCGACGGCGAAACCTGCTTCCGAAAGCCTTCGAACGAACGGTTTGCTGGGGGCAGACGACCAGACGGCGAGGATGCCACCCGGCCGGAGGGCCTGCTTCGCGATCGCGAGCCCCCGCGCGCCGTAGAGCCGGTCGTTGCCGGTACGCGTCAGGCCGTCGGGACCGTTGTCGACATCGAGCAGGATCGCGTCCCAGTCGCCCTGGGCGATCGACTCCGCGACATCGGCTTCGACGATGTGGGTGCGCGGATCGGCAAGGCTGTTGCCGTGGATTGCCGCCATCGGCCCGTGCGCCCAGGCGATTACCGCCGGGACGAGTTCGGCGACCACGACGTCGGCATCGGCCGGCAGCCGGGCCAGCGCCGCGCGGAGCGTGAAGCCCATGCCCAGGCCGCCGATCAGGATCCGCAGGCCCCGCCGTGCGCCGAGCCGGTCGCAGGCGAGCTCGGCCAGTGCCTCTTCCGAGCCGCTGAGCCGGCTGTTCATCAGCTCGTTGGCGCCGAGCATGATCGAGAACTCTGCCCCGCGTTGCAGCAGGCGCAACTCGCCGCCATCGGGGACCTGGGCGGTATCGAGGAGGATGCGTGGGACCATCAGGCCGACCACGCGGCGATATCGTCCTGCTCGCCGATCAGCGCGAGGCCGTGCGCGATCGAGGTGAGTTCGCCGCCGCTCATGATCGCCGCCTCGCCGAACCGGTCGGTGAAGATCCGGCGGACGCGGGGGATCAGCGACGACCCGCCGGTGAGGAACACACGGTCGATACCCCCCTGCCCGACGTTCGCGGCGGACAAGGCGCGGTCGACGGTCGCCTCGATCCGGGCGATGTCGTCGGTGATCCAGTCCTCGAACTGCGCGCGGGTGACATCCGCCTCGATCTCGAGCCCGGCGCCGGCGAAATGGAAATGCGCGGACTCGTCGGTCGACAGCGCCCGCTTGAGCCGGCCGACCGCGTCGTAGAGCGGATAGCCGAGCTCGTTCTCGATCACCGCGATCATCCGCGCGATCGCGGCGGGGTCGGTGGCGGTGCGGCGCAGGCGGTCGAGTTCCTCGAGCGTGCGCCGGTTGCGCATCAGTGCGAGCCGCGACCAGTCCGCGAAATCGGCGAAATAGCCGCGCGGTATCTCGAGTTCCTTGTCGAACGAACGGTAGCTGCCGCCCTTGCCGAGCATCGGCAGGACGAGACGGTCGACGAGACGGTAGTCGAACCGGTCGCCCGCGATCCCGATGCCGGCATGGCCGAGCGGCGTGCAGCGTTGCGCCGCCCCCGGTTCGGCGACGCGCACGACCGAGAAGTCGCTGGTGCCGCCGCCGAAATCGGCGACCAGGATCGTCGCGGGCTCGGTCAGCCGGGTCGCATAACTATAGGCCGCGCCGAGCGGTTCGTAGACATAATGGATGTCGACGCCGAAGCCCTTGAACATCGCGTCGTAGCGGGTGCGGGCAAGCGCTTCGTCGGGACGGCTGCCGGCATATTCGACGGGCCGGCCGACGACGATGCGCGCGGGGCGCGTGTCGAGCCGGCCGCCGGCATGTGCGACGAGGCGGTCGAGGAACAGCCGCCCGAGATCCTCGAACCGGAACCGCTTGTCGAAGACCGAGGCCTGTTCGAACGCCGCGCTGGCCGCGACCGACTTGAACGATTGCAGGAAGCGGCTGTCCTGGGGGAATTCGAGATACTCGGCGATCGCCCAAGGGCCTGCATCGGACGCCAGACCGCCCGGTACGTCGTCATGCCAGAAGCACAGCGCGGAGCGGAACACCGGACTGTCCTCGGTAGGCGCGGCGAAGGGCACGAGTTCGGGCAAGCCATTCGCTTGACCCAAGGCAACGACGGTGTTCGTCGTGCCGAAATCCACGCCCAGCGCGGGACCGGCGGCGGTCTGCATGACGTCGGTCTCCTGATGAAGCGCGCCTATGCCTGCGATGCACGGCGAAGATCAACCCGCGTTCGGCGGCTTACCCGCCGCCGATCAACGCGCTGATCCGCGCGGCGAGCAGGTCGATCGGGAACGGCTTGGTGATCATCTCCATGTCATCGCCCAGGAACTCGCCACGTACCGCCGCCTGCTCGGCATAGCCGGTCACGAACAGAACCTTCAGCCGCGGTCGATATTGCCGCGCGATCTCCGCGACCTCCCGACCGCTCATGCCCGGCAGCCCGACGTCGCTGACGAGCAAGTCGATGCGCGTGTCGCTCGCCAGGATCGGCAACGCCGCCGGCCCGTCCCACGCCTCGATCACGCGGTATCCCAGTCCGTCGAGGACATCGACGATCAGCATCCGGACCGCGCTGTCGTCCTCGACCACGAGCACCGATTCGCCGCGTGCGCGCGGCAGGGGTTCGTAGCGGTCGACCGCCGTCGCGGCGTCCGCGCTGCCGCGGAAGCGGGGAAGATACAGCGTGATCGTCGTACCCTTGCCTTCCTCCGAGCGGATCCGGACATGCCCACCCGACTGGTGCGCGAAGCCGTAGATCATCGAGAGACCGAGCCCCGTGCCCTGCCCGATCGGCTTGGTCGTGAAGAACGGGTCGAACGCCTTTGCGATCACCGCCTCGCTCATGCCGGTGCCGGTGTCGGACACTGCGACCACGAGATAGTCGCCGGGCTCAAGCTCCTCGTCGACGCCGTCCGTATAGGCGGCGTCGAGATGCGCGTTGGACGTCTCGATCGTCAGCCGTCCGCCGTCGGGCATGGCGTCCCGCGCATTGATGGCGAGGTTGAGCAGCGCGCTCTCGAGCTGGTTGGCGTCGGTCTTCGCTCGCCACAGGTCCCGTCCGCCCAGCACCTCCATCTCGATCGTCTCGCCGAGCGTCCGGCGGAGCAGGTCCTCCATGCCGTCGACCAGCTGGCCGAGGTCGACCGCCACGACGTCGAGCGACTGCCGCCGCGAGAAAGCGAGCAGGCGCTGCGTCAGGCCGGCGGCACGCTGCGCCGAAACCGAGGCCGCGGACAGATAGCGATCGACCTTTTCCGGGCGAGCCTCGGGCAGGTTGCGCCGGATCATGTCGAGCCCCCCGATGATCCCGGTGAGCATGTTGTTGAAGTCGTGCGCGATACCGCCGGTGAGCTGGCCGACCGCTTCCATCTTCTGGGCCTGGCGCAGCGCATCCTCGGCGCGCGCAAGCCTGACTTCGCGCTCCTTCTCCTCGGTGATATCGCGGCCGACAGCGTTGATCAGCCCGTCGCCGGGCCGCGCTGCCCAGCTGATCCAGCGATAGCTGCCGTCGCGGTGGCGATAGCGATTGTCGATCCGCCCGATCGTTTCGCCCCTCGCCAGCCCGGCCGCTGCCTTTGCCGTGGTGTGGCGGTCGTCCGGATGGAGCAGGTCGAACAGCGGCCGCTGCAGGATCGAGGCCAGGTCCCATCCCAGCATCGCGGTCCAGGCGGGGTTTGCGGCGACGATCGTCCCGTCGAACGTGGCACGCAGCATGATGTCGCCCGAGAGATCCCAGAGCCGGTTGCGATCGGCGGTCGCGGTCTCGACGGTTTCCGCCAACCGCTCGTTGACCGCACGCAACTGGCGTTCGACCGCCTTGCGCGCCGACTGGTCGAGCATCGCGCCGATCATCCGGATCGCGGCGCCCGATGCGTCACGGATCACGTAGCCGCGGTCGAGAATGTCGGCGTAGCTGCCATCGGCACGCGCAAAGCGGTATTCGTCGGTCCAGTCGGACCCGTCCCCGTCGATCAGCGCATGGATGCTGGCATCGACCCGCGCGCGATCGTCGGGGTGGATCTGACCGATCCACCAGGCGCCGGTCGGCTCGACGTCACTTGCGACATGACCATAGGAGCGTTCAAGCGCCTCGTTCCACAACACCTGGTCGCGGCGCAGGTCCCAGTCCCAGATCGCGTCGTTGGTCGCCCGGCCGGCCAGCCGCAACCGTTCGCCGGTCTCGACGAGCGCCGCCTGCGCCTGCCGGTCGCGCGTGAGGTCGAACACCGTCCCGATCATGCGGATCGGCAAGCGCCCGTCGAAAAAGACGATGCCGTGGGCGAGCAGATGGCGTTCGATACCCTCACCCCCGGCGATGACGCGGTATTCGATGTCGAACCCGCGCGGCCCGTCCGGGTCGAGGGCCATGTCGACTGCGGCCTGGGTCGCCGCGCGATCATCGGGATGGACGCGGGAGAGGAAGCTGCCCTCATAGTCCACCGGGACACCCGGCGGCAGCCCGAACAATTCGCGACAGCGGTCGTCCCAGGTCAGCGTGCCGGTCTGCGGCCGATAGTCGAACCGTCCGAGCCGCGCCGCCCGGGTCGCGAGTTCCAGCTCCTCGCGGCTCTGCTGCAGCGCGATCTCGGCGCGACGACGCTCGGTGATGTCGGTGAACAGGACTGCGACATGGTGCAGCTCGGGTGCACCGACGCGGTAGGCGTGGACGTCGTACCAGCGGCGATCGAGCCCCCCGGCATAATCCTCGAACCGGACATGCTCGCCGGTCCGCGCCACCGCGCCGAACCGGTCGAACCAATATTGCTCGTGTGCGGGTATCAGCTCGCGGACCCAGCGCCCGGTCGCGCCGACAAGCCCGGTATAATCGACGAACCCGTCGTTGACCTCGATGAAGCGATAATCCTCCGCCGTGCCGTCCGCGGCGAACCGCATCTCTACGACGCAGAACCCGGCATCGATAGAGTTGAACAACGACCGGTAGCGGCCCTCGCTCTCCTTCGATGCCGCTTCGGCCCGGACCCGCTCGACCGCGTCCGCCGTCCGCAGCGCGACGTCCTCGACCAGCGCGATCTCGGCATGGTCCCAGAACCGCGGCTCGGGGTCGTGGACGTAGAAGATCGCGACAAGCGCACCGTGGCGCGACAGCGGGAACACGACCATCGTCCGAGTCTGGATCTCGGCCCATTCGGCCGCCCGGTCGCTCGTTCGCGGGTCGTTGCAGCAATCCTCGACGACCACCGTCCGTCCCTGAAGCAACTCGGCGAAAAGCGGCGCGGCAAAGGCGCCAAGCGCATGCGTCTCGCCATTTGCGGTGGCGGACGGATCCGGCGTCCAGTCGCCGGTGACGTGGATTACCGCGCCGTCCTCGGCGATCTCGCCATAGCCGCACCGCGCGACACCGAGATACCGCCCCAGCGCCTCGGCCGCGGCCCGCATGATGTCCTCGGCACGATCCAGGTGTCGCAGCGTATCGACCAGTCGCAACTGGAACGCCTGGCGGGCAAGAAGCTGGTCGCGGTCGAGGAGATGGGAGCGTGGCATGACGGTAGACGGTCCCAAATATTCAGCCGCGTTTCAACCGCACGAGTGCGGCATCAAGAGCAGACAAGAACCGTGAACGATCGAGTTTCGAAAAAGGTGCCGGTCCGCCGATCACGTCGCCGCCGGCGCGCAGGTCGGCCATGATCGCGCGCACCGCGACCGCGCTGCCGATCGAATTGGTGGTGAACGGCTTGCCGGCGTTGGACAGCACGGTCGCACCGGCCTTCACGCAGCGATCCGCGAGCAGGATGTCGGCGGTAATGACGACGGTGCGGGCGTCCGCCTGCTCGGCGATCCAGTCGTCGGCGGCATCGAAGCCATCGCTGACGACCACACGGGTGATCAACGGGTGGACGGGGATACGGAAATGGCTGTTGCTGACGATGGTGACGGGCACCTCGTGCCGCCACGCGACCTTGTAGATCTCGTCCTTTACCGGGCAGGCGTCGGCGTCGACGAGGATGCGGATGTTAGCGTCGGTCACCGCAGATCACTCCTCTTCCGTTCGCCCTGAGCGAAGTCGAAGGGCATTGCCCCATGACATAGTGCTTCGACTTCGCTCAGCACGAACGGATAGGGGGGGCATGGTCGCCCTATTACGGACGCGGGCCGCGGTTCGGCGGGCGATGCCGCGTCGGTGCGGGGCCGCCGCGCGGCGACGGCGAGCGGTGCAGCGTCTGGCGCGGCGCCCCCGCGTTGCTGCGGTTGCCACCGCCGGCATGCCGTGCGGTGCTCTCAGGCGCGCCCTGCATCGCTTCGATCGCGACGCCGCTCTCTTCTTCACCCGCCTGAGCGGTGCGCTGGATGGCGGAGACGAAGCGCGAGGCAACGCTGCGCGGAATCTCGAACGCGGTCTCGTTCGGCCCGATGCGGATCGCGCCGATCTCGGACTTGGTAATGTGCCCGCGACGGCAGATCAGCGGCAGGATCCAGCGCGGATCGGCGTTCTGGCGACGGCCGATGTCCATGCGGAACCAGACGGTGTCCTCGAACCCGGCGCGCGGGCCGGTGCTGCGATCGTCGCCGACCGACTGCTTGCTCTGGTCGATCAGGTCCTCGGCCTGCGGCATCGTCGCACGGTGCATGTGCACCAGCGCCGCGGCGATGTCCTCGGGGGTCTTCTCGGCCATCAGGCGAGTCGCCAGCTCGCGATCCTCATCCTCGATCTCGACCGGCTGCATCAGCATCGTGATCAGCCGCTCACGGTCGTTCTTGCGGATGTCATCCGCGGTCGGGGCGTTGATCCACTCGGCGTTGATCTTGGCGCCCCGCAGCATCATGTCGACGCGGCGACGACGCGGGAACGGCACGATGAGCACCGCGGTGCCCTTCTTGCCGGCGCGGCCGGTACGGCCCGAGCGATGCTGCAGCGTCTCGGCATCGCGCGGCAGTTCGACATGCACGACGAGGCTCAGCGTCGGAAGATCGATGCCGCGCGCGGCGACGTCGGTCGCGACGCAGACGCGGGCGCGACGATCACGCAGCGCTTGCAGCGCGGCGTTGCGCTCGTTCTGGCTGTGCTCGCCCGACAGCGCGACCGCGGCAAAACCGCGCTCGACCAGGCTGGCGTGGAGGTGGCGGACATTGTCGCGCGTTGCGCAGAACAGCATCGCCGTCTCCGCCTCGTGGAAGCGCAGCAGGTTGATGACGGCGTGCTCGATCTCGGACGGCGAGACGGTGACGGCCTGGTAGCTGATGTCGCCATGGCCGCGATCCTCGCCGACGGTCGAGATGCGGACCGCATCCTTCTGGTAGCGCTTCGCGAGCGCGACGATCGGCTTCGGCATCGTCGCCGAGAACATGAACGTGCGGCGACCCTCGGGCGAGGCGTCGAGGATCTGCTCCAGATCCTCGCGGAAGCCCATGTCGAGCATCTCGTCGGCCTCGTCGAGCACCGCGACCTTCAGGGCCGAGAGGTCGAGCGCGCCGCGCTCCAGATGGTCGCGCAGACGGCCGGGCGTGCCGACGACGATGTGCGCGCCGTGCGCGAGGCTGCGACGCTCCTTCGAGGCGTCCATGCCGCCGACGCAGGTCGAGATGCGCGCACCGGCCTTGGCGTAGAGCCACATCAGTTCGCGGCTGACCTGCAGCGCGAGCTCACGCGTCGGTGCGATGCAGAGCACGAGCGGCTTGTGCGGTGCCGGCAGGCGCTGGACGCCGTCCTCGCCGGCTTCGCCGAGCAGTTCGGGGGCCATGGCAAGACCGAAGGCGACGGTCTTGCCCGAGCCGGTCTGTGCCGACACGATCAGGTCACGCCCGCGGGCATTGTCCTCGATCACATGAGCCTGGACGGGGGTGAGCGCGGTATAGCCACGCGCGGCGAGCGCTTCGGAAAGAAGCGACGGAATATTCGAGAAAGGCATGTACGTCCTAGATGGTGGCCGGGCTGCTTTAGGCAAGCCTCTGGCGGATTGTCCCTACAGGACCTGACCCGCGGCCCACCCGCTCGCCCATGCCCATTGGAAATTGTAGCCGCCGAGCCAACCCGTGACATCGACTGCTTCGCCGATCGCATACAGGTTTTTTGTCCGTTTGGCTTCCATTGTTTGCGATGAAAGGTCAGCAGTGCTGATTCCGCCCGCCGTGACCTCCGCCTTGGCATAGCCTTCCGAGCCGTTCGGCGTGAAGTTCCAGTGACTTAGGCGCCTCTCGGCCTCGGCGAGCTTTTTGTCGGTGAGCGCGGATAATTCTCCCGTCATGCCGAGCCGCTCGGCCAAAATCTCCGCCAGACGGTCCGGCAATGCGCCCGCCAGCGTCTTGCGCAGCGTGGCGCGGGGAGTCGTTCGCTTGGCGTCCTGCAGCCAGCCGGCGTCGCGGTCGGGGAGGAAATCGATGCCGACGGGCTGGCCGTGGCGCCAATAGGACGAGACCTGCAGGATCGACGGGCCCGAAAGGCCGCGATGCGTGAACAACGCCGCCTCGCGGAACGCGGTCTTGCCGCAGGACGCGACGACGTCGGCGGCAACGCCGGAGAGCGAACGGAACAGCGTCTCGTCGCCGCCGAGCGTCAACGGGACGAGTGCCGGGCGCGGTTCCACCACCTTCAGCCCGAACTGGCGCGCGAGGTCGTAGGCGAAACCGGTCGCGCCCATTCTCGGGATCGACGGGCCGCCGGTGGCGATCACCAGCGCGGGTGCCGTGACGTCGCGCCCGTCGATCGACACGCGGAAGTCGTCGCCGTCATGCGCGACTCCGGTCACCGCGCGGCCGAGCGACCAGTCCACCCTGCCCTTCGCGCATTCGTCGAGCAGCATTGCGACGATCTGCTTCGCCGAGCCGTCGCAGAAGAGTTGGCCGAGCGTCTTTTCGTGCCAGGCGATGCCGTAGGACTCGACCAGCGCGATGAAATCGGCTGCAGTGTAGCGACCGAGCGCGGATTTCGCGAAATGCGGGTTGGCGGAAATGTAGCGGTCGGCGGCGGTGTTGACGTTGGTGAAGTTGCAGCGTCCGCCGCCCGATATGATGATCTTCTTGCCCGGTTCGTCGGCGTGGTCGACGAGCAGGACCCGCCGCGCGCGCTGGCCGGCGACGGCGGCGCACATGAGGCCGGCGGCGCCTGCGCCGAGGATGATCGCGTCGTAGTTGGGCACTCTGAACTCCGTCCCCCACAAACCTATGGAGAGGGTGCGCCCATACACGCATACCCCACCCCGGCGAAGGCCGAGGCCCAGTTGGGTGCCCCTCGCAACGCCGGACGGCACTTCGTTACATCGGCCTTTCCAACTGGGCCCCGGCCTTCGCCGGGGTGGAAGGTAGGGTTGAGAAGCAAACCGTTCTCCTGCTTTCGCGGGAGAAACGTCGTGTCAAAGGCTACCGCAGCTTGGCGATATTGAGTCCGTCGGCCTTGGCACGGTCCTTCACGGACTCCTCGCTCCGCGTCATCGCCTTCGCGATCGCCTTCAGCGCCATCCCCTTCTTGGCAAGCGTATGCAGCTTCTGGATCTCGTCCTGCGTCCAGGGCTGGCGATGGCGTTCGAACTTCTCGGCAGCCATTACGCGATCTCCAGGATTTCGATCGCGTCGTCGCGACCGTTGAACGCCACGCGCTCGCCCGCCATCGCGCCGATCAGCGCACGCGCCAGCGGTGACGAGAAGGCTAGCCGGTCGGCGCCCGGTTCGGCTTCGTCGCCGCCGACGATCGCGATGGTCCGCTCGGCGCCGTTCATCCGCACGCGCACGGACGAGCCGATCCCCGCCTCGCCCGCCTCGGGCGCCGCGGCGAGTTCCGCGGTGGTCTGCCGCGTGTGCCAGTAGCGCAGGTCGCGCTTGAGCACGACCAAGGCCTGATCGTCGGTCTCGGCCTCGATCGCAGCCTCGATCGCGTCGACCTGCTCGCCGATCAACGCGAGGCCGCGCGGCGTCACCAGATTGGGACCGGGCGCGATCGGCATCTCGAACTTGGGTTCGAGATGCTCCTCATCGCTGTCCCGGCGAAACGCGACGCTCATGCTATTTGAGGCATGCAACGATGCCCGCGATCGCGGCCAGCGTGCCCTCGGGGTTCTTCACCTTGACGACGTCGAGACCGAGCTGCTCAGCCGGATAGTCGTTGCCGCCCGGGAAGATCGCGTCGCCGATGAACATCATCGATTCGAGCGCGATCCCGCTGACCTCGTTGAGCTTGCGCAGGCCATAGGCCTTGTCGACACCCTCGCGCGTGATGTCGATCGAGGTCGCGCCGCCCATGTTGATCGACAGCCCCGGCAGGCGCTTCTGCAGATCGGCCTGGATCACCTTGCGCTTTGCAAAATCGGGATCCCAGCTATGCTTCGCGTCGATCGGTGCTTCCTGGCCGAGCGCCGAGAAGGTGATCTGGCTGCCGCGATCCTCGATCCGCTCGCCCCAGGTCTGTTCGGGAACGAAGCCCGTGGCCTTCAGCGATTCGTCGAACGCAGTCAGGATCTTCGCCTTCTCGTCGTCCGCGAACAGCTCGGCATAAACCACGCGCCATTCGCCATCGTAGCGATAGAGCTTGGTGCCCGTCGTCGGCATCAGCCACAGCTTGGTGCGGTCGGCACGCTCGGGAAGGCGGCTCGCAACCTGCTTTTCGAACTGCGGCCAGTCGCCGCCCGAGATCACCGCGACATGCGCTACGTCGAGCAGATCGGCGAGCGCCTCGCCCATCGGCTCCAGCAGCGCCTGCTTGCTCTCGGCCAGCGTTCCATCGAGGTCGAAGGCAACCAGTTCTTTCATGCGGGAACTCCGGTGAGGATGAATGTATCGATGGCATTGGCGACGCCGTCGGCATCGTTGGCGGATGTTACCTCGTGCACGACCGCCCGAACATCCGCCGAAGCGTTGCCCATTGCGATCGCGAGGCCGGCGCGCTTCAGCATGGCGATGTCGTTGGCCTGATCGCCGATCGCCGCGGTCTGTGCAAGCGGCACCCCGAACGCTTCCGCCAGTTCGCAGATGCCGGTACCCTTGTTGCCCTCGACCGGCGTGATGTCGAGATAATAGGTCTGACTCTGGACGATCGTCGCCTTCGGACCGAATTCCGCGGCCACCTTCGCATGCAGGTCGCGCAACAGCGCCTCGTCGTCGCTGACGAAGGTGATCTTGTCGGCCTTGCCGAGCAGATGCTCGAAGCTGTCGATGACGACCGGGTTCTGCGCGGACGCCTTGCGCTCGCTGCCGACATGGCCGCCCTGGTCGGTGCTCGCGTACCAGACGTCGCCCGAAAACACCCAGGTATCGACCTTCGCGTCGCCGATGATCGCCATCGCGCCGCGCGCGACCTCCGGCTTGATCATGTGATGCTCGATCAGCGTGCCGTCCCGCTTGAAGACGATGCCGCCGTTGAACGCGCCCATCGGTTCGTCGATCCCGAGCAGGTCGGCGATCGGCATCATGCCCGAGCGTGGCCGGGCGCTGATGATCGTGAAGCCCACGCCCGCCGCCTTGAGGCGTGCCACCGCGTCGACGGTAGCGGACGTGACCTTCTTGTCCTTGTCGACCAGCGTGCCGTCGACATCGGAGACGAGCAGGCGGATGCTCACTGCGGGATCTCCACATGCCCGCCAAAGCCGAAGCGCATCGCAGACAGCAGCTTGTCGCCGAACGTGTGATCGACGCGGCTGCGATAGCGCGCGTAGAGCGCGGCGGTCAGCACGTTGGCCGGCACCTTCTCCTCCATCGCAGCGTCGATCGTCCATTGGCCCTCGCCCGAATCCGCGACGCTGCCGGTGAACTGTTCGAGCTTCTCGTCCTTGGCGAGGCCGATCGCGGTCAGGTCGAGCAGCCAGGACGAGATCACGCTACCGCGGCGCCAGACTTCGGCGATGTCGGTCATGTTGAGATCGAAGCGCTCGTCCTCGGGCAGATTCTCGGACGCCTTGCCCTTGAGAATGTCGAAGCCCTCGGCATAGGCCTGCATCAGGCCGTATTCGATGCCGTTATGGACCATCTTGACGAAGTGCCCGGCGCCCGGCGGGCCGGCATGGATATAGCCCTTCTCGGCGCGCGGGTCGACTTGCTCGGCAATGCGGCCGGACGTGCGGACGATGTCGCCCATCCCCGGAGCGAGCGTCTCGAAGATCGGATCGAGCAGGTCAACGGTCTCCTTGTCGCCGCCGATCATCATGCAATAGCCGCGCTCGAGCCCCCAGACACCGCCGGACGTGCCGACGTCGACATAGTGGATGCCTTTTTCGGCGAGCGTTTTCGCGCGGCGGACATCGTCCTTGTAGAAGCTGTTGCCGCCATCGATGATGATGTCGCCGTCCGACGCCTTGTCCGCGATCGTCGCGATCGTGTCCTCGGTCGGGCCGCCGGCAGGGAGCATCACCCACCAGATGGCCGGCGTGTCGAGCTTGCCGCGCATGTCATCGAGCGACGACGCAGCGATCGCGCCGTCGGCCGCGAGCTTCTGCACGGCCTCTTCGCTGCGATCGAACGCCACGACCTCATGGCCGTTCTTCATGAGGCGACGAGCGATGTTGCCGCCCATCCGGCCGAGGCCGATCAGTCCGATCTTCATGCGATATACCTTGATACTGGAGTAAAACGCCCCGCCCCACAAACGCCGTCATGCTGAACTTGTTTCAGCATCCAGCCGGCGGCAGGCGCTACCGTTCGATCACCTAGGGTAGCGCCTGCGGGATGGTGGATCCTGAACCAGGTTCAGGAGACGGGGGTCAGGCCGTTGCCGGCTGCTTCTTCGCGATCGCGCCGAGCAGGTCGTCGAACGCCTTCACGAACGAGGCGACGCCCTCTTCGACTAGCTTGCCGGTCACGCCGTTGAGGTCCAGCCCCAGCCGCTCGGCCTCGGCCAGCGTGTGCTTCGCCCCGTCGATGTCCGCAGTGATTGTCTCGGCCGCAGTGCCATGGTCGCGGAACGCGTCCATCGTCTTGGGCGGCATCGTGTTCACCGTGTCCTTGCCGATCAGCGTGTCGATGTAGAGTGTGTCGGGATAGGCCGGGTCCTTGACCCCAGTCGATGCCCAGAGCAGCCGCTGCGGCTGCGCGCCCTTGGCGGCCAGCGCCTGCCAGCGATCGGTCTTGAGGAAGTCGAGATACCATTGATACGCCATCTTGGCGTTGGCGATCGCGACCTTGCCGCGCACGGCCTTGAGCGCGTCGGCTTCCGCATCGCCCTTTTCGATCCGTGCGTCGATTTCCTTGTCGATTGTCGCGTCGATGCGGCTGACGAAGAAGCTCGCGACGCTGGCGATCCGGTCGATCGGCTGGCCCTGCTTCACGCGCTCCTCGAGCCCCATCGCATAGGCCTCGGCGACGCGCTGATACGCCTCGAGCGAGAAGAGCAGCGTCACGTTGACGTTGATCCCGGCAGCGATCGTCGCCGCGATCGCCGGTGCGCCCGCGAGCGTGCCGGGGATCTTGATCATCAGGTTCGGCCGGTCGACCATCCCCCAAAGCTTCTGCGCCTCGGCGATCGTCGCGTCGGTGTCGTCCGAGATGTAGGGCGACACTTCGAGGCTGACATAGCCGTCCTTTGCGTCGAGCTTGTCATAAACCGGCTTCAGCGTGTCCGCCGCCGCCTTGATGTCCTGGATCGCCAGATGCTCGTAGCGATCGATCGTCGCCGCGCCGGCATGCTCCTTGTCATAAGCGGCGAGCGTCGAGTCATAGGCGTCGCCATGCCCCATCGCCTTTTCGAAGATCGACGGGTTGGAGGTGACGCCGGTCAGGCCGTCCTCGTCGACCAGCTTCTGCAGGCCGCCGGCCTCGAGAAACTTGCGGTCGACGAAATCGAGCCATACCGCCTGGCCGAAGCCTTCGAGCTGGTTGAGCGCACCCATCACTTGGTCTCCATCACTTCGCGGGCCACCTTGACGACATTGTCGACGGTGAACCCGAACTTGTCGGCGAGTTTGGCGAGCGGTGCGGAAGCACCGAAGGTCGACATGGTGATCGTCGCGCCGTCCAGCCCGACATATTTCGCCCAGCCGATCTCGCCCGCCATCTCGACCGCGACGCGGGCCTTGACGCTACGCGGCAAGACGCTGTCCTTGTACGCCTGATCCTGCAGCTCGTAGCGGTGCCAGCTCGGCAGCGATACGACGCGGCTCTTGACGCCGTCGGCGATCAGCTTCTCGTGCGCATCGACGACCAGCGACAGCTCGGACCCGGTCGCGATCAGGATCACGTCGGGGGTGCCGTCACAGTCGGCGAGGACGTAGCCACCCTTCGCCACCCCGTCGGCGCTCGCATATTTCGTCCGGTCGAGCGTCGGAAGCGCCTGGCGCGACAGGATCAGCGCGGCGGGCGTGCTCGCATCCTGCATCACCGCCTTGTACGCGGCCGCGACTTCGTTCGCGTCGCCCGGGCGGATCGTGTCGAGCCCGGGGATCGCGCGTAGCGTCGCCAGATGCTCGATCGGCTGGTGAGTCGGGCCGTCTTCGCCGACACCGATCGAGTCATGCGTGAACACCCAGATCGCGCCGATCTCCATGATCGCCGACAGCCGGATCGGTGCGCGCATATAGTCGGAGAAGACCAGGAAGGTCGAACCGTAGGAGCGCAGGTGCGACAGCGTCATGCCGTTCACGACGCCGCCCATGCCGTGCTCGCGCACGCCGAAGTGGAAGTTCTGGCCACCGTAGTTGCCGGGCTCGAACGACGGCTTGCCCTTGATGTCGGTCTTGGTCGACGGCGCCAGATCGGCGGACCCGCCGATCAGCCACGGTACCTTAGCCGCGATCGCGTTGAGCACCTTGCCGCCCGATTCACGGCTCGCGATACCCTTCGCGTCCGCCTCGAATACCGGGATGTCGGCATCCCAGCCTTCGGGCAGCTCGTCCTTGAGCATCAGGTCGAGCTCGGCGGACAGGTCGGGATATTCGGTGCGATAGGTGTCGGTCAGCTTGACCCATTCGTCGCGCAGCTTGGCGCCGCGGTCCGCGATCGCGTCGTGGAAATGCGCGGCGACGCCCTCGGGGACGTAGAACGATTTGTCCTCGGGCCAGCCATAGGCCTGCTTGGTCAAACGGACATTCTCTTCGCCAAGCGGTTCGCCATGCGCCTTCTCGGTACCCGCCTTCGGGCTGCCATAGCCGATCACCGAATGGACGACGATGAAGGTCGGCTTGTCGCTCGTCGCCTTGAAGGTCTCGATCGCTGCGGCGAGCGCCTTGGTGTCGTTGGCGTCGTCGATATGGATGACGTTCCAGCCATAGGCCTCGAAGCGCAGGCCGACATCCTCGTCGAACGCGAGGTCGGTGCCGCCCTCGATCGAGATGTGGTTGCTGTCGTAGAGCCAGCAGAGGTTGCTGAGCTTCAGGTGCCCGGCGAGGCTCGCGGCCTCGGACGCGACGCCCTCCATCATGTCGCCGTCGCCGCACAGCGTGTAGACGTCATGGTCGAACAGCGTGAAGCCATCCTTGTTGTAGCGCGCCGCCAGCCAGCGCTCGGCAATCGCCATGCCGACCGAGTTGCTGCAGCCGGCACCCAGCGGACCGGTGGTGGTCTCGACGCCGGTGGTGTGGCGATATTCGGGGTGGCCCGGGGTCTTGGACGACAGCTGCCGGAACTGCCGGATATCCTCAAGGCTGACCGCCTCCTTGCCGCTCTTCTCGCCGTCGGCACCGATTTCCTCGATGCCGGCCAGATGGATCAGCGAATAGAGCAGCATCGACGCGTGACCGACCGACAGCACGAAACGGTCGCGGTTGGGCCAGTCGGCGTGCGCGGGATCGTAGCGCAGGAACTGCGACCAGATCGTGTAGCCGACCGGCGCGAGCGCCATCGGCGTGCCCGGATGGCCCGAATTGGCCTTTTGCACGGCGTCCATCGACAGCGTGCGGATCGTATCGATGGTCAGTCGCTCGAGCGATCCGTCCTCGTGCAGCTTCGGGTCCGCCGTTGGGGCGGCGGTCTGTGTATCGGTCATGCAGAAAGCCTCGCTCTAGACTGTACCGAACGCCGCGCGTCCGATCTGGTTGCCAAGATAGAGCCCCTTTAGGCCGATGCGCCCGAGCGTTCCAGCCGCGTAACGATGCCATCGTCCGCAATATAGGCAGCATCCACCTCGTTCAGGAACAGCCCGTGGCCGAGCACGCCGGGGATACCGGCGAGCGTGGCCGCCAGCGTGCCGACGTCGTCCGGCATCGTGAACCGGCAGTCCGCGACGAGGTTGCCCTGGTCGGTGCGATAGTCGGCGCGCACGACGGGCGCACCGCCCATTTCCGCGAGGACGCGCAGGACATAGGCGGCGGCGAAGGGCAGGATCTCGACCGGCAGCTTCGCCGCACCGATCCTCGCGACCCGCTTCGATCCGTCGGCGATCACGATCATCCGGTCCGAGCTCGCCGCGACGATCTTCTCGCGGAGCATCGCCCCCCCTGCCCCCTTGATCGCGAACAGCCGCGAGTCGATCTCGTCGGCGCCGTCGATCGTCAGGTCGACCCGGGACACGCCGGCAAAGTCGACGATCAGTATGCCGGCCGCGCGCGCCAGCCGTTCGCTCGCCGCGGAGGTCGCGACCGCGCGGATCGCGAGCCCCTGCGCGACACGATCGCCAAGGCCCGCAATCGCGAACGCCGCAGTCGATCCCGTCCCGAGCCCGACCAGCATCCCGTCGCGCACCTCCGCGATCGCTGCCAGCGCCGCCGCCTTTTTGTCGTCGTTCATCACCTGCCCTCGTCAACGCAGCCACCGAGGGCGCATTTTCGCACCCGCTATGCAACCGACACACTTCTGGTACATTTGCGTGGTTAGGGCAGCCTAGTACACCGATCGCGAGCGGAACCAGATTTGATAGCACGACATTTTCCGGGGCGGCTCGCCTCGACCGGATCCGCTTTGGGCCTGATCGCCTTCGCGCTTGCGGGCTGCTCGGGTGGCGGTGACAAGGCGCAGGGCAAGGGCAAGGGCGCGAACGCTCCCGGCCAGGGCACGCCGACCGTCGGCTATGTCGTCGTCCAGCCGACCAGCGTCGCGATGACCACGGAACTCAGCGGGCGCACGACCGCGTTCGAAAGCTCGGATGTCCGCCCCCAGGTCAACGGCATTATCCGCCGCCGCTTCTTCACCGAAGGCACCCTCGTGAAGCGCGGCCAGCCGCTCTACGAGATCGACCCGCGCCTGTACCGCGCCGCCGCCAACGAGGCACAGGCGAACCTGCGCAGTGCGCAGGCGAATGCGCAGGCGCAGGGCATCCTCGCCGCCCGCTACAAGCCGCTCGCCGAGATGGAGGCGATCAGCAAGCAGGACTATACCAACGCCATCGCGACCTCGCGCCAGGCCACCGCCTCGGTCGCGCAGACGCGCGCCGCGCTGGAAACCGCGCGGATCAACCTGAAGTTCACGACCGTCCCCGCCCCGATCACCGGGCGGATCGGCCGCTCGCTGTTCACCGTCGGCGCGCTGGTGTCGGCCAGCCAGACCGATCCGCTCGCGCAGATCCAGCGGCTCGACCCGATGTTCGTCGATATCCAGCAATCCTCCGCCGACATGCTGACGCTGCGGCGGTCGCTGGGGCGGAACGGCATCGTCGCAACTCGCGCCGAAGTCCGCCTCTCGCTCGAGGACGGCAGCGATTACGGCGCCACCGGCTCGGTCGAGTTCGCCGAGGCGCTGGTCAACGTCGAGACCGGTACTGTGACGCTGCGCGCGCGCTTCCCCAATCCGCAGGGGCTGCTGCTGCCCGGCATGTTCGTCCGCGCACGGTTCGCGCAGGCGACGAACACCCGCGCCTTCCTGGTCCCGCAGGCCGCCGTCGCACGCGATGCCAAGGGCAACGCAACCGTCTACGTGATCAGTGCGCAGAACAAGGCGGTGCAGAAGACGATCAAGGCCGACCGCACGCAGGGCGCCTTCTGGGTCGTGACCGACGGGATCAACGCGGGCGACAAGATCGTCACGCAGGGCCTGTCGAAGCTCGCGCCGAACCAGAACGTCAAGCCCGTGCCCGCCAACAGCGCGCAGATCATCAAGCCGCCATCGAAGGAGCAGCAGGAGAAATCCGGCGGGTCCGGCGGCCAAGGCAAGGCCGGCTAACAGCCCATGCTCTCCAGAATCTTCATCGATCGCCCGATCTTCGCCTGGGTGATCGCGATCATCATCATGCTGGGCGGCGTGGGCGCGATCATGGGCCTGCCGATCGCGCAGTATCCCGACGTCGCCCCGCCACAGGTGACGGTGCGCGCCACGTTCCCGGGCGCCAACGCACAGACCATCCAGAACAGCGTCACGCAGGTCGTCGAACAGTCGCTGACCGGCATCGACGGGCTGCTCTACTTCAGTTCGTCGTCGAGCTCGCGCGGATCGGTGACGATCACCGTCACCTTCTCCAAGGGCACCGATCCCGACATCGCGCAGGTCCAGGTCCAGAACCAGGTCCAGCAGTCGCTGTCGCGCCTTCCCAGTCAGGTCCAGCAACAGGGCCTGGTCGTCCGCAAGTCCAACCCGGACAACCTCCTGATCGTCGGCGTCTATGACGAAACCGACAAGATGACCAACCAGGACGTCTCGGACTATCTCGTCTCGAACCTTCAGGACCCGCTCGGCCGCATTCCCGGCATCGGCGACAGCAACGTGTTCGGCGCGCAGTACGCGATGCGGATCTGGCTGAACCCCAACAAGCTCGCCGCGGTCCAGCTGATCCCCAGCGACGTCACCACCGCGATCCAGGCGCAGAACACCGAAGTCGCCGCCGGCGAACTCGGCGGCCAGCCCCAGCCCGATACGCAGATGCTCAACGCGACGGTGACCGCACAGTCCCGCCTGCAGACCCCGGAGCAGTTCGCCAACATCATCCTCAAGACGCAGAGCGACGGCGCGACCGTCAAGCTCAAGGACGTCGCACGGATCGAGCTCGGTGCCGAGAACTACAACGCGCGCAGCCGCGTCAACCGCCATCCGGGCGCTGGTATCGCGGTGCTGCTCGCCCCCGGCGCCGACGCGCTCAAGACCGCCGAGCTGGTCAAGGCGTATATCAGCGAGCAGGCCAAGAGCTTCCCGCCGGGCCTGAAATTCGCCTACGCCAACGACACCACTGACTTCATCAAGCTGTCGATCGAGGAGGTCGTCAAGACGCTGATCGAGGCGATCATCCTGGTCGTCATCGTCATGTTCGTCTTCCTGCAGAGCTGGCGCGCGACGCTGATCCCGGCGATCGCGGTGCCGGTGGTGCTGCTCGGCACGCTCGGCGTTTTCTATCTCGCGGGCTTCTCTATCAACACGCTGACGCTGTTCGGACTTGTGCTCGCGATCGGCCTGCTGGTCGACGACGCGATCGTGGTCGTCGAGAACGTCGAGCGCCTGATGGAGGAGGACCCCGAGCTCTCCCCGCGCGATGCGACCGTCAAGTCGATGGACGAGATCACCGTCGCACTGATCGCGATCGCGCTCGTTTTGTCGGCGGTGTTCCTGCCGATGGCGTTCTTCGGCGGGTCGACCGGCGTCATCTATCGTCAGTTCTCGGTGACGATGGTCGCGGCGATGATGCTGTCCGTGCTGGTCGCGCTCGTACTGAGCCCCGCACTGACCGCGACGCTGCTGAAGCAGAAGAAGACCGACGAGAATGGCGACCCCGAGCAGAGCTGGGGCCAGCGCAAATTCCCGAAGACGTCGCGGTTCTTCAGCCGCGCCGGCGACAAATTCAACACGACGTTCGACCGCGGTATCGAGAAATACACCGGCGCGGTGAAGGCCGTGGTCGCGCGCAAATGGCTGTTTCTGCTGATCTATGCCGGCGTCGTCGCACTGCTCGCGGTGCTGTTCCTACGCCTGCCGACGGGCTTCCTGCCGACCGAGGACCAGGGTGCCGGCATCGTCCAGTTCCAGCTGCCCGCGGGCGCCACCCAGGGCCGTACCTTCGCGCTGCAGAAGCAGATCGAGAATTATTACTTTCAGAACGAGGGCAAGAACGTCCGCACGATGTTCACCGTGTCCGGCGGCGGCGGCGGTGGCGCGAGTGGTCAGAACACCGGCCAGGGCTTCGTCTCGTTCGCGCCCTGGGATGACCGCAAGGGCAAGGAAAACAACGCCGATTCCATCACCGGGCGTGCATCGGCAGCGTTCCAGGGGTTCCGCGACGCACAGGTCTACTCCCTGGTCCCCCCCGCCGTCCGCGGCCTGGGACAGTCCAACGGCTTCACGATGCAGTTGCAGAACGCCGGCGGGCTGAGCCAGACCGAGTTCAACGCCGCGCGCGATAAGCTGCTCGCGGCCGCGCGTGCGGACCCGACGCTGACGGCGATCCGCCTGACCGAACTGCCCGACGTCGCGACGCTGAAAGTCGATATCGACCAGCAGAAGCTCGCCGCGCTGGGGCTCACGCAGGCCAACGTCAACTCGACGCTGTCGACCGCCTGGGGCGGCAGCTACGTCAACGACTTCATCGATCGCGGCCGCGTCAAGCGCGTCTATGTCCAGGGCGACGCGCCCTATCGCGCATCGCCTACCGACCTCAGCCAGTGGTTCGTGCGCGGCAGCAACGGCCAGATGGCGCCGTTCTCGTCGTTCGCGCGGACCAGCTGGAGCCAGGCGCCGACCACGTTGTCGCGCTTCAACGGCATCGCCTCGTATGAAATCCAGGGCTCCGCCGCCGCCGGCAAGAGCTCGGGCGACGCGATGGAGCGGATCGCACAGCTTGCGGGCGAGATCCCCGGCACGTCGGTCGCCTGGTCGGGGCTGTCCTACCAAGAGCGCCTATCCTCGGGCCAGGCGCCGTTGCTCTACGGGCTGTCGCTGCTCGTCGTGTTCCTGTGCCTTGCGGCGCTCTATGAAAGCTGGACGATCCCGATCGCGGTGATGCTCGTCATTCCGCTCGGTCTCGTCGGCGCGATCCTCGCCGTCACGCTGCGCGGGCTGATCAACGACGTGTATCTGCAGATCGGCCTGCTCACGACGATGGGCCTGGCGGCCAAGAACGCGATCCTGATGATCGAATTCGCCGAGCAGGAAGAACAGAAGGGCGCCAGCGTCATGGACGCTGCGCTCTCCGCGGCGAAGATCCGTCTCCGCCCGATCCTGATGACGTCGTTTGCCTTCATCCTGGGCGTGCTGCCGTTGGCGATCTCGACCGGGGCTGGCGCCAACAGCCGGATCGCGATCGGTACCGCAGTGATCGGCGGCATGCTGACCGCGACGTTGCTCGCGATCTTCTACATCCCGCTGTTCTTCGTGCTCGTCCGCCGCGGCGCGCGCGACGGCCTCGCCAAGCTGCGCGGCAAGCCGACCGGCCACCAGGGCGGCAAACCCAAGAATGACGAGCCCTTGGGGCCCCCGAAGCCGGAGCCCGCATGATGCGTTTCGTCCCCCTCCTGATCGCCGCCACCGCGCTTGCCGGCTGCTCGCTCGCGCCGAAATATGCACGCACCGAACTGCCGGTGCCGCCGTCCTGGCCGGTCGGCGACGCCTATCTGCGCCAGTCCGAGGCGGCACTGCCCGCGATCACCTACCGCGACGTCTTCCGCGATCCGCGATTGCAGGCGGTCATCGTCCAGGCACTCGCCAACAACCGCGACCTGCGCGTCGCCGCCGCGAACATCGCCGCGGCGCGCGCGCAATACCGCATCCAGCGCGCCGATCTGCTCCCACAGGTCGATGCCAGCGGCCGCTACAGCTATTCGGGTGGGGGCAACGGCGCACGCAGCACCGCGACGAGCGGTGGCGGGACCGGCGGCACGGGCACGGGGACCGGCGGTACGGAAACCGGCACCGGGACCGGCGGTACCGGAACGGGTACGGGCACAGGCGCCGGAGGAACGGTCGTCAGTTCGTCGAACTCGAACAGCGCCTTCTCGGTCGATCTGGGCAGCACTGCGTTCGAGCTCGACCTGTTCGGCCGTATCCGCTCGCTCACCGGTGCCGCGCTCAACCGCTATTTCGAGACAGAGGCCGCAGCACGCGCGACCCGGCTGACGCTCGTCGGCGACATCGCCAACGCCTGGCTGACCTATGCCGCCGACCAGAGCCTGCTCAAGATCGCGCAGGATACGGCCGCCAGCGCGGAACGCAGCGTCACGCTCACCACCGCACGGCTCCGCGGCGGCATCGCGCCGCGCACCGACCTGCGTCAGGCGCAGCAGATCCTCTTCACCGCGCAGTCCGACCTTGCCGAACAGCGCACTGCGCTCTCGCAGGACGTCAATGCGCTGCAGCTGCTGGTCGGCGCGCCGGTCGATCCGACGCTGCTTCCCGCATCGATCGACCAGGCGTTCCCGACCGTCGCCACCCTCCCCGCCGGCCTCGACAGCGGCATCCTGTTGCGCCGACCCGACGTGGTGGAAGCCGAATATGCGCTGCGCGCCGCCAATGCCGAGATCGGCGCAGCGCGCGCGGAACTGTTCCCGCGCGTGTCGCTGACCGGGCTGCTCGGCTTCGCCAGCAGCGCGCTGTCGTCGCTGTTCACCGGCGGCGCGTTCAATTACTCGGTCGCGCCATCGGTCAGCTACCCGATCTTCCGCGCCGGCGCGGGTGTCGCCGGCGTCGCCTATTCGAAGGCACAACGCGACGCCGCGCTCGCCACCTACGAGAAATCGATCCAGACCGCGTTCCAGGAAACATCGGACGCGCTCGCGCGCGCCGGCACGCTCGACGACCAACTCCGCGCCAACCGCAACTTCGCCGACGCCGCGGCGGACACCTACCGCCTGACCGAGGCACGCTACCGCGGCGGCATCGACACCTTCCTCAACAGCCTCGACGCGCAGCGCTCGCTATATACGGCGCAGCGCAACCTGGTCGCGACGTTGCTAGTGGGCGGCCAGAACCGCGTGACGCTGTACCGCGTGCTGGGCGGCGATTCGACGCTGGAGGCGACTGCGGATGGGCCGAGGCCGGTGACGGCAACCGGGGCGCCGCGCACGGAGGCGAACTGACGGCTAGCGGTAGCGCGCCGTCATGCGTGCGATCGCTCGCGTGAGGCCGGGGACGAACATCGTGTCCTGACCCTGCATCCAGGCAACTGCGACCGGCAACCGCCACCGCATGATGTCGCGCCGACGTCGTCTCGATAGCAGGCAATACCAGAACAAATACCATTCCGCGGACATATGCCGCAGGATCCGTGCCGGCGGATAGCGACGCATGAAGCGGCCATAGCCGCCGTAGCGGATGAGCAATTCGCTGCGTGCGACATCCGCCTCCGCCACCCCGACATAGGCTTTGGCCCAGTCGATGGCGGCGAGACCGTCGGGGGTCGCGATGATATTCCCGAAATGCAGATCGCCGTGGCAGAGACGATCGCCATCGGCCCCGTCGCGGAGCACCCGCGCGGCCGCTGCGATCGGCCCCTCCCCCGCAACCGACACAGCGACCTGATGCGTCAGCACTGCCTTCATCGTTGGCAGTCCCGCCCCCGCCGGCTGGCCGTGCAATCGGGTCTGCCACCGTGCCAAGGCGACAAGCGCCAAGGTCATGCCAACGGGGCGTTTACCGACCTTGCGCAACAGAACCAACCCTTCGAGGTACCGCATGATCAGACCGTGGCGCCCCCCAACGCGGACGTGTTCGAAGGGTTCGGCAACCAGCAAACCCAATTCAGCCGCCATCGACGTTGCCAGATACTCACGTTCGACCGTGTGCGACTCGATATGCGAGAAAAAGAGCTTCAGGATCTTCTCATCATCGAGACGAAATACTTCTCCGCTTTGCCCGCGGCCGATGTGCTGGTCCTCGGGGGGGCGATCGATCAGCCGGATCGGGTTAGTCATACGCGGATCCTGCTTTCCAATACTCATTTGGAATAGCCTACGAAATCGAACCGAACACTATGTGATTACCACCGCCGGTGGCCAAGTGTGCGACTTGGAGCAGCGGTTAACGCGACCGAAGCGCCGTATACCGATCGAGACCAGAGACTTGGCCTCCGGACAGGCCTTGAGTGTACCGGAGACCCTGCGACCAACGCCCCCCCCTGGCCATAGACTGTGCCGACGTTTGCCGCCGAACTTTCATTCTTTGGCAGGACGAGCCATTCAGCGCTCCGGAACGCGACCGCGCCAACCTCGACCGCTACTCGCCAGACAAGCGGTCGAGGATCTTGCCTTTGCTAGATGCGATGCAGATCGACACAAGAACGCTCGATAGCTGCAGCATCAGCTTTCGGCCAACACGCCCCGCAGATACCGGCCATAATCCGACTTGCCGAGCTTCACGATCGCCTTCTCCAGCTGCGGACCGTCGATGAACCCCTGGCGGAAGGCGATTTCTTCAGGGCTGGCGATCTTGAAGCCTTGGCGCTTTTCCAGGACGCGAACGAACTCGGCCGCGTCGAGCAGGCTGTCCGGGGTGCCGGTGTCGAGCCAGGCATAGCCCCGGCCCATGATCTCCACGTTCAGTTCGCCCCGCTCCAGGTAGACGCGGTTGACGTCGGTGATCTCCAGCTCGCCGCGCGCAGACGGTTTCATGTTGGCGGCGATGTCTACCACTTGGGCGTCGTAGAAGTAGAGGCCGGTGACCGCCCAGTTGGACTTGGGCTGCTCCGGCTTCTCCTCGATCGTGATCGCCTTCATGTCCTCGTTGAAGCTGACCACGCCATAGCGTTCGGGATCGTTGACGTGATAGGCAAACACGCTCGCCCCGCCGCTGCGCGACGATGCACTGCCGAGGATTTCGGGGAGACCATGCCCATGATAGATATTGTCTCCGAGGATCAGTGCAGAAGGCTGACCATCAACGAAATCGGCACCGATGATATAGGCCTGCGCCAGACCGTCGGGGCTTGGCTGCTCGGCATATTCTATCGTCATGCCCCAAGCGGATCCGTCGCCCAGCAATGATCGGAAGGCCGGCAGATCCCGCGGAGTCGAGATGATCAGCACTTCGCGAATTCCCGCCAGCATCAGCGTGCTGAGCGGATAATAGATCATCGGCTTGTCATAGACCGGCATGAGCTGCTTCGACGTCGAAAGCGTCATGGGGTAGAGACGCGTGCCACTGCCGCCAGCGAGAATGATACCCTTCATCGGTCGTTCCTTTAGGTAAGATCAGGCAGCGCGAAGACGTGCAACCGTAGTGGCGAGCGATCCCTGCCACGCGGGGAGAGCAATGCCGTGGACTGCAGCAATCCGATCGCAATCAAGCCGCGAATTGGCGGGGCGCATCGCGGGCGTCGGATAATCCGCGGTGCCGATCGGTCGCACCGATGCCGACGGCCCATTCCTTGCGCCGGATTCAGCAAAAATGGCTTCGGCGAAATCCGCCCAGCTGGCATCGCCCTGCGCGGTCATATGAAATGTCCCGCGCATGGCCGGATCGCTGTGGGACACGAGATTGGCCACGACAGCCAGGATACCGTCGGCGATATCGAGTGCGCTGGTAGGGTTGCCGACCTGATCCGCGACGACCGACACTTCGTCCCGGTCACCCGCCAGACGCAACATCGTTTTGACGAAGTTCGCACCGAACGGGCTGTAGACCCATGCAACGCGAAGCACCGCGCTGTTCTCGCCATAGGTCGAGAGCACTGCCTGCTCGCCCGCCAGCTTTGAGGCGCCATACACACCGGTTGGTCCGGTCTGGTCGGTTTCCCGATATGGGCGGTCCAGCTTGCCGTCGAACACATAGTCCGTCGAAACATGGATGAGCGGCACACCCAGCGCCTTTGCCGCCTGCGCAACTGCGCCTGCGCCCGCGCCATTGACCGCGTACGCAAGAGCGCTTTCCGTCTCGGCGCGATCAACAGCGGTGTAGGCAGCCGCGGAGACTATCGCATCAGGAGCTGCCGCGGCGAGCGCACGAGCGACCGATTCCGGATCGGCCAGATCCAGCTGCGGACGACCGACCGTTATGACGTCGTGCCCCGCAATCGCGCCGCGCTCGACCAGGCTGGTGACGACCTGGCCAGCCTGGCCCGTGACGGCGATCCTCATGCCTTTACGGCCTCCGCAGTGGGAGCGGCATCCGCCAGTCCGAGCCGCTGTCCGTCATACTCGTCGCGAAGCGGCTGCCACCACCACGAATTGTCCAGATACCAGCGCACCGTCTTTTCGATGCCGCTGTCGAAATTCTCCTGCGCACGCCAGCCCAGCTCCGTTTCCAGCCTGGTCGCGTCGATCGCGTAGCGTGCATCATGCCCGGGACGATCGGTGACATATTCGATCAAATCGACGCGCGGCGCCTCGATCGGCACCAGTTCGTCGAGCACTGCGCATATCCGCAGTACGACGTCGATGTTCTTGCGTTCGTTGCGGCCACCGACATTGTACGTCTCGCCAGGAACGCCGCGCTCGATAATAATGTCGAGCGCACGGGCATGATCGTCGACGTAGAGCCAGTCGCGAATATTCTCACCCGTGCCATAGACCGGCAACTTGCGTCCCTCGAGGGCATTGAGGATCGCGAGCGGGATCAGTTTCTCGGGGAAATGATAGGGGCCGTAATTGTTCGAACAGTTCGATACCACGACCGGCAGACCATAGGTCCGCTGCCAGGCTTTCGCCAGATGGTCCGACGCCGCTTTGGAGGCCGAATAGGGCGAACTGGGATCGTAGGGCGTCGTTTCTTCGAACAAACCCTCGTCGCCGAGCGAGCCGTAGACTTCGTCGGTGGAGACATGGAGAAAGCGGAAGGCAGCCTTGGCGTCGCCATCGAGCGTGTTCCAGTAGGCGCGTGCCGCCTCCAGCAGGGTAAAGCTGCCAACGACGTTGGTCTGGATGAAATCCGCCGCGCCGGTGATCGAGCGATCGACGTGGCTTTCGGCAGCCAGATGCATGATGCGATCGGGCGCAAAGCCGACAATCGCCTCGTCCATCGCGGCGCGATCGCAGATATTGGCCTTCAGAAAACGATGATTGGCATTGTCCTCAACCGCCTTCAACGATGCCTCGCACCCGGCATAGGTCAGCGCATCGATGGTCAGGACCTCGTAGCCCTTTTCCAGCACCAGATAGCGGACCAAGGCCGAGCCGATGAAGCCGGCGCCGCCGGTGACGATCACACGCATGGGTTATTTGCTCCAGGAGAAATAGGCAGGAAGTTCGGACAGACGCGGCTGCTTGCGGTCCTTCGCCGAAAGAGTGTCGGGGTCGGCGACGGCCGGCCAAGCAATGCCGATCGCGGGATCGTCCCAAGCCAGCCCCTTGTCGCATTCGCTACTGTAATATCCCGTTACCTTGTAAGATATGACAGTGTCGGGCTCGAGCGAGCAAAAACCGTGGGCGAAGCCGGGAGGAACCCACAATTGCTTGCCGTTGTCCGGGGTCAGGGTTTCGCCGACCCATTTGCCATAGGTCGGCGAGCCCTGACGAATATCCACGGCCACGTCGAACAGCGCGCCCGCGGTGCAGCGCACCAACTTGCCCTGGGCATGGGGATCACTCTGGAAATGCAGGCCACGGATCGTGCCGGACCTGGCGCTACGCGACTCGTTATCCTGCACGAACGCATGATGACCGACCTTTTGCGCGAACAGGTCAGCGCGAAACGTCTCGGCGAAATAGCCGCGTTCATCGCCGATGTGTCGCGGCGTCAGGAGGACGACGTCGGAAATGTCGAATGTCTGGACTTCCATGGTACCTCGCAGAAAATATCGCAACGTCCGCCGGCAATTACCGGTTGCTGTTCTGAACCGTCTGAACCGCGCTAGTGACCGTCAGAATTGGCGAGAATAGCTGGCTGATCAGCTGGACCAGCTTGCTGGGCTGATTGGCCGCCGCGTTGCCGAAGTACAGTACATCCTTGTCCTGGATGGGAAACCGCTGCGACAGGAAATACGCCCCTGTCTTCATCATGTCCAAGTGATAGACGACCGGAGCTTCAACGCCGTCGGACCCACGAACGTAGCGGAAGATGAAGATCGCGGCCGGATCGCCGGTTGCCGGATTGGCGCCCCCCGCCGCGGCGATGGCCTCCGCCAGCGACACCGTCGACCGATTGAACACCGCCTGTTCGACGCGCCCGGACGCGCCCAGAACCGAGTAGGTCCGCGGGTTGCTGAGTAGCGTCAGCCGATCGCCAGGATAGGCACGCACGTCCAGCGCGGGATCGTCGGCCAGATCGTTCACACGCAGATCGACGCTCTTGCCCTTGCGCGTTACCCGCAAGGTAAGATCGCGCGCAATGCCGCGATAACCGCCCGCAAGCGCCACCACGTCCGAGAGACTTTCGCGATTGGTCTGCAGGACCAGCCGGCCCGGCCGTGCCACTTCACCGCTTACGATGACCGAATTCGTGATCGCCTGGCTCATCGTGACCAGAACCTGCGGCATCTGCGACAGCTTCCGCAACGAACGGAGGATCTTCGCCTCCACGCCACGCAGGGTGAGACCGGCGACATGCTGCTGCCCCGCGTAAGGGATGGTGATGTCACCTTGGTCGTCGACCCGGGTTGGCGGCAGCTTCTGGACCTGCACGCCGGGCGCCGCCGCGGCCTGAGCCCCCGCTGAACCGCCGCTGGCAGCGGAAAAGAGTGCGACTCCCGCTTCATAGATACTGATGTCGAGAACGTCGCCAGGACCGACCAGATCCGTCGGCGGGGGCGCGAGTTCGGTCAGCACCGCGGCAGGGGCGAGATTCGCGCCGGCGCCCGGCAGGTCGGCGACCGTGTTGACGTGCACGACCTGGATCGGCGCCGTCCCATCCTCGGGTTCGATCGCGGATTTCTCGACCTGCTTGCCGGTCGGGCCGCTCGACGGAAGGGTCGCGCAGCCTGCCAATGCCACGAGAACTGGCAGAAAAATTGACTTTTTAGCGTTCATCATTCCTGATCTCGAAACATTAAGCGGCACTGATGATGGTCGCTTAGCATCGGCGTTCGGAAATGAGCAATCCTTCCTTCATACACGCGCCGCTTTCCCCCGATCGACTGGTGCGACCGGGTGACCTGAGGCCACACGACCTTGCGCAACGACGCGCGTTGGCCTAGCGGCTAACGCTCATGTACACGCTGCAGGCCAAGCAAAATTTATGAACGCCACTCTCTCGGGCTCTGTCGACGATGAAGCGCCAATTCGGCGATCCGCCTTGTGGGAGCGCATAAAGAAGCGACGCCTGTTCATTCTGATTGTCATGCTGCCGACGTTCCTGGCGGTCGTCTATTATGGCCTAATCGCATCGGACGTGTACATTTCCGAATCGCGCTTCGTTATCAAGAGCGCGGATCAGAAGCGGTCGCAGATGTCGACGCTCGCTAATCTGGTGCAAACGACCGGCATATCAGGCGGACAGGAACAGACGAACGAAGTCCTGACTTTCGTACGGTCGCGCGATGCTCTGCGGTCGCTGGAGAAGAATCCGGGCGTAAGCAGCAGGTTTTCGGTACCGGAGGCAGACGTGTTTTCGCGCTTCCCGCGCCCCTTTTCATCCTCGAGCTTCGAAAGCCTGTTCAAATATTATAGTGACATGGTCGATGCACGCTTTGATTCCGACGATGGCACTGCGATTATCAAAGTGCATGCGTTCAAGCCCTTCGACAGCTACATCATCAACAAGCGCCTACTTGATCTGAGCGAGGGGCTGGTCAACCGGCTCAATGCCCGCGCACAGGCCAAAGCCATCGCCGAGGCCCAGAAGCAGGTCGAGCTTGCTACAAACAGGGCGAGGGCAGCGCGTGTGGCGTTGGGGCAGTATCGCAACGCGCAGTCGGTGATCGATCCCGCTAAGCAGGCCGTAGGCGTATTGGAGATCTCGAATTCGCTGATCGCACAACGCGCCGCGCTCCTGGCGCAGATAGAGCTGATGCAAAGCGTCGCCCCGCGTAACCCGTCGATCCCAGCCCTGCGCAGCCGGGCCCGCGCCCTGACGGTCCAGATCGCCTCGCAGGACAGCCGTGTGGTTGGCAGCGGCAGCGGCATAGCCTCGAAAATGGGCGGATATGAAAGCCTGCTCGTCGAGCAGGAGTTTGCGTCGCAAAGCACAACGGCCGCGAACGCCGCGCTCGTTCAGGCGCGTGCCGACGCACAGCGCCAGCAATACTATCTCGAGCGGGTCGTGGACCCCAATATTCCGGATCAGCCACTCCTTCCCAAGCGACTGATCAACATCATCACGGTTGCCGGTGCGGCGCTATGCCTCTATTTCATCGCTTGGATGTTCATGGTCGGCGTCCTCGAGCATGCTCCGGACAATGATTGATGCGCTCAGCTAGCTTCGACAAGCTCCGGGAAGGCTGGTCGGTACAGATACGTGTCATCCACGCTCTGTTGATCCGTGAGTTGATTACCCGTTTCGGGCGCGAGAATATCGGTTTTTTGTGGATCATGGCTGAGCCGCTCTTGTTCGGCGGCTTGGTCGGTATGCTATGGTATTTCTCCCACGGCCCTACGGAGCACGGGATCAACGTCATCGCGTTCGTGGCAACGGGCTATATTCCGATAACCCTGTTTCGACACAGCGTTTCGCGTTGCATCTCCGTGTTCACGGTCAACCAAAGCTTGCTTTATCACCGCCAGATCAAGATCGTTGATTTCATCCTCGCCAGGTTCGTCATCGAAGTGCTGGGCGGGATGATGGCGTATCTGTTTATGGCCGTAGTGTTGATCGCGTTCGGCGCGTTTCCAATTCCGTCCGATATCGGACTGTGGATTGCGGGCTGGTTTGTATACGCGCTCTTCTGCTTCTCGCTTTGCCTCATCATCGCGCCGCTATCGGAAATGTCCGAAGCCATGGAAAAGTTCGTTCCGGTTACGACGTATATCATGATCCCGTTCTCCGGCCTGCTCTATCTGGTATCTTGGATGAAGCCGGGCGTTCGCGATTATCTGCTCCTGTCCCCGTTCGTAAACGGAATGGAAATGATGCGGAAAGGGATATGGGGCGACCAGATCACCGCCTATTACAATATCTGGAACCCAATCGGGTGTTCCGCGGTCGCTGCACTGATCGGCCTCGTGCTGTGCCGCCGCATCCGCCGCCGGATTAGCGTCGAATGATCACTTGTCGCAATGTTACCAAGTCTTACGCCCACGGACGCAAGCAGGTTCTCAAGGACGTCAATCTCGTCGTCGACCGTGGCGATCGGGTTGCCGTTCTCGGAAGGAACGGGGCGGGCAAGAGTACCCTGATCAAACTGATCGGCGGGGTCGAGTTCCCGACCTCTGGAAAAGTGATCCGCGATATGTCGGTATCCTGGCCATTGGGTTTTGCGGGCGGTTTCCAAGGCAGCTTGACGGGCTATGACAACACGCGGTTCATCGCGCGCATCTATCAGCGTGAATACGACTATGTCAGACGGTTCGTAGAGGATTTCACCGAGCTGGGCGGTCAGTTGCGGATGCCGTTGAAAACCTATTCCTCCGGTATGCGGGCGCGCCTAGCGTTTGCGCTGTCGATCGCGATCGAGTTCGACTGCTATCTGATCGACGAGATCATCTTGGTTGGCGATCAGAACTTTCAGCGCAAATGCCATACAGAACTGTTCGACAAACGTGCCGATCGCACGATGATCGTTGCGTCCCATAGCACCGATTTCATCAAGCAGTTCTGCAACAAGGCGGTCGTGATCCAAAACGGCGTTGCTGTCATGTACGATGATCTCGACCTGGCGGTTGAAACCTACTCCAATATGTGAGCGGGGCGCGACGCGATGGTGCGTCGCGCCGTGCGCCCGAACGCTTACCGCATGAAGCTAGCCGCTGTAGCTGTTTTCCTTAACGATGACGCCATGGACGTCAGAAGCGCTTGGCTCGCTTCGTATCGGCGAGGGCAGCCATGCTCACCTCGCCCATAACCAGATATTTTCCGGACCGCTGCCTTAATCGTGAAAGTTGCGGCCGGGATCGCTACCCACTTCAGATCATACTCCAGACGCGACGCAGTACGTCGGGACGCACGTTATCCGTGCATATCCAGCATCTGTAAAAATATGACGGGACGATCACGCGTGGTCATGCCCAGAGAACGCTCCAGAACGTAGCGCTTCATGCGCTTGACATCGATCTCTTTGAGATCGGACCGGTCATCGATCGACAGGTCGTCCACGCACGGGCGGCGTCCTCCTGCCCGATCTGCTTGGAGGACGGCGCGTAGCACTGTCTACATCCGGTCAGGCTTATCGGCCATGACCGGTCCGGGCCGACGCGAGCCCGTCCTGAAGCGCCTGCAACCAAGAATGGCCGTAAGCAACATCGGGCTCCAAATGCGCCCCTTCTGCCCATTCGTTCCAAGCGTTGACGAAGATCATCTTTTCCTCGCCGACGAGCATTTCGTAGGCGAATTCGGCCTTCTTACGCACATATTCCGAAAAGGCTGCCGGCGTCTGCCCGATGAAGGTGGTACCCTGCAGCGGCTGGCGCGCCGTATTGTCCCAGCTCGGAAACACCGCCGGCATTCGCTTGTATGGCGCCGTGCTGGTTTTGCACGCCAGAAGGACGGACTCCTCGTAATCGTAGACATGGCCCTTCCAGCCAGCCTTCAGTATCGACAGCTCCTCCGTATACGGAGCGGCAATGCCCTGCGGCGGAAACTCAACGCAGGCGTCGAAGCCGATGTCCTGCGGGCTGACCTTGCGATTGATAGCCTCCATGCTTTCGACGTATAGCAGATAGGGATTTTTGAAGCCCGCCTTGACGAAGGCTTCGCGGATCATGTCCGTAAACCGGTGCGGCTCAGGTATCAGGAGCGGCCGATAGACCAGAAACATGGGCCGTCCATTGACGGTGATAGCGCGCGGATCCTTCGCAGCCTTGACCGCGTCTTCACAGACCGACGCAAGTGTCCGGTCGTCATAACGCTGCTCGAGCAGGATCGCCTTCTCTCCGCCGTCCCAGTGTCGGGTCCAGTTCTCGTTGGCCCAGCACAGCGCGAACCGAAAGTTCAGATTCGGGTCGTTCATCAGGTTCTGCATCGGTCGGTCGAGTACCCGGCGCGCACCGAAATTATAATAGTACATGATGAACCCGCTCAGGCCATACCGCTGGGCAAGGCTGTATTGCTGGCTCATGACCTCGCTGTAGCGCAGGTCGTAATATCCGTGATCGGATGGGAGGTGCGGCTGATAGTGGCCTTCGAAGGACGGCAGGGCCTTGGCCACGTTCGTCCATTCGGTGAAGCCTTTGCCCCACCACAAATTGTTTTCCTCGGTCGGATGGAACTGCGGCAGATAGAAGGCAAAGGTAGAAATCTGTCCATCCTGCTCCAACTGATCGCCCCATTTCTCGAGAAGCTTCTGCTGGTTGATGACGACCTGCCTAATCCGCCCCTTCTTGCTATGCTTACCTGTCGAGACGGACAGGGCATGCACGCACACGGCTTCCGGAACGTAGCGGATCCGCTTGCCACTGAACCGCAGCCGCAGCGAGAGGTCCGCATCCTCGCAATAGGCGGGCCGGAACCGTTCGTCGTAAAGGCTGCCTTCGATCGCGTCTCGCCGAAGAAGCAGACAGGCGGCCGAGATATGCGCGACATCCCGCGCATAATTGTAGCAGGGAGCGTCCGGACTATTCGTCAGGCCCACCATCACCGTGCTCGCGTCCGGCATCAGTGCGCAGCCGGCTTCCTGGAGATGGCCTGAAGGATAGACGATCTTCGGTCCCGCCGCCGCGATATCGCGATCGGCACGCAGTTCTGCCAGCAACGCTTCCAGGCCGCCCTGCTGCAACAGCGCGTCGTTGTTCAAAAGCAGCACGTACGGCGCGTCCGAATATGCGAACGCTTTGTTGCAGGATGCGAGATAGTGAAGATTCTGTTCGTTGCGGATAATTGTAACGCCAAGCACCGACCTGAGAACAGTTCCGTCCTCGGTAGAGCCATCATCGACCAATATCGGGCGGATGGGCAGATCGCCCATCGCGAGATGCAGCGCCGCCAGGCACTGCCACGTGATCAGCGTCTCGTTGTAATAAGGAATGATAACGTCGATCAGAGGCTTGTCGTGGACCGGGAACTCGATCGAATGAGACGTGTCCGGCAGGTCTACGCCGACAGGGACGATGCGGACCTGCTCGCGCTGTGCGGTTGCCGACTCAACCAACTTGCGGCGAAGCCGCTCGGTATCGCTTTGCCATTTCTCGGCATCGGGTGTGAACGTCCAGTCCTGCGTCGGTCGTGCGTACAGGCCGCCTCGGCCGAACTTGGCGTGACGGATGACTTTGCGCGCCTCGAACTGGCCGATGCGAAGGTAATGCTGCAACGGGGGCAAATCCGTCCGCATGACATCATCATACCGCGCCTCGTACGCCAACGAATCGAAGCCGACGCTGGGCGAAATTCGCTCGTGATCGCCAACACGGATGAAATGGAGCAGCGCGTCCCGACCATTGAGCGGGACATTCGCACGCGCTGCGCGATAGTAAACCGGGTCGAACAAGGCCAGCGGCGAAACGTCGTGCTCCGCCCCGACATTCAAGAAGTGGACCAGAAGCGACCCGTAAATCTCAGCCCCCGGCACGGTCGCCTGGTAATCCTCGAAGGAAAAGAAGGGTGACGGCGCGACGGTGTTGCCGGTTATGACGTTCAGCAGTTCCTCTATCGAGGGGGCGGGCTGAAACAAGTCACGCCGCGCACTGCGGATGTAGCGCATATCGATCAGCGGGTGGGGATTGATCCACGCCATGATCCCGAAGCCAAGGAAATGATCCAGGGGCCGCGTGCCCCCGATGTCACACTGGCCTCGATAATAGTCGGCATCAAAAATCGGCAGTACGACCATTTGTTCGAACTTGGTCAGCGAATGGAAGATGTCAAGAAATTCGTCCGGGTATAGAACCTTGCCGCCGGAGATGCTCGCAAGAAATTCGCGGTTCACTACGCCCATACTGAGCAGGCAGCTCGCCCCGTGCAATGCTTCGATCATCATAGTATCTCTCTGCCCAACGGCAAGTTTACTGGCAATTTCGGGTTTATCTAGAGCAAAGCCCTTGCGAAGATCACCGGGACGCCTGTTCTGATATTTGCTCGACCGACAGTCGCCGGATGATCAACGCCAGCGGCCGGATGTCGGTCGCGGATGGAAGGCGACGCCCTGCAGAGCGGATCGACAAGAACAGCCCGCCCTCCCCCACGATCATCTCGTGCTGGACAGACTCGATCTGTTCAGGGGATAGATCGCGAAACGCACCAATCCCACGGTGATTGGCCCGTATTACGACATCGTTCGGATCGACGTCGCTCATCGGCGGGTTCCAGAACTCCACATCGATCCGCACCAGGCCGCGAAGGTCGGGAAAATCAATGCCGAGATAGGGAACGCACCAACCATCAGGATAGATGGTCCCTGCGGTGACGCTGTGCGGTGGCAGCGCGAACTGTTCGGACGGTATGCTATTGTCATGCTCGGTCATCAGTAAATCACGCCCCTACTCCTTCGAGCGCCTGAAGAATGCGAAGGCCTACCGCCCGGTAGCCGCTGTGCGCGAACAGATCGCGCGCGCCACGCGCTGCCAGCTGCCTGAACTCCGCCGGGGAATCGGTTATTCTCTGCAGCTTGACGGCCGCGTCCGACGGGTCGGCTTCGGCCCACCGATTTCCCTTTCCGAACGGGTATTCATCGTCCTTAACCGGAACCAGATTGTAATCGATCAGCAGAGAATTGCCGGAGTTCATGAAGTCCAGGTTGCCAGACCAGCCGGTACCGACCGCCAGACCGCCAAGCGACATTGCCTCCGCAAGCCCACGGCCATACCCCTCGGAACGGTGAAGCGACAGGAACACATCCGCGCAGCGGATCAGACTTTGCACGCGGAAGGTGGTCAGCTGTTCGTCGATAATGACAACGTCGTTCGACTGCACGGCCACGCTTTGGACGAAGTCCGGTGTCGCCATGTCGCCCTTGACCTTCAGGATCAGCTGCAGGTCGTCGAACGGCCGCCTTTCGCGCAATTGACGAAACGCATCGATCGCGGCTGCAGGGTTCTTCCGGGCGATATAGGAGCTGGTGTCGAAGAAATGCAGAATGGCGAAGGCGGACTCACGGATGCCGAAATGCCGACGCGGCAGGAAGCTGCGCTTCTCAATTTCTGCCGCCTGTCCCACGAACGTGCTCGGCAACCCGGCATCGCTTAACGAGGCATTGACGAACTCCGAGATCGCCCAGCATGCATCGAACCGCCGAAGCTTCTCCGCCCAAACCTCGGGATAGATCGGCAACTCCCATGCGGGCATCACAATGTTGATGTGATCGGCGAAATTGAACCCGCGCGCTTCAAGCGCTGCGAGGCACGGCTCGACCTCATCGCCGTTCAGGTGATAGATGCAGATTTTTTGCGTAGGAATTGACGACTCGCGACCCCCTACGAGGTCCAAATGCGCCGGATCGGTGCGAGGTGCCCATTGATAGACATCAACAATCTCGCAATCGATCTGCACGCATTCTGCAGCACGAACGAAGGAGCGCATTTGCTCCCCCATCCCGATTGGAACGAAGGGGTGCCCTATCACCGAAATCTTCTTTTCCGCGCTCACGAAACCTCCGACAAATAGACATGACATGCATGCCTAAAAATTACCATAAAACCATCAGTAGCCGAAAATTCTGGAAATAGAGCGCTGACTAGGCAGTAGTGTACACTGCAATTGGGCAGCACATATGAACATTTGCACCGTGAAATCCGACGTAATATATTACTCTGCCGCAATACTGCTGAACCGCGATACGAACACTTTATGCCCAGCTTGACATAATGTCGTGCTGGACCGCAGCCTGTTATTTCCCGCTCGACCGGCGATCCCGCGCACCGGCTATTATAGGTTCTTTCGTGAGGTGCAAGTGCCCCTGCGTGCTGATCGGCACTGTGCGGGGTAGCGCACGCACACGCTATCAGCCACGCCGCTCTCGACGCTGGCCGACAGTGAGCCCCCCCCCCCCCCCCCCCCCCCCCCCTCTCTAGCGGGGGCGAAAATCGCACGCGCCACCCTGAGCGCCCCCACCACCACCCCAATAAGCGCTGGGGAGACACAGGCCTGGCGCGGCCGCGATCGATTGAGCCAAATCCAGACGACGCTGGCCATGACAGATTTATCATGCCAGACGATTTGGCTAAAACTTGCCGGACAAGCCGCCCATACAGCGCCCCAGAGGCAATCGCCTTCCATCGCGGCGCGACCGCGCAGGAAATCAGGTTCCGTTCAGTGGATATGATATGACACTTCACCCCCGACTCAAAGAAATTATCCGGTCTTCGCGGTTCTCTACAATAATCCCGGAAGACCTTGAAGATACAATAGGTAATTTAGTTGCGATTGACGTGGATGCTGCCGCGAATATTGGTATCAATGTTCGCCCGGGTAGCACGACACCGATAATATTTGTTACCGATGCGATGAAATATGTCGGAAACGTCGATGTCAATTCGATATTTGATGATACGATGCTGTATTTCGATAATCGCGAGAGCCGAGGCCAGCTTTTTGCCTCAATAAATATGCACGGCGAGCAGGCACACTGCGTATTTGAGGATGCGGGGAAGGATTATGTCGCCCTTCACATACTGAATATGAGAAGTCATAGACAAAACTTCTACCTAGGAAAGAAGAGCACCGCCGTAGGTCTTTCGATAGAAATGGAGGGCGAAGATACAGTGTGCGTTGTTGGAGAGGATGCATTGATATCTTCGGGCGTTTGGCTGCGCAACCATGACATGCACAGCGTAGTTGACCTGAAAACTGGTAGGATAGTCAACTCCGCGCAGGGTGATATCCTTATTGAACGTCATGTTTGGCTTGGACAGGACGTCCTCGCCGTCGGCGACCAACATATTGGATTTGGCACCATCATCGGCGCCAGATCCTTTCTTAAGAAACCGATCCCCCCGAAATGCATAGCTGCCGGCACTCCGGCTAGGGTATTAAAGGAAAATATGTCCTGGGGTCGGCTTAACGGGCTTGTCTCCGAAGCCGAGCGCGCAGTTCTCGAAGAACTCTCAGCGACAGCATCTTGATCAAAGAAAATCTTCGATGATCGAATGGGACCACTACATAAGGTATAGCAAGCGCCGCCATCGAGATTGATGATCCATTTCCCAAACAACGGAGTCTATGTTGCAAATGTCATCAGTCTGCCATATACGCCTTCACGGCCTTGGCATAATAATCACGCTTTGGTCGGCCTCGTCGATGGCAGTCACTGGTCCGGGTATCGCCCATGCTCTGCCGGACTCATCGTCGACCAAGCCTGATCAGCCTCAGTCCTTCTCGAGCGATGCGCCAGTTTCAGCGGCGACTGCATTGCCTCCGTCCGGCAAGGCACAGCAGGCAAACGGCTTCGATCCGGAGAGCCAACGGCGCGTCACTCAAAAAACGAAAGTAGCGCGGATTGCCCTTAACACCGCGATGGGGTCTCCCGCCAAAATTCCAGCTGGACGCGTCGAAGTTCGTGTACCGTCGCTGCCACCCGCCGAGGGCAGTGTGGTGCCGACGGTCAGCAGCACTACCGACGGGTATCACGGCACCGTACTCAGCCAGGAGATCCAGGCGGCCAACAGGTTCATCATGAACTCGGACAACCTCGACGCTTCAAGTGCGAGGGGCCTGTCCAATCTCTACACCGGTATGCGCGTGGACGGCGCCGATGCTCGCGGCAATCGTGTCGCCGATACCGCGGTCATCTCGGTCGAGGGCAAGACTGGAAACCGCTACACCGACGACTATTATTATGTCGCACAAGCCTCGAGCGCATTCGCTAAGGTCAACGATAGCGGCACGGCGCGCCATCCAAGCGGCAACCTGTTCGGTGGCAACGATATCACCGAGCTCCGGACTGGATCTACATATTGGAACTCGATTACCGGCCGCGAAATTGACGTCGAGGTTCAATCCGGCGCATCCGTTCTGGACAAGGTCGGTGTTCAGATCGTGCAGACAGCGAAGGACAGGGTCGCCGGCACGGGGAACGACATTGCGCTCGGCATCGCCAATCAGGCGGGAGCGACCACAGGCTGGTCTCAGGGCATCTCGTTCGGAATGCGCAATGGCATATGGCCGTTCAACATATCGTCTACGCTGATCGGCTCGCACGCTAGCGCGATGTCAAATGGTCCGTCCTACACGGCCCTGAACGGCATCGACTTCACCGCCATCCGATTTTCTGGCGCGGCGATGACCACCGCCGATGGCTCAAAGATCTGTCTGAACGGGCGCGACGCCTGCTGGTATCACTCAGGCACCAAGCTATATTACGATGTCGGCGGTAGCCATATGCTGTCGATCGAGGACGGTACCGGGAACGTGATCCTCAGGGGCAACCTGATACAGCAGGGAACGCCCTGAGGGCTTCGCGCGTCACCGAGGTGGATAGGCTCCGATCGGACGCCGTCGGACCGCAGGAGAAAAACGTGGATATACTGCTGGCGCTTGTTGTCACGTCGCTGCTGGCCTCCCCTGTCACTGCGCGCGACCTGATCCGATCGCCACCGGGAGCAGCCAAGGCTTCGCGTCTTCAATCGGCCTCAGAAGCCGATCAGGACGGCAGTGTCGAACCGGCAAGGGCTACGCCCGCTACCGATCTGTCGCGCACCGTGCAACCGCAACACAGGGACGCCCCGAAAGTGATCCAGTCAAGCAACGCGCGCTCCGGAGGTTTGGACAGGACGTTGGCGGTTACCAATGCCGACAATCTGTTTACCCGTCCGCAACGGATTACCGCACCCGCGGGACAGGACGTCCACGCCCTCAGCCTCTTCGGATCGGGCCACGTCAAACATTCGGCTTCCCCGCTCGATATAGAAAACGTGATCGCCGGCGTTCCGTCGGGCGTCGTACCCAACATCTTCTCCTCAACCCGGTGCCACGGACAGGAGGCGGCGGCGATTACCGCATTCAACGGGTGCTCGGGCCAATATGTCTTTGTCAGCGACGATGCATCGGTAACCGCTGCCAACCCCGGCGTCCTCTACGGCATCAACATCGCCATCGCGCCGCTGACCGAACGTGGGACCAAAAGCCCGAATGACGACGCAGACGCGCTGGTCATATCGAACGTGGGTACGGCCAAGGGGACCGAGAGCGTCTACTGGGGCCGCAATAAGGCCATTTCGCAAGACTGGGGCGCTGTGATGAGGATCGACGCCTCCGCCGAGTTGGTTCTTTACTCGTCAGGCAACTACGGCTGGGGCTGGGTGATGGCGCACGGCGCCAAGTCGACATTTTCAAAAGGCGTCTTCCTGCTCCCGACGCCAGATACCGGGGTGATGCCTATCCTCGTCCTCGGCAACGACTTCGCCACGCTTTCGGCGAACAAGGTCGCCATGCAAACCGACACGTCAGGCAACCTGATTTTCCCCCGGGCGACGCGCATCTGCAAGGATTCCTGGGCAGGCAAAGCCTGTGCTGGTTTCGAAGACGCACTGGTGATCGAAGCGAACGACGGCACGGGGATCGCGCTGACGGACGGCGGGGTGAAAAACGCACAGCAGATCCATCTCGATCCGGCGACCGGGGATCTCGCCTTCAGCCGCCTAAAAGGGGCACGGTATGTGCGGTTCGATGAGGGCGTTCGTCTGTTGCCTGGAACCGTTTCCGCCCTTCCGGCCTGCGACGCCGCAAAGGAAGGACTGCTGACAGCAGTAACCGACGCTAGCGCCGCGACCTTCAATGCGGCGCTTTCTGGTGGCGGAAAACACCATGTGCTTGGCTATTGCAATGGCACGAACTGGACGGTTCGGTGACGTCCGATTTCGGACGCCTCGGATCGGCAACGGTCCTGCGCTGTCGCGCAAACGCGCGCCGTCATTGACCGGCCGAGCGCATGCTTCCTATGAATGGATGAACACGAAAAGGAGATATTTATGCCAGAGGACGTCCGCGCCGCGCTCGAAAGGTTTCAAAACTTTCTTGGAAAGTTTTCCGGCGGGATCATTGATGAGGAGAGCGGTTTTACCGTGGCGGACGGGACGATGATCGTCGGCGAAATCGAGATGTCATCTGCACATTCGGAGCCTGACGAAAATCCTATCGACTGATCCGACAGGCAGCCGAACGGCACGTTAGAGCCGGCGGATAACCGCCAAGGTCGGATGCCTGCCGCCAAACTGGAGATAGCGGCGATGGACTGGACATCCATCGTTCGCTACCCGGCGCATAGGCGCCCGAGTTGCAATCATCTTTTTCAATCCCGTCGGCCGTATATGCGCGATCGGATGCCTGCCGTCGGCACTTGCGGCCGCGCCTGCCGGACGAACGTCAGATGCAAGGCCGGGGAGTACTCCAGCGCAGTTGATCTGTTTTCAGCCCGCGATGGCCGGGCCTCAACCTATCAACTCGTGGAACATCGTCCGGAGGGTATCCATCGAATAATGTGACCGGACATACTCCAGCGCCCGACGGGCGCGATGGGTTGCCTCCACTCGGTCGGTCAACGCCTGGACGACCGCTTGCGCGAATTCATCCGCCGCCGAAGCGACCAACATCAGGCTTTCCGGATCCTTCAATCCTTGTGCGCCGGTCGGGGTGGTGACCAGCGGAACGCCGGTGGCCATGGCTTCGATGACCTTGCCCTTGACGCCGCCGCCGTATCGCAGGGGGGCGATGACCAACGACGCTTCCGCGTACAGTTCCGCCAAACGATCATCGGACACGAAACCCGCGATCTCGATCCCCCCCCCGGCCAGTGCCAGTACAGCCTCGGTCGCCTTGGAACCCACGATCGTCAAATGCACACCGCCGAACGTCTTCTGGATGATCGGGAAGACATCCCGGACGAACCACAATATCCCATCCTGGTTAGGGGTATGATTAAATCCACCGACGAATAGTAGGCGCAAGCGATTGTTACGGACGATCATGGGGAGCGCACGTGCGCCTTCCTCGAACTTGTCCGTATCGAAGGCATAGACGGGTAGTGCAGTGTAGACGCGGTCGCCGCCCAACTCATCCTTTACGATATCCACCTCGAGCTGGTCGGGATAGAGCACTACGTCCGCTTGCGCACAGACCGTCAACTCCCGGTCCCGCATAGTGGCAATGCTCAAATCGTCCACCGGCTCGCCAACCGACTGCGCGTTCATCATGCGCTTGAAGTGGAGGTCATGGCCATAATAGATGATCGTCGCCGCGCTGTTCTTGCGAACAATGTCGAGATAATTCACTGCGATATGAGGGCGATTCGCAAAGACGGCATCGTAAAGACCAAGGCGTGATCGCATGAAGTCCGCAAATCCGCCCTGATGCTGTCCGCCGTATATCACCTCGACACCCATCTGCTGGAGCCGCGGCGTATATTGCGGGTCGCGCCACAGATTGTCGGGCCAGAAGGTGACGGCATAACCCAGGTTCAACAGCGCCTTTATGCACATGAACGTCGAACGGGACCCGGCGTCCTGGTCCCACTGCGGAATGTAATGGTCGATCACTAGGACATGTTTCTTGAAGTACGACCTATCGCGGGCGCGCATGACGTTCTGCGCATTGGGGTAATGGTCGCGTTCCAATACCGAGCGCCAACGCTCCAGGAAAGTCTCCTGATTTTTGACCTGATACGCCTTGATCCCGGAGTTAACGTCTCGCCCGTGGCTACGGCCCTCGTGATGCAACACTTCCGACGCTGGGTTCAATAGGGTTCGATAGCCCGCTTCCCGCAAACGGAACGCAATATCGGCATCCTCGCAATAGGCAGGCGCATAGATCTCGTCGAAACCGCACATCGCACGCCAGATCGCCGTAGGTAGAGCGATCGCCGCACCCGAGATGTAATCAACATCCTTCAAATAGTTGAATTCGGCGGCGTGAGCGTCGGCGCCACGACCGAAATTCCATGCCGATCCGTCGTTCCAGTAGATACCGCCGGCTTCCTGCAACGTGCCGTCCCAGCTGATCAGCTTTGACCCGGAAAGGCCAACATTCTCGTGCTGATCGAACGTGTCCAGCAACGCGTCGAGCCAAATGGGCATGACGAGCGTATCGTTGTTCAACAGAACGATATGGTGCCCACTTGCCTGCTTCGCCGCCTCGTTGCAGTTGCCCAGGAAGCCATAATTGCGTGGCTGACGCAGATACCTTACGACGCCGCCCAGATTGGCGATGATCTGGGGTGTCGCATCGTTCGATCCGTCATCGGCGACGATGATCTCGTAGGACCGTGACGTCCCATCCTCAAGCACAGAACTGATGCACAGCAACGTGTCGATGACGTTGTTGTAGACCGGAATGATGATCGACGCATCAGGTCGATTTGGCATCTGGGCAAAACGCGCCGACGACAACGCCCTGATGCGTTCGGAAATGATCCGGCACGGATCCGATTGCGCGAACGTCTCGGGCGTATCCCTGAACGCCTCCATCACCGAACACAGATACGTGTAGAGGTCGATCTCGCTGCCGTTGCCACCCTCAATGATGAAATCGCGCAACTTCTGCGGGAGCCAGAAATCGTTCAGCCTCTCTGGGGGCCAGCTCGGCATGACCACGGTCGGGCCGACCACGACCGAATCCTCGGGCAGCGCGAGAGGCGGACGCTCTAATATGAAATCGAGAAGACCAAGCTTGCGATCGTCGCCCGGCAGCAGGGACTCCCATGCCGGATTGATCGCAGGCACGGGGATCTCGCGCTTCTCGTTTAGTCCATACATCAGATAATGGGTCAGTGGCTCGATCCCGGCCTCCCCGACATCGGGATAGCGCTCAAGATAGGCCTGCGGGTTGAACAAGGGGTTCGGCGCGCGACCTTCGCGCCAGCCACGGTCCAGATAATGTTCGAGCGGGCTGACCGTCAGCGTGGCGGCGAGATCCGTATCCTGGCCGAGATACCAGTCGTTCAGGAAATAGGGATGCGGATTTCGGCCTTCGCGCCAGCCATAGTCCAGATAATGCAGCAGCGGGCAAATGCCTTCGCTGCCGACATCGGGATTTTTCGCGACATAGTTGGTCGAGGAAAACAGCGGATGGGGATCGAGCATCCATAGGCTTGAATCGCGCAGATAGCGACCCAGTCCGATGTCACTCGCCGCCGGGGATTGCGATGCCAGCCACTGCGAATTGAACACGATCGTCCGGAACGGCGCCGCATCCCGATCAAATTTCCTCGCCCACCGCTTCAGCAGCGATCGCTGCACCGTTCGCGTCTGGCGGGGGGCAAGATGCGCCTGCACGCCTTGCGACGCGGACCCGATCTGGCGTTGGACGTTGCCGTGGAGCTTGACGAAACGCTCCAGTTCGCGCCGAGTACCAGCAGCCTGCCGAGTGTTTGCAGCCGAAGCGGACGGGGCGGTTGCGCGAGGCGCCGCGACGGCGTTCGCACCGCCATGCGACAGCAGCGCTTCGTATTTCCTTTTCAGCGCCTGGAAATCTGACCGGAGCTGATCGTCGGGCGCAGCGGGTGTGCGGGCGGCGCGTTGCTCGTCGAGTTGTGTCCTGAGCCTTGCTGCGTCCTCGCGTTCGCGATCCAACAACGCGGCGCCGTCGTTCAGGCGATCCTGCAAGGCGTCGGCGCGGCTGCGTTCGACGTTCACCAGCGCAACGGTATCCGCCAGCTGCTCTTGGAGTGCAGCGACAGTCTCCTCGATGGTTGCCGACGCGCTGCGTTCGCTGTCGAGAAGTGATTCGGCGCTTTCGACTTTGGCGCTGGCGTCGGCCAGTTGCGCCTTCAAGTCCGTCATCTCGCCCGTGATCATCGCAAGTTGCGAGTCGAGCGCGTTCGCCGCTTCGAGCCTGCCGCGCTGGACCACCATCGTCTCGTTCAGGGCGAAAAGATGCTCGACGATGGTATCGGAATCGTCGCTGACCGATTCGCCCGCCATCCTCGACAGGAGCCGCGAAATCGTTGCCAGCGATGCGCCCCTTTGCGCCGCCTGGGGATTTTGCCGATCGAGCATGCGGCCGTCCTGGCGGCTTTTTTCGAGATCGGCCTGAGCCGCGTGGAGTTCCTCGTGAACCCCGGACAGGGACTTCAGCAGCTGCGCTTGCTTGATCCACAGATCGTCGTCCCGGGATACGAACAGGCTCGCCGCCCCCGTCTCTAACGGGAGTTCGGAATCGGAACAGAAGACGATGACATGGTCCGGGCGATCGAGCCGGATCTCGTCCGCGGTCACCTCGAGTGCGCCATCGCCTTTCAGGCTGCCCGTGTAGGTGAGCGCGCTCGGCAGATTCGCCTGTGCGTCCGAGCGGTCCACCCGGAACCCCACCGACACCGTCGCCATCCGCACGCCGGTCGCCCGGACATTGTCGAAATGGTCGCCCAGCATATGGCTGAGTTCGCCGGCATCCGATTTCCCCATGCTCGATGTCGAAAAGACGAGCATTCCGTCGGCTTTCAGAACACGCTTTACCTCGCCAATCAGATCCCGATTTTGCTGCAGATATCCCAGTGTCTTGTCGCAGACGACGACGTCGAAACGATCGTCATCGAACGGCATGTCATGGCAGTCCCCCGTCACGAAACTCAGGTTGTTCGCCGGATACCGCTTTCTGGCGTCAGCGGTCGCGGCTCGATCAGTACCAAGACAGGTTACAGACGCGGCCTGCCCCGCCAGCATCAGTGCTCCAGCACCTGCACCACTCGAAAGATCGAGAACATGCCTGCCACCGACATATTGCTGAAACAACGCATAGCAATGCGCGTACTCGTACCTCCCGCAAAGCGCCTTCAAACTCGGGTCGAACGTTTCCGGCTCTTGAACCATACTTACCCAACCCTGTTTTATCTTCGTGGCCCAAGCGCTGCCTGCATCGATATCGGACTTGCCAATCAAATTGATATGCGACGCGTTCCTCAAATTCGTATCAGTCATAGCGAATTTTTTGCAAGATAATATCCTTACGAAATAGCCGCTTTTGAGGCGCATTGAGACAACCGGTTACCAGATCGTCTGCCAGATCGTGGAACCGAGTTCAAAGGCGGCGACATAACCGCATGAGCCTGGGCCAGTTTCCGGCCTTGGGCGTGAGATCGAACCCCAGGGCGATGTCACGCGCGAACGATGACTTCGATAACGATCACTGGAGAAGTCCGGCCCGCTGCGTGAACCGCGTACGCAGCCTGCCGAACAAACCGGCCTACACAGAGCGCTCAACCGTGTCCGCGAATTCCGCAATTATGCGAGACGCCCGGTGCACATCCAGGATCTTGTAATCGTTGTGGCGCAAGTGCTGCTGCAACGCACCGAGTTCCTGATTCTCGCTGGCCTCACCGATCAGATCGGCGGGAAGGTAGACCGGCAGACTGGCAACGCGCGACTGCTGCTTGACCCAATTCGCCGGCTGATTTTCGAGGATGTCGCGGTTGCAATGAACAAGTCCACTTACGCCCGAGAACCACCCCAGCTTGTGCTGCACGGTTCCATGATGACAGAAATAGAACCCGGCATGCAGCCCGACCGCGATACTCTCGTGGATCTTTCGACCAACGAAGCGGACAATCTCCGCATCAGGTATGTCCTGCTTTACGGCAGCTACGATCTGATCGGCTACGAGAGCATCGTGGCGGGCTATCTCCACGTTCAACTCTTGATTGTACGGTGCGTCCGTGTCTTGATCGAAAGGCAAGGAATGCCCATCGATGATCACCATCCTGTCGGTCCGATCCCGCAAATAGTCCTTTATCAAAGTCGCCATTACTTCGACTTGTTCACTCAGTGTCCTGTTTCTTGTACGGACACTGACCCACAAACTGCTACCCGGACGCGAAGCCACCTTGTCTCGAACTTCCAGCGCGAATGCGCTAAGATTCTTTTCCGCAAAGCCGACAATCTTTTCTACAAGATTGCTATCGATGACCGTACCTGCCGAACAGAAGGTAATTTTCCCCGAGCGATTGATCTCCGGGATACGCGCTTTTGGAAACTTGTGAATAACCTTGAAGTGTGAACCAAGTATGTCATTTACCGGACCAAGCGGTTCATGTGCTACAGCGAGTGACGCTGTTCGGTCGAAACCCTGATCCGCAATTTCCTGAAGTGAACTCAATTCGTTCCACGCGTGATGGGCAAAATTCTGATCCCCCGCAACTAGGCATACGCCGTGATCTGGAGCGCATTCATGAACAACCTGATCGCCTCTATTAGCCATGGTGGCAAAATGACTTGAGCCCAGTCTCCAAAAACTGTCCGTCAAATGAATGATTATCTTCCGTTCAAACAGAATTATTGTCGACAACGGGAAGCCCGCGGCTAAATCACTGGCAACCAATCCAACAGGAGAATTATCTGTAAAAAAGAAGAATATCGTCTGCAAATCTTCGAATGTATAGGTCGCACTCAAAGGGTATCTATGACCGCTTTTCGGATCAACTAGAGCGAACGAACCTTGGCTCAAAATGCTATGAGCATACCCCCGCAGGTTGGAATTCACCCAGATATTATTGGTCGACACACCATCTAAAGTTTGCTTAAGGAACTCAAGACCCCCCAACTCCTGCTCAATCAGATCTGATGCGCCTGGCAGCATATCGACCACAAGGTAGCTTTCATACTCCGTATCAATACTGAAACTCTTAAGCATCTTATCTATCTCGTTCTGGCCAGGCAGTTACTGCAGAATCGCACTAAAAATCGCTTTTGATAGAAAACGCTTATTCAGCACTCTGGATTATCTGTAATTACTCGATTGCGTGTAGGTCATTTATATCAAAAACTTGACATGCACAAAACGTCATTGCCGTTGACCGACAATCGTAAAAGACGTGGCGTAAACCGATCGTTCCCTCAGACCTGGTTCTGGCGAGACGTATGCCCAGGTCGTCGGCGACGATATCCGCGGCTCATCCGACCCATGTCGATCTGAATGGTTATCACCGCGCGCCACGTCACTTTTGCCGAACCCGTACTGTGCACAGTTCCCGTTCTGGCTATGACGACTCAACGGAACGCCTGTTTAAGACAACGCCGCCAAGAAGGACGCCCCCCAGGCCTATTCGCGGCTTCCACTTTCGTTATTTCTTCCCCGAGATAGCGGTTCGGCCGTGGTTTTCCGTCGCTGATCGCGCTGATCGTCCGCATCGCTAGGTTTCCCAGTGTTTCGTCCGAGAAGGCCGGCGTATAATAGATGCAGTCATCGAAGTAATAATGCGTCACCTGCGACCAGCGGGTCAGGCGCGGATCGTTCTGACGGCTGCCGCCGTGCAGCAAGTTGGCAGACCAAATCAGCGCCTGCCCCTTGCGTGCCAGGAACACTTCTTCCTGCGCGCCGTGCGCATCGCGCAAAGCGCGCCATGCCGGGCCGTACGGGTCTTGTGCCGATGCCAGGTCGCTGCCGAAGCCGCGTCGTCCGATCAGCGCGTTGGTCATGATCGGCCAGCGATGCGACCCCGGATAGTAGAAGAGCGGCCCCGAATCGGGCCCCACATCCTCCATCGCTAGCCAGACCCCACACATGAACCGCTCGGGCAAGCTGGAAAAATGCACGGAATCCGAATGCGCTTCCTGTTGCGTGCCGACTGGAAAATTCAGGGTCTGAAAAGGAAACGCCGTACGCCCGTACAGCTTGCCCAGAAGATCGAGGATCGCCTCGTTCGCCGCGATCGCGCGGACGTCCTCGTTCGTCTTCCAGGCATCCTGGACCCGGCGTTCGCCGATCGTCTTGTCGCTGTCGGGGTCGGTTAGGTCCATACCGTAATGCGGCGCGAGATCGCGTTTGATCCGTGCGATCCGGGCGTCGATATCGGCGTCGGGAAAGTCCAGGACGGCGTAGCCCTTCTCATGCAGGCCGGTCGCGACCCGCCGTTCCTCGTCCGTGAAGCCCTGCGCCTCCGCAACGGCGGAAAACAACGGAGACTCAACCAGTGGCAGACCGGGAAGGAGGTTCGTCAATGCCTGTGGTCCTTATTCACTGTATTCACTGTAGTTTGATGCATATCATCGTTTGAGACGGGTCGATACGGCATAGCGGACGCGGTCCGCGATCAGGCGTATGGTACGGCCATCGCCGCCCTTTTCCCGCCTTATCTGCTTCAGGATCGTTGCGAAGTCATGCCTCACGGTACTGCGGTCGTCCAGGTCACGATAGACATCCCAGAACGCGTCTACCCCAATCGTGTGGATCATCTGCCAAACGCCGTGATAGCCGAAGCTGGTGCTCGGGTCGCCCGCGCGCTCGGCGGAAAAGCGATCGGCCAGCGCACGGGACGGAAAGCGCATGCCCCTGCTCTCCAGCCAGCCCCGATTGCGGCGCCCGATTGCGATGTCCTCGGGATGGAAAGTCTGGAAATCGGGATGCCTACAGTTTTCCATCATTGCGCGGCTCCGCAACGAGAAGCCGCCATTGCCGACGTCGTAACCGTCAGTGAACTGGGGCCAGCTGGCGCCGATATAGTCGTAGTCGAGAAAGTCCGGACGCCACGCCTTTGCGTTCAGGACATGCCCATCCCACTGTGCGATCATGCAATGCGAGGTTTCGATATGATCGATCATGCGCGACAGCAGGAACTCTGAATATGCTGCCGCGGACGTGATCGGCGCGATCGGCACCACGGTGATCTCCTCCCGCCCGGGCGTGATCGCTGCATCGGTGAACAACAGGCACACACCGAACTCGACCTGCGCCAGACTGTACTCCAACGCGCGGATCGTGGCGGCGACGTTGACCGAGGACGCCGCGCACAATGTGACCTGCGGCAGGGAAAGCCGGGATGCGGACATGGTTAAATCATCACCGTGAAGCGTTCGGCAGCGCGGCTGAGATGCGGATGATGCCAGGGATCGATGATCTCGTCCGTCTTCCAGATGCGCTGAAGCGCCGCCAACTCCCCCGCGAACCGCGCGGCGCCGGCAACATCGCGATCAAACCCGCGCGATACCGATTCATGATGAATCAGCGTCGCGCGTGGTTCGTACAGCGATTGCCAGCCGCGCTGGTTCAATCGCAGACACAGGTCGACATCGTTGAAGGCGACCGCGAAATTGTGCTCGTCCAGCCCGCCGACCGCCTCGAACCGCTCTCGTTGCACGAGGAGGCAAGCCCCCGTTACGGCAGTCGTGAATTGCGCCAAGGCATGGCGGCGAAAATACCCCTCTTCGTCGGGATGGACAAAGCGGTGCGCGTGGCCCGCCGCATTGCCTACCCCAATTACGACGCCAGCATGCTGAATGCGGCCGTCGGGATATAACAGCCGGGCGCCGACCGCTCCGACGTCTTTGCGCATTGCCTGCACCGCCATCATCGCTAGCCAGTCGGGCTCCAGGACCTCGACGTCGTTGTTGAGCAGGCAGATCAGTTGCCCGTGCGCGCCTGCAACCGCCCGGTTGTTCATCGCCGAATAATTGAACGGGCCGGGATGACGTACCACCCGATGACGCGCGGGATCTAGCGCGGCCAGATAGGACAGCGTCTGCGGATCGTCACTGTCATTGTCCACCACGATCACTTCGATATCGGGATACTTAGTAGCCGCTACCCCGTCGAGGCAGGTTCGCAATAGGTCGACGCGGTTGCGGATCGGTATAATGACGGTAACGGGGGGCAGGTCGCCGCGAAGAACGATAGGCGCAGCCGCGACTGACGGAGCGATACGCGCACGGCGATGGTGCAGGACCTCGCGGACATGAAAGGGCACTCCCTTACCCGCCGCCCGGATTACAAGCTGCTGGGCCCAGTCCTGCGTTCCGGACAGTTCCTGAATATCCTGGCGCCGGGCGCGAACGATGCAGGCGCCCGTCAGATAATCGAAATGACGGAACAGTTCGCTGTTCCAGTCCGGCTTGAAATGTGGCGCACTTCGCTGATTGCGCCGGTTCGACAAATCATCATCGGCGTAAACGATCCGGGTCGGTGCCTCAGCCAGTCCCTGATCGGCGATCGCTGCCCGATAGGCGCCGGCCGCGCCGGATGCGAGCCTATCGCCAGCAACGACGGGCATCAGCCATGGGCCCGAGGCCCAGTCGATCTCGTCAAGCGTGTTGATGAGACCGGAACGAACGCCGGGCGTATAGCCGGAGTCTATGACGTGGGCAGAGATACCTTGCGCGGTCAAGCTGCGAAGGGTGATTGCCAACTCGCGATCGTCGCCGACCGCAGCGACCAGCGCGAGAATCGGGGGTCGATCGACCTGGAGGAGCGTAGTCCTTCCTGCTCGATCCTGGCGTAAAGCCCACAACCTGTACGCTTTTGGCGACTGGCCCAAAAGAGGCGCGAATTGCCCACGGGCACGCACGCGCTTGCGCTTGATCCACCATTTTGCGGCAGTCAGATAGGCACACGGATCCAACCGAAATGCATCGACATGAACATAGGCTGCGAGCCAGGCTGTGACTATCCTGCCGCCATAATCCTGTATGAAGTTCGATCGCATGGGCTCGTGGCGATAGCGGATGCGGGCGCAATTACAACATGCCGTAAGCCCCCCCCCCGGCTCCCCATCTGACCTGATGATGCATTTACCGCAAGCCAGCGACTCATCCGACGGCATGGTCAGGGCCGCGATGCGACGCGTACGATCTAGGTTGAAGGCCAGGCATGGGCGCGCCATTAGCGGTGGACCATGGATAACCGCGCAACTGCCTCCGAAGTATCCGCAAGCCCGCAGGATTGCGACAGGCCGAATAACGCCGTTATCGCCGCTGCGGGTGGGATCGCACGCTGGAAGGCGCGCGAGATTAGCGTCATGCTATGGGATACGCCTCCGACGTCGCGATCCGTCTTTGCGAATTCACGGCGTGCACTTGATGCCGCAGAGCAGGTTCGCGGCGCTGTCGCGATCTGGCCGTCGCGCGTGCCCACCGATTTCGAGGCCCGTGCAGCGCGACGCGGCATCGCGGTCTGGCGCCTGGAGGACGGCTTCATCCGCTCGGTCGGCTTGGGCAGCGACTGCACCCCGCCTTCGTCGATCGTCCTCGATCAACGCGGCATCTATTACGATGCGTCTCGTCCAAGCGATCTCGAAGTCATGATCGAAGCCGGCGGGTTTCTGCCGGCGACGCTTGCTCGCGCCGAAGCGCTGATGGCGCGCATGATCAATAACGGTATCGGGAAGTACGAGATCGGACGGACTTCGGTCCCACTTCCCCGCGATACGCGCCGGCGAGTTCTGGTTGTGGGACAGGTCGAAGACGACCTTTCCGTCCTGACGTCGGGATGCGGAGTCGCCGGAAATCTCGACCTGTTACGCCGGGCGCGCGCGGCTGAGCCCGACGCCATGCTGGTGTATCGCCCCCATCCCGATGTCGACCAAGGCCATCGCAAGGGACGCATTTCCGACGCCGAGGCGCTTCACTATGCCGATAGTGTGGTTCGGGACGGTACGATGGCAGGGCTGATCGAGCAGGTCGATGCGGTGCATGTCCTTACATCGCTTGCCGGATTCGAAGCGCTGATGCGGGGCAAGGCGGTGGTAACGCACGGGCACCCTTTCTATGCTGGATGGGGCCTGACGGCGGACCTCGCCGGTCCGGTTCCGCGGCGGACACGCAAGATCACTCTGGCCGAACTGGGCGCCGCCACCTTGATCCTCTATCCTCGCTACATGGATCCCCTGACCGGCGAACGGTGTACGGCCGAGAAACTTATCGACCGCCTCGCTTCCGCGGACTATCGCCCGGTGGTAACGATGCCTATGCGTTTTCGGCGGCTCCAGGGACGGATCAATCGCCGGATTGCACGATTGAGTATCAGGTTGTGGCTAGCGTAAAGTTTTGAATATGGTCGAACGACAGGTCTTCGGATTCTTGCAAGGGCCGCATGGCGACTTCTTCCGGCGGCTTGCCGCGCGACTTCGCGCCGAGGGTCATACCGTGCATCGGATCAACCTGAATGGCGGCGACCGACACGATTGGCAGGATGCAGCGACCGACTATACCGGCACGCTGGTGGAGTGGCCGGAATTCTTCGGCCGGTTCGTCAATCAGCGCGCCATCACCGATATCGTCCTTTACGGCGATTGCCGGCCCCATCACCGGTCGGCGCACATCGTCGCATCAATGCGCGGTATCCGCGTGTGGGTCTACGAGGAGGGCTATATCCGCCCCGATTTCATGACGCTCGAACTCGAAGGCGTGAACGGGCATTCGATGCTGTCGACGGACCCCGACTGGTATCGTGCACAGGCGCAGGATCTGCCGCTCTCGACAAAGCAGCCGCCCGTGCCCAGCGACTTTTCGAAACGCGTTCACACGACGATCGTCTATTATCTGAAGTCGCATCTGAACGGCTGGCGCTTTCCCGGCTACCGCACGCACCGGACCGAGCCGGCCTACGCGGAGGCTTGGGCATATTTACGGGAGTATCTCGACCGCCCGCGCCGCGCGCGGCGGATCGCGGAGCAGCTGAAGCGTTTTGCGGCGATTGGCAGCGGCAGGCATTTTGTGCTGCCGCTGCAACTGAACTCCGACTATCAGCTGCGCGTGCATTCGCATTATCCCGGCATGTCGTCCGCCGCATTCGCGACGATCGAGAGCTTCGCCAGGGCGGGCCCGGCCGACAGCATTCTCGTGATAAAGCGTCATCCGCTCGATACTGGCGTGATCGACTGGCGGCGTATCCTCCGCGGCCAAGCGGAAGCGAACGGGGTTGGCGACCGTGTGCTCTATCTCGAGGGTGGCGATATCGCGCAAATCATCGAGGGGGCGCTGGGTGTCGTGACGATCAACAGCACCGTCGGCACGTTGTCGCTCGGCGCCGGGGTTCCGACCTATGTACTGGGCAGGGCGCTGTACGGCATCGAGGGTCTCGTCCATTCGGGATCGCTCGACAGTTTCTGGCAAGCTCCGACCATTCCCGATCCCGTGCTGTGGGACGCTTTTACCCGCGTATTGCGCGATCGATGCTTGGTCGCCGGCGGCCTGAGCAGTGATCAGGGCGTGGAGATGGTGATCGAGGGATCGGTCGCGCGTCTGACCGGCGCAAACATCCCGATCACGCTCAAGGCCGCAGCGGAGTGAAAGGCGACGACGTCGAGCAAGAAACCGTGCTCAGCCTGTCTCGACTGATGTCGCGGGTCTTGGTCAATCAGCCGAGCGGCGTCGACCGGGTCGAGTTGTCCTATGCGCGCGAGTTGATGCACCAGTTGCCCGACACGCTGTGTTTTTCGGGGTGGAACCCGCTCATCAAGCGATACGGTCGACTTTCGTCGTTCTGGGTAAGGCGCTATCTCGACCGCATCGAGGAACGCTGGACGATCGGGGACCGGCGGCCGCGCATCAGTCGCAAGATCGACGCATTCTGGTGGATGGTCGCGCTGTTTCCTCTGCCGGTTCCGCGCAGGCGTCCGTTTGCGCGGCGGGTACTCATTCAGCCTTCGCCGGACACGCTCGAACGACCGCGGTTGATGGCGCGCATCGTCGCGCGCGAGGGCGGCGCCTTCGTCGCGCTGGTCCATGACCTCATCCCGATCGAGCATCCGGAATATGCACGCCCCGGTGGCGCCGCGATCCATCGCACGCGTATGTCTACGCTGGCGCGACTGGCCGATGGGCTAATCGCCAACTCGCAAGCAACAGCCGACGGCCTGGAAAGGCTGATCCCGAAAGCGCACGCGCCGGCGATACGGGTCGCGCCGCTGGGAACCCACGAGGCGTTGCGTCAGGTGCCGCGCTTTGTGCCGCCGGCCGAGCCGTATTTCGTTTGCCTCGGGACGATCGAACCCCGAAAAAATCATCTTCTGCTGCTCAATATCTGGCGCCGTCTGGCCGATACCGGTAACGCACCTCCGCGGCTGCTGGTCATTGGCAAACGTGGCTGGGAAAACGAGAATATCGTCGACATGCTCGAACGTTGCCCGGCTGTCGCCGCCCACGTCGACGAGATCAACGGCATGGCCGATGCCGACGTTAGCGCCGCGCTAACCGGCGCCCGCGCCCTCCTGATGCCGTCCTTTGCCGAGGGCTTCGGCATGCCTGTTGCCGAAGCATTGATGGTCGGGACTCCCGTTATCTGCAGCGATCTGCCCGCATTGCGCGAGGCCGGGGGCGCGGCGCCGGAGTACCTCGATCCCCTGGACGGCAAGGGCTGGATCGACGCTATCCAAGCCTACGCGGCGAAGCAATCGACGCGACGCGACGCGGCCCATGCGCGGATCCGTGACTGGACAGCCCCGTCGTGGCAGGATCATATCTCGATGGTCCTGGCGCTCGCTCGCGAAGTGGCGCGTTAACGGGCGTGGCGGCGCGCAGCCGGGACGAAACGGCAGGAGTGATCGTCCAGGACCGGGCACCACCGCGAAGGATTTGCGCGCGCCGCGGTCCCGGAATGCGGTCGGGAGTTGGCCCGTCGCAATGCAATGCGCCGCCGCCTGAGACGAGTGCGCCCCGGGTATTGTTGCCATCATCCCGGTCTGCCGGTACATGCAGGATTCAACTACGGCGTCATAACCGCATTCCAGCGGGCGGAACGTTGATAGTCGCAAAGGAACTGGCCGTCTGTGTGTTGGCGCCTGGTGGGATTATGTAAGGGGAATACCACGTGGCGACCATGTTGAGTGGACCGAGCCGGCGGCGTTCTTACTCTGCGGTTACGGACTCGGCGTTGCGGACCTTACGCATCACGCATGACGGGCTTGCCGAACTCGCATCGGGCTTCGACGACGCTGCCTTCTCCACTGTGTTCGACACTCTGGTGCACCAGGTCTTCGACTTGAAAGGCCGCGTGATCATCACCGGCATGGGCAAGAGCGGCATCATCGCCCGCAAGGTGACGGCGACGCTGACGTCGACCGGCACGCCCGCGATGTACCTGCATCCAGCCGAGGCCGGGCACGGCGACCTGGGCATGATCACGGAAAACGATCTGGTCATCATGATCACCCGGTCGGGCGCCAGCGCGGAACTGATACCCATCATCGCGTACTGCAAGCGGTTCGCCATCCCCCTCGCAACGATTACCTCGCATGCCGACAGCGTTGCTGGTTCGGCAGCCGACCTGTGCCTCGCGCTTCCTGCGGTTCGCGAGGCGTGCCCCATCGCGTTGACGCCGACGACGTCGACGACACTCCAGCTTGTACTCGGCGATGCGCTCGCCCTTGCGCTGGTCGAGTTGCGCGGCTTTTCGGCCGACGACTTCTACAAATTCCATCCGAACGGACGCCTCGGTGCACAGTTGCTCAAGGTCGACGACCTGATGGCGACGGGCGACGATATACCGCACGTTGGCGCCGATGCGACGCTGCTCGACGCCACGACGGAAATGACGCGCGCACGCTATGGTAGTACTGCAGTGATCGACGAGAGCAACATGCTGCTCGGCGCGTTTACCGACGGCGACCTGCGTCGGGCGATTACCGGGGGGCACACCATGGAGGCGCGGGTCGGCGACCTTATGACGCGCAACCCCTTGACGGTCGCGCCAGGCGAACTGGCGTCGGAGGCGTTGCGTCGGATGCAGAGCAAGAGCGTCATGATGCTGTTCGTCGCCCAGGCCGGGCGGTTGGAAGGCGTGATCCACATGCACGATACGCTGCGCGCAGGTATCGCCTGAAACTCCTCATCGTCATACCGGCGCGTGCGGCCTCGACGCGGCTGCCGAGGAAGCCGTTGCGGCTGATCGCGGGGCAGAGCCTTCTGCACCGGACGATCGATCTCGCGCGCCGTTCAGTGACAGGCGATCCGCGCATCGTCGTGGCGACAGACGATGCAGGGATCGCCGATCACGCCGCACGGGCCGGCATCGAGGCGGTGATGACCGATCCGACGATTACGTCGGGATCGGGCCGTACGCTCGCCGCGGCGCTTGGTTTGGGCGCCGCCGAGGACTCGATCGTTGTCAACTTGCAGGGGGATGCGCCGTTCCAGCCGGTCGGTGCGCTGCCCGCAGTGATCGCGGCGTTGCGGGACGGAAGTGCGGACGTTGCGACGCCGGTGGTGCGGTTGAGTTGGGCGGCGCTGGATGCGCTACGGCTGCACAAGCAGGCTGCCCCCTTCAGCGGGACGACCTGCGTTCGCGATGGCGCAGGGCGCGCGCTGTGGTTTTCCAAGGCGATCCTGCCGGCGATGCGGGGTGAGGACGGCCTGCGGGCGGCATCCCCGATGTCGCCGGTGCTGCGCCATGTCGGGCTCTACGGCTATCGCCTGCCGGCACTGGAGCAATTCGAGGCGGCGGCGCCGACCGAGCTCGAGCAGCTCGAAGGTCTCGAGCAGTTGCGGTTGCTCGACCTCCATCTGACGATCGACGCGGTCGAGGTCGAGCCTGCGCGGTTCGACATATCGGGGATCGACACCGAAGCCGACATCACGCGCGCCGAGGACCTCATCGCGTTGCACGGCGACCCGTTCGGAACGTGATGTGCCGGATCATCATCGCGCGGCATGGCAACACGTTCGAGCCGGACGAGCCGCCGCGGCGGATCGGTGCGCGCACCGACCTGCCGCTGGTCGCATCGGGTCGCGCCCAGGCCACCGCGCTGGGCGCGCATTTCCGGACGCGCGGGCTGGTGTTCGAGCGATGCCTGACGAGCCCGTTGCTGCGCACGCGGCTGACCGCGGCACTCGTGCTGGACGGCGCCCCCTGCCCGGTCACGGCGGCGGACTGGCTGGTCGAGATCGATCACGGCCCCGACGAGGGACGCACTGAAGACGAAGTGCGCGCGCGGGTCGGGGCGGAGGCGCTCGCGGCGTGGGAGCGGGATGCGACGCCGCCCGTCGACTGGCGCGTCGATGCGGTGCAGCGGCGGGCCGCATGGGCAATGTGGTTCGGCGACGCGGCAGAGATGGGCGGCACGGTTCTGGTCGTCACGAGCAACGGTGCGGCGCGGTTCGCGGCACCGGGTGCGGGTCGGCTGCGGACCGGATCGTACGGCGAGGTGGCGATTTCCGCGGACGCGCCGCCGCGGATCGTCGCCTGGGATGTGCGGCCGTAACCCTCGGTCTCGCCGGACGTGGTGCGGCATACTCCCAACGTACTGGTTTGCGGCACGTTGGACCCCGGACCCCGTCCGGGATGACGCGGGTGGTCAGCCCTACCCCTTCGCCACGGCGTCGATCGCGACCAGCTTCGCCAGCAACGGCGCGATCCAGTCGAGCGGGAGCATGATCGGGCCGTCCGAGGGCGCGTTGTCTGGGTCGTCATGCGCCTCCGCGAACACCGCCGCGACACCCACGGCCACCGCTGCGCGTGCCAGCAGCGGCGCGAACGTCCGGTCGCCACCCGACGACTGGCCGCCCGCGCCGGGCGCCTGCACCGAATGCGTCGCATCGTACATCACTGGGTAGCCGGTCGCCGCCATGATCGGCAGCGCGCGCATGTCGGAGACGAGCGTGTTGTACCCGAAGCTCGCGCCGCGGTCGCACAGGATGATCTGGTCGTTGCCGGTCGACGCGATCTTCGCTGCCACCGCCGCCATATCCCAGGGTGCCAGGAACTGGCCCTTCTTGACGTTGACGACCTTGCCGCTGGCGCCGGCGGCGAGCAGCAGGTCGGTCTGGCGGCTGAGAAACGCCGGGATCTGGATGATGTCGACCGCTTGTGCCACCGCGGAGACCTGGTCGACCGCATGGACGTCGGTCAGCACCGGGCAGCCCAGTGCCTCGCGGACGTCCTCGAGCACGCGCAGTCCCTCGTCCATGCCGATCCCACGCTGCCCGGCGATCGAGGTGCGGTTCGCCTTGTCGTAGGAGCCCTTGAAAACGAACGGGACGCCGGCAGCGCGCGCATCGGCGGCAAGGCGGGTCGCGATCATCAGCGCATGGTCGCGGCTCTCGATCTGGCACGGCCCGCCGACGAACACGAACGGCAGCGCGTTGCCGAAGGTCACGTCGCGCACGGTTATGCCTTTAGCATCGGTCGTCATTGTTGCGCCTTTAAGAAACGGCGGACGAGCTGTCCGCGCCAGAGCCAGCGCCCGGTGTAGTTGAAGAAGAACCAGCCATAGAGCGTGCAGCCGACCAGCGTCAGGACCGCCATCGGATCGCGCTGCGCCCGCATGTGGCGGAACAGCGCCATGTCGGCCGCCCGTCGCTCGCGCTCGCCGCCGCCGCCGTTGATGCCATAGGCGTTGTCATGCAGCCTGCAGCCGATGTTGCGATTGAATTTCCGGTGGTCCAGAAAGTAGCAATAATCGCGCTCGCGCTCGGCCATCAGGTTCGATAGGCCGCGGGCATGACCGAATTCAAGCGCAGAATCTTCTACATCGGCGGGTTCGATCCGCGCGGCGTGCGGTTCTACTACCATCTGTTGAAGGAGCAGGTCGCGCGGTACGCGGCCAAGACCGGCGAGGACGTGAGCGTGTCGCCGCGGCAAAAGGCGTCGACGATCCGCAGCGACTGGAGCGTGCGCAACGCGACGCAGGACGTGACGACGGACTATACCTTCCTCCGCTGGGAGGACATCGTCCAGCAGGCGTGGATCAAGAACCCGTTGCAGCTGGTCACCCGCGGCGCGCGGACGTACCTCGCGCATATCCGGCACCTGGATTTCAAATGGGCCCGCGCGCTGCCCAACGGCCCGCTGGTGACGATGTTCTACCCGCCGATCCTGGCGGTGGTGATCCCGTTGCTCATCGCGGTGCCGCTGGCCCTGATCGGGTCGATCTGGCTCAGCTGGTGGATCGCGCTGCTCGGCGGCCTCGCGATCGGGATCGCCGCGGCGATCCCGATCCTCGGGTTGATCCGCGTGCCGTGGCTGATGCGGTTCTTCATCTTCAACAGCGAGCTGTGCACCGGCGAAGGCACGCCCGAACTGCAGGCCAGGCTCGACGCGTTCGCCGACGCGATGGACGCGGGCATCGACGGCGACGAGGACGAGATCCTGCTCGTCTCGCACAGCAACGGCTCGATCATCGCGATGCTGGCGCTCGACCGGTTGTTCGAACGTCGCGGCGGCACGCTGCCCGCGCAGTTCGCGGTGCTGACCTATGGGCATTCGATCCCGCTCGTTGCCGGGCGCCGCGATGCGACGACCTTTCGCCGGCGACTGGCGAACATTGCGGCACGCGACTTCCACTGGGTCGATGTCGGCTCACCGCCCGACGGGGCCGCGTTCCACGGCGTCAACCCGATGGTCACCGTCGCCATGGATCCGAAGCCGCGCATGGACCTGCTCAACCCACGCTTCTACCGCTTCTACGACGCGGCGAACTACAAGACGGGGTTCGCGAGCAAGTACGAGATCCACTTCGACTATCTGCGCGTCGGCGACCGGGTGAGCCCGATCGACCTGCCGAGCGTCACCGCCAGCCGCCGCCCGATCGCCGCCGCGGTCGCCGCGTTCAGGGACATCCCGTGAGTATCCGCTTCACGCCCCCCTTCCCCGCGCCGCATGCGAGCAAGTCGTCGTTCCTGCTGCGCTTCTGGCGCGGCTGGAATTCGTGGATCCACGTGCTGTTCGAGCGCAGCTACACGATGAAGATGGGCGAGATCCACACGCCCGCGCTCGACTTCTACCTCGCCAACGAGCTGCCGCTGGTACGCCGGATCATGGAGACCGAGTGGAAGCAGTTTCCGAAGCACGAGTTCCAGCGCGACCTGCTGCTGCCGCTGATCGGCAATTCGGTGTTCTCCGCGAACGGCCAGGACTGGGAGGACCAGCGCCAGATGGTCAACCCGGCGTTCGGGCATACCGCGCTCAAGACCGTGTTCCCGATGATGTCCGACGCGGTCGACGACCTGATCGCGCATATCCGCACGATGGACTTGTCGAAGCCGGTGCCGATCGACGTGCTGATCACGCATCTCGCCGCCGACATCATCTATCGGACGCTGTTCTCGGTGGTGCTCGACACCGCGGGGTCGCGCGAAATCTACGATGCGTTCCACGCGTACCAGAAGCATTCGCAGCGGGCCTCGACGCTGCGCATCTACGGGCTGCCGATGCTCGGCTTCCGGCGGCGCGCCGAGGCCGATGCGCGGCGGATCCATGCGGTGTTCGCGCCGATCGTGCACGCACGCTACGCAGCGACGCACGAGCGCGGCGAGCGCGGGCACGACATCGTCCAGTCGCTGATCGACGCGCGTCATCCGCAGACCGGCGCGGCATTCACCGAGGCGGAGGTGATGGAGCAGGTCGCGACGATCTTCCTCGCCGGCCACGAGACCTCGGCGAGTTCGGTCACCTGGGCCTTCTACCTCATCGCCCGCGACCCCGCGCTGCAGGCGGCGCTGCGCGACGAGGTCGAAACCGCATCGGGGGGCGCCCCCCTCGCCTACGAACACCTCCGCCCGATGACCCGCATCAACAACGTGTTTCGCGAGACCTTGCGGCTCTACCCGCCGCTCGCCTTCCTTACGCGCGAGGTGACGTGCCCGGTGCAGATGCGCGACAAGCACCTCGAACCCGGCGCGATGCTCGTCGTTTCCCCCTGGCTGGTCCAGCGCAACCGCGACAATTTTCCCGAGCCGCACGGGTTCGATCCCGACCGGTTCGACGATCCCGACCAGGCCTCGGCCTGCCGCCACGCCTATCTGCCGTTCGGCAAGGGGCCGCGAATCTGCGTCGGTGCGGGGTTTGCGGTGCAGGAGGCGAAGCTCGCCATTGCCGGGTTGCTCCGCACCTTCACGATCGAGACGGTCCCCGGCAAGGTACCCGAACCGGTCAGCCGGCTGACCTTGCGCGCCAAGGATGGCGTGCTCCTGAAACTCACGCCGATCGAGAAGAGGCGCGCATGAAGATCCTGGTCACCGGCGTCGCCGGGTTCATCGGCATGCATGTCGCGCAGGCGCTGCTCGCGCGCGGCGACCGGGTGGTCGGTATCGACAACCTCAACGACTATTATGCGGTCGATCTGAAGCGCGCCCGGCTCGCGCGGCTGGCCGGCGACTTCGCGTTCCACCAGGTCGATTTTGCGGATCACGCCGCGCTCGACAGCGCGATCGGCGGCGAGGACTTCGACCGCATCGTCCATCTGGGAGCCCAGGCGGGCGTGCGCTACTCGATCGACAACCCGCGCGCCTATGTGCAGTCGAACCTGGTCGGGCACGTCAACATCCTCGAGCTCGCGCGGGCCCGCCGCGTCGCGCATCTCGTCTACGCGTCGTCTTCCTCGGTCTATGGCGGCAACGAGACGCTGCCGTTCCGCGTCGAGGACCGCACCGACCACCCCGTCTCGCTCTATGCCGCCACCAAGAAGGCGGACGAGCTGATGAGCGAGACCTATGCGCATCTCTACCGCCTGCCGCAGACCGGCCTGCGCTTCTTCACGGTGTACGGGCCATGGGGCCGGCCCGACATGGCGCTCTGGCTGTTCACGCAGGCGATCCTAGAGGGTCGGCCGATCAGGGTGTTCAACCACGGCCGGATGCAGCGCGATTTCACCTATATCGACGACATCGTCGTGGGGGTCATCGCGGCACTCGACCATCCGCCGGCGGACGACGGCACCGCGAAACCCGGCGGCAGCGTCGCGCCGCACCGGATCTACAATATCGGCAATCACCGGTCCGAGGAGCTCGGCCGGATGATAGACGTGCTCGAGGCGGCGTGCGGCCGCGAGGCCATCCGCGACTATCAGCCGATGCAGGACGGCGACGTGCCCGCGACCTATGCCGACATCTCCGCGATCCAGCGCGACCTGGGCTTCGCCCCGACGACGACGATCGACGCGGGGATACCGAAGTTCGTCGACTGGTATCGAGGGTATGCTCGATCACTCGCCCTGAACCTGTTCCGAGTTTAACGGCGCGGCACGCGCAGTTTACCGCTATCTGCGTCGGCCGGCAATGCGCCGCGCTTTCCTATCGACCTGGGATACGAGGGGACGACTGCATGTGTCAGGGCGCCTTCCATCCATTCAGGACCGCCTTCAATCGATCGATAATTGTCGGTTGTTCGGTCTGGGCGGCATGACTTGCCAGCGTCGCGTCGCGTTGCGCGAGCTCTTGGGTCAGTTCGGCGACGGCATGCCTCAGTTCCGCTTCGACCGCGTCCCGTTGCGTGATCTCAGCCTGCAGCAGGTCCCGGGTTTTCAAAAGCTGCTGCATGGTCGCCTCGCGTTCATCCGCTTGTCCGGCCATAATGGCCATCCCCTCCGCATGCCTGCCCGCCATGTCGTCATTCAGCCGGGTCAGCGCCGCAATTTCCTCTGCCGTGGAGGCGTCGTCTTCGGCCTTGGCCGCATGTGCGGCGTTTATTTGTTGCTGCAGATCTGTAGCGCGGGCGGTTGCGTCGTACTGAGTCCGCACAAGGGCGTCGCGCAGCGTTGCTATTGCCTCATCAGCAAGCCGGGCTGCATCCTGCGCCGTTGCCACCTCTGTGGCCAGAGCAGCCTCCAACTCGGCTTCGCGCGCCTGCGTCGCAGTCAGCAGCGCAGCACGCTCTTCCTCGTGACGCTGTTCAAACTGCGCTAGCGTGGCAGCATATTCGCGCGCCGCGTGCTCACTGGCATCGGCCAGACCGCCTGCATGCTGGACCAGCGCCGTCTCACGACCATGCCAGTCGGCGCGTGCGGCAGCCGCCTCCCCTTTGACTCTTGCGCTCTCGGCTACCTGTGCAGCGAGCGCCGCATTGGCCTCGGCATACTCGCGTTCGAGCTTGGTGTTGGCGTCCGACAGCAGCGCGATGTCCCCCATCTTCGCATGATAATCGGCGTTTAACGCGGCGAGTTCGGCCGTTCGTTGCTCTAGCGACTTGGAGAGGTCAGCCACCACGCGATCGGTCGCATCGAACGCCCCATGGAGCGCCGCTATTTCCGCTTCCCGCTGATCAAGACACGCCTGCGTCGCCAGCCGCACCTGCTCAACCTCCGCCAACCGCTGCTCGGCGTCACGACGATGGATTTCAATTTCTGCGAACTTTGCGTCGCTTTCGGCCTTGGCCGCATTGGCGGCATATATTTGTTGCTGCAGATCGGTAGTGCGGGCGATTGCGTCATTCTGAGCCTGCGCAAGGGCGTTGCGCAGCGTTGCTATCGCCTCATCGGCAAGGCGGGCTGTATCCTGCGCCGTGACCACCTCCGCCGCCAGAGCAGCCTCCAACTCCGCTTCGCGCGCCTGCGCCGCCGTCAGCAGTGCAGTACGCTCTTCCTTATAACGCTGTTCAAACTGCGCTAGTGTGGCAGCATATTCGCGCGCGGCGTGCTCACTGGCGTCGGCCAGACCTCTCGCATGCTGGACCAGCGCCGTCTCGCGATCATGCCAGGCGGCGCGTGCGGCAGCCGCCTCACCTTCGACCCTTGCGCTCTCGGCTACCTGTACAGTGAGCGCCGCATTGGCCTCGCCATACGCGCGTTCGAGATTGGTGTTGGCGTCCGACAGCAGCGCGATTTCCTCCATCTTCGTACTATAATCGGTGTTCAGGGCGGCGAGTTCGGCCGTGCGTTGCTCTAACGACTCGGAAAGGTCAGCCACGACACGATTGGTCCCTTCGAACGACCCGTGGAGCGCCTCTATTTCCGCTTCCCGCTGATCAAGACATGCCTGCGTCGCCAGCCGGACCTGCTCAACCTCCGCCAACCGCTGCTCGGCGTCACGACGATGGGCTTCAATTTCTGCGAACTGCGCGTTCAGCCGCGCAACATCGGCAAGCTGCCCATGATAAAGCGCATTCGCGCGATCGACCTCGAGGCGGTGCGCCTCTACCCGGCCGTTCGCGGCGGCGACTGCCATCTCCTGTTCGTGCTGCAGGCGCTGCTCGATACCTAACATCAACGGCGTGATTGTCTGATCGAGATCGGAAAACCAGGTCTGGAGATCGCGGCTTACGTCGATATTTGGGATCTCTCCGACGATCGACGCATAGATGTAGTCAGATAGCTCGCTGATCGGCCGAAGATGCGGCGGGATCGGCGGGATTGTCATAGCATAGTTGTGCTTCAACGCCGGGCGAACGAATGCGTCCATTGCGGCATGCGCCTGCGCCGTCCGGTGCGGCAACTCGATCCGTAGCTTCGCCTCGATATCGTCGAGTACCGACGCTGGCCGGACGAGCACGTCGTCGTAGCGACAAAAGACCCGGTCGTGCGCGCGAGTCAGTAACTCGGCGCTTGCTACATACGCGCCCCACAGCAACAGTCCCTTGTCGAGCGCGAAGCCGTTTCGCTTGCGCAACGATGCTGCTGCCTCCGTTGGCGGACGGACGGTGATTACGAACTTGCAGCAATATCCCTCGGCCTCTAGCGCCTCTGTCCAGAGGTCGGCGACCAGCGACATGCGTGGCTCCTTCAGGACGATGGGCGAAGCGTCGCCATACTCTTCGCGGATGATGGCACGCGCGCCCTCCACGAACGGCGCCAGCGCAGCACGACGCGTGGCGTTTACGCCCAGTCCGAACGGCGAGTCCCATGTCGCATCAAAGGCCGCGAGCACGACATCGTTATAGTCTGCTACACGCTGAGGTTCCCAGTGGCCGGTTTCGTTGCCGTTTCCTGCGTGCATCAGTCCGTTCGGGAGCGTAGCGCCCGCCAATGACAGCAAGCGCGCCATGGCCGAGCTGCCTGATCGATGCATGCCGACGACGACGATCGCGATACGTTCTGCCATGACAATAGGGTCCCCTAATGCCGGCCTTTTTCGCGATCCCGCGGACTTTGTACACCCCCACCCTCAAAGGATTTTTCCAACCAAATCCATTGTATTCCTCAAATATTTCGGCTGTGCAACACGGATGCCGTCTTGGTCGAGGCATGGCGGTTTTCGAGGAAGGTTAGTTGCTTGAGGAGGCGGCATTGGCCGATCACCGGTGCCAGTACAGTATCGCGATATGAATCCGCATAGCTGTGCCGCCGTGCGACCGATCCTGTGAAGCAGATCGCAGCATTCGTAGTTCTGCGATGCGCTGCAATACCAACAATCATCGTTCGAAGGAGTTCGGCCGACCATAGATTTGCGGGAAGCTGTCTTCGACGGTCGGGCCGATGCCGGGTTCAGGCGACGTTCGGCGCCGCCCGTTTCGCCTTCAGCTTGCGCTTGAGTTCTGCCTTCCAGCCGCGCGCGCGCCACCACATAATGATCCCGGTCACCGCGAGTACCGCCGGCAGGATGCCGCCGGCGAAGATCACGACCTGCCAGACGATGCCCATGTCGGTGCCGTCGTGGATCCGTCGCATCCAGCGTCCGATGCCGCCCTGCGGTCGTGCCGGCGCCGCCGTGGCGTTGCCGGTGTCGTCGGCGATCTTGACCGCGACCGGGCGGCCCTTGGCGGCGAAGGTGACGGTCCAGTCGGGGGTCCGGTCGGTCGGCCAGGCGATGCTCTTGAGCGGCGCTCCCGCCGCCAGCGTGGCAGCGTGCGCGATCACGACGGCGAGCGGCTGCGCGGGAGCCGCCAGCGGTTTTGCCCGCGCCATCGCGGCGCGGTCGGGCATGCCGCCGCCACGACCGCCGCGCGGACGCGATTCGCCGGAAAGGCTGCCGAAGAATTGCGGGAACGAGATCCAGGCGCCGGTCAGCGACAGCACGAACAGCGGCAGCGCGATCCAGAAGCCGAACAGATAATGGAGGTTGGTATCGGTGTTGCGATGCCGGCGATAGCGCAGGCCCCGCGCCCATTTCCCCACCGTCGGCCACCACAGCCACAGCCCGGTGAAGCACGACACCATCATGACAACGCCGATCCAGCCGACGATCTGGCGTCCGACGCCGGGCACCTGCAAGCTGCCGTGGAGGACGTGGAGGAAGCGCACCAGCCCGCCATTGCTGGCCGCGACCTGCAGCACGCGCGCGCTCGGCGGATCGAGATAGACCATGGTGCGCACCGGCGGCCCGCCGCGAGGCGGCCCCGCACGGCCGGCCGGCGTCGCGGCGACGGTGACCGGGCCACCATGCTCGGGCATCGTGATCTGCGCGATCCGCTGGTCGGGCCCCAGGGCCGCCTTGGCCGCGGCGAGATAGACCGCCGGGTCGCGCGTCGTCGTCCCCGTCACCGCGTAGCGCGCCGGGTTGGCGATCCGGTCGAGTCCGTCGTGCCAGACCAAAGCCGCGCCGCTGATCGACAGCGGGATGATCAGGATCGCCAGGATCAGCCCGATCCACTTGTGGACCTGGAACCACGCCTTCCGCATCGCCAATGTGCTCATTGCATTCCCCCTTTTGCGCACCTGTCAGGCATCGGCCCATCGGCGCAGCAGATTGTGATAGACTCCGGTCAGCCTGACGGTGGTCGGATCGCCCTGCCCCTGCGCCGTCGCGACCGCCTGCACGCCCTGGTCGAGATCGAACAGCAGCGCGCGCGCGCCGTCGTCGCGGACCATCGACTGGATCCAGAAGAACGACGCGGTCCGCGTGCCGCGCGTCACCGGCGTCACGCGGTGCAGGCTCGACGCCGGATACAGGACCATGTGCCCGGCGGGCAGCTTCACGGTCTGCGGCCCGAACTGCGTCTCGACGACCAGTTCGCCACCGTCATAGCCGGCGGGATCCTCGAGGAAGAGCGTCGCGGACAGGTCGCTGCGGATGCGGAAATCGCTGCCGCGGCGGATGCGGACCGCGTTGTCGACGTGCAGCCCGAAATCCTGGCCGCCGGCATAGCGATTGAACAGCGGCGGAAACACCTTCAGCGGCAGCGCGGCGGCCACGAACAGCGGCGACCGGCCGAGCGCGTCGAGGATCAACCCGCCCGCCTCGCGCGCGGCGGCCGAGTCCTCGGGCAGCTGGTCGTTGCGCTTGGCGAGCGCGCTTTGCGGCCCGGACGTCACGTTGCCGTCGATCCATTCGGCGGCGTCAATGACGGCGCGGACGCGGGCGACGTCGCTCGCGTCGAGCAGGTCGGGGATGGCGATCAGCATGCGATCGTCCTACCGTCCGCCATCCCTGCCCGCAAATGCGCGCACGCTCCCCTCACAGGCTGTAGAAGAGGGTCAGCCGGAACGACCGCGCCTCGCCCGGCGTCGCCCAGCCATTGTTGCGGATGCCCGTATAGTATTTCTTGTTGGTGAAGTTCTGCACGTTCAACTGCGCGGTCAACCCCGTGCCGATAGTGTAGGACAGGAACGCGCGGTGCGTCAGGTAATCCGCCGAATGGAATACCGGCGTGAGGACCGTCGTCGGCGCGAGCGGCGTCGCCAGCGCGCTGTTGTTGAGCGCGAACGCCCCCTGATAGGTCAGGCCGTAACCGAGCTGCAGCCCGAACGGCAGCGTGTAGGTGGTGAACAGGCTGCCCGAATGCTTCGGCGTGTTGCCCAGCTGCTGGTCGCGCTGCGGATCGGGCACTGCGGCCGAATTGCCGCACGGGTTGGTGATCGTCGTCACCGAGCCGGCCGTCGTGCTGCGCGTACCCGGGTTGGCGAGGCAGAAATCGGACACGCTCTGCAGCACCTTGGCGTCGAGATAGGTGTAGTTGGCGAAGATCGACCACGCCTTCGACACGTTGCCGCTCGCGCCGAGCGCGATGCCGTCGACGCGCGACCGGCCATCGGTGACGCCCAGCGTCGTCACGATCGGGTCGTTGGTCGCGACGCGGTAGTTGGTCCGGTCGTTGCGGAACAGCGCGGCGGTCAGCTGGAGCTTGCGCCCGAACAGGTCGGCCTTCGCCCCGATCTCGTAATTGACCGCCTTCTCGGGCTTCACGGCGCACGGATCGACCGTCCCGGCCGGCGCGCCGCCGATCGCGGGCGTGCCGATCAGCGTCCCGCAGCCGAGCCGCACCGTCGCCGAGGTCGGCGTCGTCGAATTGCCGTAGGAGGCGTAGAGGCTGACGGTCTCGACCGGCTTGAAGTTGATCCCGCCGCGGTACGAAAACAGCGTCTCGTCGCTCGTCTGGTTCAGCCCGCGCGTAAACGCGCCCAGCGTCTCGGGCGCCACCGAGAAGGTGTCCGCGCGGAAGATCCCCTTGGCGTGTTCGTAGCGCAGGCCGAAATTCGCCTCGATCTGCGGGATCAGCTTGATCGTGTCGAACGCATAGATGGCCGCATTGCTCGTGCTGCCCTGCGAGCGCCCCGCCTGGATGAAGTTGAACGGGCCGGTATAATCGGTGTTCGGGTTGGCGAGGTCGATCGGCGGCTGGGCGACCGTCGCGCCCGTGGCGGTGCGCAGCGTGTTGCCGGTGACGATCGTATAGTCCTCCTTCGCGAACGACGCGCCGAGGACGAACGTGTGTTCGAGCCCGGCCGTATCGAAGACCGCACGGAAATCCGTCTGGTTGTAGAGGATCTGGTTCTCCTGGTTGCGGACGAACCCGCGCGGGCCGCTGGGAATATAGGATCCGAGCTGCTGGCCGGGCGCACAGGCCAGCGGTGTCGTGGAGACGCTGGACGTGGCGATCGGCTGGAACCCGTTCGACAGGCAGAACCCGTTCGGGTTCGGAGCCTGCGGCGCGCTGGTCAGCGAATCCTGCTGGACGCGCTGCCACCGGGCGAGATTGCGGATCGACACCGTATCCGAGAAGGCGTGAGCCACCGTCGCGGTCGCTTGGTCGACGGTGATGTCCTGGCTGTCGAGGTTGCGGATGCCGTAATAGCCCGAATTGTCCGCGCCCGGCAACGGCCCGGCATTCACCGCGTTGCGGAAATACGGCACGCCGTAGACCGGCGTGTTGTCGTCCTCCTGGTGCAGATATTGCAGCGTCAGGCTGGTCGGTCCGGAGACCCCGATGATCGCCGACGGGGCGACGGCCCAGCGCTTGTTGCGTTCGACGTCGCGGCCGGGGATGTCGTTCCTGTGCGCGACCGCGTTCAGCCTCACCGCGATCAGGTCGCTCACCCGGACGTTCGAATCGAGCGTGGCGCGGTAATAGTCGTCGGTGCCGATGCCGCCCGACACCACCGTCAGCGTTTCCGCCTGCGGCCGCTTGGTCACCAGGTTGATCGTGCCGCCGACCGACCCGCCGCCGCCGAACACGCTGTTCGCGCCGTTATAGACCTCGACCTGCTGCAGGTTGAACGTCTCGCTGCGGCTGTACTGCGCGCTGTCGCGGACGCCGTCGATCGTGATGTCGTTGTTCGCCGAATAGCCGCGCAGGTTGATGCTGTCGCCATAGCCGCCGCCGCCCTCGCCCGCGCCGAAGGTGATGCCGGGCACGGTCTGCAGCACGTCGCGCAGCGTCAGCAGGTTCTGCTTCCGGATCGTCTGGTCGCCGATCACGGTCACCGTCTGCGTCGTGTCGATCAACGCGCGCGTCGCCTTGGGGCTTTCGAGCGTGTTGGCCGGGATGATCTTGCCGTTGACGATGATGTCGTCGCGCTCGAGCCGGGCCTGCTGGTCGGACGCCGCCGCGCCGGCGCTCGTGGCCTTGGGTGCTTCGGCGGCGGGCTCAGCGGCGAACGCCGGGGCGCTGGCGATGAACCCGATACAGGACAGCGCGAGAAACGCAGGCGCACTGGCAGAGCGCGGCGACGTGGCGCGCGCGGACGATGTCAACATAGTCAAACCCCTTTGATCTGAGGGCTTGCTATTGAGAGTCGTTCGCACTGTCAACGCTATTGATAGCGATTCTCACTAACACGTGACAAACAGCCAGGTGCGGATCGCACTCGCCAGGTTCGGCGGGTCCGTCGCGAGGATACGGAGCGCGTCGATCTCGGCGACGAGCGCCGACAGCGGCAGGGCTTTGCGCGCCGCGGCGGCTTCCAGCGCCTGCCAGAACACGGGTTCGAGGCTGATCGAGGTCTGGTGACCGGCGATCGTGACGGACCGCTTCACGGGCCCGTGGAAGCCGCCGGCGGGGGCCGTGATCATGGCGTGCTCCCGACGATGCCGCTTCGGCGCGATACCGGGGGTTCCCCCGCGAAAGCGGGGGTCCAGGAGTCACGACCGTCTGCGTGCGTTACCCTGGGCTCCCGCGTTCGCGGGAGAACGGACCTAGTCGGCGGGCGCCGCCCGATCATTCGCTGTCGAACAGCGCCGCCAGCTGCTCGATCAGCGTACCGCCCAACTGCTCGACATCCATGATCGTCACCGCGCGCGCATAATAGCGCGTGACGTCGTGGCCGATGCCGATCGCGGACAGTTCGACCGGCGACTTGGTCTCGATCCAGCCGATGACCTGGCGGAGGTGGCGTTCGAGATAGCTGCCCGAGTTCACGCTCAGCGTCGAATCGTCGACCGGCGCGCCGTCGCTGATCACCATCAGGATGCGACGCTCCTCGGGCCGCGCCATCAGCCGGCTGTGCGCCCACATCAGCGCCTCGCCGTCGATATTCTCCTTGAGCAGCCCCTCGCGCATCATCAGCCCGAGCGAATTCCGCGCCCGGCGCCATGGTTCGTCGGCGCGTTTGTAGACGATGTGGCGAATGTCGTTCAGCCGGCCGGGCTGCGGCGGGCGCCCTGCGGCGAGCCAGGTCTCGCGCGACTGCCCGCCCTTCCAGGCGCGGGTGGTGAAACCGAGGATCTCGGTCTTCACGCCGCAGCGTTCCAGCGTCCGTGCGAGAATGTCCGCGCTGATCGCCGCGATCGAGATCGGGCGGCCGCGCATCGATCCCGAATTGTCGATCAGCAACGTGACGACGGTATCGCGAAATTCGGTCTCGCGTTCGATCTTGTAGCTGAGCGACAAGGTCGGGTTGACGACGATGCGCGCAAGCCGCGCGGCGTCGAGGATGCCTTCTTCCTGATCGAAATCCCACGACCGCGACTGCTGCGCCATCAGCCGACGCTGCAGCCGGTTGGCGAGCTTCGACACCGCCGACTGCAGGTGGACGAGCTGCTGGTCGAGATAGCCGCGCAGCCGCGCCAGTTCGTCGGCATCGCACAGCTCGGTGGCGGCGATCACCTCGTCGAACTGCGTCGTCCACGGCTTGTAGTCGAACGCCGTGCCCATATCGCCGAACGGACGATTGGGGCGCACCGGCTGCATCCCCTCCTCGCCGTCGTCGCCGGGTTCGCCGTCGATGTCCTCGGAAGAATCCTCCGAGCTCTCCTGGCTGTCGCTCTGTTCGTTCTGCTGCTCGGACTGTTCGCCGCGCGCCTCGACCTCGCCCTGGCCCTGTTCGCCCTGGTCGTCGCCCTCGTCGCCTTCGTCCTGCTGCTGCTCGTCGGTGCCCTCGTCCTCGGAACCGCCCTCGTCCGAACTTTCGGGGGCCTGCTCGCCCTCGACGAGCTCGAGTTCCTCGAGCATCTTCCGGGCGAGCCCCTGGAACGCCTTCTGGTCGTCGAGCGCGAACGCCAGCGCGTCGAGATCGGTCTTGCTCTCTACCCACTCGCGCACCAGCGCCAGCCCCGGCGCGGCGATCCCCGGCGCCGCCTGTCCCGTCAGCTTCTCGCGGACCAGCAGGCCGAGCGCGGTCGACAGCGGCACCTCGGATTGATTGCGCGCGCGCGTGATCGGATCCGCCCGCAGCCGCACGTCGAGCGCCATGGCCAGATTGTCGGTGATGCCGGCATAGCCGCGCCCACCCAGCGCCTCGACCCGCGCCGTCTCGACCGCATCGAACACCGCACGCGCCACGGCTTCGGTGGGCGCGGCGCGTGCGTGCAGCGCGACGTCGTGATGCTTCAGCCGCAGCGCGAAACCGTCCGAAAAGCCGCGCGCTTCGGCGACCTGATCGGCCGGCAACGAGCGCGCGGGCATCGGCACCTTGATATGCTTGCCCGACTGCACGGGGGCGTCGGCGGTATAGGCGAGCTCGACCTCCGGCTCCTCGGAAATCGCCCGCGCCGTCCCCGCGAGGACGGCCTTGAAACGGTCGAGCGGGGTTTCGTTGGCCAAGGCCTATGCCTTTCCGACGACGCTCTCGGGCAGGTCCTTGCCGAACACGCGCTGGTAGTATTCCGCCACCAGGCTGCGCTCGGCTTCGTCGCACTTGTTGAGGAAGCTCAGGCGGAACGCGAAGCCGACATCGCCGAAGATCAGCGCGTTCTGTGCCCAGGTGATCACCGTGCGCGGGCTCATGACGGTCGAGATGTCGCCGTTGACGAAGCCCTTTCGGGTCATGTCGGCGACGCGGACCATATTCTCGACGGTCTTCTTGCCCTCCGGCTTGTCATACTCGCCCGACTTGGCGAGCACGATCTGCGCCTCGACCACCGCGGGCAGATAGTTGAGCGTGACGACGATGTTCCAGCGGTCCATCTGGCCCTGGTTGATCTGCTGCGTGCCGTGATACAGCCCGCTGGTATCGCCCAGGCCAACCGTGTTGGCAGTCGCGAACAGGCGGAACCACGGGTTCGGGCGGATCACGCGGTTCTGGTCGAGCAGCGTCAGCTTGCCCTCGGCCTCCAGCACGCGCTGGATCACGAACATCACGTCGGGGCGGCCGGCGTCATACTCGTCGAACACCAAGGCGGTCGGGGTCTGCAGCGCCCAGGGGAGCAGGCCTTCGCGGAACTCGGTGATCTGCTGCCCGTCCTTGAGCACGATCGCGTCGCGGCCGATCAGGTCGATGCGGCTGATATGCGCATCGAGGTTGATGCGGATCGACGGCCATTTGAGGCGCGCCGCGACCTGTTCGATATGCGTCGACTTGCCGGTGCCGTGATAGCCCTGGACCATCACCCGGCGGTTGTGCGCGAACCCCGCGAGCACCGCGAGCGTGGTGTCCGCGTCGAACACATAGGCGGGATCGAGATCGGGCACGCGTTCGTCGGCTTCGGAGAAGGCCGGCACTTCCATGTCGGTGTCGATCCCGAACATCTCGCGCACCTTGACCATGCGGTCGGGGGCATCGAGAATCGTCGTCTCGCGGCTGTCGGGCTGGGTATTCGGGATATCGGTCATATGGGCCTCGTGTTCCCGACTGCTCTAGGCCAAGCACGGGGCGTTACTCAACCGCGACCTTCGCTGGCAGCGGGAAGAGTGTGACGAACCGTTCGGCCGGCGCTCGGTTCCCCCGCCCGCCGCAATAGTCCGCCATCGCTCGCTCGCGGGGATGGTATGTAAACGGCCTCTGGTTACTTTTCCTAACTTTGGCGTTGCGCACGGAGCCGCCCCGCGGCATCTTCGGCGGACAGCAAGTCGGAGGAGTCGAGATGGCCAAGATGATCTTCGTCAACCTGCCGGTGGCCGACGTCGCCGCCGCAACCGCCTTCTACGCCGCGATCGGCATGACGAAGGACGCTCGCTTCTCAAACGACGTCGCTTCGGCGATGGTCTGGTCCGATACGATCAGCTTCTTGCTGCTCGACCACGCCTATTTCTCGACCTTCACCGCCAAGCGAATCGTCGACGCGCATGACAGCAGCGAAGTGCTGCTGTGCCTGTCGCAGGAAAGCCGCGATGCGGTCGACGCGATCACCGATGCCGCGCTGGCGGCGGGCGGCACCGAGCCGCGCGCGGTGCAGGATCACGGATTCATGTACGGTCGCACGTTCACCGACCTCGACGGGCATATCTTCGAACCGATGTTCATGGACATGGAGGCGGCGATGGCGGCGATGGGCCAGGCTCGGCCCGACTAGCCCGGAACCCTCAGTCGACCTTGTACAAGCGAAGCGGCGATTTCGCGGGAAGCGGCAAGGGCGTCAGCCACGCCGGAACCTGGTTGCGGGACATCTGCGCGTAGAAGCCGTTCGGACCGCGCGCCTTGTAATTGGTCGATTCGGCGGCGTTGGGGCACAGCATCAGCATCGTCGCGCCGTGCCGCTTGATGATCGCATGTGCGCGATCGGCCGGGCCGTCGAACGCGTGTTGCACGTCGAGGATCGCATCGCCGTTGCGGTGATAGGGTCCCGCGATCGCGTCGTGATGCGTGATCGTGATCAGCCGTGGCCCCAGGTCGACGAAGGTGAAGATCGTCTGCGCCGGATAGCGGTTCAGCTGCGAAAGCACGGTCGTGCGCATGCAGTTGCCGGTCGCGGCATTGACGCGCTTTTCGTACGGCTTGGGGCGGTCGATCGGGAGATACTGGATCGCCAGCCCCGCGAACAGGCCGGAGACGACCAGGAACCCGGCAACGGTGCCGAACACGCGCACGGGAAGCAGCCGGTGGTGAAGCAGCCAGGGCAGCAGCAGCCAGCCGAGCGCGGTCGCGCCCGATACCGCGAGCAGCTGCGCCGCGGGGGCGGCGCGGACCTGCCACAGCAGCATCGCGGCGGCAAAGGCGGCGAACAGCGCGACGCAGACCCAGCCAAGCGCGGCAGGCGAGCGGCGTGCGCGCCAGCTCGCGACGATCGCGCCGATCAGCCCGATGATCGGCAACGTCGCCATCGCGAAGCCGGTGCGGAAGGCGTGCTTGTAGATCGGCTTGGCCTCGCGGACATTGTCCAGCCAGTTGTGCGCGAGCTCGGGCGAGACCTGTTCGGGCCGGCCCAGGCACTGCGGGAACATCCATGCAAAGCCGGCGACGATCGCCCCGCCCGCCGCGATCGCCAGCGCGAGACGCAGCGCGCGCGGTTCGGGACCGAACCGCGCGAGCAGGAACAGCAGCAGGCCCGCCGCGATCATCACGCTCAGCCAGACCGGGGTCAGCGCGTCGCAGCGCATGACCTGGTTCGCGTTCGACGCGAACAGTGCGAAGCCGAGCGCGCTGCCGCCGCCCAGCGACAGCGCATAGACCTGCAGCCGGTCCGCCTCGCCGCGGTCCCAGACCCAGCGCAGCGCGAGGATCGCGCCTGCCATCGCCGCATAGGGCAGCAGTTCGAGCCCGATCGTCAGCGACACGGCGCTCGCGATACCGACCAGCGCGCCGCCGCGCAGCGCCTTCGGATCGCAGAGGCCGGCGAGCGTGAGACTGAGCATCGCGAGCTGCCAGCCGTGATGATCGACCCGCATCGGCGTGAACATCAGCTGCGTCGCGGTCGCCCCGGTCAGGAACACGAGCCCGAGCGGCCAGGCATAAGGGCTGACGAGCCGGCGCACCGTCGCCGCGGTGCCGAGCATCGTGACCGACAGCGGCAGGATCGGCGCGATGCCGCAGGCGAGCCGCTCGGCCCAGCTGTTGCTGGTGAACAGGCGGAAGAACAGGATCAGCCCCGCGATCGGCAGGTCGACCAACCGGCTCCAATGGATGTCGAAGCCGAGCGGCGGGTTGAGCCGATAGTTGCGCAGGTCGTACCAGCCCTGCCCGTTGAGCAGCGCGCGGACCTGCATCAGGCGCATGTTGTCGTCGGTGTCGCCCAGCGACAGCCAGCGGATCTGCCCCCAGCGGTCGACGAGCATCCACGCCGCGATCGCCGCCCAGGCGACCAGCGTGAGCGCCACCCAATGGCGGTCGAGTTCGTCACGCAGACGCGACGGTACGATTTCGTCGCGCAGACGCGACGGTACGGTGTCGTCGTCGCGCAGACGCGACGGGGCCGCGCCATCCGTCATCGGGGCCTGATCCAAAACGCTTTCCTCCGGGCCGCACGCCCTCTAGACGCGCGGAGCTTTCCGCCGCTGTATCGACGCGGGATTAAAGAACAAGGTGGGCATGCAGACGATTCGGCGACAGGTGGAGCAGATGCAGGCGAGCGGGCTGCTCGGCCAGCTATTGCGCTTCGGTATCGCCGGCGGATTGTCCAGCGTGGTCTATTCGCTGGTATACCTGCCGCTGACCGCGTTCGTGTTTCCGCGCGAATATGCCGTGGCGGCGGTGCCGTTCGCGTTCGCGGTGGCGGTGACGTTCGGCTATGTCGTGCACAGTCGCTGGAGCTTCCAGGGCGCCGAGGACCGCGGTGCCAGCCAGCGCGTGAAATTCGTGATCGTGCAGGCCGCCGGGCTGTCGCTCAACGCGGTTATCACCTGGATCGGTACCGCGCTGCTCCATCTGCACCCCTGGGTCCCGCTCGTCCCCGCGATCTTCCTGGCGGCGATCGTGTCCTTCGTGCTCAACCGTTTCTGGGTATTCCACTGATATGGCCAAGATCTGATGGATCGCATCGTCTACGACCGGATGGCCGCGCATGATTCCACGCACTGGTGGTACCGCGCGCGCCGCGACATCCTTGCCGATTACCTGACGCGCTACGCCGCGCTGCCGGCGCAGGCGCAGATCCTCGAGATCGGCTGCGGCACCGGGCACAATCTGCCGATGCTGGCGACGTTCGGCGATGTCGACGCGATCGAGATCGACCCCGCCGCACGCGAGATCGCGAGCGAGCGGCTGGGCAAACCGGTGGGTGCCGCCCCCCTGCCCGCGCTGACCGGCGTGCCGCGGCGGCATTACGATCTGATCGCGGTGCTCGACGTGGTCGAGCATATCGAGGACGACGTCGCCGCGCTGGCCGCGATGCGCGAATGCCTTGCGCCGGGCGGCAAGATTCTGATCGCGGTGCCGGCGCACCAGTGGATGTGGAGCGCGCACGATACCGTGAACCACCACCACCGTCGCTATTCGAAGGCGACGCTCAAGTCGGCGATCGAGCGCGCCGGGCTGAAGCCGGCCAAGCTCGGCTATTTCAACTCGCTGCTGTTCCCGCTCGCCGCCGCCGCGCGGATCGCGGGGCGGATGAGCGGGCGCGACGACAGCGACGATTCGCCGCCGCCGGGTCCGGTCAACGCGCTGTTCGAGCGGATCTTCCGGCTTGAGCGGCATCTGGTCGGGCGCGTCCCGATGACGCCGGGGGTGTCGATCGTCACGCTGGCCCTGCCATGACGGGGGCCATGAGCGACGACCGGGTCACGATCCGCTGCGAGGACGGTATCGCCGACGTCCGGCTGAACCGCGCCGACAAGATGAACGCGATCGATCCGGCGATGTTCACCGGGATCGCCGCCGCCATCGACCGGCTGGCGGCGATGGACGACGTCCGCGTCGTCGTGCTGTCGGGCGAGGGCCGCGCCTTCTGCGCCGGGCTCGACATGGCGTCGATGGCGGACGGCGGGTCGGGGCTCGATCTCGACGCGCGGACGCACGGGCTCGCCAACGGGCCGCAGCAGGTCGCCTGGGGCTGGCGGACGCTGCCGATGCCGGTGATCGCCGCGGTGCACGGCGTCGCGTTCGGCGGGGGCTTCCAGATCATGTCGGGCGCCGACATCCGCATCGCGCGCGCCGACGCGCGGTTCGCGATCCGCGAGACTCATTGGGGGCTGGTGCCGGACATGGCCGGCGTCGCCCTATGGCGGACGCTGGTGCGCGACGACCTGTTGCGCGAGCTGACCTATACCGCGCGCGAGTTCGACGGGACCGAGGCGCTCGAAATGGGCTTCGTCACGCGGCTCGCCGAGGACCCGCTGGCATCGGCGATGGCGATGGCACGCGAGATCGCGGGGAAGAATCCGGGCGCGATCCGCGGGTCGAAGCGGCTCTACAACCTCGCCGCCGATGCGGATGCCGCCGCGGTGCTGATCGCCGAGAGCGAGGAGCAGGCCAGGGTCATCCGCACCCCCAACCAGATCGAACAGGTCCGCGCGAACATCGAACGGCGCCCGGCGGTATTCAAGGACTAGGCTCTCAAGGCCGGTCGTAGGGCACGAAGCGGCGGAAGCGGCAGATGCCCGAGGGGATCGAGAGCCCGGGCGTGACCGTGCGGAACATGTCGTTGCGACACAGCCGCGATCCCTGGACCTCGACGATCAGCGTATCCATCGGGCGAAGCGACGGGCATTCGCCGACCGGCCCGGTGACCCAGATCCGCTTGCCCGACTGGCGATAGAGGATGGTGTTCGCATCGACGATGTCGGGGCCGTTGATCCGCGACAGGTCGATGCAGTCGACCGGCGCCCCCGCGACGCGCCCCGCGAGTGGGTCCGATCGGCCCGCCATGAGCGTCGTCGCCAGCGCGACCAGGGTGATCGTCCGCATCTGCCCATCTCCCGTTCAGCCGCGAAACGAATCCTTGGCCTGGCGCCGTTCGCCGAGTTCCTCCGCCGACATCGCACGCAGGAAGGGGTTGGTCGCGCGTTCCAGACCGATCGTGGTCGGGATCGTCGGCTCGCCCCTCGTACGCAGCGCGTCGACCTCGACCATCCGCGCCGCGATGGCGGCGTTGTCGGGCTCGGCGACCAGCGCGTAGCGGCCGTTGCTCTGCGTATATTCGTGGCCGCAATAGACGCGCGTGTCGTCGGGCAGCGCCGCATAGCGCTGCATGTTGGCGAACATGTCCGCCGGCGTGCCCTCGAACAGCCGGCCGCAGCCCATCGCGAACAGCGTGTCGCCGGTGAAGATCGCCGCGTCGTCGGCGAAGTGGAACGCGATGTGCCCGGCGGTGTGGCCGGGCACCGTCATCACGGTCGCGCTGTGCCCGCCGAGCCGGACGACGTCGCTCTCGCCGACCGCGGTATCGAGCGTCGGAATCTTCGCCGCCTCCGCCGCGGGGCCGGTGACCGTCGCGCCGTACGCCTTCATCGCCTCGTTGCCGCCGGTGTGGTCGCCGTGCCAGTGCGTCGTCCAGACCTGCGCGATCCGCCAGCCACGGGCCTCGGCGGCGGCGATCACCGGCGCCGCCTCGCCCGGGTCGACCGCGACCGTCTCGCCGCTCTGATCGTCATGGACGAGCCAGGCGTAATTGTCGGCGAGCACGGGAACCCGGACGATCTCCAGCATCACCAGTGACCGGTGTTGGGCATCGAGGCCCAGGGCTCGGCCGGATCGAGTACGCCGTCCTGCAGCAGCTCGATCGAGATATTGTCGGGGCTGCGGACGAACGCCATGTGACCGTCGCGCGGAGGGCGGTTGATCGTTACGCCAGCGTCCATCAGTCGCTGGCAGGTCGCGTAGATATCCTGGACGCGGTAGGCGAGATGGCCGAAATTGCGGCCTTCGCCATATTCTTCCGGGTCCCAGTTATAGGTCAGTTCGACCTCGGCATTGGCGCGTTCGCCCGGCGCGTTCATGTCTTCGGGCGTCGCCAGGAAGATCAGCGTAAAGCGGCCCTTCTCGTTCTCGAGCCGGCGGACTTCCTTGAGGCCGAGCAGTTCGAAGAAGCGGATCGTCGCGTCCGGGTCGGCGACGCGGACCATGGTGTGGAGGTATTTCATGCTGGGTCCTCGGGTGTAAGCGGGTCGTCTAACCAAAAGCCGTCACCCCGGACTTGTTCCGGGGTCCATGTCGCCGCGCAATCGATGGTCCGGGGTTTGCGGCACCATGGATGCCGGAACAAGCCCGGCATGACGGGGGGTTATTTGGCGGTATCGAACTGCTTCAGCGCGACGACGGCGCTCTCACCGGCGTCGCTGGTCGGGGCGAGCCGGGCCGCCTGGCCCCAGGCGATGCGCGCGGCGGCCTCGTCGCCGCTCAGCGCGGCAATGTTGCCCGCCTCCAGCTGGACGGTCGCGTCGTCGGACGAGCGCTTGAGCGCCTCGGCGATGTCGGTCTTCGCGCGCCGCAGGTCGCCCGACCGGCGCGCCAGCGTCGCTGAGAGCAGCCAGGCGAGCGGATCGTCGGCTGCGGTTGTCAACGCGAGGTCGATGTCGGTCCGCGCGGCGTCGAGCTCGCCGCCCGCAACCAGCGCCCGCGCATGGTCAAGCTGCGCCTCGCCGAGTGCGAGCCCCTTGAGCGTCCCCGAGGTCAGCGCCGAATCGAGCGCGGTGCGCGCCTTTATCGAGTCGCCCGCGGCGAGCCAGGCGTTGCCGGCCTGCGCCCAATAGGTCGCGCTGCGGACGTTGCGCGCGACCTGCGCGGCGCGCGCCGCCGCCTCGAACTCGGCCGCCGCCGCCGACCAGTTGCGCTCAGTCGACAGCGCAAGCCCGGCGCAGGCGCGCGCATAATGGCCGCCGCCCGACGCCTGCCAGCGCCCGGCTTCCACGCGTGCGGCGGCGGGGTCGCGCTCGGCGGTCGCAGCGCAGCGGTCAAAGCGATCGACCGCCGCGTCGGCAGGGCCGGCCTGTGCGGCGGCGAGAGCGAGGACAAACAACATCATAGGGCGGCGATCACATCCTCGACCGCGCGGATGATCAGCGCGATGTCGGTATCGCGCGACAGGCGGTGGTCGCCGTCCTTGACCAGCACCGTCTGCACATCGGCTGAACGCAGCAGCTCGGCGAGCCGCGCGGTCCGCGCCCAGGGCACGTCGGGATCGCGCTGCCCCTGCACCAGCCGGACCGGGCAGGTCACCGCGATCTCGCCGAACATCAGCCGGTTCGCCTCGCCCGACGACCAGAAGCCGCGGGTATAGACGACGGGTTCGGGCCCGTATTTGCTGACGCGTTCGAGCCGGCCGTCGCTCAGCAGCGTCATCTTCTCCTCGGTGGTGAAGCCCCAATCGGTGAAGTCGGGCGCGGGCGCGATGCCGACCAGGCCGGCGACCTTGTCGGGGTGCGCCTTCGCGACCAGCAGCATCAGCCAGCCGCCGAGCGACGAACCGACGAGCAGCGCCGGGCCCTCGACCAGCGCGTCGAGCATCGCGAGCACGTCGTCGCGCCAGTCCGCCAGCGTCTGGTCCTCGAACGCACCCTCGCTCTGGCCGCAGCCGCCATAGTCGAAGCGGAGGAAGGCGCGGCCCTGCGCCTTGGCCCAGGCTTCGAGTGTGACCGCCTTTGTGCCGGTCATGTCGGAGCCATAGCCCGACAGGAACACGATCGTCGGGCCGGTCCCGGGGGTGTGATGATAGGCCAGGTTGGGGCGCGGTTTGGGCTGGGGGCTCGGTGTGGTCTCGCTCATCCCCCGCCCCTATCGCATTTCGCCCGTCACCGGGAAGGGTGCGGTCGCCCGTTGCGGCTGGCGCTCCGCGACCCTAGACGGGGCCGATGATCCGTCCCGCGCTGTCCGTCGTCGTCCCCTGCTATAACGAGGCCGCGTGCCTCGACATCCTGCATGCCCGTATCTCCGGTGCGGCGAAGGCCGCGGTCGGCGAGGATTACGAGATCGTGCTGATCAACGACGGATCGCGCGACGACAGCTGGGGCGCGATGCAGCGGCTCGCCGCCGCCGATCCCCGGCTGGTCGCGATCAACCTGTCGCGCAACCATGGCCATCAGCTCGCGCTGACCGCGGGCCTCGACCTGTGCGCGGGCGAGCAGATCCTGATCATCGACGCCGACCTGCAGGACCCGCCCGAACTGCTGGCCGAGATGCGCGCGGCGATGGCGGCGCAGAGCGCCGACGTGGTCTATGCGGTACGCCGCCAGCGCGCGGGCGAGACCTTGTTCAAGAAGGCGACCGCGGCGGCGTTCTATCGCCTGCTGACGCGGATGACCGAGACGCCGATTCCGCTCGACACCGGCGATTTCCGGCTGATGAGCCGGCGTGCGCTGGATGCGTTCCTGAGCTTGCCCGAACAGGCACGGTTCATTCGCGGGATGGTGGCGTGGATCGGGTTTCGCCAGGTGCCGTTCCCCTATGACCGCGCCGAGCGGCATGCGGGCGAGACGAACTATCCGCTCGCCAAGATGATCCGGCTGGCGTTCGACGCGGTTACCGGTTTTTCGACCGCGCCGCTGCGGTTCGCGAGCCATGTCGGGCTGGCGCTGACCGCGGCGTCGGTGCTGCTGCTGGTCTATATCGCGTTCGGGTTCCTCACCGGCAGCGCGGTGCAGGGCTGGACTTCGACGATGCTGGTCGTCGTGCTGTTGGGCGCGGTGCAGATGTTCGTGCTGGGGATGATCGGCGAATATATCGGCCGGCTGTACGTCGAATCGAAGCGGCGGCCGCTGTACATCGTCGCCGACGTCGCGGGGCCGATCCAGGGGACGGCGACCCTGGGGTTCCGCGCGGAGCCGGTCGAGGTCGTCCGCCTGGCTGATTAAGTCGGCGGACGACCCGCCGGATCAATAGGCGCGGCCGATCAGGACGCGTTCGACCGCAGGTTCGCCGGTGAAGATGCACAGGCCGTGATCGGCACCGCTCTGGCCGAGCGGAGCGTTGCGGATCGTCAGTTTCAGCGCCTTCAACCGCTCGACGACCGTGTCGAGTGCAGCGCCGGTCGGCTTGGACCAGCGGACGTCGACCCAGCCGGGGTTCTTCACGCTGTCGGCGAAGTGCGTTTCCAGCTCGGCGAACTCGGTGACGGGGACGATGTTGGCCTTGAGGCGGTCCATCGATTCGACGTGCAGCCCGGTCTGGATATCCGCCAGCGTGGCCGAGACCGCGTCGACGAACGCGTCCCGCGCGGTGACGGCGCTGTCGAGCTTGCCGTCCTCGCGGTAGAGCCGGTCGCGGCGGATGACCGAGACGTTGGCGCCGGCGACGTCGCGGCCGCCGACCTCGATGACGATCGGCGCGCCCTTCTTGACCCAGCCCCAGCGCTTGGTCGCGGCCTTGGCGGGCTTGAGGTCGAGCAGCGCGCGGACCGGCTCGCCGAGCGCGGACTGCTTGGCGAGATCGGCCTGGAGCGCCTTGCAATAGTCGACGATCGCGGCGTCGTCGGGATTGTCGCGCAACATCGGCACGATCACGACCTGCCACGGCGCGATCATCGGCGGCACGCGCAGACCGTCGTCGTCGCCGTGCACCATGATGACGCCGCCGATCATCCGCGTCGAAACGCCCCAGCTTGTCGTGTTGGCGAGCTCGAACTCGCCCGCCGCGTTCTGGAAGCGGATGTTCTGTGCAGACGCGAAGTTGGTGCCGAGGAAGTGCGAGGTGCCCGCCTGCAGCGCCTTGCCGTCCTGCATCATCGCCTCGATCGAATAGGTCGAGACCGCACCGGGGAAGCGCTCGTTCTCGGGCTTCTCGCCGGCGATGACGTGAAGGCCGAGACAGGTCTCGGCGAAGTCGCGGTACACTTCGAGCATCTTCAATGTCTCGTCGCGCGCCTCGTCGGCGGTCGCGTGCGCGGTGTGGCCCTCCTGCCAGAGGAACTCGCTGGTGCGCAGGAACATGCGCGTGCGCATTTCCCAGCGGACGACGTTGGCCCATTGGTTGATCAGCACGGGCAGGTCGCGCCACGACTGCACCCAGCGCGCGAACGCGGCGCCGATCACCATCTCGGACGTGGGCCGCACGACCAGCGGCTCCTCGAGCTTGGCTTCGGGATCGGGGACGAGCCGGCCATAGCCGTCGGCCTTCAGCCGGTGGTGCGTGACCACCGCCATTTCCTTGGCGAAGCCCTCGACATGCTCGGCCTCCTTCTCGAAGTAGGAGAGCGGGATGAAGAGCGGGAAATAGCAGTTCTCGTGGCCGGTCGCCTTGATCCGGTCGTCGAGCAGCCGCTGGATGCGCTCCCAGATGCCATAGCCCCAGGGGCGGATGACCATGCAGCCGCGGACGCCCGATTCCTCGGCGAGGTCGGCTTCCGAGATGACGGCCTGGTACCAGGCGGAGAAGTCCGCCTCGCGGGTGACGTTGAGTGCGCGCTTTATCATGGGGTGCGCTTATCGCGAACGCGGCGCTTCGTCACCCCACCCAGCAAGCCTCCCGTCATCCTGACGAAAGTCAGGATCCAGAGCCACGGATGCCGCGCTTGGTACCCTGGGTCCTGACTTTCGTCAGGATGACGGATGTTTCGGGTGGGACGGCGGCGCGTGTTTGCGTAGACGCCCCCCATGTCCACCGACCGCATCCTTCCCGCCATCGGCATGCGGCTTCTATCGGTGGTGATCTTCGCGCTGATGAACACCGCTATCAAGCTGGCCGAGCACCACGGCGCGAGCGTGTCGGAGATCCTGTTCTTCCGCCAGTTCGGCGCGTGCGTGCTGGTATCGGGCGTGATCGCCGCAGGCCCCGGCCTGCCGTCGATCGCGACGAAGCGGCTGCCCGCGCACATCGTCCGCGCAGTCGTCGGACTCTCGGCGATGGCGTTCACCTTCAACGGGATCGTCGCACTCCCGCTCGCCGAGGCGACGACGATCGGGTTCACGGTGCCGGTGTTCGCGACGATCCTGGGGGCGCTGGTGCTGCGCGAGCCGACCGGCTGGCATCGCTGGGCAGCCGTCGGGGCGGGGTTTGCAGGCGTGCTGATCGTCGCGCAGCCCGGCGGCGAGCATTTTCCGCTCTGGGGTGCCGGCTGCGCGCTGGCGGGGGCGTTCGGGACGGCGAGCGTGTCGATCCTGTTGCGCCAGATCGGCAAGACCGAAAGCGCGCTGACCACGGTGTTCTGGTTCTCGGCGCTGTCGCTGGTGCCGCTGTCGCTGGTCTATGCGCGCGCCGTGCAGCCGCATGACGCGGTGACATGGGCCTGCCTGGCAGGGGTCGGGATCCTCGGCGGCCTCGCACAGATCGCGATGACGACGTCGCTGCGGCTGGGGCCGGTGTCGGTCGTGGTGCCGATGGATTATTCGAGCCTGCTCTGGGCGACGCTGCTCGGCTGGCTGGTGTTCGACACGCTGCCCGCGCAGGCGACGTGGGTGGGCGCGCCGGTCATCGTCGCGAGCGGCCTCTACATCGTGTGGCGCGAGCATGTGCGCCGGCAGGACGAAACCGAACAGGCGATTGCCTGACGGTTTGCGTGGCGCGCCCTCCCCGTCATCCCGGGCTCGTCCCGGGATCCGGCGCCACGCAGGACAGCGCCTGTAACCCTGGATCCCGGGACAAGCCCGGGATGACGGAAGGGGGGAAGTCCCTTACTCCGCGGCTTGCGCGAGCGGAGCGGTATCCTTCCAGACTAGGACCGGCTTGCGCGCCGCCAGCGTCTCGTCCAGCCGCGAGCGCGGCGCGAAGTGCGGCGCCGACTTGAGCGCGGCGTCACCGGCCTTGGCGCGTTCGGCGACCGAGCGGAGGGCTGCAATGAACTGGTCGAGCGCCGCCTTCGATTCGGTCTCGGTCGGCTCGACCAGCATCGCGCCGTGGACGACGAGCGGGAAGTACATCGTCATCGGGTGATAGCCCTCGTCGATCAGCCCCTTGGCGATGTCGATCGTCGAGAAGCCCTCGGCGAGGCCGGCGTCCGAGAACAGCGCTTCGTGCATGCACGGCCCCGACGGACCGAACGGCGCGTCGAGCGTGTCGTCGAGGCTGCGCAGGATGTAGTTGGCGTTGAGCACCGCATCCTCGGCGACCTGGCGCAGGCCGTCGGCGCCGTGGCTGAGGATGTAGGTCAGTGCGCGCGTGAACATGCCCATCTGGCCGTGGAACGCGACCATCCGGCCGAAGCTGCCGGCGTGATGCTCGCCCGCGGTCTCTTCCTCGATCAGCGCAAAATGGTCACCCTGCTTCTCGACGAAGGGAAGCGGTGCGAACGGCGTGAGCGCGGCGGAGAACACCACCGGACCCGACCCCGGACCGCCGCCGCCATGCGGCGTCGAGAAGGTCTTGTGCAGGTTGATGTGCATCGCGTCGATGCCGAGATCGCCCGGCCGCACGCGACCGACGATCGCGTTGAAGTTGGCGCCGTCGCAATAGACGAAGCCGCCCGCCGCATGCACCGCGTCCGAAATCTCGCGCATGTCGCGCTCGAACAGCCCGCAGGTGTTGGGATTGGTGATCATCACGCCCGCGACGTCGGGCCCGAGCCGCGCCTTCAGCGCCGCGGTGTCCACGCGGCCTTCGGCGGTCGCGGGGATGTCCTCGACGCTGTAGCCGGCGAACGCCGCGGTCGCGGGGTTGGTGCCGTGCGCCGATTCGGGGACGAGGATGACCTTCCGCGCGCCCTCGCCCTTTGCTTCGAGCGCGGCTCGGATCGCGAGGATGCCGCACAGCTCGCCGTGCGCGCCGGCCTTGGGGCTCATCGCGACGCTGGTCATGCCGGTGAGCGTGACGAGCCAGTGCGCGAGCTGGTGGATGACCTCCAACGCGCCCTGCACCGTGTCGACCGGCTGGAGCGGATGGACGTCGGAGAAGCCGGGCAGCCGCGCCATCTTCTCGTTGAGGCGCGGGTTGTGCTTCATCGTGCACGAACCGAGCGGGAAGAAGCCGAGGTCGATGCCGTAGTTCTGGCGCGACAGGCGCGTGTAGTGGCGAACGGTCTCGGGCTCGGACAGGCCGGGCAGCCCGATCGGCGCCTTTCGGGTCAGGTCGCCGAGCATGTCGTGCGCGACGTCGCCCTCGGCGAAATCGACCCCGGTGGTCCTGGCATCACCAATCTCGAAGATCAGCGCTTCCTCGAGCATCAGCGCCTTGTTGCCGGTGACGCTAGCGGGGACGTTGCCCGACTTGGCTTCGGGCGCGGTCGGACGCCAGCCGCTCTGGTTGATGCTCATGCCAGGATCTCCTCGAGTGCGGCGGCAAGCGTCTCGACGTCCTCCGCGGACGTGGTTTCGGTGACGGCGACGACCAGCCCGTTGGCAAGGTCGTCCTGGCCCGGATAGAGCCGGCCGAGCGACACGCCGGCGAGGATTCCGCGGTCGGCCAGCTGGCGGACGATCGGGCGCGCCTCGGTCGGCAGCTTCAGCGTGAATTCGTTGAAGAAATGCGTGTTGACCAGCTCGACGCCCGGCACCTTCGCGAGGCGCCGCGCGGCATGGACCGCACCCGCATGGTTGATCCCGGCCAACCGGCGCAGGCCAGCCTCACCGAGCAGCGTCATGTGGATCGAGAAGGCGAGCGCGCAGAGCCCCGAATTGGTGCAGATGTTGCTCGTCGCCTTCTCGCGGCGGATATGCTGCTCGCGCGTCGACAGCGTCAGCACGAAGCCGCGGCGGCCATCGGCGTCGACGGTCTCGCCGCAGAGCCGGCCCGGCATCTGGCGGACATATTTGTCCTTGCAGCCGAACAGGCCGACATAGGGGCCGCCGAACTGTAGGCCGACGCCGAGCGACTGGCCCTCGCCGACGACGATGTCCGCGTCCATCTCGCCGGGCGAGGTGATCGCGCCGAGCGCCACCGGCTCGGTGACGACCGCGATCAGCAGCGCCTTCTTTGCGTGGCACGCATCCGCCAGCGGACGCAGGTCGGCGATACGGCCGAGGATGTCGGGATACTGGACGACGACGCACGACGTCGTGTCGTCGATCGCGGCGATCAGCGCGTCGATATCGGTCTCGGCGGTCAGCGTCGGCGCCGACGTTTCGAGCACGTCGCCGGTGAACTTCGCCATCGTCTTCGCGACAGAGACATAATGCGGGTGGAGCCCGCCCGACAGGATCGCCCTGCCCCGCTTGGTCACGCGGCGCGCCATGCCGATCGCTTCCCAGCACGCGGTCGAGCCGTCGTAGATCGACGCGTTGGCGACGTCGGTGCCGAGCAGCCGCGCGACCTGAGTCTGGAACTCGAACAGCATCTGCAGCGTGCCCTGCGCGATTTCCGGCTGGTAGGGCGTGTAGGCGGTCAGGAACTCGCCGCGCTGGATCAGGTGATCGACGCTGGCGGGGAGGTGATGCTTGTACGCGCCGCAGCCGAGGAAGAACGGGCCGTCACTGGCCGCGATGTTTTTCCGGGACAGCGCGGTCATGTGGCGCTCTACCGCCATCTCGGAGGCGTGCATCGGCAGGCCATGGATCGGGCCGTCGAGGCGCGCGGCTTCGGGCACGTCGACGAACAGCGCGTCGATCGAGGGGGCGCCGATGACGGCGAGCATCTCGGACCGGTCGGATGGGGTCAGGGGCAGATAGCGCATTCGACGTCCTTCTCCCCTCCCGCTTGCGGGAGGGGTCGGGGGAGGGCCTGTCACAATGTGGCGCGCTAGGGGGGACAGGCCCTCCCCTAGCCCCTCCCGCGAGCGGGAGGGGAATTCAGGTCAGAGCCCTTCGACGAAGCTCGCATAGGCGGCTTCGTCCATCAGGCTGTCAAGCTCGCTCGGATCGCTGAGCGTCAGCTTGAAGAACCAGCCGTCGGTCTCCGGCGCCGAATTCACCAGGCTCGAATCGTCGGCGAGCGCGGCGTTGCCCTCGGTGACGGTGCCCGAGACCGGCGAATAGACGTCGCTCGCAGCCTTGACGGATTCGACGACCGCGGCGTCGGCGCCTTTAGTCAGCTGCTTGCCCGCCTCGGGAACGTCGACGAACACGACGTCGCCGAGCTGCCCTTGCGCATAGTCGGAAATGCCGACCGTGCCGACGTCACCGGTGACGTCGACCCACTCGTGATCTTTGGTGAAGTAGCGGCTCATATCACTTGCTCCGGACATAACGGTGGGGAACGAAAGGCATCGCGGTGACGGTGGCGGTATGGACCTTGCCGCGCTGCGCGATCTCGATGCGGGTGCCAGGCGCCGACAGCGCGAGCGGCACATAGGCCATCGCGATCGGCTTCCCGAGCGTGGGCGCGAAGCCGCCGCTGGTCAGGCGACCGATCACCGCGCCGCTCTGGTCGATGACGTCGGCCCCCTCGCGCGCGGGCTGGCGGCCCTCGACGATCAATCCGACGCGCTTGCTCGCGGGACCGTGCTCGCGCTCGGACAGGATGCGCGTCGCGCCGGCGAAGTCGGCAGCCTCGCGGCGACGCTTCGACAGCGCGAAGCCGAGATCGGCCATCACCGGCGTGATCTCGGGGTCGAGGTCGTGACCGTAGAGCGGCAGACCGGCCTCGAGCCGCAGCGAGTCGCGTGCGCCCAGACCGATCGGCTTCACCTCTGGCTCGGCAGCGAGCGCATCGGCGAAGGCAGCGACCTGGTCCGCGGGGACCGAAATCTCGAAGCCGTCCTCGCCGGTATAGCCCGAGCGGCTGATCCACAGCGGCACCGACCCCCAGGCGAACGCGCCCGCGGTCATGAAGGTGAGCGCCTCGACGCCGGGCACGAGCCGGGCGAGCGCGTCGACCGCCTTGGGCCCCTGCAGCGCGAGCAGCGCCTGGTCCTCGAGCAGGTTGAGCGTGACGTCGTCCGAGACCTGGTCGAGCAGGTAGGCAACGTCGTCGTACTTGGTGGCGCCGTTGACGACGACGTAGAAGCTGCCGGTCGGCGCCTCGCCGGTCGCGCGCAGCGGGTCGTAGCCCGCGGGCTCGGCATCCTCGCTCGCAAACGGGTTCTCGGCCGGCAGGCGGGTCGCCATCAAGTCGTCGAGGATGCCGCCATCTTCCGCCAGCAGCAGCGAGTAGCGCATCTTGCCCGCTGCCAGTCCGGCGATGTCGCCCGGCAGCACGGTTTCGAGCGCGGCGGCGACATCGCCGCCGGTAAGGACGAGCTGGCCCATATGGCTGACGTCGAACAACCCTGCGCTCTCGCGGGTCCAGGCGTGCTCGGCCATGATGCCGTCATACTGGATCGGCATCAGATAGCCGGCGAACTCGACCATCCGCGCGCCGTGCGCCCGGTGCCAGGCGTCGAGCGGCAAGGCCTGAGGCTCGAGCGCGACATAGTCGTCGGCGTGATCGATGATGCTGGATTGATCGCTCATGGCCGGTTCCGATTCGACGAGGGACGCAAGGCCGCGATGCGCGACCCGTTGCATACCCCCTCTGTCACGGAACCTGAGAGCTTTGACCGGCCCGCGTTGCCAGGGGACCGGCTTACACCTTCGGTGGCCCGTCCCGCAGGACGTGCGCTTTCCAGAGTATCGATCAGCCCCGCGCGGTCCCTTGTGCCTGAGAGATTCCGGGGTGGTTGCTCCTTCGGCGGCTCGCCGGCCCTCAAAGGACCGGGTCACGCTCTCCCGCGCGGTGCCATGCCGGTTGCCCGGCATCGACGGTCAATCTGTGGCGGGAGGGCCGGACCAAGTCAATCGGCTTTGCCGGCCTTTTGTGCTCCTGCGAAGGCAGGAGCCCAGGGTAACGGAGGGCGGCACTTTTAACCCTGGGCTCCTGCCTTCGCAGGAGCACAAAAGATTACCGCGTCGCGTTGTACTTGAGCTGCTCGTCAGTCAGCTGGAACCCGACCAGCGCCTCGAAGCTCGCGCGGAGCACCGCTTGGCGGACGTCAGGCTGGCTGAGCGGGTCGACCGCGGCGTCCTGGTCGCCGGCCTTGCGCTTGCGGGTCAGCTTCTCGCGGACGTCGGCGGACAGCGTGGCGGCGGCGCGCGACACGGTGGCGGTGGCCTGGCCCTGCGCCTGGGCGAGCGGCTGGCCGGCGTCGAAATGCAGCGACACACGGCCGATGCGCTTGGCGACGACCGCGCTGCCGCCGCGCACGACCGTGATGAAATAGGGCAGCTGCACGTCGCGCGCGCCGTCGGTGCGGGTGCGTCGCGCACGGACGTCGAACGTCACCGTGGTCCCGATCTGGTCGGTCGCGTCGGAGCAGCTCGAGCGCACGTTGGTCATCAGCGCGGCGACGTCGATCGAACCCTGGTCGCGGCCGGCGCCCTGGAACAGCGTCACGTCGCCGGTGGCGGCGGGAATCGCGACCGACGGGCAGACCGAGCGCACCGCGGTGATGCCGCCGGTGGCGTCCACTTCGCCCTTGCTGGCGCATCCGCCGAGGACGAGCAGAAGGGTGGACGCAGCTAGGATGGGGGCTTTCACGGAAACGCGTACCTTCTCGAACGAGCGTAAGGACGCCGTCGTGCGGCACCCTCGGGTCGGCGGGCACCATAACCGGCTTTCGTGGAGCCAAGCAATCGCGTAGAGCGCGAGGCATCATGATCGCACCCGACAAGCCGCCGCTCGCCCTGCTGATCGCCGCCCCGCGCGGCTTCTGTGCCGGGGTCGACCGCGCCATCCGGATCGTCGAGCTGGCGATCGAGAAGCATGGCGCACCCGTCTATGTCCGCCACGAGATCGTCCACAACAAGTTCGTCGTCGACACGCTGAAGGCGCAGGGCGCGGTGTTCGTCGAGGATCTCGACGCGGTGCCCGACGGCGCACCGGTGGTGTTCTCGGCGCACGGCGTGCCCAAATCGGTCCCGGCCGAGGCGCAGGACCGCGGGCTCGACTATCTCGACGCGACCTGCCCGCTCGTGTCGAAGGTCCACCGCCAGGCCGAGCGGCTGGTCGCGGCGGGGCGGCACATCGTCTTCATCGGCCATGCCGGCCACCCGGAAGTGATCGGCACGTTCGGGCAGGTTCCCGAGGGCACGATGTCGCTGGTCGAGACGGTCGACGATGCCGAGGCGTTCACGCCGCCCGACCCGACCAACATGGCGTTCCTGACGCAGACCACGCTGTCGGTCGACGACACCGCCGCGGTCGTCGCGGTCCTGCAGCGCCGCTTCCCGATGATGCAGCCGCCGCGCGGCGAGGACATCTGCTACGCCACGTCGAACCGCCAGGCGGCGGTCAAGGCGATCGCGCGCGAATGCGATGCGATGCTGGTGATCGGTGCCCCCAATTCGTCCAACTCGGTCCGGCTGGTCGAGGTCGCGGAGCGCGAGGGCGTGCGCGCGATGCTGATCCAGCGCGCCGACGTGCTCGACTTCGCGTTCCTCGACGGGGTGACCACGCTGGGCATCACCGCGGGCGCGTCGGCACCCGAGCTGCTGGTGCGCGAACTGGTCGCGAAGCTGTCCGAGCGGTTCACCGTCACCGAGCGCGAGATCGAGACGACCCGCGAGACGATCACCTTCAAGCTGCCCCGCGGCCTCGACGCGGCCGCCTGATGGCGGTCTATACGGCGGTATCGGCCGAGGCGCTGGGCGACTTCCTGCGCGGGTTCGATCACGGCGAACTGGTGTCGCTCAAGGGCATCGCCGAGGGGGTCGAGAACAGCAACTATCTGGTCGACACGACGACCGGGCGGTTCATCCTGACGCTGTACGAGAAGCGCGTCTCGGCGGACGACCTGCCGTTCTTCATGAGCGTGCTCGATCATCTGGCGAGCGACGGCAACCCGGTGCCGCGCGCGCTGCCCGATCGTACGGGCACGCTGATCCACGAGCTGTGCGGGCGCCCGGCGTGCCTGATCGAATTCCTGTCGGGCGTGTCGGTATCGCATCCGACCGCGGCACAGGCGCGCGCCGCGGGGGCGGCGATGGGCGCGATGCACGAGAGCCTCGCCGGGGTCGCGCTCGAGCGGCCGAACACGCTTGGGCCCGAGGGCTGGCAGGCGTTGCTGGCGCGGTGCGGGCATGACCTCGACGCGATCGAGCCGGGGCTGTTCGCGCGGGTGACGCAGGCGGCCGACGACGTCGTCGCAGGCTGGCCCCACGACCTGCCCCGCGCGGTGATCCATGCCGACCTGTTTCCCGACAACGTGCTGATGCTGGGCGACCGTGTAAGCGGGCTGATCGACTTCTATTTCGCGTGCACCGACATCCGCGCCTACGACCTCGCGATCATGCACACCGCCTGGGCGTTCGATGCACGCGGCGAAGCGTATGACGCGGCGGTCGGCACCGCGCTGATCGCGGGCTATGCCGACCGCCACCGCCTATCCGACGCCGAGCGGGCGGCGCTGCCGATCCTGGCCCAGGGGGCGTGCCTGCGCTTCCTGGCGACGCGGGCGTGGGACTGGCTCAACACACCCGCCGATGCGCTGGTGACGCGCAAGGATCCGCTCGCCTATTGGCGGCGGTTCGAGGCGTATCGACAAGGATTGTTCGCGTGACCGATGAGCCTGCCACCAAGGTGGAAATCTACACGGACGGCGCCTGCAAGGGCAATCCGGGTCCCGGCGGCTGGGGTGCGGTGATCCGCATGGGCGCGCACGAGAAGGAGCTGTCGGGCGGCGACGCGCAGACGACCAACAACCGGATGGAAATGACCGCGGCGATCGAAGCGCTCAACGCGCTGACGCGGCCGTGCGTCGTGACTCTCTACACCGACAGCAAGTATGTGATGGACGGCCTGACCAAGTGGGTGAAGGGCTGGCAGCGCAACGGCTGGAAGACCGCGGACAAGAAGCCGGTCAAGAATGCCGAGCTGTGGCACGCGCTGCTCGCCGCGGTCGCGCGGCACCGGATCGAATGGCAATGGGTCAAGGGCCATGCCGGCCACCCGGAGAACGAGCGCGCCGATCGGCTCGCGAGCGATGCCGCGGTGGCGGCCGGGCGGCGATAGGCCACCGCCGTCCTGACGGGCGCCAGGGTGACGGCTGGAATGCGGCGGCGAGAAGTCTAGTCTTCCTCGACGGGTGCACCGGGGCCGTTCTTCAGGATCGAATCGATTGCATTCCGGGCACCGGCCTTGCTCGAATAGCCTTCGGTCCAGAACATGATCTCGCTGTTATACTTGAACTTGGCGACATACTCGCCCTTCTTATTCTGCTCGATCACGAACTTGTGCGCCATGACACGTCCTCCTGTGTGAGGCGCGAAGGCTAGCCTAGAAGCGGTTCGGTGAATAGCGGGCGAAATCGATTCCGGCGACGGCGGGATCGGCCGCAGTGCCGAGCAGCAGCGCCGCGGCGATCAGCGCGCCGGCGGGGGCGGTCTGGATGCCGAACCCACCCTGCCCCGCATACCAGAAGAAGCCGGGCGTGGCGGCGTCGAAGCCGTACACCGGCAGCCGGTCGGCGGCGAAGGTACGCAGGCCCGCCCAGCGCCGCTCGACCGCATCGACGCGCCAGTCGACGACGCCTTCGAGACGGTCGATCGCGATCGCGACGTCGATGTCCTCGGGCGCCGCGTCGCAAGGATCGGTCTCGGTCTCGTCATGCGGGGTCAGCCAGAGCCGGCCGCCGGGTTCGGGCTTGAAGTAGAAACCGCCCGACAAGTCGACGACATGCGGCAGGTCGGCGGGCGCGCCGGGATCGGTCCGCAACTGCACCATAGTCCGGCGATAGGCCTGCAGCCCGAGCGGGCGGACGCCTGCGCGCGCCGCGACGATATCCGCCCAGGCGCCGGCGGCATCGACCAGGATCCGCGACCGCACCGTGCCCGCAGCCGTCTCGATCGTCCAGACGTCGCCCGCGCGCGATGCGACGCGCAGCGCGGCGTCGGTCCTAATCTCGACCCCCGCATGGCGGGCCCGCGCGATCTCGGCGGCGTGGAGCGCGCCGACGTCGATATAGGCGCAGCTCGGCTCCAGCACGCCGATCGTCCACGCATCGCGCAGGCCGGGAACGAACGCGGCGGGGTCGACCCGCTCGAGCGCCACGCCGGTATCGGCGAACGCGCGCAGGACCGCCTCCGCCTTCGCCGCATCCTCGGCCCGCCCGATATGCAGCGACCCGAGCGGCGTCAGATACGCCTCCAGCAACGGCCCCGACGCGGTGGTCAGCGGCTGGATCCCGGGGCCGCCATAGGTTTCCGACCAGAACGCGGCAGACCGGCCGGTGGCGTGGTAGCCGGGCGCCGACTCGGCCTCGAGCAACACAACCCGGGCCGACGGTCCGATCGCCGCGGCCAGGCTGGCGCCCGCCATCCCCGCACCGACGATCGCGACGTCATACATCACCGCGGGCAATGCGCATCCAGGAACGCGTCGATCGCGGCATAGGCGCGTTTGCGCACGCCGTCGGCCTCGCGCAGGACCTCGTGTGCCGACTCGCGACCGAAGCGGACGACCTGCGCATCGGGCAGCCTCGCGGCGAGCCGCAGCGCCGCGTGGGGATCGACCAGCCGGTCGGCCTCGGCGACGATCATCAGCACCGGCGTGTCGACCGCTTCGATCCGCCGATCGGCCGCCAACGCCAGCGCGCCGTCGAACGCCTGCGACAGCCACGCCCAGCTCGGCGGCCCGAGCTTCAGCTCCGGATGCTGCGCCTGCCACCAGCGCTCGTCGTCGTAGCGCGCATCGTCGTGAGTCAGCAGGCTCTTGCGCGACGACGTCGTGGCGGGCCGCTCGTTGCTGCCCCAGGCCGCGCGCGCCGGATCGCCGGTGCGGATCTTGAACCGCGCGACCAATGCGCCGAACCACGCCCCCAGCGGCGCGCGCAGGCCGATCATCGGCGCGACCAGGATCGCGGCGTCGGGCCGGATCGACCGATTCGCCAGCGCGCGCATCACCAGCATCCCGCCCATCGAATGGCCCAGGATCGCGGTCGGGCCGTCGCCTTCGGCCACCCAGGCCGACCAGAATGCCGCAAGATCGTCGTCGAACACGCCGAAATCGCTCGCATGGCCGACCCGGGCATCCGCCGAGAGCCGCCCCGACCCGCCCTGCCCGCGCCAATCGAACGCCGTGACCGACCAGCCCTGCGCATGGAGATGCGCGAAGGATTCCAGATACTTCTCGAAGATGTCGCCACGACCCGCCTGAAACAGCAGCCGTCCGCGCGGACGAACGGCCGGCCAGTCGAAGCGACGTAGCGGCCAGCCGTCGGGCGCAGCCCACATCGTGACCCGCGCATCGCCGGGAATCGCGCGACGCACCCGTTCTGGGGCGATTGTCGCGCGGACGGTTACTTTTTCGAAAGCCATGCCGGTTAGGGACTAGCGGATGGGGTGGGACATTGCTCTTCCAATTTTGATTTTCGTGCTCGGCGGCCTGTTGGTCTCGGCGGGCATCGAGGACGCACGGACGCGCGAGATCGCCAACTGGAAGACCGCGGCGGTCGCGCTACTGGCGCCCGCCTGGTGGTTGGCGAACGGCCTGCACGTCTGGCCCGACATGGCCATGCAGGTCGGTATCGCGCTGGCGGTGTTCGCGGTGTTCCTGGCGATCTTCCATTTCGGATTGATGGGCGGCGGCGACGTGAAGCTGATCGTCGCGCTGTCGTTGTGGCTGCCGTTCGGCGCGTTCGTTTCCATGTTGATGGTGATGTCGATCGCAGGCGGCATAGTCACGATCGTGATGATGATCGAACGCCGGCTCGCGCGCGACAACAAGCAGATCGAGATACCTTACGGAGTCGCCATCGCGGTCGCGGGAATACTCGCCCTTCGCGAACCACTCCTTAACCAGTTCCAGTAGATACTTAATGCCGGAAGAACCAGCCGGCGCCCGAAAGGCACGATGAGTCATGGATAGTCGCAAGATCGTTTTGCTGGTGGGCGCGCTGATCGTCGCTGCCGTCACGGCATTCTTCGCTCGAACGCTCATTGCGGGCAGTTCGGCGCCGATGGCCGGTGCGGTGGTGATGCAGGCACCGATCGACGGCCCCGAGGTGCTCGTCGCCACGCGCGCGCTGCCGATCGGCACGATCCTCGACGCGACCGCGCTGAAGTTCCAGCCCTGGCCCAAGGAGCTGGTCGACAACGCCTATTACCTCAAGGACAAGACCGACCTGCAGTCGCTGCTGGGGACCGTGGTCCGCAGCGAGGTCACCGCGGGTCAGCCGGTCACGCAGGGCGCGCTGGTCAAGCCCGGCGATCGCGGCTTCCTGGCCGCCGCTCTCGGGCCCGGCATGCGCGCGGTGACGGTGCCGGTGTCGGCCCAGGCCGCGGTCGCGGGCTTCGTGTTCCCGGGCGACCGGATCGACCTGATGCTGACGCAGACGGTTCCCGGCGGGGGCGACGGCGAGCCGCTGAAAGTGTCCGAGACCATCATGCGCAACATCCGCGTGCTCGCGACCGACCAGCGCACCGACAATCTGGTCGGCGAGGACGGCAAGACGCAGGTCCGCACCTTTTCCAACGTGACGGTCGAGGCGACGCCGAAGATGGCCGAGCAGATCGCGGTGGCGCAGACGCTGGGATCGCTGTCGCTGTCGCTGCGCTCGATCGCGGACAATTCGCAGGAACTGGAGGAAGCGATCGCGTCCGGCGCGGTGAAGGTGCCGAACGGCAACGATCCGAAGGCCGAGAAGGCGATGATGCTACAGCTCGCGAGCCAGCCGTCGACGGCGAAGTCGAGCTTCCAGACCGGGGCCGACGTGTCGCGCTACCAGCGCAGCACCGTCCCGGGCAAGCCGGCGGTAGCCGCCGGTCAGGGGATGTCCGGGATGCCGATCCCGGCGGCGGGCGGTGCGCCCGTCGTGATCCAGGGACCCGTCGTGCGCGTCGCGCGCGGCACCACAGTCACCGCCGTTCCGGTCGGGGGGAAGAACTAAGATGCGCATTTCGATGATGCCGATCGGCTGGCCGCTGGCCGCCGCCCTGGCCGCGGCGAGCGCCGCACCCTCCGCCCCCGCTGCCGCACAGCGGACCACCGTGGCGCCCGCGGGTGTCGTCCAGGTCAATATCGGCCGCGGTCGGCTGGTGACGCTGGCACGGCCGATGAGCGACCTGTTCGTCGCCGACGATTCGATCGCCGACGTCCAGGTCCGCTCCCCCACCCAGCTCTACATCTTCGGCAAGAAGACCGGCGAGACGACGATCTCGGCGACGACCAAGTCGGGCGCCGTTGTCTATGGCAGCACGGTCCGGGTCGGGAACAATCTCGATTCGATCTCGCAGATGCTGGGGCTCGCGATGCCCGAGGCGCACGTTGTCGCGACACCGATGAACGGCCTTGTCCTGCTGACCGGAACGGTCGCCGCGCCCGAGGACGCCGCGGAAGCCGAGCGCCTGGTCCAGGCCTATGTCGGCGACGCGACCAAGGTGCTGTCGCGGCTGAAGACCGCGACGCCATTGCAGGTCAACCTGCAGGTCCGGATCGCCGAGGTCAGCCGCCAGTTCGTCAAGAACATCGGCGTCAACGTGCAGTCGTTCGACGGCACCGGCGGCTTCAAGTTCGGGTTAGGCCAGGGACGCGGAGCCGGTACGCAATACGCACCCAAGAGTGGCCCCGCCACCAATTCCGGCCTCTTCACCGGGGGCACGCAAGCGTCGACCGGGAGCAGTCTGCTGACGCAGGTTGCGAACGGCACCACCTTCGGTCTGGCCGGCAAGCTTCTCGGCCTCGACCTGCTGGGCGCGATCGATCTCGGCGAGACGACCGGCCAGGTCACGACGCTCGCCAACCCGAACCTGACCGCGTTGTCGGGCGAGACGGGTACGTTCCTCGCCGGTGGCGAAATCCCGATCCCGCTCTCGCAGGGGCTGGGTGCGGTTTCGGTGGAGTTCAAGCAGTACGGTGTGGGCCTGGCCTATACGCCGACCGTGCTGTCCGACGGCCGCATCTCGCTGCGGGTCCGCCCGGAGGTATCGCAGCTCGATTACTCGAATGCGGTGACGCTCAACGGCACGCGCGTTCCCGGCCTGACGACGCGCCGCACCGAAACCACGGTGGAGCTTGGGTCGGGTCAGAGCATGATGATCAGCGGCCTGCTGTCCAACAGCAACAACAACTCGTTCCAGAAGACGCCGGGCCTTGCCAACCTGCCGATCATCGGTGCGCTGTTCCGCTCCAACGGGTTCCAGCGCAACGAGACCGAGCTGGTCGTGATCATCACGCCCTACCTCGTCAAGCCGGTCAACAACGCCCGCGACATCGCGCTGCCGACCGACGGTGCCCGCGCGCCGAGCGATATCGACCGCGTGCTGCTCGGCACGCTCAGCGGCAGGGGGGGCGGTCCGCGCCCGGTGCCGACGGTCGCACCCTCGCCCTATGCCACGCCGTCCGTCGGAGCGGTCGCGCCGGTGCTGCCCGCGCCGCAGCCGGACCTGCGTCGCGACAAGGCGGATGCGCGCTCGACCAAATCGACCAAGGGCATCGTGCCCGCCCCCGGCTTTTCGAACTGAGCCCCGCGGTCAACCCAAGGATTCCTTCGCGATGATCACCAAGACCATCCTGCTCGCCTCGCTTGCACCCGCCCTGCTGCTCGGCGGGTGCATGGGGACGCAGAACCAGGGCCTCGAATCGGTGCACCAGCCGGTCGTCGCGCAGACCGACTATGCGTTCGACGTGGCGACGTCGGGCGGCGCGCTCGCCGCTGGCGAAGACCGTCGGCTGGCCGGCTGGATGGCAACGATGCGGCTCGGCTATGGCGACCGCGTCGCGATCGACGATCCCTCGCCCTATGGCAACCAGGCGCGTGCGCAGGTCGCCGGGCTCGTCGCCAGCTACGGCCTGTTGCTGAGCGACGACGCACCGGTCACCCCTGCCCCGGTCACCGCGGGGACGATCCGCATCGTGGTCAGCCGGATGCGCGCGAGCGTGCCGGGATGCCCCGACTGGTCGCTCGATTCGAGCAACGATTTCAATTCCAACACCTCGTCCAACTATGGCTGCGCGACCAACGTCAACCTGGCGGCGATGGTCGCCAATCCGGCGGACCTGGTGCGCGGCGCGGTCGCCAACGAGACCAACGACGCCGCCGCTTCGTACAAGGCGATCGACACCTATCGCAAGAAGGCGCCGACCGGCGCAGCTGGCCTCACGGCCGCGGGCACGGGAGCAAAGTAATGAACGCACCCTGGAAGCCATCAAGCATCGCACACCGCGATCCCTTCACCGCCTATGTCTGCGACGAGACGACCGCGGAGACGCTGCGGCCGATCGCGACCGAGCTCGGCTGGTCGATCGACAAGATCTACAAGGGTGGCCTGCGCAACGCGATCCAGTCGCTGTCGGTCTCGGCGAGCCCGCAGATACTGTTCGTCGATCTCGCCGAATCGGGCGACCCGCTGAACGACATTAACGCGCTCGCCGAAGTGTGCGAGCCCGGCACCGTCGTGATCGCCGCGGGGCAGGTCAATGATGTCCGGCTGTACCGCGACCTGGTCGCCAGCGGCATCCAGGACTATCTGCTCAAGCCGCTCCAGCCCGACATGCTGCGCGAGGCCTTCGGCCATGCGCAGACGATGCTGAACGCCCCCAAGCATGTCGAGGCGGCGGTCGATCGGCAGCATTGCTCGATCGCGGTCGTCGGCGCCCGCGGCGGTGTCGGCGCATCAACGATCGCCACATCCATAGCCTGGCTCCTCGCCGACAAGGAGAAGCGGTCGACCGCGCTGCTCGACCTCGACGTACATTTTGGCACGGGCGCACTGAGCCTGGATCTCGAACCCGGGCGCGGCTTGATCGACGCGATCGACAATCCCAGCCGCATCGACGGACTGTTCATCGAGCGCGCGATGGTCAAGGCGTCGGACAAGCTGTCGGTGCTGAGCGCCGAGGCCCCGATCAACACCCCGCTGATCACCGACGGCGCCGCCTTCTACCAGCTGCAGGAGGAGATGCGCGCCGCGTTCGAGTGCACGATCGTCGACCTGCCGCGCAACATGCTGGTCCAGCATTCGCATCTGGTCACGGACGTCCAGATCGCGGTGATCGTCACCGAACTGACGCTGGCCGCGGCGCGCGACACGATCCGCCTGCTGTCGTGGATGAAGGCGAACGCGTCGCAGGCGCACGTGTTCGTCATCGCCAACCGCATGCATGCCGGCGGACAGCTCGAGATCAATCGCAAGGATTTCGAGGGGTCGATCGAACGCAAGCTCGATTACATCGTACCGTTCGACCAGAAGCTGGCAGCGCAGGCGGCCAAGCTGGGCAAGCCGCTGGTCGAGGCCGGCAAGAACAGCAAGACCGTCGCGCCGATCGTCTCGCTCGTCGGCGAGATCGCGACCTCGGTCGACGAAGGCGCTGCCGACGCCGCGCCGAAGCCGCGCAAGGGGTCTTCGCTGATCGGCAAGTTCGGCGAGCTGAAGGGCCTCATCCCGAAGCGCGCGGCGAAGACGAAATGACGATGATCCGCCGTGTCCGGGCCCACATGATCGAAAGGTCGTAGCCGCGATGCAGATGATGCCGCTGATGTTCGTCCTGATCGGCGCCTGCGTGGTGCTGGGGATGATTGCGTTCGCCTTTGCCGGGCCGTCGAGCGCGAAGACGCAGACGCGTCGCGTCGCGTCGCTGCGCGAGCGTCACGGCGATGCGCTGGTCGTTGCCGAAGCGCAGATGCGGCGCATCGCGAACAAGCGCGACACCAAGATGGACCTCGCCTTCGGTCGGATCCTGCCGAACCCGGTCCTGCTCGCCAAGCGGCTGGCGATGACGGGAAAGACCTGGACCGTCGGCCAGTACGGCATGGCAACGGGCATCGTCGCGCTGGTCGTCGCGGTACTGTTGTTGCTGAAGGGCATGCCGCTGCTGCTCGCGCTGTTCGTCGGGCTGTTCCTCGGCGTCGGGATTCCACATTACGTCGTGGGTCGCACGATCAAGAAGCGCATCGGCAAGTTCACCGCGAAGTTTCCCGACGCGATCGAACTGCTGGTCCGCGGCCTGCGCTCCGGCCTGCCGATCACCGAGACGATCGGCGTCGTCGGTCACGAACTCGACGGCCCGATCGGTGAGGAATTCCGGGCGGTCAGTGACAAGATGAAGATCGGCCGGACGATGGACGCTGCGCTGCAGGAAACCGCGGACCGGCTGGGCACGCCCGAATTCCAGTTTTTCGTCATCACCATCGCGATCCAGCGCGAGACCGGCGGCAACCTGGCCGAGACGCTCGCCAACCTGGCGACCGTGCTGCGCCTGCGCGGCCAGATGCGGTTGAAGATCAAGGCGATGTCGTCGGAATCCAAGGCGTCTGCCTATATCATCGGCGCGCTGCCGTTCATCGTGTTCGGGCTGATCTGGTTCATCAACGGCACGTACATGCAGCGATTCTTCACCGACGAGCGGCTGATGATGATCGGCGGCGGCGGCATGATCTGGATGGCGATCGGCGCCTTCATCATGTCCAAGATGATCAACTTCGAGATCTAGGACGCATTCGATGGGCGAGACCCCCGGACCTACCATCATGGGAATCGACGTCCTGTGGGTCGCGACGCTGCTGGCCGGCGTCGCTGCCTTCGCGGTGATGCTCGCCATCTATGCGGTGATGACCGTGCGCGACCCGATGGCGAAGCGCGTCAAGGCGCTCAACGACCGGCGCGAACAGCTGAAGGCGGGCATCACCGCCTCGACCAAGCGGCGTGCCAAGCTTGTCCAGCGCAACGACACCGCGGACAAGATGCGCACGGTCCTGTCGTCGCTGAAGGTGCTGCAGGACAGCCAGCTGAAGGTCGTGCAGACCAAGCTGATGCAGGCCGGCATCCGGTCGAAGGAATGGGCACCCGCAGTCATCTTCGGCCGGCTCGTGCTGCCGATCGTGATCGGCGGCGCGATGCTCTACTGGGTCTATGGCACCGACGGCTTCGCGACCTGGGGGCCGCTCAAGAAATACGGGCTCGTCGCGATGAGCTTCATCATGAGCTACAAGGCGCCCGACCTGTATCTCGACAACAAGATCAACAAGCGCTCCGACGCGATCCGCAAGGGGCTGCCGGACGCGCTCGACCTGCTGGTGATCTGCGCCGAGGCGGGTCTGACCGTCGACGCCGCATTCCACCGCGTCGCGCGCGAACTGGGCCGCGCCTATCCCGAGCTGGGCGAGGAGTTCACGCTGACCGGGATCGAGCTGGGCTTCCTGACCGAGCGTCGCCAGGCGTTCGAGAACCTCGCGTCGCGCGTGAAGCTGGACGCCGTGAAGGGCGTCGTCACGACGATGGTCCAGACCGAGAAATACGGCACGCCGCTCGCGTCGGCGCTGCGCGTGCTGTCGGGCGAATTCCGCAACGAACGCATGATGCGCGCCGAGGAAAAGGCCGCGCGCCTACCTGCCATCATGACCGTACCGCTCATCCTGTTCATTCTGCCGGTGCTGTTCGTGGTCATCCTCGGCCCCGCGGCCTGCTCGATCTCGGATGCGCTGCTGAAAGGCTGACGGGCCGTCCTCCCGGGTCGAACCCGGGATGGGCACGGCGCAACCCTAGACCCGGTCGATCGTTATGCCCCCGTAACAGGAGGGTTTCCCGATGCCGTTGTTTTCTACGCCCACGCAGTTCGCGGTGCTCGCGCTGCTCTTCATCGCCGGCTGGCTGTTCGGGCTCGCCAGCCATCCCGGCGGCCGCAAGTGGAAGACGCGCTATCTGGCCGAGCGCGACGCGCATGTGCTGGCCCGCAAGGACCGCGACGGGCGCATTACCGCGTCGGATGCGCGGGTCGCGGAACTGGAGCGCGAGAATGCGCGGCTGGTGAAGGCGCAGCCGGTCGTCGCTCCGGTAACGACGACTGCGGCGCCGATCGCGACGCGGACCGTCGGGGACCGCGTGGCGACGCGCCGTAGCTACGCAGCCGGCGAACGTCGCAGCTGGTTCGACTTCAACCGGTAAGTCGCTCGAACCACACCGTTGCCACACCACACCGTCACCCCAGCGGAGGCTGGGGTCTCCCCGGCGGAGGCTGGGGTCTCCCCGAGCGTGTGTTGCGGCCCGAACGGGGAGATGCCAGCCTGCGCTGGCATGACGGGGTTTGCGGCGCCCGCTTACTTCTTCTCGAGCGCCGCCTGTGCCGCAGCCAGCCGAGCGATCGGCACGCGGTACGGGCTGGCCGAGACGTAATCCAACCCGATCGTTTCGCAGAACGCGATGCTTGCCGGGTCGCCGCCATGCTCGCCGCAGATGCCGAGCTTGATGTCGGGCCGCGTCGCACGACCGCGATCCGCCGCGATCTGGATGAGTTCGCCGACGCCGTCGACGTCGATGCTGACGAACGGGTCCTTCGCGTAGATGCCCTTGTCGACATAGACGCCCAGGAACCGCGCCGCGTCGTCGCGGCTGACGCCGAGCGTGGTCTGCGTCAGGTCGTTGGTGCCGAAGCTGAAGAACTCAGCCCCCTCGGCGATGTCGCCGGCCCGCAAGGCTGCGCGCGGCAGCTCGATCATCGTGCCGACCAGATAGTCGAGCGTCCGGCCCTTCTCGGCGAACACGGCCTTGGCGGCGGCGTCGACGACCGCCTTCATCAGGTCGAGCTCGCGTGCGGTGGCGACCAGCGGGATCATCACCTCAGGGATCGGCGCCGCTCCGGTCTTGTCGGCGACGTCGCACGCTGCCTCAAAGATCGCTCTAGCCTGGATCTCGTAAATCTCCGGGTACGTCACGCCGAGGCGGCAGCCGCGATGGCCGAGCATCGGGTTGAACTCGTGCAGTTCGGCCGCGCGGCGCTTGAGCACGTCGACCGACACGCCCGCCGCGGTCGCGACGTCGGCGAAGTCGGCTTCCTCGGTCGGCAGGAATTCGTGGAGCGGCGGGTCGAGCAGGCGGATCGTCACGGGCAGGCCCGCCATCACCTCAAGGATCTCAGTGAAGTCCTTGCGCTGTTCAGGGAGAAGCTTCGCGAGCGCCTCGCGACGCCCCTTCTCGTCGGTCGCGAGGATCATCTGGCGGACGTTGGTGATGCGGCTGCTCTCGAAGAACATGTGCTCGGTGCGGCACAGCCCGACGCCCTCGGCGCCGAACTCGCGCGCGACGCGGCAGTCCTCGGGAGTCTCGGCATTGGCGCGGACCTTCAGGCGACGCACGCCGTCGGCCCATTCCATCAGCGTCGCGAAGTCGCCCGACAGCTCGGGCTGCACGGTCGCGACCGCGCCGATCATGACCTCGCCGGTGGTGCCGTCGATGGTGAGCAGATCGCCCTCCTTCACCTCACGGCCGCCGCAGCGCAGGATCTTCGCCTTCGCGTCGATCGACAGCGAACCGGCGCCCGAGACGCAAGGCCGGCCCATGCCGCGGGCGACGACCGCCGCGTGGCTCGTCATCCCGCCGCGCGCGGTCAGGATGCCGCGCGCCGCGTGCATGCCGTGGATGTCCTCCGGCGACGTCTCGGTGCGGACGAGGATGACCGCGATGTTGTCGGCGGCCTTCTTCTCGGCGGTGTCGGCGTCGAACACCACGGTGCCGGACGCGGCGCCGGGGCTGGCGGGCAGCCCCTTGGTGAGCACGTCGCGCGTCGCGTTCGGATCGAGCGTCGGGTGGAGCAGCTGGTCGAGCGCGGCAGGATCGACGCGCGCGATGGCCTCCTCGCGGGTGATCAGCCCTTCGTTCGCCATATCGACCGCGATCTTGAGCGCGGCCTTGGCGGTGCGCTTGCCGGCGCGGGTCTGGAGCATCCAGAGCTTGGTCTTCTCGACCGTGAACTCGATGTCCTGCATGTCGCGATAGTGGTTCTCGAGCGTGTCGAACACGCCGGCGAGCTGCGCGTACACCTCGGGCATCGCCTCTTCCATCGACGCGGGCTTGGCGTTGGCCTCCTCGCGCGCTGTCTTGGTGAGATACTGGGGCGTGCGGATGCCGGCGACGACGTCCTCGCCCTGCGCATTGATCAGGAACTCGCCATAATAGGCGCGGTCGCCCTTCGACGGGTCGCGCGTGAAGGCGACACCGGTGGCCGAGGTGTCGCCCATGTTGCCGAACACCATCGCCTGGATGTTGACCGCGGTGCCCCAGGCGGCGGGGATGTCGTTGAGGCGGCGATAGACCTTCGCACGCTCGGACTGCCACGAGCCGAAGACTGCGCCGACCGCGCCCCAGAGCTGGTCGTGGACGTCCTGCGGGAACGGCTTGTTCCACTGCTTCTCGACGAGCGCCTTGTATTCGGCGACCAGCGCGCGGAGGTCGTCGGCGCTCAGTTCGGTGTCGAGCGTGAAGCCCTGGTCTTCCTTGGCGATCTCGAGCGCTTCCTCGAACGCGCCGTGGTCGAGTTCGAGCACCACGTCGGCGTACATCTGGATGAAGCGGCGATAGCTGTCCCAGGCGAAGCGCGCGTCGCCGGAGGTGGCGGAGAGCCCCTCGACGGTCTGGTCGTTGAGCCCGAGGTTGAGGACGGTGTCCATCATCCCCGGCATCGACGCGCGCGCGCCGCTGCGGACCGAGACGAGCAGCGGGTCGGCGGGGTTGCCGAAGGTCTTGCCGGTGACGCCCTCGATATGCGCGATACCGGTCGCGACCTCGTCGCGCAGCCCCTGCGGGAAGCTGCCGCCCTCGTCATAATAGACCGCGCAGAATTCGGTCGAGATGGTGAAGCCCGGCGGCACCGGCAGGCCGATCGACGCCATCTCGGCGAGGTTCGCGCCCTTCCCGCCGAGCAGGTTGCGGTCGCCCTTGCCGCCGTCCGAAACACCACCACCAAATCGATATACGTACTGCGTCATCCCCGGTCCTCTTAAGTCGCTGCCCTTGTGGACAATCAAAAACGAATGTTGAGAATGTTGAGACCGGAGCGCGGTTTTCGCGTCAGCCCTCAACCTTCGAAAAGTCTGCCACGTTGTGCACTGCAGCACGGACCCGTTCAAGCAAGGCGAGACGTGCCGTGCGCTTGACGGGGTCGGGGTCGTTCACGGTCACGCTGTCAAAGAACGCATCGATCGGCGCACGCAAGCTGGCGAGCGCCGCCATCGCCCCGGCGAAATCCTCCGCGGTGACGGAGGACGCGGCGCGGGGTTCGGCAGAGTCGAGCGCGGCGATGAGGGCAGCTTCTGCCGGTTCGGGCGTGTAGGACAGAGGAATCTGCGAGGCACCCGCCCCTTCCGTTCCCCCGCGCAGGCGGGGGTCCAGGTCCGTACTCTCCCGGGACTCGTCGCTCGTCGGTCCCTGGGCCCCCGCCTTCGCGGGGGAACCGGGAGCGGCTTCCTTCTTCAGGATGTTCGCGGCGCGCTTGTACCCGGCGAGCAGGTTCGTACCGTCTTCGGTCGCGACGAACGCCTGCAGCGCATGGACGCGCGCGAGGAGGCGGACGAGATCGTCCTCGCCGCCGAGCGCGAACACAGCGTCGATCAGGTCGTGGCGGACACCGGCTTCGCGTTGCTGGACCTTGAGGCGGTCGGCGAAGAAGTCGAGCAAGCGCGCCGCCGTCTTCGGCCAATGGTCCTGCATACGAAACGCACGCACGACCTCACTCATGCCGTCGTCAGCCAGCGTGAGCCGTGCAGGCCCGACATCAATCGCTAGTGCTTCCTTAAGCCGATCCATCCATTCATCGCCGGCACGCTTTCCAGTAAGCCCATCTTCAATGAATTTCTTGAGCTCAGGGCGATGTTCGACAGCCGCGTCCATGATTTGATCGAACCTTCCCTGCCCTGCTTGAAACAGTGCCTGCCGAAGATCGCATCGAATAAGATTAGTCGTGATAAGTGCTATCACACCTAGCGCTTGACGCCGCAACGCGAACGGATCCTTTGATCCGGTCGGGACATCTCCAGTCTCGAAAAAATTATAGATCGTATCCAGCTTGTCCGCCAAGCTCACCGCTACCGTCACCGAGTCGGTGGGGACGTCGTCGCCTTGCCCGACCGGCTTGTAATGGTCGCGGATCGCGGCGGCGACCTGGGGGTCTTCGCCCTGCGCGGCGGCGTAATAGCCGCCCATCAGGCCCTGCAGTTCGGGGAACTCGCCGACCATGCCGGTGACGAGGTCAGCCTTGGCGAGGCGCGCGGCGCGGTCTGCAAGGTCTGCCAAAGCTCCCCTCCCGCCTGCGGGAGGGGCTGGGGGAGGGCTTGTCACGGACGGCGCGTCGTTTGCGGACACGCCCTCCCCTAGCCCCTCCCGCAGGCGGGAGGGGGATTGTGTGACGATCCCCTCCTCCACCAGCCAGCGCGCGAGCTTCGCGACGCGGTCGACCTTGTCCGCCAGCGTGCCGAGTTTCTCGTGGAAGACGATCTTCGACAGCTTCTCCGCCTGCTCGGCGAGCGGCACCTTCAGGTCGGTGTCGTAGAAGAATTTCGCATCCGACAGCCGCGCCGCGAGAACCTTGCGATTGCCCTCGACGATCTTCGCGCCGCCATCCGCCGCGTCGATGTTCGCAGTGCAGACGAAGGCGTTGGCGAGGCTCCCGTCACCTGCACGGCAGACGAAGTACTTCTGGTTCACACGCGCGGTGAGCTGGATCACTTCGGGCGGCACGTCGAGGAAGGCGGGGTCGAACTGGCCGAGCAGCGGCACCGGCCATTCGGTGAGGCCAGCATTCTCGGCGACCAGCCCCTCGTCCTCGACGAGTTCGAGCCCGGCCTGCGCGGCGGCTTCGCGCGCGCGGTCGCGGATCAGCGTGGCGCGTTCGTCCTGGTCGACCAGGACATGCGCCATGCGGAGCTTGTCGACATAGTCGTGCGCGCCGCCGAGCGTGATCGGACCGGCATGGTGGAATCGGTGGCCGAGCGTCGCGGCACCGCTTTCGATCCCGGCGATCTCGAACGGCACGATCATCTCGCCGAACAAGGCGACGATGCCCTGCAGCGGGCGGACCCATTTCAAGCTTTCGGTGGTGGTCGACGCATCGCCCCAGCGCATCGACTTCGGCCACGGGAAGCCGCGGACGATCGCGGGGATCGCCTCTGCCAGCACCGCGGCGGTGGCGCGGCCGGGCTTCTCCGTAACGGCGAAGAGGACGCCGTCGCGTTCGGTCAGCTGCTCGCGGGTGAGGCCGGTTTTCCGCAGGAAGCCTTCGAGCGCCTGCGGGGGCGCGGAGGCCTTGGGGCCCTTCACTTCCTCGGACACCGCGGCGGTCTCGACGGGGAGGTCGCGGGCGATCAGCGCGAGGCGGCGGGGGGTGGCGTAGGTGACGAGCTCGCCGGTGGCGATGCCGGCCTTGGCGAGTTCGGCGGTGAACAGCCGCGCGAGATCGTCACGCGCCTTCGCCTGCATGCGGGCAGGGATTTCCTCGGAGCGGAGCTCCAGCAGAAAGTCGGTCATGCAGGCACCATGTCTACGATCGGGGCGAACGCTCTTTGCGGCTTCGCGGCTTCGCGTGAAAAAGAAATTGGGTTCACGCAAAGGCGCGAAGACGCGACGGGCTCTTCTGCTCTGCGTCCTCTGCGCCTCTGCGCGCATGATTCTTCGCGCAGAGGCGCAGAGGACGCAGAGAGAAAGAAGCTCAGGTTCGTCACCCCAGCGAAGGCTGGGGTCTCGTGCGGCACGGCCGCGGCCGACAACGGGAAGATCTCAGCCTTCGCTGGGATGACGGACTGGGCGGCGGAGCGACGGTTTCCCAAACCGTAGGTCACGCCGTCCATCCGTGCTTTTCCATCCAGGCGCCGCACGCGCCCTTCGCGAGGTCGCGGACGCGGCCCATGTAGGCCTGGCGTTCGGCTACCGAGATGACGCCGCGCGCCTGCAGCAGGTTGAAGATGTGGCTCGCCTTGATCGCCTGTTCGTAGGCGGGGATCGGAAGCTTTGCGTCGAGCGAGTTCTCGCATTCGGCGACGTGCTTGCGGAACTGGTCGAACAGGCTGTCGGTGTCGGCGACCTCGAAGTTCCACTTCGACATCTCCTGCTCGTTTTCGAGGAAGACGTCGCCGTAAGTCACGCCCGCGTCGTTGAACGCCAGGTCGTAGACCGAATCCTTATCCTGGATGTACATCGCGAGCCGCTCCAACCCGTAGGTGAGTTCGCCCGCGACGGGCTTCATGTCGTAGCCGCCCATCTGCTGGAAATAGGTGAACTGGGTCACCTCCATGCCGTCGCACCAGACTTCCCAGCCGAGCCCCCAGGCGCCGAGCGTCGGCGACTCCCAGTCGTCCTCGACGAAGCGGATGTCGTGCTTCAGCATGTCGATGCCGATCGCTGCGAGGCTGCCGAGATACAGGTCCTGCAGGTCGGCGGGCGACGGCTTCAGGATCACCTGATACTGGTAATAGTGCTGCAGCCGGTTGGGGTTCTCGCCGTAGCGGCCGTCCGTAGGCCGGCGGCACGGCTGGACGAAGGCGGCGTTCCACGGCTTGGGGCCCAGCGCGCGCAGCGTGGTCGCGGTGTGGAACGTCCCTGCCCCCATCTCCATGTCATAGGGCTGGAGGATCAGGCATCCGCGATCGCTCCAATAGTCATGGAGCGTCAGGATCATTCGCTGGAAAGAGAGGCCGGTCACGAGCGCGGCTTTGGCGGATGAGGGCATTTCAGGCAAGTGGTGCGTTGCGCGTCGGCATCCTACATGGGGCGTCACACCGATTCCAAGGATGCCGTACTTGACGCTCAAAGCCCTGCGCGCCGCGCTCTCCGCGTTCGTGATGACCCTCGCGCTTCCCGCCTGCGCCCAAGGCCCGGAGTCGCCGAAGGCGCGCGCCGCCAACGATGCCGATCCGGCGCTGTGGGTGGTGAAGGACAAGGACACGACGATCTATCTGTTCGGCACGATCCACGTGCTGAAACCCGGCATGACCTGGTTCGACGAGGCGGTGAAGACCGCGTTCGACCGCTCGCAACAGGTGGTGCTCGAATTGGTGATGCCCGATCCGGCCAAGATGCAGAGCCTGGTGATGGCGACCGGCGTGTCGCCGAGCGGGCCGACGCTGACCGAGCAGCTGCCCGCGCCCAAGCGGGCGGCCTATGCCAAGGCGGTGTCCGACCTGGGGCTGCCGGCGAACGCGTTCGACCGGTTCAAGCCGTGGCTCGCCGCGACCAACCTGTCGATCGCGCCGCTGTCGAAGCTCGGCTATGATTCGGCGAACGGGCCGGAGCAGGTGATCACCGCAGCGGCGAAGGCAGCGGGCAAGCCGGTGATCGGGCTGGAGACCGCGGAGCAGCAGCTGGGCTATTTCGGCAGCCTGTCGCAACAGGCGCAGATCGCGTTCCTGAGCAGCACGATCGACGAACTGCCCAAGCTCGAGACGACGATGGCGACGATGGTCGACGAATGGGCACGCGGCGACCCCGAGGCGCTGGCCAAGGACATGAACGACAGCCTGAAGGATTCGCCCGAAGTGGCCAAGGTGCTGCTGATCGACCGCAACAAGCACTGGGCGAACTGGGTCGCGGAGCGGATGAAGACGCCGGGGACGGTGTTCGTCGCGGTGGGTGCGGGTCATCTGGCGGGGACCGACAGCGTGCAGGCGCAGCTCGCGAAGCTCGGGGTGACGGCGCAGCGGGTGAAGTACTGAGCGTCACCCTGAACGTGTTTCAGGGTCCACCCCGCCACGCGCGATAGCGCTGTTCGTCGGGTGGATGCTGAAACGAGTTCAGCATGACGGGGCGGGATGCGTTGCACTTTCGGCGAATCCCCGCTATGCGCGCCCGCTTCCGGTCCATGGTCATCCCTGGAGGCGTGGGCGCGGGAAAGACAACGAGTTTCGGAGAATAACGATGAGCGACCAATTGACGCTCGCAGCCGAGACGCGTGACCGGGTTGGCAAGGGAGCCTCCCGGGCGCTGCGTCGTGATGGCCGCGTGCCTGCCGTGATCTACGGCCTGAACAAGGAGCCGGATTCGGTTCACCTCGAGGAAAAGGCGCTGATGAAGGCGCTGATGACCGGTCATTTCATGAACTCGGTCGTGATGGTCAACGGCGTGCGCACGCTCCCCAAGGACGTGTCGTTCCACCCCGTCACGGATCGCCCGATCCATGTCGACTTCCTGCGCATCAGCGAGCATTCGACCGTCACCGTCGCGGTGCCGATCGTGTTCACCGATGAGGACGATGCCCCCGGCATCAAGCGCGGCAACGGCGTGCTGAACATCACGCGCCACGAGATCGAGCTGGTCGTCGACGCGTCGGACATCCCGAGCGAGATCACGATTTCGCTCGCCGGCAAGGAAATTGGCGACTCGATCCACATCAGCGACGTCGAGCTTCCCAAGGGCGCGACGCCGGCGATCGACGACCGCGACTTCGCGATCGCCACGATCGTGCCGCCGACCGTCCCGACCGTCGAGGACGAGGCTCTCGAGGCCGAAGTCGCCGAGGCGCAGGCTGCAGAGGCCGCTGCCGAGGACGAGACCCCGGTCGAGCCGAACGACGACAACAACGACGACGACAAGATCACCACCCAGAAGAACGACTAAGAGGGCATCCTCTTCGTCTTCGGATGATCTGGCGGGCGGGACGGCGACAAGCTTTCCCGCCCGTTTTCGTCAGCCGTTCCGTCCTTTGCCATCCGTCACCCCGGACTTGTTCCGGGGTCCACCGTGCCGCAAACCAACCGCTCAGCGAGTATGCGGGACCGTGGATGCCGGAACGAGTCCGGCATGACGAAATTTTGAAGGTTTACGATGCAGATCTGGGCGGGCCTGGGCAATCCGGGCGCACAATATGCGATGCAGCGACACAATGTCGGCTTCATGGCGGTCGACGCGATCGCCGAGGTGCACGGCTTCGGCGCGGTTCGGAAGCAGTTCCAGGGCTGGACGCAGGAAGGCCGGATCGGGTCGCAGAAGATCATCCTGCTCAAACCCGCGACCTTCATGAACGAGAGCGGCCGCGCAATCGGCGAGGCGTTGCGCTTCTACAAGCTCGGCGTCGAGGCGCTGACGGTGTTCCACGACGAGCTCGACATCGCCCCGTTCCGCGTCAAGGTGAAGACCGGCGGCGGCACCGCGGGGCATAACGGACTGCGTTCGACAGACGCGCATCTCGGCCCCGACTTCCGCCGCGTGCGATTGGGCATCGGCCATCCCGGGCACAAGGACCGCGTGACGGGCTATGTACTCGGCAACTATGCCAAGGCGGAGATTGATCCGCTGTCCGACATGCTCGGCGCGGTCGCGGCGGAGGCGAAATGGCTGGCGGAGGGCGACGACGTGCGATTCATGAACGACGTGGCGCTGAGGCTCGCGGCGTGACGACGCGCAGCCTGTTCGCGACGCGCTTCTACGAGGCGGACCTCGGCGACGCCGATCTGGTTGAAGAGCTGGAGGACGCCGCCTTGGAGCTCTCCAAGGCGGACCGCGCTGGGATCAACTGGTCGAAGGCGCACGGCTATCGCGGCTATACGTCCTACGCCTCGCTGAACGACCTGCCCCTGCGCGATCCCCGCTTCGGCGACCTGGTCAAACTGCTCAACAAGCATGTCGCCGCGTTCGTCAGGGACTGTGCGTTCGACCTCGGCGGGCGGAAGCTGAAGCTCGACAGCCTGTGGGTCAACGTCCTGAAACCCGGCGGTGCGCATTCGGGGCACATCCATCCGCACAGCGTCGTCTCCGGCACGATGTACGTGACCGTGCCCGAGGGCGCCGGCGCGCTGAAGCTCGAGGACCCGCGCCTCCCGATGCTGATGGCCGCCCCCCCTCGCCTGCACGACGCGCCGGAGGACCTCGCGACCTTCGTCTACGCCGTGCCCCAGCCCGGCAGCGTCTTCCTCTGGGAAAGCTGGCTGCGCCACGAGGTCGTCCCCAACGCTGCCAAGGGCGAACGGATCAGCATCAGCTTCAACTATCGCTGGTAAGGCTACGCGCTAGCCTTCCCCCTCGCGCTCGCCTAAAGCGCGCGCTTCACCGTACCAAGGGCATATCATGGGTTTCCGCTGCGGCATCGTTGGACTTCCGAACGTCGGCAAGTCCACCCTCTTCAACGCGCTGACGCAGACCGCGGCGGCGCAGGCGGCGAACTATCCGTTCTGCACGATCGAGCCGAACGTCGGCAATGTCGGCGTCCCCGACAATCGCCTCGACCAGCTCGCGAAGATCGCCGGCTCGCAGAAGATCATCGAGACGCAGCTGGGCTTCGTCGACATCGCCGGGCTGGTGCGCGGCGCGTCGAAGGGCGAAGGGCTCGGCAACCAGTTCCTCGGCAACATCCGCGAGGTCGACGCGATCGTCCATGTGCTGCGCTGCTTCGAGAATGACGACATCCAGCATGTCGACAACAAAGTCGATCCGATCGCCGATGCCGAGACGGTCGAGACCGAGCTGATGCTCAGCGACCTCGAAAGCCTGGAAAAGCGCGTCCCCAACCTCGCCAAGAAGGGCATGCAGGGCGACAAGGAAGCCAAGATCGGCGCCGCCGTGCTCGGCCAGGCGCTCGAGCTGCTCCGCGACGGCAAGCCCGCGCGGCTGACCGTGCCCAAGGACGAGGACGAGGCGCGCGTGTTCGCGCAGGCACAGCTGATCACCGCCAAGCCGGTCCTCTACGTCTGCAACGTCAACGAGGAAGACGCCGCGAACGGCAACGCGCTGTCCGCGAAAGTGTTCGAGAAGGCGAAGGCCGAGGGCGCCGAGGCGGTCGTCGTGTCGGCAGCGATCGAGGCCGAGATCGCGACGATGGCCGCGGACGAGCGCGGCGAGTTCCTCGGCGAGCTGGGTCTGAGCGAGACCGGCCTCACGCGCGTCATCACTGCAGGGTACAGCCTGCTGCACCTCCTCACCTTCTTCACCGTCGGGCCGAAGGAAGCGCGCGCCTGGACCGTGCACAAGGGCGCCACCGCCCCGAACGCCGCGGGCGAAATCCACACCGATTTCGAGAAGGGCTTCATCCGCGCGGAGACGATCGCGTTCGACGATTACGTCACGCTGCGCGGCGAATCGAAGGCGCGCGAGGCGGGCAAGCTACGCGCCGAGGGGAAGACGTATGTCGTCCAGGACGGCGACGTGATGCACTTCCTGCACAGCTGAGGCGGCGCATCGTCCTCCTTCGCAAGGGGAGGATTGCCGGGCCAGGGCGTGCCCCCTATTATGTGAAGATGCTCGCCCGTCTGATCCTGGCCCTGCTTCTTGCCGCCTTCGCGCTTCCCGCGTCGGCGCCGGCGGCGTGCCATGATGCGCAGGTCATGCATGCGATGCCGATGGCGATGCCCGGGGCGATGCCGGCGGCGATGGATCATGCGCCAGAGCAGAAGGCGACTCCGCCGCATGGGTGCATCGGCTGCGTGCCGCCGTCGAACTGGAGCGCGGCGCGACTGGTCGGCCCTGCGCCCCGGACCTTGGCGGCGATGATCGAACGGGCGGCAGTGCTCGACCTCCGCGACGGCCTGGCACCAGCGCTGAGACCTCCCCGACTGGCATGATCGCGCAGGGCATCCGCCCTGTCGTTCCTGCCTTTCACCGGAGTGTCCCGATGTACCGACCTATTCTGCTCGCCGGCGTTGCCGCGAGCCTGTTGCCGCATGCCGCCATGGCCCAGACGGCCGCCGCCCCCTCCGGCATGATTCCCGGCATGACCATGCCGATGGATCATTCCCAAATGGACCATTCCAAGATGGACCATTTGAAGATGGGTCATGCCGTAAAGGACCAGCCAAAGTCCGACCGCATCATGCCCGACCCCGTGACACCGCCCGCGGCGCATCACGACATGTCGGCCATGCCAGACATGCCCGGCACGGGCCAGATGACCGGCATGGCCGACATGCCGGCGATGACGATGGGCATGGGCGGCACATCGTACCAGATGGGCAGCGGCACTGCGCGATTGCCCGCCGCTGAAGGCATGATGCGCGGCAAGATGATCCATGCCGGGGACTGGATGCTGATGGCGCATGGCTATGCGTGGGGCGTCTATACCGATCAGGGCGGGCCGCGCGGGAGCGACAAGGCGTTCGTCGCGTCGATGGCGATGCTGATGGCCGACCGCGACCTGGGCGAGCGCTTGCATCTGCAGCTGCGCGGGATGGGCAGCCTGGAGCCGGCAATGGGCGCGCGCGGCTATCCCAACCTGTTCGCGACCGGCGAGGTCGCGAACGGCCGGCCGCTGGTCGATCGCCAGCATCCGCACGACCTGTTCATGGAGCTGTCCGCGCGACTCGACTACCGGATCGGCGACGGCAGCGTGTTCGTCTATGCCGCCCCGGTCGGCGAACCCGCGCTGGGGCCGAGCGCGTTCATGCACCGCGGATCGGCGCGCTATCAGCCGCTGTCGCCGATCACGCATCACTGGTTCGATTCCACCCACATCACCTATGGCGTGGTGACCGCGGGATACCAGACCGGCGCGTTCCAGCTCGAGGGATCGGCGTTCAAGGGCCGCGAGCCCGACGAGCATCGCTGGGGAATCGAGAGCCCCAAGCTCGATTCCTGGAGCGTCCGGGGTACATGGACGCCGACCGCGAACGTAGCGGTGCAGCTGAGCCACGGCCGGCTGGAGAGCCCCGAGGAGAGCCATCCCGGCGAGGACGAGAACCGCACCACCGCGAGTCTGCAATATGCGCGCGGCGGCGTGACGACGACCTTTGCCTATGCGCTGAAGGACCGCGCGCCGGGGCCGGCGCTGAGCGCGTTCCTGGCCGAGGCGACGTGGGAGATCGACCGGCATCATGCGATCTTCGGCCGGGTCGAGAATGTCGCGAACGACGAACTCTTCCCCGACCATGACGACCCGCTGCACGACCGGAAATTCCGGGTGACGAAGGCGGAGGCCGGGTATGCCTATCGCATTCCCATCTTGGGGCCGTTCGGCGTCGCGCTGGGGGGTACGGTCGCGGCGTATGACAAGCCCGCGGCGCTCGACGCGGCCTATGGCAAGGCGCCGGTGTCCTGGTCGCTGTTCACCAAGTTTGCGCTCGGGTTGTGAGCCCTATCGTCTTCCCGGGCTTGTCCCGGGATCCAGGGTTCCGGGCGGCAGCGTTCGTTACCCTGGATCCCGGGACGAGCCCGGGATGACGGAGTAGGATGCTACTGCCTTTCACTTGTCATCGCCGCGGTTTAGGGGGCGGCTTCGGTACTGAGGTGAGGCGGGTATGCGTAGAGTCGTCGCGGCGTTGGCATTGCTTCTTGGCGGTTGCGCCTATCCCTATACCCCCCCTGCCCTCGCCCCGATCACGGCGCCCCCCAGCGCCGCGGCAAGCGGCACGATCTCTGCACCAGCAGCGACCCCCGGATCGCGTACGCCGGTGACGATCCTCGTCTCGATCGATGGGTTCCGCGCCGACTATCTCGAGCGCGGTGCGACGCCGAACCTGTCGCGGCTCGCCGCGGGCGGGGTGCAGGCGGCGATGCGGCCGTCCTTCCCGAGCGTCACCTTCCCCAACCACTGGACGCTCGTCACCGGCCTGCGCCCCGATCGCAGCGGGATCGTCGGCAACAGGATGGAGGATCCGCGCCGCCCGGACGAGCGCTTCACCATGGCCAGCGATGATCCGTTCTGGTGGAGCGAGAGCACGCCGATCTGGGTCGACGCCGAGCGTGCCGGGATCCGCACCGCGACGATGTTCTGGCCCGGCGCCAATGTCGCGGTCGGCGGCACACCGGTACCCAATTCGCACGGGCGGATCGACGGCGGCACGCGGCCCGAGGATTGGCAGCAGTTCAACCAGCAGGTCAGCGGCACGCAGCGCGTCAACGCGGTGATCGACTGGCTGCGGCGCCCGGCGGCGATCCGCCCGAAGCTGGTCACGCTGTATTTCGACGCGGTCGACATCGCCGGGCACGATTATGGTCCCGACAACGCGCGGACGACCGCGGCGGCGGCGGACGTCGATGCGAGCATCGGCCTGCTCGTGCGCGGGCTGGCGGACCTCGGGCAGCCGGCGAACCTCGTCATCGTCGCCGATCACGGCATGGCGGCGACGAGCAGCGCGCGCACGATCGCGCTCGATTCGATGCTCGACGCCAAGGACTATCATCTGGTCGACAGCGGCGCCTATGCGACGCTGCGCGCGACGCCGGGGCGCGAGGCGGTCGTCGAGAAGGCGTTGCTGCGTCGCCACGATCACCTGCAATGCTGGCGCAAGAGCGAGATCCCGGCGCGGTTCCATTATGGCCGCAACCCACGCGTGCCCGCCTATCTCTGCCTGGCGGATGTCGGCTGGCTGGTGCTGCAGAGCGCGCCAAGGGAACAGAAGCTCGGCGGCACGCACGGCTATGACAATATCGCGCCCGAGATGCGCGCGCTGTTCGTCGCCAACGGGCCGGCCTTCGCGCCGGGCAAGCAGATCGCGCCGTTCGACAATGTCGACGTGACGCCCCTGTTGCGCGACCTGATCGGGCTGCCGGCCGCGACGGGACTGGACGGCGACGATGCGCCGTTCAAGACTGTCCGCAGGCAGTGAGGAGCAAGGCGTTGCGCTATTTCGAGGATATCGCGGTCGGCGAGACGGCGTCGTTCGGCCACTATCCGGTGACCCGCGACGACGTCATCGCGTTCGCGCAGAAGTACGACCCGCAGCCGTTCCATCTGTCCGACGAAGCCGCCGCGGCGACGCATTTCGGGCGGCTCGCGGCAAGCGGCTGGCATACCGCGGCGATGACGATGGCGATGCTGGTCGAGCAAGGCACGGTCGATCCGCAGGCCAGTCTCGGCTCGCCAGGGATCGACGAACTGCGCTGGGTAAAGCCGGTCTATCCGGGCGACACGCTCCGCTGCGAGACCGAGATACTGGAGAAGCGCGCGTCCGCGTCGCGACCCGAGATGGGACTGTTCAAGAGCCGGGTGTCGGTATTCAACCAGGACGACGTGATGGTCATGACGTTCGTGTCGAACGTCATGATCGCCACGCGCCCCTGACCGGTCCCCCGTGAGGGGGGACCGGATGCGGTATTACCGCGAGGGACGACCGCCGCCGCCCCGGCCGCCACGATAGCCGCCGCCGCCACGGGGGCCGCCGCCGCGATAGCCCTGGCTCGCGCCGCTCGGGCGGTTGCCGCCATAGCTGCCGCGCACGGTCGGCTGGCCGCCCTGGAACGAGGGCCGCTGCCCCGCCTGCGCACCGTCGGGCCGGGGCCCCCGCTGTCCGCGATAGTCGCCGCGCGAACCGCCGCGGTTGCCGTAGTAATTGCCGGGAATACCGTCGCCGCGGCCGCCGCGAATGCCATCGCGGCCCCCACGATCGCCACGGTCGAAGCCTCCCCAGTTTCCGCCGTTCCCGCCGCCATTGCCGCGGTAACGCTGGCGACCCTGCCAATAGCGCTGCTGGTTGCCGTTCCAGCGATGCGGACGGCGATAGCGGTCGTACACGAAGCCGCCCGAGCCCGGATAATAATAGTCGCCGTACCAGCCGTAATAGGAGCCGAGGCCACCGTAACCGAGGCCGCCATAGCCGAGCCCGTCGCCATAGCCGGCGCCGTAATAGCTGCCGCCGCCATAATAGGGATCGCTGGCATAGCCGATCCCGGCGCCGCCATAGCCATAGCCGTCGGTACAAGCGCCGAGGCCGAGGCCCATGCCGACGGCGAGCGCCACGGCGCTGAAGCGAGTGAGGGTCATCGATAGTCTCCCGTACGATGGAGAGCGGACAAAACGCGCCGCCATTGATCGTAAAACGAGCGCGGTCTGTCGATGTTCCAATCGCACGGGAGTCGACGTCGAACCCGAAGAGCCTGCCGCGCCTGATACGTCCCCCGTCGTGCCGGAGCGGCGTCGAGCCGTCCGGTACCACAGGATGCGGCGATCACATCGCGGCGATCAAGCCGGACCCCAAACGCAAAACGCCGGGCACAGAGCCCGGCGTTTCGTTCGATCGGGAAAGCCCGGTCCAGCTACAGGTCGTCTCAGTGCTTCACGTCGCGCCAGACGTTGCGGTACGCGCCCCAAGCCAGCCCGCAGAAGATCAGGATGAACAGGATCGACGCGAACCCGGCGGCATGGCGTGCCTCGAGGTTCGGCTCGGCGGTCCAGGTCAGGAACGCCGACACGTCCGCGGACATCTGCTCGACGCTTGCCTTGGTGCCGTCGGCATAGGTCACCTGGCCGTCCGACGTCAGCGGCGGCGGCATCGCGATGTTGAGGTTCGCGAAATACGGGTTGTAGTGCAGCCCCTCGGGCGTCTTCGCATCGGGGAACGCCTTGAGCATCGCCGGCGACTGGGCGCGGTAGCCGGTCAGCAGCGAGTGGACATAGGCGGTGCCTTCCTCGCGGGCCTTGGTGATCAGCGACAGGTCGGGCGGCAGCGCGTTGTTGTTGGCGGCGCGGGCGGCGACCTCGTTGGCGAAGGGCGACGGGAAATGGTCGCTCGGGATGTTCTTGCGGGTCGCGGCCTCGCCGGTCTCCGGGTTGATCGTCGGCTGCTCGATCACCCACTGGTTGGCGATCGCCTTAACCTCGGGCTCGCTATAGCCGATCTTCTGCAGGTCGCGGAACGCGACGAGGCGCAGCGAGTGGCAGGCCGAGCAGACTTCCTTGTAGACCTGGAAGCCGCGCTGGACCTGGCGACGGTCGAACTTGCCGAACACGCCGTTCGACGCGAGCTCCAGCTCCTTGGGGTGGAGATGATAGACGCTCTCCGCGGTCGGCGCGACGGGGTCGGTGATGGCCCCCGACACGCTGCCGAAGAGCGCGATGCCCAGCACCAGCACGAACGCGGCGCCGACCAGGGATGCAATGAGACGAACCATGTGTGTGTCCTCGAGTTCGTATCAGTGCGCGGGCGCGGTGGAGAGCGCCGTCTTAGCCGGGCTCGTGCCGCCATGCTTGTTCAGCACCGCCTCGGTGATCGAGTTGGGCAACGGCGCCGGACGCTCGAGCCGCGAGATGATCGGCAGGATGATCAGGAAGTGCGCGAAATAATAGGCCGCGCAGATCTGGCTGAGGATCACGTAGAACGCCGTTGCCGGAGCCCCGCCGCAATAGCCGAGCACGAAGATGTCGACGACCAGCACCCAGAACGCGATCCGTGCCTTGGGCCGGAAATTGTTCGACCGCACCGGCGAGCTGTCCAGCCAGGGCAGGAAGAACAGCAGCAGGATCGACCCGAACATCGCGAGCACGCCCCACAGCTTCGCTGGCAGGATGAAGTCCGCGGTGAAGGCGCGCAGAATCGCGTAGAACGGCCAGAAATACCATTCGGGGACGATGTGCGCGGGCGTCGAGAGCGGGTTCGCCGGGATGTAGTTGTCCGGGTGGCCCAGATAGTTCGGGAAGAAGAACAGCAGCGACGCGAACACCAGCAGGAAGACGCCGAGCCCGAAGCCGTCCTTCGCGGTGTAATAGGGATGGAACGGGACGGTATCCTGTTCGCCCTTCACCTCGACGCCGGTCGGGTTGTTCGACCCCGGGATGTGCAGCGCCCAGATGTGCAGGACGATGACGCCCGCGATCACGAACGGCAGCAGATAGTGGAGCGAGAAGAAGCGGTTGAGCGCGGCGTCGTCGGGCGCGAACCCGCCGAGCAGCCACACCCGGATGGTCTCGCCGACCAGCGGGATCGCCGAGAAGAAGCCGGTGATGACCTGCGCGCCCCAGAAGCTCATCTGCCCCCAGGGGAGGACGTAGCCCATGAACGCGGTCGCCATCATCAGCAGGAAGATCGTGACGCCGAGCAGCCAGACCATCTCACGCGGCGCCTTGTACGAGCCGTAATAGAGCCCGCGGAAGATGTGCGTGTAGACGACGATGAAGAACATCGACGCGCCGTTCGCGTGCGCATAGCGCAGGAACCAGCCGGCGTTGACGTCGCGCATGATGTGTTCGACCGAGTCGAACGCGACCCCGCCATTCGCGGCGTAATGCATCGCCAGCACGATGCCGGTGATGATCTGGATCGCGAGCGCGGCCCCGGCGAGGACGCCGAAGTTCCAGAAGTAATTCAGGTTGCGCGGCACCGGATAGCCGGCGCCGACGGCGCTGTAGACCAGACGCGGAAGCGGGAGCTTCTCGTCCAGCCACCGCATCAGCGGGGCTTTCGGTTCGTACTGCTTGGCCCAGGGAAAGCTCATGGTCGTTTCCTCAGCCTACCGTGACGACGGTGTCGGAGTTGAAGGCGTAGTCGGGCACGTGCAGGTTGGTCGGCGCCGGGCCTTTGCGGATGCGCGCGGCGGTGTCGTAGGCCGACCCGTGGCACGGGCAGAAATAGCCGCCGAACGGCCCCTTGTTCTCGCCCTCGCCCGCGCCCAGCGGCACGCAGCCGAGGTGGGTGCAGACGCCCAGGGTGATCAGCCAGTTCTTCTTGCCCGCCTTGGTGCGCTCCTCGAGCGTCTGGGGGTCGCGCAGCGTCGAGATGTCGACGGCGTCGGCCTCCTGGATTTCCTTCGGCGTCAGGTTGCGCACGAACAGGGGCTGCTTGCGGAAGCTGGTCTTGATCGCCTGGCCGGGGAGGATCTTCGACAGGTCGATCTCGGTGGTCGCCTGCGCGAGCACGTCGGCGCTCGGGTTCATCTGGTTGACCAGCGGCAGCACGATCGCGACCGCGCCGACGCCTGCGAACGAGACGGCGGCGATGTTGATGAAGTCGCGACGGCGCGGGTCGTGCGAGTCGTCGAGCGTCGGCCGGGCCGCATCGAGTCCGGGCCCTGAGCCGGGGGGAACCATGTCGTCGACAGTCGCCATCAAGTCTCGCCCTTGCACCTAATTCTTATCGTGACATGCCACGCGCGTGATCGGGAATCCCTGCGCCGCCATGCCCAACCGTCCCCACGGAGGCTGGTGTCTGATAGACGGCGGCATCGCGTTTTGCCAACAGCATTTTGTTCCGGCGGGCGCTCGCGGTAGGGGAATGGCCATGCGCATCGCCCTGTACGAACCCGACATCGCCGCCAATGTCGGCGCCATCCTGCGGACCGCGACCTGCTTCGGGGTGCCGGTCGATCTGATCGAGCCGATGGGGTTTCCCTGGAGCCGCCAGGCGATGGCGCGCTCGGGCATGGACTATGCCGATGCGGCGCAGGTCGAGCGGCACGTCGACTGGGACGCGTTCGCCGGGAGCGCGCGAGGGCGCATCGTGCTGCTGACGACCAAGGGCGCGGTGCCGCTGTGGGACGCGGCGTTCCGCGAGGACGACGTGCTGCTGCTGGGGTCGGAGGGGCGCGGCGTGCCGGAGCATGTCCATGCGCGGGCGGACGTGCGCGTGGTGATCCCGATGCGGCCGGGGTTCCGGTCGCTGAACATCGGCGTGTCCGCGGCGATGGTGCTGGGCGAGGCGATGCGGCAGACGGGGTGGCAGATTACCTCATAATTGGCCGTCATCCCGGGCTCGTCCCGGGATCCAGGGTAACAGGCGCAACGATTGTGGCCCTGGATCCCGGGACAGGCCCGGGATGACGGGTGACCGCGTTAAGCCCTTCCCCGTACCCACGCCGGTTTGATACACCCCCGTCATGACCCCGCTCGATCCCCAGCAAGCCGCCGCCCGAACCTGGTTCGAATCGCTCCGCGACCGCATCTGCGCCGAGTTCGAGGCGATCGAGCGCGAGGCCGGGTCGGATGCGTCGTTCGACTACACGCCGTGGGACCGGATCGACCCGTCGGGCGCGCCCGGCGGCGGCGGGGTGCGCGGCGTGATGAAGGGCAAGGTGTTCGAGAAGGTCGGCGTCAACGTCTCGACCGTCGGCGGCACGTTCGAGGGCGAGTTCGCGAAATCGATCAACGGCGCGGGCGAGGATCCGCGCTTTTCCGCGACGGGGATCAGCCTGGTCGCGCACATGGCCAATCCGAACGTTCCCGCGGTGCACATGAACACCCGCTTCCTGACCACGACCAAGCGCTGGTTCGGCGGCGGGGCCGACCTCAACCCGCCGCTGCCGATCGCGGAGGATACCGACTATTTCCACGCGACGATGAAGGCGGCGTGCGACGCGCACGACCCGGGCTATTATCCGCGGTTCAAGGAGTGGGCGGACACCTATTTCTACATCCCGCACCGCAAGGTCCACCGCGGCGTCGGCGGCATCTTCTACGATCATCTCGACGGCGATTTCGACGCGGACTTCGCGCTGACCCGCGATGTCGGCGAGGCGTTCCTGACCGCCTATCCGACCATCGTGCGGCGGCGGATGGACATGCCGTTCGATGCAGCCGACATGGCCACGATGCTCGCCTGGCGCGGCCGCTATGCCGAGTTCAACCTGGTGTACGACCGCGGCACGTCGTTCGGGCTGCGCACCGGGGGCAATGTGGATGCGATCCTGATGAGCCTGCCGCCGGTCGCGACCTGGGCCTGAGCCGGTGGCGTTGATCCCGGTCGCGGACGACCAGCTGGCCACCATCGTCACGACGCTGGAGATGCGGCAGCGGCCGCCGCTCCGCCCGGTGCCGGCGTCGCGGTTCCGGCTGGTGCGCTGGGACCGGCCCGCGCTCGACCGGTACCGGGCGCTGTTCGCGCGCGTCGGGGCGCCGTGGCTGTGGTTTTCGCGGCTGACGATGACCGATGCGGCGCTCGCCGCGATCGTCCACGACGACGGCATCCTGGTCCATGCGGTGGTCGACGCCGCGGGGATCGAGATCGGCATGGTCGAACTCGATGTCCGTACGCCGGGGGTCTGCGAGATCTCGTATTTTGGGCTCGTCCCCGAGCTTGCCGGGCAGGGGCATGGGCGCTGGCTGATGGCCGAGACGCTGGCGCGCGCCTGGGGCAAGGGTATCGAGCGGGTGTGGCTGCATACCTGCACGCTCGACCACACGTCCGCGCTCGGCTTCTATCGCGCGCAGGGGTTCGCGGCGATCAGGCGGACGATCGAGACCTTCCCCGATCCGCGCGCGCTGGGCCTGCTGCCGATGGAATCGGCGCCGCAGATTCCTTATCTGGCGAGCCGCCGATAGGCGCTGACCGCGATCAGCGCCATCGCCAACCCCGCCGCCATCGCCGCCGCAGCAGCCCCCGCATCGACCAGCGCGAGTACCACCGGGTTCTCCTGCCCGCTGGTCCGCATCCAGCGGTCGACCAGCATGAACGGCTGCCCGATCAGCCACCCGCTGATATAGCTGAACGCCGCCAGCCCCATCAGCGGCAGACCCGACCCGCGTGTCAAAGTAAGGCTGCGGCGGATCGCGGCGAATGCGCCGATCGGCGCCTCGGCGAACAGCGCCGGGCCGGTCAGCATGGTGCGGCCGAGGATGTAGAGGCCGGGGATCGCATAGAGCAGCAACCCGGCACCCGCCGGGAGCGACACCAAGATCATCGCCAGCAGATACCGCGGGAACTGCGCCGCCGACCGCTTTATCGCGCCGGCGACGTCGAGCCCCTGCCGCCCCGCCTGCCCGTCGAGATAGAGCGCGTAGAACAGCGACGTCCCGAAAAAGCTGATCGCATAGGCGAGCCCGTACCAGCCGCCGTTCGTGCTGGCCCAAGCGGTGACCTGGTCTGCCCAGGCCAGCGCCTGCGCCTCGCCGCCCCCGGCGCCGTCGGGCGGCATCGGCGGATCGGGGACGACCAGTGCGAGCGCGAACGCGGGCAGGAACAGGAACGGCGCGGCGGTGCGCAGCAACAGGTCGCGGTCGCGCTTGAACAGCGCCCAGGCGTCGGTCAGGACGGTCGCGAAGTCGAGTTTCATTCGGATGTCGGTGTCCCAGCGGTCGCGACGTAGAGCTGGGCAGTGAAGACCGCGGCGAGCGCCGAGAAGCCGGTCGTGACGAGCGTCCCGGCGACGTCGGCGAGGAATGCGGCGAGCCCCTTGCCGCTCGCACCCAGCACCAAGCGGAAGATCACGCCGGTGACCGCCTGCGCCGCGGCGGTCGCGACGACGAGGACGATCGCGAACAGCACGACGACGCCGATGATCCGCCAGGTCAGGCCGCGCGTCAGCGCGAACGACCGCCGGATAGCGCCGACCCCGAGGCGTTCGTTAAGGATCACCGCGTTGAGCAGCGCGAGCCGCGCCACGGCCCAGATCACGAACAGCCCGTAGACGAGGAAATAGAGCGAGACGAACACCGCGGTGCCGGCCGATGGCGGCGTCATCGTCGCAGCGCCGCGCGACGCGGCCGCGAAGTCGAACCCCGACAGCACCAGCCCGATCATCGGCGGCAATGCCGCAAGCCCGGCGATCAGCCCGAGCAGCATCGTGATCCCGAACGCCGGCCCCAGCCGCGCCCGCCCCTGGTGCGCCGCGTCCGCGCGCATGGTCGAGGGGTGCGTCGCGACCGCGATGATCGCGAGCTGCGCCCAGATCATCGCCAGCAAGGCTATCATGCTCAGCGTCAGGCCGATCAGCGCGAAGCCGATCGTTCCCGGCGTGCCGGCCGCGACATAGGCGTCGCGCATCACCGAGGGCAGGAACAGCCCGAGCAGCGCAAAACTGCCGATCATCCCGGTCCGGCCGTTCAGGACCTCGACCGTACGATCCCAGACGTTCCCCATCTTTACCATGCGCCACGTTCCCCGGTTGCCGACGGTCGCGGGGTTAGCCGAAGCCTCGCCGCTTGACCACATGGTTGCAACCGCGCGCGGGGATGCGCAATTGAGGACGGTGACGCAGTCCCACCCCCCCCTTCCCGACACTGTCGAATGGCGCGTCAGCGCCGGCCTGACCCCCTATGCCGCCGCGCTGGCCGAGATGGAGGCGCGCGCGGCCGCGGTCACCGACGGGTCGGCGGGCGAACTCGTCTGGCTGCTCGAACATCCCCCCGTCTACACCGCAGGGACCAGCGCTGATCCGGTCGACCTGATCGACGCGCGCTTCCCGGTGATCGCGACCGGGCGCGGCGGGAAGTACACCTATCACGGCCCCGGCCAGCGGATCGGCTATGTCGTGTTCGACCTGACCAAGCGCGGGCGCGACGTGCGCCACTATGTCCATACGCTGGAGGCGTGGGTGATCGCGGCGCTGGGCGAGATCGGGGTCGAGGCGTTCGCGATTCCCGGGCGTGTCGGCATCTGGACGCTCGACCACCGCAATTTCGGGGGCCGCGAGGCGAAGATCGGCGCGATCGGCGTCCGCGTGCGGCGCTGGGTCACGCTGCACGGCTTTGCGGTCAACGTCGCGCCCGACCTGTCCCATTTCGGCGGGATCGTCCCCTGCGGGCTGCCGGACCCGGTTACCAGCCTGAAAGCGCTGGGCATTTCGACCAATCTTGCAACCTTCGACGCCGCCTTGGCGTTGACGGCGGGAGCATTCGCTGAAACACTTTCTTTGGCGTCCGAAAACGGCGCTTGAGACCAAGGCGTTATCGGATTAATGTCCACTGTGATTTGGGTATTAAGGTCAATCAGGCCCTACCAGATCCTCTATCTAGGGAGCTTCCACATGCGCGCAATTTCCAAGGTTCTGACCGGTTCGATGATCGCTGCCGCAGCACTCGCTGTTTCGGCTTGCGGTCCGAAGACCGAGACGACCACCGACAACACGATGGTCACCGACATGAACGCCACCGAGGGCATGGACACCATGACCGACAACATGACCGCCGTCGACGGCGCGTCGAACGGTGGCATGATGGCCAACGACACGATGATGGCGAACGACACGATGATGTCGAACGACACCACGACCAACGCGATGTAATTTTTCCGGTTTCGGAAAAACTACGACGTGAAGGGCCGTCCGGGCAACCGGGCGGCCCTTTCGCGTTGGGGTTCTTCGCACGGGCGATCCGTCCCAGCGGCGACCCTCCATGGCAGCGCCGATCGTTTCGGCTGCGACTGAAATGCGCGTTGCGGGGGGTGCGTACCGGCTTCCACCAGACGGCGATCTTGGTTAAATGGCGTTGGGAACGGGCGCAAAACGCGGTAGTTTCCCGCGCTTGGGATTGCCCCCGGGGAGGTTTCAAAATGAAGGTGTTGCGTATCGCGCTCGCGGTCTGTGCCGGGTCGGGCGCGTTGGCCCTCGGCACTCCTGCGTCCGCGCAGTTCTTCATGCAGTCGCATGATTTCTCGGCCGCCGCGGTCAACGGGACCGAAGAGGGCCTGGGCCAGGCGATGCCGGGCGCTACCGCCGCCGAGCAGCGCGCCGCCTTGGTGTGGCACATGCGCGCGGCGCTGAACGTCGCTGCGCTGCAATGCCAGTTCGAGCCGACGCTGCTGACCGTCGACAATTACAACGGCACGATCGCCGACCATGCGGTCGAGCTGAAGGGCGCGTTCGACACGCTCGGCAAATATTTCACGCGGATCAACAAGACCCCCAAGGCCGGCCAGACCGCGCTCGACCAGTTCGGCACGCGGACCTATTCGAGCTTCGCGACGGTCGCCGCGCAGTTCGGCTTCTGCCAGACCGCGGCCTCGATCGGCCGCGACGCATTGTTTACGCCGCGCGGCAGCTTCGGCGACCTTGCGCTGGCGCGTTCGCGCGAGCTGCGGAACAGCCTGGTTCCCTGGGGCGAGCAGCGTTTCCCGCGCTATATCGGCCGCGACACCACCGCGAAACCGCGGCTCGACCCGATCTGCTGGAACAAGAAGGGCGAATGGGTCGAGAAGAAGTGCGGCGCACAGAACTGGCCGCCCGCCGGCGTCGGCATCGCGCAGCGCTGAGCGTCGCTTAAATCCACGGTCATCCCGGGCTCGTCCCGGGATCCAGGGTTACGGAACGCAGCGCTTGGGGCTCTGGATGCCGGGACGAGCCCGGCATGACGGGGTCGGGATCAGCGCAAGCCGAGCAGTTTGTGCGTCTGCAGCGACAGCCGCCACGCCGGGCGCTGCATTACCATCGCCACACACGCCTCGCGGTTCGCGTCCGCGCGCGGATCGTCGAGCGGCTGCAGCAGGCGGTGCGCGAAGTCCCAGGTCTCGATATCGGCGATGTCGGTCCCCGGCTGCGGCCAGACCAGCTTCAGTTCGTCGCCGGTCCGTTGCACGACGACGCTGCCCGCCTTGGGACTGACGCAGACCCAGTCGATCCCGGGATGCGCGGCGATCGTCCCGTTGCTCTCCATCGCGATCGAGAAGCCGCGCGCGTGCAGCGCGTCGACGACCGCGTCGTCGATCTGCAGCATCGGCTCGCCCCCGGTCAGCACGACGAAGCGGTCCGCCGCCCCCTCGCCCCAGAATCCCTCGACCGCCGCCGCCAGCGCGTCCGCATCGGCAAACTTGCCGCCGCCCAGCCCATCGGTGCCGACGAAGTCCGTGTCGCAGAATCGGCACACCGCGGTGGCGCGGTCCTGCTCGCGCCCCGACCAGAGGTTGCAGCCGGCGAAGCGCACGAACACCGCCCGGCGACCGGCGTTGACGCCCTCGCCCTGCAGCGTCAGGAACATCTCCTTGACGGCGTAGCTCATGACCCTTCGGTGATCGCCGAAACGCCCGGGACCGTCGCGTAGATCGTCGGATCGGCGATGCCGGCGTCCTCGAACCCTTTCGAGCGCAGCCGGCAGCTGTCGCACTGCCCGCAATGCACGCCGCCGGGCGCCGGATCGTAGCACGACCAGCTCATCCCCATGTCGAGCCCGAGGCGCGTGCCTTCGCGGACGATGTCGGCCTTGGTCATGTGCTGCAGCGGCGCGCGGATGCGGAAGGGTTCGCCCTCGACCCCGGCCTTGGTCGCGAGCTCGGCGAGCCCCTCGAACGCCTGGATGAATTCGGGGCGGCAATCGGGATAGCCCGAATAATCGAGCGCGTTGACGCCGATGAACAGGTCGCGCGCACCCGCCGCCTCGGCCCAGCCGAGCGCGAGGCTGAGAAAGATGGTATTGCGCGCGGGGACGTAGGTAACGGGAATGCCGCCGCCGTCCTCGGTCCCGACGCCGTCCTTGGGCACGGCGATGTCCGCGGTCAGCGCGGAGCCGCCGAACGCGGAGAGGTCGAGCGGCAGGACGATATGGCGCTCGGCGCCGAGCGCGTCGGCGATCCGGCGCGCGGCGGCGAGCTCGACGCGGTGGCGCTGGTTATAGTCGACCGACAGCGCGAGCAGCCGATATCCGGCTTCGCGCGCGGCGGCGGCGGATACCATCGAGTCCAGCCCGCCGGAGACCAGCGCGACCGCAATTGGGGAGGATGTCATAATGCGCCACGCGCTAGGCCTTCGGCGGACAAAAAGAAAGGGCCGCTCCTGCGAGCGGCCCCAGGTTGGCGCTTGCAGCGCCTAAAGGGAGAAACGTGCTGAAGTAAAAGAAGCACCCGGGTGGCTTAGCGCGGAAGGTATGAAGATCGCGTTAAGGGTGCGTCTCGTGTCACCAACGTTCCGTCACCCCAGCGCAGGCTGGGGTGACGAAGGGGCTGACGAAAGGGGACGCGGCGACGCCCTCCTCGCATCACACCACCGCTTCGGCCGCCACCGGAAACTTCCGCGCGCAGAACGCGCAGTCGACGACGATCATCCCGGCCTCGTCCGCCATCTCGCGGCGTTCCTCGACCGGAAACTTCGACAGCACACCGGCGATATAGTCGGCGTCGCAGCGGCAGCCACGGACGATCGGGATGTCGGCATGGATGCGGACGTCAGTCTCCTCGTTGAACAGCCGCCAGATCACCGTCTCGAGCGGCAGTTCGGGATCGGTCAGCTCGTCGGCGGCGATCGTCCCGCCGAGGATCGCTACATGCTCCCATTCGGGATGGTCGAGCTTGGTGTGCAGCCGCTCGCGGCCATCCTCGCCTTCGGGGAGATGCTGGAGGAACAGCCCGCCCGCGACGCAGGCGCCGTCCGGCCCCTTGCGCATCGCGACGCGGATCAGCGTCGGGATCTGTTCGGACTGGAGGAAATAGCTCTGCGCGGCCTCGGCCAGCGTCTCGCCGTCGAGCGGCACGATGCCCTGATAGCGTTCGCCGGTCGTCGCGAGGTCGAAGGTGATGGCCAGATAGCCCTGGCCGAACAGCGCGAACAGGCTCGGCTGCGCGGGCGCCTCGGCCAGCTTCTCGGCGTCGTATTCGACATAGCCGCGCACCTCGCCGCCGCGATAGTCGCAGACCAGCAGCTGGACGACACCGGTCTCGGTGCGGGTCTGCATCGTCAGCTGGCCGCTGGCGTCCTTGAGCGTCGCGCCGATCAGCGCGGCGAGCGTCAGCGCCTCGGCGAGCAGCGCCTCGATCGCGGGGGGATAGGCGTGCGCCGAGAGCACGCGGTCGAGCGTCGGCCCGAGGCGGACGATACGGCCGCGGGCGTTGCGCTCGGGGATCGCGAACGCGAGTGCGCGATCGAGGTCGGTGGTGTTGGGGTCGGTGGTCATCCGAGCAAAGATGGGGAGTGGCTAGTGTTGGTCAACCGCGCCCGTCCCAACCATCACCGTGAACGCGTTTCAAGGTCCATCTCTCCACAGGCGTTGTCGCTCGTGGAGAGGTGGATGCTGAAACGAGTTCAGCATGGCGGGTGGCTAGCCGATCTGCCCGAAGCACCAGCGCAGCACCGACTTCTGCGCGTGGAGCCGGTTCTCCGCTTCCGCCCAGATCAGCGACTGCGGGCCGTCGATCACCTCCGTCGACACTTCCTCGCCCCGGTGCGCGGGGAGACAGTGGAGGAACTTCGCGTCGGGCTTGGCGTCCGCCATCAACGCAGAAGTGACCTGGTATGGGGTCAGCGCCTTGAGCTTGGTCTCGGCATTCGCCTGCCCCATGGAGATCCAGGTGTCGGTGACGACGATGTCCGCGCCCTCGACCGCCTCGCGCGGATCCGACACGACGCGTGCACGGCCCGACGCGCGGACGATCGCCTCCTCCTCGGGCTGGAACCCCTGCGGGCAGGCTGCGACGACGTCGAACTGCATCAGCCCGGCGGCCTCGACGATCGAGGCGAGCACGTTGTTGCCGTCGCCGAGCCACGCGACCTTGAGCCCAGGCAGCGCCTTGCCGCTCTCGAGGATCGTCAGCAGGTCGGCCATGATCTGGCACGGGTGCGACGCGTCGGTCAGGCCGTTGATGACCGGGACGCTCGCATAATGCGCCATCTCCTCGACCTTGGCGTGATCGTCGGTGCGGATCATGATCGCGTCGATATAGGAGGACAGCACGCGCGCGGTATCGGCGATGCTCTCACCGCGGCCGAGCTGCATCGAGCCCGACTCCGCGACGATCGAGGTGCCGCCGAGCTGGCGGATCGCCATGTCGAAGCTGAACCGCGTGCGCGTCGAATTCTTCTCGAAGATCATCGCGAGCGTGTGCCCGGCGAGCGGCGCGTCGCTGTCGGCGCGGCCCTTCGGGAAGCCGGCGCGCGCGGCCTTGCGGTCGAGCGCATCGGCCAGCATCGCGGCGATGCCGTCGGCGCCGGCGTCGGTAAGATTCAGGAAATGGCGCATTGGTCGTTCCCCAATATCCCTCTCCCTGTGGGAGAGGGAGGGAGCCGCGGAGCGGCGGAAGGGTGAGGACAGGGTTCGGACAATGCTGCCCTCACCCTTCCCACTGCCTGCGGCAGCGGGCCCCTTCCCTCTCCCAAAGGGAGAGGGAGATCAGGTCAGTCGTCGCTCGCCGGCACGTACACACGCGCCGCCGCCGACAGCTTCTCGATGCACTCGGCGATGTGGCTCTCGTCGATCACCAGCGGCGGCAGGATGCGGACGACGTTCTCGCCCGCCGACACGAGCAGCAGGTTGTGCTCGTCGCGCGCGAACGCCACGAACGCGCGGCTGTCGCTCTTGAGCTTGAGCCCGAGCATCAGCCCGGTGCCGCGGACGCTGTCGAACAGGTGATCGTGATTGGGGATCATCTGTTCGAGCCCCTGCCGCAGCCGGTCCCCCATCTTGGTGACATTCTCGAGGAAGCCGTCCGCGAGCATCACGTCGAGCACCGCCTCGCCCGCCGCCATCGCGAGCGGGTTGCCGCCATAGGTCGAACCGTGCGTGCCTGCGACCATGCCCTTGGCGGCTTCCTCGGTCGCGAGGCATGCGCCGAGCGGGAAGCCGCCGCCGATCCCCTTGGCCACCGCCATGATGTCGGGCGTGATGCCGTAGAGTTCGTGCGCGAAGAACTTGCCGGTCCGGCCATAGCCGCACTGGACCTCGTCGAGCACGAGCAGCAAGCCATGCTCGTCGCATGCCTTGCGCAGCCCCTGCAGGAACTCCGGCGTCGCCTGACGGATGCCGCCCTCGCCCTGGATCGGCTCGACCAGGAAGCCGGCCGTGTTGTCGTCGATCAGCCCGAGCGCGCCTTCGAGGTCGTTGAACGTCGCATAGGTGAAGCCCGGCAGCAGCGGCTCGAACCCGTCGCGCATCTTGGACTGGTTGGTCGCCGAGATCGTGCCGAGCGTCCGGCCGTGGAACGCGGTGTCGAAGGTGATCAGCGTGTTGCGCTGCGGATTGCCGTTCGCGAAATGATAGCGGCGCGCGGTCTTGATCGCGCACTCCACGGCTTCCGCCCCCGAATTGGTGAAGAACACCGTGTCGGCAAACGTGTTGTCCGCCAGCCGCTGCGCGAGATGCTCGCCCTGCGGACTGCCGTACAGGTTCGACACGTGCATCAGCGTCGCAGCCTGATCGGCGATCGCCTTGACCAGCACGGGGTGGCCGTGGCCAAGCGCGTTGACCGCGATGCCGCTGGCGAAATCGAGAAACTGCTGGCCGTCCTCACCGAAGAGGTACGCACCCTCGCCTCGGACCGGACGCACCCCACACCGCGGGTAGACGGGCATGAGCGGGGTGATGGTCACGAGGCGCTTCCTTTACGAAACGAGAAGGGCGGCCCCGATGGACCGCCCGGAAGGCCTAATACGGGCGCGCAGGGAGACGCGTCAACCATCACCGCAATGCTGCGGCGTCACACCTTGGCCTGTCGCAGCGCCTCGTTCATCCGCGACTGCCAGCCGGGGCCGGTGGACCTGAACTTGTCGAGGACGTCGGGATCGAGGCGGAGCGTTACCGCCTTCTTGGTCGGCGCCGTTTGCGGCCCGCGGCGGCGGACCAGCAGCGCGGCGACTTCGGGAGGCAGGACCTCGGATGCGGGGCGGGCTTCGGCGATCATCTCATCGGTCCATTCCGGATTCTCGTCATAATCCGGCGGCAGCGGTTCCTTACTCATAGCGCCTCATCTCCTTCTCATGCGCTCGACGGAAGCTGATGACGCGCGTCACGGTGCCAACGACCGTGAAGACGACGCAATATCCGCGTCCGCCGATCCGGCCTCTCGCCAACAGCCTGACCTCGCCATAGTCATGCCGGTCGTCGACATAGATGTTCGGATCGGTATCGAACCCGCGAAAATCGGCGAGCGACAGGCCGTGCTTGGCGATGTTCGCCGCGTCCTTCGCAGGATCGAACGTAAGGTCCATCTAAGCTCTCCCACTCAGATTGTCAATACGATTTACCTCATGCGTCGATCGCGTCCTCGTCCATCCGGCCGGCATTTTCCTGGATGAAGGCGAAGCGGTGCGCGGGGTTGTTGCCCATCAGACGGTCGACCAGGTCCTTCACCCCTGCCCGCTCCTCATATTCCTGCGGCAGCGTGATGCGCAGCATGCCGCGCGTCGCGGGATCCATCGTCGTCTCGCGCAGCTGCATCGGGTTCATCTCGCCGAGACCCTTGAAGCGCGCGACGTCGACCTTCTTGCCCTTGAACGCGGTCCGCTCCAGCTCGGCGCGGTGCGCATCGTCTCGCGCGTACAGGCTCTTGGTGCCGGCGGTCAGGCGGTAGAGCGGCGGCTGTGCGAGATACAGATGCCCGCGGCGGACGAGATCGGGCATCTCCTGGAAGAAGAACGTCATCAGCAGCGTCGCGATATGCGCGCCGTCGACGTCTGCGTCGGTCATGATCACCACGCGCTCGTAGCGCAGCGTTTCGACCGTGCAGTCCTTCCGCGTCCCGCAGCCGAGCGCCAGCGTCAGGTCGGCGATCTCCTGGTTCGCGAAGATCTTTGCGCTGGTCGCCGAGGCGACGTTCAGGATCTTGCCGCGGATCGGCAGGATCGCCTGGGTCTTGCGGTCGCGCGCCTGTTTCGCCGAGCCGCCGGCCGAATCGCCCTCGACGATGAACAGCTCGGTGCCCTCGGGCGAGTTCGCCGAACAGTCGGTCAGCTTGCCCGGCAGCCGGAGTTTACGCGCGGAGGTCGCGGTCTTGCGCTTGACGTCGCGCTCCTGCTTGCGGCGCAACCGCTCGTCCATCCGCTCGAGCACATAGTTGAGCAGCGCCTTGCCGCGCTCCATGTTGTGGCTGAGGAAATGGTCGAAATGGTCGCGCATTGCCTTGTCGACGAGCGCGGCGGCCTCGGGGCTGGTCAGCCGGTCCTTGGTCTGGCTCTGGAACTGCGGCTCCCGGATGAACACCGACAGCATCAGCTCGCTGCCGACCATCACGTCGTCCGCCGTAATGTCCTTGGCCTTCTTCTGCCCGACCAGGTCGCCGAACGCGCGCATGCCGCGCACCAACGCCTGGCGCAGTCCCTGTTCATGCGTGCCACCATCGGGCGTCGGGATTGTGTTGCAGTACCAGCTGTACGATCCGTCGCTCCACAGCGGCCAGGCGACCGCCCATTCGACACGGCCCTGGTCCTCACCCGGGAACGCCTGCGACCCGGCGAAGAACTCCGCGGTCGCGCATTCGCGGCCGGCGATCTGGTCGCGCAGATGGTCGGCAAGACCGCCGGGGAACTGGAACACCGCGTCGGCCGGCGTGTCGTCGGCGAGCAGTTCGGGTGCGCATTTCCAGCGGATCTCGACGCCCGCGAACAGATACGCCTTCGACCGCGCGAGCTTGTAGAGTCGCGCCGGCTTGAAGGCCAGCTCGGGGCCGAAGATCTCGGTATCGGGCGTGAACGCGACGCTGGTGCCGCGGCGGTTGGGCGTCGGTCCCAACGCCTCGATCGGCCCCAGCGTGATCCCGCGCGCGAAGCGCTGGCGATAGAGCTGGCGGTCGCGCGCGACCTCGACCACCGTATCCGACGACAGCGCGTTGACGACGCTGATGCCGACGCCGTGCAGGCCGCCGCTGGTCGCATAGGCCTTGCCCGCGAACTTGCCGCCCGAATGCAGCGTCGACAGGATGACCTCGAGCGCGGACTTGCCGGGAAATTTCGGATGCGGGTCGACCGGGATGCCGCGGCCATTGTCGACGATCGTCAGCCGGTTGCCGGGTTCGAGGTGAATCTCGATCCGCGTCGCATGTCCCGCGACGGCTTCGTCCATCGCGTTGTCGAGCACTTCGGCGGCGAGATGGTGGAGCGCGCGTTCGTCGGTGCCGCCGACATACATGCCCGGCCGGCGGCGAACCGGTTCGAGCCCCTCCAGCACCTCGATCGACGAGGCGTCGTAGGCGGGGGCGGATTTTGCGCCGGGCGCGGTGGATGCCGCGAAAAGATCGTCTGCCATGTGCCGTCGATATAGGGCGCCGCGCGCGACAAAGCCAAGCGCGCCGACAGCGCCGCCGGATCCCGCAGACCTTGATCTGTGTTGCGACAAAGCCACACCCATGAACAACTTGTCATGAACGGGATATTTTCGCGCGGGAATGACGTTACTGGAGCGACACGCAACCAAGATAAGGGGAATTATCGATGAGCAAGATTTTGTTCGCCGGCCTGATCGGCGCTGCCGCACTCGCAGCAACGCCGGCATTCGCGCAGGAAACCACCGCGGACGCACCGTTCAGCGGCCTGTACGCCGGCGGTTCGTTCGGCTTTGACGTCCAGCCGAACGACGTTGGCGAGAACATCAAGTTCGACCGCGACCTGAACGGCAGCTTCGGCGACACGATCTCGACTGCGACCGCAGCAAACGCCTTCTCGCCCGGCTTCTGCAACGGCGCCGCGACCAGCAACACCGCCCCCGCAGCCGGCGGCCGTGGTTGCAACAACGATCGCAACGACATCGCCTATTACGGTCGCCTCGGCTTCGACGCACAGCGCGGCAACATCGTCGTCGGCGTCGTCGGCGAGTTCGGCAAGTCCGAGATCAAGGACAGCGTCAGCGCCTTCTCGACCACGCCCGCCTTCTACACCATGTCGCGCGAGCTGAACTGGGAAGCATCGATCCGCGGCCGCGTCGGCTACGCGGTCGACACCACGCTGTTCTACGGCGCGTTCGGCCCTGGCTATGCCAGCATCGACAACAGCTTCACGACCGGCAACACCGCCAACACGTTCACCTCGAACGGCAACAAGAAGCAGTGGGGCATCACCGGCGGCGGTGGCGTCGAGCAGAAGATCGGCAAGAACTTCTCGATCGGCATGGAATACATGTTCCATCGCTACGAGGACAACGACTACCGCGTCCGCGCATCGGGCGGCCCGGCTGGTGGTCCCTTCACGCGCGGCAACGCGGCAGGCACCGACTTCCGTCGCGGCTTCGACTATTTCCGCTGGCACAGCATCCGCGGCGTCGCAGCGTTCCGCTTCTGATGCGCAGAGACTGTTCGGCGCGAGCGCGCCGAGCAGTCTCGAGCACGGCCGGCGCTGCACAGCAGCGACCGACGACGCGGCTTCGCCGCGGCGCGACGTAAAAAAGGGCGCGGCTTCCACACCGGAAGCCGCGCCCTTTTTTGTCTGCCGTCCAACCCAACGATAGAAAATCAAAAACCCGGTCTGCTGGAAGGACGGCGGAAGGTACGTTGCCGTCCTTCCGCCTTATCCCCTCTCCAAGCCTTGGCCGCTTCGGCGCCCTGTGCGTCCTCGAAGCGAAACTGAATATCGGGTACGGCGCTGCCAATGGCACGGATCGCGCCGGAATGCAAAGCCTGTTGTACGCGGCGCGCCGCCACACCATCTGCCGCGCACCCACCGAGGAGCTCCGGAATGATCGACCTGCATTACTGGCCCACGCCGAACGGCCACAAGATCACGATGATGCTGGAGGAAACCGGGCTCGATTACACGATCCGCCCGGTCGACATCGGCAAGGGCGAGCAGTTCGCGCCCGAGTTCCTGAAGATCGCGCCGAACAACCGGATGCCCGCGATCGTCGACCATGACCCTGCCGTCGGCAACGCGCCGATTACCGTGTTCGAATCGGGCGCGATCCTGCTGTACCTCGCCGGGAAGACCGGGCGGTTCGGCGGCGATTCGCTTCGCGAGCGCACCGAGGTGAACCAGTGGCTGATGTGGCAGATGGGGGGCTTGGGGCCGATGCTGGGCCAGAACCATCATTTCAACATCTACGCGCCCGAAAAGATTCCCTACGCGATGGACCGCTACGTCAAGGAGACGAACCGGCTGTACGGCGTGCTCGACCGGCGGCTGACGGACCGCGCATTCGTGGCGGGCGCCTATTCGGTCGCCGACATGGCGGCCTATCCGTGGATCGTGCCGCACGAGGCGCAGGGCCAGACGCTCGCCGACTTCCCGAACGTGAAGCGCTGGTTCGAGACGATCGCCAAACGCCCCGCGACGATCACCGCCTATGAGAAGGGCAAGGCGATCAACGATTCGCGCACGCCGATGACCGACGAGCAGAAAAAGATGCTGTTCGGACAGACGGCCGCGACGCGGTGATGACGACCCTCAAGCAGGCGATCGACGCGCTGGTTCCGATCGAGGGCGGCTGGCGCGGGTCGGTGCCCGAGACCTGGCTGCAGGGGCGCACCGCCTATGGCGGCTTCTCGGCCGCGCTCGCGCTGCATGCGGCGCAGGTGTCGGACGTCGACCTGCCGCCGCTGCGATCGGCGCAGGTGTCGTTCATCGGGCCGCTGTCTGGCGACATTGCGATCCGCGCGACCAGGCTCAGGCGCGGGCGCAACGCGGCGTTCGTGCAGGTCGATGTCGAGAGCGACGCGGGCCTCGGGCTGCGCGCGACGTTCGTGTTCATGGGGCCGGTCGAGTCGCGGCTCGATCATCACGTCGGAGCGGCGCCCGAATTTCCGGTCCCCGGCCCCGAGACGACGACCTACCGCGGTACTGCGGCTGTGCCGTTCACGCAGAATTTCGAATTCGTCGACCAGCGCGACGGACCGAAATCGGAATGGTTGCGCTGGGTACGGCTTGCCGAGCGCGACGGGCTGGACCCGATGGTCGAGCTGATGTGCATCGCCGACTGCCTGCCCCCGGCCGCGCTCAAGCTGATCGGCGCGGTCGTGCCGATCAGTTCGATGACGTGGCTGTTCAATGTGCTGGGGTCGCAGCCGCTGACGCGCGACGGCTGGTGGCTGCTGCGCGCGACGACCGACTATGCGCGCGAGGGGAGTTCGAGCCAGCAGATGGCGATCTGGAACGCGGACGGCGTGGGCGTCGGCGAGCAAATGCAGAGCGTCGCGGTCTTCGGATGAGCATCCGACATGATTTGCGACAATTGCCACGTCGACCGGCACATCTACGCGACAGGGTGCGGCCATAGCGGCACCATCGCACCGGGGATCGTGCCCCGGGGCCAAGCCAAGGATGCTATCATGAGGAAGGTCATCGTCTCGCTCGCGCTCGGCGCCAGCGTGTTTACCGCCACCGCTGCCGGCGCGCAGGACGGTCCGCCGCGCGGCCCCGGTGCCGCGATGATGCGCGCCGACGCCAATGGCGACGGTATCGTCACGCGCGCCGAGGCGCTGGCCGAGGCCGGCGTGCGGTTCGACCGCATGGATGCGAACCGCGACGGCAAGATCGACCAGGCCGAACTGACAGCGATGGCGGAAATGCGACGTGCGCGGCGCGGCGACATGGGCCCTGCCCGACAGCCGGCGCCGGCCCCCACCCCCGCCCCCGCGCAGGTCAAGTGAACCGAGCGCCGGGCGCGATGCCGTCCGGCGCTTCCCCCGGGGCCCGGTCATGCTAGACGCAGACCCCATGGGGGATCTTCCACATCTGCTGCTCGTCGATGACGAGCGCTCGATCCGCGAACCGCTGGCGGCGTATCTCACCAAGCAGGGGTTCCGCGTCACCCAGTGCGGCGACGCGGAAAGCGCGCGGACGCGGCTGGCGGCCTATGCGATCGACCTCGTCATCCTCGACATCATGATGCCGGGCGAGGACGGGCTGTCGCTGTGCCGCCACATCGCCGCGACCAGCGACGTCCCGGTGATCCTGCTCACAGCGCGCGCGGAGGAGACCGACCGGATCGTCGGGCTCGAGATGGGCGCGGACGATTATGTCGTGAAGCCGTTCTCGCCGCGCGAGCTGGCGACGCGCGTCAAGGTCGTGCTGCGCCGTGCGACCGCGGGCGGCGCGCGCCACCATGCGCCCGAGAGCAGCTCGTACGGCTTTGCCGGATGGGTGCTGAAATCGGGCGAACGCGCGCTGGTCGATCGCGAGGGCGTGTCGGTGCCGCTGTCGACGGGCGAGTACAACCTGCTGCTCGCGCTGGTGACCCGGCCGCGCCAGGTGCTGACGCGCGACCAGCTGCTCGACCTGACGCAGGGCCGCGAGGCCGCGGCGTTCGACCGCGCGATCGACAACCAGGTCAGCCGGTTGCGCCGGAAGATCGAGGCCGATGCGAAGAATCCCGAGCTGATCAAGACGGTCTGGGGCGGCGGTTATACGCTGGCGGCGGAGGTCACGCGGCTGTGATGCGGCCCTGGCCGCGCAGCTTGGCTGGGCAGATGGCGCTGCTGATCGCGCTGGCGCTGTTCGTTGCGCAGGCGATCAATTTCGGGCTCGCACTGCGCGACCGCACCGAGTTCCGGCTGGGTCAGGCGACTCGTCCCGCCGCGACGCGGATCGCAGACGCGCTGGAACGCGAGGCGCGCGATCGCCGGCCGCTCGCCGCCGATCGCGGACGCGTTCGCCGGGTCGCTGCCGATCCGATTCCCGCCGGGCTCGAACGCCATCCCGAGGTTGCCAGCGAGATGCGGCGCCAGCTGCTCGAACTCGGGCTGAAGCCCGGGCGGATCGACACCGGCTTTCGCCCCGCGGTGGAAAGCGCGGTCGAGGAGACCGACACCGCACGCCGTGGCGCCCGGCGGCGGCGCGGGCGTGACGGCGACATCCTGCTGATCGCAGTCGAACAGCCGGACGGGTGGCTGACGGTGATGTCGCCCTGGCCACGAACCGAATCGCGGCTGTTGTGGACGCTGCTCGGCCAGACCGGGATCCTCTACGTCATCGTGCTGCTGCCGGTGCTGTGGATCGTTCGGCGGATGTCGCGCCCGTTGCGCGACCTGCGCGCTGCGGCCGAGAGCTTCGGTCCCGGCGACCCGAGCACCCCGTTGTTGCCGCGCGGCCCCGACGACGTCGCCGCGCTGATCGTCGCGTTCAATGCGCTGCGGCTGCGCGTCGGCGGCATGCTCGACGAGAAGGACCGGATGCTCGGCGCGATCGGCCACGACCTGCGCACCCCGCTCGCGGCGCTGCGGGTCCGGATCGAATCGGTGGAGGACGAGGCCGATCGCGCGAAGATGGTCGACACGATCGCGGAGATGAACCGGACGCTCGACGACATCCTGTCGCTAGCGCGTCTGGGGCGCCCCAGCGAGCCGCTGACCGACGTCGACCTGTCGGCGCTGGTCGATGCGGTGGTCGAGGATTTCCGCGACATCGGCCACGCGGTCGAGTTCGTCGAGGCCGACCGGCTGCCGATGCGGCTGCGCCCTTCGCTGATCCGCCGCGCAGTGCGCAACCTGATCGAGAACGCCGTGAAATACGGCCATTCGGCGGAAGTACGCGTGGAGGCACGGGCGAAGACCGTGGCGATCGTCGTCGCGGACCAGGGGCCCGGGATTCCCGAGGCGCGTATGGGCGACGTGTTCGATGCGTTCACCCGGCTGGAGAGTTCGCGCAATCGCGAGACCGGGGGCATCGGCCTGGGGCTGGCGCTGGCACGCGCGATCGTGCGCGAGGCGGGCGGCGAGATCCGGCTGGCGAACCGGGCGGGCGGCGGGCTGGATGCGGTGATCGAATTGCCGCGCTAGGCTGCGCAGCGGGTATCGTGCCCCGTGCGGGGCGCTGCTAGGGGATCTGCGTGGACGTCGGCGAACTCAGACAGATTGCGGTGCGCGCGATGCGCGAGGCGCGCGTTGATGACGGCATCGCGGCGTATCGCCAGCTGCTCGCGATCGGGCCGGAGTCGACCGAGGCGTGGTACAATCTCGGCTATCTGCTACGCTGCGCGCGGTCGTTCGAGGCGGCGCTGGAGGCCTATGGCGAGGCGCTGGCGCGCGGCATCGACCGGCCCGAGGACGTTCATCTCAACCGCGCGGTGATCCTGTCCGAGTTTCTCGCGCGCGACGGCGACGCCGAACGCGAGCTGCGCGCCGCGATCGCGCGCAACCCGCGGTTCGCGACCGGCTGGCTGAACCTCGGGATGCTCTACGAGGATCGCGGCGATGCTCGGGCAGCGCGGGACAGTTATGCGCGCGTGCTCGCGCTCGATCCGCGTCACCCCCGTGCGCTGGCGCGGACGAGTGCGATCGACGTGTTCGAGGGCAAGGCACGCGCGGTGCCGGCGCGGCTGACCCCAGTGCTCGCCAACCCCCGCCTGCCCGCCGCCGATGCCGCCGAGATCGGGTTCGCGCTGGGCGGCGCGCTCGATGCGCTCGGGCGCTACGACGATGCGTTCGCGGTATTCCAGCGCGCCAACCAGGCCGCGAAGGCCGCTGCGCCCCCTGCCCTGCGATACGACCGGGCCGCGCACGAACGCCTCGTCGACGCCCTCATCGCGCTGCCGCCGGCACCACCGGCCATGTCGGCCGACTGGTCGCCGGTGTTCGTCTGCGGGCTGTTCCGATCGGGATCGACGCTGGTCGAACAGATGCTGTCGCGCCACAGCCGGGTCACCAAGGGCGGCGAGCTCGAGATTCTGCCGGCCCTCGTCGAGACACAGCTGCAGCCCTATCCCGACCGGCTCGCCGCGGCGACGCCCGAGCAGATCGCGGCGATGCGCGACGCCTATCTGGCCGAGGTCCGCGCGCTCTATCCCGATGCGGACATGCTTACCGACAAGCGGCCCGACAATTTCCTGCATATCGGGCTGATCAAGCGCCTGTTTCCCGCCGCGCGGATCGTCCACACCACGCGCTCGCTGCGCGACACGATGCTGTCGGTCTGGTTCCAGCATTTCGACGACAGCGTGCGCTATGGCTATGCGCTCGACGATATCGTGCACTGGTTCGGGCAATACACGCGGCTGATGGCGCATTGGCGATCGCTGTACGGCGACGATATCCATGACGTGGCCTATGAGGATGTCGTGGCGGCCCCGCGCGAGACGATCGCGGCGTTGCTCGGCTTGTGCGGGCTCGACTGGCAGGATGCGGTACTCGCGGGCCAGGGCGCGGGCGTGGTGCGGACCGCCAGCGTGTGGCAGGTCCGCCAGCCGCTCCACGGTCGATCGGCGGGGCGCTGGCGGAATTATGCGCGACATGTCGCGCCTTATGTTGGGTCGCTCGACGAGTCCTAGGGCGCGACGCCGCCCTGCCCGGTGAGGTGGAAGACGTCACGCAGCAGGCGTTGCTCGTCCGGTGTGAGGTGCGGGTTCCAGACGTCGAAGATCAACACGATGCGCGGCGCGTTGCTGGTGTTCCAGGCCTCGTGCTCGATGGTGTCGTCGAACGCGAACGCCTCGCCCTCGCGCCAGGCGCGCGTTTCGCCGCCGACGCGGAAGCTGCAGCCTTCGGGGACGACCAAGGGCAGATGGACGATAGTCCGCGCATTGGTCACGCCGGTATGCGCGGGGATGTGCGCGTGCGGGCGGAGGATCGAGAAGAACGCGGTCGGCGCCTTGCCGGGAATGTCGGTCTGCGGCACCGCGGCCAGCGCCGCGGCGGTCGCCGGGCAACGGTCGCAGGCCTCGTCGTTGCGCACCCCATATTCCCACAGGAAGCACGCGCTCCAGTCGGCGCTGTTGTCGAGCGCGGACCATTTGTTCCTGGGCGTGCCCTGGTCGAGCCGGACATAGGGCCGGATCGGTGCGTCGCCTGATGCGACCAGCGCCAGCGCCTCCGCGCGGATCGCGTCGGTATGCGCCTCCAGATCGGCGAACCACGGGAAGGCCGCGCGTTCGAAGAACTCGTCGGCGGGGAGGAACGGGACGTGCAGCCCCGAACACTGGTTCGCATAGATCGCGCGCCGCCCCAGCATGTGATCGATGCACGCCGAAATCCGCCGCGCCCCGCCGCCCAGGTCCGCCATCGCGGGGCCGAGCTCGTCGGTCAGCACACGCGCCATCGTCGCAGTGTGGCCGGCGAGGAAGGCGCGGCCGCGGACCAGCGCGTCCTCGATCCCCGGCGACCGCTCGGTCATGCCGGTCGCCATCTGCACGACGCCGGACCAGCCGAGCGCGGCGGCGACCGCATCGCCGCGGCGCTCGTGCAGCTCCGCCATGCGCAGCTGCGCAGTGAAATTGAGGCGGTCGATCGCCAGCGCGGCCTCGAGCGCGGCGCGCTCGCCGGCGTCGTCGCCGCGCCGGCGATGGACCGTCGCCTGGTTGATCCGCAGCACGGGCTGCCCCGGGTCGGCGGCCGCCGCGCCGGTGAAGCAGCGGAGCGCGAGGTCGAGGTCATCGTCCGAAAGCGCGCGCATCCCGCGCGCGTTGAGGATCTGGGGATGATCGGGCGCGGCGCGCAGGGCGTCGTCGAGCAGCCGGCGCTCGCCGGTTGCGTCGCCGCGTTGCCGTGCGGCGATCGCCGCGCTGACGAGCGCGGTTGCGGCTGGGGGAAGCGTTGCCATCGGTGTTTTCCTGTTCGCGCTGCGCCCGATTAAGCACGCGCGCCTGCATCGGTGCCACGAAAAAAGGGGGCAGCCTTTCGGCCACCCCCTCCGATCGTTGCGGGATCGTCGCGCTTAGAAGCGCAGCTTGCCCGACACGCTGAACAGACGACCGATGGTGTCGTAGGTCGCGGGGTAGGTGTTGCCGCCGTTATAGGCGGTCGACCCGGCCGACGAACCGACGAGCGGCGGCTTCTTGCCCGTCAGGTTACGCAGGTTGCCGGTCAGCGTCAGGTTGTCGTTGACCTCTAGCTGGATCGAGGCGTCGAGATAGTTGTACGCTTCGATCTTGTTGAAGTTGTAGCGGCCCCCGGCCAGCGGCGACGGACCGGTCACCGTGCCAATGAACAGGTTGCGCGACGTCGCGGTGAAGCCACGAGCCGCGAAGTCGTCGGCCTGGCCCTCATACTGGACCGCGCCGAGGTGACGCCACAGCAGCGACGCGGTGGCCGGCCCGTAGGACAGGCTGGTCCGCTGGTTCCACTGGAACTCCGGCTGGATCGAGGTGCAGTTGGTGCTGTAATAGCCAACGCAGTCGCGATTGTAGCCGGTCGACGACGCCTGGAAGTAGCGATGCGCGGTCCAGGTGCCCTGGAAGCCCAGGTTCAGGCCGAAATCGCCGAATTCACGCGCGTAGTTCGCGTTCAGGTCGATACCGTCGGTCTTCAGGCGGCCGCGGTTGGTCAGCGGCTGCGGCAGGCCGGGGATGGTTGCGCTCGAACCGCTGAGGCGGCCCGTCGTCGCACCGCGGCGGATCGAGGTACATGCAGCCGAGGCCGCCTGTGCCGCGGTGATCGCGGTCGGCGTCGCTCCGAAGCACTCCGACAGGATGTCGCTCGGCTGCGCCGACGTGATCGCGTCCTTCACCTTGATGTTGAAGTAGTCGACCGCGATGCTCAGGCCGGGCACCAGCCCGCGCGGCTGGATGATGACGCCGAGCGTGTAGGTATCGGCCTTTTCCGGACGGATGGTGGGGCTGCCACCACCGGTGACGTTGACCTGTCCGGCCGACGGCTCCTGGATCGTGCCGATGACCGCAGCGGGTGCGCCCTGGTTGCGGCAGGCCAGCGTGAGGTTGGCGTTGCCGACCGGCCGTGCGCCCACGCAGGGGTCGAGACCCGGTGCGAGGTTGTCGAGCGCGGTGACGACGGGCGAGAACAGCTCGTCGATGTTCGGGGCACGCACCGCGCGCTGGTAGTTGCCGCGGAACTTGATTTCCTCGACCGGCTCGAAGCTCGCACCGCCCTTGTAGGTCCAGGCGCTGAAGCTCGGGTTGTTCGCCGCCTGCACCTTGTAGTCCGAATAGCGGAAGCCGCCTTCGAGCGTCAGCGAGTGGAAGAACGGACGCCCGGTGACGAGCGGCGCGATGACTTCGCCGAACGCCTCGCGTACGTCGTAGCTGCCCGTGAACGGCAGGACCGCGCCACCGGCGCCGCCCAGCTCGCCCGGCGACAGCGCATACGCGTCGGGGCTGCGCTGATAGCTGTACTTGCGATACTCGCCGCCGAGCGCGAAGCCGATCGGCTCATCCGCGAACGGCGAGGTGGTGCCGAAGTCGCCGTTGAGGACGGCCTTGGCCTGCGACAGCGCGGTCTTGATCCGGATCGAGCTTTCGCCGTTCAGGAACGCGGCCTGTGCCGACGTGATCGAGCCGGCTTCGCCGAACAGGTTGAGCGGCACGCAGTTGTTGGTCGTGACCGCGCAGGTCGTCGTGTTGTTCGCGTTCAGCGCCTGCTGGACGCGGCTGCGCAGCACGTAGCCCGACTGGACCTGAAGCAGGTCGCTCTCGCCATAGGCGCCCGACACGTCGAGCTTGGCATGGTCGGAGAAGCGCAGGCGGAGCCCCGCCTTATAGTCGAACATCGTCGTGGTGTAGTCGGACACGCGCGGCCCGAGTTCGACCGAGCGACGATAGACCGCAGGCAGCGGGATCGCGGTGTTGGTGTTGCACGCAGCACCCAGCGCGATGCCGTTGAGCGTGCAGAGCTGGTCGCGGATGCCCGCGGTCAGATACGGGTTGTTCGCCGGAATGGTCAGCGCTTCGCCGAACACGCCCGACGGCGCGATGATCGTGCTGATCGTGTTCTTCGAGAACATGCCGCGCGAATAGACTTCGAGATTGTCGCTGATCTCGTAGTTCGCCTGCGCGAAGATGTTGTACCGCTTGAACGGCGTCTGGAAGATATTGTACGGGTTGAAGTTGAAGCCCGCATACTGACGGACGAGCGAGGTGCCGGTCGGGCTGACCTGGAAGTCGCCGCTCGAGAACGACACCGTCGTCGGCACGCTGGTGAAGGACGAGCCCGAGGCGACGCCGGTGGCCGAGCTGATGCCGAAGATCGAGACGTTGCGATCGCCCTGGTAGAGCGGATCGGCTTCCTGGTAGCCCAGGCTCAGCACCGCGTTACCGCGACCGTCGTCGAAGTTCGCACCGATCGTCAGGTCCGACCGGAAATAGTTGGAGTCGCCGTTCGACGAGATCTGCTGGCTGGCCGATGCCTCCATGCCCGCGAAGTTCTTCTTGGTGATGAAGTTCGCGACGCCCGACACCGCGTCCGCGCCATAGGTGGTCGATGCACCGCCGGTCAGGATGTCGACGCGCTGCAGCAGCGCGACGGGGATGTTGTTCAGATCGACCGTGCCGCCCTGCTGCGCGGGGACGATGCGGTCGCCGTCGATCAGTACGAGGTTGCGCTGCGAGCCGAGGTTGCGCTGCGAGCCGAGGTTGCGGAGGTTGATGGTGGCGAAACCGCCATTGCCGTTGTTCGTCGCGGAGCCCAGGCCGGCGACCGCACCCGGCAGTTCGCGGATGACCTGTTCGACGTTGTTGATGTTGCGCAGCGCGAGTTCGTTCTCGGAGACCACGGCGACCGGGCTCGACGAAACGAGGTTCGGGTTGCTGATCAGCGTACCCGTGACGACGATGTCCTGGCCTTCCTCGGCGGGCGGCGGCGTGTTCGGATCCTGCGAAACCTGCTGGGTTTCCTTGGTGGCGGGCGCGGTCTGCGCGGTCGCCTGCGACGCGATCATCGCCGCACCGGCGAACAGCGTCGACGCGAGCAGTCGCGATCGTACGGTCATCTGCATTGGATACCCCTTGTCTGAGCCTGACGGCAGCTCGGCAGGATTGACCTTTACCGAACGCCTCGGATTTCATTCGTAGGGTATGTGCCGGATCGGTCGCAATCGCCTGTATCTGCTTTGGTCACGTTTGAAGGGGGGCTGTGTCCTGTGCGTCACAAAAGAGAAGTAATACTGTCATTGAATAGGCAAGTAATGCTGCCGTTGAATATGGCCCGCTCCCTCTCTAGGATCGGCCGGGTGCTTGGGGGACTGATATGACACGGCGTGTGATGATCGTAACGATTGCAATGATGCTTGCGGGACCGGCTCTCGCGCGCGATCGCGACGCCACGACGCCGTCCAAGGCGCTGGACGAACTCACCAAATGCACCGCGATCGCAGCCGATACGGACCGTCTCGCCTGCTTCGATCGCGCGGTGAAGACCGTCGTCGAGGGGCAACGGTCGAAGGCATTCGTCGTGGTGGACAAGGCCGAGGTGCAGCGCGCGAAGCGCTCGCTGTTCGGCTTCTCGCTGCCGTCGATCAAATTGTTCGGAAGCGGCGACGACGAGCAGGCGCTGAAGGAGCTGACCGCGGTGATGCGCAGCTCGGTACAGCTGCCCGGCGGGCTGATTCGGTTCGAGCTCGACGATGGCGGCGTCTGGGAGACCACGGAGCAGGTGATGCTCGCGCCGCGCAAGGGCGACCGCGTGACGATCAAGGCGGGTACGCTCGGCAGTTATGTCGCGACCGCGCCCGGGCGGCGCTCGGCACGCGTGCGACGCCTCCGCTAGGCGTGGCGCGCAAGCGGCGATACCTCACCGCGACACTGCCCGACGGCTATGTGAAGACGATCGGTCCGACGACCGATGCGTTCACGCATTACTGGCGGATCGTCGCGGTGCTGGAGAACGGCAAGACCGAAGTGTTCTGGGGCCATACGCGGTCGCTCGCCGAGGCGAAGCGGAAACGAACGGCGACCGATGAAGCGTCGCGGATGCGCGGCTGGAAAAGCCACGCGTTCGAGATCGTCGAGCTGGTCGAGACCAGCGGCTGACCGGTGGGCCCGACCGGCGCGCGTCAGTCGATGCGGTACTGGATCGGCTTGAACGACCCGCCGTTCGACTGGAGCGCGGAACAGGCGGTCATCCCGATGATCAGGTCCATCTCCGCGCGGAACACGATCGTGTCGCCGGCCTTGCTGAGCGGCGGCTCGACGGTGAAGGTGCCCGTCGCGCCGTCGATCGGCACGTTCATGAAGCAGTTGAACGCCACCGGGATCATGTCCGGCTCGACGCCCCACGGCGCCAGCGCCTCCGCGAGATTGCCGAAACAGCCGCGATGCGGATCGGTGTCGCCATAGATGATCGCGAACGTTTCCTTCGAACACGGCGTCAGCAGGAAGTCGTGCCGGCCGACATCGTCGGACACGATATCGAGCATGACGTTGCTGCGGTTCGAATAGAGCCGGTCGCCGGTCGTGAGGTAGAGCCGGCTCGCATAATCGAGCGTTCGCCCCGACGAGATACCCTCGCGGATGTCGGCGCGGTTGAACGCGAGCAGGTCGGACACCTGCCGCCCCTCAGGATCGATCACGGTCAGCGTCTGTCCGCGGTCGAGCGTGAACCCGGCCCCCGATCGCGGCGCGATGGTCTGCACATCACCCATGCGCTTGACCCCGCTTGAACGGGCATTTCCATGAATCGTCAACGACCCGGCCGCTATACTGCCGCGCCTCGCTCGACTCCCCGTGGCGCGCGAGCATCGGGTTCTCGCTGCCGGCGAACACCAGGTCGCGCGCGAGGATCGAGGACCGCAGCTTGTCGTAGCGCTGCTGCGTGCGCAGCACCTCGAACTGGTCGTGAAGGTTGAACACCATCGCCGGCGACTGGAACCAGCGCGCCGGACGGCTGGCATGCGGGTGAAGCCCGACCACGAAGAACGCCTCGCCCGAGAAGCTCAGCGAGAAATGCGGATCGTCGGGATCGCTGCTGACGCTGGGGTCGGGCCGGTAGCCGAGCCATTCGTCCTTGTCGCTGAGCGACTGCGCACGCGCCCACAGATGCGCCTCGAACTGCTCCTCGCTGAGCAGGGCCGGCGCCTCGAACAGGATGACGAGCGTGCGGAAGATCGCGCGGTCCTCGCGATACTTGCGGACCGTCTCGCCGAGCGCGGGCAGGATGCGCATGTCGTCCCAGGCGGAGCGCACGTCGCGGGCGACGAGAATATCCATCTGCCCCCGTCCCAGCGCGGACTTCGCGCCGACACAGGGGAATTGCGGGGCCTCTACCGTGGCGATAAAGGCCTGGGCTAGGGGATGGTCATTCTGGAATATCGGGCGATACATGGTCGCGAGGGAACACCCCGGGTACGGGGAATGTTTCATCGGGGGCCGACCGATTGACGTGCATCAATACGAAACTCTGCGCGCAGCCTAGGGCTGGCGCGAGACGCGAACGACGGGAAGAGGGGGAGGCCATGCAGACCGAAAAGTTTTTGCTGGGGCGCGGCCGCGAGGACCTGAGCGACGACGAGAAGCGCGTGATCGAGGACAGCATCGCCACCGTGCGCACGCTGCCCGGCCGCACGCGGCTGATCCGCGCGGGCGAGCGGGTCGAACACAGCACGTTGCTGCTGGAAGGGTTCATCTGCCGCTACATGGACGATCGCGAGGGCCAGCGGCAGCTCGTCGCGGTGCACGTGCCGGGGGATTTCGTCGACCTGCACGGCTTTCCGATGAAGTATCTCGATCACGACATCGCGACGCTGGGGCCGGTCAAGGTCGCGACGTTCGAGCATGATACGCTGACGACGATCACCGAACGCTTCCCGCACCTCACGCGGATGCTGTGGTTCAGCACGCTGCTCGACGCCGCGATGCACCGCGAATGGATTTTTCGGCTCGGCCGCCTGGGCGCCGAGGGGCGGCTCGCGCACCTGTTCTGCGAACTGAACGTCCGGCTGGGGATGGTCGGGCTGGCGCGCGACGGCGTGTTCGCGCTGCCGATGACGCAGCCCGACCTGGCCGAGGCGTGCGGGATCACCGGCGTGCACGTCAACCGCGTGCTGCGGGGCCTTCGCGAGCGTGGCGCGTTGACGTTCAAGGCGAACGAGGTCCGGATCCTGGACCGCAAGGCGCTGGAGGCGATCGGCGAGTTCGAGTCCGACTATCTCTACGTCAATCGTACCGCGTGAACGACCAAGGAGCGATCCCGATGCTGATGCCCGAGACGAAGCCGGGACTTGCCACCGCCGAGCACGGGCTGGTGACGCTTGACGGACCCGACGGCGTCGCGGTCACGATGACGCCCGATGCGGCGCGCGAGACCGGCCTCCGGCTGATCGCGGCGGCGGACGAGGCGAAGGGGCAGTCGACGGACGTGGTGTTTCCGCCGCTGTAGCGCCGGACCGCGGGGACGCTTGGCGTGGCCGCCGATCGCTGCTCTAACGCGGTGATGCGCATCCTCCTCCCGCTCGCGCTCGTCGCGTCGCCGCTCGCTGCCCAGACCACCGCGCCCTATGACGCGGTCGACCCGTTCATCGGTACGGGCGGCGAGGGACACACCTATCCCGGGGCGACGGCACCGTTCGGCATGGTGCAGCTTAGCCCGGATACCGACACGTCGTGCGAGATCCGCAAATGCTACGGCCACGCCGCCGGCTATCGCTACGACGACCCGACGATCCAGGGGTTCAGCCACACGCATTTCTCGGGCGCGGGGCATTCCGACCTGGGCGACGTGCTGGTCATGCCGGTGTCGGGCGAGGTCCGGATGGATCCCGGCGACCCGGCGGTGCCTGGGTCCGGCTACCGCTCGCGCTTCGCGCATGCCGACGAGGTCGCGCATCCGGGCTATTACGCGGTGACGCTCAGCGACGCGAAGGTGCGCGCGGAGATGACCGCGGGCGCGCGGGTCGGCGTGCATCGCTACAGCTTCGCGAAGGGTGCGGACGCGCATCTCGTCCTCGACCTGCGCAGTTCGCTCTACAATTATCCCGGCAAGATCCTCTGGTCGTCGCTGCGCCTGTCGCCCGACGGCGTGCTGACCGGATCGCGCGAGACGCGCGGCTGGGCGCCGGGGCGGAAACTGTTCTTCGCGATGCGCTTCTCCGCGCCGCTCACCGGCCACGCGTTCGTCGATCGCGACACCGCGGTGGCGTACAAGGGCTTCCAGGGACCGAACCGCGGGTCCGATGCGGTGCCGGAGAAACTCGGCAAGGCGCTCGAGGCGCGGCTTGATTTCGGTCGGCTGGCGACGCCGCTCGAGGTCAAGGTGGCACTGTCCGGCGTCGACGAAGCGGGCGCGCGCGCCAACCTGGAGGCCGAGCCCGGCGATTTCGACGCGGTCCGCGCGGCGACGCGCACCGCCTGGGACAAGGCGCTCGGCGCCGTCGCGATCGACGCGGCCAAGCCGATCCGCACCAGCGTCTACACCGCGCTTTACCACAGCCTGCTCGCGCCGAGCATCTGGAGCGACGTCGACGGCCGCTATCGTGGGCCGGACGATCAGGTGCAGAGCGCGGTCGGCTATACGCAGCGGTCGACCTTCTCGCTGTGGGACACGTTCCGCGCCGAGCATCCGCTGCTGACGCTGATCCAGCCCCAAGCCACCACGAGCGACGTCGTCCAGTCGCTCGTCGCCAGCCGGCGTCACAGCCCCGACGGCATCCTCCCCGTCTGGCAGTTCGCGGGGCGCGAGACCTGGACGATGATCGGCTATCACGCCGTCCCGGTGATCGCCGACGCCTATACCAAGGGGATCAGGGGATATGACGCCGGCGCGGCGCTCGACGCGATGGTCGCGAGCGCCGACTACGCGCCCTATGGCGGGCTCGGCGCGTACATCAAGCGCGGCTATGTGCCCATCGACGCAGAGCCGGAGGCCGCGTCCAAGACCGTCGAATATGCCTATGACGACTGGACGATCGCGCGGATGGCGCGCGGCCTGGGGCGGTCCGACATCGCGGCGCGGTTCGAGAAGCGCGCGGCCAACTGGCGCAACAGCTTCGACGTGAAGACCGGGTTCCTGCGCGCGCGCAAGAGCGACGGCAGCTTCCGCACGCCGTTCGACCCGACCGCGATCAACTATGGCTCCGACTATACCGAGGGCAATGCGTGGCAATATAGCTGGTTCATGCCACACGATCAGGGCGGGCTGATCCGCCTGCTCGGCGGCGACGCGAAGACGGTGACCAAGCTCGACGCGATGTTCGACTATGACAATTCGAAGATCGACTACAGCCATGCCGAGGACATTGCCGGGCTGATCGGGCAATATATCCATGGCAACGAGCCGAGCCATCATGTCGCCTATCTCTACGATTATGCCGGGCGGCCCTGGCGGACGCAGGAGCGGCTGAAGCAGATCGTCGACAGCCAGTACAAGCCGACCCCGGACGGCCTGTCGGGCAATGACGACCTCGGCCAGATGTCGGCGTGGCTCGTCTTCACCGCGCTCGGCTTCTATCCGGTCGCGCCGGGCACGGGGGAATATGTCATCGGCCGCCCGTTCCTCGACCGCGCGGTGCTGAACCTGCCGAACGGCAAGACCTTCGCGGTCGTCGCCGACGGGCTGTCGGACGCGAACCGCTATGTCGGCCGCGTGACGCTGAACGGCACCCCGCTCGACAGGAGCGTCGTCACGCACGCGCAGATCGAAGCGGGCGGAGAACTGCGCTTCACGATGCAGGCGACGCCCAACACGCGCTGGGCGACAGCGAAGGCGGCGCGGCCCTATTCGATGACGCCCTACTGATCCTCGCCGTCAGGGCAGGATCGGGGCGGTCCGACGCTACGGGTTCCGCCGCGTAACATTATGTCTATGATGCGGAGCACATCGACCGGGAGTTCCATGTGCAGTTTCTCTACCTCGCCGCCAGTGCCGCAGCGCTGATGGCTTCGACCTCGACGATCGCCCAGGGCCAGACGGCCCCCGCCCCTGCCGCCGCGGCCAATCCGCTGCTGGCCGACTGGACCGGCCCCGACGGCGGCGTACCCCCCTGGGACAAGGTGCGCCCCGAGCTGTTCCCGCCGGCGTTCGCCGCGACGCTCGCCGAACGCGCCGCCGAGTATCGGAAAATCGCCGACAACCCGGCCAAGCCGAGCTTCGACAACACGATCGTGCCGATGCAGCTGGCCGGCAAGCGCTATGGCCGCGTGATGACGCTGTTCGGCGTGATGACGGGCAACATGAACACGCCCGCCTATCAGGCGATCGACCGCGAATGGTCGCCGAAATTCTCCGCCGCATCGGATGCGATCACGTTCGACAAGGCATTGTTCGCGCGGATCCAGGCGATCTACGACGCGCGCGCTTCGAGCGGGCTGACCGCGCAGCAGATCCGGCTTGTGACGCGGATGTACGACAGCTCGGTGCGCCAGGGCGCCAAGCTCGACGATGCGCAGAAGGCCCAGCTGTCGCAGTACAACCAGCAGCTCGCGACCGAATTCTCGACCTTCGGCGAGAAGCTGCTGGCGGACGAGAGCACGGCGATCGCGGTCACCGACGAGGCGCAGCTCGCCGGGCTTCCCGACAGCGTGAAGGCGGTTGCCAAAGCGGCGGCGGCGGAGCGCAAGCTGCCGGGCTTCGCGATCGTCAACACGCGCTCGGCGGTCGATCCGGTGCTGACCTACGCCACCGACCGCGCGCTGCGCGAAAAGGTGTGGCGGGCGTTCGTCAACCGCGGCGACAATGGGGACGCCAACGACACCAACGCGACGATCGCGCGGATCGTCAAGTTGCGCGCCGACCGTGCGCACCTGCTCGGGTTCAAGACGCATGCCGACTGGCGGATGCAGGACACGATGGCCAAGACGCCCGCCGCGGCGATGGACCTGATGATGCGCGTCTGGCCCGCCGCCCGCGCGCGCGTCGGCGAGGAAGTCGCGGACATGCAGAAGATCGCCGGCACCGGGCTGACGATCGAGCCCTGGGATTACCGCTTCTACCAGGAGAAGGTCCGGAAAAGCCGGTATGACCTCGATCAGGCGCAGCTGAAGCCGTATTTCGAACTCGGCAACATCATCCAGGGATCGCTCTACGCCGCCAACCGGCTGTACGGGCTGAACTTCAAGGAGATCACCGGCACCGTCCCCGTGTTCGAGCCGAACATGCGCGTGTGGAGCGTGACCGACCGGGCCGGCAAGGATGTCGGCCTGTTCTACCGCGACGATTTTGCGCGCACGGGCAAGCGATCGGGCGCCTGGGCGAACACCTATCGCGGCCAGCGGGGCCTCGCGCCGGCACAGCTGGTGCTGTCGTCGAACAACAACAATTTTGCCAAGGGCGCACCCGGCGAGCCGATCCTGATCAGCCTCGACGATGCGCAGACGCTGTTCCACGAGTTCGGCCATGCGATCCACGCGATGCTGCAGAACGTCCAGTATCCCGGGCTCGCGGGCACGCCACGCGACTTCGTGGAGTATCCGAGCCAGGTGAACGAGCATTGGCTGCTCACCCGCGACGTGCTCGACAAATACGCGCGGCACTACCAGACCAAGGCCGCGATGCCGCAGGACCTGCTCGACAAGATCGAGAAGTCGCGCACCTTCAACCAGGGGTTCGCGACCGCGGAATATCTGTCGTCGGCGATCGTCGACATGAAGATCCACACTGTCCCCGACGGCGTGATCGATCCGGACAAGTTCGAGGCCGCGACGCTCGCCGAGATCGGCATGCCCAGGCAGCTGGTGATGCGTCACCGCGTGCCGCAGTTCCAGCACCTGTTCGCGTCGGACAGCTATTCGGCGGGCTATTACAGCTATCTCTGGTCCGAGACGATGGACGCCGACACCTTCGCCGCGTTCGAGGAGGCCGGCAGTCCGTGGGACAAACCGACCGCGGACAGGTTCGCGCGCGTCCTGCTGTCGACCGGCAACGAGACCGACCGTGCCGAGGCGTACCGCGCATTCCGCGGTCGCGACCCCGACGTGAACGCGCTGCTCAAGAAGCGCGGTTTCCCGACCACCGCAAAGGCGAACTGACATGGCCCCCGACCAGAAAACCCGCCTGAAGGCGATCATCGGCGGATCGACCGGCAACCTCGTCGAATGGTTCGACTGGTATGTCTATTCGGCGTTCACGCTGTATTTCGCGCCGCATTTCTTCCCGTCGGAGGACCGCACTGCGCAGCTGCTGAGCGCGGCGGCGATCTTCGCGGTCGGCTTCCTGATGCGGCCGATCGGCGCCTGGATCATGGGCATCTATGCCGATCGCCACGGCCGCAAGGCGGGGCTGACGGTGTCGGTGACGCTGATGTGCGCAGGCTCGCTGATCATCGCGTGCACGCCGGGATACGAGACGATCGGCGTCTTCGCACCGATCATGCTGGTGATCGCACGGCTGATGCAGGGGCTGTCGGTGGGCGGCGAATATGGCGCGTCGGCGACCTATCTGACCGAGATGGCCGGCAAGGACCGACGCGGGTTCTTCTCGTCGTTCCAGTATGTCACGCTGATCTCGGGCCAGCTGCTCGCGATCTGCGTGCTGCTGATCCTGCAGTCGACGATGACCGAGGCGGCGCTGGATTCCTGGGGCTGGCGCATTCCGTTCGCGATCGGTGCGGTGCTCGCGATCGTCGTGTTCTACATCCGCCGCGGGCTCGCCGAGACGCAGAGCTTCGAGAATGCGAAGCGCGACACCAAGGCCGGCGAAGCGCCCAAGTCGGGCTTTATCGCGCTGCTCAAGAATCACCCGCGCGAGACCGCGGTGGTCATGCTGCTGACTGCCGGCGGCACGCTCGCCTTCTACGCCTATTCGATCTACATGCAGAAGTTCCTGGTCAACACCAGCGGCTTCAGCCGTGAGGTCGCGAGCCAGATCAATGCCGCGACCTTGTTCGTGTTCATGCTGTTGCAGCCGATCGCGGGCGGCCTGTCGGACCGGATCGGGCGCAAGCCGCTGATGGTCGGGTTCGGCGTCGCGGGCATGCTGTTCACCTATCCGATCTTCACCGCGCTCGAGACCGCGACGAACCCGATCTATGCCGGGCTGCTCGTCATGGCGGCGCTGGTGATCGTGACCGGCTACACCTCGATCAACGCGGTGGTGAAGGCGGAACTGTTCCCCGCGCACATCCGCGCGCTCGGCGTCGCCCTGCCCTATGCGCTGGCGAACACGCTGTTCGGTGGCACCGCCGAGTTCGTCGCGCTGAAGTTCAAGGGCGCAGGGTTCGAGCGCGGCTTCTACTGGTACGTCACCGCGATGATCGGCATCTCGCTGGTCGTCTACCTCCGCATGAAGGACACGCGGACGAACAGCCGGATCGTGGAGGATTGACGCGTCCGGCGCCCCCGGGCGCCGGTTCTCGCATCGCCGGGCACTTCGCGCCGCGGCCGGCTACGCGCCGACCGCGGCGCGGGGGTGTCAGGACGGCGGGCTGGCGACCTTGTCCAGCGCCAGGCTGTCGCTCTGCGTACAACCCGACGAGGTGAACCAGGCATAGTCCGCCACCGCCGAACTGTAGACGAAGCGCAGCGGCGATTCGATATCCTGGCCGGCCTGGACCCACAGATACATCCAGACCGTATCGCCCTCCTTCAGCGGAGAGCCGCTCAGCGCGAAGTCGACACAGGCCTTCTTCTCGTCCTGCCCGACCATGAGCTTGCTGCTCCACACCCATTTGTCGGGCGTCGACCCCTTTTTCGGCTGAACCTGACCGTTATCGACCCAGTACATCGTGAATTCGCAATTATAGCTTCCCTTGTTGTTCAGGTAGAAGCCCGAGATCGTCCCCTGCGACGACGCGTAGCTGCCGGCCGCCTGAGTCAGCGCCTCTGCGTGCGCATCGATTCCCCTCACGCCACGCAACGTGTTGGCGGCCGTGAACGGGTCCTCCTGCGCCTTCGCGACCAGTCTCGCGCGGTCGGCGGGGTCGATATTGGGGATATTGGTGAGCGCGTAGAACGCCCATTCCGGCGGGCCCGCCAACACCGCGTCGATCACCTCGCCCGATCGAAGGTAGCGCCCCGCCGCCGCGAATATCGCACTGTAATCCGCGGTCCTGTCCCCGATCACGCCTTGCAGCGCGTCAGCCCCATAATTTTGCGCGAGCTTCATCCCGAGTTCGCGTTGCGCCAGAATGTCCATAATCACTCGTGACCTGCTCCCCGTTTTCAGGCCGCTGATAACTTAGCTTCGGTATCCATATGCCCTTGGCGGGGGCGGTTCGTAAACTCGGCGGGTGCCAACCCGCCAAGACTGCTGTGCGGACGCACGGTATTGTAGTCCGTACGCCACGCCTCGATGATCCGTCTGGCCGCAGCCAGCGTTGGGAACAGGTGCTCGTTCAGGCACTCGTCGCGCAAGCGACCATTAAAGCTTTCGACGAAGCCGTTCTGCTGCGGCTTGCCGGGCGCGATGTAATGCCACTCGACCCCGGTGTCCTGGCACCAGGCAAGGACGGCGTGACTGGTCAGCTCGGTCCCATTATCGCTGACCACCATGCACGGCAGCCCGCGACGTTCGGCGCCCCATGCATTCCCGGCTGTAGTCGTCGATGACGTTGAGCATACGGAACCGCCGGCCGCAGGCCAATGCATCCGACACGAAGTCGAGCGACCAGCGCTGGTCTCGTTCCTGCGGGATTGCCATCGGCGCCCGCGTGCCCAGCGCGCGCTTGCGGCCGCCACGCTTGCGCACCGTCAGCCGCTCCTCGCAATACAGCCGGTAAACCTTCTTCAGGTTCATGCCCTTGCCCTCACGCCGCAACAGGATCGCCAGCCGTCGATAGCCGAAGCGACGACGTTCGTTCGCGATCTCGCGCATCCGTACGCGAACAGCGTCGTCCTTCCCGCGAAGCGGCTCATATTGCCACGCCGACCGGTTGACCCCGATCAACCTGCAGGCGCGACGCTCGGAAAAGCTGTGGTCGGCCATCAGCTTCTCCACCGCAGCGTAGCGCTCTGCAGACCGGGTCAGTTTTTTCCCAGCAAATCCTTCAGCGCCGACACGTCGAGCATCGACTCCGCCGGCAGCTTCTTCAGCCGGCGGTTCTCGTCCTCGAGCGCCCGCAACCGCGCCGCCTCCGACACGGTCATCCCGCCGTACTTCGCCTTCCAGTTGTAGAACGTCGCGTCACTGATCCCATGCTTCCGGCACAGCTCGGCAGTCTTCACGCCGGCCTCATGCTCGCGCAGCACGCCAATGATCTGATCCTCGTTAAATCGGCCTCGCCGCATTACTCGTCTCCATCTGACGAGCTAACTTACCAATGGCATGATGTCTGGGGAGCAGGTCAAGTCTTCCTCAGCATGTTTCTGAAAGACGCAGCAATTCTATCCCGGCCGGCCACGGGCTGCCGGGGTCGAATTTCTACGAGCGATGAACGAGTTTTGAGGTAGTTATTTTACGCAATGACGCTTTTTATACATAGTATTGGCGTACGGGTCCCAAACTTCGGACAGGAACTACATAGCTATCCGCGCCTTCAAAGCTGGCGCTAGCATGCCTAACGGATCGAAATATAGACACCAGTTGTCGGCACCACAATGGCAGCTTACAGACTTCGATGATGTAACTCCACAAGAGAATCCTAGATCTTGTTAGCGGCGCGAACTTCCATCGCCCACAGGAGAATGCGCAGATTCGGTGGAGAACCCGCCGTCCGCTTCGTGCGAACCGAGATCGGACATCCGTAGAAAGGAAGACGATCCTCACCAAACCGGATCGGCCGCAATGGTCGATGCCACGGCAGCGGTCGCAGCTGCCGCTGAGCGAACTAAAGATCGAAGCTCCGCCCAGTTCGCACACCACAACGACGACGACGCGATACTCGCCAAGTCGACGATAGACCTAGCGCACAAACTCGGCTTCATGGTCGTCGAAGGCGTCGAGAATACAGCCTGCCTCGCGTCCCGCGAAGAGTGCGACTGTGACATGATCCAGGGGCGTGTCGATGGTGCGCTTATAGGACCCACAAAGCATACCCATCGATACGATTTCCGTGGATACTTTATGTCTGCTTCTCACTAGGCCCCCAAAATGGCCCATACCATCAATTTTGGCGGAGGTTCGAGTCCGTCTGACCGTATCGACCCGAAGGCCGCTGCTTCCTTCGCCTTTCGCTTCTCCAACTCCCGACGGTCAATAATCGGCGCGCGATCAACAACAGCGCCGCTTGAATGGCGAATCGGGAGGAAGTTGTCGTTCGTAGAGGCGCCGCAGAATGGCAGCTCCAGCTTAAAGCGGTTATTTTCGGGTGAAGGCAAGCCGTACCAATAATCGGAAAAGCTGGTGAAGTTTTGCCCGAGGGATTTTTGCGCCAAAAAGGCAAGGCCGTCGGTCTGGTTGGCCGCCCGTCGACGCAATCGACCAAAGTTCATTGTTATGCCGCCAGTGCGAGTATCACATCCAGCGCCGTGCGTACCAATCGTACCGGGAGGCCGGTTGCCACGATGCCAATGCTTGCCAGCGCCCGCCAAGGCATGGTCGCCCGATTCCAGTCGGTCGCCTAAATGCGCCACCCTCACTCAAATCAATATATAACATTACGTATCAACAAAACTATGAATATAGAAAGACTTTCCGTACCAGCTTAAACGTCCGAACCTTTGGGCTTGATGATGCAGCAATTTCTGCCATCATCTTATCGACACAACGGGGAGCGCGGAACATAGAGTATAGACGGGCGTGGCCCGCAGCGCTTCTACTTGCCGGTTGCGCTGTTAATCCGTCTGTACGCTATGGTGTCGCGCTGGACGCGGATTCGATCAATTCGGGTTTTTCAAATGTGATCGATGCGTTCTACTTTCAACGGAACGCCATTCGGATGGAACTCAAGAACAGCGCAGCTGCCGGGACGCCGGAGAACCTCGATCTGGTGGTGACTAATCGTCGGGTCGAGGATAGGCGCAACCGCATATTGCTTCTGCGCGATGATACGCTGTGGAAGCGCACGACAATCAACCTCGCCAAGGTCGAGAATACAGATCTCATCCAGACCGCCGGCGTCGAGGTCGAAGACCGCCGAGCCGCGTTCATTCAGACTACGGGTGGCATTGTCAAGGTCGTGATCCCGCTCGTCGCGGGCATGGCAGGCGCAGCCGACCTCGGAGCGAAATGCAAAGCATTTCCGACACAACCATGCGATCTCGACCCCGTACGCGATCTCGCGATGAGCAAGCAGGGCGGCACGAAAACGAGCGGCACGACGACGCTGTCATGGACGGAGGTCCCGCGAAGCGCGCTGCCGGCGGTTAGTTTTTATGGAGGTGTGATGTCGCAGCCGTCCCGCGGCCTTTATTACGCGGCTTGCCGGGGCATCGATATCATTCTTGTGACGCCAACGACGACCTACCGGTGGACCGGGAAGATCGCCGATCCGCGCTGGCTCGACTTCGTTGCGTTCCCGAGGAAAGGCAATCTGCGCATGCACGACCAGTGCGGCGTCTCCACCACGAGCGAGAAGGATCCGACCCAGCCGCTCGACACAGTGATCAGTGCGGCGGTCACGCAGGCTATTGCGATCAAGGATGCGATCGAGAAGGCGGACAAGGGCGATGCGAAATAGACTTGCGTTCCTTGCCACCTTCGCCGGGGCAGTGGCGCTCGGCGCTCATGCCGACGCCTGTGCGCAGAGCGTGAGGGGACCGCCCGTGGAAAACCCGGCCGCCGACTTGGCGGTCCCGCTCTTCACGCCGGGCGCCCCTCCAGCGCCCTCCGAGCGGGTCCGTCATTTCGTCTCGGTCCCGCTCAAGTTCGGCGGTGCCAAAATCCAGCTATCCAATGCCAACGTGCAGATCGATCCGACCGAGTGGAAGACGGTCGCCATCGCGGACAATCAGATCGGAGAACCATGCACACTGAGCCTGATCGGTCCCTCGGTCGTGCTGCTGGCAGCGCATTGCGTCGACGCGGGATCGCCCGCGGGAACTAAAAACGGCGCAACAATCGGCGCTGACGTGAAATTCGGCTCTGGTACCTACGGTATGCGTTGCGCGATCAGCGACTTTTACACCGCGCGAAAAACAAACGCCGCGGGCGCCCCCCGCTCCAGCGACGATTATGCGCTGTGCGATCTCAGCCAGCGCGTCTCTGGGCTCGACGCCGAAGTGCTGGATTTATCCACGTTTACGCCGTTGACGACCCAAATCCGCCTCATGGGCTATGGCTGTACGGATCTCGGGATCACCGACGACGGCTACTACACCTACACCCCGTCAGACAAAGCGCTTAGGATGGGGCAGGAGCCGATCGAGGCGACCGGAATCTCGATCTACCCCGATCAGCTGGGCACCTACATCCGGACGACGTCGGAGGGCGCCAAGCAGTCCGTGCTCTGCTATGGCGACTCTGGCGGTCCGGTGATGATCGTCAACGCGACCGGCCGGCGACGCGTGATCGGCGTCAACTCGGCGATGGGGAAGAAGCCGGGTGCCACCCATCTGACCCCTGCCTTTTATTTCTATCTTTCTCCGCTTAATACCGTCTCATTTCGCGTCTTCGTCGCGGCTTGGGTTGCACAGTCCGAGGTGCCGCCTCAGTTGCGCAAGGAGCGGCGCGTGTGCGGATTCAACCTCAGTCCCGGCATCGGCGGTTGCAGAAAGTAGCCCGATGCGGATCGCTTCCCAACTCATCACCATTGCGGCGATCTGCGACCTAGCTCCCGCCGGGCGGGCGCCTGCCGCCGACCATCTCGTCATCGCGCGTGCCATCGGCACTACCCCCAAACAGCCCGTGGTCGAGTTCGTCGCACGCCACGCCAGGCCGATCCCGGTCACCGAAGCCGAACGTCCCACGTTGAAAGACAAGTCCGTGCGGGAGACCGTTGAAGAGCTGTGCGGCGCGCTTTCAGAGGGATATCTCGACGTATTAAACGTGACGAACCCGGGATTGAACGCGGCTGCCGAGACGAAGCTCGGTGCGGCAGCTTATGGCGCTGTCTGGCCCGCCTGTCTGGCGATACACACGGACGTGACCGTGACGGTGCGGAAAGGCGACACGCTGTCCGGAATCCGCCTGCAAGCCACTGGCAAGCTTGCCGTCGACGCTTTGTTCGACCATTATTTTGCGTCGAGCGGCCTCACCAAGACGTCCACGCTGACCGTGGGACGCGTTCTCCACCTCCCTTTTGAGACCCTGCCAACGCGTCTGTCGGTGTCCGATGCCGAATTGCCGAAGTTCGCGATCGACCTAAGGTCCGCGGGTGGCCATGGGGTGGACGTCGATGACAGGCCGGTAGCGAAAGGCGCGATCATCGGCGCATACCAGCCGCCCGCCGGAACGACCTCCGGCACCGCCGACGATTGCGACGGTGACGAGGACGTGCCGTGGCCCTTCAATGCGACGGAGGTGGCCGAAGCTTACGCGCGCAACAGGCGCGCACCGCAGTCGGTTGTGGTCGTGATCGTCGACAACGGCTTCTTCGGCGTCCCATGTTCGGAAGCAGGGTGCCCCCCGTCCGGCCCCGGGGAGGAGGGGTTCTCAACTCGCTTCCCGCGTGGATTTTTTGCTGAAGCAGACGATTATCTGAGCCATGCGACCCCCTACGGGCCAAAGACTCCCCTCACCCCCCTCAACTATGGAGCGGATGACTCGCTTCAAATTAACCCGGTGAGCGGTCACGGTACGCACGTCGCTGGACTTGCGCTCGGAGGACCCGCTTTCGAGGCTTTCCGCAGCGGCATTACCGATGCTCCTTCAGGCTAAGGCAGGATCGCGATTTCGATCCTTGCTGTGGCGCGGGGAACCGCGTCGCTTTATTCGGATGCTGAGACGCTATTGCGCAGCGGACTCGCTTCGCTCCGCCCCGTCGACGTGGTTAATATGAGCATTGCGTTCAACAAACATGAGTCGCCAGAAGCGCAGGCCACGCTCAGCAATGTGTTCACCAACTACCCGAATACTCTTTTTGTCAGCGCAGCGGGAAACGCGACCGACGGCACCCTCCAGCCGACGTGGACAAGTTCGTATACTTTCCAGCAGCGCTGGGTGGTCCGCACGCCGCAAACGTACTAATCCGACAGCATCGCGCACCGTCAAAGGCGTCGCATATCTCGCCAGCGCCGGCGACGTCGAGGCGGGCGATGACAGCAAGATCGTCACCCCCGCGCTGCTGGTCGCGCAGCTGCGCATGTACGTCAGCGAGGATCGGCTTGGCGTGGCGAATGGCGTCGCGACGCTGGGCAGCGACGGCCGGCTGCGCCCCGATCAGATTCCCGCCTACGACGTCGCCGATATCCCGCGCTGGCGCTCGACGATGATCTGCGGTGGCTTGCCGCGCGCATGCGCGTGTACGACGATCTGCAGCTGGGCAGCGCTGTCGCCAGCGGTGCGGAGGGCTCGATGCCCTTCGCGATCACCGACGCCGATGGTTATGCACTGCTCGCAATGGACCTGCGGCGCCGCTGGCATATGGCGGGCGCGCTGTTCGCGGGTGATCTGGAGATGGCGGCGGGTACAATCGTCAGCGATCAGCCAGCATCTTCACCCTGGTCGGTCACCGACGAGGACGGGCATGCATACGCAGCGCTGGTCGATGGCGACATCGCATTCATGCACGCCGGATCCAGCGCGGATCTTGGCATGCTTTACAAGGATGCCCGGAACCGCGCGCGCACCGCCTCGATCATGGGGGCGCCGCACAATTTGCAGGTTGCCACTCTCGACGCAACGCGGGCGCTGATCCTGCTGTACAGCCAGTCGCTCGGTAACGGGCAGGAGGCGCACCCGGCGGTGACGATGGCGCCGCTGTCGCCGTCTGCCTTCATGATCGGCCTCAGCGTGCGCCCCGGGTGGTTCTACGGGCCGGGCTGGTTCCCGCGGGATGGCGACGCCACGCTTCACCCGCTCAAGGCGACCGTCGAGCTGGGGATCAACGACCCGTCGCCGACGGATCACGTCCGCCGGCCGCTGACTGCCCAGGAGATCGCCGCGCTCGACCCGCACGATCCCGCCGAGGGGGAAAGCCCCGTGGTCGCGATTGCCAACCGGGTCGCTCGTCAATGGGACGATGCCGGCTATCGCCCTGCGCGCAAGATCATCGCGATGGCCTGCGGCGTCGGGGGGCGGACGCTCGAGCCGCTCTACCCGCTCGAGATCAAGCGGGTCGGCCGCGCGATCTACGTCCATCATCACCTCCCCTGCGGTCCGCTTCCGATCAAGCCGCTGTGCGATGGTGCGGCCTCCACGCTGTACGACGACGCGGGCTACCGTGTGGTCGACGCGCAGGGCGACGTTCCGATCAAATCGGTGACGATCATCGGGTCGACGATAGCCAAGATCCTGTGTGCCCGCGTACCAGGCGAAGGCGCCGAGCTGCTGTACGCGGACAAGGCGCGCCACAACGGTGGCGGCAATATCTTCGACAGCGATCCGGCGCGCTCGGACAGCGTCTCGACGCGCACTGGCCTCCCTTACGACCTCTCAAACGCCTGTTCACCCTACCGCCTGGCCATTGGCTGGAAGCGGCCTGTCATGGAGCAACAATAAGATGGCCTTCAGCATCATGGTCCCCGGCGTCTCGGCACGCGGCAGCGGCCTGCCGATCGTCGGGCAGTATCTCGACGGCATGGGCACCTTCCCCGCCCGCAATCTTCTCGCGCTCTATCTCCTTCAGGATGGCGCGATCGGCGAAGCTTTCGCCGGCCCGCTCGCCGATCGTGGCCTGTTCGGCCGCCACGGCACGCTGATCGCGGGCTCAATGCCAAAGCGCACCGCGGCCGGGATGGACAGTTACGGCGCAGGCGACAAGGGCTGGATGGTCGACACGAACGTGCCGATGGACGGCAGCTTCACGATCGGCATCGTGGCCAAGTCCAGCCAGGTGCAGCCGGCGAGCGGGTTCCCGACCTTCTGGGGTCCACGCGCGCATATCGCGTCCGTGCCGCTTCTGGATGGCGGGGTAACCACTGGGCCGATCCTCGACTTCGGTGTGCAGGCGGCGGACAAGTTCAATGCTGCGTTGTACCGGGCCGGTGGCTGGGCGCCCGACGCGGGTGTGCTGAAGGATTTGCTCCACCCCGTGGCGTCGACCACCCGCACCGCGACCGGCGTATCGTACAAGGCCGAGACCGGCCGCTGGGTGATGGCCAACGCGACGCACAGCACGGAATGGACCGACAAGCCCGCCGGCGATGCGCTGATCGCACTTGGCACGACGCACGCCTTCGGCGCGACCCGCTTCTACGATGGTACGCCCTCGGGTGAGCTGAATCTCGCTGTCGTTTACCGTCGCGCTAAGACGGCCGACGAGATGCAGCCGATGCTCGCGGCGATGCGCGCGACCGTCGCCGCGCGCGGCGTCCAGGTCGCCTAACCGGCATATCCTATATGGCAAGCGGCGCCGCAGTGCTTGGTGTAGTCGACATTGGCGGTATCACGCATGATTAGGCAAGTCTGGGCACAAAGGTCGCCGTAGGCATTGCCGGAGGTAGCGAAGGTCGTGTTCCCGGCGGTCAAGCCGAGTATCCTAACATCTTGACGATCATAACCCGCACGATCAGATCAAATTTAGAAGGCCGTAAGCCGACGGAGATCTCGCCCCTCCGGCTTTCGACATATCAGGACTTCAATGAATTCCGCTACAATGCCGTGGGAACGAGAATTGGCGCGGTAACACTCCACATCAAACGGCGTCCACGACGCGATCAAATCGACCAGGTCGTAACCAAAATGATATGTAACAAGGGCACCATCGCCGTTGATCGGGTTACCGTGATATTCGGGATCAAATAAGTGTTCAATAGTACCATCATCATGCAGCTTTGCACGAGCATGTGTATGCGTCAGATCTTTATACATTGGTGTAGTATGAATATAATAACCGCCCGGTCGCAGCGTTCGAAACGTTTCCTTATAGGCCTTCTCGATATCAAAAACGTGTTCCATCACGTCCTGCGTTACGACCAAGTCGAAACTTTCGGAGGCAAAGGTTTGAGCTTCAAGATTCTCGCATCGCACCCCGTCTACCAGTGCACCAGGCGTAGTATCAGGGAAAAACTGCGTCGCGATGTAACCTGGCGCGTCCTTCCGCAGCAAAGTCGACAGGCCCCGAATAGTTGGAGAACTTTCGTGAATGTCCATATCAGCGTAACCCGGTAGGCAACGCCGAACCGCTAGCATGAGCGCACGCTCACGAGGGATTGATCCGTCGATGCAGCTCTCGCAATTGAGTTGATCGCGAAACCATGGGCCACTTGCTACGAACGTCGTGTCCTTCAGACATATGGGGCAAAAACCTTCCCACCGCCGTTGTTCATGCGTCACAACGCCCCCCGGACCGATTCGCTAAGCCAATTATTGAAATCATATGTTTAGGTATGATCCGGCACAAGTACCTTAGTTGCTCGGATGATCGGTCTAGACTCGGTATAATCAGTTGCGAGTACCGTAAGATTGAGGTCACATTGGTTTTATTTAAATAGGTCTACCGATCTGGGCTACCTAGGACGAGTCGCAAGTTTTGCCATGCCCCCCCCCTATCGAGAAGCAGTTCGCCGTAATGGTTGGCAGGCCGAAGAACATGGGCCAAAAAGCGCCATCAGCGGTACCCAGGACCGTATGCGGGGCGTCCTCGTAATCCTCTCGGCATTCCCTGCGCTTGTAGAAAGCCATTCTACAAGAGCGAGGCCTCGCCTCTCGGCTGCGCCCGCGCATGGTCGCGTCCATGGCCAATCCCGCCGACATTCAGCACCTCATCGGCGATCTTGCGCGCGAAGGCGTCGTCGTGTCGGTCGACCCAGCCGCGGGCACCGCGCGCGTCCGCTTCAACGACGATCTGACCACCGGCGACATTCCATGGCTTGCCAGCCGTGCCGGCAAGACGCGCACCTGGTCGCCGCCGTCGGTCGGCGAACAGGTCGCGGTACTGGCGCCGAAGGCCGACACCGCGCGCGGCATCATCATAGGCAGCCTGTCGAGCGACGCGTACCCACACCCCGCCAACGACGCCTCGACGCTGATCGAATACGAAGACGGCGCGCGCATCGGCTACGATCCAGTCGCACACGCACTGACCGCGATCCTTCCCGGCGGCGCGACTGTCCGGATCGACGCCGATGGCGGGCTGTCCCTCAAGGGCGACGTGACCGTCGACGGCGACATCCGGTCGACGGGCACGATTACCGCCGACACCGACGTCATCGGCGCCGGCAAGAGCCTGAAGGATCACGTCCACCTCGGCGTCCAGCCGGGCGGCGCTGTGTCGGGGAAACCGCAATGATCGGCATGGACCGCGTCACCGGCGCGCCGATCGCGGGGGCCGATCACCTCGCACAGTCGATCGGCGACATCCTCGGCACGCCCCTCGGTACGCGCCTCGGCCGGCGCGACTATGGGGCGCTGGTTCCCCAGATGCTCGATCAGCCGAACAACGATCTCGGCCGGCTGCGCATCTTCGCCGCCGCGGCGCTCGCGCTGATGCGCCAGGAAGGGCGCGCGCGCATCTCGCGCGTCACGCTGTCCGCCGGTGCCGAGCCGCATCAGGCCGTCATCACCGTCACCGGCCGGCGCACCGACGCCCCCGGAGCGCCCGCCTTCTCGCTTTCGTCCACCATCCGCGCCCTGTCGGCGCTCGCCTGAAAGGTCCGCATATGAGTTTCCTGCACGGGATCCAGATCACCGAAGTCGCGCCCCGGTCGCGCGCGATCACAACGATTGCCACCGCCGTCATCGGGCTGGTCGCAACCGCACCCGACGCGGCTGTCGGCGCATTCCCGCTCGATACCGCAGTGCGGGTCACGAGCATTGACGACGCCATCGCAAAGGCGGGCGCCACCGGCACGCTGCGCGCCGCATTGCGTGCCATCGCCGGCCAGGTGATCGCGCCGATCGTCGTCGTGCGCGTCGCGCCTGGCGCGAACGCCACCGACACCACCGCGGCGATCGTCGGCACCGACGAAGCGGGCGTGAAGACCGGGATGCAGGCGCTGCTCACCACGCCCGCGCAGCTGAACCTCCACCCGCGGATCCTCGGCGCGCCGGGTCTCGAAAGCGAGCTGGTGACGACGTACGCAGTTTGATGCTTCACCAAGCCCGAAGGCCCCGAGCCACACCCCGACAGCGTCAAGCGACCGCTGTCGAACGTAGCCGCTTGGGCGGCTACGGGGGCTCCCTGGGGGGAGCAGGCGGGTTCTGATGCGTGTCAATCACGAAGCGCGCGCTATTTGACTCGTTGCTGCACCGAACTGCACCGGTGATCGATATTCCTAATAAGCCCCAAACCTTAGGATCGAGGCCGGATCCGGCTGGGTCACCAACTGCACCTTTTGCGCCACGAAAAGCCCGCAAGCGAGGCGGGGGGAAAAGCGTGCTCCCCGGGGCCATAGCTACAGAGGTTCCGGGCGCGAGGTCCGGTTCAAGATCGAGCCAGGCAAAAGCGAGCCGCATAGCGAGCGGATGCGCTGCTGCTCCGCCGCCCTAGAATCATATGTTCCCTTTGGCGTTGGGCGATCTTCACTGGAAATGAAAATTTGTTCCAAAAACCGCTGCCACATACGATTGAGTTTCAGCGATCTTCTACCGCCATTGCCGTTACGCGTCTGGCGGAAAGTGCGAACAGCTTGAGACGGCAACAACCGAACGGGCAGTGGCCGGCTGTGAAGTTGCTTGGCGGCATGATCGTACGGGATATGTCATTGACATTTCTAGGCGATCATAGGTTATGCGTCGATTTTTCGGCGGCCAAGAATCTGCTGAACGCGTCGGTTTTTTGGGGAAGACATTCAATGGACAGTTCGACCTGGAGCGACGCTCAAGCGCTCGCTTACATCGCATCGTACGCGGATCTACGCGCTGCCTTCGGCTCCGACGCGCAAGCTGGACGGTTGCACTACGCGCAAGCCGGCCTCTCGGAAGGTAGATCCATTTCGTTTGACGTGTACGGCTATTTGGCGAGCTATAGTGACCTTCGCGCCTTGTTCAACACGGACATCGCAGCTGCAACCCGGCATTTCATCCAAACCGGCGCTGCCGAAGGTCGAAGTGTTTCGTTCGACGCTTACAGTTATCTCGCAAGCAACGGCGATCTCAGGGTCGCGTTTGGCAACGACACCGCGGCTGCAACGCGCCACTTCGTTCAAACCGGCGCCGCTGAAGGCCGGAGTGTTTCATTCGACGCTTACGGTTATCTCGCAAGCAACAGCGATCTCAGGGTTGCGTTCGGCAACGACACTGCGGCTGCAACGCGCCACTATGTACAAACCGGCGCCGGTGAACACCGTAGCGTTTCATTCGATGCACTCGGCTACGTTGCATCCTATGCGGACCTGCGGGCAGCGTTCGGGACAGACACGGCTGCCGCTACACGCCACTTCGTGCAGAACGGAGCATCGGAAGGCCGTACCATTTCCTTTGATCCCGTTGCATACCTTCTTAGTAACGCTGACCTATCAGCGGCGGGTTTCGACGTGCAAAGCGCAACATGGCACTGGATTGGCAACGGCGCCAATGAGGGGCGCAGTGCGTCAGGCTTGTACGGCACCGAACAAACCAGTCACGATCTCGCTATAGGTTTCAACACGGTCGGAGTAATAAACCAAGCTGGTGACCATGATTGGTTCAAGGTCAACCTTGGAGCAGGCGACCGGGTAACGTTCGGTCTCTCCACATCTAACGGCAACGGTATCTTGACGATTTATGATGCGACGGGACACCAGCTGACGACCGATGGAGTGGATGGAACTGGCACGCGCTTTGTCGCAAGCACAACTGGCCTGTACTATGTTGCTGTTTCTGCAATCAATAACGCGACCGGTAATTACACCTTGAACGCGCATGCAACGGCGACGATCACGGGCACTAACGGTTCCGACACCTTGACGGGTACGGCAGGCGACGACGTGATCGACGCACTGGCAGGCGCTGACAGCGTGGATGCGGGTGGCGGCGCCGACACGGTGTACGGCGGTTCTGGCAACGACAGTATCCGGGGCGGACTCGGCAACGACAGCCTGTTCGGCGAAGCTGGCAATGACTCCCTCTATGGCGGCCAGGGTACCGATATACTGGACGGCGGGGACGGCGATGATTATCTCTACGATAGCGACGCTGGCTCTGACACTCTACGCGGTGGGGCCGGCCAGGATTATATCTCCTCTACGCATTATTCCAGCAGCTCCAATGCCAGCGAGACCATCACAATCGACGCCGGCGCCGATGATGATCAGGTTTCTTTCTATAGCATCGCATACGGAAGCTCCACGATAGATCTTGGCACCGGCAACGACAAGCTTGAGCTGTCTCAGAATTATTATGGTGATGTGCACGTAACGTTGGGTGCTGGACAGGATACGGTAACCTTAGGGTCCAGCTACAGCATTTACGGCTACAGCTCAGCCACAACCTTTACTGATTTTGCTGCCGGGCCGGCTGGCGACGTACTCAACTTAGACAACTTTCTTACTTCCAGCCTGGTCAACTGGGACGGCTCCAACCCATTCGGCACCACTGGCTACCTGCGATTGGTCCAGTCGGGTAGCGACACCCTGCTCCAGCTCGACCGCGACGGCTCGACTGGCAACAGCTACAACTTCAATACGCTGCTGACCCTCGAACATACGACAGCCAGCCAGTTCACCGCAGCAAACTTCAACGGCTTGGCCCCCAACGGAGCCTCGGCAAGCGGCCAGACGATCACGGGCACTAACGGTTCCGACACCTTGACGGGTACGGCGGGCGACGACGTGATCTACGCACTGGCAGGCGCCGACAGCGTGGATGCGGGTGGCGGCGCCGACACGGTGTACGGCGGTTCTGGCAACGACAGTATCCGGGGCGGACTCGGCAACGACAGCCTGTTCGGCGAAGCTGGCAATGACTCCCTCTATGGCGGCCAGGGTACCGATATACTGGACGGCGGGGACGGCGATGATTATCTCTACGATAGCGACGCTGGCTCTGACACTCTACGCGGTGGGGCCGGCCAGGATTATATCTCCTCTACGCATTATTCCAGCAGCTCCAATGCCAGCGAGACCATCACAATCGACGCCGGCGCCGATGATGATCAGGTTTCTTTCTATAGCATCGCATACGGAAGCTCCACGATAGATCTTGGCACCGGCAACGACAAGCTTGAGCTATCTCAGAATTATTATGGTGACGTGCACGTAACGTTGGGTGCTGGACAGGATACGGTAACCTTAGGGTCCAGCTACAGCATTTACGGCTACAGCTCAGCCACAACCTTTACTGATTTTGCTGCCGGGCCGGCTGGCGACGTACTCAACTTAGACAACTTTCTTACTTCCAGCCTGGTCAACTGGGACGGCTCCAACCCATTCGGCACCACTGGCTACCTGCGATTGGTCCAGTCGGGCAGCGACACCCTGCTCCAGCTCGACCGCGACGGCTCGACTGGCAACAGCTACAACTTCAATACGCTGCTGACCCTCGAACATACGACAGCCAGCCAGTTCACCGCAGCAAACTTCAACGGCTTGGCCCCCAACGGAGCCTCGGCAAGCGGCCAGACGATCACGGGCACTAACGGTTCCGACACCTTAACCGGTACGGCGGGCGACGACGTGATCTACGCACTGGCAGGCGCCGACAGCGTGGATGCGGGTGGCGGCGCCGACACGGTGTACGGCGGTTCTGGCAACGACAGTATCCGGGGCGGACTCGGCAACGACAGCCTGTTCGGCGAAGCTGGCAATGACTCCCTCTATGGCGGCCAGGGTACCGATATACTGGACGGCGGGGACGGCGATGATTATCTCTACGATAGCGATGCTGGCTCTGACACTCTACGCGGTGGGGCCGGCCAAGATTATATCTCCTCTACGCATTATTCCAGCAACTCCAATGCCAGCGAGACCATCACAATCGACGCCGGCGCCGATGATGATCAGGTTTCTTTCTATAGCATCGCATACGGAAGCTCCACGATAGATCTTGGCACCGGCAACGACAAGCTTGAGCTGTCTCAGAATTATTATGGTGACGTGCACGTAACGTTTGGTGCTGGACAGGATACGGTAACCTTAGGGTCCAGCTACAGCATTTACGGCTACAGCTCAGCCACAACCTTTGCTGACTTTGCTGCCGGGCCGGCTGGCGACGTACTCAACTTAGACAACTTTCTTACTTCCAGCCTGGTCAACTGGGACGGCTCCAACCCATTCGGCACCACTGGCTACCTGCGATTGGTCCAGTCGGGTAGCGACACCCTGCTCCAGCTCGACCGCGACGGCTCGACTGGCAACAGCTACGGCTTCAATACATTCTTGACCCTCGAACATACGACCGCCAGCCAGTTCACGACAGCAAACTTCAACGGATTGGCCTCCAACGGAGCCTCGGCAAGTGAATACGGTTTTATCGATGCCGACGACCATTCCAGTGCCGCCAGTGTCTTTAGCGGGGCTGCGATAGATTCTTCGCATGATTTTATGTTTGCATAATCTCAAATATCCAACTTTTGCGGTGGGCATAGCCGTCATGGTCGACGCGCACGATCATGGGGACCAGGCGCCACGCCAGGTTGCGTTTGCCACCGATATAGCCTGCCGCGGGTGCGACGGGCCGAACAGGATTAGGGATGTTCATGTTGGAGAATCTCGCCTTGTAGAGATCCCGCCCGGCGCGAGCCGGGTGCGGGACGGCCGGTGGCCGATGGTCGTGGCGAGCTTGTCCTCGTCGGTTTGCTAGGTTGCCGCCCGACATCCCCCGCCCGGCTCTGCCGGACGCGAAACCTATTTGCCCTTTGCGGGCGCGATCCGTTCCCGAAAGCGGAACGCCTCGATACCGAGCGCCGCGTTCACGTCGGCAAAGACGGCCTGCAGCGGCTGGATCTCCAGCTCGAAGAACATCGACGTCGCATCGGTCGGGTTGCCGAACGCCGAGCCCTGCGCCGGCACGATCCCGAACAGCTGGGGCGGCACGCGGTGCGCGGCCAGGACGTCGGCCTGCGTCGCGGTCTTGATGCCGAGGAACTCGTCCTTGGCGCCCACCTCGGCGATCGGCACGACCCTGATGCCGTGTTCCTTGCCGGCAGGCGCATGAATGAAGAGGTTGCGGAAGTGACCGACTCCGCATCGCCGAAGCTGAACGCCTGCACCGACGACGACGGCGCCGCGGTCGCCTCGATCGCGCCGGCCGACGCGTCGCGCGCCTCGGAGCGCGCCATGCGGCGCGTGGCGGCTGTCCGCTTCGACATCAGATAATCTCCATGGTGGCTTCCGGCCCGTCTCGATCGCGTCGATCAGTGCCTCGAACGCGAAATAGTAGGTCGCGCCGATCTGGCGCGACTTCAGGATCATGCGCGTGCGGAACGACAGCGCCGCGAACCATGCCTCCTGATAGCCATAGAGCTGGTCGAGGAAGATGGCCGCTATTTCTGCGCGCAGACCAACAGCGACACCGCGATCAAGTACGGCAAGCTCGACATGTGGGCGCACAAGCCCGAGTTCCAGACGCTCTACCGCGACACCATCGCCAAGCAGCAGGGCCGCGACCGGATCATGATCGGCTGGAACGGCGTCGCGCGCGCCGACACCACCCACATCGAGACCTACCCGCTGCTGCAGGACGTCAATTACGGCTGGCTCTACAAGATCCGCTATTACGCGCCGTCGCGCCACATCGCAGGCGGCGCGCTGACGCCGGCAACGCGCGATCCCGGTACACGGCTTCAATCTGGGTGCAGGACTTCGCCGGCAGCGTCAACAACCTGTTGGTGCCTCTGCTCTTATGGATCGCGGGCAACCAGTCGGATCTATTCGAGAAGGCCGACCGCAAACCGTTCACGTTTGAATCGGAACTGCTCGATGCCGAGACGTGCGACATCACGATCTCGATTGACCTCACCGAGCTGGTCCGCGTCGAGCAACTGCCGAATGGCCTGAAGGTCACCAACCTGCCCGAACCCGACATGCTCGACGTCTTTCCCTGCGTCCCCAAAGGCACGATCCTATGGACGGGCCTGATCGAAGATCCGGCCAGCGCGATCGAGATCGTCACCCACGATGAATGACTTCGCGCCGATCGAGCAGCTATGCCGAGATCTGCTGTTGCGCACCGCCGCGCCCGAGCGCGCGCGTCTCCTGCGCTCGATCGGCCGAGAGATCCGCAAGAGCCAGTCGGATCGTATCGCTGCCCAGCGCGCCCCGGAAGGCGTCGCGTTCGCTCCGCGACGACCCAAGCCCGATCGCGGCGGGAAGAAGGGCAGGCTTCGCCAGCAAAAGATGTTCCGCAAGCTCCGGATGGCAAAGAGCCTGAAGGCGGGCGCGAACGCCGACGAAGCATGGGTCGGCTTTGGGGGTCGCGCGTCGCGAATCGCTAGCATCCAATAGGAGGGTCTGTCTGATGCGCCTGCTACAGGTCAGCGCAGAGCGCGCTACGCGCGTCGCGTGCTGATCGGCCTGACCGACGCCGAACGCCAGCGGATCCTTGATCTTATTATTGGCGCAGTTGCGAGGCCCTAACCGGTATCGGCGCCCACCCCCGGATCGAGCGCTTGTGTCCGATTTTGGTGGGAAGCGGCCTGTCTGCTTTCGGACAGCGATCGGCGTAAGCGGACGTTCGTTGGGGCGGGGCAGCAAAATCTCGTCGACCGCTTCTGGCGGATGAGGAAGGGTCAGAATTCGGAACATCAGCGATTTGGACGACGCAACGCTAAGTCGAACTAGACATTGCATGAGAACGGAACGAAGCTCCAGAATGCCCCGATCGCCGCACATGGAGCGTATGTTTGATAGAACCTGCTGCCATTGAAGACGTACCACGGTGGTGGCTGCAGGACCGGGCCCCGATCGAGGCGGTGATCAGTCAGATCCTCGACCATCTCGGTTCGGGACGGGCATTCTCCGCGATACGGCTCGGTGACAGCGAAGGTACTGTTATGGACGATCCGCTAGCTGATGAGAGCGAAGTAGCCCACAGTCAAAGAATTTGGTGTGGAGATCAGCAGGTCGGGCAAGCTGACGTTGACCGTATCTCGCACGGACTGCGGTCGGCTTGCGAACAAGCTGATATTCTGGGCCTGCCAAGCGCGTTCCAGTTCGGGGCGCACGAACGCTATCGTCGTGTCTTTAGTGCACTGAGCAAGTGGCAGTGGCCTCGCCCAGAGCAAATGCTAGTCGACGCAAATCTTCATTGGTACCTGCAACTTTCAGGTGCGATGGCGCCAATACTGCGAAACCGCCCGGTAGTCGGGCTCGTAGGTTGTCGCGATCTTGCAATACCGATTCAGGAAACCTTCGGCGTCGATGAGGTTCGATCGTGGTTCGTGCGGGGGGAGACCCAGTATCCCGGCGAGGTGACCGAACCGCATTGGCCGGATGGCTTCAATCGCGTGATGGATACCCTTTCGGTGGCCTATCCCGGACAACTCTTCTTGGTAGGTGCGGGCATTTTGGGCAAAATTTACTGTCAGCGGATCAAGTCGTTGGGGGGCGTGGCGCTGGACCTGGGTAGCGTGTTGGACGCATGGGCCGGTGTCGTAAGCCGGCTGCGATTTGGGCCACATCAGCGCCTTTTCGCGCTCGAGGCTGCGAGAATGCCCGCAGCCACGAACTATCGGGAAGCACTTTCCGACGCTTGCCGCATCGCGAACATACAAGGCCTGTACTGAGCTTTGCCGCGGCAGGTGATCTTATACGCTTCAGTGCCTGCTATTTCGACGAGGGTCCGACGTCGGTCGGTTGACGCTTAGCTTACCGACCAGTCCGTCGTGGTGAAACCGTAGAACGCTCCCGATTGTTTCAATCCAATGCTCACCACCTCATTGTAGTGGATGTACGAGCGTCCACAATCGGGGGCGGCATGCGTCCCCCTGAACGGCAAGGATTGGGCGATAGCGGTCTACGGCCTGATGTCGTCTTCCGCCGTGTAGGCAGGCAACCCGACAACGGCGCTCTGGAACGCAGCTGAAATGTTGGTTGCTCGGAAGCATTGATCCCATAGCTCGGTCGCCAACGTGTTGATCGCGTTCGCCAGCACCGGGTGTTCGGGCCAAGGGTTCGTCTCGTGAAGCTTCTTCAAAGCGACGAAGTATTGATACGACGCCTCGTAGAGCGCCGTCTGCCACTCATGGCACGCGACCTGGTTTTGCTCATCCGTCATAACCGGGAGATGCCACCGCCCATCTACGACCGCAATCGGGGCGCATCGTTTAGCTCGTGAACGGCAACAACTGGGCGATTTGCGACCATGCCCGTGCTCCCGACGCTCGATCGCCGGCTGCGCGCGGAATACGCGACTTTAATGGACCTGGCACCCGCCGACCGGGTCGGGCGCGGGTGGCTCGTCAACTACCACGGCCGCGCGGTGCAGGACGTCGACCGTGCCTGGGACACCATGCTTACGAAGCTCGGCCTGCCGAAGGGGCGCGAATGGCGGTCGTATCTCCTGCGCCACAGCCTCGCGACGCTCGCGCGCAACCGCGGCGCTACGAAGTGGGATCTCGAAGGCTTCATGGGTCACAGCGACGGCAGCCAGACCGAAGTCTACGCGATCGGCGAATTTCCCAGCGTCGTCGCGGCTCTCACTGGCATTCTGGCAGACCTCGAACGGCTCGCTCCAGGTGCATTGCACCGAAGTCGCACCGAACAGCCGGAAGCCCTGCTTCAGAGCGGAGTGACGAAAATGTGAGGTAAACCAACGACTTGTCGCTTGGTATAGGTGGTGCCGCTTACAGGACTCGAACCTGTGACCCCCGCATTACGAACGAAGCCCTTATCCCGGACTTCTAACGTTTCTGCTTGGGGAACTGGGGAGCCTCGCGCCTTCTAGCCCGCAGAAATCCGTCATCAACAGCGGTCTGCACCGGAAACGCACCGGAGCCGGAATTCATCGACATCGAGCCTTCGGGCTCACCGCACCCGCAATGGCCAGCCGGCATCCAGCCCGCCCGCATTGCCTGCCATCGACTTCCTTCGGGAGCCGACACGATGTCGAACACACTGCCGCCAATGCCGAGCCGCCGCGTTCCGACAAGCGACCGATCTACAAGCCGCTCCCCGCCCGCCAGGTGCAGCGCATACGGCGTACCCGCATCGGCGTGGAGGAACTGGCGAAGATGTTCGCCTACGCGGCCGAGCCGGATAAGCAGCGCGGCTCGCTTCATGCCTTCCTGGTCGCGTCGGTCTGCACGATCGCTCGGCCTGGTGCCGTCGTCGACATCAACGTCGCCCCCGACCGCCAGCAATGGTGGCCGGGCGCGCCGACGATCGACCTCAACCCGCAAGGGCGCACACAGAACAAGAAGCACCGCGCGCTGCTGCCCGTGCTGCCCCTGCTCGGTCGCTGGCTGCGCGAAGAATACGCGACGTACATGGCGCTCAAGCCGGCTGATCGCGCCGGCCACGGCTGGCTGGTCAACTATCACGGCCGCGCCATCCAGGACGTCGACCGCGCCTGGGATACGATGCTGTCGAACCTCGACATGCCGTCCGGCCGCGAGTGGCGCCCGTACGTCCTGCGGCACAGCCTCGCCACCCTCGTCCGCAACCGCGGCGCCGAGAAGTGGGATCTCGAAGGCTTCATGGGTCACCGCGCCGGAAGCCAGACCGAGGTCTACGCGATCGGCGAATTTCCGAGCGTCGTCCAAGCCTTGGAAAGCGTGATCGCTGAAATCGGGAAGCTCGCGCCGGGCTCTTTGCACCGGAAGGTTACCGGAAACGGTGTCTCGTCAAACCCGACCGGGGAGAGCAAAATGTGAGTTAAACCAACAACTTGTCGATGGTGCCGCTTACAGGACTCGAACCTGTGACCCCCGCATTACGAATGCGATGCTCTACCAGCTGAGCTAAAGCGGCATGTCGACGGCATCTGTCCGTCTGGGGGCGCCACTAACAGGTCGGGAAATTGCTGACAAGGGCCCTCGCGCACGGTTCGGGTACGGAGCTTCGCGGGCCGGCGATTTACGGCTCGTTTACCAAGCGCGGTGCACAAGCGTGGCCGATCAAGTGGGGACGAGCGGATGGATACGGCACGCGGGCTGGATGACGAGCGGATCGAGCGCGACGCCGACTCATCTGGCGACTCGGGCCCCGATTCGGCCGACGCCGGCGTGAACGATGCGATGTTCGACCTCGGCGGCGACGAGCGGCGGATGCACGTGCGTGCCTACAACCACTGGGTGTCGCTGCTGAAGGGGCGTCCCTATCCGTCGATCAGCGATCTCGATCCGGCTGGCATCACCGACTTCGGGCCGCACAGCGTCCTGCTCGACTTCAGCGGCGGCGTGGACGATCCCGGCATCGCCTATCTGGGGGCGGCGCTGCGTGCCGAATGCGCGCTCGAGGGCACGATCACGTCGATCGCCGATGTGCCGAGCCGGTCGCTGCTGTCGCGGCTGACCGACCATTATCTGCAGATCATCGCCAACCGCGCACCGATCGGGTTCGAGGCGGAATTCGTCGGCAGCCGCGGCTGCACGACGCTGTATCGCGGAATCCTGATGCCGTTCTCGTCGAGCGGCGACGACATCGATTTCCTGTTCGGCGTGATCAACTGGAAGGAACTGGTCGACGACGTCCTGCAGGCGACGCTGGATGCCGAACTCGACGCCGCGGTGCGGTCGATCCCCCGCACCGACGTCGACGCGCCGGTCTGGGCCGACGGTCCGAGCGGCGGCTTCGGCCTGTCCGTCGACCCGGTGCCCGCAACCGCGCCGGCGCCGTCGCCGGCCCTATTGCCGGTCGCATCGTCGATGGCACCGCCCGCCCCCGCTCCGGTTCATGCGCCCGTCATCGCGACCGAAGCGCCCGGCGCATCCGCTCCCGACGAATTCCTGCTGACCGAACTCGCGCCGCCCGAACCGTCCGCTGCCGAATTCGGGGCGTCGAACACGCTCGCGGACCAGCTGGCGGCGGCGCGCGAGAGCGCGGCGCAGGTCCGTGCCGCCGATACGCGCCGCCGCACCGCACTGTACCGTGCGCTCGGCCGCGCGCACGATTTCAGCCTGGCGACCGACGCGAATGTCGCGGATTATGCCGAGATCCTGTCCGACGCTTGCATCGCCGCCCCATCGGCCGCACCGATGACGCCGGTCGTCGAACTGGTGTTCGGTGCCGACTATGACGCCGTCCGGCTCGCCGAATTCGCTACCGTGCTGCAGCATGCGCGCCGGATCGGCATCGGCATGGGCGGCTTGGCGCCACTGCTGGGCCGCACGCCCGGCGGTATCAAGGCGATCGCCGCCGCCGCGCGCGCGGCAACCGAGACGGCCAAGCCGCGACGCAAGAAGGCGCCGGCAATCCCGCCGGTCCTCACGCATCTCGCGCTGGAAACCGAGGCGGCCGTGGGCGAAACCGTCATTCTCGTCGCGCGCGCGGCTCCGAATGGCGGGCTCGACATCCTCGGATCGGTCACCGGCGATGCCGCCCTGGCCAGGCAGGCGGTCCGCGCGCTGCGCTGACGTTTTGCACCGCAACAAGCGCCCTTCGCACCTGCCACAAGCCTTGAGCTGATCCCGCCACGGGCGCATAGGCGCCGCCTATGGCGAACCATATGCAGATGCTGACCGACGCCCTTGCGGCCCGGCTTACCGAACGCGCGCTTCCGGGCGAATTGAAGGACTTCGGGACCGACGAGATCGCGCACGCCGCGGCCTTCGTCGCGACCACCGCGGCACGGCGCGACGGGCATGCGCCCGCGATCGCGATCGAGCCGATCGCCGCCGACGATGTCCGGCGGCGGATGCGCGTCGCGATCGTGAACGACGACATGCCGTTCCTGGTCGATTCGATTGCCGCCGCGATCGGCACGCAGTGCATAGCGGTCGACCGGATCATCCACCCTGTCGTCACGACCAAGCGCGACGCCGACGGCACGCTCGTCGCGATCGGCGATTCGGCTGGGGCCGACGGCGCCCCCGAATCGATGATCTACCTGGAAATGGAGCGCGCCGACGCGCGCGACCGTCGCGGACTGCTCGACGAGCTCGCGGCGGTGCTGGCCGATGTGCGCGCCGCGGTGACCGACTGGCGTGCGATGCAGGCGCGGATGGCCGCGGACATCGTCGGCGTCTCCGACGACGAGGGCACCGCGCTGCTGCGCTGGTTCCTCGACGGCAGCCTGACCCTGCTCGGCCACCAGCTGTGGCACCGCGACGGCAGCAGTGGCGCCGCACTCGGGATCGCGCGGCAGGAGCACCGCGTCCCGATCCTCGCCGAAGCCTCGCGCGCGCTCGCGATCGAATGGTTCGAACGCGGCGGGACCGCGCCGCTGCTGCTGAAATCGAACCTGATCTCCACCGTGCACCGCGCGGTGCCGCTCGACCTCGTGGTCGTGCCCGTGTTGACGGGGACGACCGTGACCGGGCTGTCGATCCATGCCGGGCTGTGGACCAGCGCCGCGCTGGCGACGGCGCCGCGTGACGTGCCGGTACTGCGCGCCGCGCTCAAGTCGCTCGAGCAGAAATTCGGCTTCGACCCGCGCGGCCATGCGGGCAAGGCATTGACGCACGCGCTGACGCAGTTGCCGCACGACTTGGTCATCGCGTTCGAGGCGCCTGCGCTCGAGGAGCTGGTGCTGACCGCGATGAGCCTGGCGGATCGTCCCCGCCCCGCGCTGGTGCTGGTCCAGTCGACGCTGAAGCGGCATTTGTTCGCGTTCGCCTGGCTGCAGCGCGACGACCTGACGACGAGCCGCCGCGTCGCGATCGGCGACATGCTGGCCGAGGCCGCGAACGCGACCGTGCTCAACTGGTCGATCGGGCTGGAGGATGGCGGCGTCGCGCTGATCCGCTACACGCTCGACCTGCGTGGCGAGGGGCGCATGCCCGATGTCGCGCCGCTCGCGTTGCGGTTGCAGCGGATGGTGCGCGGCTGGGGCCCCGATGTCGAGGCGGCGCTGGCCGATACGCTCGCGGCGCCGCGCGCCGCGCGTCTGGCGCTCCGCTGGGCTGCGGCATTCCCGCAAAATTATCGCAACGTCAGCAGCGCCGCCGAGGCCGCTGCGGACATCCAGCGCCTCGCCGCGCTGGAGGGGCCGGAGTCGCGCGGCGTACGCCTGATCGCCAGCGCGCCGGGTGAGAACCGCCAGCTGAAGATCTACCGGCTGGGCGGCGCGCTCGCGCTGTCCGACGCGGTGCCGGTGCTGGAGAATTTTGGGTTCCGCGTGATTGGCGAACTGCCGACGCGGTTGCAGGGTGACGGCGACGCCTTCGTCCACGACTTCGTGCTGGAGGCCAACGACGCCGCGCTCGATACCGACGCCGAAGTTCTGGAGGGCGCGATCGCCGCGGTGCTGGAAGGTGCGGCGGAGAACGACGCGTTCAACCGGCTGATCGTCGAGCTGGGCATGGCGCCGCGTGCGATCGTCCTGTTCCGCGCCTGGTTCCGGTATCTGCGCCAGGCGGGGCTGCCCTACGGCCTGACCACGGTCGTCGATGCGCTGCGTCGCGCGCCGACCGTCGCCGCCGCGCTGATCGCGCGGTTCGACGCGGTGCATGATCCGAAGCATCCCGGCAACGCGATCACTGCCGACCAGGCGATCGAAACGGGGCTGGATGCGGTCGCGGCGATCGATGACGATCGCATCCTGCGCGCCTATCGCAGCCTGGTGGCCGCGACGCTGCGCACCAACGCCTTCACGCCCGCCGCGGCCGAAGCGCTGGCGTTCAAGCTCGACAGCCACCTGATCCCCAACCTTCCCGCGCCCGTGCCGTGGCGCGAGGTCTGGGTCTATTCGCCCCGCGTCGAGGGCATCCACTTGCGCGCCGGGCCCGTCGCGCGCGGCGGGCTGCGCTGGTCCGACCGCCGCGACGATTTCCGCGTCGAGATCCTCGGGCTGATGAAGGCCCAGCGCGTCAAGAACGCGGTGATCGTGCCGACCGGTGCCAAGGGCGGCTTCTATCCCAAGCAGCTCCCCTCGCCCGCCAACCGCGACGCGTGGCTCGCGGAGGGCACCGAGAGCTACCGCATCTTCATCCGCTCGCTGCTGTCGATCACCGACAACATCGTCGAGGGCGAAGTCGTCCATCCCGACAACGTGACGATCCTCGACGGCGACGACCCCTATTTCGTCGTCGCCGCCGACAAGGGCACCGCGACGTTCAGCGACGTCGCGAACGCGCTGGCGCTGGAGCGCGGCTTCTGGCTGGGCGATGCGTTCGCGAGCGGCGGCAGCGTCGGCTACGACCACAAGGCGATGGGGATCACCGCCAAGGGTGCGTGGGTTTCGGTCCAGCGGCACTTTGCGGAGCGCGGCATCGACGTGCAGACGCAACCCATCACGGTCGTCGGTTGCGGCGACATGTCGGGCGACGTGTTCGGCAACGGGATGTTGCTTTCTAAGACGCTCAAGATCGTCGCGGCGTTCGACCATCGTCACATCTTCCTCGATCCGAACCCCGATCCGGCGGGGAGCTGGGACGAGCGTGCGCGGATGTTCGCGCTGCCGCGCTCGAGCTGGGCGGATTACGACGCATCGCTGATTTCCGAGGGCGGCGGCGTGTTCGCGCGCACCGCCAAGGTCGTGAAGCTGACGCCGCAGGTCCAGGCGGCGCTCGGCATCACAGAGACCGAGATGGACCCCGGCGCACTGATCACCGCGATCCTCAAGGCGCCGGCCGACCTGCTCTGGTTCGGCGGCATCGGCACCTATGTGAAGGCGGCATCGGAAGCGAACGTCGCGGTCGGCGATCCCGCCAACGACCGGTTGCGGATCAACGCCGAGGACCTGCGCGTCACCGCGATCGGTGAGGGCGCGAACCTAGGCGTCACGCAGGCCGCGCGCATCGCGTTCTCCGCGCGCGGCGGGCGGATCAACACCGACTTCATCGACAATTCGGCGGGCGTCGACTGTTCGGATAACGAGGTGAACATCAAGATCGCGCTCAACCGCGAGGTGATCGAGGGCCGTCTCGATTACGAGGCGCGCAACACGTTGCTCGCGTCGATGACCGACGACGTCGCGCACATCGTGCTCGAGGACAACCGACTGCAGACGCTGGCGCTGTCGATCGCGGAGGCGGACGGCGCGGTCGCGGTACCGAGCTATGTCCGCGTCATCGAGATCTTCGAGAACACCGGGCGGCTCGACCGCGTTGTCGAGGGGCTGGCCCCGAACGACATCCTGCTGCGTCGCGGCCAGGACGGACAGGGCCTGACCCGGCCCGAGCTCGCGGTGCTGCTCGCGACCGCCAAACTCGCGTTGCAGGACGCGATCGAGCACAGCGCGGTCGCGACCGACGACGAGCTGAAGCCGGACCTGCACGCCGCCTTCCCGGCGGCGATGCGCGAGCGGTTCGCCACCGCGATCGACGAGCATCGCCTGCGCGGCGAGATCGTCGCGACCAAGCTCGCCAACCGGATCGTCAATCGCCTGGGCGTGCTCTACCCGTTCGAGCTCGCCGAGGAGGAAGGCGCGGCGATGGGCGACATCGCGGCGATGTTCGTCGTGGCCGAGCGGTTGTTCGACCTGCCCGCGCTCTGGGCGGAGATCGAGACGACGGCGATGCCCGAGGCGGCGCGGATCGCGCTGTTCGACGAAGTCGCGGTCGCGACGCGGTCGCAGATCGCCGACCTGCTGCGGGTTTCGGCCCCTGGTGCGGGGCCTGGCGAAGTGCTCGCACGCCTTGCCAAGGGCATCAGGCATCTCGACGGCCAGACCAAGGCGCTGCTGCTCGCCGAGGCGAGCGCGCAGAGCGCGCGTATCGCCGCGCAACTGGAGGCGGTCGGCGCCCCCGCTGAGCTGGCGCGGAAAGTCGTCCGGCTGTTCGAGCTCGACGGTGCGGTCGGGCTTGCCGATCTGGGCCAGCGACTCGCGCTCGACGAGGCGGTGCTGACCCGCGCCTTCACGCATCTGGGGCAGGCGCTGGGGCTCGACTGGGCGCAGGCCAACGCCGCGCGGATCAGCCCGACCGATCCGTGGGAGCGGCTGCTGATCGCCGGCCTCGCGCGCGATTTCCAGCAATTGCGGCTGGAGTTCCTGGCGCGCTGCGGTGCGACCGATCCGCAGGGTGCGGTCGAAACCTGGCTGCTCGCCAATGCGCAGCGCGTGGCGCAGTTCAAGGCGGTGATCGACCGGGCGCGCCACGCGGCCGTGCCCAACGCCGCGATGCTCGCGCAGATCGCCGGGCAGGCGCGGGTCCTGCTCGGCCGGTAACGGAGGGCCCGGGCGCGGCTAGTCCGCCGCGATCGGGCCCTTTGGCGGCGACGCCTTGCGCGTGAACCAGACGATCACGACCAGCGACAGGCACAGCCACGCCGAAATCCGGAACAGGTCGGTCGAGGCAAGCAGATAGGCCTGACCGACCATCTGCCGCGTGATCGCGCCCGCCGCCTGCGTGTCGGTCAGCCCCATCCGCGCAAGGCCATCGACGGCGAGGCGATACGGCATCCCCTGCCCCACGGCTTCCGACAACCGCGTCTGGTGCAGCGCCTCGCGCCGGTCCCACATCGTCGTGATCAGCGATGCCGCGAAACTGCCCGCGGTGATGCGCGCGAAGTTCGACACGCCCGTCGCCGACGGCAGCCGCTCGGGCGGGATGCGGTCGAGCGAGATCGTCAGCATCGACAGGAAGAAGGTCGCCATCGCGATCCCCTGCACCATCATCGGCAGCATCAGGTCGTAGAAGCTCGCGGTCGTCGTGTAGCCAGAGCGCAGGTAATAGGAATAGCCGAACGCCGCGAACGACACCGTTGCGAGGATCCGCGCATCGACCTTGCCCGCGAGCTTGGCGACGAACGGGGTCAGGATCACCGCGACGATCCCAGAGGGCGCGGCGACCAACCCCGCCCAGGTCGCGGTATAGCCCATCTGCGTCTGCAGCCAGAGCGGCAGCAGCAACGTGTTGGCGAAGAACACCGCATAGCCGAGACAGAAGGCCAGCGTGCCGATCGCGAAGTTGCGGTTCTTGAACTGGGTCAGGTTCACCGCCGGATTGGCGTCGGTCAGCTCCCAGATCAGCCAGGTCGCAAAGCCGATCAGCGCGACCACCGCGGCGATGACGATGCGGTCCGACGCAAACCAGTCGTCGTTCTTGCCGAGGTCGAGCGCGATCTGCAGCGCGCCGACCCACAGCACCAGCAGCATCAGCCCGACTCCGTCGATCGGCAGCTTCCGCGTCGGCGTGTCGCGCTTACCGAGCATCTTCCAGCAGACGAAGCCGGTGAACAACCCGAACGGCACGTTGATCAGGAAGATCCAGCTCCAGTGATAGTTGTCGGAAATGTAGCCGCCGAGGATCGGCCCCATGATCGGCGCGACCAACGTCGTCATCGACCAGATCGCGAGCGCGGTCCCGCGCTTGTGCGGCGGGAAGATCGCGATCAGCAGCGCCTGGCTGCCCGGAATCATCGGTCCCGACACCGCGCCCTGCAGGATGCGGAAGCCGATCAGCGACGGCAGGTTCCAGGCGATGCCGCACAGGAACGACGCGATCGTGAACAGGATCACCGACACGCAGAAGGTCTTGACCACCCCGAACCGGCCCATCAGCCAGCCGGTCAACGGCACCGCGACGCCGTTCGCTACTGCGAACGCTGTGACGATCCAGGTCGAATTGTCGCTCGAGACACCGAGATTGCCCGCGATCGTCGGCAGCGACACGTTGGCGATCGTGGTGTCGAGCACCTGCATGAACGTGCCGAGCGCGAGCGCGATCGCGGTGAGCGCGAGCGGGCCGCCGGTGAGCGGCGCGGGACCGGGGCCGGAGGGGGCGGCCATCAGTGTCGCGCCTCGACGTCGAGCCAACCAAATCCTCCCCCGGAGGGGGAGGGGGACCGCGCTTGCGCGGTGGAGGGGTAGCTCTCCAACGACGCAGCGCTTGCGGCGAATACCCCTTCACCGTGCTTCGCACGGTCCCCCTCCCCCGCCGGGGGAGGATTGAGCGGAAGAACCATCACCGGTTCGCCGCGATGATCTGCCGGATCCTCGCCTCGACAGCCGGATCGCCCGCACCGGTCGACAACCCCTTGTACGCCGCAGCGGCCGGCCGACCGACCATCGTCCCCGACGTGTTCGCGGTATCCACCGTCGCGTTCACCGACAGGCCGATCCGCAACGGGTTGCGCCGCAGCTCGCCCTTGTCGATCGCGATCCGTACGGGAACGCGCTGCGTGATCTTGATCCAGTTGCCGCTGGCGTTCTGCGACGGCAGCAGCGCGAAGGCGTTGCCGCTGCCGGCGCCCAGCCCGACGACATGGCCGTGATAGACCAGGTCGTCGCCATACATGTCCGCGGTCACCGTCGCCGGCTGGCCGATGCGCAGGTCGCGCAGCTGCGTCTCGCGGAAATTGGCGTCGACCCACACCCGGTCGAGCGGCACCACCGCCATCAACGGCATGCCCGCCGAGACCTGCTGGCCCAGCTGCACCGTGCGCTGCGCGACGACGCCGTCGATCGGCGCGACGATATGCATGTGGCTGCGCGTGATCGCGGCGCGGCGATAGGCCGCGATCGCCGCCATCACCGCGGGGTTGTTCGACACCGTCGTCCCCGCCACGCTGTTGCGCGACTGCGCCTGCTGGCTGCGCACGAGCTGCAGCGTCGCGCTCGCGACCTTGACCTGGTCGGCGGCGTGGCCGAGCTCCTCGCCCGACACCGCGCCTTCCGCCGCCGCCCCGCGCCGGCGCTTCAGATCGTTCTGCGCGCGCGCCAGTTCGGCCTGCGCCTGGACCACCGCCGCGCCGGTCTCGCCGAGCTTGGAGAAGTCCGACCGGGTCGCGCGCACCGCCCGTGCGAGTTCCGCCTCTGCCGAGGCGAGCCCGACGTCCGCGGTCGCGGCATCGAGGTCGAGCAGCGGCTGGCCGGCCTTCACGACCTGCGTGTTGTCGGCATGGATGTCGGTCACCTGCCCCGGATCGCGCGAGGTGATCGCGATCACGTCGCCCGCGACATAGGCGTCGTCGGTCTCCTGCTCGGGCGCCGCCAGCAGGAAGTGGAACACCGCCCAGACGATCGCGCCGATCACGACGACGACCGCGAGAATGGTCAAGCCGCGCCTGCGGGCCGGGTTGCCCGCTGGCGGGGTGTCGGCGACGGGGTCAGCAACGGGGGCTGGCGTCTGCGTGTCGGTCATCGGATATCCTGCGTGAAGCCGCCACCGAGCGCGAGCACGAGCGCGACGCGCTGCTGGGCTGCATCGGCGGCGAGATTGGCGTCGGCCTGTTCGGCCTCGAGCGTGCGTACGTCGTTGTCGACCAGTTCGAGCCGGCTATCGAGCCCGCTCGCGACGCGGACCGCGTTCAGCCGGCCGGTCTCGGAAAAGCCGCGCACGACTTCGCGCTGACGTGCGCGATCTGCCGCGAGCGCACCGACCCGCGCCAGCGCATCCCCAGCCTCGCGAACCGCGCCCGCCACCCGGTCGTTATAGTCCGCGGTCGCCAGGTCGAGCGCCGCGGTTGCGCCCGCCAGATCGGCCTTCAGCCGGCCATTGTCGAAGATCGGCAGATGGACCGCCGGCCCCGCACCGACCGTTCCGGCATCCAGCGCCAGCAGGTTGCCGAGCCCGACCGCCTGGAAGCCGGCGAGCGCCGCCAGGTTGACGTTGGGATAGAAGGCTTTGCGCGCGACCTGCCGGCCCGCCGCGGCTGCCACGATCCGCGCCTGTGCCGCACCGATATCGGCCCGGCGCGCGAGCAGGTCTGCAGGCAGGCGCTGCGGCAACGGCAACGCCGCGTCGAGTTGCAGCCGGGTCGCGCCGATCGTCGCGGGATAGTCCGCCCCCCGCCCGGCCAGCGCCGCGAGCGCGTTGCGCGCCAGCGCCTGTGCGGCCTGCGCACGGAGCAACGCCTGGCGCGCCTGCGCGACGAGCGTGGTCGCCGCCTGCGCGTCGAGCTTGCTGTTGAGCTGGTTGCGCACGCGGACGTTCACCAGCCGCAGCGAATTGGTCCGCGTCGCGATGGTGCGCTCCGCGATCGCCGCCTGCGCCTCGGCGCGGGCGAGGTCGATATAGGTCTGCACCACCGCCCCCGACAGCGACAGCCGCGCCGCCGACAGGTCGAGCGCGGCTGCCTGCACGCTCGCCCGCGCGCCCGCGATCGCCGCCTTCTGCCGCCCGAACAGGTCGAGGTTCCAGTTGAGGTTGGCGGCCACCGACCCGACGAAGCGAGTCGAACCGGCGAATGGCGGCGGGATCGTGTAGCGCCCCGACAGCCGCGCATATTGCTCCTGCGCGTCGAGCGTGACGTCGGGTCCGTTCTCGGCATTCCGCGTCGCCAGCACCGCCTGCGCCTGCCCGATCCGCGCGAGCGCGGCATCGAGCGACGGGCTTCCTGCTACCGCGTCGCCGACCAGCCGGTCGAGCTGCGGATCGCCGAACCCGTGCCACCAGTCCGCAGCGATCGCCGGCGCGACATCGCTCGACAGGCCGAGCGCGGTGTCCGATACCGGCGCGACCGCCGGCTTCGACGCCGGGATCGCGCAGCCGGCGAGCAACGCGGAGATCGAAAGCGCGGCGACCTTCATACCCGCATCCCGGCCGCGGCGGCCGACTCCATCGTCTCGTTCAGTTTCTGCATCAGCGCGACCAGCGCAGCGACCTCCGCCTTGTCCCAGTCCTTCAATACCGTGTTCCAATAGTCGACGACGCGGATGCGACAGCGGCTCGCGATCGCGCGGCCATCGTCGGTCAGGATCAGGTTGATGATACGGCGGTCATCGGTATCGCGGTTCCGCGTCACCCAGCCGCGCTGTTCGAGCGTATCGACGAGCCGCGTCATCGCGCCCTTGTCGTGATTGAGGTCGCGCGCGAGCTCGGCGCAGGTCGTGCCGCGCTCGAACCACAGCGACACGAGCGCCGACCACTGGATACCGGTCAGGCCCTCCTCGGCGAACATGGGCTCCAGCGCCGTCAGGCCGATCTGGTACGTCCGCCGCGCCAGATACCCGATCGAGCATTCCGGCGCAAAATCATCGGTGGAATAGAATTGCATATGGTTGCCTTGGCAACCATTGCCTTGGCAGTCAACCGGTCGTTTCCGCGAGTCCGGTCAGTGGTCCAGCGACGACCGCCGTGCCAGCGCACAGACGAGGCAGTCTTCGAGCTTCGCCCCGATCAGGTGTTCGCCCTCGTCATCCGCGATCGTCCGCGCCTCGTCGACGAGATGTTCGATGAGGCGGAGCTTCTCGATCTTCCGCGCCTTTTCGGGCATCGTCGCTCCTTTCGAACCCTAGAGCCTGTCGTCCGGCCATGCTGCGCTTCACCGGCTCATGTCGCAATACGCAAATGGCGCGCGCGCGGTCGATATGTCCGGCCTGCCGGCCGATCCCGCCGTCACTATTGCGATGACAGCTGTTCAAGCCAAACCACGCTGAATGCACAAAGGGCGGCACCATCGGCGCCGCCCTCCATGTCCGTCCGGTGCCGGCAACCCGCCGACGCCGTACGGTATATTATGCGAACATCATGTCTTCGTGCGCTGCGCTGCCCATGTAGAGCTTGTGGACCTGGAATGCGCTGGGCGCGACCGCGAACACGTCGGCAACGGTCTCGGTGGCGAATATATCGGCCACGGCGCTGGCGTCGTGCGCCTGGTCTGCCGCCACCGCGGACGAGGTGACGACTGCCGAGGTCAGGATCAGGTCGTTGGCCGACACCGCATTGGCGCCGGAAACCTGGATGCTGAGATCGACCGAACCGTCGCCGCCGAGGTCCATCGTGACGAACGTCGTCGACCCCGATGTCGAGATGGCGACGCGGTCGGCGGCGCTGGTGTTGATCGCCGCCAGATCGATCTTGTCGGTCCCCGACTGGAAATCGAGGATCGTGTCCGACGCAGCGGCCGTCGAGTCCGCCGCGGTGATGTAGCGGAAGATGTCGCTGCCGATGCCACCCGTCAGCACGTCCACACCGACGCCGCCCTGGATGACGTCGTTGCCGTCGCCACCGTCGAGCGTGTCGTTGCCCTGGCCGCCGAACAGCTGGTCGTTGCCGAGACCGCCGACCAGGATGTCGTCGCCCTGGTTGCCGAACAGCGCGTCGTCGCCCTGCCCGCCGTACAGCGTGTCGTTGCCGACGCCGCCGTTCAGCGTGTCGTTGTCCTGGTTGCCGAACAGCACGTCGTTGCCGTCGCCGCCGTTGAGCGTGTCGTTACCGAAGCCGCCGGTCAGGACGTTCGCCCCGGCATCGCCGGTCAGCGTGTCACCGAACGAGGACCCGGACAGGTTCTCGATCGACGTCAGGCTGTCGAGACCGCCACCGCCGGTGTTCTGGTTGCCGGCGATCAGCAGGCTGACGTTCACCGCCGACGTTGCGCTGGCGTAGCTTGCCGTATCGATCCCCACGCCGCCGTCGAGCGTGTCAGGCGCAAGCTCGGTCGCGCCGGTATAATCGACGGTGGCCGAGGTCGACGAGACGTTCAGCGTATAGGCCGCATTCGCAGCAGGTCCGGCCGCACGATCGAAATCCTGAACGCGCAGATAATAGGTTCCGGCGGTTGCGAACGTGTAATCGATCGCGCTGGCGACGGCATCGCCGCCCGGATCGCTCGAATCGTCGTTCTCGGCGAGCACGGTACCGCCGGCGTTGAGCACCTGGATGACCGAGTCGAAGCTGTTGCCATCGATGTCGAAGACCACGCGCGTGTTCGCCGCAACCGAGATCGCGTAATATTCGAACACGCCACCCGAAGCGCGGGCGTTGACCGTAGCATGCGGGATCGATGTCGAGCTGACGATGTTGCCGTTCGAGACGAGATCGAAATCGCCGCCCGACGCCGTGTTGAGGACCAGCGCGGTCGCCATGCTGCTGATGACCTGCGTGTTCGGCTTGGTGATATCGGGGTGATTGACGGTGATCTGGATCACCGCTTCACCGCCGACGCCACCGTCCAGCGTGTCGTCGCCATCACCGCCCGACAGCGAGTCGCTGCCCTGCCCACCGATCAGGACGTTGTTTTCGGCGCTTCCCAGGATGGTGTCGGAATAGTTCGAGCCGGTGACGTTCTGGATGCTGAACAGCGTGTCGGTGCCAGCGCCGCCGCTGGCCGTGCCCGCGCCCAGATTGACTGCCACCGCCGACGTCGCGTTGACATAGGATGCCGTGTTGAACCCGGTCCCGCCGTTGATGATGTCGTTGCCGAGGCCCCCTTCGAGGACATCGTCACCGATCCCGCCGTACAGCGCGTCGTCGCCCTGTCCGCCATAGATCGTGTCGTTACCCGACTCACCGTAGATCGTGTCGTTGTCCTGGTTGCCGTAGATGGTGTCGTTGCCGGCGCCGCCATAGATCTTGTCGGCCCCGGTACCGCCGGTGATCGTGTCGTTGCCGTCATAGCCGTACAGCGTATCCGCCGCGGCGCTGCCGTTGATCGTGTCGTTCAGGTGGGTCCCGTAGAGTACGGTCTGACCGGCATTCGCGATTACGAGCGTCTTGGCAGCCTGCACTGCCTTGTCGGCGAGCACGAAGCCCGATCCGGTCTTGACGTCGTACCCCGTGTCGAACGCCGCGGTGGCGGCGTCGTCCATGTCGAGCGCCGTGCTCTGCATCAGCGCGCGGATATCCCGGCCGTTCAGGTTCGGGTTCGCCTGCAGCATGAGCGCTGCAACCGCAGCGGCATCGGGCGCCGCCGCCGACGTCCCGAAGAAATTCGGGAAGCTATCGGGATCCGCGGCACTGTCACTGCTGAAGAAGGTGGTGTTGCCGCCGTCGACCGCGGTGACCGCGACCCCGTAATATTGCGGTGCCGCCAAGCGTGCGCCGGTGTCGTCGTAAAGGATCTTCTGGGTTCCGCGCGACGAGAAGCTCTCGGCGACCGGCGGATTGAACCCCGCGAGCGGAGTCCGCGCGAACGAGGTCGCGCCGATGCCCATGCCGCCTTCGACCGCATGATGGCCGTACAGCGTGCCTTCGTTGGTGTTCGAGGCCGGGTTCTCGAGGTCGACGGCCGCGCCATTGCCCGACGCAATCAGGCGGATTTCGCCCGGCGCTGCGCCGCTGCGCAGGCCGACGCGGAGCTGGAGCGTCGATCCGACGGTCGCACCCGTTGCCGTGAAGCGGAACACCTCGACCGGATCGCCGCCGATGTTGTTAGCGATCGCGCCTGCACGGATGGTCGTGCCGTCGGCGTTGGTCAGGAAGATGTCGAGATCGCTGGTAGCGCCCGGACCGCCCGCCGACGAACCTGGCTGATCCCATTGCAGGATGAAGGTCTGGCTCGCCGCGACGCGGACGTTGATATAGTCCTGGCCGGGCGCGAACTGCATCAGCGTGTAGGACTGACCGTTCAGCGTCTGCGTGGCACCCGACACCCACGCGCCCTGATAGCCTTCCTTGCCGTCGTTGCCGGCGGAGCTGAAATAGGCGACGCCCTGGCTCGCGACTTCGTTCACCGCCTGCGCGATGATGCCGTTCTGATAGGTGAGCTCGGCGAAATAGCTGACGTCGTCGACGATCACCTTGTCGCCGGCAGCAGCCAGCCGGACGATGTTGTTGGCGAACGACGCCTGGCCATTGAACGCAGTGGCGAAATCGATCGCAGAGCCGGGCGCGAGATCGTGCACCAGCTGCGCCATTGCGCGCCCTTCATCCGACCCGGTGGCGGCATCCTGAAGGATGCGCGTATCGGTCGGCAGGTCGTTGCTCGCGATGTTCTGCTGCATCGAATCGCGCGAGTTCTCGCGATTGAAGCTGTCCGACAACACGCCGACGCGGATCCCGCTGCCGTCGACGCCGTAGGTCGAACGCGCGACGTCGGCATACATGCCCGAATCGGCCTGCGTCGTGACGAGCCCGACGCTGGTCGCAAAGCCTGATTCACGTGCCGACTGCAGCAACGTCGTACCGACCAGTGCCCCGATCTGGTCGACCGGCAGGAACCCGGATGCGACCGCGCCATATGCGCTGCCGCCCTTCAGGCCGAGCGCCTGGAGTTCCGCGAGCAGGCTGGCACCGTTGCCGTTCTTCGACACCGTATCGATCAGAACATATTTGCCATCGGCGGTAATCGCGTTGTCGAGATGGTCGATCCCACTGGTGAACGCCGACATCGCGGTGGCCTGCGACGACGACGCGTAGAACAGCGAGGCAAGCTGTGAATCGAGCACCGACAGCGGGCCGCTCTTCAACGCGCTCGTCGCGACCGAGAATGCGTCCTCGAAGCTCAGAGCGACGGGACTGCCGATGCCCGCGGTCTCCGCGACCGCCCCGCCCGTTGCGACGACCGGGGCATGGGCGGTGGCAAGCCCGAGCGACGACACCGCCTCGGCGCTGACCTCACCGAAACCGCTGCCGAACGTGCCCGACTCGCGAACGAACGACGAAAAATCCACCCCCTGTGATTCCAGGGGCTCCGCGCCGGCGTTTCCGACACTGTCAATTACGTATTTGTTCGCCATCGCGTTGAGCCCCGTTCTGCGGATAGTGGAAAGTAGCGTAGTGCCTGCACAAACATCGTTCGGCTTTGCGACCGAACGCAACTTGACCGAACCGCATCAAAATTGCGCGGCTCGCGGGAAATCATCCCGTAATTTCCAAAAGCTATACGCGAAACTTTTGCACCACAAGCCCCGCGCAACACGCCGTTGCATTTTACGAAGCACGCTTTCGGCGAGCGTTTCGTCAGCGCGGAAACGGGGTCTTGCCGACATGCCCCCCCCCCCCGCTGGGGACACGCCGGCAACAGCGCGGACAGCGCATCGCGGCGTGCTTCCGGAGCCGGTGATTCGGCGCACGCGTCATCGATGACGCACCGGTATCCGGTCGCATCCCATCTCGCTGTGTGGATGTCATCGCTCAACCGGCTGGCCGAACGCCACCTAGTAGGCGGCCTCCGACGGCGTCGCTCTAATCCTTGGGCGCTCTAGACCGGATCGCCGCGGTGGCGGATCATCAGGGGGACGGTCAGGACCTTTTCGTGCGGGACTCCGTGTTCCCAGATACCGTCCTCACCCCAGGCGTCACCATGATCCCCGCAGATCAGGATCGTCGCGTGCAGGAACCGAGCGATCAGCGGCGCGAGGACCGCATCGATGTGACGAAGCGACGACGCCTGGCGGGCCGCGCACTCATCGCGGCGATCGACCGTCTGGAAGGGTTCGCAGCAATTGTCGTCATACGGCCAGGCCGCGCCCTGGTGCCAATAGGGGACGTGCGTCTCGGCACAGTTCAGGAAGGTGAAGACGGGTCCCGGCGCCGCATCGATCTGCTGCCCGATCCAAGCCACCTGACGTTCGACTGCCCCGGGTGCGCCATCGTAAAGGAAATGCTGGAACGGGCGCCCGAGATGCACGCCGGTCGGCGTATCGGGGTTGAACCAGCCGACCGCCCCCGAGCCGATCGTGCTGTGGCCGCGGTTCGCGAACCCCTCGATGATGTTCGCACCCGCCAGTTCGAAGCCTTCGCCGCCCTTGCCCGGATGCCCCGCGCCGACCAGCTTGAAGAGCTTCGCCGCCTTCGGGTTGAGCATCGCGACGGGTTCCAGCGTGGCGACCGGCGTGAACCCCACGAACATCGCGCAGTGCGACCCGTAGGTGAAATAGCTCGGCGCCTGCGCGGGCCGCATCGGCGCGACCGCGCGCATCGCCAGCGGCCCCGCGTTCGCCATCGTATCGAAACGACACGAATCAAGCGTGATGAACAGGACGCTCTCGGGATCGAGCTCAGTCATGAAGGTCACTCGTCACGACCCCGTCGAACACGCTGGACTGGCCGATCGAATCGATCGCATCGACCGCCATCATCCACGGGATCCGGTCGCGATCGTTGAGCCGCTGGACGTCGGGCGCTAGGGGATCGATCGCTGCCTTGATCCCGAAGGTCTGCGGGCTGAGTCGGCCGGCGGCGGCGATCAGCGTCGCCTCGCCGACATAGCTGTCATGCGCCGCATTGGCGCGGGCGATGCGCGCGTTGTTGAGCTCCTGCGCGGCGTTCAGGATGTCGAGCGCCGAGCGCAACGCGAAGCGTTCCTCGATCTTCGTGCCCTTGTAGACGCCGGCCTGCGCGGTGACCTGCTGGTCGTAGAGATCGAGCGCCTGCTGGCTGCCGCGCATCTGTTCATAGGCCTGCGAGACCGACAGCCGGACCTGGCGCCGCGCGCTCTCGATCAGGTCGATGTCCGAGCGGTTGCGCGCACGCGATTCGCGGATCCGCGACGACACCGCGCCCGACGAATAGATCGGCACGCTCAGCACCAGCCGGACGGTCTGGTTGTCGTTGCGCAGCTGGTCGTTGTAAGGCAGCAGCGGCCCCTGGCTGACGTCGCCGCGCAGCGCCAGCGACGGCCGCGTCGCCGCCTTTGCCTGCAGGACGCCGGCGCGCGACGCACGCTCCTGGAAATCGGCGCTCAGAAGCACCGGGCTGCTCCGCTCGGCGATCGCGTAGAAACCGTCGACCGATTTCGCGAGATCGGGGAGCGGCGGGACCGGCTCGAGCGTACCCGGATCACGCCCCACGACGGCGCGAAAACTGCTCTCGCTGGCGCGCAGGCGCGCGGTCGCGACGACCAACTGCGCCTGCGCGGCCGCGAACCGCGCGAACCCTTGGTCGCGGTCGGTCAGCGTCGCCGACTTGGCGGCCAGCTTCGCGCGGGTCTGGTCGATCTGGCCCTGGAGCAGCCCGACATTCTCGGTGCTGATCGCGACGATCTGCTGGTCGCGCTGGACGTCGGCGTAGGAGGTCACGACCTGCGTCAGCACGCGGGCCTGCGCGCGCCGGACATATTGATAGTTCAGGAACACGTTGGCGAGCGCCGCCTGCAGTGCGGCGTGGAGTCGTCCGCCGGAATAGAGCGGCTGGATCACCGTCAGCGTCTGCGACGCGGTCTGCGCGGTGACTTCGTTGTTGGCCGTGACGTTGCTGTCGACGAGCGCGCGCTGAGTCTGGATCGAGGCAGTGGCGTCGACCGTGAAGCCGAGCTGCGCGCGCGCCTGGAGATAGCGTTCGTTGATCGCCCGGAGCAGTTCGCGTTGTGCCAGGATGTCGGGATTGGTGTCGTAGGCCGTCGCGATCGCCTCAGCGAGTGTCTCGGCGCGGGCCGTGGTGGCCGCGGTCATTGCCAGTCCGGCCGCTGCCGACCCCAATATCCGCGCAAGAAAGTGGCGCCCGAAGACGCCACGAAGAAAACCGGAAGCTGACACCATCATTCGTCCACGCTTTTACACCAGGCACTATCGGCTTCGCTAGGCTCCGTGCCGGCCCCGTGCCGACACTATTGTACGATAGCGACCCGGTCCACATGGATAATGTGGACCGGGCTCATGGGTTTAGGCGAAGATGAACGCGTCATGGTTCGGCGCCGTCGTCGCACCGAAGACGTCGAGGTGGAAGTCCGCGACGCCGTTGGTGCTGGCGACGCTCTCGACGGTGTAATGGTCGCCCACCTGGCTGACGACCAGTTGGCTGTCGCTGGTATAGCCGAGCGTGCGCAGGTCGATGCGGTCGCCCTCGCCCTGGTGGAAGTCCAGGATCGTGTCACGGCCAGCCGCGTTCATCACGAACCGGTCAGCACCAGCACCGCCGGTCAGCGTGTTGCTGCCGAGACCGCCGACCAAGACATCGTCGCCGTCGTCACCGAACAGCACGTCGTTGTTCTGCCCACCGTACAGCGTGTCGTTACCGGCCCCGCCATGCAGCGTGTCGTTGCCTTGGTTGCCGTACAGGGTATCGCCGCCGCCGTTACCGAACAGCGTGTCGTCACCGTACAGCCCGGTCAGCGTGTCGTTGCCGCCAGCACCGTCGAGCTCGTCGTGAAGACCCGACCCGGTGACGATGTGTGCGACCGTTGCGTCCAGGTTGGTCGGCGCGAAATCGACGCCGATATCGGATGCAGTGACGATGTTGCCGCTGACCGCGATCGTCTGCGGACCGATGGCGCCATCGACGATGATGCCGGTATCCGCATTACTGATCGTGTTGCCGGTGACGCCGCCGCCGGTGACGTCGGTGTCGACGTAGATGCCTGTGAAGAAGCTCTCCGCCGACGCACCGACGACGGTGTTGCCGGTCACCATCAAGTCATGGCTGCCGCTGACCAGCAGGATTCCCGTGGCGCTGCTCGCGTCGGTCGCATAGCCGAGCCCGCCGATGGTGTTCCCCGCGATGAGGCCCGACGACCCGAAGGTCACGATGCCGTTCTGGGCAAGACCCCCGACCACGCCGCCCCCGGTGATCTCGACCCCCTGGACGTTGAGCACGGCGTTCGTGGCGACCAGACCGTTCTTCTGGAAGTCGCTGATCGAACCTCCCGACATCTGGAAGGCGAGTGCGCTGTCGTTCTCGACAAGGACCGCACGACCGCGCTGACCGCCGCTGATCCCACCGTCCTCGTCGACATACGCGTCGCGGATGCTGGTCACGTTGACGTCGAACAGACCGCCCGAGCTGTTTTCGAAGAACACGCCCGAGAACTCGTCCTCGCCGATCGCCGAACCACCGGCGCCTGCACCATCGATATGGATCCCTTCGATGCGGACGTTGGTGGAGTCCGTTACGGTGAGGATCCCGTTGACGGCGGTCCCGTTGATCCGCTCACCCGTGATTTGGAGGACTTCCGGCGCGACGATGGTCACCGTCTCGTTGGCAGCCGCCTTGATCGTCAGGTTCGTGACACCGGTGACGGTGACCTGTTCGACATAGGTGCCGCCGCGGATGATCACGGTGCCGCCCGAGACCGCCGAGTCGACCGCGTCGTCGATGGAGTTGAACGTACCGGTCAGCTTGCCCGCCGCGTCGAACACCTGGACCGCGTCGTCCGCCGAAAGCCGCACATCCGCGAATTGCAACTGCTCGATGCCCGTCAGCGTGTCGGTGCCTTCGTTGCCGTTCGCGATATTGGTGTCGGTCACAGCTGAGAAGCCGGTGACCAGGCCGTCGGCATTGGCGATCGTGGTGAACGTATAGCCCGCAGCTACCCCGGCGAACGCCGCGGTATCGACGCCTTCGCCACCGTCGAGCGTGTCGTTGCCGAGGCCGCCGGTGAGGATGTTGTCGTTGTCGTCGCCCGTCAGCGTATCGCCGAAGCGGCTGCCGGTGATGTTGGCAATGTCGTAATAGGTGTCGACCAGGTCGCTGCCGGCATTGGTTGCAGCTGCGGTGCCGACGCCCACGCCGTGCAGCGCAACCTGCGGCAACCATTGGTCGCTTCCCTGACCGATTAGCGTGGCGGTCACCGCGCTGGCTGCGTTGGTATAGCCGACGGTGTCATTGCCGCCGCCCCCATGAATGGCGTTGGTGCCCTTGCCGCCCTCGAGATAGTCGTCGCCACTGCCGCCGAACAGCATGTCGTCGCCTTGGCCCCCAAACAGTGTGTCGTTGCCTTGGCCACCGTACAGCGTGTCGTTGCCTTGGTTGCCGTAGAGGACGTCGTTGCCGTCATTGCCGTAGACGTTGTCGTTGCCCTGGCCCGCCATGACGATATCGACGACGTTGCTGCCGTAGATATCGTCATCATACAGCGTGCCGTTGGTCGGCCCACCGTCCTCGAGAGCGAAGATCTGTTCCGGCTCGCCGGTAACGACGACCGTGTAGGATCCGGCCACTGGGTCCGCCTCGCCATCGCTGACGGCATAGTCGATCCGGATCGTCTCGGTCTGCCCGTTGTGCAGCGGGACACCGATCTCGTCGAGATTGAGCGTTACCGAGCCGTCCTCGTTGATCTCATAGAGATCGGGGTCGAGCAGCGTGTCGGTGCCGTCGGCGTTGACGACATGCACCGACGGGGTGCCCGACACCGACAGCGTGTCGCCGTCGACGTCGCTGGCTTTCGATGCCAGGTCGATCCGGTAGTAGCCTTCGCTTTCGGACACGGTTTCCCCGGTTCCGACGATCGTCGGCGCATCGTTGACCGGGTCGACGGTCACGGTGACGGCAATCGCGATCGGCGTTTGTGTGATTACCCCGGTCGACGACACCGTGAAGTGGTAAACGCCGGTGATGCCCGTGTTGCCAGTCGTCGTATCGAGCGTCAGCGCGTCGGCTGTAACGACCACCCGGTTCTCCAAGGTGCCGTCGGTGATCCCGACGAAGGGCGCATTCGATTGGGGATTATTGTCACTAAAGCGCCATTCGACGTTTTCATAACGGTAGGTCACATCCAGCGAGCCATCGGCCAACTGATGGATCGTCATCTGATAGGCGTTAGATTTCGCACCTTCGATCCCACCTGAGTCCGACGGGTAATGCCCGACGTCGTCATAGGTGATCGTCAGCGTCTTGGTGGCCGCATCGAGGTCGTAATAAACCCTGCCGGTTCCCTGCGAGTTCCCGCCCGGCGATGTGCCGCTAGTTGGTGCGATGCTGCTTGAATCGGCGCCGAACACGCTAAACACTGGCGAGCCGATATTTGCGATAGCACCGGGTAGATAGTCCATGCCGGCATTGTTTCCGAGCACGAGATACCCATTCGTCGCAATCTTCGCGGTCAGGTACGTCTGCCCAAACACGGTCAGTCCGTTCGCGCCGAATACTTCTGTGAGGGCGATCGACTGAGCGCCGTCTTCCGAGGCCGGCACGACGTTCTCGCCAAACCCTGCAGCGCCGCCGAGGGTGTTTACAAGGCTCGACGTCACGTTGGCGACAGCACCCGGGCTGGTGACATAGAACGTGTCCGTGCCGTTGAAGTTCGCGTCGGGCGTGTAGGTGAACGTGCCGTCAGCCTGCAGCGCGACGGTCCCGTGGGTCGGGCCGCTTACCAACGAGACCGTGCCCGTCGGGCTATTGCCGTTGTCTACGTCGAACGTCGCGACATGGCCGGTGAGAGCCGTATCCTCCTGCGTCGTCACCGACGTGGCCACCACCACGGCGGCGTCGTCTGCACCCTGCACCGCGATGACGCGGAAGTCCTGGAACGTCTCCGTCCCACTGGTCACGGTATAGGCGATGCGGACCTGGTTCAGCTGGCCCACGTTGAGGCGGTCGAAGAAACCGGTGTTGAGCGTGAAGTCGGTGCCGTCGATTGTGTAGGCGCTTTCCGGCAGAACAGCGCCGGGGATGATGTGACCCGACCCATCGAGCAGGGTGATGCGCGTGATCTCCACGGTCGGGGTGTCGTCGGGATCGGTGATGTCCGACACCAGGTCGACCAGTACGGCCCCCGCATTATCGTTGGTCAGGATCGCCGACCCGCCATCGCTGGTGGCGATGTCGTTGGTGCCGTTGATCGTGACGCTGAGCGTGACGGTCTCGGCGCCGGCCTGGACCTCCAGCGTGTCGGTCACCGACTCCTCGACGTTGAGGTACTGTACCGACGCGTTGTCGACGGTGAACGACCACACGCCGGCCGAGTCGATCGAGAAGCTGCCATGCGCGGTCCGCACATTGCTCTCGGCCATGATCGACGTTTCGTCGTCCGCGTCCGAGACCACCAGCGTGCCGGTGACCGGCGCCGTCGCGTCCTCGTCCGTTTCTCCGGTCCGGCCGGAAACGACCGCGACATCGTCGATGCCGTTGACGGTGACGGTGACCTGCTTCGAAGACCCGTCGTCGGTGTACACCGTGAAGGTTTCGTCGAAGTCCTGCTTGAGCGACTGCGCGTCCTCGATGTCGAGCGTGTAGGTCCAGACGCCCGATTCGGTCACCGAGAAGGTACCGTATTCACCCTGGACGAAGTCCGCGACAGCACCGTCCTCGTCCTGCACCGAGAAGATGTGCGGGGCGTCGGCATCGACGTCGGTCTCGGTCAGCGTGCCGCTGACGGTGTTCGACGGCGCGCTCTCGGGAACGGACGTGCCGTCCTCGCTGATGCTGCCCGTCACGGTGCCGTCGATGACCGCCTTGTCGTCGACGCCGGTCACGACGAAGGTATAGCTTGCCTCCGTCTCCGCCGCCTCTTCGTCGTCGACGAGATAGTTCACGGTAACCGTCTGGGTCTCGCCCTCGGCGAGATCCGCAAACACCGTCGCGTCGAGCGTGAAGATGCCGGCCTCGTCGACCGAATAGTCGTCGCTGGTCAGCGCGTGGTCGCTGTCTCCGCTCGACGTGGCGTCGATGCTGCCGGGAACGACCTGGGAATCTGCGCGATAGGTATAGTCGGGGTCAGTGATGCCAGCCAGCAGGTCGTGCGTGAACGCGGCGTCCTGATCGGTGGTGGCGCCGGACTCCTGCGGCGTGAAGACGGGGAAGTCGTTGTTGCCCGCGACGCTGATGACGTAGCTGGTCGCGGTCGGGAACACGCCGTCGGTGACGGTGTAGTTGACCTGAACCTGCGCGAATTCCAGCACCGACAGGCTGTTGAAGTAGTTCGGATCGATCGACAGCGTTGAACCCACCAGCGTGAAGCCGGTTGGCAGGTCGTCCGCATCGAACGTGCCGTTGAGCCCCGAACCTTCCGGCGCGCCACTGATGACGATCGACACCTCGGCGACCGACAGCGTTTCGTTGCCGTCGGGATCGGTAGAACCGGCGAGCAGGTCCTGCGAGTAGAGGATGTCGTCCTCGTCGATCGGGTCGGCTTCGATCGTGCCGACCGTGGGCGCATCGTCGATGCCGTTGATGGTGATGACCACCTGGCCCGCCGTGCCGTCCGGCGTGGTGAAGTCGAACGTGTCGGTCGGGTTCTCCTCACCCGACAGCGGCCCCGCCGCCGCCGGGTTGACCGTGTAGACATAGGTACCATTGCCGTTCAGGACGAGCTTGCCGTACGTGCCGACCAGCGTGCTGGTCGACGTCAGGGGCGCGGTGTCGCTGTCGGGATCGATCGTGACCACGGTGCCCGAGACGCTCGTTTCGTCCGCGTCGACTTCCGCAGCGGTACCGGTAAACGTCGCGACATCGTCCGCACCGTTGATACCGACCGAGATTTCCTGCGCGGTGCCGTCGAAGGTGTACACGATGATCGTGTCGTTCGCCTTGGCGCCGATCTTCAGCGCGTTGATGAACGGATCGGTCTGGTTCAGCGTGTAGGTGTAGTTGCCGTCCGCAGCGATCGTCAGCGAGCCGTAATCGCCGGCGAAGGTACCCGCCTGCCACGTATTCTCACCGGCGTCGGGATCGTTCGCGATGACCAGCCCGGAAACCGTGCTCGCGGTATGCAGCACGTCGTCTGCGTCATAGCCATTCTCGAACATGTTCGGGCCGGTGTCGCCGCCCGGCTCGGACAGGTCGTTGCTGCCGTTGACCGTGATCATCACGCTGCTGGCGGCGCCGCCATTGGTCGCGACGGTGAAGGTGACGGTGTCGAACTGGCCGCCGGGAATGTCCTGTGCGTTGCCGGTGTTGACGGTGAACGTCCAGGTGCCGTTGGCGTCGATCGTGAAGGTTCCGAGATCGCTCGTTTGCGTGCCGGCCTGGAACGCATGCGGGCTGTCCGGATCGGTCGCGACGATCGTGCCGGTGATGGCCGTCGTCGCGTCCTCGTCGGTCGTGCCCGTGCGGGCACCCAAGAAGACAGTCGGGTCATTCTCGCCCACCACGGTGATGACGATGTCCTTGGGCGTGCCGTCCGAACTGATGATGCGGAACGTCTCGGTCGCGTTGGCGGTCAACGCCACGGCGCGCGAGTCGACGACGTAGTTCCACGCCCCAGCGTCCGTAATCGTGAAGGTGCCGTAGAGACCCGTTGCCGAGAGTGGGTTCGGTGCGATCGCGAGCGAGGGATCGGATACCTTGGCCAGGTTCGGCTGCTGCGAGACAAAGGCAACGCTCGTGACCAAGTCCGCACTGTCGACGTCGTTGACCGCGACCTGACCGGTGATCGGCGATACCGCCTTCTCGCCGACGCTGCCCGTCAGCGTGCCGGTGATCACCGCCGCGTCGTTGCTTCCCTGAACACGGACCGTGACGGTCGATGGAGTACCGTCGGCACTGACGATGTCGAACGTCTCGGTCGGGTTGGCGCCGACGTTCAGCGATTGCGCATTCTCGTTAAGGATGTAGGTCCAGAAGCCGTCCGGCGCGATCGAGAAGGTGCCGTACGTTCCGATGCCGTCATCGGTCGGTGCGAGGTTGAAGTCCATCGCGTTGTCGACATCGGTCACGTCGAGCGTGGCAAAGGCGAAAGGCGCATCCTCGGTCGTCTGGACCGTACGCCCCGTCTCGGCGAAGACCGCGGCGTCGTTCGCGCCCTGCACGACGAAGCTGAAGGTTGCGGGCGTCGTGCCGCCGTTGCCGTCGCTCAGCGTGTAGTTCACCAAAACCGTTGCCGATGCGCCGAGGTTCAGGCGATCGAAATAACTCGGGTTGAAGGTGAAGTTGCCGTTGCCGTCGACCTGATAAGCCAGAGGCGAAAGCGGTTGCGGCGTAATCGTGCCGGTTTCGACGAAGGTCGCGCTGACGCCGCTGACCGCCAGCGTGTCGCCGTCGACATCGGTCGCGCCGGCCTTCAGATCCTGCGTGAGCGTGCCGGCGTTGTCGTTGGTCGTCTGGGTGATGGTGCCCTGGACGGGCGCGTCGTTCTTGCCGGTGACGTTGAACACGAGGCTGGCGGTGACGGTCGCCTCGCCGTCGGTCGAGCTGTACGTGAAGGTGTCGGCGGCGACGACCCCTTCCGCCAGCGGCTTGGCGTTGTCGGCGACATAGGTGTACGCGCCGTTCGCGCCGAGCGTCAGCGTGCCGTAGGTCCCGGCGAGTGTTACGGTGCCGCCCGCCGCGATCGCCTGAACCGCGCCGGTACCGGCGCGAATTCCGGTCACGCTCATCCGGTCGTCGATGTCGAGGTCGTTCCGGAGAACGCCGTTTCCGTAGTCGAAGCCAATCCCGCCCGTCTCGCTTGCGGTCGCATCCGCGAGGACGCCGACGGTGTCAGCGTTCGCCTGCAGGATCGCGTTGCCCGATGCGGCGACCTGGACCTGGACGTTGTTGTCAAAGACGATCGTCTCGACGGTCGAGACGCGGTCGATGCCGCCGCGGCCGGTAGAGATCAGCTGCGTGATCGACGACTGGACCGAGATGCCGTTCGCCGCGACCGTATGGACCCGCGCGGTGTCGGTGCCGAGGCCGCCAGAAAGCGAATTGTCGCCCGCGTCGGCGCCACCGTCGAGATAGTCGTTGCCCGACCCGCCGTTGAGCTGGTCGACGCCCGTGCCCCCGAACAGCCTGTCGTCACCCGCGCCGCCGTTCAGCGTGTCGTTGCCGCCACCGCCGGTCAGCGTATCGTTGCCGGCGCCACCGTTGAGGGTGTTTGCGTTGTTGTCGCCCGTGATGACGTCGTTGCCCGACCCGCCGGTGACGTTCTCGAAATTACGGAAGGTGTCGCTGCCGATGCCGGTCCCGCTGAGCGTGCCGGCGACCATGTCGATCGTCAGGTTCGCGGTGACCGACGCATCCGCCGCCAGCGTGTCATTGCCCGCAAGGCCGTCGAAGACGTCGTCGACGTTGTTCTGGCCGAAAGTTACCGTATCGTTGCCGGTCGTACCATTGATGATCGCCATGGTATTTATCCTCGGATTGTGTCGCTCGCCGGAGTTCGGCGCCGCTGAATGATGATGAACTGAACGAGAATTGGGAATTTGGTCGTGGACGCGTGTCAACAGCGCTTCGGATCGACCGAAACGCACGTCACGTGATGTACTGCTGATAGGCTTGCATCGGCACTCCGCTCTCTTTGAGCGGCAGCTTCACTTACGTATAATATAGATCGCGTGCCGACATCTCGTCAAACCCCCCGGTTTACTGACCAAATGTTGCCTGATGCATGGCAGCGGTACCAGACTGCTGCACGATAGCCGACGACTCGCCCCAACCCAAGTTAGCCCCCCTCCTCACTTCATTGAAGTTGACGCTAGCTGTGACAACTGTGGAACAAAGTCAAATGACCGATTGTTGCAAAACCGTCCGGACCCCGCAGTCCCCTCTTGAGGACAGCGAGCTGCTGCAACCTTCCCAAGAATATTGTAAGAATTAATCAGGCGGGGCCCGACGTTTGTTGCGCTGCAAGACCCGTAGGAGCGTGGCGGCCCGGATAGACCTGACAGTTACATGTCGTTCCATCGCCACCTCTTTCCAGTACGTTATGAGACGCATCGGTTTTGATCGGTATCTGATTTCGCTTGTCGCGCTCTTGCCCGCGCTATACCGCAATGCCTGCGCGACGTGCCGGGGGTGGGCGCGCCGTAGACGAACGCTTCGAACAATCTGCTGCCGCCACGTCATCGTGCGCGATCGGGATTTTTTTGCGGGACTGTCGCCGGCGCCAGTCGATCATCGCCTTTCATCGAAGGGGCGCATGGTCCACAAGCGCATCACACGATGATTGCAAGATCTTGAGGTAGCGTCGATGTTTGCGGCCAAGGAACCCTTCAGCAACCAGGCCTGGAGCTTGATCCGATCGCATGTCCGCTGGGCCGTGCTGTTCAGTGCGCTGGTCAATATCCTCTACCTCGCGCCGACGATCTACATGATCCAGGTCTATGACCGGGTCGTACCGACGCGCGGCGTGCTGACGCTCGTGTTCATCACGCTGGTGATCCTGGGCGCACTGGCGACGCTGTCGGTGCTCGACCAGATGCGCAACGCGATCCTGTTGCGCGCCGCGATCCGGCTCGACGACGAGATCGGCCCGCGCCTGGTGCGGATGACGGTCAGCACGCCGGCGGCGGGCGGCCATCCGCAACAGGTGATGCGCGACTTCGACACGTTGCGCCAGTTCCTTGCCAGCCCCGCGCTCGGCGCGCTGTTCGACATGCCCTGGGCGCCGATCTACATCATCGTCGCGACGATCATCCATCCGCTGCTGGGGCTCGCCACGCTGATCGGCGCTGCGATCCTGGTCGCGTTGGCGATCGCCAACGACCGCGCGACCCGCGCTGCGGCAAAGGCCGCCGCCGAACGCTCGACCGACACCTATTTCGCGCAGGAAGCGGTCGGCAGCGTGACCGACACGATCCGCGCGCTCGGCATGCGCGACGCACTGGTCAACCAGTTCGTCGCCTCGCGCGTCCAGTCGGCCGCGCCCGGCCGCGCCGTCGCCGAGACCGCGAGCCGCTATTCGGGCGTCATCAAGTTCGCCCGCCTGTCGCTGCAGTCCGCTGCGCTCGGCATCGGCGCGTTCCTCGCGATCAACGACATGATCTCGGCCGGCGCGATCATCAGCGCCAGCGTGCTGATGTCGCGCGCGCTCGGGCCGATCGACCAGATCGTCAGCGGCTGGCGTGGCCTGGGCGATGCACGCAACGCGCTGGCCAAGCTCAACGAGTTCACGCTGAACTATGCCGAGCCCGGCCCACGCACCGCATTGCCCCGCCCGCGCCCCGTATTGCAGGTCGAGAATGTCAGCGTGCTCGCCCCCGACGGCAAGCGCCTGCTGATCGCCGACATCAGCTTCGCGGTCGACAAGCCCGCGATCGTCGCCGTCGTCGGCCCCAGCGGCGCGGGCAAGTCGACGCTGTTGCAGGTGATGGCGAATGCCCGGGTGGCCGATCGCGGCGCGGTCCGGCTCGATTCCGCCAAGCACACCGACTGGGAGCCCGAGCAGCTCGCCGGCCATCTCGGCTATCTGCCGCAGGACATCACGTTGCTGTCGGGGTCGATCAAGGACAATATCTCGCGCTTCCAGTCGCGGCTGGGCGACGACATCGACGCCGCGGCGGTCGCTGCCGCGCAGCGTGCTGGCGCGCATGACATGATCCTGCATCTGCCCGCGGGCTATGATACGATGCTGGGGCCCCGCGGCCGTGGGCTGTCCGCCGGACAGCAGCAGCGCGTCGGGCTGGCGCGCGCGCTGTACGGATCGCCGGTGATGCTGGTGCTCGACGAACCCTATTCCGCACTCGACAACGAATCCGAGGCGCGGCTGCTGCGCGGCCTGGCGGAAATGCGCGAACAGGGCACGATCGTCGTCGTCGCCGCGCACAAGAACTCGATCGTGAAACTGTCCGACTATCTCGTCATCATGAAGGACGGGGCGTTGCAGGCGTTCGGACCGACGGCAAAGATCCTGGAGCAGATGCGCCCGGCGCCTGTTCCGCGTAGCGAAGTGGCGACCATCGCATGAACTACCATAGCGACATCTCATCCGGCGAACCCGAAGTCCCCGAGGTCCCCGCACCGCCCCCGCGGCGCAATCTGGGCGCGATCTTCCGCCGGACGTCGACGCCGGCACTCGACGGTCCGGGTGATCCCGGCCGGCCGATCCGCGTCGGGCTGGGCGTCGCGCTCGCCTTCTTCGTCGGGTTCCTCGGCTGGGCAGCGCTGGTCCGCCTCGATTCGGGCGTCACCGCGCAGGGCTATGTCGTGGTCGCGGGCAACCGCAAGGCCGTGCAGCACCGCGAGGGCGGCATTGTCGGCAACCTCTATGTCCATGAAGGCGACACGGTAAAGGCGGGCCAGGTCCTGTTGCGACTGGCCGACGACGAGCTGCGCTCGCGCGAGCGCGCCGCCAGCAGCCAGGTGATCGCGCTGAAAGCGTACAAGGCGCGCCTGACCGCCGAGATCGAAGAGAAGCGGTCGATCGCCTTCCCCGCCGAGTTCGCGTCCATGACCGGCGCCGATCTCGAGGATGCGCGGATCAACATGCGCGTCCAGCAAAAGGAATTCGACCTGCGCGGGCTCGCGCTCGCGACCGAGAAGAAGGTGCTGCGCGAGCGCATGACCGAGCTCAGTCACCAGGCGAGCGGCAGCCGCGCGCAGGTATCGGCGAGCGAACGCCAGGGCCAGCTGATCGGCGAAGAGCTGGTCGGCCTGCGCGATCTCGAGCGGCAGGGCTATGTCGCGATGTCGAAGGTCCGCGAGGCCGAGCGCGCGGAAGCGCAGTACAGGGGTTCGCGCGGCGAATATGAGGGCGGCGTCGCGAAGAGCATGGCGTCGATCGGCGAGACCAAGGTCCAGATGATCGGGCTCGACCGCAACCATGCCGCCGACGCCGCGCAGCAGTTCCGCGAGGCCGACCTGAAGCTCGCAGAGCTCGAGCCGCAGCTGGTCGCGCTGCGTACGCAGCTCGGCCGCACGATCGTGCGCGCACCCGCGTCGGGGCAGGTGGTCGGCCTGAAGATCTTCACCAACGGCGGCGTCATTGCCGCGGGCGAAACATTGATGGAGATCGTCCCGACTCGCGAGACGCTGGTGGTTCTCGCCAAGGTCGAACCGTCCGACATCGACGACCTGACGATCGGCCAGAAGACCGAAATCAAGATCCCGGCGTTCCACAACCGCGGGCTGCCGATCCTGAACGGCCAGGTCTCGAAGGTCTCGGCCGACCGGCTGGTCGACGACAAGACTGGCAAGGCGTATTTCGACGTCGAGGTCGTGGTGCCGCCATCCGAGCTGAAGATCCTGCGTGACGTGCGCGGCAGCAAGACCGACCTGATCGCGGGCCTGCCCGTCGACATCGTCATCACGCAGCGCAAGCGCAGCGCGCTCGACTATATGTTCGAGCCGATCAGCCAGGCGCTGTGGCGGTCGTTCCGCGAGGAGTGAGCCAGGAGTAGGGAGAGTGCGTAGACCGCTCTCCCCATTCACCACCTCAGTGCTAAGCCGGGGTCTCCGAAAGCTTGAGAAACGCCGTCAAGCCAACCGGGTCTGAGAGGTCTGACGGACGAATCGGCCTAGCCAGCCTCCTCCGACCTAATCCGGGCGTTATCTCGCACGCTTGCCTAAGGAGCCCTCAGCCTTCGCTGGGGTGACGCGATGTGAGGCTGCACCGCCCGGCCGACACCGCCCCCGAGCCACCCGGGGCGTTGCCCCGAGCCCCGCGGTAATCGCGTCTCCCTCGCGCACGATTACAAGCGACCTGCGGTCTAGCGTGAACCCATCGAACATCACGCGCTCGGGCGTGAACAGTGCGCGCGCCTTCACGAGAGCCGCCGTCGCCGGCATCGCATAGCGCACGGTACCCCGCGCCTCGTCCAATCGCACCGCCATGGCGGTCCGCCGGTCACCGTCGCCGATCGCGCACGCCAGTGTGGATGGCGTGGAGACCAGCAAGAGAAGCGTGATGACCATCGAGATTGGCTCCTTCGAGCGATCGGCGTCGGACTACCGCTCCGGGGGGAAGGTTTCCGTGACGCCGGGGCTCTTGTCCAGCGATCCATCTGGGTAGTCACGGCTTTCAATCACAAGCCAAACCCGGAGACACGGCTGGCATTGCCCTCGCCTGACAGGTCCGCACGCATGCGGCGCTACGGTTACCCACGGAGTGGGTTGCTGATGCCGCGCTGTAGTGCAAATCGAAAGCAACCAGTCCCCACCGAAAAAATGTCACCTGCCAACAATAACGAACTCGGTTTTGGTTTTTATCAAATCGGGTTTATTGAATACACCCACTCGCGTATCAATTAATCTTAATATTACTCAAATGCGTATTCTTATAAAATTATACTTACCCTGCCATCAACCATCTTCTTGACTTGCGTATTAACAAGCATCTGAGAATTTAGTTCGTCACAGGCGCAGCCGACACCATCATGGTTCATGACAGGCGCTTGGTAAGGAGACGACTATGCCCGTAATTCGTCAACTGCTCTCGAATGCCGCTTTCGGCACCGCTCTGCTCGGAGACGACGATGCGCAGACCGCATTGCCCGGCCTGCCGATCATCGGCACCTTCGGCGACGACATCATCAACGGCACCATCAACGACGAGGTCATCACCGGCCTCTCCGGCAACGACATCATCTACGGCAATGCCGGCGCGGACACCATTTCGGGCGGTACCGGGAACGACGTGTTGTATGGCAACACGGGCAACGACCTGGTCAATGGCGACGAGGGCGACGATCAGGTCTTCGGTGGCGACGGCAATGACGTACTGAACGGCGGGTTCGGCTCCGACCTGCTCGAGGGCGGTCTTGGCAACGACGTCATGGACGGTGGCGGCGTGCTCGGCATCATCGATCCCGATGTCGATACCGTCAGCTATTTCAACACCAACGTCCGCGGCGGCGTGACGGTCAGCCTCGCGCTCCAGGGTTTTGCCCAGAACACGGTGAACGCGGGCATCGATACGCTGTTCGGGTTCGAGAACCTGATCGGGACCTATTTTGGCGACACGCTGACCGGTGATGGCGGCAACAACCGCATTGCCGGCCATGACGGCGCGGACCAGTTGTTCGGCGGCGGCGGCGACGACGTGCTCGAAGGCGGTCGCGGCGACGACAGCATCAACGGCGGCGACGGCAACGACACCGCATCGTATGAGAATGCCGGACTTGCAGCGACGGTCAGCCTGTTGCTGCAGGGCGTTGCGCAGGATACCGGATTCGACGGCGTCGACACGCTGACGTCGATCGAGAACCTGATCGGATCGCGCTTTGCGGACACGCTGACCGGCGACGACGGGATCAACATCATCACGGCCGGTGCCGGCAACGACCTAGTCACGGGCCTCGGCGGCAACGATACGATATCGGGCGGCGATGGTGACGACGTCCTCTATGGCAATATCGGCAACGATCTGCTCGGTGGCGATGCCGGCAACGACTCGCTCTTCGGCGGCCAGGGCGACGACGTGTTGCGCGGCGGCACCGGCAACGACTATCTCGAGGGCGGCAAGGGCACCAACTACGTCTATGGCGATGGTGGGTCCGACACCGCCGGCTATATCAACGGCGCAAATGGCGTCACGGTCAGCCTAGCGCTGCAGAGCGTCGGCGGGTCGGCTGCGATCGCGCAGAACACCGGGGTCGGCACCGACTATCTGTTCGACATCGCCAACCTGACCGGATCCGGGTTTGCGGACACGCTTACCGGCGACGGCAACGCCAATATCCTGACCGGCGGCGGCGGCAACGACCTGCTTACCGGGCTGTTCGGCAACGACACGCTGTTCGGCGATGACGGCGACGACGTGCTTTACGGCAACCAGGGCAACGACGTGCTGAATGGCGGCGCCGGCAACGACACGCTGTACGGCGGACAGAATGACGACGTGCTGTTCGGCGATGCCGGCAACGACGTCATCGTCGGCGGGCTGGGCCTCAATACCCTGACCGGCGGTTCGGGCGCCGACAGCTTCGTCATCAATGCGTTCGGCCGCGATACCATCCTCGACTTCAACGCCGCCGAGGGCGACCGAATCGACCTGCGCACGATCGATGCGAACTCGACCAACGGCAGTTTCGATCGCTTCACCTTCTCGTCGAACACGACGCTGTCGGGCACGGCCGGCGAACTCGTCGTCCGACAGGGCGCCGACGCGACTCACTTCCAGGTCCTGGGCGATTACAACGGCGATGGCATCGCCGACCTCGTCATCGACGTTGCGAGCACGGTGGCACCGCACGCCGATTCGTTCCTGTTCGGGTGACCGACCGGGCCGTCACCCCTTCCCGGCGGGGTGACGGCCGCCCGTGCAATGATAACCACTCGCAGCAGCCCCGCTGCCCTTCCCCCACCCTCTCCCCCTTGCTAAGGGCCGCCGGGTAACAGCATTTTGCTCGGTTCCCCGGCGCGCCCCGCGCGGCCTTGCGGTCGCTTCCCCCCCGGCGCGCTTGCGACCGGCGCCCATGGGAAGGACCCCTATGACTGCCATCGGCCAGGACACCCTCAAGACCCGCACCAGTCTTTCGACCGGCGGCAAGACCTACGACTATTACAGCCTCGCCAAGGCGTCCGAGCAGCTCGGCGACATCAGCCGCCTGCCCTTCTCGATGAAGGTGCTGCTGGAGAACCTGCTGCGCTTCGAGGACGGTGTGACCGTCACGCGCGACGACATCCAGGCGATCGTCGACTGGCAGAAGGACCAGCGTTCCAACCGCGAAATCCAGTATCGCCCCGCGCGCGTGCTGATGCAGGATTTCACCGGCGTGCCCTGCGTCGTCGACCTCGCCGCGATGCGCGACGCGATGACCAAGCTCGGCGGCAACCCCGAGAAGATCAACCCGCAGGTCCCCGTCCATCTCGTCATCGATCACTCGGTGATGGTCGACGAGTTCGGCACGCCCAAGGCGTTCGAGGACAACGTCGACCTCGAATATCAGCGCAACTTCGAGCGCTACGAATTCCTGAAATGGGGCAGCAAGGCGCTCGACAACTTCCAGGTCGTGCCGCCGGGCACCGGCATCTGCCACCAGGTGAACCTCGAATATATCGGCCAGGCCGTGTGGTCGTCGGCTGCTTCGGGCGCGCACGGTGACGGCACGATGATCGCCTATCCCGACACGCTGGTCGGCACCGACAGCCACACCACGATGATCAACGGCCTGGGCGTGCTCGGCTGGGGCGTCGGCGGGATCGAGGCCGAGGCCGCGATGCTCGGCCAGCCCGTCTCGATGCTGATCCCGGAAGTCGTCGGCTTCAAGCTGACGGGGGCCGTCAACGAGGGCATCACCGCCACCGATCTGGTGCTGACCGTCACGCAGATGCTGCGCGCCAAGGGCGTGGTCGGCCGCTTCGTCGAGTTCTACGGCCCCGGCCTCGACACGATGACGCTCGCCGACCGTGCGACGATCGCCAACATGGCGCCCGAATACGGCGCGACCTGCGGCTTCTTCCCGATCGACGACAAGACGATCGACTATCTGCGCCTGACCGCGCGCTCGGACGAGAACATCGAGCTGGTCGAGGCGTACGCCAAGGCGAACGGCTTCTGGCGCGACGCCGATGCGCAGGACCCGATCTTCACCGACACGCTCGAGCTCGACATGGGCACCGTCGTCGCGTCGCTCGCCGGCCCGAAGCGGCCGCAGGACCGCGTCAGCCTGAACAAGGTCGACGAGGTGTTCAACAGCGACCTGTTCAAGATCTACCACAAGGAACAGCCCAAGCGCGTCGCGGTCGAGGGCAAGAGCCACGATATCGGTGACGGCGACGTCGTGATCGCCGCGATCACCAGCTGCACCAACACGTCGAACCCGAGCGTCCTCGTCGCCGCCGGCCTCGTCGCCCGCAAGGCCCGTGCCCTCGGCTTGACGTCGAAGCCCTGGGTCAAGACGTCGCTGGCGCCCGGTTCGCAGGTCGTCACCGACTATCTCGACAAGGCGGGCCTGAGCGAAGACCTCGACTATCTCGGCTTCAACCTGGTCGGGTACGGCTGCACCACCTGCATCGGCAATTCGGGGCCGCTGGCGCCCGCGATCTCGTCGGCGATCAACGAGAACGACCTCGTCGCCGCCTCGGTGCTGTCGGGCAACCGCAACTTCGAGGGCCGCGTGTCGGCCGACGTCCGCGCCAACTTCCTCGCCTCGCCGCCGCTCGTCGTCGCCTATGCGATCAAGGGCACGGTCACGACCGACATGATCGAGACGCCGCTGGGCCAGGGGTCGGACGGCCAGGACGTGTATCTGCGCGACATCTGGCCGACCAACGCCGAAGTCCGCGCCACGATGGACGCCAACATCGACGCCGGCATGTTCGGCGCGCGGTACGGCGACGTCTATGCGGGCGACGCCAAGTGGCGCGAGATCGAGGTGACCGGTTCGGACACCTATGCATGGCGCGCAGGGTCGACCTATGTCGCCAACCCGCCCTATTTCGACGGCCTGTCGATGACCCCCGCGCCGGTGCAGGACATCATCGACGCCAAGCCGCTCGCGATCCTTGGCGATTCGATCACCACCGACCACATCAGCCCGGCAGGCTCGATCAAGGCCGACTCGCCCGCGGGCAAGTGGCTGATGGAGCAGCAGGTCGCACGGGCCGACTTCAACAGCTACGGCGCGCGCCGCGGCAATGACCTGGTCATGGTCCGCGGCACCTTCGCCAACATCCGCATCAAGAACGAGATGGTCCCCGGCGTCGAGGGCGGCATGTCCAAGTATGACGGCGAGATCATGCCGATCTACGACGTCGCGATGCGCCACAAGGAGAACGGCACGCCGCTCGTGATCGTGGCGGGCAAGGAATACGGCACCGGCTCGTCGCGCGACTGGGCGGCGAAGGGCACCAACCTGCTCGGCGTCCGCGCGGTCATCACCGAGAGCTTCGAGCGTATCCACCGTTCGAACCTGGTCGGCATGGGCGTGCTGCCGCTGCAGTTCGCCGAGGGCGTCACGCGCCAGACGCTGGGCCTCGACGGATCCGAGACCTTTACGATCACCGACGTGGCGGCAATCCGTCCGCGCCAGGACGTGACGGTGAAGCTGACCCGCGCCGACGGCACGAGCGAGACGTTCGAGACCAAGTGCCGGATCGATACCGTCAACGAGCTGGAGTACTTCCTGAACGGCGGCATCCTGCAGTACGTGCTGCGCAACCTGGCCGCCTGACGCGGAAAAAGCGGGGCGACCGTGATGGTCGCCCCGTAGTTCAGGGAGGAGACCGGGCATCCAGGGAGAAGCCCGGTCGGACCGCCGCCAAAAGGGGGGAAGCGACGGCCTCGCCCCCTTTGGTCTTCGTATGTTGCGGGAATATGTCGGGAGAGGCCGCGCGGCAACGCCACCGTGTTACCCTCGCCAACGACGCTCTCCAATAACCCGTTTGTGCTGAGCGAAGTCGAAGCACCGTCGCTTTTGGCATGCCCTTCGACTTCGCTCAGGGCGAACGGGGAGGATGGGTCAGGGTCGCCAAATCGCCCTATCGTTCCACGCCGGGACGACGCTCCGACCGATGCCGTCAGGCCCGCCCCGCCCCATTCCATTCACGCCGACGAAGCCCGTAGATCAGGCTGTCGCGCATCCCGAGATGCGTTTCCCATTCGTCGCGCAGCAACCGCTCGCGGCGGAATCCCAGTCGCTCGAGCAACAGGATCGACGCGGTGTTCTCGGTATCGGCGTCCGCGAACACGCGTTTGCGCCCCTCCGCGAACAACCGGTCGATGACCGCGGCCACCGCCTCGCTGGCGATCCCACGTCCCCAGGCTTCGCGCGCGAGGATGAAGCCGATCTCGGTCACACCGCCGCGGTCGTCGCCATCCGCCTCGCTGCCCGATACCCAGCCGATCGCGCGGTCGTCGCCGGTGCGCGTGATCGCCCAGGTCCGCTGGTTGCCCGGCTCGGCCTCCTCGGCGAGATAGGTGCGCACGTCGTCGACGGTCGCGAGCGGGCCGTCCGCCGAATAGGTCATCAGGTCGGCATCGGCGAGCATCGGGTGCAGCGCCTTCGCATCGTCCTCGACCAGAGGACGCAGGCGGAGCCGCGCGGTGGCCAGCACCGGATGGTCGGTCACGCCGTCAGCGCGTCGACGAGCGCCCGCACCTTCTTCTGCCGCCACTGCGGCAGCGGCGCAACCAGCCAGTAACCGCCGCGCGACGGCTGCGCCTCGCCGACCACCGCGACGCGGCCGCTCGCGATCTCGCGTCGCGCCAACATCTCGGGCACCGTCGTGCGGCCAAGCCCGGTCGCGGCGGCGTCGATCGCGAGGCCGGCATCGGCGACACGGACCAGCGCACCGACCCCGTCGCCCGACCAGGCGATTACCGCCTCGGACGGGCTGCCCGCAGCGGCGATCGTCACCAGCCCTTCGGATTCGAGCGCCTCGCCCTCATGTTCGCCCGGGCCGTCGCCCCAGCGGATCGCGAGGTCGAGATTGGCCTCGGTGAAATCGACATTCTCGTCGGCGGTGATCAGCACGAACCGGAGTTCGGAATCGGCGGCGGCGATTTCGGCGAGGCGCGGCATCAGCCATTTCTCGGTCAGGTCGCGCGGCGCGGCGATGGTCAGCGACTTGGACGACTGCCCCGCCTGCATCGCGCGCACAGCTTCCTCGAACTGGAGGAAGCCGTTGCGCAACGGGCCCAACCCCGCCTCGGCTTCGGGCGTCAGTTCGAGCCCGCGCGTCGTGCGGCGGAACAGCACGACGCCCAGCGTGTCCTCGAGCGCGCGGATCTGCTGCCCGACCGCCGCAGGGGTGACGGCGAGTTCGTCGGCGGCGCGCGTGAACGACAGATGCCGTGCCGCGGCGTCGAGGACGCGCAGGCCGTTCAGGGGAAGATGCGTGCGCTTCACTGCGCCCCTCCCCGAACCCCGTCCGTCACCCCAGCGCAGGCTGGGGTCTCTGTGGGGCGGGTGGCGCGATCACCAACGGGAAGACCCCAGCCTTCGCTGGGGTGACGGAGTTGGCGGCGCTCCGAGCCACGAAAAAACAGACCCCTCACGACGTCACCGCCGGCGCGAACAGCGTGAAGCGCGGGATCTCGACGTCGAACACGGCGCCGGTATCGTCGACCATCCGGTACGACCCCTGCATCGCGCCCGTGGGCGTCGCGAGCGGGCAGCCAGAGACATAGTCGAAGCTCGCGCCCGGCTCGATCAGCGGCTGTTCGCCGACCACGCCCTCGCCCTCGACGGTGTGCCGGGCGCCGCGGCCGTCGGTGATCTCCCAGTGCCGCGTCAGCAGCTGGACCGCGCCGGGCGAATCGTTCTCGATGCGGATGTGATAGGCCCAGAACCAGCGGCCGCGCTGCGGCTCGGACTGTTCGGGCAGGTAGCTGACCGAGACGCGCACCGTTACCCCGCGCGTGGTCGTCGCGTTGGGGAACAGCGCCTTCACAGCCCGACCCTGCCCAGAGCGCGGTCGAGGTCCTCGATCACGTCGGCGACGTCCTCCAGCCCGACGTTGAGGCGCAGCAGCCCCTCGGTCACGCCCATCTCCAGCCGCTTGTCCTCCGCGACGCCCGAATGCGTCGTGGAGGCCGGATGTGTCATCAGCGAGCGCGAGTCGCCGATATTGTTCGAGATATCGACCAGCTCGAGCGCGTCGAGCAGGCCGTGCGCCTGTTCGCGGCCCTCGACCTCGAACGCGAAGATCGGCCCGCACGCGTCCATCTGGCGCATCGCGAGCTCGTGCTGCGGATGGCTGACGAGCCCCGGATGCAACACGCGCGGCACGCGACCCTCGAGGAAGGCGCCGACCTTCAGCGCATTCTCCGACTGACGACGGATCCGCAGGTCGAGCGTCTCGAGCCCCTTCAGCACCACCCAGGCGTTGAACGGCGACAGCGTGGGGCCCGTGTTGCGCGTGAACGGCAACAGCGTGTTGGTGATGAAATCCTCGGTCCCGCACACCGCGCCGGCCAGCACACGCCCCTGCCCGTCCATCATCTTGGTCGCGCTATAGGCGGTGACGTCAGCGCCGAACTCCATCGGCCGCTGCAAGGCCGGCGTCGCAAAGGCATTGTCGACGACGGTCGTGATGCCGCGTTCGCGCGCGATGTCGCAAACCGCCTTCAGGTCGACGACGTCCATCGTCGGGTTGGCAGGGGTCTCGAAGAAGAACACCTTCGTGTTGGGCTTCACCGCGTCGAGAAACGCCTGCGGGTCGCGCGCATCGACGATCGTGGTCGCGATCCCGAACTTGGGGAGCAGCGTGTCGGTCAGCCAGCGGCACGACCCGAACGCCGCGCGTCCGCCGACCAGGTGGTCGCCCGCCTGCAACTGGCAGAGCAGCACCGCGGTCATCGCCGCCATGCCCGTCGCCATCGTCCGGCACGCCTCGGCACCTTCGAGCAGCGCGATCCGTTCCTCGAGCATCTGCACGGTGGGGTTCTGCAGCCGGGAATAGGTCATCCCGTCCTGCTCGCCGGCAAAGCGCGCCGCCGCGTCGCCCGCCTTGTCGTAGCAATAGCCGGACGTGAGGAACAATGCCTCGGACGTCTCGCCATATTCGCTGCGCGCGGTACCGCCGCGCACGGCTTGCGTCTGGGGACGCCATGTCTGGGTGATCGAACGATCCTGGCCGGTCTTGCGCTTCATGGGCTCGCTTTGACGGGGGGCGCCCCCGATGACAAGGGCGGAGCCCGGACTATGGGTCGCCCCGGCCCCTGTCAGGGACCGGGCCAAGGGCGACGGGCATCAGATGTGGATCGGCTTGCCCTGTACGGCCATCGCCGCTTCCTTGAGCGCCTCGGCATGCGTGGGATGCGCGTGGCAGGTATAGGCGATGTCCTCGCTGGTCGCGCCGAACTCCATCGCGATGGCGGCTTCGGCGATCAGCGTGCCCGCGAGGCTCGACACGATCCAGACGCCGAGGACACGATCGGTCTTGGCATCGGCGATGACCTTCACGAAGCCGTCGGTGTCGCGGTTGGTCTTGGCGCGGCTGTTCGCGGCGAACGGGAACTTGCCGACCTTGATCTCGCCCTTCTCCTTGGCGGCTTCCTCGGTCAGCCCGACGCCGGCGATCTCGGGCATCGTGTAGACGACGGACGGGATGACGTCCTCGTTGACGATCCCGGTCTGGCCGGCGATGTTCTCTGCCACCGCGACGCCCTCGTCCTCGGCCTTGTGCGCGAGCATCAGGCCGGGAATCGCGTCGCCGATCGCCCACACGCCGTCGACCTTGGTCTTGAAGCTGTGATCGGTCTCGATCTGGCCACGCTTGTTGAGCTCGAGGCCGATGGCGTCGAGGTTGAGGCCGTCGACGTTCGCCTTGCGGCCGATCGAGACGAGCACCGCGTCGGCGGTCAGCGTCTCGGCCGCGCCACCCGCGGCGGGCTCGACGGTGACGGTGGCGAGGCCGTTCTCGACGGTCACGCCCGTGACCTTGGTCGAGAGCTTTAGCTCCATGCCCTGCTTCTTGAACAGCTTGGCGGTCTCGCGACGGACTTCGCCGTCGAAGCCGGGGAGGATCTGGTCGACGAACTCCACCACGGTCACCTTCGCGCCGAGGCGGCGCCAGACGCTGCCGAGCTCGAGCCCGATCACGCCACCGCCGATGACGACCATGTGCTCGGGCACCTTGGGAAGCGCGAGCGCGCCGGTCGAGTCGACGACAGTCTTCTGGTCGACCTCGACGCCGGGGAGCGGCATGACGCTCGAGCCGGTGGCGATGACGATGTTCTTCGCGGTGACCTTCTGGCCGTTCACGTCGACCGTGTGCGCGTCCTGGAACGCGGCCTTGCCCTTCAGCCAGGTCACCTTGTTCTTCTTGAACAGGAACTCCACGCCGCCGGTCAGTTCCTTGACGGCCTTGGCCTTCTCGGCGTGCATCTGGTCGAGGTTGAGCGTGACGCCCTGGAAATCGATCCCGAACTTGGTGAGGTGACCGCCCTTGGCCTCCTCGTAGATCTCAGATGCGTGCAGCAGCGCCTTGGACGGGATGCAGCCGACGTTGAGGCAGGTGCCCCCCAGCGTCTCGCGCGACTCGGCGCAGGCGGTCCGCAGCCCGAGCTGCGCGGCGCGGATCGCCGCGACGTAACCGCCGGGTCCCGCACCGATTACGAGGACGTCATAGTCATAGTCAGCCATGGTATCTGCTCTTCACTGGAAGGGGAACGGAGCGATCACGCTTCGTCCCGACAACGGTCATATGGCCATTGCACGCCTCGAATTCGAGGAGCGGCAACAACCGCGGGAGAATCTCTTCGACGTTATCCGGCTCGAACCGGACATAGATGATACCGGGCGGTGCGGTCGCTTGCTTCAGGAAAACCAGTTCTCCGAAATCGCGATCGCACGTGATCAGAAAGCGATCTTCGGCGACCGCATAGGCAAGAATGACATCGTCCTTGGCGTCAGGCAAAACGACGGACGCGCGTGCCACGTCGTGACCGACTGCACTCAAAACGTGCGCGATGCGGCTACCAATGTTCGCATCGCACATCAGTCTCAAGCGGCGCGCGCCCTACCAATCGCAACATAGCTTTCGTCGTGCATGAGATCCGCGGCAAACAACGCGGCGGCGCGGAGGTGTTCAGACAACACCCCCGGATATTCCTCTGCAATCTGGTCATAGGACCATCCCGCGCCGACCAACTTCAAGACGCGCTCCACGGTGTAGCGCGTACCCCGGAAGACAGGTTTACCGCCCATAATGCCGGGATCCGAATGAATGTGGTCGCGCCAGTCCATTGCTACCTCACAGGTCGATGAGAATCCGCGTCGGGTCCTCGATAGCATTTTTCAGCGCGACGAGGAACGTCACGGCTTCGCGGCCGTCGATCAGGCGGTGGTCGTAGCTGAGCGCGAGGTACATCATCGGGCGGACGACGACCTGGCCGTCGCGGACGACCGGGCGTTCCTCGATGCGGTGGAGGCCCAGCACCGCCGACTGCGGCGGGTTGATGATCGGGGTCGACATCAGCGAGCCGAACACGCCGCCGTTCGAGATGGTGAAGGTGCCGCCCTTCATCTCGTCCATCTTGAGCGTGCCGTCCTTGGCGCGCTTGCCGAAGTCGCCGATCGTCTTCTCGATGCCGGCGACGGTCAGGTCCTGCGCGTCGCGGATCACGGGAACGACCAGGCCGCCCGGCGACGACACCGCGACCGAAATGTCGGCATAGTTGTGATAAACGATGTCGTCGCCCTCGATCGAGGCGTTGACGCTCGGAATGTCCTTCAGCGCCATCGTCGCGGCCTTCACGAAGAAGCCCATGAAGCCGAGGCGGACGCCGTGCTTCTTCTCGAACAGGTCCTTGTACTTGGCGCGCGCCTCGATCACCGCGGTCATGTCGACGTCGTTGAACGTCGTCAGCATCGCGGCGGTGTTCTGCGCTTCCTTGAGGCGCTTGGCGATCGTCTGGCGCAGGCGCGTCATGCGGACGCGCTCTTCCGGACGGCCCGAGGCGGCGGCAGGCGCTGCGGCGGCGGCGGGGGCCGCGGCCGGTGCGGCGGCAGGCTTCGAGCTCGCCGCGGCGGTCACGTCTTCCTTGGTGATGCGGCCGTCGCGGCCGGTACCCTTGACGGTCGAGGGGTCGACGCCGTGCTCCAGCACCGCGCGGCGGACCGACGGCGAGAGCGCAGCAGGCGAGTCGCCGGCAGCCGGTGCGTCGCTGGCCGAGGTACCCGGCTGGTCGCCATAGCCGGCGCCGCCTTCACCGCCCGCGGGGGCGGCAGCGGGCGCGGGTGCGGGAGCCGGAGCGGCAGCCGCGGGGGCTGCAGCGGCACCATCGCCGGCATCGATCGTGGCCAGCATCGCGCCGACCTGGACCGTGTCGCCGACCGCGACGGCGTGCTGGCCCATGACGCCGGCGACCGGCGACGGGACCTCGACCGAGACCTTGTCGGTCTCGAGGCTAGCGATCGGCTCGTCGACCGCGACGGCCTCGCCGGGCTGCTTCAGCCATTCGCCGAGGGTGGCTTCGGTGATCGATTCACCCAGGACGGGGACGGTGACTTCGGTTGCCATTTTCTATCTTCCTATCGTTCCCCGGCGAAGGCCGGGGCCCAGGTGGGAAAGGTCATTTCTTAGCGACTGGCCTCCCCCAACTGGGCCCCGGCCTTCGCCGGGGAACAGTGAGGGTGGCCTTGATTACGAGGCGCGCGTGCGGCGGATTTCGTCGCGGACGCTGTGGCCGAGCGCATCGGCGACAAGCGCCCCCTGCTCGGCCTGGTGACGCTTCATCAGGCCGGTCGCGGGCGAGGCCGAGGCGTTGCGGCCAGCATAGCGCGCGCGCTTCACCGGGCTGTTCACCGTTGCCAGTGCCTCCTCGATCAACGGCTCGACGAAGAACCAGTAGCCGTTGTTCTTCGGCTCTTCCTGCGCCCAGACGATCTCCTCGAGGTTCGGCATCTTCGCGACACGGGCGGCGATGGCGTCGCCCGGGAAGGGATAGAGCTGCTCGACGCGGACGATCTGCGTGTCGGTATCGCCAGCCGCATCGCGTGCCTCGATCAGGTCGTAGGCGACCTTGCCAGTGCACAGCACGAGCCGCTTCGTGTCCGCATCCGCCGCCGGATTGGTGTCCGACAACAGGCGACGGAAGTGGCTGCCGCCCTGGAAGTCTTCGGCGTTCGACACCGCGAGCTTGTGACGCAGCAGCGACTTGGGCGTCATCACGATCAGGGGTTTACGGAAGTTGCGGTGCATCTGCCGGCGCAGCAGGTGGAAATAGTTCGCCGGGCTGGTGCAGTTCGCGACCTGGATATTGTCGTCCGCACAGGACTGCAGGAAGCGCTCGGGACGTGCCGAGCTGTGCTCCGGCCCCTGCCCTTCATAGCCGTGCGGCAGCAGCATCACGAGGCCGTTGGCGCGGAGCCACTTCGATTCGCCGGACGTGATGAACTGGTCGATCATGATCTGCGCGCCGTTGACGAAGTCGCCGAACTGCGCCTCCCACAGGACGAGCGTCTTGGGGTCGGCGAGCGCATAGCCATACTCGAACCCGAGCACGCCATATTCGCTCAAGGGGCTGTCGAGCACTTCGAAATTGCCGTGCTCGATCTCCTGCAGCGGCACATACTTGTGCTCGTCGGTCTGGTCGACCCAGACGGCGTGGCGCTGCGAGAAGGTGCCGCGACCCGAATCCTGGCCCGAGAGGCGGACGCCATAGCCTTCGGACAGCAGGCCGCCGAACGCGAGCGCTTCGCCCGTCGCCCAGTCGAAGCCGCGCCCCGAGTTGAACATCTCGCGCTTGGCGTCGATCACGCGCGCCAGCGTCTTGTGGATCTTCACGCTGTCGGGAACGGTCGTCAGCGTGCGACCGAGCGAGTCGAACAGCTTGGCCGAAAGCCCGGTCTCGACGTTGCGACGCACGTCCGCATCCGCCTTGGGCGCGCTGAGCCCGGTCCAGCGACCGCCGAACCAGTCCGCCTTGTTGGGCTTGTACGAGGCACCCGCCTCGAACTCGCTCTCGAGGCGGACGTTGAGCTCCTTGATGCTCTCGTCGATCCAGGCCTGGTCGACGACGCCTTCCTTGACGAGACGGTCGCCGTAGACCTTCGACACGCCGGGGTGCTTGCGGATGATGTCGTACATCAGCGGCTGCGTGAACGACGGCTCGTCGCCCTCGTTGTGGCCGAAGCGGCGATAGCACCACATGTCGATCACGATGTCGCGGTGGAACTTCTGGCGGAATTCCATCGCCATCTTGGTGGCGAAGGTCACCGCCTCGGGATCGTCGCCGTTGACGTGGAAGACCGGCGCCTGGACGCCCTTCGCGACGTCCGACGGATAGGGCGACGAGCGCGCGAACTGCGGGCTGGTCGTGAAGCCGACCTGGTTGTTGATGATGAAGTGGACGCAACCGCCGGTATTGTAGCCGCGAATCCCTGAGAAGCCGAGGCACTCCCAGACGATGCCCTGCCCCGCGAACGCCGCGTCGCCGTGGATCAGCACGGGCAGCGAGGCGGTATGATCGGTCAGGTCGTTGTTGAGCGTCTGGATCGCGCGCGTCTTGCCGAGCACGACGGGGTCGGCGGCCTCGAGGTGCGACGGGTTGGCGACCAGGCTCATATGCACCTTGTGGCCGTCGAACTCGCGGTCGGTGCTGGTGCCGAGGTGATACTTCACGTCGCCCGAGCCACCGACGTCCTCGGGGTTGGCCGAGCCGCCCGAGAATTCATGGAAGATGACGCGGAGCGGCTTGGCCATCACGTTGGCGAGCACGTTCAGACGGCCGCGATGCGCCATGCCGATGACGATCTCGCGGACGCCCATCTGGCCGCCATATTTGATCACGCTCTCGAGCGCGGGGATCATCGATTCGCCGCCGTCGAGCCCGAAGCGCTTGGTGCCGACATACTTCTTGCCGAGGAACTTCTCCCACTGCTCGGCTTCGACGACCTTGTTGAGGATCGCCTTCTTGCCGTCGGTGGTGAACTCGATCGCCTTGTCCTGGCCTTCCATCCGCTCCTGCAGGAAGCGGCGCTCCTCGACATCGGTGATGTGCATGTATTCGAGGCCGACATTGCCGCAATAATTCTTGCGGAGCGTGTCGACGAGCTCGCGGATGGTCGCCCATTCCATGCCCATCGTGCCGCCCAGATAGACCGGGCGATCGATGTCGGCGTCGGTGAAGCCGTGATATTCGGTGCGCAGGTCCTCGGGCATCTCGCGCTTGGACAGGCCGAGCGGATCGAGGTTGGCGGCGAGGTGACCTCTGACCCGATACGTGCGTATCAGCAGCTGCGCGCGGATCGCGTCGCCGGCTGCCTTGATGATGTCGGCCTGGCTGACCGCAGGGGCGGCCGCCGCGGCGGGGGCAGGCTTGCCGCCCTTGGCCGGCTTGGGCGCGGGCTCCATCTGCGTCGGATCGAGCGCGGACGTGAGGTCGTCGGTCGTGGTCAGCGGCCAGCGCGCGCTTTCCCAGCTCGGGTTCTGCGCGGTCTCGAGGCCCTCGAAGAAGGTCCGCCAACCGGCGTCGACCGAGGCGGGGTCGGCATTGTACTTGACGTACAACGTCTCGACGAAGGCCGGGCTGACGCCGGCGGCGATATCGCTGAAATCCTGGCCTTCGTAGCCCATGTCACTCGTCCCAGCCGCTAAGTCTTCGTCATCCCGGGCTCGTCCCGGGATCCAGGGTTACGGGCGGCGCGCTTGCGGCCCTGGATCCCGGGACAAGCCCGGAATGACGTCACATCACTTGTTCAGCACCGACAACAGCGTCTCGCCGAGCAGGCTCGGGCTTTCCGAGACCTTGATGCCGGCCGCTTCCATCGCCGCGATCTTGCTCTCGGCGTCGCCCTTGCCGCCCGACACGATCGCGCCGGCATGGCCCATGCGACGGCCCGGAGGTGCGGTGCGGCCCGCGATGAAGCCGGCCATCGGCTTCTTGCGGCCACGCTTGGCCTCGTCGATCAGGAACTGCGCGGCCTGCTCCTCGGCGTCGCCGCCGATCTCGCCGATCATGATGATCGACTTGGTCTCGTCGTCCGCGAGGAACAGCTCGAGCACGTCGATAAAGTTCGTGCCGTTGACCGGGTCGCCACCGATGCCGACCGCGGTCGTCTGGCCAAGGCCCGCGTTCGAGGTCTGGAACACCGCCTCATAGGTGAGCGTGCCCGAGCGGCTGACGACGCCGACGGACCCCTTCTTGAAGATCGAACCGGGCATGATGCCGATCTTGCACTCGCCGGGCGTCAGCACGCCGGGGCAGTTCGGGCCGATCAGGCGCGACTTGCTGCCCGACAGCGCGCGCTTCACGCGGACCATGTCGAGCACGGGAATGCCCTCGGTGATCGCGACGATCAGCTCGATCTGCGCGTCGATCGCCTCGAGGATCGAATCCGCCGCGAAGGGGGGCGGCACGTAGATGACGGATGCGGTCGCGCCGGTCTTCGCCTTGGCTTCGGCGACGGTGTTGAAGTTGGGCAGGCCCAGCTCCTCGTGCATCGTGCCGCCCTTGCCGGGCGTCACGCCGCCGACCATCTGCGTGCCGTAATCGAGCGCCGCCTTGGTGTGGAAGGTGCCGGTCTTGCCGGTCATGCCTTGCGTGATGACTTTGGTGTTCTTGTCGACGAGGATGCTCATCTAGTTTTCTCTCTCTCGTTCCCCGGCGGAGGCCGGGGCCCAGTTGGGAAGGCGGATCAGTCTGGCGTCAGCGTATCGAACAGATCATCCCAGTTCGGGTTCATCCACTCGATCTCTTTCACCTTCCAGTCCCGTTTCCATTCCTTCATCCGCAGCTCGCGCTGCCGGGCGGCTTCGATCGTGTCATGCGCCTCGAACCAGACGAGATCATGACACCCGTATTTCTTCGTGAACCCCGGGACGACGCCATTGCGGTGTTCCCATACTCGCTTAGCGAGACCACTGGTGACGCCGATGTAGATCGTACCGTTACGCCCGCTTGCCATGATGTAGACGAAGCCGGGCTTTTCCATCCGGGGTTCTCCCAACTGGGCCCCGGCCTTCGCCGGGGAACAGCTTCGCCCACATCAGTTCAGCGAACCATCGATCCCCTTGCACGCCACGATCAGCTCCTTGACCGCGTCGACCGAGACCTGGAGGTTGCCCTTGGCTTCGTCGTCGAGCTTGATCTCGACGATCTTCTCGACGCCACCGGCACCGATCACGACGGGGACGCCGACGTAGAGATCGTCGAGGCCGTACTCACCCGAGACGTACGCCGCCGCCGGCAGGACGCGCTTCTGGTCGTAGAGATACGCCTCGGCCATCGCGATGCCGCTGGTGGCAGGCGCGTAATAGGCCGAGCCGGTCTTCAGCAGCGCGACGATCTCGCCGCCGCCGCCGCGCGTGCGCTTGACGATCGCGTCGATCTTCTCCTGCGTAGACATGCCCATCGCGATGAGATCGGGAACCGGGATGCCCGACACGGTCGAGTAGCTGATGACCGGGACCATCGTGTCGCCATGGCCGCCGAGCACGAAGCTGGTGACGTCCTTGACCGATACGTTGAACTCGTCGGCGAGGAAGTGGCTGAAGCGCGCCGAGTCGAGCACGCCGGCCATGCCGACGACCATGTGGTGCGGCAGGCCCGAGAATTCACGCAGCGCCCAGACCATCGCGTCGAGCGGGTTGGTGATGCAGATCACGAATGCGTCGGGTGCGTTGGCCTTGATGCCCTCGCCGACGGCCTTCATGACCTTCAGGTTGATGCCGAGCAGGTCGTCGCGGCTCATGCCCGGCTTGCGGGCGACACCGGCGGTGACGATGATGACGTCCGCACCGGCGATGTCGGCATAGTCGTTCGAGCCGGTGATCGTGGAATCGAACCCTTCGACCGGGCCGCACTGCGACAAATCGAGCGCCTTGCCCTGGGGCACGCCCTCGGCAACGTCGAACAGGACGATGTCGCCCAGCCCCTTGAGCGCCGCGAGGTGCGCGAGCGTCCCGCCGATGTTACCGGCGCCGATCAGCGCGATCTTCTTGCGAGCCATTCAATCCGTCTCCGTCTACGGGGTGATTGGCCACGCCGCCTACGCGCATTCTGCGCTTACGGCAACCGCTAAAGCGGTAAAGCCACCGTGCTGTTGCGACTGGTTCGCATGTGCAATAAGGCGGCGCTGCCGCGTCCCGCACAGCGACGGGCTAGAGATGCCCCTCGGCCAGATAGTCCTCCGAGCGCATTTCCTCTAGGCGGCTGATCGTCCGGTCGAACTCGAACCGACCGTCGCCGGCTTCGTAGAGGTCGCCCGGCTGTGCGTCCGCCGCGGCGAGCAGCTTGACCTTGTGCTCGTAGAGCGCGTCGATCAGCGCGACGAACCGCGCCGCCTCGTTGCGGTTCTCCGGCCCCAGCTTGGGGATGCCGACCAGGATGATCGTGTGGAATTTCCGCGCGATCGCGAGATAGTCGGCCACGCCTCGTGCTTCGCCGCAGAGCTTCTTGAAGCTGAACACGGCGACACCCTTCAGGCTCTTCGGCACGCGTAGCGTGCGCCCCTGGACGACGAGCTCCTCGGCGGGGACGTGCGCGCTGTCGTCGGGCGAGAAGTCGGTCAGGCGGAAGAACGCCCCCGACAGCTGCGCGGTCACCTCCGCGCCGTTAGGCACGAGCCAGGTGTCCTGGCTGCCGAGGCGGTCGCGGCGATAGTCGACCGGCCCGTTCAGCGGCAGGACGTCGAGCTGGCGCTCGATCGTCGCGATGAACGGCAGGAAATGCTCGCGGTTGAGCCCGTTCCTGTAGAGGTCCGACGGCGGACGATTCGAGGTGGTCACGATCGTCATCCCCGCTTCCAGCAGCGACGTGAACAGCCGCGACAGGATCATCGCGTCGGGGCTGTTGGTGACCATCATCTCGTCGAACGCGAGCAGGCGCGTTTCGTCGGCGATCGCCGCTGCGACCGGCGCGATCGGGTCGCCGACTTCCTTGCGGCGTTCGGCGGCGATGCGCGCGTGAACCTCGAGCATGAACTCGCCGAAATGGACGCGGCGTTTCTTCTCCACCGCGACGTTGGCGAAGAACAGGTCCATCAGCATCGACTTGCCGCGGCCGACGCCACCCCAGAGATACACGCCGCGAGGGTCCGGCTGCTTGCTGAAGCGCGCGAAGAAGCCGGTGGACCGGGGCGTGGCGAGCTGGGTCGCGAGCGTATCGAGCCGCGCCGCGGCGGCGGCCTGTTCGGGGTCGGGGCGCAGTTCGCCCGACGCGACCAGGGCGTCATAGGCGGCGAGGACGGTCACTGCGGTTCCCCGGCGCAGGCCGGGGCCCGGCTGGAAAGGTCGATGTAACGGCGCGCAACGCTAGACAATGGTCGTTTCCCAACTGGGCCCCGGCCTGCGCCGGGGAACGTAAGAGTTCAGCTTTTCGATGGCTTCCGGATCGTGCCCGAAAACGCCGCGATCTTCGCGGTCCCCTGCACCACCAGTCCCCGCAGGAACAGCAGGCGGCCCGTCTCCTTGAGCAGTTCCACCTGCGCCTCGATCGGCTCGCCGATCCGCCCCGCCGCTATGAACTGCGTGTTGAGGTCGAGCGTCACCGCGGTGCCCGTCTCGATCACGCCGAAGCCACGCGCCGCGGCGAACAGTGCGACGTCGATGAACCCCAGCAGCGCGCCACCATGGACGTTGTCCTGCAGGTTGGAATGGCGATGCTCGGGCGTGATGCGGACCCGGACCATGTCGGCATCGACGCGGTAGAGCATGGGTCCGAGCAGCGTGTTGAACCGGGTCGGATCGGACAACGCCCAGCTGCGCCAGCCGGGGTGCGCGGCGGACTCGGCGTCGATGAAATGGGGCTTTTCGGTCATGATGTCCGTTCGTGCCGAGTAGAGACCGAGCGAGGCCGAGGGCTCGTATCGAGGTACCTGTCCTTCGATACGCCATCTCGACACGCTCGACGGCTACCCGGGACGAACGGCGTGAGGGAGACCCGTCTCCCCCAGCAAGGATCAGACGATCCGTTCGGCTTCCATCTTCTTGATCTCGGCGATCGCCTTGGCGGGGTTCAGGCCCTTGGGGCAGGCGTTCGCGCAGTTCATGATCGTGTGGCAGCGATAGAGACGGAACGGATCCTCGAGCTCATCGAGACGCTCGCCGGTCATCTCGTCGCGGCTGTCGGCGAGCCAGCGATAGGCTTGCAAGAGGATCGCGGGGCCCAGGAACTTGTCGCTGTTCCACCAATAGGACGGGCAGCTGGTCGAGCAGCAGGCGCACAGGATGCACTCGTACAGCCCGTCGAGCTTCTCGCGCTCCTTGGGGCTCTGCAGCCGTTCCTTGCCCGAGGGCGGCGGCGTGACGGTCTGCAGCCATGGCTTGATCGAGCTGTACTGCGCGTAGAAGTGCGTGAAGTCGGGGACCAGGTCCTTGATCACGTCCATGTGCGGCAGCGGCGTGATCTGGACCTCGCCCTTGCAGTCCTCGATCGCGGTGGTGCAGGCGAGCCCGTTCTTGCCGTTGATGTTCATCGAGCACGAGCCGCAAATGCCTTCGCGGCACGACCGGCGGAAGGTGAGCGACGAATCCTGCTCGCTCTTCATCTTGATCAGCGCGTCGAGCACCATCGGGCCGGTGTCGTCGAGGTCGAGCGCGAACGTGTCGTAGCGCGGGTTCTCGCCGCTGTCGGGATCGTAGCGATAGACCTTGAACGATTTGAGCCGTTTGCCGTTCGCGCCCGGATTGGTCGGGGCGTAGCTGACGCCCTTCTTGACGACGCTGTTCTTCGGGAGCGAAAATTCGGCCATTGCGCGCGGTCCGTCCGTAGGTGAAGTGATCGGTTACGGGTGCCGATACATGACAGGCAGGTGGTCCGCAAACCCCGTGTCGCTGCGGTGCGACATAGCTGGTGTCAAATCACGTCGAGGACAAGCCCGAGCGACAGCGCCTCCTCGGCCTCGATGTACCAGTTGTTGGGCGCGCGCTCCTTCAGATCCTCGAACGCGACCTTCGATCCGGCGACGATGTCGCGAAAGCCCTCGTCCTGGATCCGGATCGAATCCTCGATCTCGTTGAGTTTCGCGCGCAACGTATAGGACAGCGTGTTGAGCGGGCCGTTGAGCTCGATCGTGCTCTGCATCGAGCGTTCGTGGATCATCAGCCGGGTGTGCTTGGTCAGGAAGCGGCTGTGCACGGGGAATGCCGACATCAGCGTCGCGCCCGCCGAATAGACCGCGACCTTGCCGAGGAACAGCGTCTCGCGGTCGGTATACTCCCGCAGCAAGCGGATATTGTCGCCCATCGCGCGCGCTATTTCCGGGTCGCCGCCGAGGGTCGTGATCGACAGCACCAGCGGGCCATCGACGGGCGCGTTCACGAGCTGCGTCCTGAAATTCTCGTACATCGCGTCGTCCACCGGACCATGGAGCTGGATGTGCGGGCTGGCGAGCAACGGATAGTTGCGGGCGTTGGACTGGGGTGAGGTGTCGGTCATGCGGCGCGTAACCGTTCGGCGCGGTGGGAGTTCCGCCTTCACTCTCACTACCACCCCGGCGAAGGCCGGGGCCCAAATGGGAAGTTGGTAGTAACAGAGCGCTGTCCGTCGTCACGCGAGTCCCCCAATTGGGCCCCGGCCTTCGCCGGGGTGGGGGAGTAGATTACGTGCGCCCAGCCAACCGCCGCTTGATGATCCATCCCAGCACCCCGCCGGGCACCCCGCCCGCCAGCGAGAACAGTGCCGCGAACGGGATTGCCAGCGCGGCATTGGGGTCGTCCGCCGCCAGCGGATGCACATTCACGTAGATGACCGCGCCGATCGCCACCAGCAGGGCCCAGCCGAAGCCGAGCAACAGAGGCTGGAGGCGAGTCGGCACGCCCAACACGATCGGGACCAGGAACCCGACCGCGATGATCGCCCAAGGGCTCAATAGACGCGCTTCTTGGGCTTGATGTAGTCGACGTCGTCGGTGAGCGTGTAGTCGTGGACCGGGCGGTAATCGATCTTGGTCTCGCCGCCCTTGCCGCCCCACCCGTTGAAGGTGGTGATGGTGTGCTTCATCCAGTTCGCATCGTCACGCTCGGGGAAATCCTCGTGCATGTGCGCACCGCGCGACTCGGTGCGGTTGGCCGCCGAGTTCATCGTCACCACGGCCTGGCCGATCAGGTTGTCGAGCTCGAGCGTCTCGACCAGATCGGTGTTCCAGATCATGCTGCGATCCTTCACCTTGATGTCGGTCATCCGGTGATAGATCGTCGCCATCTTCTCGACGCCCTGGTTGAGCAGTTCGGTGTCGCGGAACACGGCGCAATGCTTCTGCATCGTCTGCTGCATCTCGAGCCGGATCTGTGCGGTGGTCGAGCCACCGTCGGCATTGCGGAAATGGTCGAGGCGCGAGAGCGACAGCTCTTCCGATCCCTTGGGCAGCGGCGCGTGGCTCTGGCCGGGCTTCTGGATGTCCCGGATCCGCAGACCCGTGGCACGACCGAACACGACCAGATCGATCAGGCTGTTCGAGCCCAGGCGGTTGGCGCCGTGCACCGAGACGCACGCCGCTTCGCCGACCGCGAACAGGCCGGGCACGACCGTGTCGGGGTTGCCGTCGACGAGGTTGACGACCTCGCCGTGGAAGTTGGTCGGGATGCCGCCCATGTTGTAGTGGACGGTCGGCGTCACCGGCAGCGGCTGGCGCGTCAGGTCGACGCCCGCGAACACCTTGCCGGTCTCGGTGATGCCGGGCAGGCGCTCGGCGAGCACCTTGGGATCGATGTGATCGAGGTGCAGGAAGATGTGGTCGCCGTTCTTGCCGACGCCGCGGCCTTCGCGCATCTCGAGCGCCATCGAGCGGCTGACGACGTCGCGCGACGCGAGGTCCTTCGCCGACGGGGCATAGCGCTCCATGAAGCGCTCGCCCTCGGAATTGGTCAGATACCCGCCTTCACCGCGTGCGCCCTCGGTGATGAGAACGCCCGCGCCGTAGATGCCGGTCGGGTGGAACTGGACGAACTCCATGTCCTGCAGCGGCAGGCCGGCGCGGAGCACCATCGCGTTGCCGTCGCCGGTGCAGGTGTGCGCCGAGGTCGCCGAGAAATAGACGCGGCCATAGCCGCCGGTGGCGAGCACGGTCTGGTGGCTGCGGAAGCGGTGGATCGAGCCGTCTTCCATGCACAGCGCGATCACGCCGCGGCAGACGCCGTCTTCCATGATCAGGTCGAGCGCGAAATATTCGACGAAGAAGTCCGTGTTGTACTTAAGGCTCTGCTGGTACAGCGCGTGGAGCATCGCGTGGCCGGTGCGATCGGCGGCAGCGGCGGTGCGCTGTACCGGGGGCCCCTCGCCCATGTTCTGCATGTGGCCGCCGAACGGACGCTGATAGATCGTGCCGTTCTCGTTACGGCTGAACGGCATGCCGGCATGTTCCAGCTCGTACACCGCCTGCGGCGCCTCGCGGCACAGATACTCGATCGCGTCCTGGTCGCCGAGCCAGTCCGACCCCTTGACGGTGTCGAACATGTGCCAGGTCCAGTGATCCGGCGAGTTGTTGCCGAGCGACGCGGCGATGCCGCCCTGCGCGGCGACGGTGTGCGACCGGGTCGGGAACACCTTGGTGATGCACGCGGTCTTCAGGCCGCTCTCGGCGATGCCCATCGTGGCGCGCAGGCCCGAGCCGCCGGCACCGACGACGACGGCGTCATAGGTATGATCGATGATCTTGTACGAGGCCGACATTATGCGGGGGCTCCGGTGAAGGCGACCTTGAGAATCGCGAAGAGCGCGATGCCGGCGGTCACGAACGTGAAGAGGTTGAGGACGATCATCCACACGACGCGGGTCTCGTCATGCTGGTAGTCCTCGATCACGACCTGGAGACCCAGGCGGAAATGATAGAAGACCGAGACGACCAGCAGGATCATCGGCACCGCGACCCAGGCCGATTGCAGCCAGAGGCGGACCGCGGCGTAGTCATAGCCGGGCATCCGCGCGACCGAGATCATCAGCCACAGCATCAGCAGGATGTTGGCGGCCGCGGTCAGGCGCTGGTGCCACCAATGGTGTGCGCCTTCCTTGCTGCTGCCGAGCCCGCGAACGCGGCCGAGGGGGGTGCCGGTACCCATTAGTTGATCCCCAGATAGAGCCAGAACACGATCGTCAGCGCGACCGATGCGACCATCGTCGCCAGCGCACCCGTCTTGTTGCGCCTCAGTTCGTAGCCGGCGCCGGTGTCGAGCACGAAGTGGCGGATGCCCGTCATCATGTGCTGGAACAGCGACAGCGTCAGGCCGATGCCGATGACGTAGCCGAGGATGTTCAGCGCGCCGGTGTCGGTGGTGAACACGTCGCGAAACGTCGCATAGCTCTCGGCGCCGCCGGCGATCGCGGCGAGCCACCAGACGAGCAGGCCGGTGCCGACGGTGGCCATGCCGCTGCCCGTCGCGCGGTGCAGGATCGAGACCAGCATGTGCGGGCCCCATTTATAGACCTGCAGATGGGGAGACAGCGGGCGGGCGGGATTGCGGGATGCCAAGGGCGAAGTCCTCGAATGGGTTTGGCGACCTATTAGACCGAGCGTGCTGCGATGCAACCCATCCCGCGCACGGCTGGCCCCGCGCACAGGACCGGTCCGTTCGCGAAACAGCCGCACCGTAATTCTAACCAGCGCTTAACCATTGGCGCTTACGTCCGATCCACGATCTTCCTGCGACGCGGAGTGTACCGTCTTGACCACCACCGACCTTCCGGCTCCCGGATCGATCGCCGCGTCCATCGACCTCACCGCGCGCCTGCGCGTCTTCGACTTCGACGGCACGCTGACCACCGCCAGCCGCGGCGTGTGGGCGGCGCTGGCGCCCGAGATCACGCACGTCTCGCGCGCCTATTGGGAACAGTGGCTGCGCTGCTTCTCCGACGAACGGATCTGGGCCCCGCACGAGACCGAGCGGATGATCGAGGTCGGCTGCACCTTCCTGCGCAACCGCTTCCTCGAGACGAGCGGTCGCGCGTGGATCGAATCGATCGAACGGTCGGTCGCCGCCGCCTACGCCGCCGAGGTGTCGCCGATGGCGCTGCTGTCGATGATCAGCGCCAGCGACCGCGCCGCGCTCGACGTGCTGATGCGCCGGATCGACCGCGCGGACGAACAGCTGCCGATGTTCATCGACACATTGATGCGACTGTCCGCGCTAGAGGGCGAGATCACCGTCGCGATCTACAATTCCTACCGCGCGCACGCCGCGCAGGGGCAGCGCGACACGCTGGCCGCCGAATTCCGCGACGGCATCGCGATGATGGTCGAGACCGCCACCGACGAAGGCCATGTGTTGCGCGAGCAGGCGGTGCGCAGTTCGGCGTCGACGCGCGCGGTGCTGGGCAAAGCGAGCGAAGTCGCCGCCGCCGCCGAACAATCCGCCGTGGCGATGCGCGAGGCAGCGCAGACCGCCGCCGGACTGATCCGCGCGATTGAGGATGCGCGCACCGAGGTCGAGGCCGCCGCCGAGATCGCCACCCGCGCCTCCGCGCAGGCCAGCCAGGCGGTCGGCATGTCGGAGACGCTCAGCGATCACGCGAAATCGATCGAATCGATCCTCGGGCTGATTCGCGACATCGCCGGGCAGACCAACCTCCTCGCGCTCAACGCGACGATCGAGGCCGCGCGCGCCGGCGACGCCGGCCGCGGCTTCGCGGTGGTGGCGCAGGAAGTGAAGAGCCTCGCCAACCAGACCGCGCGCGCCACCGACGACATCGCCGCCAAGATCGCCGCGATCCAGTCGGCGACGCGCTCGACCGTCGATACCAATGCCAGCATCAAGGCGACCGTCGCCGAGGTGCAGGAAAGCGCCGACCGCATCCGCTATGCGATGGAGGCGCAGGCACAGACCGTCACCGCGATCACCGCGGCCGTCGACGAGACCGCGCTCGCCGCCGATTCGATGTCGACCACGATCGCCGCGATCCGCAGCGACACCGAGACGGTCGCGAGCGAGATCGACGGGGTCGGTGCCGGCTTCGACGTGCTCGACAGCCGGTTGAGCAACCTCAAGAACAGCGCCGGCGACTTCATCGCCAAGGTCGCTGCGTGAGACCCTCGGGAGGGGATGTATGGCAACCGCACTGAAGACGTGGAGCGGCGAGGATCGTGCGTTCGCCGACCACGTCCGCGACTATGACTGGGACGGCCGGATCCGCGCGGGCTCGGCCGAGATCGACGCGCTGCTGACGCCGGCGGACTATACCCGCATCTCGACGATGTTCTGGACGCATTATCTGTCGCTCGACACGACCGCGCATCTGGCGGCCAAGATGTCGCCCAGCGCGCGCGCAAAGGGCATCGCGCGCAGCGCCGACTATGCGCGCGCCCGCTATCGCGCCTCCTATGACGAGGCGTGGCGCGACGGCGCGATCATGCATGCCGATCTGTGCAAGGCATCGGGCGTGCCCTTGCCTGCGCTGCTGGCGTCGCTCGCCTATGCGCACAGCACGACGATGGCGCTGATCGGCGAACGGCTGGGCGAAGGCGATCCACGGGTGCGCGGACTGTGCGACGTCGTGCTGCGGCTGTCGCTGATCGAGGCGGACGTGATGGCATCGCATCTGGGCGAAGTCGACGCGACCGCGGCGCGCTCCGAACGTGGCCAGCGCGCGGCCGAGTTTCGCGAGCGCATCGCGACCTCGATCGGCGATACCGCCGCGCTCGGCACGCGGATCCGCGTGCAGGCGGCCGGCGCGTCGTCGTCCGCGCGCGGCATGCTGGGCAAGGCAAGCGAAGTCGCGGCGGCGGCCGAGCAGTCGGCGGTGGCGATGCGCGAAGCGGCGCAGACCGCGACCGGGCTGATCCGCGCGATCGAGGATGCCCGCACCGAGGTCGAGGCGGCGGCCGAAATCGCGACACGAGCGAGCACGCAAGCGAGCGATGCGGTCGAGATGTCGGAGGCGCTCTCGGATCACGCGCATTCGATCGAATCGATCCTGGGGCTGATCCGCGACATCGCCGGGCAGACCAATCTGCTCGCGCTCAACGCGACGATCGAGGCCGCGCGCGCCGGCGATGCGGGACGCGGCTTCGCGGTGGTGGCGCAGGAAGTTAAGAGCCTTGCCAACCAGACCGCGCGAGCGACCGACGACATCGCCGCCAAGATCGCCGCGATCCAGCAGGCGACGCGCGGTACGGTCGCGACCAATGCCGGGATCAAGGCGACCGTCGGCGAGGTCCAGCAATCGGCGCAGCATATCCGTCATGCGATGGAAGTGCAGGCGCAGACCGTCGCCGCGATCACCGCCGCGGTCGACGAAACCGCGCTCGCCGCCGATTCGATGTCGGTCACGATCGCGACGATCCGCAGCGATACCGAGGCGGTGGCGAGCGAGATCGAGCGGCTGGGGCAGGATTTCGGCGAGGTCGACGACCAGCTCGGCGTACTGAAGACCGCGGCGGACGGCTTCTCGGCGAGCGTGGGGTAGGCGGCGCCTCGGCCCTCGCGCCTTGTACCGCCCCCGGCCCCGCCCCTTCCGTCATGCCAGCGCAGGCTGGCATCTCCCAGTTCGGGCCGGGTGCCCTCCCCGGAAAGACCCCAGCCTTCGCTGGGGTGACGAAAGGGGCTGGGGTGACGAAGGGGCTGGGGTGACGAAGGGGCTGGGGTGACGAAGGGGGCTGGGGACGGGGGCGTCTCGTTGGTGACGGACCCTTCCCACCCCGCTACAGCGCCCCCATGACCATTCTCCTCACCGGCTCTAGCCGCGGCATCGGCGCGGCGATTCATCAGGCTCTGGGCGATGCCGGCGCGACCGTCATCGGCCACGGTACCGCCAGCGGGATCCCCGCCGACTTCGCCGACCCTGCCGCCCCGCGCGCGCTGTGGGACGCGGCGCTCGAACAGGCCGGCGGCACGATCGACGTGCTCGTCAACAATGCCGGCGTGTTCGAGGCAAGCCCGCTCGAGGCCGACGACTGGACCGCGAACTGGGACCGGACGATGCGGATCAACCTGACCGCGAGCGCCGAGCTCTGCCGGCTTGCCGTGCTGCACTGGCAGGCGCGCGCGGCCTCGGGATGGAAGGGCGGCGGGCGGATCGTCAACATCGCCAGCCGTGCGGCGTATCGCGGCGATTCGCCCGCGCACTGGCATTACGCCGCGTCGAAGGCGGGGATGGTAGCGATGACCAAGACGATCGCCCGCGGCTATGCCCGGCAGGGGATCCTCGCGTTCGCGGTGTGCCCCGGCTTCACGATGACGGGCATGGCCGAGGACTATCTCGAAAGCCGCGGCGGCGACGCGCTGCTGGCAGACATCCCGCTCGGCAAGGTCGCGGACCCCGCCGAAGTCGCGTCGGTGGCGCGCTACTGCGCGCTGGAAGCGCCGGCCTCGATGACCGGCGCGGTGATCGACGTGAACGGAGCAAGCTATGTCCGCTGACATTGCCCGGCCGTTCGCCCTGAGCGCAGTCGAAGGGCAGCGCGCGGCACCATGCTTCGACTGCGCTCAGCACGAACGGATGATTTGAATGACCGACAGTTGGAAACTCACCCTCCCCTGCACCCGCGCCGAGGCCGAGGCGATCGATGCGGCCGAGATGACGATCGACGCGGTGCTGATGACCACCGAGGAGATCGAGGACGACCGCGAGCATTGGCGGCTCGATGCGTATTTCGAGGCGGAACCCGGCGCGGAGACGGTCGCCGCCATCCGCGCGCTGGTGCCGAGTGCGACGGGCGCGGACGTCGTCGTCGAACGGCTGGGCGATGCGGACTGGGTGACGATGAGCCAGGCGGGGCTGGAGCCGCTCCATGTCGGGCGCTTCTACGTCCACACCGGCGAGGCAGTCGCACCCGAGGGCACGCGCGCCTTCCACATCGCGGCGAGCCGTGCGTTCGGGACCGGGCATCACGAGACGACCAGCGGGTGCCTGGCGATGCTCGACGGCCTGTCGGACGCAAGGTTCGCGCACGTGATCGATATCGGCACCGGCACCGGCCTGCTCGCCTTCGCCGCCGCGCATCTCTGGCCCGAGGCGGCGGTCATGGCGACGGATATCGATCCGGTGTCGATCGAGGTGACGCGCGAGAATGCGGCGCTCAACGCTGTGCCCGGGATCGATCTGGTCGTCGCCGACGGGACGCTCGACGATGCGATCGTCGCGCGCGCGCCCTATGATCTGGTGATCGCCAACATCCTCGCGGGGCCGCTGGTATCGATGGCGCCGGAAATCGCGTCGATCGCCGATACCGGTGCGACGATCGTGCTCGCCGGGCTGCTGGAAACGCAGCGCGAGGCGGTGGTCGCGGCCTATGCGGCGTGCGGCTGCGCGATCGAGGCGGTCGATCGCCGCGGAGACTGGAGCGTCCTGCGCCTGCGCGCAGGCGACGTGCGGTTCGTCGCGGACGGCCCGTTCGATCCCAAGGGGCGCGACGGCTGGGCCTTGGATATCTGACGCTGCCACCGCCACGCCCCACCCCGGCGGAGGCCGGGGCCCAGTTGGGAAGGTCGGCGTAACGGAGGGCGGTCCGCCGTCACGAAAGTCCCCCAACTGGGCCCCGGCCTTCGCCGGGGTGGTGAGCGGTTAGGCGTTTATTTTTGCCGAGGCATAGTCCTGCGTGCCCTTGGTCAGCACCACATCGTCCGGCTCGATCTGCGCGACCGGAATATCCGGCAGCGCTTTCAACTCCTCGTACAGCGGTGCGAAATCGGTCTCGACCGTCAGGCGCAGCAGTTCGTCGAAGCTCGGGATCACAAAATAATTCTGCTGGAAATCGTCGATCCGGTACTCGGTGCGCATTACGCGGGCGAGGTCGAGCATGATCCGGTTGGGGCTCGGATCGTCGAGCGCGAAGCGGCTTTCGGCATAGCTCGACACGATCCCCGAGCCGTAGATGCGCAGGCCCTCGGGCTCCGCGATCAGCCCGAACTCGACGGTGTACCAGTAGAGGCGCCCGAGATATTTGAGCGCATCGAGCCCCAGCGCGCGCTGTCCGCCGCGGCCATAGGCTTCGAGATAATCCGCGAACACCGGGTCGGCGAGCATCGGGACGTGCCCGAACACGTCGTGGAAGACGTCGGGCTCCTGCAGATAGTCGAGCTGGTCGGGCCGGCGGATGAAATTGCCCGCGACGAAGCGGCGATTGGCCATATGGTCGAAGAACACGTCGTCGGGGACGAGACCCGGGACCGCGACGACCTGCCAGCCGGTCAGCTTCATCAGCCGTTCGGACAGTTCCTCGAAATCGGGGATGCCGGGCTTGGACAGTTTCAGCACGTCGAGCCCGCGCAGCCACGCGTTCGACGCGCGCCCGGGCAGCAGTTTCGCCTGACGCGCGAACAGCGTGTCCCAGGTCGCATGCTCTTCGGCCGTGTAGTGCGACCAGTCCTGTGCGATCGTCCAGTCGCCTTCGGCCGAGCGGGTGTGGGTTTCTAGTGCCATCGCAGCCGTCTAGCATGACGAAATGGTGACGGGAACGGGTGTGCGGCGTTGGATGGTGCGACTGGCGGCGGCGATCGCGGCGCTGGCGCTCGGCTATCTGGTCGCGGGCGCGATCGGCGGGGCGATACCGACCAACACGGCATGGCGGCCACCCGCGCACGGCGTGCGGATCTTCGTCGAAACCAACGGCGTGCACACCGGCTTCGTCATGCCCAAGGTCGCCGCAGGGGTGGATTGGCGCGACCTCGCACCGGCGGGCGACCTCGGTGACCCGCGCTACGGCGGGTTCGACCATATCGTGATCGGCTGGGGCGAGAAGGCGTTCTTCCTCGAAACCAAGACCTGGGCCGACGTGAAGCCCGGCACGGTGCTCGCCGCCGCGATCGGCAGTGCGCACACGCTGATGCATGTCGAGCATGTGCCGGAGCCGGCGGTCGGCCCGGAGGTGCGCGCCGTGGTGCTGAGCGAGGCGGAGTATCGGCGGCTGGCGGCGTTCATCGCGGCGAGCTTTCGCCCCGGCGGTGCGCGCTATCCGGGCTATGCGGGGTACGACGTGTTCTACGATGCGCGTGGTCGGTACGACGCGGTCGCGACGTGCAATGCATGGACCGGCGACGCGCTCCGCCACGCTGGGGCGCGGGTCGGCGCGTGGACGCCGTTCCCCGCCACGGTGATGCAGTGGTTCTGATCCCCACCGTCATCCCGGGCTTGTCCCGGGATCCAGGGTTACAGGCGTTGCCCCCCGTTACTCTGGATCCCGGGACAAGCCCGGGATGACGTGTCCCTAAGCCTCAATACCCCGCGCGGTACCCCTGATACTGGCGGCAGCTCGACGAGTCCGGGTTGCTGCGGCACTGCTTCTCCCGCTCCTTGCGCTCGCGGCCTTCTTTCGCCTCCTGCTTGCGCATCTTGCGGCCATAGTTGCGGTCCGATTCCTCCTGGCTGGTGGTCGACCAGTCGACCGCCTTGCCGGCGACCTGGAACGGCGCCTTGACGATGCTGGTCGCGGTGCTGATGCAGCCCGCGGTCGCCAGCGGCAGCAGGGCGAGGATCAGGAATTTGCGCATTACTTGGCTCCCGTGCGCAGTGCGTTGCGCGCTTCGACGCCCTGTAGCGGAAAATCCGTGAAGAATCCGTCGATTCCCTGGGACAGCGCCGCGGTTATTTCCGCCTCGACGTCGCCGTGCGCCGCGGGCTCGGTACCGCGACGGAAGGGCTCGCGCACGAAGACGTTCTCGGCGCGGTAGGTCCAGGGGTGGACGCGCAGCCCCGCCGCATGCGCATCGGCGACCAGCGGGCTCGCCGCATCACCGGTCCACAACTGCGCCTTGTCGGGCCCGATCCCGTACGCATAGGCCGCGATCTGCCGCAGTCCGTCAGGCGTCAGCATCGCCGCATAGCTCGGCGCGGCGCCGTCGGCGGGGGCGCCCTGCCCCGCGGTCAGCTGGATCAGCCGTATCTTGGTGACCTCGTGCAGACGCTTGAGGTTCGCGACCTCGAACGACTGGATGAACACCGGCGCGGTCTCCGAATCCCACCCGGCGGCCTGCAATTGCGCGACCAGCGGCAGGTCGGTCGGGTGGCCGATGCTCGCGAAATAGGTCGGGTGCTTGGTCTCGGGATAGATGCCGATCGTCCGCCCGGTGTCTTTCGACCGCCGCTTGGCGAGCGCGATGATCTCGGCGAGCGTCGGGATTGCGAACCGGCCGTCATAGGCGACATTGCCCGGCCGCAGCTTGGGCAGCCGCTCCTTCGCGCGCAGCGTCTTCAGCTCGGCGAGCGTGAAATCCTCGACGAACCAGTCGGTCTGCGCGCGGCCGTCGATCGTCTTGGTGGTGCGACGTCCCGCGAACTCGGGATGCTGCGCGACGTCGGTGGTCTCGGAGATCGCATTCTCGTGCCGCGCGACGAGGATATCGTCCCTGGTCGGCACCAGGTCGGGCTCGATGAAGTCGGCGCCCTGGTCGATCGCCAGGTCATAGGCGGCGAGCGTGTGTTCGGGGCGCGATCCGCTGGCGCCGCGGTGCGCGATGACGATGGGGGGATGCGTCGGTTCCATGCGCGCAGTGTGAACGGGCGCGACCGCCAGCGCCAGTGAGAGCCAGTCGCAATAGGATAGGATCGAGGACATCGGCGTTCAGCACCCAAACCGGAGGACGAGCCCCATGCATTTCACGATCAATGGTCAATCTTATGACGCGGACGTCGATATCCGTACGTCGGTGCTCGATCTGTGCCGCGAGCATCTCGGGCTGACCGGCTCGAAAAAGGGCTGCGACCACGGCCAATGCGGCGCCTGCACGGTGCTGATCGACGGCCGGCGGGTCAATTCCTGCCTGACGCTCGCGGTGATGCATCAGGACGACGAGATCACGACGATCGAGGGCCTGGGCCAGGTCGGCAATCTCCACCCGCTGCAGGACGCGTTCGTGCGGCACGACGGCTATCAGTGCGGCTATTGCACCCCGGGCCAGATCTGCTCGGCGGTCGGCATGCTCGACGAGGTCAAGAAGGGCTGGGCCAGCCATGCATCGGGCGACCTGACCGACCCGAAATTCGACGACGCCGAGATTTCCGAGCGGATGAGCGGCAACATCTGCCGCTGCGCCGCCTATCCCAACATCGTCGACGCGATCCGCGAAGTCGCGGGCGCAGAGCCCGCCGGCCGCACCGCGGACGAGAAGGACGAAGCGATGCGCAACGAACTGAAGCACGGGGAGCTGGCCTCGTGAAGACCTTCACCTATGAAAAGGCCGCAACCCCCGAGGCAGCGGTCGCCGACATCGTAGGCAGCGCGAAATTCATCGCGGGCGGGACCAACCTGCTTGACCTGATGAAGCTGCAGATCGAGACCCCTGACAAGCTCGTCGACATCAGCCGCCTCGACCTCGCCAAGATCGAAGAGCGCGAGGACGGAGGCCTGACGATCGGTGCGCTGGTCCCGAACAGCGACCTCGCCGCCGACCCGCGCGTCATCGCCAAATACGAGGTGCTCAGCCGTGCGCTGCTGGCAGGCGCGAGCGGCCAGCTGCGCAACAAGGCATCGACCGGCGGCAACATGCTCCAGCGGACGCGCTGCTATTATTTCTACGACACCGCCGCCAAGTGCAACAAGCGCGAGCCCGGCACGGGTTGCGACGCGATCGGCGGGTTCAACCGCATCCTCGCGGTGCTCGGCACCAGCGAGCATTGCATCGCCACGCACCCCAGCGACATGGCGGTCGCGATGCGCGCGCTCGATGCGACGATCGTGACACTGAAGGCGGACGGCGACCGGCGGCGGATCTCGGTCCATGAGTTCTACCGCCTGCCCGGCGACACGCCGCATATCGAGACGGTGCTCGAAGCCGGCGAGCTGATCACGCATATCGAGCTGCCAGCCCCGGCCAAGGGCAAGCATGCCTATCGCAAGGTGCGCGACCGTGCGTCCTACGCGTTCGCGCTGGTCTCGGTCGCGGGCGTCGTCTCGGTCGAGGATGGCCGGATCGCCAGCGCCTCGCTCGCGTTCGGCGGGCTCGGCCCGATGCCGTGGAAGAACGACGCGGTCGAGGCGGCCCTGGTCGGCAGCGCGCCGAGCGACGCGGTGTTCGCGGCAGCGGCCGACGCGCTCGTCGCCGACGCCAGGGGCTTCGGCTCGAACGACTTCAAGATCCCGCTGGTCAAGCGGACCTTGATCGCGACTCTTCGCGAATTGACGGGAGCATGAGCATGTTCGGTTTCGGCACCACCAACAGCCTGACGATGGACAAGCCTCACCCGGAGAGCCTGCTCGACACCGGGGTGCAGGGCGTCATCAGCCGCCCGCTCGACCGCGTCGACGGCCCGCTGAAAGTCTCGGGCACGGCGACCTATGCGGCCGAATACGCATTCGACAACATGGCGTACGGCGTCCTCGTCGGATCGAGCATCGCGGCCGGCAAGGTGGTCAGCATCGATGCCGATGCGATCCGCGGCATCCCCGGCGTGATCGACGTCGTCACCGACTTCGACCGGTTCATCCGCGTCGCCGCACAGGGCGGCGCGACCGACGCGCCGACGCAAGGTGTCAAGGACATCGCGTTCTCCGGCCAGATCGTCGCGATCGTGCTCGCCGAGAGCTTCGAGGTCGCGCGCGACGCCGCGCAGGCATTGCCGATCCAGTACGAGGCGAGCGAAGGCCAGTACGAGTTCGCCGCGCACAAGGACGAGACGCGCAAGCCCGCCGACGACGCGACCAAGGCGCATTTCGCGCAGGGCGACGTCGACCAGGCGGTGGCCGATGCGCCGGTGTCGATCGACGTGACCTATGTGACGCCCAGCCAGAACTCGGCGGCGATGGAGCCGCATGCCTCGATCGCGGTGTGGGACGACGACGGATCGCTCGACCTGTACGGCGCGTACCAGATGCCGACCTCGGACGCGCAGCAGCTCGCCAAGTCGCTCGGCGTATCGCCCAAGAAGGTGCGCATCATCGCACGCTACATCGGCGGCGGCTTCGGCTCGAAACTCGGCATCGCGCCCGAGAGCGTCGCGGCGGCGATCGCCGCGAAGCAGCTCGGCCGCCCGGTCAAGGCGGTTATGGCCCGCCAGCAGGTGTTCGACGCGACCGTGCGCCGCTCGAACACCGAGCAGCGGATGCGGCTCGCGGCGCATGCCGATGGCCGCCTGACCGCAATTGGGCACGAGACGCTGTGTTCGAACCAGTCGACCGAGGATTATTTCGAGCCCGCCGGCATCGGCACGCACCTGCTGTACGGCGGCGAGAACCGGCTGATCACGCACGACCTGGTCGATCTCAACTTCGTGCTGTCGGGTTCGATGCGTGCGCCCGGCGAAGCGGTCGGCATGGTCGCGCTGGAATGCGCGCTCGACGAACTGGCGGAGAAGCTCGGGCTCGACCCGATCGAGCTGCGCCGGATCAACGATCCCGCGCAGGATCCCGAGAAGGACATTCCCTTCTCGTCGCGCCAGCTGATGCGCTCGCTCGACGAGGGTGCGCAGCGGTTCGGCTGGAGCCAGCGCCAGAAGGCGGGCACGCGCCGCGAGGGCGAATGGCTGGTTGGCATGGGCGTATCGTCCGCGGTCCGCGGCAACATGCTGATGGAATCGTCCGCCAAGGTCGAGATCCATCCCGACGGCTCGGCCACGGTCGCCTCCGCAATGACCGACATCGGCACCGGCAGCTACACGATCCTGGCGCAGATCGCGTCCGAGATCCTCGGCATCCCGGTCGAGAACATCACGCTGTCGCTGGGTGACACCAATGATCCGCCCGCGGCGGGTTCGGGCGGGTCGTGGGGCGCAGCGTCGGCTGGGTCGGCAGTCTATCTCGCCTGCGAGATGCTGCGCGGCAAGCTCGCCAAGGCGATGGACGTCGACGAGGACGGCCTGACGCTCAAGGACGGCAAGGCGATCGGCGACAATAGGTCGACCCCGATCGGCGAGCTGGTCGGCGAAGGTCTCGAGGCGACCGGGCATATCAAGCCGGGCAAGCAGGAGAAGCAGACCACGCAGGCGTCGTTCGGCGCGCATTTCGCCGAAGTCGCGGTCAACGTCGTCACCGGCGAAGTCCGCGTGCGGCGGATGCTCGGCGTGTTCGCGGCGGGTCGCGTGCTCAACGCGAAGACCGCACGCTCGCAGTGCCTGGGCGGCATGACCTTCGGCATCGGCACCGCGCTGACCGAGGATCTGATCCACGACACGCGCAACGGCAAGCTCGTGAACCGCGACCTCGCGGAATATCACGTGCCGGCGAACGCCGACGTGCCGCAGATGGACGTGCATTTCCTCGACGAGCGCGACATCCATGCGAACCCGATCCACGCCAAGGGGATCGGCGAGCTGGGTATCTCGGGTGCGGCGGCCGCGGTCGCGAACGCGGTCTTCAACGCCACCGGCGTGCGCGTCCGCGACTTCCCGATCACGCTCGACAAGCTGCTCGAGGAATTGCCGGCGGTCTAGTCGGATCCCCCTCGACACCATACATCCCCGGCGGAGGCCGGGGCTCAGTCGGAAAACGACGGTAACGGAGCGCTGCCTTCCACCATGGTTCTCCCAACTGGGCCCGGCCTCCACCGGATGGGAGAGTAAGGTCTGGCCGCTAGCCACATCCCCACCCCGCCCCTATCTTAAGCCTCATCTTCGAGGATCATGCATGACCGATCACGTAATGGACGCCGCGTTCCGGCCGGCGGCGCTGGACCGCGCGGTACAGGGCGTGCTCGGGCGGCCCGTCGACCGGATCGAGGGTCCTGCCAAGGTCTCGGGCGCAGCGAACTACGCCTATGAAGGCACGCCCGACGGAACCGCCTATGCGGCGATCGTCGGGACGCCGGTCGGCAGCGGCAGGATTCTGCGCATCGACGACACGGCGGCGAAGGCGTTGCCGGGCGTGATCGCGGTCATCCACGGTGACAAGCGGATGCCCGCGGGCGAGTCCAATTCGCGCGCGATGCCGCTGTTCGACACGGCGACGATCCTGCATCTGGGCCAGCCCGTCGCGATCGTCGTTGCCGAACACCAGGAGATCGCGCGCGAGGCGGCGGCTTTGGTGGTAGTCGAGGTCGAGGCCGGCACGCCGCGCTACGACGTCGCCGAGCAGACCGTCGACACCAATCCCGATATCGGCTTCCTGGCGCCGGTCGACATCGGCGATCTCGATGCGGCGATGGCGTCCGCAGCGGTGACGCTGGACCGGACCTACACGACGCCGGTGCACTTCCCCGCCGCGCTCGAACCGCATGCGACGACCGCCTGGTGGGAGGACGGCAAGCTGATCGTCCGCACCAGCAGCCAGGTGATCGGCGGTGCGCGCAAGACGATCGCCAACGCGCTCAAGATCGATCCGGATTCCGTCCGCGTGCTCGCGCCCTATGTCGGTGGCGGGTTCGGCGGAAAGACCGGGGTCGGCTCCGAGGTCATCCTCGCTGCGATAGCGGCCGAGGCGATCGGCCGGCCGGTCAAGATCGCCCTCCCCCGCCGCCAGACCGCCTATATGGTCCACCACCGCTCGCACACCGTGCAGCGCGTCCGCATCGCGTGCGACGCCGACGGTGTGATCAGCGGTTTCGGGCATGAGAGCGTCGCCGCGCAGAACGACGACGGCGAGTTCCTGGAACCCGTGCCGTTCGGGACCTTGCCGCTGTACCGCGGCGAGGCGCGGCGGTTCCGCACCGACCTGGTCCGCGTCAACCTGCCCGCGAGTGGTGCGGTCCGCGCGCCCGGCGAAGCGGTCGGTACCTTCGCGGTCGAATGCGCGATGGACGAACTGGCCGAGCAACTGACGCTGAACCCGCTCGAACTCCGCCGCCGCAACGAGCCCGAGACCGATCCCGTCAGCGGCAAGCCGTTCTCGACGCGGCGGATGCTCGATTGCTACGCGCAGGGCGCGGCGTGGTTCGGCTGGCCCGAGACGGTGCCCGCCCCCGGATCGGTCCGCGAGGGCGAGTGGCTGATCGGCATCGGCATGGCGGCGGCGCTGCGCGGCAACTTCACCGTGCAGGCGCAGGCGCGCGTGCGGCTGGAGGCGGACGGTCGCGCGACGGTCGAATGCGACATGACCGATATCGGCACGGGCACCTATACGATCCTCGCGCAGATGGCGGGCGAGATGCTCGGCCTGCCCGTCGCCGACGTAAACGTGCGGATCGGCGATACCGACCTGCCGCCGAGCGCGGGGTCGGGGGGATCGTTCGGCGCGGGCAGCGCGACCGCCGCGGTGGCGCTGGCGTGCGAGGACATCCTCGCCGAACTCGCGCGGCGGATGAATGCGGCGCCCGAGGAGCTGCGGCTGAAGGACGGCTGCGTCAGCGTCGGTACGCGGCAGGTGTCGATGGCGGATCTCGTGCGCGGCGACCCGATCGTCGCGATGGGCAAGACCGGGCCGGGTGCCGAGAGCAAGCGCACCAGCCAAGCCAGCCACGGCGCGCAGTTCGTCGAGGTCGCGGTCAACGCGGTAACCGGCGAGACGCGGGTCCGGCGGATGCTCGGCGTGTTCGACGTCGGCCGCGTGCTCAACGCGAAGACCGCCGCCAACCAGATCGTCGGCGGGATGATCTGGGGCATCTCCTATGCGCTTGGCGAAGAAGCGGTCGTCGACATCCGGACGGGCAGCTTCGTGAACCCCGATTTCGGCGAGTACCACGTCGCGGTGAACGCCGACGTGCCGCAGATCGCGGTGCATTTCATCGAGGAGATCGACGATTCGGCGAATCCCGCAGGGGCCAAGGGGGTCGGGGAACTCGGCATCTCGGGCGCCGGCGCGGCGGTCGCCAACGCGATCTACAACGCGACGGGGATCCGGGTGCGCGAGTTTCCGGTGACGCTCGACAAGCTGCTGGACGGATTGCCGGCTGTGTGACCGTCACCCCGGACTTGTTCCGGGGTCCATGTCACCGCACATCCGAACCCATAGAGTACGCCGCACGATGGATGCCGGAACAAGTCCGGCATGACGAAAGAGACAAGACATGGCTGAAAACGATAGCGTGATTGCCGCCGCGAAGGCGTGGAAGGGCGAACCGATGGCGATCGCCACGGTCGTCTCGACCTGGGGCTCCGCACCCCGCCCCAAGGGCAGTCACATGCTGGTCCACGCCGACGGCCGGTTCGAGGGGTCGGTGTCGGGCGGCTGCGTCGAAAGCGACATCCTCGCCACCGCCGCCGACGTCATTGCCGGCGCGCCCTTCTCGGTGCGCAGCTACGGCGTCGCCGACGCGGCCGCGTGGGAGGTCGGCCTGCCCTGCGGCGGCGAGATCGCGGTGATGGTGCAGCCGGTCTCGGCCGAGGGCTTCGACCCCGAACTGTTCGACCGCATCGCCGCCGCGCGCGATGCCGGCGACGCGCTCACCGTCTCGACCGACCTCGCCTCGGGCCATTCCGACGCCCGGCCGCTCGAGACCGGCCAGGCGTTCGTCAACCGCTACGACCCGCCACGCCGCCTGCTCATCGTCGGCGCGGTGCAGATCGCGCAGTCGCTGGCACAGCTCGCGACGACGCTGGGGATCGAGACGGTGGTGATCGACCCCCGCGCGCGCTTCCTTACCGAGGAGCGCTTCCCCAGCGTCACGCTTGACGACCGCTGGCCCGACGAGGCGATCGCCGCCTATCGCCCGGGCCCGTCGACCGCGGTCGTGACGCTCAGCCACGACATCAAGATCGACGATCCGGCCCTCATCGCCGCACTCGGCAGCGATGCCGCCTATGTCGGCGCGCTCGGCTCGCGCAAGAGCCACGCGGCGCGGCGCGAACGCCTTGCCACCGCGGGCCTGTCGCCCGAGCAGATCGAGCGGATCGACGCGCCGGTCGGGATCGACATCGGCGCGATCGGGCCGTCCGAGATCGCGCTGTCCGTCGCCGCCGCGATGATCGGAGCGTTCCATGATCGCGGCTGAAGACGTCGTCCTCGTCTTGCTCGCAGCGGGCAAGTCGGAGCGGTTCGGCATCCCGAACAAGCTGGAGGCGGATTTCCTCGGCAAGCCGATCGGCTTCCACGTCGTCACGGCGCTTGAGGGCATGCCGTTCAAGGACCGGCTGGTCGTCACCGATGGCTGCCAGCTCGATTTCGCGTCGCGCGGCTATACCGTGGTCCATAACGACGATCCCGATGCCGGCATGTCGCGGTCGGTGAAGCTGGGCGTACGGCATGCTCAGCAGGCAGGCGCGGCGGCGGTACTGATCGCGCTGGCCGACATGCCGCGGCTGACGACCGCACATATCTACCGGCTGCTCGACGCCGCCGACAGCGACGACGCGGTGGTGGCGTCGAGCGATGGCGAGAAGCCCTCGCCCCCCGTGGTCTTCGGCCGCGCGCAGTTCAACTTCCTGCTGACGCTCGACGGCGATGCCGGCGCACGCGAGCTGGTCAAGGCCGGGCGCCACGTCGTCACCTCGCCCGCCGAGCTGATAGACATCGACACGCCCGAGGATCTGGCCGCGCTGCAGGCGCTGGTCCACGATCCGTCGACGGCGATCACTCGTGCCGTAAGGCGTCGATAGGGTTCATCGCCGCGGCGCGCCGCGCGGGGAAATAGCCGAACACGACGCCGATCACCGCCGAGATCGCGAACGCGAACACGTTGATCTGCAGGTCGAACATCCATTCGACCTTGATCAGCGGCGAGATGATCGCGATCGCCGCCTGCGCGATGATCAGCCCGATCAGCCCGCCCAGGCACGATAGCGCGATCGCCTCGACCAGGAACTGCAGCAGCACCTCGCGCGCGACCGCGCCGATCGCGAGGCGGATGCCGATCTCGCGTGTGCGCTCGGTCACCGACACCAGCATGATGTTCATGATCCCGATCCCGCCGACGACCAGGCTGATCCCCGCGACCGCGGCGACGATGCCGGTCAGCAGCGTCGTCGTGCCGGTCAGCGTGTCCGAAATCTGCTTGGTGTCGAAGATGTTGAAATCGTCGGGCTTGCCGCCGGTGATCGTGCGGCGTTCGCGCAGCAGGTCGGTGATCGACGCCTGCACCGTCGCGGTCGAGAAGCGCTCGTCGACGCCGACCAGCATGAGCCGGATGTCGCGGTTGCCGGTGAAGCGGCGCTGCACCGCCTTGATCGGCATGACGACGGTATCGTCTTGGTCGCCGCCGAACCCGGCCTGGCCGCGGGTGGTCAGCACGCCGATGATGTCGCAGCTGATCGGGCCGATGCGGAAGCGCCGGCCGACCGGATCGCCGCTCGGGAAGAGGTTCTTCGATACCGTGTTGCCGATGACGCAGACCGCGTTGCCGGCGCTTTCCTCGGCCGGGGTCCAGTAGCGCCCGTTTGCCAGCGGCCAGGGCTGGACCTGGAAGATCGCGTTGGTGGTGCCGTTGATCGTCGTCGACCAGTTGGCGCCCTCGTAGATCGCGGTGGCGGTGGCGCTCGCCTGCGGTGCGACCGCGGTGACGCCGGCGATCTGGTTGGCGATCGCGGTGACGTCCTCGGGCTTGAAGTCGGGCGGACGCGGGCCGCCGCCGCCACGGCCGAAGCCCTGGCCGGGGCGGACCTGCAGAATGTTGGTACCGAGCGCCGAGATCGATTTCTGCACCGCCGCGGTGGTGGCTTCGCCGAGCGTCACCATCGTCACGACCGCACCGACGCCGATGACGATGCCGAGGATGGTCAGGAACGACCGCAGCAGGTGCCGGCGGATCGAGCGCAGCGCGAGCGAGAGTGTGGTGAAGAACATCTACTCCCCTCCCGCCTGCGGGAGGGGTTGGGGGAGGGCGTGTCCGCAAGACGCAAGCTTTGGTTTGGCCGACAGGCCCTCCCCTAGCCCCTCCCGCGAGCGGGAGGGGGAAGGGTTGCGCGTGCCCATCACGACTCCACCCTCTCGCCCTGATGGTGCTGGCTCTCGATCCGTTCCACCAGCCCGTCCTTGAAGTGGATCACGGTCCGCGCGAACGCCGCCATGTCGGGTTCGTGCGTGACCATCAGGACGGTGATCCCCTTGTCCGCGTTCAGCCTGGTCAGCAATTCCATGATCTCGACCGAGCGTTCGCTGTCGAGGTTGCCGGTCGGCTCGTCGGCGAGCAGCACGTCAGGGCTCGTCACCAGCGCGCGCGCGATCGCGACGCGCTGCTGTTGCCCGCCCGACAGTTCGGCGGGGGTATGGTCCCACCAGTCCGCGAGGCCGACGGTGTCGAGGCTCGCCATCGCGGCCTCGCGACGCGCGCGCTTGTCGTCGCCGCGATAGACCAGCGGCAGCTCGACATTCTCGAGCGCGCTGGTGCGGCTGAGCAGGTTGAAGCCCTGGAACACGAAGCCGAGATAGCGGCGGCGCAGCAGCGCGCGCTGATCGCGGTCGAGCGTCTCGACATGGTGGCCGCGGAACAGGAAGGTCCCGTCGGTCGGCACGTCGAGACAGCCGAGGATGTTCATCGTCGTCGACTTGCCCGACCCCGATGGCCCCATCACCGCGACGAAATCACCCGCCGCGATGTCGAGGTCGACGCCCTTCAGCGCCTGGAACATCGTCGCGCCCGCGCCATAGGTCTTGGTGACGCCGCGCAGGCTGATGATGGGGGCGTTACTGGCCACCGCCCCCACCCTTGTTCGCGCCGCCACCGCCGCGGCGACCGCTGCTCTTCTTGTTCTCGCCACCGGTAGCAAGCTGGCCGGTGATGACCTGCGCGCCGGGCTGGAGGCCGGACAGCACCTCGGTCATGGTGCCGTTGCTGTCGCCCGTCGTGACCTGCACCGCCTGCGGCGTGCCGTCGGCGCCCTTGACGTACAGCGTTTGCTGCGCGCCGCGCGCCAGCGTCGCGGTACGCTCGGCCCCGCCGCCGCCGCGCCGCGGACGGAAGGTCAGCGAGCCGGCGATGCCGCCGCTCGCGTCGCCGTCGGTGGCCGTCGGCTTGAACCGCAGCGCGGCGTTGGGGACGAGCAGCACGCCGCGCCTGTCCGACGTCACGATGTCGGCGGTCGCGGTCATGCCCGGGCGCAGCGTCAGCGACGGGTTCGCGACGGTCAGGTCGGCGGCATAGGACACCACCTGCCCGGTGGTCGTGGTCGCCGTCGTGGTGCTCGACGAGGTCGCCGAGCTCACCGTCAGGTTCGACCCCAGGTCGACGCGGCTGATCGTCGCGGGGAAGGTCTGGCCGGGGAAGGCGTCGACGGTGAAGTTCGCCTTCTGGCCGATCTTGACCTCGCCGACGTCCGCCTCGTCGATCGCGACCTCGAGCTTCATCTTGGTCAGGTCCTCGGCGATCACGAACAGCGTCGGCGTGTTGAACGACGAGGCGACGGTCTGGCCGGGGTCGATCTGGCGCGCGAGCACGACGCCGGTGACGGGCGAGCGGATGATCGCACGCGCGCGCTGCGTCTGGCTCTGCGCGAGGACGGCGCGGCTGGCGGCGACGTTGGCCTCGGCGACCTTCATCGCGGCGACGGCGCGCTGATAGGTGGCGCGCCCGGTCTGCAATTCGGTCTTGGACGGCACGCGCCCTCCCGACAGCCGCGAGACTTCCTCGAGCCGCGCGAGCTGCGCCTGGCTTTCGGAGACGGTGGCGCGCGCCTGGTTGACCTGCGCCTGGTTGGCGGCGAGCTGCGCATTGCCCTGCCGGATCTGGTCGTCGAGCTGTTCGGGATCGATCAGCGCGAGCGGCTGGCCGGCGACGACGCGGTCGTTGACGTCGGCGACCACCTTCGTGACCAGCCCCGACAGCTGCGAGCCGACCGTGACCTGGTTGGTCGGGGCCAGCTTGCCGGTCGCCGACACGGTGACGGTCAGGTTGCCGCGCGTGGCGGGCGTGACGGTGTATTCGGTCTGCGGCTTGGCCCCGAAGCAGCGCGCGAGCAGCAGGCACAGCAACACGACGCCGACCGCGATCGCGACCCATTTGATGTAGCGTTTCCACGGCGCCTGCGGCTTCACGCCGAGGAAATCGTCGAGATGTTGGTCGGCCATCACCGGGTTCCCAGGGTATTTGATGTCGTGGAGAGATCGGGCACGCGCGTCGCGTCCCAGCCGCCGCCGAGCGCGATATAGAGCGCGATCAGCGCGCTGGCGGCGTCGGAGCGCGCCTGGCTGGCGCCGTTGCGCGCCGAGAGCAGCGCGATTTCCTGCTGGTTGAGCGTCGTGAAATCGGTGAGGCCGGTGCGATACTGGCTGCGCGAGAGGATCGCCGAATTGTTCGCGGCATCGAGCGCGATCGCAAACTGGCGCTCGCGCTCCTGCGCCGATCGCAAAGCGACGACGGCGTTCTCGACATCCTCCAGCGCGGTCAGCACGGTGCCACGATACGCCGCGAATGCACCGTCGGCGGCGGCTTCGCTGGCGCGGACCTGGCTGCGCAGCCGGCCGCCGTTGAAAATCGCCTGGGTCAGCCCGGCGAACAGCCCGCCAGTGATCGCGTCGCCGATATTGCCGAGCGAGGTGGCGTTGGTGTTGATGTTCCCGGTGATCGCGAGCGCAGGATAGAGCTGCGCCTTGGCGACGCCGATCCGCGCGGTGGCGGCGGCGAGCGCGCGTTCGGAGGCGCGGATGTCGGGGCGCTGGCGCAGCGTATCGGCGGGGATGCCGGTGTCGACCGTGGCGGGGCCGCGCGGGATCGGCTTGACCGGCGCGATCAGCGGTTTCAGCGCACCCGGCGCCTGCGCGGTCAGCACGCCGAGGCGCGAGACCGCGGCGTTGTACTGCTGTTCGAGGTTGGGGACAGTCGCCGCGGTCTGTGCACGCTGCGCGCGGGCCTGTTCGGCGTCGAGGCTCGAGACCAGCCCGGCCTGGACGCGGAACCCGGCGATTTCGAGATTGTCGTCCTGGATGGCAAGCGACGCGCGGGCGTTCTCCAACTGCGCCTGGTACAGCCGGGCGAGGACGTAGTTGCGTGCGACCTCGCTCTCGACCGTAAGCAGGACGGTGGCATAGTCGTAGCCGGACGCCGCGTAATCGGCGTTGCTTGCCTCGACGGTGCGGCGGACTTCGCCGAAGATGCCGACCTGGTAGCTGGCGCTGAGCCCCAGCGAGAAGCTGTTGGCGCCGCCCCCGCCGCCGGTGTCGACGACGGTGCCGTCGGGCAGCGTGAACGCGCGTCCGCCGCCGCGGAGATTCTCATTGCGCTGGTAGCCGGCCGAGCCGCTGAGCGTCGGCAACAGGCTGGCGCGGCTCTGGTTCAGCGCCTCGCGTGCCTGGCGGAGACGGGCGACGCTCTGTGCGATGTCGAGATTGGCGGCCGCGGCCTGCTCGACGAGCTGCCCGAGCACGGGGTCGTCGAACCGCTGCCACCACCGCGTCAGGTCGGCGGCCGTCGTCGCCGACGTGACCGAATAGGCATCGGGGACGCCGAGCTCGGACGCCGCCTTGGGACGGTAATCGGGGCCGACGGTGCAGCCCGCGAGCGCTGCGGACAGCAGGAGAAGGACGCGGATACGGACCATGCCGAGGGGATGGCGGCGGGGCTCGCGCGCGTCCAGTGGTTTTGTGTCGCGAGATGTATCTGCGGGATGAGGCGTTGCCCACATCCGGGCCGTCATCCCGGGCCTGTCCCGGGATCCAGAGTTGCGAGCGCCGTCCTCCGTTACTCTGGATCCCGGGACAAGCCCGGGATGACGATAGGAAATATCGAACCGCTTGCGTATCAAATTTCCGCGGCGCAGCGGAACGCAGCCGTCCCCCCACGGGTTAGGAGACCATGCCAGCCGAACGCCTGTCCGCGACGCCCGACCGTGCGCCGCCCCTTTCGCTCGGCGAGACCAGCCTGTTCTTCGACTTCGACGGGACGCTCGTCGATCTCGCCGAAACCCCCGATGCGGTGGTGGTCGAACCGGCGCTGCTGACGCAGCTCGACGCGCTTGCCGCGCGGTTGCCTGGACGCGTGGCGATCATCAGCGGACGGTCGATCGCGCAGCTCGATGCGATGCTCGGCGGGCATGCCCGGCTGTTCGCGGTCGCGGGCAGCCACGGCGCCGAGCGGCGGACGCCGGACGAGGGCCATGTCACGCCTCAAGCGCCACAGGCGCTGGAGCGCGCCGCCGCCGAGCTTGCCGCCTACGCCGCAGCGAACGACCTGGTATTCGAGGCCAAGAGTCTGGGCGCTGCGCTGCATTACCGCACCCGTCCCGACCGTGAGGCGGAAGCGGTCCGGTTCGTCGAACAGGTCGCGGAAACCCGGAAGCTGACGCTGCAGCGGGGGAAAATGATGGTCGAGGTCCGCAGCCCCGGCGACAAGGGCGCGGCATTGACGACGCTGATGGCCGCGCCGACGATGGCGGGCACCACGCCGTTGTTCTTCGGCGACGACGTCACCGACGAGGACGGCTTCGTCGCGGCGGCCGCCTTGGGCGGCGACGGCGTCCTGATCGGCGCGCCGCGGCCTACCGCCGCCACCTACCGCCTCGGCGATGTGAACGCGCTTCGCGACTGGATCGCCGCGATATTGGAGACATGATGCCTACCCCCACCCCGCCCACGCCTATGGCAGCCGACATGAACCTGTGGCCGATCGGCAATTGCCAGGTCTCCGCGCTGATCGACAGCCGCGGCACTTTCGTCTGGGGCTGCGTGCCGCGCGTCGACGGCGATCCCGCCTTCTGTTCGCTGCTGGGTGGCGCCGAGGAGCCCGAGACCGGGTTCTGGTCGATCGAGCTCGAGAACGTCCAGACCATCACGCAGTCGTACATCCGCAACACGCCGATCCTGGTGACGCGCCACGAGGACGCGACCGGCAACGCGATCGAGGTGACCGACTTCGCCCCGCGCTTCGTGCGGGAGGGGCGGACCTATCGCCCGACCAGCTTCGCGCGGATCGTGCGGCCGGTGTCGGGATCGCCGCGGATCCGCATCCGGCTGCGCGTCGCGACCGACTGGGGAGCGCCGGCGAACAACACGCATGGCTCGAACCATATCCGCTATCTGATGACGCACCAGACGCTGCGGCTGTCGACCGACGCGCCGGTCGGGCACATCACGGGCGAGAACTGGTTCCGGCTCGAACGCCCGCTGCACCTGTTCCTCGGCCCCGACGAGAGCTTCACCGGGGTGCTGAGCGAGGCGGTGACGGCGATGCTCGCGCGCACTACCGACGAATGGCGGCACTGGGTGCGCGGGCTGGCGACTCCGCTCGAATGGCAGGACGTGGTCATCCGCGCGGCGATCACGCTGAAGCTGTGCCAGCATGAGGAGACCGGCGCGATCGTTGCCGCGCTGACCACCTCGATCCCCGAGCATGAGGGGTCGGAGCGCAACTGGGACTATCGCTACTGCTGGATCCGCGATGCCTATTACACGGTGCAGGCGCTCAACCGGCTGGGCGCGCTCGACGTGCTCGAGGGGTATCTCGAATATCTGCGCAACATCGTCGATGCAGCGAAGGGCGGGCACATCCAGCCGCTCTACGGCGTCGGCGGCGAGGCGACGCTGGTCGAGCGGATCGAGACCACCCTGCCCGGCTATCGCGGCATGGGCCCGGTCCGCGTCGGCAACCAGGCCTATGAGCAGATCCAGCACGATGCCTATGGCCAGATCGTGCTGTCCGACGTCCAGGCGTTCTTCGACGAGCGGCTGTTCCGGATGTCGGGGCCAGAGGATTTCGCCAGCCTCGAACTGGTCGGCGAGCGTGCCTGGGAAATGTACGACAAGCCCGACGCCGGCTTGTGGGAACTGCGCACCAAGGCGCACGTCCACACCTATTCCGCGGCGATGTGCTGGGCGGCGTGCGATCGGCTCGGCAACGCCGCCGACGCATTGGGCCTCGAGGACCGCCGCGTGTTCTGGTGCGAGCGCGCGACGATCATGCGCAAGCGGATCGAGGACGCGTCGTGGCGCGAGGACACCCAGCGGATCTCGGCGACGTTCGGCGGCGACGATCTCGACGCCAGCCTGATCCAGCTGCTCGACCTGCGCTTCCTGGCCCCCGACGATCCCCGCTTCCAGTCGACGCTGGCGGCGGTCGAACACGGCCTGCGACGCGGATCCTACATGCTGCGCTACGCGACCGAGGACGATTTCGGCCTGCCGCATACCGCGTTCAACGTCTGCACCTTCTGGCTGATCGAGGCGCTGCACGTCACCGGCCGTTCGGCCGATGCGCGCGCGCTGTTCGACGAGATGGTGGCGCGGCGGACGCCCGCCGGGCTGCTATCGGAGGACATCGACCCCACCACCGGCGAGCTTTGGGGCAATTATCCGCAGACCTATTCGCTGGTCGGGCTGATCAACTGCGCGGTCCTGCTGAGCAAGCCCTGGAGTGCCGTACGATGAGCCGCCTTGTCGTCATCTCGAACCGCGTCCAGTCGGTCGATGCGCCCTCGGGCAACCAGGGGGGCCTCGCGGTCGCGCTGCTCGCCGCACTCCGCGAAAAGGGCGGGGTATGGTTCGGCTGGTCGGGCGAGATCACCGATACCTTCACCGGTCACATCAACTTCCAGCAGGGCAAGGGCGTCACCACCGCGACGATCGACTTGGAGGAACAGGATTTCGACGAATATTATAACGGCTATGCGAACCGGACTTTGTGGCCGCTGTTCCACTACCGGATCGACCTGACCGAGTTCGAACGCGATTTCAGCAGCGGCTATGCACGCGTCAACACGCGGTTCGCCGAGACCGTGCTGCCGCTGATCGAGCCCGACGACCTGGTCTGGGTGCACGATTATCACCATGTGCCGCTGGGCCAGGAGCTGCGCAAGCTGGGGGTCGAGAACAAGATCGGCTTCTTCCTCCACATCCCGTGGCCGCCGATGGCGATGCTGCTGTCGCTGCCCAGCCACCGCGCGCTGGTCGAATCGATGTTCGCCTATGACGTCGTCGGTTTCCAGACGCAGGACTGGCTCGACAGCTTCCTGCATTACGTCACCAGCCAGCTCGACGGCGTCGTCGGCGAGGACGGCTGGGTCACGGTCGGCGATCGCACGATCAAGGCGATCACCACGCCGATCGGCATCGAGACCGCGGATTTCGAGACGTCCGCCAGCAGCGACGCCGCGCGGATGGCGCGCGAACGCATGTACATGTCGGCGACCGGGCGCAGCCTGATCGTCGGCGTCGACCGGCTCGATTATTCGAAGGGCCTGGCCGAGCGGTTCGCAGGCTATGAGCGCTTCCTGGCGGCGCATCCCGACCGCCGCGGGCTCGTCTACATGCTGCAGATCGCACCGCCGAGCCGCGAGAAGGTCGATACCTATCAGGAGATCCGTGCGAACCTCGATTCGATGTCGGGGCGGATCAACGGCGAATTCTCGGACATCGACTGGACGCCGATCCGCTACGTCAACCAGGGGTTCCCGCGCGACGTGCTCGCCGGGATCTACCGCGCAGCGCGGATCGGGCTGGTGACGCCGCTGCGTGACGGGATGAACCTCGTCGCCAAGGAATATGTCGCCGCGCAGGATCCCGAGGATCCCGGCGTGCTGATCCTGTCGCAGTTCGCCGGCGCCGCCGCGCAGCTGCGCGACGCGGTGCTGGTCAACCCGTACAGCCCCGAGGAAATGTCGGACGCGATCGCCCGCGCGCTGACCATGCCGCTCGCCGAGCGCAAGGCGCGCTGGGAGAAGCTGATCGACAATGTCCGTCGCGAAGACGTGATGTGGTGGTGCGAACTGTTCATCACCGCGCTGGAAGCGGTGCCGGAGAACGAGGCGGCGTAGCGATCGATCCTCCCCCGCCAGGGGGAGGTGGCAGGCGGAGCCTGACGGAGGGGGCGGACACGATAACGCTTGTTCCGTGTCCGCCCCCTCCGTCGCCGGCGGCGACACCTCCCCCTGGCGGGGGAGGATTTAAACGGAGCCGCTAATCCGCCCCGCCGTCACCACGTCCGGCCCCATCAGGAAACGCCCGCGCGGCATCGCCTCGGGCATCTCGTCGCGGACGAAGGCGAGCATCGCCTCGCGCACGTCGCAGCGCAGGTCGAACGCGATCGCGGCATCCTTGGCGGTCATCAGCCCGCGCACCTCGATCGCGTCGGCCTTCATGTCGGTGACCTGGACGTTGAAGAAACGCCGGTCCCAGCGCGGGTTGGCGGTCACCACCTCGGCCAGCTTCGCGCGGAACCGCGGAATGTCGGCGCTCGGGTCGAGATACCAGAACACCGACCCCAGCAGCTGGCTGGTCTCGCGCGTCCAGTTCTGGAAGCTCTCCTCGAGGAACTTCGACACCGGCACGACCAGGCGGCGTTCGTCCCAGATCTTGATGACGACGAAGGTCAGGTGGATCTGCTCGACGCGCCCCCATTCGCCCGCGACGATCACGACGTCGTCGAGGCGGATCGGTTCGGTAAACGCCATCTGCACGCCCGCGATCAGGTTCTTGAGCGCAGGCTGCGCGGCGGCACCGACGACGAGGCCGGCGATGCCCGCAGACGCCATCAGCGTGACGCCGATCGTGCGGATGCCGGGAACGCTTAGCAGCATCAGGCAGACACTGATGAAGATGATGAAGAAGGTCCCGATCCGCCCCAGGATCGCCGCGCGCGTACGCTTGCGCCTGGCGCGCAGATTGTCCTCGACGGTGATGTCGGAACGGATCTCGATGACGTCCTGGAACGCGCGGAGCGCCGCCACCGCGAGCCAGCCGAGCAAAGCCGGGACGATGAAGCCGAGCGCCTGGTGCCACATGTCCTGGACATCGCCGTCCATCGGCAGGAAGCGCGCGACGAAGCTCACCGCGACCGCGACGAACACCGCGCGCAGCGGTCGGCGGATCCGCGCCAGCACCAGGCCGTCCGTCTTGGCGGTACTGCGTCGTTCCGCATGACCTGCGATCCGCATCGTCAGCCAATGGGCGATCAGCGCGGCCAGGACGGCGACGGAGACGGCGATGACGCTTTCGACCCAGACCCAGTCGGGTGGCACGTGAAGCGAACGGAAGAGACGGCGCATGACCATGCAACCGGTGCGGCTGTGGAATGTTCCGCCGCAGTGCAGCATGGTGCGCATGCCGTCACTCCGACGAAGGTCGCCGGGACGTGCGCGAGGCTAGTGACCCGTCGGCAAAACGGAGCGTATAGACGGGCATGATCGCGACGCGCTTCCGCAAATTCCTGAGCGAGGAAGACTGGCAATTCGCCCAGCACGAACTGCCGGTGATCCCCGGGTCGCCCGGCAATCCCGAGCATCCCTTGCGGCGGCAGATCGCGTACGGCGTCATCGGGGTGCAGCTCGGTCTCACCGGCGGGCTCGGCAACGCGCTGATCTCGGCGAACACGACGACGCTGCAGGGCGCGCTCGCGCTCGACCCGGCCGAGATCGCCTGGCTGCCGACGGTCTATGTGATGACCAACGTCTCGATCAACCTGCTGCTGATCAAGTTCCGCCAGCAGTTCGGGCTGCGGCCGTTCGCGCTGATCTTCCTCGGGCTGTATACGCTGTTCACGCTCGCGCACCTGTTCGTGCACGGCTTCTGGTCGGCGATCCTGGTCCGCGGCGCGAGCGGGATGGCGGGCGCCGCGCTGTCGAGCCTCGGCTTCTATTACGTGATGCAGGCGCTGCCCGCGAAATGGCGGCTGAAGGGCATCGTGATCGGGATCGGGGTGCCGCAATGCGCGACCCCGCTGGCGCGGCTGTTCTCGCCCGACCTGCTCGCGATGTCGCAGTGGCGCACCTTGTACCTGTTCGAGCTCGGCATGGCACTACTCAGCCTGGCGGCGGTCGCGTTCCTCCGCCTGCCGCCGACGACTCGCATGAAGGTGTTCGAGCGGCTCGATTTCGTGACCTTCGTGCTGTTCGCGGTCGGCATGGGGCTACTGACCGCAGTGCTGGGCGAGGGCCGCTACGTATGGTGGACGCAGAGCGTCTGGCTCGGCTGGGCGCTGGCCGCCGCGATCCCGATCCTCGCTGTCGCGTTCTGGATCGAACACCACCGCGCGAACCCGCTGATCAACACGCGGTGGCTGGGCGGCGCCGATATCCTGCGCTTCGCGATCGTCACGATCATGGCGCGCATCGTGCTGTCCGAACAGACCTTCGCCTCGGTCGGTCTGCTGACGGTGCTCGGGCAGAACAACGACCAGCTGATCGTCTTCTTCACGATCATCTTCCTCGCCTCGGTCGCGGGCGTGGCGCTCAGCGCGATCACGCTCGACCCCGAGCGGCTGACGCATCCGATCATGCTCGCGATCGGACTGGTCGCGGTCGCCGCGTACATGGATTCGCACGCCACCAACCTGACGCGTGCGCCGCAGATGTACTGGACGCAGGCGATGATCGCGTTCTCGGGGACGTTCTTCCTCGGCCCCGCGCTGCTGTTCGGCCTGACGCGCGCACTGAAAGCCGGCAGCGGGCACATCATCAGCTTCTTCGCGCTGTTCGGGATCGTCAATTCGGTCGGCGGGCTCGCGGGAACGGCGCTGCTCGGCACCTATCAGACGATCCGCGAGAAGGCGCACAGCGCGGCGATCGTGCAGGACATCGTCGCCACCGACCCGATCGTCGCGCAGCGCATCCAGGCCGGTGGCGCGGCCGTCGCCCGGGTTATCAGCGATCCCGGCTTGCGCTCGGCCGAAGGAGCGACGATTTTGGCGCAGACCGCAACCCGTGAGGCGAATATCTTAGCGTATAACGACACGTTCCGGCTGGTCGCGATTCTTGCCGCGATCACGACCGCCTATCTGATCGGCCTGCTGGCGTTGCGCGCCCGCAGGGCCCGGGTGGCGGCGCGCGCGGGCGTTCCCGCATGACCGACGCCCGGACTGCCGAGCCTGCCGCCGAACCCGCGCCCGTCAGCGAGGCGCGCGCCGCGGAGATAGCCGCAGGCGCTGCGCCCGCGGCCCCCGCGGGCTCGGGCTGGAAGCCGCAGCGTCCCAGCCCGACCGCGACGATCGTCATCGTGCTGCTCGCGGTGGCGGGGATCTGCGCGGTGCTCGCGGCGTGGCGGCTGCCGCCGTTCACCACCGCGAACGAATCGACCGACAACGCCTATGTCCGCGGCCGCACGACGGTGATCAGCCCGCAGGTCAGCGGCTATGTCACCAAGGTGTTCGTGCGCGACTTCGCCGACGTGACCGCGGGGCAGCCGCTGGTGCTGATCGACGACCGCATCTATCGCCAGCGCGTCGAACAGGCGCAGGCGCAGGTCGGCGCGCAGGAGGCGACGCTCGCCAACAGCCGCCAGACCGCTGCGTCGCGCGCCGCCAGCCTCGCCGCGCAGGACGCCGCGGTCGCCAACGCCAGCGCGCAGCTGATGCGCGCGCAGGCCGACATGAACCGCGTCAACGACCTCGTCACCGATGGCTCCGTATCGCTTCGTGAGCGCGACCAGACGCTGGCCGCGCTGCGCCAGGCGCAGGCGCAGGTCCAGCAGGCCGAGGCCGCACGCGAGATCGCCCGGCAGGACATCCGCACCGTCGAGGTCGGTCGCGGCGGGCAGCAGGCCGGTGTCTCGGGCGCGGAGGCCGCGCGACAGCTCGCGCGGATCGACCTGGCGAACACCGTGGTCCGCGCTCCCGAGGGTGGCCGGCTGAGCGAGGTCGGCGTGCGGCTGGGGCAATATGTCACCGCCGGATCGCAGCTGATGTTCCTGGTACCGCCCGAAACCTGGGTAATCGCGAACTTCAAGGAGGCGCAGACCGCGCGGATGGCCATCGGCCAGCCGGCCTCGTTCACCGTCGACGGGCTTGCCAACGCCCAGCTGACCGGACGCGTCGAGCGGATCTCGCCCGCGGCCGGGTCCGAGTTCGCGGTACTCAAGGCCGACAACGCGACGGGGAACTTCACCAAGGTGCCGCAGCGGATCGCGGTGCGGATCAAGGTCGACGCCGGCCAGCCGCTGGCGCGGCGGCTGCGCCCAGGGATGTCGGTCCAGGCGCGGGTCGATACGGCCGGTGGGCCGGGCGACCGGTGATGAGCCGCTTCGCATCTACCGTTCCCCCGCGCAGGCGGGGATCCAGAGGCGGCAACCGCAGCGCCTGCGACTCCTGGACCCCCGCCTTCGCGGGGGAACGGAGAAGTATCGGCGGCCCCCTTCCCCCCCCGGCGAAGGCCGGGGCCCAATTGGGGGGCGTCCGTGACGTAGGATCGCACGCGATCATCGAGGCATTCCCGATTGGGCCCCGGCCTTCGCCGGGGAGGCGCTTTTGCGGGAGCTTGAGTGGACGGCTGCTTGCTGCATCGGCTCTAGTTCTGGCCGTCGCCGGGTGCATCGGCCCCCGCCCGTCCGCCCCCGCCGCGACCGCGGTCGCGCCTCCGCCCGCGTGGCGCACCGCGCTCGCTCCCGGCGGTCCGGTCCGCGCGGACTGGTGGAACGCGTTCGGCGATCCGGTGCTGACCGGCCTTGTCGCACGCGGCCTCGCCAACAATCCCGACCTCGGCAGCGCGGCGGCGCGGATCGACGAGGCGCGCGCGACCGAACGGCTGGCGCGCGCGCAGCGACTGCCGCTGGTCGGCGGGTCGGTGCCCGGCACCACCGGCCAGACCGTCAGCCCGCTCGGGACGCCCTCGGACGCGATCGGCGCGCAGCCCGCGGTGTCGATCAGCTACGATCTTGACCTGTTCGGGCGGCTGCGCCAGGCGAACCGGGCCGCACAGGCGCAGTTGCTGGCGACCGAGGGCGCGCGCGACACCGTGCGGCTGGGGATCGAGAGCAGCATCGCGATCGGCTATATCACGCTGCGCGCGCTCGACCTGCGCCTCGCGGTCGCGCGCCAGACGCTGGCGGCGCGCGCCGAAGGCCTGCGGATCGCGCGGCGCCGGGCCGAGACCGGCTACACCTCGAACCTCGAGCTCCGCCAGTCCGAGTACGAATATCGCGCGACCGAACAGCTCGTCCCCGCGGCGCAGCTCGCGATCAGCCGGCAGGAGAATGCGCTCAGCCTGTTGCTCGGCGACAATCCCGGGCCGATCCCGCGCGGCGTGCCGCTCGACCGGCTGGCGACACCGGCGATCCCCGACGGCCTTCCCGCCGACCTGCTGCGGCGACGGCCCGATCTCTATCAGGCCGAACAGACGCTGGTCGCCACCGACCGCTCGCTCGACAGCGCGCGCGCGGCGATGCTGCCCAACCTCGCGCTCACCGGATCGGCGGGCGTCGCATTGTCGACCGCGCTCGCCAACCCGATCGGCGTGTTCACGGTGGGGGCGAGCATCCTCAGCCCGATCTTCGACGGCGGCCGGCTGCGCGCGCAGACCGATGCGGCGACCGCGCGGCGCGACCAGGCCGCCTTCGCCTATCGCCGCGCCGCGCTGCAGGCGTTCCGCGAGGTCGACGACAGCCTGGCCGGCGTGCAGCGGTCGGGCGAGCAGGCGATCGCGCTATCCGGCCAGCGCGATGCGCTCGCGGGCGCGCTGCGCAACGCATCGAACCGCTACCGCGCGGGCTATTCCGCCTATATCGACCAGCTCGACGCGCAGCGCGGGTTGCTGACCGCCGAACTGTCGCTGGTGCAGGCGCGCGCGGATCGACTTAACGCCTACGTTACCCTCTACCAGGCGATGGGCGGCGGCTGGTCACCCGCCGATATCACGGCGACGACGCGCTGACGCTTTTTCCTGCCACAGTTCGCCAGTAGGGGCGCGCGAATGAAGGCCATCATCATCGCTGCCGGACATGGCTCGCGCCTGTTGCCGCTGACGCTGACCACGCCAAAATGCCTGGTCGCCGTCGGCGGTCGCGCGATCCTCGACCATCAGCTCGATGCGGTCGCCGCGGCGGGGTTCGACGGTGCGGTGATCGTCGGCGGATACCGGATCGATCAGGTCGCCGCGCACCTGGCGACCCGCGACGCGTTTCCCGTCGAGCTCGTGTTCAACCCGTTCTGGGCAATCGCGAACAGCATCGGCAGCGTCTGGGCGGCGCGCGCCGCGCTCGACGAGCCATTCGCACTCATGAACGGCGATACGCTGTTCGAGACCAGCATCCTGCACCTCGCGATCGACAGCCCGGGCACGGGCGTGAAGCTGGTCGTCGAGCAGCTGTCGAAGCCGGGGCTGGACGACATGCTGGTCGAGACCGACGGCGACCGGATCGTGACCGTCGGCAAGCAGATCCCGGGGCACCTCCCCACCGATCGGTCGCTCGGGCTGATCGTATCGACGGGCGGCACCGCCTATGCCGATGCGCTACGCGACGTGATCGGCGAGGAAGGTGGCATCCAGTCCTATCACCACGCGGTCGTGCGCCGCGTCGCGCACGGGGCCGGCGTGACCGCGGTGCGGATCGTGCCGGGCACGCGCTGGCAGGAGATCGACCGGCCCGAGGACATCGACCTGTGGCAACGCGACCATCGCGGTGAGCTTGCGTGATGCACCGGAAGGTCGCCTTCCTGTTCCTGGGCGAGACGCTGCTGATCCCGCACCTCTATCCGATCGTCGAGGCGCTGGCCGCGGCGGATCCCGCGCTGCCGATCGAGCTGTGGGCCAGCACGTCGATGCACGCGGCCCTGCTGGAACGCTGGAGTGCCGACCTGCCGAGCGTTCGGATCCGGCGCGCACCCGGGTTCCGGACGGTCGGCGATGTGGAGGGGCGCAATCCCGCCCTGCCCGCCAAGCTGCCCATGCTCGCGCGCCTGCTCCCCCATCTCGCGCGGACGCCCGTCGTCGTGTGCGCCGAGCAGACGAGTCTGTGGCTGCCTGCGGTGGTGCCGTTGAAGACGCGGTTCATCGACACGTTCCACGGTGCTGGGTCGATGATGGCGCGCGGGCATTGGCGGCGGCGCGCGGGGTGGCGGACTCTGGTCGCGGCCGAGCGCGATCGCCGCGCGCTGATCGCAGGCGGCGACACCCCGTCGCGCGTCGTGACGACGGGCTATGTGAAGGCCGCCTTCCGCCAGCGTACGCCGGCGACGACGCTGTTCGCCAATACCAGGCCGGTCGTGCTCTACACGCCGCACTGGCAGGCGCATCGTTCGTCCTGGTGGCGCTGGGGACCCGAGGTGGTCGAGCGCGTACTGGCGGACGGACGCTACAACCTGATCTTCGCCCCGCACCAGCGGCTGGCCGAACGCGCGCCCGACCTGCGGCCGTTCGCCGAGGGGCTTGCGGGCCGGCCGGGCGTCCATGTCGACCTCGACAGCTTCGCGATGGTCGACGGCAGCTACACCGCGGCGGCGGACGCCTATCTTGGCGACACGTCGAGCCAGGTCGTCGAATATATGATCCGCCCGCGCCCCTGTGTCTTCCTGAACGCACTGGGCGCGGACTGGAAGGGGGATGTTTCCTACGAAATGTGGGGCGCGGGCGAGGTCGTGGAGACGCTCGACTCGCTGATCCCGGCGCTGGAGCGTGCGCCGGCGATGCATGAGGGATTTGCGGCGTTCCAGGCGCGCTTCGTCGAGGATGCGCTAGGCGATATCGGTGGCGGCGCGCCGACACGGGCCGCAGCGCAGATCCTGATGGCTCTGGAACGATAGCGCCCCCAACTTTCGCAAATTGGGCGGCAGGTGCCGTGACCGCGACGAACGCGGTGACGGCGACCGGGTCGCCCGGCTTTAATTCACCCCGTAATCGGCTATCGCAGACCCATGGCATCACCACTCGCTCTCGTTCCCGTCGGCACCAACCCGACCCTGCTCTGGGGGATGACGAACACCGAGCGGACGCGGCGGATCGCTGCGTCACAGGGGTTCGCGGCGGATGACGCCGGCGGCCCGGCGATCCTGGCCAACACGGCGTTCGCGTTCGATCCGGTCTGGACCGCACATCTGAAGACGCGGCCCGGCACCGTCGTGACGCGCGGCGGCGTGCCCGTGCTGGCGCACGTCCGCGACGCCTCCGAACGGCTCCAGGTCGAGGAGGCGATGCGGGCCGATGCCGCGATGCCCGCGACGGCGCTGACCGTGATCGCGGCCGAGGCGGACGAAGGCATCCTGAACGAGGCGCTGCGCAAGCGGGAGAAGCCGTTCGCCGAGCGCCTGGTCCCCGCCGCCGTGCCGGGAATCGAGCGCGCCAGCTATGTGGGGGCCTATAAGGGCGTCACCGACCTGCTCACCAAGTATCTGTGGCCCGAATGGGCGTTGGCGATCACCCGGGTCTGCGCGCGCTTCGGCATCACGCCCAACCAGGTGACCGCACTGGGATCGGTGCTCTGCATCGTCGCGACGATCGCGTTCTGGCATGGCTGGTTCTGGACGGGCCTCGCGACGGGCCTGGTCTTCATGGTGCTCGACACCGTCGACGGAAAGCTCGCGCGCTGCACGATCACCGCGTCGAAGCTCGGCAATGCCTGGGACCACGGCGTCGACCTGGTCCACCCACCCTTCTGGTGGTGGGCCTGGGCCGCGGGGTGCGCGCCCTATGGCCGGCCGCTCGACGACACTACCTTCTGGTGGGTGATCGGCACGATGCTGTTCGGCTATGTCGCGCAGCGGCTGATCGAGGGCGCGTTCATCGTGCGGTTCGGCATGCACATCCATGTCTGGGAGCGGTTCGACAGCCGCTTCCGACTCGTCACCGCGCGGCGCAACCCCAACATGGTGATTCTTTTCGCCTGTCTTCTGCTCACGCGGCCCGACTGGGGGATCATCGGGGTGGCGGCGTGGACGGCGATCTCGCTGGTCGTCCACATGGTCCGGCTGCTGCAGGCGATCGCCCGGCGCGCGCGCGGCGAAGCGCTGACAAGCTGGCTGGCCTGACGCGTGGCGGACCGCTAGGGGCGGCCAGGACATGAGCATCGGCGCACGCCTGTCTGCCCGGTTCCGCGGGCGTTCCGCATCCGGTGGCAAATTCCGCCTCCAGGGCGCGATGGGCGTGGTCGCACGCAACCTCGGCTGGCTGCTCGCCAGTCGCGGCGTGGTCGCGGTGCTGTCGCTGTTCTATATCGGGTTCGCGACGCGCAGCCTGGGCGTGAAGGATTTCGGCCGCTTCGCGCTGGTATCCGGCGCCTCGCAGGCGCTGGCGACCCTGGTCGCGTTCCAGACCTGGCAGATCATCGTCCGCTACGGCATCGAAGCGCAGGCCAAGGGCGACATGGCACGGCTGGGTCGGCTGTTCCGGACCTGCGCCGCGATGGATCTCGCCAGCGCGTTGATCGGCGTGGTGATGGCGGTGACGATCCTCGAACTCTGGGGCGAGGCATTCGGGATCGGACCGACGCTGTTGCGCGCGACGTTGATCTTCACGGTCATCCAGTTGCTGACGATCCGGTCGACACCCACCGGGGTCCTGCGGCTGCGCGATCGCTTCTCGTCAGCGGCGGTCGCGGACAGCGTGACCCCGATCATGCGCTTTATCGGCGCGGCGCTGGTGATGTGGTTCCATCCGACCGTGCAGGGCTTCCTGTTCGCCTGGGCGCTGGCCGAGCTCGCCACCGCGCTCACCTATTGGGCCTTGATCATCCGCGGTGGGGACTGGCGCCTGTTCGCGTCGCGCGGCTGGTTCGACTGGCGCCAGGTGATCGCGGAAAATCCGGGGTTCGTCCGGTTCGCGCTCAGCATCAACGCGAATTCGACGCTCAACTTGTCCAGCAAGCAGGTGCCGCTGCTGGTCATCGGCGCGTTCGTGGGAACGTCGTCCGCCGGTATCTTCCGCCTGACCGCGCAGCTGGCCCAGGCGCTCGCGAAACTGTCGCAGATGCTGTCGCGCGCCGCCTTTGCCGAAGTCGTCCGGATGGTCGAGCGCGAGTCGATCATACGCCTGATCCGCCGGATGGCGTTGGGCAGCGCGCTGGGCAGCCTGGTGATCATGGCGATCGTCGTCGCGATCGGTCGCCAGGCGCTGGAAACGATCGGCGGCCCGGGCTTCGGCGTCGGCTACCCGGTTCTCATCGCGCTGTCGGCGGCCGGCTGCGTCGAGCTGACGATCGTCGGGCTCGAGACCGTGATGACCGCCAACGGTCGCGGTGCACATGATGTGTTCGTCGCCCGCGCGGTCAGCGTCGCGATCATGGCCGCCGCGGCGTGCGTGTTGATCCCGCTCCTCAGCTCGCTCGGCATGGCGTTGGCGGTCCTGATCGGTTCGGTGAGCGCAGGCGTGCTGCTGGTGATCCGGTTGCCAGCGGTGATTGCACGGTGAGGCGCGCTCATCCTGTGTTCAGGCCGCGCGCGATAAGCGGAGTCATGCTTCAGTCTACTTTTGCCCGAACGCTGCTTGCCGGCGTGCTGATCCTGTCGCCCGCCGCGGCCTATGCGGAAACCTGCGTCGGTACCCCCGGCAACGGGGCGGCGAAGCTCGTGCTCGAGGCGACCACGTTGCACAACCGGACGGGCGAAGTCGCCTTCACCGTCTATCCGGACGACAAGAGCCGGTTCCTGTCCAAGGGCGGCAAGCTCACGCGTGCCCGCGTGCTGGCGACCGAGCCGCGCGCCTGTTTCTGGCTGTCGCCCGGCTATTACGCGATCGCGCAATATCATGACGAGAATGGCGACCATAAATTCAACCGGACGCTGTTCATGCCGAAGGAAGGCTATGGCTTTTCGAACGACGCGCCCACGACGCTGAGCCTGCCGTCGTTTTCCGCCACGCGATTCCAGCTTCCCGCTGCCGGGCGGACACTCCGGATGACGATGCGCTACGGCCGCTAGCCGGAAAACCGCAAAGAATTTGCCATAAAAGTGTAGCGGTGACGCGCACGGACGAGTAGCCAGACCTGTGCGTAATGCTGTCTCAAATTTCCAGGCGTTCCAGATCGCGGCCCTGGCGCAGCCCGCGCGGACGCCCGCAGCCGACGTCGGCGAGGCGCGCTCGGCTGCCTCGCGCATCCGCACCGGCATCATCTGCAACCCCAAGAGCCACCGCAACCGTAGCAGCGTCGAGGCCACACGACCGTTCGTGTCGGGCACCGTGCTCGCGGCGACGCCGCGGACGCAGGCAGAGCTCGCCGACGTCCTGACCGACTTTGCGCGGCTGAACATCGAATTGCTCGTCATCGACGGCGGCGACGGCACGATCCGCGACGTGCTGACCTGCGGCGCGACGATCTGGAAGGACGAGTGGCCCAAGGTCGCGATCGTGCCGTCGGGCAAGACCAACGCGCTGGCGCTCGATCTCGGTCTCCCCGACGACTGGTCGCTGGGCCGCGCGCTGACCGCCGCGCGGGATGGGCATATCGTCGCGCGCAGCCCGATCGAGGTCGCGCGCGAAGGTGGCGCGCCGTTGCGCGGATTCCTGTTCGGCGCGGGCGCGTTCGTGAGCGCGACCGCGCTCGCACAGCGCACGCATCACGCCGGCGCATTCAAGGGTGTCGCGGTCGGTCTCGCGACCGGCTGGGGCATCCTGCAGACGCTGGCCGGTCGTGCATCGAGCGCGTGGCGGCGTGGCGAGCGGATGCGGGTGCTCTATCCGGCCACCGCCGGTGCAGGCGCGAACACCGATACCGACCGTGCACGCTACATCCTGCTGGCATCGACCCTGGTCCGCATGCCCGTGGGCGTGCGCCCGTTCGGTCGCCCGCGCGAGGGCATGAAGACGCTGCTGGTCGATGCCCCGCCGCGGATGCTGGCAATCGGCGCACCGCTAGTCGTAGGCGGCGCATCGCCGGCATGGCTCGATCGCGCCGGCTATCACCGGATCGATACGCCGTCGTTCGGGCTGCACATCGACGCGGATTTCATCATCGACGGCGAGGTCTATCCCGGCGGCGACCTGACCGTGAGCCAGGCGGCGCCGATCCGCTTCGTCGTCCCGTGATCCTCGCCGATGTCGTGCGGCGCGACCTGCTCGCGCCGACGACCGAGGCGGTCCGCGCGGTGGCGGGTGAACTCGCCAAGGCCGATGGGGCGGTGGCGGTATTGTTCTACGGATCGAACCTGCGCACCGGATCGAGCGAGGGCGTCCTCGATTTCTATGTCCTGACCGCAGGCCCTCGCGAGCGTGGCATGTGGCCGACGGTCGGCTACCGCGAGTTCGACCATGGGGAAGAGCGGCTGCGTGCGAAGATCGCGACGATGCGGCTGGCGACGTTCGCCGATGCCGCCGCGGCGCGGACGCTCGACACCACGATCTGGACGCGGTTCGTGCAGCCTTCGGCCTTGGTATGGTCGCGGGACGAGGCGGTGGCCGACGCGGTGGCCGAGGCGATCGCCGATGCCGCAAAGTCCGCGGCACGGTTTGCGGCGGCGCTGGGGCCCGTGGCGGGCACAGCACCCAGCTTCTGGCGCGCGCTGTTTCGGCAGACCTACGCCGCCGAGTTCCGGGTGGAGAAGAGCGGGCGCGAGGCGCAGATACTGGCATTCCACCCCGGCCGGTACGAGGCCTTGCTTCCGCTGGCCTGGGCCGCGGACGGAATCGACTATGTGGTCGACGGAACGCTGCTGCGGCCGGCCCTGACGGCCGCGCGGCGTGCGTCGCTGGTGAAGGCATGGGCCGCGCGGCGGCGGATGGGCAAGCCGATCAACATCGCGCGCCTCGTCCGCGCGGCGTTCACCTTCGACGGCGCGGCGCGCTATGGCGCCTGGAAGATCGAGCGGCATACCGGGATACCCGTGCCGCTGACGCCGTGGCGCGAGGCGCATCCGCTGCTGGCCGCGCCCGGCGTGTTCTGGCGGCTGTACCGCGCACGACGCAACGCATGAGCGGGTTCGGGGCACTCGTCCTTGCGGGATCGCGCGGCGGCGTCGATCCGCTCGCCGCCTATGCCGGTGTCGCGCACAAGGCGCTGATCGTGCTCGACGGCGAAACGCTGTTGGCGCGAGTGGCGCGTGCGCTGACCGAAGCCGGCGCCGGCGAGATCGCGGTGTCGGTATCGGACGAGGCGGTCGGCGCGCATGCTACGGCGCTCGGCCTACGCGTGCTGCAGGCGGCGGGAGGGCCCAGTCTCAGCGTCCGACAAGGGTTGGAAGCGCTGGGGACTCCGCTGCTGGTGACGACCGCGGATCACGCGTTGCTGCAGCCGGGCTGGATCACACGGTTCCGCGCCGACGTGCCGCCAGGTGCCGACGTCGCGGTGCTGCTCGCGCGGCAGGACGTGATCGAGGCCGCGGCGCCGGGGACCAAGCGGACCTATCTGCGCTTTGCCGACGGCGCCTGGTCGGGGTGCAACCTGTTCCAGTTCAACACCGAGCGATCGGTCGCCGCGCTCGATCTGTGGGCACAGGTCGAGGCGGACCGGAAGCGGCCGTGGCGGATCGTCCGCCGGCTGGGGGTGGGAACGCTGCTGCGCTATCTGCTCGGGCAGCTGACTTTGGTGCAGGCGGTGGCGCATCTCGGGCGGCTCGCCGGGCTCGACGCGGCGGCGGTGGCGAGCCCGTACGGGCTGGCGGCGGTCGACGTCGACAAGCCCGCCGACCTGGATCTTGTACGACGGCTGGTCGCACCGGACTGAGCCCTACCGCGTCGCGCTCTTGGTGAAATCCATCCGGATGCGTACCCAGCCGCCGATGATCTTCCTGGTCCCCACCCGCGGCGGGAATACCCGGAACTGCCACGACGCCAGCCGCATCCCGCGCGCGAGCCCCGACCCCGGCGGCGATTCGCCCAGCGAGCGGCAATTCTCGACGCGGTAGCCCTCGACCATCCGGCACGCGATCATCGCCCAGCTGCCGGCCGGAACATTGGCCGGGAGGAACGGCGATAGCTCGGCATCGGTCGGGCGCTTGACCCAGTCGACGTCGTACAGCCGCTCGCCACCCGGCCCCTCGCCCGGGCCATAGACCGACGCGCTGTCCTTGCCCTTGCCGGCGCCGTCGCCACTGCCGCCGGTCTCGCGATCCTCGGGATGCTGGGGCAGCTTGCCGATATCCGCCGCCTCGAACAGTGCCGCTCCACCCGGCAACAGCCCGAACGGCGAGACCGGCGCCTGCGCGGCCGGCGGTGCGGGCGCCTTGGGTACCGGGTCCTTCGCACGGGCCTGCGATCCGCCGGTCTTCTTCACGGTCGGCTTCTCGGTGATCGCCTGCGCGAGTTGCGGCGGCGGCGGGGGCGGTGTCACCTGGAACGTGCTCAGCGTGCGCTCGAGAAGGCGCGGCGTCAGGCTGGGCGACAGGTTCAACAGCACCCAGATGATCAGCACGTGCGCCAGCAGCGTCAGGGCGATCGCTGCCATACGGCGGCGGCGCGCGGAGTCCGACTGGTTCAGATAGGACTCGTGCATTGCCGGTTCGCCTAGACCGGGGATGCGTTCGTCGCAATGGTTTCGAAACCCACTGTCGCCGCCCCCTTGCTTTGTGCCAAGGATGGCGGATGCCTACTCAGACATATCGGCCATTTGCGGCGAGGGACGTGGCATGACCGCGATCGGAATCTACGGCAGCGCCGGCCGGATGGGCCGCGCGATCACCGACGCGATCGAGGCGGCGGGGGCACAGCTGGCTGGTGGCGTCGATGCCGGCGACGACCCCGCCCCGCTCGCGACCACCGCCGACGTGCTGGTCGACTTCTCGACCCCCTCGGCGCTCGAAGCGCATCTGGCCGCTGCCCGCGCCGCCGGAACCGGTATCGTCGTCGGCACCACCGGCCTCTCGCCGCGCCACCAGTCCCTGATCGACGAGGCCGCGCTTGACATCGCCGTGCTCCAGACCGGCAACACGTCGCTCGGCGTGACGCTGCTCGGCATCCTGGTGCGCGAGGCCGCGGCGCGGCTCGGGCCCGACTGGGACGTCGAGATCGTCGAGATGCATCATCGCCACAAGGTCGATGCCCCGTCCGGCACCGCGCTGCTGCTCGGCGAAGCCGCCGCGAAGGGGCGCGGATCGTCGCTCGCCGAGTTGCGCGTCGACAGCCGTGCCGGGCTGGTCGGCAGCCGCAGCGAGGGCACGATCGGCTTTGCCTCCCTGCGCGGCGGATCGGTGATCGGCGACCACAGCGTGATCTTCGCGGGCGAAGGCGAGCGGATCGAACTCAACCACCGCGGCGACGATCGCTCGATCTTCGCCCGCGGTGCGGTACGCGCGGCGTTGTGGCTGGCCGACCAGCCGGCCGGGCGCTACCGGATGGGCGACGTGCTGGGCCTGTGAAGAAGGTGGGCCTGTGAAGAACGTGAGCCTGTGAAGAAGGCGGACGTCGTCGACTTCTACGCGCGACTGGCGGAGGCTGATCCGCATCCCGAGACCGAGCTCGAATTCGTCAATCCGTTCACTTTGGTCGTCGCGGTCGCGCTGTCGGCGCAGGCGACCGACGCCGGCGTCAACAAGGCGACGCGCGCGCTGTTCGCGGAGGTCGCTACCCCGGCGAAGATGGTCGCGCTCGGGCTCGACGGGCTCAAGGCGCATATCCGCACGATCGGCCTGTTCAACACCAAGGCGAAGAACGTCATCGCGCTATCGCAGATGCTGATCGACGAATTTGGTGGCGAGGTGCCCCCCGACCGCGAGTCGCTCGAACGACTCCCGGGGGTCGGTCGCAAGACCGCGAACGTGGTGATGAACGTCGCGTTCGGGGCCGAGACCTTCGCGGTCGACACGCATATCTTCCGCGTCGGCAACCGTACCGGGCTGGCGCGCGGCAAGACCCCGCTGGCGGTCGAACTCAAACTGGACAAGGCGACGCCGCAGCCGTTCCGCCTCCACGCGCATCACTGGCTGATCCTGCACGGCCGCTATGTCTGCAAGGCGCGCACGCCCGAATGCTGGCGCTGCATCGTCGCCGACCTCTGTGCCTACAAGCCGAAGACACCAGCGCCCAAAGCGATGAAAACGGCTGGCGCCCCCGCCCCGGCTTTGCTACGCGACCCACAGCGCACCCGTAGCTCAGCTGGATAGAGCACTGCCCTCCGAAGGCAGGGGTCACAAGTTCGAATCTTGTCGGGTGCACCATTAAGCCATCGAAGTCCGCATTACGTCCGCCACGGACGAGGAACGCGCACGCGCCGACCGGGTTTGAGAGCAATCGTCAATAACGGTTGCGATCCATGCCCAAGCTGACCACCGACCATCTCGTCATCGACTATGCCGACCATGGCAACCCTGGCGATCCGCCGGTCCTGCTACTCCACGGCTGGCCTGACGATGCGTCGAGCTGGGATGCCGTGGTTCCCACGCTGATCGCGGCCGGGTTGCGCGTCATCGTACCGAGCCTGCGGGGTTTCGGGGCGACCCGTTTCGTATCGGACAGCGCGCCGCGGACCGGCAACAGCGCGATCCTGGCGATCGACGCCATCGCGCTGATGGACGGTCTCGGCATCGACCGTTTCATGGTAGCCGGGCATGACTGGGGGTCGAATACCGCCGAAGCCATGGCCGTGGGCTGGCCCGATCGCATCGGGCGCATGGCGATGCTCGCCACCCCGCCCCGGCTTGGCGGCATGCCGACACCACCGTTCGAGCAGGCGCAGCGGCAATGGTATCATTGGTTCATGGCAACCGCGCGCGGCGCGCAGGCGGTGCGCGACGACCGGAAGGGCTTCGCGCACATCCACTGGGTCAACTGGTCGCCGCCGGGCTGGTTCGACGAGGCGACCTTCCAGCAGGTCGCGACGTCGTTCGAGAATCCCGACTGGGTCGACGTCACGCTGCACAGCTACCGCGCGCGCTGGGACGAAGCCGAGCCCGATCCGCGCAGCCAATGGCTCGAGGACAAGGTCAGGGCGACACAGACATTGTCGTTGCCGACGATGTACATCCAGGGCGCGGAAGACGGCGTGAACCCGCCCCAGGCAACCAAGGCCGTGCCGGGCAAGTTCAGCGGTCCGTTCGCGTTCGTGACAATGGCGGGCGTGGGCCATTTCCCGCAACGCGAGAATCCGCAGTCGGTCGCGCGGCATCTGGTCCAGCTTTTCACCGGCGATCCCGCCGCACTTGCCGATACCACCGACCGAAGCCTGTTTTGGGCCAAAGCCAGGCCTTTGCTTGCCGGTGCCGCCGCGATCGGCGCTGTCGCCGCCGCCGTGATCGGGATCGCCGGATCCGACCGGCCAGCCGCTGACCAGGGTCGCCGAGATCCGGACTGACGTCAGATCAGAGCGCCTCAGCCTTTGGGCGACCATCCGGCAAAGATGAGTTTTCGCGTATGGGCGATGTCGTATTCGGTGTTGCCTTCGGCTGCGCGGTTGCGGCGGGCGCCCGGGCCGCGGGAACCTGTTTCGGCGAAGCGGGATTCGGCGGGGAGGAAGATCCGGCTCTTGGTCCCGTCGCGCGCGGTGCCCGCCATGCCGGTCCAGCGATCAGGGTGGATGTGCACGTCCATGGTGCAGTCGACGAACGCCGCCTGCCCGACCGCCTGCGGATCGGCGTAGCGGCCGTCCGCGAACGTCGTGGTCGGGTGCCAGGGACGACCGAGCGCCACGCTCGCGTCCTCCACCCCCGGCTCTCGCGTCAGGCGCGAGCGATAGACGACGATGCCGATCGGTTGCGACAGCTGGGTCGAGGGCGCGGTGATGAACGAGGCGAAGCCGTCGGGCGGCGTGGGTACGGCGCGGCGCCGCGTACGGACCTCGCTGTCCTCGATCAGCAGCGTGCCGTTGCCGAAGATGAAGTCGATATTGCCGGCGATCACGCTGCCGCGGATGACAGCGCGCTTGCCGCGCGTGAACAGCGTGTCCTGGTAGCCGAGGATCGCGACCCGGTCCAAGGCGACGCGGTCGCTGTGCACGTCGAGCATCACCGCGACGCCTTGCGAATTGCCGATCTTGCGCGGATCGCCGGCCGGCAGGGCATCATTGGCGAGGTAGTCGAACGCGTTCTCGATCGTGATGCCGGTGACCGCGACCTCGTCGGCGTCGATGGTCAGCGTCGCCGACCCCGCGGTACCCCAGTGCGCGCGGTCGTAGCGGCCGGCATGTTCGGCGACCGCATCGAACGACAGCCGGGTCCGCGCCGCACCGCTGCCGACCAGCCGCACGCGGCTGCGGCGAAGCACGACCTTTTCGCGGAACGCGCCTGCGCCAATATCGACGGTGATCCACCGCCCGGACGTGTCGCGATCCGCCGCGTCGAGGGCCGCTTGGATGCCGGTGAAACAGCCGAGCATCGCGCCGCACGCGGTGCGGACCCGGTAGTGTCCGGTGTCCGCACCGGCCGTCGTCGCGCAATCCGCGAGCAACCCGAGCACCGGCAGGACGATCGCCCGCGTCCACGATCGTCCCGCCACCGCCGTCCCCCTGCCCGATCGCGTCAGAACTTCACCGTCGCGCCGACTGTGAAGGTGCGACCCAGGCGGGTTTCGAACAGCGTGTCCTGACGCTTGCTGTCGATGAACAGCGTGTTGCGCTCGTCGGTCAGGTTCTGCGCCTCGAGGATCAGCTTGAGGTTCTCGCTGATGTTGTACGAGGCCGAGGCATCGACGAACAAAGTCGAGGCGTTGGCGCGGACGTCGCTGTCGTTCGCGCCCGACGGAATGCCGCGGTTGAACTTGTCGCGGTAGCTGGCGGTGCCGCGGATGCTGAAGCGATCGTCCTCGTAATAGAGCGTGCCGCTGGCGGCGTTCTTCGACAGGTCGATCAGGTCGTCGACCGTCGTCTGGATCGGCGACAGGATGTAGGTAATCTTCGATTTCACGCGCGTGTAGCTGCCGAGGACGCCGAAGTTCGACAGGAACCCCGGCAGGAAGCTCAGCTGCACCTGCGCGTTGACCTCGAAGCCGTTGAGCTTGCCGCCCGGCGTGTTGTTCGACCGGTTGACGGTAAAGATATCGGCCGGCGTCGACGGCGTCCCGTCGAGCAGCGCGTCGGGCAGGCCGAGCGAGCTATACGGCACCTGCTCCGAGATCGACTGGATGTAGGTCTCGATGTTCTTGTGGAAATACGCGACCGACAGCAACGAGCCGGGCGCGAAATACCATTCCAGCGCGGCATCGAAGGTGTTCGCGCGGATCGGGTCGAGGAACGGGTTGTTGACGGTGCCGGTGCGGGTGGCGACCGTGACGCCCGATACCGGGGTCAGCTGACCGAGCTCGGGACGCGACATCACCGCGGCGGCGGAGAAGCGAGCCTGGAGCTTGGGCGTGATCTCGGCGACCAGGTTCATCGACGGCAGCCAGTCCTCGTACGACCGGTTGACGTCGCCGCGGCGGCCGACCGTCGGATATTGCGCGCCGGCGGGCGCCGCGACCGGGATGAAGCCGAACGAATCCTGCTGCGTATGAACATAACGGACGCCGGCGTCGCCGCGGACGGTGAACGGCAACACGCCTTCGGTATTGAACGTCGTCATCAGGTAGCCGCTGGTGATCTGTTCGCGCACGCCGGAGCGCGCGGCACCGCATTCGACCCCGCAATACTGGAAGCTGTCGAAGCCGAATGCCTCACGCCACTTCTTCGAATCGATCGCCGCGAATTCCGCCGGGCCCGAACCGAGCAGCTTGCCGAAATCGGTGATCTGCCGGGTGATGCTGGCGAGCGTGGTGCCCGCGGGCAGCGCGCGGACCGCGACCTGGCTGGGGATGAGGTTCTGGCCGCGGATCTGGAAGTCGCTCTCGCGGAACTGGCCGCCGGCCTTGACCGCGAAATTGTCGACGACGTTCCATTCGAGGTTGCCCTCGAACGTCTTGTTGCGCGTGTCCTGCGTCAGCGGCCGGCCGGCGGTGCTGAACCCGCCGAGCACGGTGAAGTTGCCGTCGGGGCTAGGCGCGTAGCTGAAGTTTCCGGGGTTCGCGACGTCGGTGCCGAAGCCGATCGTCGGGATGTTGCCGCCGTTGCGGAAGTCGATCGAGAAGCCGTCGGCGTCGATGATATCCATGAAGGTCTGCAGTCGCAGCGGGCTGTAGAAGCGCGAATGCGAATAGCCGGCGAGCGCGGTGACCTTGAACCGGTCGGAGAAGCGGTGCTCGAAGTTCAGCGTGCCCTGCTTGAAGGTCGAGGTAAAGCGGTCGACCAGCCCTTCCGAACGGATGTCGACGCCGTCGAACAGGCCATATTGCAGCGAGCCGAGCGAATCGAACGCGATGTCGCGGACCGAGGTCATCGGCTTGCCGCCATTGGTGGCGGTACGGCCGAACGAGATCGCACCGATATAGTTGTCGCGGCGTTCGACCTTGAAGCGCGAATAGAGCCCGTCGAGCGAAATGTCGGTGTTCTCGTCGGGCTTCCACTGCAACGTCAGCGTGCCGCCCATGCGTTCGGCGTCCTGTTCGGAATTCACGTAGCGCGGGATGCGCGGCAGGAACGCCCCGCCCCCGGGCTGGTTGGTAATCCCGCGCAGACCCTGGATGGTGTTGTACGCCGCAGTCGTGCTGGTCCGCGGGTTGTTGGTGCTGCAATTGGCGGCGTTGGTGCCGCGCGCAGCATTCGTCGCCGGGTTCTGCGGCGCGAAGCCGACCGGCGAGCAGAAGCCGCCGTCGATATAGGCGGGCAGGATGTTGACCGCGGAATAGCCGACCTCGCGCAGGTTGCGCTTGCCGTAGGCGAACGAGCCGAGCACGCCGAGCGTACCGTCGGCGAACTTCTTCGACACTAGGACGGACGCGCGCGGGTCCACGGTCTTGGCGAGCTCGTTATAGATGCCGCGCGCGGTGGCGGTGAAGACGAAGTCGGTCTTGAAGTCGAGCGGATGCGGCGCCTTCAGATCGACGGTCGCGCCGAGCGATCCCTCCTCGACATCGGCCGAGGGCGTCTTGCGCACCGCCAGCGCCGAGAAGATCTCGGTCGGGAAGGCGTTGAAGTCGAAGCTGCGGCCCGAATTGCCCGCGCCGTAGATGTCGGAGGCGCCGGTCTGCGACGTGCCTTCCATGCCGTTGATCCGGACGCGGGTGAACGCGGCGCCGAGCCCGCGGACCGAGATGTTCTTTCCCTCACCACCATCGCCGCGCGACAGCGCCACGCCCGGGATGCGCTGCATCGATTCCGCGAGGTTGGAGTCGGGGAACTTGCCGATATCCTCGGCCACGATGCTGTCGATCGCGGCGGTTTCGTTGCGCTTGATGTTGATCGCGCTGTTCAGCGACGCGCGGAACCCGGTGACGACGATGTCCTGCTCTTCGGCGGGAAGTTCGGGGGTGCCGGTGCCGGTCGGCGTATCGGTGGGCGGGGTCACCGGTCCGGTATCAGCTTGCGGCGCGGTCGGCGTCGTCTGCGGCGCAGTCTGCGCGGCGGCAGGCGCGGCGGCGATCGCGATCGCCAGAGCCAGCCCGGAAACGGTACCGCATGCGGACATGGCGGCGCGACCCAATGGCGTGTTCATCATCACTCCCCTTTTTACACGGAGAGCCATCGAGCCTTGGCGGTCTCGATATCCTCTCCAGCCCTGAAACATTCTTATTATGCCACCGGTATCATCGATCTTTTCGAGGCTGTAAAGTGGGCATAAGACAACATCTCAATAGTTGGGATTTTTGAGAGGGTTGGCCACGCGTCACGCGCCTGCCCGCAGGTTCAGCGGAATATGACGCCCTGCCCGTTGCCGCCCTCGATCGGGCCGCCGCCGCGTAGCATCGTGATCACCTCTGCCCCGGCCAGCAGCACCGGGCCATAGCCGTGCGCGGCGCGGACGTGGCGCGGGCGAAAATAATAGAAGGCCGGGTCGAAGCCCACCCCGGTCCCGACGCATACGTCCTCGACCTCGCCCGCGGCCGACACCTTGGTCGACACGCCCTGCCAGGCCAGCAGCGCGACGGGCGCATAGGCACGGCGGTCGATCCAGCCGCGGTTGATCGCGCGCGCCATCGCATAGGCGTACATCGCGCTCGCCGAGGTCTCGAGATACGAATCGGGCCGGTCGAGCAGCTGGTGCCACAGGCCGGTCCCCGACTGCACCTTCGCCAGCCCCGCGATATGCGCCTTAAGCTGCGCCAGCACTGCGGGTCGCCCGGGGTGATCGGCGGGCAGCACGTCGAGCAGCTCGACCATCGCCACCACCGCCCAGCCGTTTGCGCGCCCCCAGTGGAACGCGGGATGCGGATCCATCCCCTCCACCCAGCTGTGCATGTAGAGCCCGTTGTCGGCGACGAACATGCGCTGCGAGAATTGCAGGATCTGGCGGACGGCGTCGTCGTAGTAGCGCCGGTCGCCGGTCAGCGCGCCCATCTGCGCGAGGCCGGGGACGCTCATGTAAAGGTCGTCGAGCCACAGCGTGACCGGCAACGGCCGCTGCCGCGCGAGCGTGCCGTCGGGCATGCGGAACTGCCGATTGGCGATCCAGTCGAGATACACGTCGATCTGCGGGCGGACGTTGCGGTTGGCGAGCCCCGCGCGCTGCAGCTTGATCAACGCGGCTGACATCGCGCCCGAATCGTCGAGGCGATCGGGCGCGAGCATGTTGCGGACCGGCGTCGCGTCGGCCTTCGCACGAGTGGTGCGGTAGCGTGCGGCGACGTCCGCGACGAAGTTGACGCGATCGGCGGCGTAGCGCGTGTAGCGGCGGTCGCCCGTCACCTCTCCGGCGAGCAGCGCGCCCGAATAGGTCACGCCCCATTCGTAGGTCGTGAGCCCGAACCCGGGCTTGAACACCGCGCCGGGATGGAGCCGGTTGAGCTCGACGGCCGCACCGCGCGCGTCGACCATCCCGATCGGCGCTTCGCGCTCGATATAGCCGAGCACGCGGTCCATCACCGTCTTGAGCGCCGCGGCGGACGGATCGAGATAGGGCATCGGATAGGCGGGCGGCAGGCGGGTCGGCGCATCGCCGACCTTCGAGACCACGACCGTGCTGGCCGGCGGCACCGGCGCCAGCTGCGCGGTGGCGGGCATGGCCGACAGTGTCGCGGCCAACGCTGCGATGGGTGCCACAACGCGCGTCCTGGCTCGATTTCCGCCTGCCATCGCCCTCTCCCTGTCCTGCGACCGGCTTGTACCGGATCGATGAACCTGTCGTACAACAGTGTTCGATTTCGGGAAAGACGCTTGATTCCGCTTCGATATGCCGGATGATCGGTGCCGAACGTCGCACCACCGGGAGCTGCCCTTGACCTATCTGTTGAATCGCCGCGCGTTCGTCGCGGCGAGCGCGGCCGTCGCCGTCGGGGCGCATGCCCGCCCTGCCCCGGACGACGCCGCCGACGATTGGGCGCGGGCTCGCGGGATAGCCGCGCGGGTGCGCGTGCCGCGGTTTCCACGCCGGCAGTTCGACATCCGGGCCTATGGCGCGACGCCCGGCGGCACGCTGTGCACGCAAGGGTTCGCCGATGCGATCGCCGCCTGTGCCGCGGCGGGCGGCGGGCGCGTGCTTGTGCCGGCGGGGCGCTGGCTGACGGGTGCGATCCGGCTGGAGTCGCGCGTCGAACTGCATCTGGATGCGGGCGCGACGATCCTGTTCAGCACCGACCCCGCGCAGTATCCGATCGTCGCCACCCGGTTCGAAGGGGTGGAACTGATGAACTATGCGCCACTGATCTACGCGAGCGACGCGCAGGACGTTGCGGTCACCGGGCGGGGCACGATCGATGGACAGGGTGCCGCCTGGTGGTCGTGGAGCGGCGGCAAGCATTATGGCTGGCGCGAGGGGCTGCCGAGCCAACGACCGGCGCGCGACCGGCTGTTCGCGATGGCCGAAGCGGGCGTGCCCGTGGCCGAGCGACGCTTTGGCGCGGGCGGCTATATCCGGCCCAATCTCCTGCAATTCCAACGCTGTCGCGGCGTGCTGATCGAGGGCGTGACGCTGCGCGATTCGCCGTGCTGGAACGTCCATCCCGTGCTGTCGCGCGACGTGACGATGCGCGGCGTGACGGTGACCGGGCTCGGCCCCAACAATGACGGCTGCGACCCGGAATCGGTCGACGGGATGGTGATCGAGCGCTGCATCTTCGACACCGGCGACGATTGCATCGCGATCAAATCGGGCCGCAACGCCGACGGGCGGCGGATCGCCGTGCCGTCGCGCGACATCCTGATCCGCGGCTGCACGATGAAGGCCGGCCATGGTGGCGTCGTGATCGGCAGCGAGGTGTCGGGCGGCGTCGAGCATGTCTTTGCCGAGGACTGCACAATGAGCAGCCCTGACCTCTGGTATGCGTTGCGCTTCAAGACCAACGCCGTCCGCGGCGGCCGGATCGCGCATGTCCGCGCGCGCAACATCACCGTGGGACAGGTCGGCCGCGCGGCGCTGACCTGCGACTTCAACTATGAAGAGGGCGCGAACGGCCGCTTCGTCCCCGAGCTCGACGACGTCGTGGTCGAGCGGCTCACCGTCCGGAACACCGGGCGCGTGATCGATTGCCAAGGCCTGCCGCAGGCGCCGGTCGGCCGGCTGACGCTGCGGGACTGCCGCTTCGACGGGGTGCGCGAGCCGAGCATCGTCCAGCGGATCACGGCGCTGACGCTCGACCGCGTGCTGGTCAACGGCAGACCCGTGTCCAGCCTATGACGGAGCCACTTGTCATATAAGACCCTGCGATCTAGCCTCCCGCCAAACACAAGATAACTCTGGGAGGAGGATGCGATGCAGGCGGACGATCTTGGACGGCGCGCAGTGCTAGTCGGCATGGCGGCGAGCGCCGCGGCGGTAGCGGGACGCGTATCGGCGGCGACGGGCGCGCCCAGACGCTACGTCCAGGTCGGCGTCGGCAGTCGCGCGCGGATGTACCAGGACGCGATCTGGGGCCCGCACAAGGCGCATGCTGAGCTCGTCGGCATCTGCGATACCAATGCGGGCCGGCTGGCGCTGGCGGGTCGGCGCGCCGCGCAGGCAGGGGCACGACCGCCCAAGGCCTATGCCGCCGCCGACTTCCGGCGGATGATCGACGAGTTGAAACCCGACGGCCTGATCGTCACCACGCCCGACGTGACGCATGTCGACTATATCGTCCGCGGCCTCGATGCCGGGCTCGACGTCATCACCGAGAAGCCGATGACCACCGACGCCGCCAAGACGCAGGCGATCATCGACGCGTGCAAGCGCAACAACCGCCACGTCCGCGTCAACTTCAACTATCGCTACGCGCCCTATCGCAGCCAGGTGAAGCGGCTGCTGATGTCGGGCGCGATCGGCGACGTGCTGTCGGTCGATTTCCACTGGCTGCTCAACACCGTCCACGGCGCGGATTATTTCCGCCGCTGGCATTCGCAGAAGCCGATTTCCGGCGGGCTAATGGTGCACAAGGCGACGCATCATTTCGACCTGGTCAACTGGTGGCTGTCGGACATGCCGGTGTCCGTCGACGCGACCGGCAAGCGCGATTTCTATACGCCGGAAATGGCCAGACGCATGGGGTTGAGCGGACCGCACGACCGCTGCCTGACCTGCACCGAAAAGACGAAGTGCAGCTTCTATCTCGACCTTGCCGCCGACCCGGGACTGAAGGCGCTGTTCCTCGATAACGAGGCATTGGACGGCTATCACCGCGACCGCTGCGTCTGGCGGCCCGACATCAGCATCGAGGACACGATGAACGTCATCGTCGGCTATGCCGGCGGCACGACGCTCAGCTACAGCCTCAACGCGTTCAACGCCTGGGAAGGGTATCACGTCGCGTTCAACGGCACCAAGGGTCGGCTGGAGCATAGCGTCGTCGAGAGCGGTGGGACCGCCGGTGCGGCGGAACGCGCCTCGCGCGACGTGGTGACGACGCGGATCATCCCGATGCGCGGCACGCCGCAGATCATCACGCCCGACGAGGGCGCGGGTGGCCATGGCGGCGGCGATGCGGTGATGCTCGCCGATATCTTCGACCCCGGGCACGCGCCCGACCCGCTGCTGCGCATGGCCGACGAGCGCGCGGGCGCGGCATCCTGCCTCGTCGGTATCGCCGCCAACCGGTGCTTCCAGACCAAAAAACAGGTCCAGATCGTCGACCTCGTCACCGGGCTCGGCCGCCCGGACCAGCCGAGGATGCCGCCCCATTCGGGGCCGGTGCCGATGCCCATCAAGCGAGCCTGATCGTTCCGAGATCGATGGCGGAAATTCTCGAAGGACGTTGCCGCGGCGCGCCGCGATGGCGCGCGCGATTTTCTCATTGATCGAAATCCGTTCCAACTATATACAATGGGGTCTCAAAATATGAGATAAATGGACCGGCGGGAAACGCGGGCCAGTTGGGGAGAGAGCCTGATGCGCGTTGTCCACACCGTGACCCGTCTGTTCCTCGCGTCGATGCTGGTCGGAGTACCGACCGCCGTTGCCGCGCAACGGACCGAAACCGCGCCCACCCCGCGCGAATGGGTCGATCCGGTCACCAAGCATCGCATCGTCCGGATCTCTGACGAACCCGGCAGTTCCAGCCTGTATTTCAACTATAACGGCTTCACGCCGCAGGGCGACAAGCTGGTGATCTCGACCCCCAAGGGGATCTCGGCCTACGACCTCAAGACGCGCAAGCTCGCGCCGGTCATCGCGATCGCGCAGCCGTTCCGCCTGTTGTTCACGGGGCACAAGACGCGGTCGGTCTATTACCAGACGCTGGGCACGGCGGGGGACCGTTCGGGCGCCAAGACCGTGTTCGCGGTCGACATCGACACCGGCAAGGCGCGGAAGATCGCCGACGTACCGAACGGCGACATCCAGACGATCAACGCGGACGAGACCCTGCTGGGCGGCGTCCTCACCGATCCGGCTGCGACGGCGGGCGTGCTGCAGACCTTCGCGAAGCGCGATGCGCGGTTCGACCAGGCCGACTACCGCGCCAATTGGCCCGACGGCCGTCCGATGAGCTATGCGGAATCGAAGGAAGTCCGCATGAACGAGCGGCTGGAATCGGCGATCCCGATGTCGATGTTCGTCATCGATACGCGGACCGGCCAGCAGCGCACCGTGCGGCGCGCGACCGACTGGCTCAACCACCTTCAGTTTTCGCCGACCGATCCGAACCTGCTGATGTTCTGCCACGAGGGGCCGTGGCACAAGGTCGACCGGCTGTGGCTGATGCGCGTCGACAAGCCGAACGAGGCGCCGGTCAAGCTCCACACCCGCACCATGAACATGGAGATCGCCGGCCACGAATGGTTCAGCCATGACGGCAAGACGATCTGGTACGACCTGCAGACCCCGCGCGGCGAGGATTTCTGGGTCGCGGGCTATGAGGTCGCGAGCGGCAAGCGCACCAAATATCACCTGCAGCGCAACGAATGGTCGGTGCATTTCAACAGTTCGCCCGACGGCACGATGTTCTCCGGCGACGGCGGCGATTCCGAGATGGTCGCGCACGCCCCCGACGGGAAATACATGTACGCGTTCACGCCGCACGGGATTCCGGACGTCGCGGGCCTGAAGGCGCCGAACGCCGAGACGCTGATCCATCCCGGCTATTTCACGTCGGAGAAGTTGGTCAGCCTCGCGAAGCAGGACTACCGGCTCGAACCCAATGGCGTCTTCACGCCGGACGGCAAATGGCTGGTGTTCCGCGCGAACATCTCCGGCGCGACGCAAGTCTACGCCGTCGAGATCGCAAAGGCGTAATAACGACCGCGGACCAGTCGCCGGAGAACACGGCACGGTCGCGCAACACGACAGACTTTCTACAGGACATCGAGAGGGGATTATCATGCGCACCGTTCGTCATCGTCGCTTCGCCACCGGCTGTGCCACGGCCGTCCTTGCGGCTGCACTCGCGATGCCCGTGACGGCCGTGGCACAGAACACGCCGGTCGACCCGCAGGATCCGGCGATCACCGCCCCCGCGCAGCAGCCGACCCCGACCGACCAGCAATCGCTGCCGACCACCGCCGCCGAGCCTGGCGATCAGGGCCCCGACATCGTCGTCACCGGGTTCCGCCAGTCGCTCGCGTCCGCGATCCAGATCAAGAAGCAGTCGGCGGGCGTCGTCGACGCGATCAACGCGGCCGACATCGCCGACTTCCCCGATGCCAACCTCGCCGATTCGCTGCAGCGCATTCCCGGCATCTCGATCGAGCGCGACGGCGGCGAAGGCCGTACCGTCACCGTGCGCGGGCTCGGCGGCGATTTCAGCCGGACGCGCTTCAACGGGATCGAGGCGATCTCGGCGACGACCGGCTCGACGCTCGGCGCGGGCGTCAACCGCGGCCGCTCGTTCGATTACTCGGTGTTCGCGTCGGAACTGTTCAATTCGATCGTCGTGCGCAAGACCCAGTCGGCCGAGGTCGACGAAGGCTCGCTCGGCGCGACGATCGACCTGCAGACCGGGCGTCCGTTCGACAATCCAGGGTTCCAGGCCGCGATCTCGGGCCAGGCGGCCTATTACGACATCAACGAAAAGGTCGCGCCGCGTCTCGTCGGCCTGATCAGCAACACCTTTGCCGATGGTCGCATCGGCGTGCTGCTGTCCGCCGCCTACAACAAGCGCGTGACGCAGGAGGACGCCTATTCCAATACCGCGCTGACCGATTTCAGCGATCTCAACAACGGCTTCTGCCCGGTCGTCCCGAACACACCGACGACCCCGGTCAACCCGCTGATCGGCAGCGCGCCGCGCACCTCGCCGTGCATCGCGGCGACCGGCGCCAATCCGGGCTCGACCCCGGCGGCGTACAACACGATCAACCAGCCCGGCGTCTTCGTGCCCCGCCTGCCCGGCTATGGCCGCTTCCTCAACAAGCAGGAGCGCCTCGGCCTGACGGGCACGGTGCAGTTCAAGCCGAGCGACACCAGCGTCATCACGCTCGACGCCGCCTATTCGCGGTACAAGCAGGACAAGAACGACCTCGCGACCAACCCGATCAGCCTGAACCGCGGCGCGGGTGTCGCGGCCGCCGGGCTGACCGCAGCGCAGCTCACCGGCCGGCCGAACATGAAGGTGCGCGATGCCATCGTCGAGAACGGCCAGCTAGTCTACGGCGTGTTCGACGGCACCGACTTCTCGGTCACCAACAGCCATGACGTCTCGACCACCAAATTCTACCAGGTCGACCTGCATATCGAGCAGGAGATCGGCGACCGGGGCCATGCCTCGGTCCTGTACGGCCAGTCGGACTCGGTGCTCGACAACCCCTATTCGCGCCTCGTCACCTTCAGCCGCTTCGACGGCAACGGTTTCACCTACGACGCGCGCGGCGCCAACAAGAAGACGCCGCTGATCAACTACGGCTTCGACGCGACCAATCCGACCAACTGGCAGTTCCAGAACGGCTACGACAACATTCGCGAATTCACCTCGCGCGTGACCAACCGGCTGCGTAACCTCAAGGTCGACTTCAAGTACGACCTGACCGACGAACTGACCGGCAAGATCGGCATTGCGGCCAAGCGCTTCACCTTCATCTCGGAACGCCAGCAGCGCATCGCCGGCACGACGGTCATCCCGACGCTGGCCTCTGCCGGGCTCAGCGTCGCCGACGTCAGCCTGCCCGCGATCACCATCGACACGATCGGTATCCCGGCCGGGTCGAGCAACAGCTTCATCGTGCCCGACATCGACAGGATCATGGCGGCGTACAATGTCGATTGCTACTGCATCAACCAGTTCGGCGACTTCCGGATCGGCAGCGTCGGCACCGGCGCGCAGGGCGACAATCGCGCGGTCGTCGAACAGGATATCAGCCCGTACATCCAGCTCGACTGGAAGATCGCGCTTGCCAACGGCATGACGCTGCGCGGCGACGCCGGCCTGCGCTACGCCAAGACCTATCAGCGGTCGCGCGGGTTCGTGGGCACGGGGACGCTGGTGCGCGTGAAGCGCGACTATGACGACTTCCTGCCCGCGCTGAACGCCGCGCTGGACGTGACGTCCAAGCTGACGGTGCGTGCGGCGGCGGCGAGCGTGATGTCGCGTCCGTCGCTCGGTTTCCTGACGCCCGGCGGGTCGATCGGGACCGCGCAGTCGCCCTTCACCGCGACCGTCGGCAATCCGCAGCTCGACCCGTACCGGGCGACCAATATCGACGCGAGCGCGGAATGGTATTTCGCACCGGGCGCGATCCTGTCGGCAGGGTATTTCTACAAGGATATCGCGAGCTTCGTGCAGCAGATCAGCTCGACCACGACCTATGCCGCCGCGGGCCTGCCGCTCGGCCTGCTGACCCCGGCGCAGGATCCCAACACGACCACCAACATCACCTCCTACGTCAACACCACCGGTGGCAAGATCAAGGGGTTCGAACTGCAATACCAGCAGCCCTTCACCTTCCTGCCGAGCTTCCTGTCGAACTTCGGCACGATCCTGAACTACACGCACATCAAGTCGAACATCCGCTACATCCTGACCACCAACGCGAGCGGCCCGACGCTGATCGCGCCCCTGGTCAACGTGTCGCCGAATGCCGCCAATGCGACGCTCTATTACGAGGACAGCAAGCTGTCGGCGCGCGTGTCGGTCGCGTATCGCGACGAATATGTCCGCCAGGTTCCGCTGCGCTCAGGGCTGGCCGACTATACGGGATCGTACAGCACGACCAATGTCGATGCGTCGCTGTCGTACAAGCTGACCGACGGGCTGACGCTGTCGCTCGACGCGATCAACCTGACCAACCAGGCGACCAGCTATTGGGACGGCGTCGCGTTGCGCGACCAGCAGGTCTATTCGAAGACCGGCCGGCAGTTCTTCGCGGGCGCGCGGTACAAGTTCTAGGCGTGCGGCGCGCGATCCTTGCGGCGCTGCTGCTGGGCGCGGGTCCGGCCGCTGCGCTCGATCGACCGGACGCGGTGCTGCAGGTGTTCCAGTTCCCCGCCGATGCGATTCCCCGCATCGACGGGGATGCCGGCGACTGGACGGCGGTGCCCGACAGCTACACCGTGCGGTCCGCGATGTTCGGCGCGGACGACGGCAGCGGTCGACATCCCGACCCGAAAAGCCTGAACGCCACGATCAAGGTGGGCTGGGTCAAGGGGATGAACCGGCTGTATGTGCTGTACAAGGCCTATGACGATTACTGGGACTTCGCATCGCCGGGGCTCGAGCAGGACATTCTCGAGCTGATCGTCGATGGCGACCGGTCGGGCGGGCCGCTGATCGCGCGCTTCCATCCCGACACCGCGCCGCCGGGTGCTCCCCGGGCGCTTGCGTCCGACGGTCGCACATTGTCGGACGCCGACGGGTGGTTCGCCTTCCAGAACCGCCACGCGCAGAACTACCACATCTTCACGCCCGCGCGCGACAAGGACTGGGCGATGGCCTGGGGACCGCAGGCGGCGTGGATCAAGCGGCTGCCCTGGTCGAACATCGCCTATCGCTATGCGTTCAAGCCCGGCGAGCGCGGCAAGCTGACCGCGGAATTCTGGATCACGCCGTTCGACCTCGCGGATGCGGAGGGACCGGGACGATCGGTCGAGACGCGCCTGGTCGAAAACGCGATCGTCGGCCTCGGCTTCGCCATCATCGACCACGACGGTCCCGGCGTGTCACGTTTCTGGAACCTCTCGTTCCCGCAACACACGATGTACGGCCAGGCGTCTGCGTTGCGCGCGTTCCGGCTGATGCCGCTCGACCCTGCGCCCGCGATCCGGGCGGACTGGTCGTTCACGATCCTCGACCGGTCGACGCGCACCGTCGCGTTCCACGACGATACGCAGGCGGCGGTCACGACGCAGCGCTGGGACTTTGGCGACGGACAGACCGGTACCGGCCCCTCGCCCGTCCACCGCTACGCCCGCCCGGGCAAGTATGTCGTCGTGCTGCACGTCGACGGACCGACCGGGAGCTCCAGCCTGTCCAGGGTCTGGGACGTCTCGTTCGTGGGAGATCCGCCGAAATGACGTACGCCCGTCGCGACGCGCTGCGCCTGTCTACCGCGGCGCTGGTCGGCACGCTCGCCGCGCCGCTATCCGCTGCGTCGCGCAAGACGTTCGACGCGCGCAGCTTCGGCGCGAAAGGCGATGGCCGGACGCTCGACACCGCCGCGATCCAGCGCACGATCGATGCCGCCGCGCAGGTCGGCGGCCGCGTCGTCCTCGGCGGTAGCGCGCGCTATCTGACCGGCCCCCTGACGCTCGCGGGCGGGATCGATTTCCATATCGAGCGACACGCGACGCTGTGCGTGAGCACCGATCCCGCGCACTATGCCGATCCGCTCGCAGGCGTCCTGGGTGCCAGAGGCGCGCACGGCCTGACCCTGAGTGGCGCGGGAACGATCGACGGGCGTTCGCCCGCGTTCATGGAACGCTACGACGCGGTCGGCGAATGGTGGATCCCCAAGCCGTTCCGGCCACGCCTGGTCGTGCTGGCGGATTGCGCCGACCTGGTAATCCGCGATCTCACCTTCGCGCGCGCGCCGCACTGGACGGTGCATCTGGTCGGCTGTCGCCGCGTCCTGATCGACCGCCTGACCATCGCCAACCAGCTCGACGTGCCGAACTGCGACGGGATCGACCCGGACCACTGTCAGGACGTCGAGATCCGCAACTGTCGGATCACGTGCGGCGACGACGCCATCGTCATCAAGACCACCGCGGGTTACGAACGCTATGGTCCGTCGCGCAATATCACGGTGCGGGATTGCGTGATCGAAACGCAGGATTCGGGGCTCAAGATCGGCACCGAAACCGTCCAGGACATTCACGACATCCTGTTCGAACGCTGCGAGATCCGCCGCAGCTCGCGCGGGCTGTGCATCCAGCTGCGCGATGCGGGTACGGTCCGCAACATAGTCTTTCGCCAGATCCGGTTCGTCGCGCAGTATTTTGCGGATCCCTGGTGGGGTCGCGGCGAGGCGATCTCGTTCACCGCGGTGCCGCGCACGGCCAGCACCCGAATTGGCACGATCCGCGACGTCCTCGTGGAGGACGTGACCGGGCGCGCCGAAAACAGCATCCGTATCGAGGGGCTGAACGGCGCCCGCGTGTCCGACATCCGGTTGCGCAAGGTGCACGTCACGCTGGATCGATGGACCCGTTATCGCGGCGGCCTTTTCGACAATCGCCCTACCAATGTCGGCGTGGCCCTGGAGCCGCACGATACCGTCGGCGTGAATATCCGCCATGCCGACCGCGTGACGCTGGACGATGTTACCGTCGCCGTTGCGCCGCGTGCCCGGGGGCAGGTCTCCGACGAGGTGCGGAGCGAGGACACCACGGCACTCGTGCGCCGCTGAGGGCGGACTGCCCCCGAACGACGGACCCGCGCGTTGGGGCAGGATACCCCTCCCCACCCACCGACGAGGACGATTGCCATGGCTGATCAGCCGAACACCAAGCCAGAGCCCGAGACTTTCGCCGATCTGGCCAACCAGCCGTCGGGCTCCGGCGTAGCAGCCGAACAGACGGCCTATATGGAGGCGGCGTTGGACGATGCCGCAGCCGAGGGCGCGATCGAGACGCGCCGTTCGGACATTTCGGCCGCGGATGCCGATGCGATAACGCCGACGCAAGGCGGGCCGGCCGAGACCGAGAGCGAGGCCCAACCGAGCTGACATCCGCCGAGACGCCGTGCCGCGGATATTCCTTCCAGGACCCGGCACGGCGCCCCCGGATCGAAACGGTTTGGCAACGAACGCACGATACTTAAGCCCCCGGTAACGACACAACGCCTGTGGGGGGCTCTACGATGAAGAGATTTACGAGGTCGCCGCGTGCGGCCATCACGACTGGTGTGCTGGCCTGCGCGTTCGGCGCGCAGGCGCACGCTGCGCCGCCGTGCCTGCTCGGCACCAGTGCGATGAGCGCGCGACTGGTCTGCGATCAGGACGGCTGCGTCAGGCCACAGGTTGACGCCGAGTGCGCGCTGACCCCTGCAACCGTGGTGCGCGTCGACCGAAGCCGTTCGCCGTCGTTGACGCGCAAGCGCGTCGTGCGGGACGACGTCGCGATCCTGCTCGCGCGACTGGATTGATCCGCGGCGACGGTATGGGGATCATCCCGGCGGATATTGGCTAACCGGCCGCGCTCCGATACCGCCGGGCAGCAACCGGACGGAAGGGATTATCATGGCAGCCACGGTCATCACGCCTAGCGGCACCGGCGCGATGGAGGCGGGGCTGGTCCTGGACGAGGACGGCCAGCGCTTCGTGATCCTGACGTTCAAGGAACCACAGGGCGAGCCGACGCTCGTCACCTTCACCGTTCCGGTCTTCAAGAACTATGTCGAGCATCTCGTCCGCACCGCAAAGGCTGCGGACGAAGAGGCGAACTGGGGCGTTCCCGGCTGACCGGATGGCGGGCCGAAGCCCGCCATCGCGGCGTCAGGGGAGAACCGGCACCTCGGCCGCCTTCGCGCGGTTCTCGGCGCGGGCGTCGCGGACGCGCTGGCCAAAGCAGCCGGTGGCGCCGCCGACGCCGACCGCCGAACAACTGCCGATGCTGTTGACGCCGACACCGGTGTCCATCGTGCCCTGCGCCTTCGCCGCCCAGCTCTCGTTCTCGGGCGTGACGACGAACTCGCGAAGCTCCTTGGGAACGCGATACTGCTCCTGCGCGCTGCGACGGACGCAGACGACGATCTCCTCGCCGTTCGCGTTCGTGGGGCAGCGTTCGTTGCCGAACAGCGTCAGCACGCCGTTGATCGGCGCATTGCGCGAGACCTGTCCCGGCGCGGTCGCCGCCGGCTTGGCTGGGGCCGCAACGGGCCCGTGGACGGTTTGCGCCGTCGCCGGTGCGGCGAGCAGCATCGCCGCCAGGAGAATCTTCATACGCCCACTCCCTCAAATACGCTTTGCGGTCGCGATCGCGACCTTCGTGCCCAGCCGGATCAACCCGCTGAGCACTGGATAGCCGAACGCAGTCTCCGCGCCCGCGGCGAGTGCGGTGTCGCGGTGCTCCAGCTCCTCGGCCTGAAAGTCGGCGATCGCGTCGGACAGTTCGGGGTCGCTATCGCCGAGCTCGACGAGCTGCTCGGCATAATGCTTGTCGATCTCGGTCTCTACCGCCGCGGTGCACGCCATTGCGGCGGCGGGCCCGATCGCCGCGGTGACCGCGCCCAGTGCGAAACCGGCGACGCTCCAGATCGGCTGCAGGATCGTCGGCCTGACACCACGCTCGGCAATCATCCGGTCGAAGAACGCGCGGTGGCGTTCCTCCTGCTGCGCCATGTGGTGGATCTGCCGTGCGGCGGGATGACGGTCGCCCAGCACCGCCAGCTGGCCGGCATAGATGCGGATCGCACCGAACTCGCCCGCTTGGTCCACGCGGACCATCGCATGGGACGCGCGCCTGGCGTCACCGGGCTTCCATCCACTCATCGCGTCTTCCTCATGAGGGCCAAGATGGTGAGCGCGCCGCCCAATGAAAGGATCGCGTTGAACCCGGCGAGCGATATCCCCGCCAGCCGCCACTGCGCAACGTCGCAGCGGATCATCGGCGCGTCCATGATCGCCGCCAGCCGCTCGGCCGAGGTGGTCGCACCACCCGCGATCGTCGAGGTGCAGGCGGTAATGCCGTTCCACCAATGATATTCGACGCCCGCGTGAAACACGCCGATGGCGCCGCTGAGCGCGATCAGCAGCGCCGCGACCAGCACCAGCGATTGCCGCATCGCACGACCGGGCACGATGAACGCGCCGCCCGCGATCAGCACCGCCGAATAATGCGGCCAGCGCTGCCAATGGCACATCTCGCACGGATAGAGCCCGCCGAGATATTGCGACCCTAGCGCGCCGAGCAGCAGCGCCAAGGGCAGGCCGAAGGCGATTGCCCGGGCCAGTTCCTGGTTCTTGGTCACGCTATTTGGCCGCCGGCTTGGCCGGACCGGCCACCGGCCTAGTCGCGGCAGCGACCTGCGCCGCGCCACCCAGCCGGGCGACGGTCTTGAGCGCGTAATAGAGCTGGAAGTCCTCGATACCCTGCTTCTTCAGCTGCTCGGGCGTCTCGGCGAACCGCGGATCGGCCTTGCTGTCCTCCTCGAGAACGGCGTTGTCGGCCTTCATCTCGTTGATCAGATGTTTACGCAGGTCCGCCTCGCGGAACACCGGGCGCGACTTGTAGTCGGGGTCGCTGATCTGTGGCACCTTGATGTCGGGCTCGATCCCGCCCTCCTGCACCGAACGCCCTGACGGCGTGAAATAGCGGGCCGTGGTCAGCCGCAACGCGGTCTGCGGCCCGAGCGGGAGCACGGTCTGGACCGAGCCCTTGCCAAAGGTCCGCTCGCCCATGATCAGCGCGCGGTGATGATCCTGGAGCGCGCCTGCGACGATCTCGGACGCCGATGCCGTGCCCGGATCGGTCAGCACGACGACCGGCAGGCCATGCGCGTCGTCGCCGGGCTTGGCGTAGTAGCGCTCGATATCGGTCTTCTCGCGGCCGCGCTGGCTGACGATCTCGCCGTGATCGAGGAATGCGTCCGACACCGCGATCGCCTGGGTCAGCAGCCCGCCGCCATTCTCGCGCAGGTCGACGACATAGCCGAGCGGCCGGTGGCCGAGCGACTTGTCGATGCTCATGATCGCGGCGCGGGTGTCAGCGCCGGTGCTCTCGGAGAAGGTGTTGATGTTGATGTAGCCGACGTCGCCGCGGACTTCCCACTTCACCGGCTTCTGGACGATGATCTCGCGCATCATCGACACCTCGAGCGGCTTGTCGCGGCCCGGGCGGACGAGGCCCAGCGTGATCTTGGTGCCGGGCTTGCCGCGCATCTTGCCGATCGCCTCGTCGAGCGAGTCGCCGTAGATCAGCTTGCCGTCGATATGCGTGATGTAGTCGCCGGACTTCACCCCGGCGCGGGCGGCAGGCGTGTCCTCCTGCGGCGCCACGACCTTGATCGCGCCGTCCTCCATCTGCACGGTCAGACCCAGGCCGCCGTAATTGCCCTCGGTCATGATCCGCAGATTTTCGTAGTCGAGCGCGTCGACATAGCTCGAATGCGGATCGAGCGCGGCGAGCATGCCCTGGATCGCACCCTTGATCAGCGTCTTGTCGTCGACCTTGTCGACATATTCCGATTTCACCCGGTTGAAGACGTCGAGGAACTGGTCGAACTCGCGATACGTGTCGGTATCGACCGCGGCCATCGCCGACGTCGCCAGCGGAATGAGCGTAAGCGCGCCGACGATCGCGGTCGCGGTAATGATAGGACGAGGCATCAAGGGTCCTGGAGCCGGAGGTGCAGATGAGCCTAGCGACAATATGCGGCACGAGCAAAGGCGCATGGGGCTGAACCGCACCTGACCGGGCGTTTCGGTCCGCCGTTGCCGGAGGATCGTCTATCCGATCAACGCCGCCGCATCGACGGGCCGGCCACGACGACGGAGTTCGACCGTCACGCGCGGATCGTCGCCGCCGGGTGCGGTGCCGAGCGTCGCGCCGGCGGCGAGCCGCTGCCCCGGTGCGACGACGACGCGGTCGAGCCCGGTGACCAGGCTGGTCCAGCCATCGCCATGGTCGAGGATGACGATCCGCCCATAGGCCCGGAAGCGACGCGCGTAACGGACGATGCCCGCCGCCGGCGCAACCACGGCGGCAGCCGGCGCGGTGGCGAAGGTCAGCCCGCGCGATCGCACGCCGGCGTCCGAGACTTCGTCGAATCCGGTGACGAGGCGCCCCGCTACGGGAACCTGGTAGACGCCGCGGGGCGCTGCGGGGCGCACCGACCCCGCGGCGACCGGGCGCGGCGTCGGGCTCGGCAAGCCCGCAAGGCTCGCTGCCGTCGCCTCGGCGCTGCCCGCTTCCGCCATGTCGTCGACGAGGTCGCGGGCGCGCTCGCCGAGCGCCAGCGCGCGGTCCGATTCGCTGAGCGCGCCGCGCCTGAGCGCCACGCTGCGCCGGCGATGCGTCGCTTCGAGCTGCGCGAGCGCGATGCGGTCCGCCTCGAGACGGGCGCGGCTGTCGCGAAGTGCCGTGGCGGCGAGCAGCGCGCTGTCCTGCAATCGCCGCGTCTCCGCCAGCGCCGCCCGCACGCCTTGCGTCCGGACGCGCACGACGGGCAGCGTGCTGCCGAGTACCGCGCGGACATGGACGAGGTCGTCGACCGATCCGGGCTGCGCCACCGCCACGATCGTGGGCCGGCGCGCGAGCGATTCGAGTGCCGCCAGCAGCCGCGCGACCGGGGCCTGGACGACGCCGAGGCGTGCGCGCTGCGCCGCGAGCAAGCGATCGACGATCGCGACCCGGGCCTGCGCCGCGGTGAGGTCCGCCTCCGCCGCGCTCACCCGGGCGGCGAGCGCGCGTTCCTCGGCGCGGGCGCGCTCGGCGGCGTCGCGCTCGGCCGCGGCCGCGGTGGCGAGCCGGTCCGCGCGTCGGGTCGCGGTAGCGGCGTCGCGCTTGGCGATCGCGAGCCGCGCCTGCTGGTCGACGAGCGGCGGTACCCGCACGGCTCCGCCCAGCGCGAGCCCGCACGCCCCAATCGCCAAAACCGTCCCCGCCCGCATCGGGCTATCCTTCGCGGTGATAGGGGTGGTTGGCAAGGATGCTGGTGGCGCGGAACAGCTGCTCGGCGAGCATGGCCCGGGCGAGCAGATGCGGCCAGGTCGCGCGCCCGAACGAGAACAGCAGGTCGGCCTGCGCGCGGGCGCCGTCGTCGAAGCCATCCGCAGCACCGAGTTCGAACCGCACCTCGCGGACGCCATCGTCGCGCCACCGCTCGAGGATCCTGGCGAACGCCGTCGACGACAGCGTTTCGCCGGTCTCGTCGAGCAGCACCCGCCTGGTCTGCGGCTCGACCGCCGGGATCTTGCCGCCGATGTCGGGCAGCTCGGTCACGCGGGTAGGCCAGGCGATCCGCTTCAGATAGCGCGCGACCAGATCGGCCTCGGGCGAGCGCCCGATCCGGCCGCGCGCGACGATGTGAAGCAGCATCGCGCGGCCGGGATCAGTCTTCGCTCATCATCGGTTCGGCAGGCGGGGTCGGCGCGTCGCCGAACGCCCACATGCGTTCGAGATTGTAGAAGCTGCGAACCTCGGGACGGAACAGGTGGACGATCACGTCCCCCGCGTCGATCAGCACCCAGTCGGCGGTCGGAAGCCCCTCGATCCGGGTCTGGCGCTTGAGTTCGCCCTTGATCCGCTCGGCGAGCTTCTGCGCCATCGACGCGACCTGACGCGTCGAGCGACCGCTGGCGATCACCATGAAGTCGGCGATGCTGGTCTTGCCCGCGAGCGGGATCGAGACCGTCTCGACGGCCTGGTCGTCGTCGAGCGACGCCAGGATCAGCGCGTGCAGCGCCGCTACTTCTTCGGGGTCGGTCGCACGCGGGACGGTAGGGGAAGTGGCCAAGTCAGCTCCTGGGTTGGGCTACCGGACCGGCAAAACGCCGGTACCAGTCGGGATCGCCGGCGCGCAGGCCGGTCGCGGAGGTCGGGTCGGGTCGGAAGCGCAACAGCACAAGTGCCGGCAATCTCCACGTCGTCCAGCTCTTCGCCTGGTCTGCGGGCCGTTGGAAGCGTCGCAGCCATCCCATCGCGGGGGCTGCGAGGGCGCGCCCATCATATCCCGGACGGGCGATTACCGCAATCGGAACCTCAGCGGCGATTTTCCGCCACTCCCGCCAGCGATGGAACTGCGCCAGATTGTCCGCGCCCATTAGCCAGATGAAGTCCTGTTTGGGGTATTGGCGCTTCAGTTTGCGGATCGTGTCGAGTGTGTAGCGGGTGTGCAGGCGGCATTCGATGTCGGTGGCGCGGATCGGCGCTCGCCTCGCCATGGCACGGGCGGAGCCCAGTCGCGCGGCGAACGGCGCCATGTCCCCCGCGCCGTCCTTGAGCGGGTTGCCGGGGGAGACGAGCCACCAAGCCTCGTCGAGCGCCAGCGCGCGAAGAGCGGCGAGCGTGATGGCGCGGTGTCCGCGATGCGCGGGGTTGAACGAACCGCCGAGGATGCCGATGCGGGTCAGCGGTCTGTACGCCAATTCTCGTACGCATGACGCAATCGAACAATCTCCACGCCGCCATCAACCAAGCGGTAGATCAGCAAATAATCCGTGTTCGCGATACGCCATTTCCGCGCTCCACCACCGAATACGGGGCCGGCCCGAGGGTGCTCGGCCAAAAACCGCCCCGCGGCGATTGCCGACTGGCCGATACGATATGAGAAATCGGGATTAAGCGGTCGATAATAGGCATCCGCGGCTGCGAGATCGGCGCGCGCGTCCTTCGTCCATCGAACTCGTTTCATTCAGCTGCAGCGGATCGGTATCGCGCCTCGAACCACGCTTCCATCTCTTCCTGACTGTACACGTCGCCACGATCAGCGGAGTCGATCCCCTGCTGGACGAATGCAGCCAGTTCGCCGTCCATCCGCGCCGCTTCCCGGATAGCGGATAGGGCAAAGTCTTCGACGGACATGTCACGCCATACGGCGGCAGCCTGAAGCGCAGCGTTCAACTCTTCATCGAGAGGCAATGACAGGATCTGCGGCTCAGCCATCTGCGGAGAATAAACCTGCCGCAGTTCACAATCAACCGCGCACCTGCCCCGTGCCGCGGCCGACCCATTTGTACGTGGTCAGCCCTTCCAGCGCGACCGGGCCGCGGGCGTGGAGACGGCCGGTGGCGATGCCGATCTCGGCGCCAAGGCCGAACTCGCCGCCGTCGGCGAACTGGGTGGAGGCGTTCCAGAGCACGATCGCGCTGTCGACGCCCGCCAGGAAGCGTTCGGCGACGCCCGCGTCCTCGGCGATAATCGCATCGGTGTGGTGCGAGCCGTGGTGGGCGATGTGGGTCAACGCCCCCTCGACACCGTCGACGAGCCCCGCGGACGCGATCGCCTCCAGATATTCGGTGTCCCAGTCGATGTCGGTCGTCGCGGCAAGCTCGGGTGCCAGGGCGCGCAGCCCGGGGCCGCCGCGGACCTCGCACCCGCTGGCGGCAAGCGCGCGGACCAGTTCGGCGGCGTGCGGATAGGCGCGGTCGATCAGCAGCGTCTCCATCGCGCCGCAGACGCCGGTACGGCGCATCTTGGCGTTGACGACGATCCGCTCGGCCATCCCGGGGTCTGCCGAGCCGTCGACATAGACGTGGTTGATGCCGTCGAGATGCGCGAGCACGGGCACGCGCGCCTCGGCCTGGACGCGTGCGACGAGGCTCTTGCCCCCGCGCGGGATGATCAAGTCGATGACGCCGTCCGCCTTGAGCATCGCGCCGACCGCGGCACGATCGGTCGTCGGCACCAGCTGCACCGCGTCGGCGGGGATGCCCGCGCCGGCCAGCCCCGCCGCCATCGCGACATGGATCGCGCGGTTGCTCGCCACGGCCTCGGATCCGCCGCGCAGGATCACGGAATTGCCCGCCATCACGCAGAGCGCCGCCGCGTCCGCGGTGACGTTCGGGCGGCTTTCGTAGATAATACCGATCACGCCGATCGGCACGCGTATCCGGGTCAGGCGAAGACCGTTTGGCCGGTCGCGCGAGTCGATCTCGGCACCGACCGGATCGTCGAGCGCGGCGACCGCCTCGACCCCCGCCGCCATCCCGCCAACGCGGGCAGGATCGAGCAGCAGGCGGTCGAGCATCGCGGACGACAGGCCACCGTCCCTACCCTTCTGCATATCGACCGCGTTGGCCGCGAGAATCTCCGCCTCGGCACTGCGGATCGCCGCGGCGGCGGCACGCAGCCCCGCGGCCTTGGTCGCGGTCGGAAGCGCGGCAAGCGTCGTCGCAGCGGCGCGCGCGCGCGCGCCCATGTCGGCAATCAGGGCGGTGGTTTCGTCAGCGTCGGCCATGGCGGTTGCTAGCATGGCATTCGCGCTCGCGCCAAACCCCGCGGCGCGGTACGCTGGCTGCGTTACACCGGGGGGCGTGCATGACGGCGAGTATCGAATCGGCAGCGGACATCGCGACGGGCCTGCTGGTGGGACGAGCGGTCGAACCCAGTGCGGGCGAGACGCACGGCGTGCATGACGGGTTATGCCTGAATTGCGGAACGCGGTTGCTGGGCGAACATTGCCATGCGTGCGGGCAAGCGGGACATGTGCATCGCTCGCTCGGCGGGATCGCGCACGAGATCGGGCACGGCGTGTTCCATTTCGAGGGCAAGATCTGGCGGACGCTCCCGATGCTGGTCCTGCACCCGGGCACGCTGACGCGGCGCTACGTACAGGGCGAGCGCGTGCGGTTCGTGTCGCCGCTCGCGCTGTTCCTGTTCACGGTCTTCCTGATGTTCGCGACGATCAGCGCGGTGGGCGGCGACGTCAGCGAACTGGCGCAACAGGCCGCTGCGAAGAGCGACAGCGCGGAGACGCGCGCGCAGCTGGGCGCGGCCCGGGCGGAGCTGACGAAAATCGAGGCCAAGCGCGCCGAAGCGGCGAAGGCGGGCACCGCGACCGGCGACTATGATGCCGAAGCCCGCGTGTTGCGGACGACGATCCGCGGGATCGACGCGGCGTCGGGAAAGCGGGGTTCGTCGCCCTTCACATTCACGACGTCCTGGCCGGTCCTCGACCACGGTATCGCGAAGGCCAACGCCAATCCCGGCCTGACGATCTACAAGCTGCAGACGAGCGCATACAAATATAGCTGGGGGCTGATCCCGTTGTCGGTGCCGTTCGTGGCGCTGCTGTTCCTGTGGCGGCGCCAGTATCACCTGTACGACCACGCGATTTTCGTGACCTATTCGCTGGCGTTCATGATGCTGCTGACGATCGCGTTGATGGTCGCTGGGCTTGCCGGCCTGCCGGGGGACTGGATCAGCACCGCCGCGCTCGTGGTGCCGCCGGTCCACATGTTCGCGCAGCTGCGTGGCGCCTATCAACTGCCGAAACGGTCCGCCCTGTGGCGGACGGCGCTCCTGCTGGCTTTCGCCTTTACCGTGCTGCTGACATTCTTCGTCCTGCTGGTCCTGCACGGACTGACGGAGTAGCGCTCGGGCCGCCCGCCCGCCGTGGACGACGGTCGTCAGCAGGGAAACCGCTTCGCCAGCACCCGCGCATAGCCATCCTTGAGCGGACGCTTCTGATCGGCGGCCGGGAGGGCCGCGAGGCCGTCGAGCATGTCCATGATCCCGATCGACTCACCCTCCGGAACGCAGGCGATCGGCTTCTTGCCGGCCGCCGCGCGCGCGGCGCGATCCGCCTTCAGCTGCGTCGTCGCGGCCTTCGCCTCCGCCTTCAGGACCGGCAGATCGGGGGACATCAGCGCCATCGGGCCCTGATCGCGCAGCGCGTTGGCGCGTTCGAGGAAGGTCTGGACCGTCATGGCCGCGTTCGCGGGAACGGCGATGCCGACCAGAACGAGGCTCGCGACTGCGGTACGCACAAACGACATGGGCCGACCCTTCCGTTGGAAAGGCCGGCCCATGCACCGTTTCAGCTTGCCGGCGGCTTAACCGATCAGGCGCCCAGCGGGGTGGGCGATCCGAACGGCCCGTTGGGGCGGCGCGTCTTGGGGATCGACGTACCGGCTTTGGGCACCGACGAAACCTTCGCGCCGGGGACCGGACGATCCATGTCCTCGCCCGCGATCAGCTTCTTGATCTCGTCGCCCGTCAACGTCTCGTATTCGAGCAGAGCGCCGGCCACGGTGTGGAGCTGGTCGATATGCTCGCTCAGCACCTGCTTGGCACGGTCGAGGCCGCCCTCGACGATCCGCTTGATCTCGTCGTCGATCAGCTGCGCGGTGGCGTTCGACATCCGCGACGGACGGCTCGACGAATAGCCGAGGAAGGATTCACCCTCCGGCTCGCCATATTCGAGCGGCCCGACCTTGTCCGACATGCCCCAGCGCGTGACCATGTCGCGTGCGAGGCCGGTGGCATACTGGATGTCGCCCGACGCGCCGCTCGACACCTTGTCGTAGCCGAAGATCACTTCCTCGGCGACGCGGCCGCCCATCGATACCGCGAGGTTCGCGTACATCTTGTCGCGGTGATAGCTGTACGAGTCGCGCTCGGGCAGCCGCATGACCATGCCCAGCGCACGGCCGCGCGGGATGATCGTCGCCTTGTGGATCGGGTCCGACGCGTGCTCGTGCATCGCGACGACGGCGTGGCCGGCCTCGTGATACGCGGTCATGCGCTTCTCGTCGTCGGTCATGACCATCGATCGGCGCTCGGCGCCCATCATGACCTTGTCCTTGGCCTCCTCGAACTCGGCCATCGCGACCAGGCGCTTGCCCTTGCGCGCGCCGGTCAGCGCCGCCTCGTTGACGAGGTTGGCGAGATCAGCACCCGAGAAGCCGGGCGTACCACGCGCGATGACGCGGGCGTCGACGTCGGGCGCCAGCGGCACCTTCTTCATGTGGACTTCGAGGATCTTGATACGGCCCTCGATGTCCGGGCGAGGCACGACAACCTGGCGATCGAAGCGGCCCGGACGCAGCAGCGCCGGATCGAGCACGTCAGGACGGTTGGTCGCGGCGATGATGATGATGCCTTCGTTCGCCTCGAAGCCGTCCATCTCAACGAGCAGCTGGTTCAGCGTCTGCTCGCGCTCGTCATTGCCATTGCCGAGACCAGCGCCGCGATGGCGACCGACCGCGTCGATCTCGTCGATGAAGACGATGCACGGCGCGGACTTCTTGGCCTGCTCGAACATGTCGCGGACACGGCTGGCGCCGACGCCGACGAACATCTCGACAAAGTCGGAGCCCGAGATGGTGAAGAACGGCACACCAGCCTCGCCTGCGATCGCGCGGGCGAGCAGCGTCTTGCCGGTACCGGGCGAGCCGACCAGCAGCGCACCCTTGGGGATCTTGCCGCCGAGGCGGGCGAACTTGGTGGGATCCTTGAGGAACTCGACGATCTCTTCCAGCTCTTCGCGCGCCTCGTCGATGCCGGCGACATCGGCGAAGGTGACCTTGCCTTCCTTCTGCGTCAGCATCTTCGCGCGGCTCTTGCCGAAGCCCATCGCGCCGGAGCCGGAATTCTTCTGCATCTGCTTGAGCACGAAGAACGCAATGCCGAGGAACAGCAGGAACGGCAGCGACTGGTAGAGCAACAGCATCAGCATCGACGGGCCCTCTTCGGGCTTGGCGCTGATTGCGACGCCCTTGTCGCGCAGCTTCGGCACCAGCGTCGAGTCGGGGATCGGGTAGGCCTTGAACTTCTCGCCGCTCGAAAGCGTGCCGGAGATCATGTCGCGGCTGATGTTGACGTCCTTAACGGTGCCCTCGTCGACCTTGTCGAGGAACGCCGAATAGGCGATCGTGTTGCCGCCCGTCGTCGCAGCCCGGCCGTCGAACATCGTCACGAAGATCGCCAGCGCCAGCAGGATGCCGACCCAGATCAACAGGCTCTTCATCCAGGGATTGCTGCCGCCGCCCCCATTGCCACCATTGTCGGGGCCCTGGGGCTTGTCGCCGCGGTTGTCGTTGTCGCTCATGGGTGCCGGATACCTTTCACCGCACAAGATAAGCGCCCGCGGGTTAATGGCAATGGAACAAGACGCAGAACGACGTCGCTATCCGGTGCGGCGTGCCGGGGCCACGCGGAACCGCCATCCGCCACCGCGCGGCGACACGATCACGCCGGCCTGCGTCGAGCGTTTTCCCGTCATCAACGCGTCGAGCAGGCGTTCGATATTGGCCGAGTCGCTCCAGTCCGGCTGCTCGATCGCGGCGTCGGCCCGCACGCAGCCGATCGCGCGGCGGGCCAGCCGGCGCAGCAGCTCGCGCGGCAGTCCCGCGGTGGCGATCCGGACCTCGCCGTCGGCGCGTACCGCGCGTTCGGTCCAGAGCCATTCGACGATCGCGCGGACGTCGGCATCGGTTTCGGCGAGCGTCGCTGCCGAGCGGGCGAGATGCGGCGGATCGAGCCATTCATTGTCCCCGAGCAACCGCCGGAAACGGGTGCGATCATGCCGATCGTCCTGGTTCGACGGATCGTCGACGAACGGCACCTCCGCGCGGCGTACGATCGCGCGCAGTTCCGCGCGACGCCAGTCGAGCAGCGGGCGCAGGATGGTGATGCCGGCGATCTCCGTGCGCGCGCGAATTCCGGCTAGTCCCGCCAGCCCCGATCCGCGTGCGGCGCGCATCAGGAACGTCTCGGCCTGGTCGTCGACGTGGTGCGCGGTGAGGATTGCCCCTGCCCCGCACGACCGCGCGTGATCGGCGAGCAGCGCGTAGCGGCTGGCGCGCGCCTGCGCCTGGATGCTCGCGCCGGCGATCGGCGTCGGCGGGGTGAGCGTCGCATGGGCTACTCCGATGCCCCGACACTGCGCCGACACCATCGCGGCTTCGTCGGCGGCCTCGGCACGCAGGCGATGATCGACGGTCGCAGCCATGACCTGTCCCGGAAACGCCTCCGCGGCGAGGGTCAGCATCGCCATGCTGTCGGGTCCGCCAGACACCGCGACCAGGAACGGTCGGTCGATGTCATGCGCGATCCGATCGATATCGGCGCGGAAACGGCGGGCTTCGTCGGACACTGATCACTCCATGTCCGTCGACCGGACTGCCGGGGCCGACCGTACCGCGAGCCCCGAGCGTGCGGATGTGCGGTGCGGGGGGTGCCGGAACAAGCCCAGCGGATCGAAAATGCGTCAGCCCGTTACGAGCATTTCGCCGCCGTGCGGCCCTTGGCGACATCCGCCTTCATCGCGGCCGACATCTTCGCGCCGTAGACATCGTTGAGCTCGTCATAGACCTTGCACGCGTCGGCGGGCTTGTTGAGCCGGGTCAGCGCGCCGCCCAGATTGAGCAGGCTGTCGGGGGCACGCTCGCCGTCCGGCATCTTCTTGTAGTTGTCGTAGAACGCCATCGAGGCGAGGCTGGGCTTGCCCTCGTCGAGATAGGCGCGGCCGAGCAGGTTCTGCGCGTAGCTCGCGCGCTTGCTCTTGGGATAGTCGGCGACGACCTTCTTCAGCTGCGCCTCTGCTTCGGGGTAGAGTTTCGCCGACCAGAGGCGATAGCCGTAGAGATAGGCGTCCTCAGTCGCATCGCCGGTCGACGGCTTCTCGACGGCGTCGACCAGCCGCGCGCGGTCCGAGCCGGAGGGCTTTGCAACCGGTTCGGGCCGCGTGGTCGGTCGAGCAGCAGCAGCGGCAGCGGCGGTCGTCGACGGCGCGGACATGCCGGGATCGGTGTCCCCGGTCGCACGCGGGGTAGCGCCGCCCTCAACCGACTTCATCCGCGCGTCGTTGCTGCGCTTGTAGGCGTCGAACGCCTCTTGCAGCTGGCGGGTCTTGTAGGTGTTCTGCTCGATCTGGCCGGTGAGGCCCGCCATCTGCTGCTCGAGCGAGGCGACGCGGCTCGACAGGTCGGCGATCGCGCTGGTCGCGGGAGACCCGGGTCCGGGGCCGGTGCTGCCCTGCGGCGCGCTCACCTCGGGCTGGAGCAGCTGCCCCGCGCCGCCCGGGAACACCTTGCGCTGTACCGCGCGCATCTCGCTCTCGAGCTTGCCGACACGGCCTTCGACGCCGGACTGCGCCAGCGCGCCCGCGGGCATCATCGCAATGGCGCAAACGCCGATCAGAACAGACTTACGCATGGGCGACACCCCCCGGTGCAGTGGTTAATTGGCACCGTATAGCTGCAACAGTGATCCTGTCGCCAGCCTTAAGGGGCGGGCGGCGGGTTGGCGGCAGATTGCAGGTTGGCGCGCTGGGTCTCGGTCAGGACGCGACGCGGCCTCGACCGATTGCGCTCGGAGCGAGCGCCGCTCGATGCCGCCGGGCTCCGCGCGGGTTCCGCCTGCGAGACCGTCGCGCCGGACAGCCGTGCGGCGATCGCTTCGGGTCCGACCTTGACGTCCTTGATCGCACGTTCGCCGGTACCGAGCGGCGGCACGTTCGCGCCGTTCAGCGTCACCGTCAGCTTGTCGGGCCGGCCGACGTTGATCATCGGGTCCTTCGCGCCTGCGGGCACGTCGTACTTCTCGCCCGGCTTCATCGTGCCGAGGTAGAGCGTCTTGTCGTCCGCGTCGTAGACCCGCATCCAGACTTCGTCGGTTGCGGCCAGCGTCACCTGCCCGCCGGTCGGCGCAACCGGCTTCGGCACGGCGACCGAGACGGCGGGAGCCGGCACCGTGGCGACCGTCGCCGGGCCGCTCGCGCCGCCGGTGTCGCCTGCGCGGAACCAGTCGGTGCCATACCACAGCCCGACCAGGACCAGCACCGCGAGCGCGAGGCCGAGCGCGACGACGGCCACCCCGCGCGAGGGCACGCGGGCGGGGTCGGTCATCGTATAGGGTTCGTATTCCGGTGTGCGCCGACCGAGCTTGGCGACGTCGTCGCGGACCATCTGCGCGACGCGCACCTCGTCCGCGCCGATCGCGCGTGCATAGGCCCGCCCGAAGCCGACCGCATAGGTCGGCGACGGCAGGCCGGCATAATCCGATGCGTCGATCGCCTCCAGATGCCGCAGCGGGACGCGCGTGCGCGCCGCCACATCGGCAAGCGTCAGACCCTGCGCCTCGCGAGCGACACGGAGCACGTCGCCGGCACGTTCGGGGTGCGCCGGTGCCGCAGGGTGCCCGGTTTCGACCTCGTCCATTCTCGTCTCCGCATGCGGGCCGTCCGGGTTGGCCCTGGCTTGGGTTCCCATGTCACAGAGGCCCTAACCGGTGTCAACGCGCTCGCGTCCGATCGCGCGATCGGCTCAGGTCAGTTCAACGCCGTTTTGCAACGCCCAGTCGGTCAGCGCCCCGCGCATGTCGCGCGGCGGATCGGCGAGCAGCCCCGTCATGAAGCTGGTCACCGCGCTGCGATCGAGGCTGCGGACCATCGCCTTGATCGGGCCGACCGCCGCCGGCGTGATCGACAGGCGATCGATCCCGAGCCCGATCAGCGCCATCGCCTCGAGCGGCCGACCGCCCATCTCGCCACATACCGCCAGGTCGACCCCGGCCGCGCGTGTCGGACCCACCACCCGCGCGAGGAAGCGCAGGATCGACGGGCTCAGCCAGTCGTAGCGCTCGGCGAGCTTGGGATTGGCGCGATCGGCGGCGAACAGGAACTGCGTCAGGTCGTTGGTGCCGATCGACAGGAACTGGATGCGCGGCAACAGGATGTCGAGCTGCTCGGCGAGCGCGGGCACCTCGAGCATCGCACCATAGCGGATCTCGATCGGCATCTGCCGCCCCCGCCTGTTCATCCAGGCGCGCTGGTCCTCGAACAGCGCGCGGGCTTCGTCGAACTCCCAGGGCTCGCTGACCATCGGGAACATCACGTTCAGGGTCCGCCCCGACGCCGCCTCCAGCAAGGCGCGCGCCTGGACCTTCATAAGCCCGTCGCGTTCCAGCCCGAGCCGCAGCGCGCGCCAGCCCATTGCCGGATTCTCTTCCTCGGCATCGGTCTTGTGGAGATAGGGCAGCGCCTTGTCGCCGCCGATATCGACGGTGCGGAAGATCACCGGCCGATCGCCCGCGACGTCGAGCACTTCGCGATACAGCCGCTGCTGGCGCTCGCGCTGCGGCAATGTCGCCGAGACGAGAAACTGGAATTCGGTGCGGAACAGCCCGATGCCGTCGGCGCCGGTGACGTCGAGCGCGGCGACGTCGTCGCGTAGGCCGGCGTTGACCATCAGCGTCAGGCGATGGCCGTCCTTCGTCACGGGTGGCACGTCGCGCAACGCCGCGAACGCCGCCTTGCGCTTCTGGCGCAGCGCGAGCCGCGCCTCGAACGATTCCTCGATGCCGCTGTTGGGCCGCGCGAAGACGGTGCCGTCGCTGACATCGAGCAGCAGCAGGTCCCCTTCCGCGATCAGCCGGCGGACGTCGCGGACGCGGCCCAGCACCGGCACGCCCATCGCACGCGCGACGATGGTCACGTGCGCGGTCAGCGAGCCCTCCTCCAGCACCACGCCCTTCAGCCGGCGGCGGTCATATTCCAGCAGTTCGGCGGGCCCGAGGTTGCGCGCGATCAGGATCGTGTCCTGTCGCAGCCCGACCTGCGCCGCCGTCCCCATCTGGCCAGAGACGATGCGGATCAGCCGGTTCGACAGGTCCTCCAGGTCGTGCATGCGATCGGCGAGCAGCGGATCGTCGATCTGGCGCATCCGCTGGCGCGTGCGTTGCTGGACGCGCTCGATCGCCGCTTCCGCGGTCAGCCCGGAATCGATCGCCTCGTTGATGCGCCGCGCCCAGCCCTCGTCGTAGGCGAACATCTTGTAGGTCGCGAGCACCTCCTCATGCTCGCCGCCGACGCCGAATTCGGCCTCGCGGGTCATGCGGTCGATGCCTTCGCGCATCTTGTCGAACGCCGCATAGACACGGTGCCGTTCGGCATCGATATCCTCGGCGACGGTGTGCTCGATATGGATGCGCGGCTGGTGGAACACCGCATAGCCCGCGCCCATGCCGTCGACGAGCTTCTGCCCCGGAATCCGCATCGCCGCGGTCGATTGCGGCCGGTCGGTGCCCCCGCCGGTCGCGTCGATCAGCCCGGCATTGGCGATCAGTTCCGACAAGACCATCGCGACGGTCTGCAGCGCCTCGATCTCGACATCCGCATAGCGGCGACGGTCGGTATGCTGCACCGCAAGAACGCCAACCGCGCGTTCGCGGCGGATGATTGGCACGCCGGCGAAACTATGGAAGCGATCCTCGCCGGTCTCGGGCTTGTAGGCGAAGTCGGGATGGCTCGCGGCCTCGTCGAGGTTGAGCACTTCGACCCGCTGCGCGATCGTGCCGACCAGCCCTTCGCCCAGCGCCAGCTTGGTGACGTGCACCGCGCCCTGATCGAGCCCGCGCGTGGCGTAGAGTTCGAGCACGCCCTCGCGCAGCAGGTAGATCGAGCAGACTTCGCTGTGGATCGCCTCGCCGATGATCGCGACGACCGAATTGAGTTTCATCTGCGCGGTCGTCCGCGCCGCCATCACGTCGTGGAGGCGAGTCAGGATCTCGCGGGCGGAGGCGGCGGCCGAAACGGGCATGCGCGTTGGCTAGCAGGTCGAAGGCTTGGGTGCCACGCAACAAAAGCTAGGTCGGTCGGAAGCCGACGCGCTTGCACGCTCAGGCATCGAACAACCCGTCCTGCGCGCCGGCGGGCGGATTGAGCCCCAGATGCTTCCAGCCGCCCGCGTTCAAGCAGCGCCCGCGTGCGGTACGGGCGACGAGGCCGAGCTGGATCAGATAGGGCTCGATCACTTCCTCGATCGTGTCGCGCGGTTCGCTGAGGCCTGCAGCGAGCGTTTCCACGCCAACGGGGCCGCCGCGATAGATGTCGGCGATCATCATCAGGTAGCGCCGGTCCATCGCGTCGAGCCCGAGCGAATCGACCTCGAGCCTGGTCAGCGCGGCATCCGCCGCCTTGCAGTCAACGAGGGCGTGCCCCGCGACGTCCGCAAAATCGCGCACGCGGCGCAGCAGCCGACCGGCAATGCGCGGCGTACCCCGCGCACGCCGCGCGATCTCGACCGCGCCGTCGGGGGCGATGGCGAGGCCGAGCAGCCCCGCAGCACGCGTGACGACGCGCGTGAGTTCCTCGACCGTATAGAATTGCAGCCGCACGGGGATGCCGAACCGGTCGCGCAGCGGCGTAGTCAGCAAGCCCTGTCGCGTCGTCGCGCCGACCAGCGTGAAGCGCGGCAGGTCGATACGGACGCTGCGCGCGCTCGGCCCCTCGCCGATCATCAGGTCGAGCGCGCGATCCTCCATCGCCGGGTAGAGCACCTCCTCGACCGCGGGCTGGAGCCGGTGGATCTCGTCGATGAACAGCACGTCGCCATCCTCGAGATTGGTCAGCAGCGCAGCGAGGTCGCCCTGCTTCGCGATCACCGGCCCCGAGGTGGCGCGGAAGCCGACGCCCATCTCGCGCGCGACGATCTGCGCGAGCGTGGTCTTGCCGAGACCCGGCGGGCCGAAGAACAGCACATGGTCGAGCGCGTCGCCGCGGTTCTTGGCCGCCTGGATGAACACGCGGAGATTTTCGCGGGCGGCCTTCTGCCCGACGAAATCGTCGAGCGTCTTGGGGCGGAGCGCGGCATCGACGTCCTCGGGACGGCGCGCGGCGTCGAGGATGCGACTGTCGCTCACTTCGAGGCCTTGCGCAGCGCGAGGCGGACCAGCGCGTCGAGGCTGGCATCGGTGCCCAGTTCCTCTTCGGCGGCAGCGACCGCGCTAGCCGCCTCGGCAGGGCGGAACCCGAGGTTGAGTAGCGCCGAGACCGCATCGGCCGACGCGCCCACGGCAGGCGCCATCGCCACGCCCCCGGGTGCCAGCGCGATGCCGCCGGTCTTGTCCTTGAGCTCCATGACGATGCGCTGCGCCAGCTTCGGGCCGACGCCGTTCGCGCGGGCCACCATCGCCTTGTCGCCACTGGCGATCGCACGGGCGAGGTCGTTCGGCTCCAGCGCCGACAGGATGGCCAGCGCGACGCGCGCGCCGACGCCTTGCACGCCGGTCAGCAAGCGGAACCAGTCGCGCTCCGACCCGCTGGAAAAGCCCATCAGCCGGATCGAGTCCTCCGATACCAGCATCTCGGTGAAGACGGTCGCCGCCTCGCCGATCGGCCCCAGCGCCGCGAGCGTCCGCGCGGAGGCGCCGACCAGATAGCCGACGCCGCCGACATCGATCACGGCATGATCGATTCCAGTGGAATCCAGACGTCCTTTGAGATGCGCGATCATCAGCCCGGAGTAGAACAAAGGGAGGGCGCCGTCACCCCGTCGGCTGCGTCGGACCCGAAGCTTATTCTCCGGTCGCCTTTACCCGACGGACCGGATTCACCATATCCGCGCTTCACCAATGCCATCCGGCTCGCGACGCAGACGCGCGACCGGTTTCCCGAGGATATGCCATGACCGCCGACCCGATCATCATTGCCAGCTATGCCCGTACGCCGATGGGCGGCTTCCAAGGCGCGCTGTCCGGCGTCACGGCCGTCGAACTCGGATCGACCGCGGTCCGCGCGGCGGTCGAGCGCGCGGGCGTCGACCCGGCGGCGATCGACCGGATCTACATGGGCTGCGTGCTCCCCGCGGGGCTGGGCCAGGCGCCGGCGCGGCAGGCCGCACTCGGTGCAGGCCTGCCGATCTCGGTCGAGGCGACCACGATCAACAAGATGTGCGGATCGGGCATGCAGGCGACGATCATGGCGGCCGAGGCGCTGATGGCGGGCACCGTCGACGTCGTCGTCGCGGGCGGTATGGAAAGCATGACGAACGCGCCGTTCCTGCTCGCCAAGCACCGTTCGGGCGCGCGGATCGGCCATGACGTCGTCTCGGATTCGATGATGATGGACGGCCTCGAAGACGCCTATGACAAGGGCAAGCCGATGGGCGCCTTCGCCGAGGACACCGCCGGCGAATACCAGTTCACGCGCGACGCGCAGGATGCCTTCGCGATCGAGAGCCTCGAGCGGGCCAACGCCGCGGTGACGGGCGGCGGCTTTGCCGACGAGGTCGTGCCCGTGACCGTCAAGACCCGCGGCGGCGACGTCGTCGTCAGCGAGGACGAACAGCCGGGCAAGGCCAGGCCCGAGAAGATCCCCGGCCTGCGCCCCGCCTTCGCGAAGGACGGCACGATCACCGCGGCGACCTCGGCCTCGATCTCGGACGGCGCGGCGGCACTGGTGCTGACGCGGGCGAGCGTCGCGGATCAGCTCGGGCTGACCCAGGAGGCCGTGATCGTGGCGACCGCCGCGCACGCACACGAACCGGCCAAGTTCACCACCGCGCCGGTCGCGGCGATCCGCAAGGTGCTCGACCGCGCCGGATGGAGCGTGGAGGAGGTCGACCTTTTCGAAGTGAACGAAGCGTTCGCGACCGTTGCGATGATCGCGATGCACGAACTCGGCATTCCGCGCGACAAGCTGAACGTCAACGGCGGTGCGACTGCGCTCGGTCATCCGATCGGCGCCAGCGGCGCGCGGATCATCGCGACGATCGTCGCCGCGCTGAAGCGGCGCGGACTGACCAAGGGCGTCGCGGCGCTGTGCATCGGCGGCGGCGAGGCGACCGCGGTCGCGATCGAACTGGTGCGATCTGTGGACGGATGACCCTCACACTCTAATCTGGGTAAGGGCGGCGTCGTGGCCGGATCGTTAGCCTTCCGTGATGGGGAGCGACGAATGCCACGATATTACTTCAATTCCGACAACCATCAGCATGACGAGGACCGCGAGGGAACGGACCTGGCCGACGCCGACGAGGCGCGCGCGCAGGCCGTGATCTTCGCGGGCGACTATCTGCGCGATCATCCCGAACTCGTTTGGGATGGATCGCGATTCAAAGTGACCGTGGTCGACGAAGCGAGGACGGTACTGCTCACCGTCGTCGTCAGCGCAGAAAAACCGGCGGCCGAGGCAACATAGATTGGTTTAAGATCAGCAATCGTAGGATAAGGTAACGAAATCACCGGCGCGCTAGTCAAGGCATGGCGACAGTGAGAAACTAATGCTCCCCGCCCCAGAAGCGGAGCGACCACGTGGACATTTCCACCGTCATTGAACATATCGTCAGAAGATTTGCATTGCGGGTCGAACTACCCAGCGAAGCGCGCGAAAAGATCGCGAGTCTTGCTATCAAGATCCGCACGCTCGAACCGTCGACCTATCTGCTGCGCGAAGGCCAGCGGCCGCAACGTTGCGCGTTCATCGTCGACGGGTTCGCCTATCGCCAGAAGCTGACGCCCAATGGCGAGCGCGAGATCGTGTCGATCCTGATGCCCGGCGAGTTCATCGACGTGCAGAACCTGTATATCGAGGAATCGGACCACGATATTCAGGCGCTGACGCGGATCACGGTCGCGGAGATCATGATCCCGGCGCTGCGCGACCTGGCCGAAACCTATCCCGCGGTGAACCAGGCGCTGTGGATCGACGCACTTGTCGAGGCATCGATCCACCGCGAGTGGCTGCTCAACATCGGCCGCCGCAACGCGAAGACGCGGATGGCGCATCTGCTGTGCGAGTTCTGCGTGCGGCTGAAGACGTCGGCGGTAGGGGCGACGCGCGCGTACGACCTACCGATGACGCAGGAGCAGCTGGGCGACGCGCTGGGCCTGACGCCGGTGCACGTGAACCGGGTGCTCAAGGCGCTCGAGACCGACGGACTGATCGTCCGGCGCAAGCGTCAGGTCAACGTCGTCGACTGGCCGGCGCTGCGCGACGCGGCGGAGTTCAACGAGCGGTATCTGCACCTGGAGCTCATGCGGCGGTAGCGCTGGCCGCCCGGCACCTTGACATTTTGGGCGGCGGGGCGCATCTGGCGCTCATCGAGGCGTCATGCAGCGTGATCGGACCTTAATCGGTTCAAGCTCCGCCTCGGTCGATTCCAACGGGCTTCCCTTTTCACGCGGGGTGTCAAAACACCACCGCCACTCGTGCGTCCGCTTCGTGGATTCGCGAGCCCGGCATCTATTGAGAGACCATATATGTCATTCGCAAACCTCGGCCTCGCCGAGCCCCTCGTCCGTGCGCTCGAAGCCAAGGGCTATACCGAGCCGACGCCGATCCAGGCGCAGTCGATCCCGATCCTGCTCGAGGGCGGCGACCTGCTCGGCATCGCGCAGACCGGCACCGGCAAGACCGCCGCGTTCGTGCTCCCCTCGATCCAGCGCCTGACCGAAACCCAGAAGCGCGTCCTGCCGACGCATTGCCGCATGCTGGTGCTCGCGCCGACGCGCGAACTCGCCAGCCAGATCGCCGACAGCGCGCGCGCCTACGGCCAGTTCAGCAAGATGTCGGTGACCACCGTGTTCGGCGGCACCAGCATCAACAAGAACCGCCAGGACCTCAGCCGCGGCGTCGACATCCTCGTCGCCACGCCGGGCCGCCTGATCGACCTGATCGAGCAGGGCTTCTGCAACCTGTCGATGATCGAGATCCTCGTGCTCGACGAAGCCGACCAGATGATGGACCTGGGCTTCATCCACGCGCTGAAGAAGATCGTCCGCATGCTGCCCAAGAAGCGCCAGACGCTGTTCTTCTCGGCGACGATGCCGACCGCGATCCGCGACCTCGCCTCGCAGTTCCTGCACGAGCCGAAGACGGTGTCGGTGAAGCCTGCGGCGACGACCGCCGAGCGCGTCGACCAGTATGTCACCTTCTGCAACCAGTCCGAGAAGCAGGCATTGCTGACGATCACGCTGGGCGATCCGGCGATCGACCGCGCGCTGGTCTTCACGCGCACCAAGCATGGCGCCGACCGCGTCGTGAAGCTGCTCGCGGGCAACGGCATCGCCTCGAACGCGATCCACGGCAACAAGAGCCAGGGCCAGCGCGAGCGTGCGCTCGGCGAGTTCAAGCAGGGCAAGGTCAAGGTCCTGATCGCGACCGACATCGCCGCGCGCGGCATCGACGTCTCGGGCGTCAGCCACGTCATCAACTTCGAGCTGCCCAACGTCGCCGAGCAGTATGTCCACCGCATCGGCCGCACCGCGCGTGCGGGCGCCAGCGGCATCGCCGTCGCGTTCTGCGCGGATGACGAGAAGGCCTATCTGCGCGACATCGAGCGGATCACGCGCCAGAAGGTCACGGTGCGTCCGCTGCCCGAGGACTTCGTCAACCTGTCGAACCAGATCAAGGCGACGCGCGTCAAGACGATGGGCGCCGACCCCGAGGTCCGGATCGACCGTCCGCGCGATCCGGCACGTCCGCGCGCGACGCATGCACCGCGCGCGACCGGCAGCACCGGCCGCAACTATGCCGGCGCGAGCCGTGGCGGCCAGGGCGGTGGCCAGGGCGGCGGCGGCGGTCGTTCGCAGGGCGGCGGCCGTCCCGGTGGTCAGGGCGGCAGTCGCCCGGCTGGCGGCGGCGGCCGTGGTCCCGCCCGCGGTGCCGGCCCGAACTCGGTACGCTAAGCATCGGATGATCCCCTCGCGCGTTTGCTCTATGCAGATGCGCGAGGAGAAGGATCATGGACGTTTCCACTACCCCGGTCGCCGAGCGCATCGCGCGCGTGCTGGCCGGTCAACGGATCAGCTGCAACGCCGGCGGTGACGCTGGGTCCGCCGCGCAGCTGATCGATGCGGCGTGGCCGGATTATATTCCCGATGCCCTCGCGGTGTTGAAGACGCTGCGGGAGCCCGACAAGGCGATGGCCGCGGCGGGGGATCCGGCGGTCTGGGAGGCGATGATCCTCGCGGGGATCAAGGGCGCTACGCCGAAGACCGTGGTTCTGTAGCCCCGTCGTCATGCTGAACTTGGTTCAGCATCCACGTTGCCACGGGCGGTATCGCTCGTGGTGACATGGCCCCTGAAACGAGTTCAGGGTGACGGGTGGGTTACAGCACGTAGCGGCTCAGGTCGGTGTTCCGCGCGATTTCCTTGAGCTGGCTGTCGACATAGGCACCGTCGATCGTGACGCTCGACCCGCCGCGGTCCTCGGCGTGGAAGCTGACGTCCTCGAGCAGCTTTTCCATTACCGTCTGCAGACGCCGCGCGCCGATATTCTCGATCTCGGCATTCACCTCGGCCGCGATCCGCGCGATCGCGGCGATACCGTCCTCGGTGAACACGATGTCGACGCCCTCGGTCGCGATCAGCGCCTTGTACTGGAGCGGCAGCGACGCCTTGGTGTCCGACAGGATCGCGACGAAATCGCTTTCGGTCAGCCCCTTCAGCTCGACGCGGATCGGCAGGCGGCCCTGCAGCTCGGGCAGCAGGTCGCTCGGCTTGGCGACGTGGAACGCGCCGCTCGCGATGAAGAGGATGTGATCGGTCTTCATCGGCCCGTATTTGGTCGCGACCGTCGTCCCTTCGATCAGCGGGAGCAGGTCGCGCTGGACGCCCTCGCGGCTGACCGAGCCGCCGCGGCCGTCCGAGACCGCGATCTTGTCGATCTCGTCGAGGAAGACGATGCCGTTCGCCTCGGCATCCGCGAGCGCGACGCGGCTGACCTCGTCCTGGTCGAGGCGCTTGTCGGCTTCCTCCTCGACGAGTTTGTCCCAAGCCGCGGTGACGGTCAGTTTCCGCCGCTTCAGTTGCTGGCCGCCGCCGAGCGACTTCATCATCTCGCCGATATTGATCATCTGCGGCGCGCCGCCGGGGATCTCGAATGGCGTGGTCGGAGCCTGTTCGACCTCGATCTCGATCTCGGCGGTGTTGAGATGCCCGTCGAGGAAGCGCTGCTTGAAGCTCTCGCGCGTCGCGGTGCTCGAATCCTTGCCGACCAGCGCGTCGAGCAGGCGGCCCATCGCCGCTTCCTCGGCCTTGTCCTTCACCGCGATGCGGCGGCGTCCCTTCTCCAGCCGGATCGCTTCCTCGACCAGGTCGCGCGCGATCTGTTCGACGTCGCGGCCGACATAGCCGACCTCGGTGAACTTGGTCGCCTCGACCTTCACGAACGGTGCGTCGGCGAGCTTGGCCAGGCGGCGGCTGATCTCGGTCTTGCCGCAACCGGTGGGCCCGATCATCAGGATGTTCTTGGGCGTGACCTCGTCGCGGAGATCCTCGTCGAGCTGCTGGCGACGCCAGCGGTTGCGCATCGCGACCGCGACCGCGCGCTTCGCGGCGGACTGGCCGATGATGTGCGCGTCGAGCGCTGCGACGATGGCTTTCGGGGTGAGCTGGTCGTTCATGTCACTTCTTGCTCCCCTCCCTGGAAGGGAGGGGTTGGGGGTGGGTGGAGGCAAGGGCGGCGCATGTGGCGACCCACCCCCGGCCCCTCCCTTTCAGGGAGGGGTGAATCTGTTATTCGGTCGCGATCGTCTCGATGGTCAGGCGGTCGTTGGTGTAGACGCAGAGCTCGGACGCGATGCCCATCGCCTTGCGGCAAATCGCCTCGGCATCCTGTTCGTAATCGACCAGCGCCCGCGCCGCGGCGAGCGCATAGTTGCCGCCCGAGCCGATCGCCGCGACGCCCGCCTCGGGTTCGAGCACGTCGCCATTGCCGGTCAGGATCAGCGTCACGTCCTTGTCGGCGACGATCATCATCGCCTCAAGGTTGCGCAGGAACTTGTCGGTCCGCCAGTCCTTGGCGAGCTCGACCGCGGCGCGGAGCAATTGCCCCTGGTGTGCCTCGAGTTTCCGCTCGAGCCGCTCGAACAGCGTGAAGGCGTCCGCGGTCGCGCCGGCGAAGCCGCCGATCACGCTGCCGTCGCCGAGGCGCCGGACTTTGCGCGCATTGGGTTTCATGACGGTCTGGCCCATCGAGACCTGACCGTCGCCGATCACCACCACCTTGCCGTTGCGCCTGACCGAGAGGATCGTCGTGCCGTGCCAGACCGGCGTTTTGTTTTCGCTCATGGGCCGGATGTAGGGTGCGCGGCACGACGTGCAATCCTCCCCTGCAAGGGGAGGTGGCTGGCGCAGCCAGACGGAGGGGTGACCCGCTCTCGATAGGGCGACACCCCTCCGTCAGCCCTGCGGGCTGCCACCTCCCCTTGCAGGGGAGGATGCAAGGGTCACTCCATCCCGCGCAGCTTTCCCCAGCAGCGCGCCGCCGTGTAGCCGAGATAGCCGGTGCCGAAGAGCGCGTAGAGCGGTTCCGGGATGCCGTTGAGATACGCGCTCATGCCCTGGATCATCGCCGCCGCGGTCGCCGGACTGAGCGCCGCGACCACGCCCATCGGGATCGACCAGAGCAGCAGCACGTACATGACGTAGAGAAAGGCGGGCCGCGCGCGGGCGGTCCAGGGGTCGGGCAGGACGGGATCGGGCAGGATCGGGTTGGGCATCATCGGTCTCCAACGGGCCGGAAGTTGTCGAACTTCACGCTACGTCCCCGCGAAACGGGGGTCCGGCGCGCTATCCGATGCGGTTGGTGAGCCAGCCGTAAAGGAACGCCTCGTTCGCCGGGCGACGTTCGGCGAGCGCGAGATAGCGTTCGCCCTGGAGTGCCTCGATCGCCTTGAGCAGCACCCCCTCCGCCCCCGGCCCGCGCCGCGCGAGGAAGGCGTCGAGCGCGGTGAGCAGGCGCGGGCCGACGACGCCGTCGAGCACGATGTCGGGATAGTCGGTGGCGCCGCGGTTGAGCGCGTTGAGCGCGCGCTGCAGGAACCCGGTCGCGACCGCGGGCCCCATGTTGATGCCGGTGTCGAACAGCTCGGCGGCGATCGTCGGCGCCCGCTGTGCCACGGCATCGAAACCGGGCTTCAGCCAGTAGAGCCGACGATAGATCGCGGCCGCGGTCGCACGCGGCAGGGCGCGCATCGCGCCGGCATAGCCGTTGGCGCGCGCGACCGCCTGCGTGATGCCCCAGTTGGTCGCGCCGCCGCGGTCGGCGGGGTGGTCCACGAAACCGCCCTCGCGGTCGATCGCGCCGTCGATCAGGTCGTCGATGTCCATCGCCTTGCCCCCGGATGCTGGAACGGCATGTGAACCATATAGGTTCGCTGTAGGACAGCGGCTTTTTCGTGCGGTTGCGCGCGGCGGGGTGCGAGGCTAGCGCGCGGCGATGCGGTTCCTCCCCTTCCTGTCGCTCGCGACGCTCGTCGCCACTCCCGTCCTCGCGCAGCCTATCCCGGGACCGAGGCCCGGAATCGTCCGGGTGAAGATCGTGACCTCCGACGGCGCGATGCTGCTCGCGATCGATACGAAGCGCGCGCCCAAGACCGCGGCGAACTTTCTCGCCTATGTCGATGACGGGCGGTTCGACGGGACCAGCTTCTACCGCGCGGCGCGCAGCAAGAAGGATCCGAAATCGGGGTTCATCCAGGGCGGGATCCAGACCGACGCGCGACGGATCCTGCCGCCCTTCCCGCTCGAGACGACGGCGATGACCGGGATCCGCCATCTCGACGCGACGGTGTCGATGGCGCGCGCGGCGAACCCCGATTCGGCGGGGGGCAATTTCGTGATCACGATCGGCCCCGCACCGCAGATGGACGCGCGGCCGGGATTTCCGGGCTATGCCGCGTTCGGGCACCTGATCGCCGGGCGCGACACCGTGAAGCGGATCCTCGCCGAGCCGAGCGGCGGCGGGATGGATGCGTTCAAGGGGCAGATGATCCTGCGCAAGGTCAGGCTGATCAGCGCGCGGCGGCTGGACGGCGTGGCGAAGCCGACGGGCGGGCCGAAGGTATGGTTGCTGATGCGGGATTGAGGGGCGGCGGCGAGCGGCGGCTCGTCGGGTGCGGTCCGTCTATATCCGTTCGTGCTGAGCGCCGTCGGAGCACCTCCGCCTGGGGCATGCCCTTCGACTTCGCTCAGGGCGAACGGAAAACTTGGCGTCACCCCAGCGCGGGCTGGGGCCTTTCCATTAGCGGATGCCGTGGCCCGAACCGGGAGACCCCAGCCTTCGCTGGGGTGACGGCGCATCAGGCCGAGTGACGGATTGATGACCGGGCCCGTTACCCCGAGTCCCGGGTCTATCCCGTGATGCCGATCTATTGATTTTGGTCGGGGCGACAGGATTCGAACCTGCGACCCCCACACCCCCAGTGTGATGCGCTACCAGGCTGCGCTACGCCCCGACCGAGCCGCGCGCCCTAAACGGGTGTTGGCGGATATGCAAGCGATGGATGCGTGAAGGTCATCCTCCCCCGCCAGGGGGAGGTGGCGCCGAAGGCGACGGAGGGGGCGGACACGGAACGGACGTCACACTTTCCGCCCCCTCCGTCACGCTGCGCGTGCCACCTCCCCCTGGCGGGGGAGGATTTGCGTCGGCCAACCCCGTCAGTTGCACGCGGGGCCGTGCGGTGATAGCGGGCGGCCCATGCGAGCGCGGGCCGTTGATGGCCCGTCAGAGCCCACGTCCTTCAGATACGGAACGCCATGTTCATCTCACAAGCCTATGCCCAGGTCACCGACGGCGCGTCAGCAGCAGGGGGAGCAGCCGGGGGCGGGATCGCGTCGTTCCTGAGCCTCGCGCCGCTGTTCCTCGTCTTCGTCGTGTTCTACTTCCTGATGATCCGCCCGCAGCAAAAGCGGATGAAGGCGCTGCAGGCCTCGGTCGCAGCGGTGAAGAAGAACGACAGCGTCGTCACCGCGGGCGGCATCGTCGGCAAGGTGACCAAGGTCGAGGACGCGTTCGTCGAGGTCGAGATCGCACCGAACACGCGCGTGCGCGTCGTCAAGGCGACGCTGACCGACATCACGAGCCCCAACACGAAGCCGGCCAACGACTGATGCTGGATTTCCCGCGCTGGAAGGTCGCGTCGATCATCGGCCTGCTGGCCGTGCTCTGCGCGCTTGCGATCCCGAGCTTCTTCCCCGAATCGACCACCAGCAAGTGGGGCGCGATCCCGCATCCGCGGATCAACCTCGGGCTCGACCTGGCGGGTGGCAGCTACCTGCTGCTCGAGGCGGACACCGCCGACCTCGCCAATTCGCGGCTCGAGGTGATGCGCGACAGCGTCGCGGGGACGATGCGCAACGGCACGCCGCGGATCGACATCGGCGACATCTCGTCGCGGAACGGCCAGCTGTCGTTCCTGCTGCGTGATCCGAGCCAGGTCGATGCGGCGCGCGAGCGCTTGCTGGCGATCACCGGCGGTGGCGCCGGGATGAGCGGCCAGCGCGAATGGGATATCTCGGTCGTCGACACCAGCCGGTTCATCCTGAAGCCGACCGAGGCGGGTCTCGCCCAGGCGGTCGACACCGCGATGAAGGACGCGACCGAGGTCGTGCGCCGGCGCATCGACGAGCTCGGCACCAAGGAGCCGACGATCATCCGCCAGGGCGCGACGCGAATCGTCGTCCAGGTGCCGGGCCTGCAGAACCCGCAGGCGCTGAAGGACCTGATCGGCAAGACCGCCAAGCTCGAATTCAAGCTGGTCGACGAAAGCGCGAACCCCGCCGACGTGGCCAAGGGCATCGCGCCGATCGGCAGCCAGGTCCTGCCCTATCCGGGCGACCCGCGCGGTGCCGTGGCGCTGAAGCGCTCGGTCGTCATTTCGGGCGACCAGCTCGCGGACGCCCGGCAGGAATTCGACCAGCAGACCAACGCGCCGCAGATCGCGATCACGTTCGACGCGGTCGGCGGTCGGCGCTTTGCCAAGGTCACGACCGAGAACGTCAACAAGCCGTTCGCGATCGTGATCGACAACAAGGTGATCTCGGTCGCCAACATCAACGAGCCCATCCTGGGCGGGCGCGCGTCGATCTCGGGCAGCTACACCGTCCAGACCGCGAACGACCTCGCGATCGCGCTTCGGTCGGGCAAGCTGCCGGTCAACCTGAAGGTGATCGCCGAAAGCACGGTCAGTCCCGACCTCGGCAAGGATTCGATCCGCGCCGGCGTGCTGGCGAGCGTGATCGCCGCGGTCGCGGTGATCGTGTTCATGCTGGTCACCTATGGCCGGTTCGGCGTCTATGCGAACCTCGCCGTGGTCATCAACATCCTGGTGATCGTCGCCGTGATGGCGATGCTCAACGCGACGCTGACGCTGCCCGGCATCGCCGGGTTCGTGCTGACGATCGGTACCGCAGTGGACGCCAACGTGCTGATCAACGAGCGTATCCGCGAGGAACGCCGTCGCGGGCGCAGCGTGCTGCAGTCGGTCGAGCTCGGCTACAAGGAAGCGTCGCGTACGATCTTCGAGGCCAACGTGACGCATGCGATCACCGGCGTGATCATGCTGTTGCTGGGCTCGGGGCCGGTGAAGGGCTTTGCGGTCGTGCTGCTGATCGGTATCTGCACGAGCGTGTTCACCGCCGTTCTGTTCACGCGGATGCTGGTCGCCTTGTGGTTGCGCAAGAACCGTCCCACCACGATCAATATTTGAGGCGGGAGACACCATCATGCGCCTGCTGAAACTCGTACCCGACAACACCAACCTGAAGTTCGTCGCCCTGCGCAAATGGGCGTTCGGGCTGACGCTCGCACTGTCGCTGATCGCGGTCGGACTCGTCGTTACGAAGGGCCTCAACATGGGCGTCGATTTCGTCGGCGGCGTGCTGATCGAGGAGAAGTTCGCGACGCCGCCGTCGATCGACGCGGTCCGCAGCGAAGTCGACCGGCTCGGCGTCGGCGAGGCGGCGATCCAGTCGTTCAGCGACCCCAAGACGCTGTCGATCCGCCTGCCGCTGCCCGAGGGCGGCGACGAGGGCGCGACGAACCGGCTGGTCAAGAAGGTGTCGGACGACCTGGCGGTGAAATTCCCGGGCGCGACCTTCTCGAAATACGACACGATTTCCGGGAAAGTCTCGGACGAGCTGATCAGCAAGGGACTGCTCGCGGTCGGCCTTGCGATCCTCGGCATCGCGCTGTTCGCCGTCGTGCGGTTCGAATGGCAGTTCGGCGTGTCGACGGTCGTCGCGATCGTCCACGACCTGCTGATGACGCTGGGCTTCTTCGCTCTGACGGGGTTCGAGTTCGACCTCAACATCGTCGCGGCGGTGCTGACCATCATCTCCTATTCGATCAACGACAAGATCGTGATCGACGACCGCATCCGCGAGAACATGCGCCGGTACCGCAAGATGGACATGCGCGAGATCATCGACCTGTCGGTGAACGAGACCCTTCCCCGAACCGTGATGACGTCTGTGACGATCCTGCTGGCGCTGGTCGCGATGCTGGTGCTGGGCGGCCATGTGCTGCGCGGCTTCACCGCAGCGATGATCCTCGGCATCGTGGTCGGCACCTATTCGTCGATCTACGTGTCGTCGTCGCTGCTGATCACACTGGGGCTGCGCGCCGAGCCGACCCCGGGCAAGGCGAATGCCGCCGATGGTGCGGAGCGCGTGGGACCGAAGACGCCGCGCGCATGACGCCTCGCATGAGCCCCTTCGCGTGAGAATGGACCGCGAGAAGACCGATGGGCCGATGATCTCGGCGTTCGGTCGCCACGGGTTCAAGGTCGACGACGGCTATTACCGCGCGCTGCTGATCACGCCCGAGCGCGCAGACGGATGGGAGCCACCGGCCTTCGAGGCGCTGGGCGAGGCGGACGTGGCAGCGCTGTTCGCGCTCGACCCGGCGCCGGAATTCCTCCTGCTCGGCACCGGCGCGACGCTGCGGCATCCGCCGCTCGCGTTCCGCAAGGCGATGGAGGCGCGCGGGCTCGGCATCGAGGCGATGGACAGCCGCGCCGCGGCGCGCGCGTGGAGCGTGCTGCGCGGCGAAGGCCGCTGGGTCGCGGGCGCGCTCTACCCGTTCGCGGAGTAGGCTGATCCTCCCCCGCCAGGGGGAGGTGGCAGGCGCAGCCTGACGGAGGGGGCGGAAACGATACCGCCCGTTCCGTGCCCGCCCCCTCCGACGCCTTCGGCGCCCCCCCCCCCTGGCGGGGGAGGATTATCGCAGTTCTGACAGATGCGCGTAGAGCGCGTCCGTGTTCGCTTCCCAGGTGAAGCGGGCGGCAGTTGCGCGGGTCGCCGCCTGTGACGGCGGACACGCCAGCAGGTCGGTGATCGCGGCAGCAAAGGCCTCGGGCGTCCGTGCCGCGATGCGACCGGCATCGGGACCGGTCACCACCTCGCCCGCGCCGCCGGCATCGGTGATGACGATCGGCGTGCCGCAGGCGAGCGATTCGACCCAGGCATTGGCAAGCCCCTCCGACGACGAGGCGAGCGCCATGACGTCGGCCGCGGCGATCAGGTCGGGAATGTCGGCATGCGGCACGCTGCCGAGCAGGCGGATGCGGTCGGCGGCGCCGGTCCGCGCGACGAGCGCTTCGAGACGCGCCTGATCGGGGCCGGCGCCGGCGATCCGCAGAGACACGCCGGGGAGGGCCGCGACCGCCTCGATCACGATATCATGGCCCTTGCGCGGGATCAGCGCGCCGAGCGACACCACCAGCGGGCCGTGGATGCCGAGCAACGTCTTGGCGCGGCCGCGGTCGACGGGGGCGAAGCGGTCCTGGTCTACCCCGGTCGCGTGGACGCGGATGCGGTCGGCGGGCATGCCGAGCGCGATCATGTCGCGCTTCATCGCGTCGCCGACCGCGAGGAGCCCGGCGGCCCCCTGCCCCGCCGCGCGGACCTGTGCGGCGGTGGCAGGGTTGGCGCCCCAGTGATGAATGTCGGCGCCGCGCGCCTTGATCGAGACGGGAACGCCGTAGCGACGTCCGAGCGCGACCGCCGCGGGGCCGTCGGGGTAGAAGAACGAGGCGTCGATGACGTCGAACGCGAAGCGCTCGCGGATGCGGTCGAGGACGGGGACGAGGGCGCGTTCGAGGCTGCGCGCGTGGTGGCGGCCGCCGGTCATCGGCCAGGCGGTGAAGCGTGGGCGGTGGACGTCGACGCCCTTCCAGGTCTCGCGCCCGGGAAGCGCCGCCAGCGCGGAACGCCCAGGGAGGTAGCGGAGCGGGCCGGGAAGCAGGCCGACCGGGGCCACGACCTCGAGCTCGACATCCGGGTGCGCGGCAAGGCCGAGCGTCTGGCGTTCGACAAAGACACCGAAGTTACGGCGCGTGGCGTCGGGAAAGAGCGTGGAGAGGGTCAGGACGCGGAGCATGCCGGGGGTGTAGCGGGGAATGGTTAAGCTGGGGTGGTGGATCTGATCTGCGGCGCGACGCGTGCCTATCCTCCCCCGCCAGGGGGAGGTGTCACCGAAGGTGACGGAGGGGGCGGATACGGAACCTCTGTTACCCGTTCCGCCCCCTCCGTCAGGCTACGCCTGCCACCTCCCCCTGGCGGGGGAGGATCATGGGTCAGATCCGCTTCGTACCCGGATAGGCGAACAGCACGTCCGCGTCGGCGCTGGTCTCGATCGATTCGCTGCCCGTGACGGTCACGCACTCCCCCGCCTTGAACGCGACGTCGGCGACCGAGCCGGAGCCGGTGATCGGAATCACCCAGCCGGTCTTCCCCTCGGGCAGGTTGACGACATGCTCGCCGCCCTTCCAGCGTTCGAGGACGAATTTCGGGCCCTCGACCATGATCGTGCGGCCGGTCTCGATCTCGAGCGGCGGGGCGACCGGCACGTACGGCGTGGGATCGGCGACATCGATGCCGTCGTCGAGGTGCAGCTCGCGGTCGCTGCCGTAATCGTAGAGCCGGTAGGTGGTCTCCGAATTCTGCTGCACCTCGATCACGGTGAGCCCGCCGCCGATCGCGTGGATCGTGTCGGACGCGCAGTACATGAAGTCGCCGGCCTCGACCGGCTTCCAGTCGAGCTTGTCCTCGATCGTGCCGTCGATCGCCGACGCCCGTAGCTCGTCCTTCGCGATCGGCGCCTTGGTGCCGACCGCGATGGTCGAGGTCGGTTCGGCGGCGAGCACGGTCCAGCACTCGTCCTTGCCGCGCGGCAGGCCGCGTGCATGCGCCTGTTCGTCGTTCGGATGGACCTGCACCGACAGCTTCTCGCTGGTGAAGAGATATTTGATCAGCAGGTCGGGCGTGGTGTCGCCGGGTTCCTGGAACCAGACTTCGCCGATCTTCGGCGAGCCCGGCGCGGGATCGTCGAAGCCGGGCCACAAGGTGCTCCGCCCCCAGGGCTTTTCGACGCGGTGCGTGTGGAGCAGAGTGGCGGGCATGGTAGTCCTTCTTGCAGTATGACGAGACGCGTCAACGCACGGACTTTGCCCCGCGATCCACCCGGCGTGAAGCCCCGCCGGAAGGGCCGCCGAAAGGGATTGTTCGCGTGGCGCGGCATACGCTATGGAACCTGTCGATGCGTATCCCCCAGTCTCGTGCAAAGTTGCCTCGTGCGCTTGTCGTCACGCTCCTCGCCGCGCTTGCGCTCCCCGTCGCCGGTTGCGCGAGCTCGCGTACGAAGGGCGACCTGCCCTATGTCGCCCGCGACGTGGGGACGCTCTACTCGACTGCGAAGAACCGACTCGACCAGGGGCGGTACAAGGAAGCAGCCCAGCTGTTCGACGAGGTCGAGCGCCAGCATCCCTATTCGATCTGGGCCCGCCGCGCGCAGATCATGAGCGCGTTCAGCTATTATCTCGGCAAGGACTACACCGCGTCGATCTCGTCGGCGCAGCGCTTCCTGGCCGTGCACCCGGGCAACCGTGACGCGCCCTATGCCTATTACCTGATCGCGCTCGGCTATTACGAGCAAATCACCGACGTCACGCGCGACCAGAAGATCACGCGCCAGGCGCTCGATGCGCTGGGCGAGCTGATGCGGCGCTATCCGAACACGCGCTACGCGTCGGATGCGCGGCTGAAGATCGATCTGGTCAACGACCATCTCGCGGGCAAGGAGATGGAGATCGGTCGCTTCTACGAGACGCGGCGCCAGTGGCTCGCGGCATCGGGCCGCTACCGCACGGTGATCGACCAGTATCAGCAGACCACGCACACCCCCGAGGCGCTGATGCGCCTGACCGAGACCTATCTGGCGCTCGGCGTGCCGGTCGAAGCCGAGAAGTCGGCGGCGGTGCTGGGTCGCAACTATCCGGGTACCGACTGGTACAAGCACGCCTATGAGCTGCTGGAGAAGCACCCCGCCAAGCCCGTCGCGCCGCTGAAGCCGGGCGAGCCGGTCGTCCCCGTCGGGACCAAGGGAACGCCGTCGGTCTCGGTCGAGCTCGACGAGCCGACCTCGACGCCGGCCGGACCCGCGGGTCCCGCGCCGCGCGGGAACCCGGTCGGGTCGGGCGGGCAGCCGTCGAACACGGGTCCGGGGATCTGATCCTTTCCGTCACGACTGCAGACGCGGGCGACCTTCCGCCCGAACGATCCAGCTCTCGATCCTCCCCCGCCAGGGGGAGGTGGCACGCATAGCGTGACGGAGGGGGCGGACGCGCGGAGCATCGTTGCAGAGGGCGTCGTCTACCGCCCCCTCCGACGCCTTCGGCGCCACCTCCCCCTGGCGGGGGAGGATTTCGGCAACATGGAACATAGGGGGATCACTTATCCTCCGTGTTCGTCTATGGCGGCGTCACGATGCTGACCGAACTCTCCATTCGCGACGTGGTGTTGATCGAGGCGCTGGACCTGGGGTTCGGCGACGGGCTCGGCGTGCTGACCGGCGAGACCGGGGCGGGCAAGTCGATCCTGCTCGACGCGCTGGGACTGGCGCTGGGCGCGCGCGGCGATTCGGGGCTGGTGCGGCACGGCGCGACGCAGGCCGTGGTCACCGCGACGTTCGATCCCCCTGCCCCGGATGCGCCGCTGACCGCGTTGCTCGACGACAACGCGCTCGAGATCGAACCGGGCGAACCGCTGATCATCCGCCGGATCGTCAAGGCCGATGGCGGCAGCCGCGGGTTCGTCAACAATCAGCCGGCGTCCGCCGGGCTGCTGCGCGAGATGGCGCCCCATCTGGTCGAGATCCACGGCCAGCATGACGAGCGCGGGTTGCTCAATCCGCGCGGACACCGCGCACTGCTCGACATTTTCGGGCGGACCGAGCCAGGGGCGGTATCGCGCGCCTGGGGCGTGTTGCGCGCGGCGGAAGCCGAGCTTGCCGCGGCGCGTGCGGAGATCGAGACCGCGGCGCGCGATCGCGAATGGCTGGAACACACGGTCGGCGAGCTGACGACGCTCAGCCCGCAGCCGGGCGAAGAGGAGACGCTCGCCGAGACGCGGCGGTCGATGCAGCGCGCGGAGAAGATCGCCGACGACCTGGCCGCGATCGACGAGTATCTGGACGGGTCGGACGGCGGGCTGGCGAAGCTGCGCCAGGCGGCGCGCGTGCTGGAACGGATCGCAGGCGATCATGCCGCGCTCGGCGAGGCGCTGGCCGCGATCGACCGTGTAGTGATCGAAGGTGCGCTGGCAGAAGAGCATCTGCGCGATGCCCGCGCGGCACTGTCCTATGATCCGCGCGCGCTGGAGGATGACGAGGCGCGGCTGTTCGAGCTGCGGGCGATGGCCCGGAAACACCGCGTGCAACCCGACGAGCTGGCAGCGCTGGCGGACGAAATGCGTGCCAGGCTCGAGCGGCTCGATGCGGGCGAAGGCGGCGTGCTGGTGCTCGAGACGCGCGTGAAAGAGGCGCAGAAGGATTTCGACGCGGCGGCGGCGGCGCTAACGACCCGGCGGCTGGCGGCGGCGGCGAAGCTCGACGCGGCGGTGGCGGGCGAGCTGGCGCCGTTGAAGCTCGACGCCGCGCGGTTCCGGACCGTGGTCGCGGAGACCGAGGAGTGGTCGGCGGCGGGCAAGGACCGGGTCGAGTTCGAGATCTCGACCAACCCGGGCGCGCCGTTCGCAGGGCTGACCAAGATCGCGAGCGGTGGTGAATTGTCGCGCTTCATCCTCGCGCTGAAGGTGGCGCTGGCGGAGGAGGGCGGCGCGTCGACGATGGTGTTCGACGAGATCGACCGCGGCGTCGGCGGCGCGGTGGCAAGCGCGATCGGCGAACGGCTCGCGCGGCTGGCGCGGACGACGCAGCTGCTGGTGGTGACGCACAGCCCGCAGGTCGCGGCGCGCGGTGCCGAGCATCTGCTGATCGCCAAGAGCAACGACGGCATCGTCACGCGGACCGGGGTCCGGACGCTCAGCGAAGCGGAACGGCGCGAGGAAATCGCGCGGATGCTGTCGGGCGCGTCGATCACCGACGAGGCGCGCGCGCAGGCCGAGCGGTTGTTGGAGACGGCGTAGCGCGACCGCCGGCCGGCGTATCGGGGCCGCGTGCAACCGAACACGGAATTCATCTGACATTGCCGCGGGCGTGGTATAATTCGTGCCATGGCGCTGACCAAAGCTGCATCCCTGGCCGACGATCTCGTGCGGCTCTTCGCGATGCAGATCGAGAACGGCACGCTGGCGCCCGGCGCGCGCTTCCCCACCGAGAAGACGATCACGCTCGACTATGCGGTCAGCCGCACCGTGGTCCGCGAGGCGTTCGCGCGGCTGGCGGCGCGGGGCCTGTTGCAGTCGCGGCGCGGGTCGGGCGCCTATGTCGCGGACAATGCGCGGTACCAGGCGTTCCAGGTGACCCCGGACGAACTGGGTGCGATCGAGGACGTGTTGCGGCTGCTCGAGATGCGCGTCGGGTTCGAGACCGAGATGTCGTCGCTGGCCGCGGAACGCCGGACCGATGCCGACCTGACGGCGATGCGCGCGGCGCTTGACGCGATGGAGGACAGCCACGACATGACGGAGTCGGTCGCCGCAGACGCCGCTTTCCATGCCGCGATCGCGCGGGCGTCGAAGAACGACTATTTCCAGCGCTTCACCGATTTCCTCGGCGTTCGGCTGGTGCCGTCGCGGCGGCTGTACCTGCAGACCGACGACCCCGCAGCGCACCGGGCCTATGCGCGGACGATCAACCGCGACCACCAGGCGATCTACCGCGCGATCGAGGCGCAGGACCCCGCGCGCGCGCGAAGCGCGGCGCGGCGGCACATGCAGAAGAGCTTCGAGCGCTATCAGGCCTTGCGCGAGCGGATGCCGGGCTGAGGCGCGTCGATGTCGACCATGTAGACATGGTTGGTGCCGTGCATGTTCGACCCGAACACGATGTGCCGGCCATCGGGCGTGAAGACGAGGTTGGGTTCGAGCCGGTAATCATGCGCGCGCAGGTCGACGAGGCGCTGCGGGCGTAGATATTCTGGGGTGACGAGGTCGGGATCGTAGACCGCGGTATCGCCGTCGACGACGGGTTCGGGACGCAGCAGCACGAGCCATTTGCCGTCGGGCGCATGCGCGACCATGTCGGCGTCGCCGCCGTCGCCCGCGAAGGTCCGGCCATCGGGCGACACGGTGAAATGGACCGACCAGTCGTTCCTGTCGACACGGCGCCTGAGCCGCCGGCCGCTGGCGAGATCGATGCCCGCGACCCAGAACACCTGGCCGCGCGGGGTCTGCAGGTCGTACCAGACCGTGCGGCCGTCGGGCGCGAAGAATTCGTGGCCCCAGATCTCCATGTTCATCGTCCGCGTGTGCAGCGGCGCGAGGCCGCTTCCGTCGGTGCGGATCCGCCACATGCGCGTGACGCGGTGCCAGGGCCCCTCGTGCGAGAAGATGATCTGGCCGGGATCGGTCGGCGAGAATTGCGGATGGTTGAGCCAGTCGGTCGCCTTGTGGACGATGCGGCGCTGGCCGGTGGCGATGTCGATGACGAACAGCTCCATCGGCACGCGCGCCGCCCAGCGCTGCAGCATCCGCACGCCCTTGGCCTTGGCGAAGTTCAGCGGGCGGCCATCGGGGCCGTTGGCGGCATATTCCGCCTGGCCGAAGCGTCGGTTGCGCGGATCGGGGACGTCCGGCTGCAGCGGCGTGTCGCCATAGGCGACGGTGCCGACCAGCAGCGTCTCGTCGGCGTTGATCGATCCGACCTGCCCCTGCGCCAGCCGCGCGATCCGGCGGCTGCGGCGGGTGTCGATATCGAGCGCGAAGATGTCGCGCGGACGATCGGTCGGCGCGCCGTCGCCGGGGTCGGATATGCTGTAATAGACGGTCCGCGTGCGCTGCCCGGTGAAGAGCAGGTCGGCACGCGGGTCGCGGACCAAGGGCGTCAGCGCGTGCGTCTTCATGTCGACCGCGACGATACCGGCGGGCGTCGACATCACCATCAGGTCGCCCTGCGGCGTGAAGCTGTTGCGGTAGAAATAGAGCTTGCTGCCGCCGCCATCGTCCGAGAGCCGGACGATGCGATGCCCGGTCGCGGGGTCGGTCCACGCGCGCGGTGCGGGTGCGACGGCCGCTGCCGCCGCGGCTGCCGACCGGGCGGGCGATGCCGCCGCGGCGACGCCCATCGCGGCCGCGCCGAGAAGATCGCGGCGGGAGGGGTGCAGGTCCGTGATCATGGGGTCGGCGCCAGGCCTTCGGACCGGACGCGCCAGCCCTTTGCCGGGAACCCCGGCGCGGATCCGGTCGAGCCGTCCCAGCCGCCCGCCATCATCCCGACCGCGAACAGCAGCGCGCCGTTGGACGGGAAATAGGTCTCCGCCGCGCGCGCATAGCCCGGCCCGTCGGGATTGGCCGCGAGCGCGGCTCCCCCTGCCCCCGCCGACTTCGGGACGAGCTCGGCGGCGTGCGCCTCGACATGGACGCGCGGGGTCATGCCGGTCGGACCCCATTGGTTGTTCTTGCGGTCGGCGAACAGCCAGTCGACCGCCTTGTCACGCTCGCCGAGCCGCGCCGCGGTCATCGCGATCATCGGGAAGTCCCAGCCCCAGGTCTGGCGGACGTCCCAGTTGCGCTCCATCGCCTCGAAGGTGCGCCGCATCGCTGCGGGATCGATCCGTGCGCCCGGGATGAAGCCGTACGCCATCAGGAAGGACGGGTGGTCGCGGTTGGCGCAGGACGGTGCGTCGGCATGGCCGCGACACAGGTCGGAGGCCGCCGTCTTCCAGAAATCCGGCACCGATTCGGCGGGAAGGTACACTCCGTCGCGCATCGCCGGCGGGGCGATCCGGGCGATCGCGCGATCCCAGTCGGCGCGCCGCGCGAGCCCGCGGCGTTCGCGCCAGTCTTGCGCCACGCCGATCGCCCAGCGGAAATATTCGACCTCGAAGGTCGGGTTGCGCGTCGTCAGCGGGTCGTAATTCTCCTGCGCAGGAATGATCGGCGGGCCGAGATCGAGCCGGCCGTTCCGGTCGAGCGGCCAACTGGCGAGCAATGTCGCGGTCTGTTCGACGATCTCGCCGTAGCGTTCGAGCACGGCGGGATCGCGCCGCGCGCGCCAGGTCAGTTCGGCGAGCAGGATCGGGTGTGGTTGCTGCCACATCAGGAAGGGCGAGATCAGGCTCGGGCTGTTGCGCCCTTCGGGTCCGACCATCTTGGGCCACCAGGCCCCGGTGACCCTGTGCCGCGCCGCCTCCGCGCGCGCGGCGGGCAGCGTGCGAATGTACCAGGCGAGGCTGCGTTCGAGCAGCGCGGGGTGACCCCAGAGCGCCTGCCAGGCCTGGTGCCAGGGATGCATTTCGAGGTGGAACTTGCCGAACCAGCTGTTCGAGAACAGCCCCTCCTCCTGCGGCGGCAGGCTGCCCGCGCCGTTGATCGCGGACAGATATTGCGACAGCACGACGCGGCGTTCGAGTTCGGGCGCACGCGGATCGGTGCTGCCCGTGAAGTCGACCGCGGCGCCGTCGCTCCAGAACGACCGCCACTGCGCCGCGACGGCTGCGGCCACGGTGTCGAAGGCGGGGGCCGCGGGCGCGTCCGCGGTCTGGTCGAAGGTGACGATCGCGCGGAGCGACTGGGCCTTATCCCCCTGGACCAGGAACCGGCCGTCGGTCGCGGTCGAAACGGTGCCGTTCGCGGCGATCGTCGACCAGTAGCGCGTGGCGTCGAGCGTGCGTTCGATCCGCCACGCGCCCGGCGCGCGCGACACGATGCGCGTCGCCTCGCCCGCGCGCGGCGTCCAGCTCGACGGATCCGGGTTGATCGCGGGCGCGACGCCCGGATAGCCGACCGCCAGTCCCAGCTCGCCGCGCGCGACGAGCGGCGACGTGATCTCGACCGCGACGGCATCGCGGCCCGAGATGACGCGCGTTACCACCGTTACGGCCACGCCGCGATAGGTGAAGCGGCTGGTCAGCGTGCCGGTCCACATGTCGAGCCGCTGGTCGGTCGCCGCGATGTCGGCGAACCGCACCGCGCTGCCGCCCGAGACGAGCGAAAGCCGGGCGAGCGAGATGCGGTGCGGGTTGGCGCGCAGCCAGCCGAACGCCGGGTTGGCGTCGCCGTCGGCCCACGACTTCATATAGGCATAGGGTTGCGCCCCGCGGCCGGGCACCGCGACCATCTGCAGCCCGTCCTTCTCGGTATAGCCGCGCGGATTGGGGAAGCTGTGCCACACTCTTTGCGACATCGTCAGCAACGGCGCCATCGACGAATACCGATCGGCGAAGGTCTGCAGCCCGGTGATGTCGGCGGTGAAGCCGAGTTCGCCGTTGCCGAGCATCACCGGCGCGTGCGGATCGAGCGTCGTGAAACGCGGGTCGTGCCGGCTGACCAGCGCATGGCGATCGATGCGTTGCGCAGCCGCCGGCATGGGGGTCGTCGCGGCACCGAGCAGTGCGGCGGCGACGATCGAGCGTCGTATCAACGATACCGTGGTCGGGGCTTTTGCCATCATTTCTCTCCCTCGACCCAGCGTAGCACGACCCGCCGTTCGTCGCCCCGAATATAGCAACATGCGAAGTTGTATTGCAACTAATGGGACGATTGGCGCATAAGCCATTGATGACACCGGTGACACCGCCGAGCATGGGAGAGGAAAGTATGACAGGTTTCGGGGGGACGGCGCGATCCGCGCTACTGGGTTCGGCGTGTATATGGGCGATGTCGATGGCGAGCGGGGCACAGGCGCAGACTGCGATCGCCCCGCCCGAACCGTCGGTACAGACGCAGGTACCGACCGCGCCGACATTGCCCCCCGCCCCGGCCGTACCGCAGGCAGGTCCCGCAACGCCTGCCGCCGGCGATGCGCCCGCCGATCCGGCGTCCGACGAGGCGGCGAGCCCCGATATCATCGTCACCGGGTTCCGCTCCAGTCTGCAGGAAGCGCTCAACATCAAGAAGCGCGAAGCGGGCGCGGTCGATGCGATCCTCGCCGAGGACATGGCGGATTTTCCCGACCTCAACCTCGCCGAGGCGATCCAGCGCCTGCCCGGCGTGACGATCGAACGCGACGCCGGCCAGGGACGCACGATCAGCGTCCGCGGGCTCAGCGCCGATTTCACCCGCGTGCGGATCAACGGGCTGGAGGCGCAGGCCGCGGCGGGCGGCAATCGCAGCCGCGGGTTCGACTTCTCGATCTTTGCGTCCGAGCTGTTCAACAGCATCACGGTGCGCAAGACGCAGTCGGCAGAGATCGAGGAAGGGTCGCTCGGCGCCACCGTCGACCTGCAGACCGGCCGCCCGCTCGATTTCAAGCGCGGGTTCGATTCGGCGGTGTCGGTGCAGGGGTCGTACAACGACCTGTCGAAGAAGCTGCTGCCGCGCTTTGCCGGGCTGGTCAGCTGGACCAATGACGACCAGACCTGGGGCGGGCTCGTCTCGCTCGCCTATTCGGAACGCCGGCCGACGTCGGAGAGCTTCAACACCACGCGCTGGCAGTCGGGCAACGCCGCGCAGGCTTACGGCACCAACCAGAATTTCGCGGGCTGCCCGAGTTGCTCGCCGGCGCAGCGGACCGAATTGCTCAACGCCTACTATCCGCGCATCCCGCGCTACACCTTCGGCAGGTTCGCCGAGGACCGGCTCGGCATCACCGCGTCGCTGCAATGGAAGCCGACCGATGCCACCGAAGTGGTGGTCGACGCGCTGCATTCGCGCTTCAACCAGGAGTTCGAGAGCCCGAACATCGAGGCGATCTCGTTCAGCCGCGCGACCGCCGACGGCGTGCGCCAGACGATCGTCCGCGACTATGCGGTCGACCCCGAGAAGAACATCATCTCCTACGGCGTGTTCGACCGCGTCGACGTGCGGTCGGAGAACGGATTCGATCGCAACGAGAGCCGGTTCACGCAGGTCTCGCTCAACGCGCGCCACCAGTTCAGCGAAAAGCTGCGCGGGCAGCTGAAGCTCGGCAAGTCGAAGTCGGAGGCCAACACGCCGATCTCGATCGCGTACCAGTTCGATGCGCTCAACGTGAACGGCTATACGTACGACTTCCGCAAGAACGACCGGACGCCGCTGATCAACTACGGCTTCGACGTCACCGACCCGTCGAAGTTCACGCTGACCGAAGTGCGGTCGAGCGAGACCGGCGCGACCTATGGCCTCGAATCGATCTCGGGGGCGCTCGCCTACAAGATCGATTCGGTGTTCGAATTGAAGCTGGGCGGCGAGCGGCGCGGCTATGCGTTCAGCCAGTTCGGGCGGCAGCGCAACCGCGTGCTGACCGCGGCCGAACAGATCGTCGGCGTCGGTGGCCTCGGCAAGGTGGTGAGCATCGACGGGGGGCTCGACATCCCGTCGGGGTCGAACCTGAGCTACGTCACGCCCGATGTCTTTGCGATCACCGACAGGATCGGGCTGTACCAGAACTTCCCGCTGACCACGACGTTCAACGGCAACCGCGACGTCAGCGAGATCGACACCGGCGCGTACGGCCAGCTCGATTTCAGCTCGGACCTGGCAGGCATGACGCTGCGCGGCAATGTGGGCTTGCGCTACGCGCGCACCGAGACGTCGTCGTCGGGGTTCCTGAACACGACGTTCGTGACGGTCGACAACAAATATGCCGACTGGCTGCCGTCGACCAACCTGGCGCTGGACGTGACCGACAAGCTGATCGTCCGGCTGGGCGTGGCGAAGGTCATGTCGCGGCCGACGCTGGGCGCGCTGACGCCGGGCGGGTCGCTCAATACCTCGGGCCAGACGATCACCTATGGCAACCCGTTGCTGAAGCCGTTCCGCGCGAAGAACGTCGACCTGTCGGCGGAATGGTATTTCGCCAAGGAGTCGCTGATTGCGATCGCCGGCTTCTACAAGACGATCGACAGCTTCGTCGCGACCGACATCTCGTTCCTGCCCTATCGCGAGCTGGGTCTGCCGGATTCGCTGCTGATCGGGACGCCGTCGTCGCCCGACCAGCTGTTCCAGGTGACACGCAACATCAACGGCACCGGCGGCACGCTGAAGGGCATCGAGTTCCAGTATCAGCAGCCGCTGAGCTTCCTGCCGGCGCCGTTCGACAAACTGGGGTTCATCGGCAACTACACGTACGTCGACAGCCGGGTGAACTACCGCACGGCGGCCAACCCGTTGTTCAACCGCCTGACCGGCCAGTCGCGGCATTTGTACAACGCGACGCTGTACTACGAGCTGAAGGGGTTCAGCGCGCGCGTGTCGGCGGCGTACCGCGACGGCTATCTGGTCGCGTTCCCGGGCGGCAACGGCAACAGCGAGGAGGGCGTCAACGCGGCGACCAACATCGACGCGTCGATCCGCTACGACCTGACCCCCAAGATCAGCGTCACGCTGGAAGGCGTGAACCTGACCGACACCTATTCCGACAGGTATGCGGACGCGACCAATCGCGTGTCGAACTATCGACATTTCGGCCGCGAGATCCTGTTCGGTTTGCGTTGGCGCTACTGAGCCCCCTTCCGGTGGCGCCGTTCTGCCCGGAGCGACCGTCGCTCGCTCCGGGCTTTTTTCCACGTTTGCAGGAGGCAGCATGAGCGTGTCCGGATACTGGGTCGGCTTGGCGGCCATTGCCGTCGCGCAGGCTGGACCGCTTGCCGCCCAGCCATCACCGACTCTGGGCGTCGAGGCGGCGTGGCAGGCCGTGCCGCCGCGGCCGTCGCTCGATTTTCCCGCGACTGCGGTGCCCGACAGTGCTGCGGTGCTGCGCGCGCTCGACTATGTCGTGGCAGCGCAGATCGCGGAGCTGAGCCGCCGCCCCCTGCCGCTCGCGACTGGCGGCGCGCTCGACAGCATCGCGTCGAACTGGGTGGCGGCGACCTTCTATGTCGGCGCGGCGCGGCTCGCGCGGGTGTCGCCACGGCCCGAGACGCTGCGCTTCCTGACCGCGACCGCCGAGCATTACAATTATGCGGTCCGCGGTGCGCGGTCGGGGGCGACGATGCTCAACGCCGACGATGTCGCGATCGGTGATCTCTACGAGGAACTGTACGCGCGCCGACGACAGCCGGGGACGCTGCTGCCGCTGCGGCAGCGGCTCGACTATATGGTGCCGCATCTGGCGCGGACGCAGGAGACCGAGGCGCTGGTCTGGTGGTGGTGCGACGCGCTGTTCATGGCGCCGCCGGTGCTGGCGCGGATGTCCGCGCTGACGGGCGATCCGACCTATCTGCGGGCGATGGACAAGGAATGGCGGCGGACCGCGGCGCGATTGTGGGATCCGAAGCAGCGGCTGTTCTTTCGCGACGCGCGCTTCAAGCGTCGTGAGGGCACGCCGGTCTTCTGGTCGCGCGGCAATGGCTGGGTGCTTGCCGGGCTCGCGCGAACGATCGAGGCGATGCCCGCCGACTTTGCGGGACGCGGCTATTATACCGACCTGTTCGTGAAGCTCGCGACGCGGGTCGCGGGGCTGCAGCAGGCGGACGGGCTGTGGCGGTCGAGCCTGCTCGATCCGAAGGGCTTTCCGGAAGCCGAAACGTCCGGGTCCGCCTTGCTGCTCTACGGGCTCGGCTGGGGGGTGAACCATGGCCTCCTGCCCCGTGCCGCGTTTGTGCCGAAGGTGACGCGCGGCTGGGCGGCGCTCAACCGCCAGGTCCTGCCGAACGGACTGCTTGGCGCCGTGCAGAAGACCGGCGACCAGCCGGTGCCGACGCTGCCCGGCGAGACCGGCCTGTATGGCACCGGTGCCTATCTGCTCGCGGGGCTGGAGGTCGCGCGGCTCGGCCAACCGCCGCGTGCGCTGCCCGAGCCGGAACCGGCGCGCGACGCCCCCGCGCTGATCGTCGCGACGACGCCGCAGCCGCCGCCCCCCGCCACCGTGGTCGGCGACGCCGAGCTACGCCGTCGCGCGGTCGAGATGCAGGCGGTGCGCGCACTGGCCTACGACCCCGACACGCTTCCCCCGGCGCCGCAGCCGTGAGGCCGCCGATCGGCCGGCGCCTCCCCCCACCCATCCCGTTCCTAATCGAAAGAGGATCGTTCGCATGACGTACAAGCCATTCCTGCTCGCGCTGGCCCTCGTCGCGGCGCCGCCCGCGACCGCGCGTGTCATCGGCAAGAACACCCCCGCCGAGCGCGTGACCGCCGCGCGCATCGCGACGCTGCCGACCGCACGGCAGGGCGCGTGGCGGACCTATCTTCAGCGCTCCGAAACGCAGCGGGCGGCGGACCGCGCATCGCTCGCCGCCGAGCTGAAGCCCGGGCAGACGCCCCCGCCCCCGCCGCTTGCGGTCGGTGGCGGCGAGGGCGGCATGCCGCTCGACCGCGACGCCGCTTGGTATGGCGGGCCCGAGGCGCGCGCGATCGCCGACACGATCGTCAGTTTCCAGACGCCCGCGGGCGGGTGGAGCAAGAACCAGAACCGCGCCGGCCCCAAGCGCTTGCCCGGGCAGCGCTTTGCCAATGATGCCGAGACGATGAACCCCGACCGCTCCAATTTCGATGCGCCGGACGACCGCTACTGGACCTTTGTCGGGACGCTCGACAACGACGCCACCACGCTGGAGATGAAGTTCCTCACGCGGGTGGCGCGGGCGCTGCCGGGAGCGCAGGGCGCGGCGTACCGGGCGAGCATCGTCAAGGGCATCGGCTATCTGCTCGCCGCGCAATATCCCAATGGCGGCTGGCCGCAGATCTGGCCGCTGGAGGGCGGGTTCCATGACGGCATCACCTTCAACGACAATGCCGTCGCGCAGGCGGCGATGCTGTTGCAGGCGGTCGCGCACGACCCCGGCTACGCGTTCGTGCCGGCGTCGCTGCGCAAGGCCGCGGCCGCGTCGGTCGAGCGCGCGGTGGCGGTCATTCTCGCGGCGCAAGTCCGGGTGGATGGGCGCGGCGCGGGCTGGCCGCAACAGGTCGATGCGCTGACGCTCGCGCCGATCTCCGCGCGCAACTACGAACCGCGCTCGATCGCGAGCGGCGAGACCACCGACATCCTGCTGTTCCTGATGGACCAGCCCCGTACGCCTGCGATCACGCGGGCGGTCGATGACGGCATCGCCTGGCTCAAGGCGCGCGCGATCTACGGCCAGGCCTGGACCGGCAAGGGCACCCCCGAGGGTCGCCGCATCGTGCCGCAAAAGGGCGCCGGGCCGATCTGGTCGCGCAACTACGACCTGGTCACCGGCCAGCCGATCTTCGGCGACAAGGACCAGTCGATCCACGACGACGTCAACGACATCTCGATCGGTCGTCGCAACGGCTATAACTGGTACGTCACGCAACCGCTGCAAGCGATCGCCGCCTATGACGCATGGCGGGCCGGCACACGGGCGATCACCCCGAAACCGGTATCGTTGAGGGTGCAATGATCCGGTTTGGAATGGATCCGGTCCGTGGTAGACGCGGCCGCCATCAACGGGAGGGCGTGTCGGGACGGCCGGCATGACCGCGACCGACGCCAAGGGAGGACGCTGACACATGACCGAGGTCGCCGATCGCACGCGGGACCCGTCCGGGAATCCGGACGAGGCCGTGGCCCGTATCGTCGGTGCACAGACGCTCGAGCGCGGGCTCGACCTGCTGGAGCGCGCGGCGCGCGATCCGATGTCGATCCTGGACCTGATCCGCCAGTCGGGCATCAACCGGGGCGTGGTCTACCGGCTGGTATCGGTGCTGACCGCGCGCAACTATCTGTCGATGACGAGCGACGGGCGGCTGTGCGGCGGTTCCACGCTGCTGCAGCTGGGACAGGCCGCCTCGGCCTCCACCGACATCGTCACGGTGACGCAGCCGCATCTCGAGGCGCTTGCGCAGCGGACCGGCCTCAGCGCGTTTCTCGCGCGGCGCGACGGCGATCATTCGGTCCATCTGTCGCGGGTCGCGGGGACCGAGCGGATCGCGGTGACCTCGCAACCCGGGACGCGCCGGTTGCTGCCGGAGACGGGCCTCGGCAAGACGCTGATGAGCGACGACGATCGCGCGAATTGCGAGCGGTTGTGCGACCGGGTCGACGAGCGGTACCGACAGGCGGACCTGTACGACCAGCTGGCGACCGTGCGGACGAAAGGCGTCCTGAACCAGATCGGTCCGGCGCCCGATTTCATCAATTCGGTCTGTGCGCCGATCCGCGACGCTGCCGGCCGGATCGTCGGCGCGATCAACATCGCCGCGCCCGCGCATTATCTCGATGCCGAGACGATGGCGCTCTACACCCCGCTGGTGACGGAGACGGCGCGAGCCGTCAGCCGTGCCCTCGGCGCCGTGGACCGGACGACCGCTGCCGGATGAACCGGGATCACCCTGACGCCGCCGGACGGCCGGCGGATCAGGGCCGCGGGCGATCAGGCGGTGGCGGACACCTCGGTGATCAGGACGGACGCGATGTCGCCGTCGTGCAGCACGGTCGTCAGTCCCTGGCGGAGTAGCGCGGCGTCCACCGGCATCCGCGGCGAGGCGTGAAGGCGCGAGAATTCGATCGCCTGCCCCACCGCGGTCGCACGCAGCACGGGGAGCTTCTGGGTCAGGCGGGCAAGAGCCGGTTCGTCCGGCGCGGTCAGTGCGACCGTGATGCGCAGCGCGCCGTCGAGCCGATCGGACGCGACGATCGGCACGACGATCGGTTTCATCGCCAGGATCTGCGGGGGCTCGTGCGACGACCCGGCACGCGCTCCGGCGGCAGGTTCGGCGGTAGCGGCCGTCAACGACAGCAGCAGGAGCAGTCTCACTGGCATGATCGGAATGGGACGAACTCCGGCGGTGGCCGCATCTGGGTGCGGGCCCCTGTCATCATAGATTCTCATTATAGACGATCCGCGGACCGGGTGGCGCGCCGCACGATTTTCTAGATTTTCGCATATCGCGCTCGCAAGTAACGGTCGGTCGCGCTGCGCGCGTCCAGCCTAAGTATCGCGCGGCGTCCTGGCCGGCGTGATCGAGGGGACGACGCGACCGAGTTCGTTCAGCCGCGTGAGCGTCGTCTGATGCGCGGTGCAGATAAAGGCACCAACGACGAACTCCTGCAGGCTGTCCGCGAGTTCGAGGCACCGCGCGAGCTGCGCTTCGATCACGCGAAGCGTCTCCGCGGGGTTAGAAGGATGGGTCATGGGTCGGGCCTTTGCCGGTGTTCGCTATCCTATGATTTATAGCTGCGGCCCGGCTCCCTCCGTCGCGGGGGCGCACAACCACGTGTTCGTACGGATGGCGGGCGGGTGGCGCTGCGTGATGCGGCAGTCCGGGCTTCGGTCCCTCTATAAGGAAGAGATCGACCGAAACGCGGGAAAGCAATGAGCAGCGACCAGAGACCGGCCCGTACCGTCATCGTCGCGCCCGATGCGGCGCGCGTCCCGCCCGAGCGTCGTGCGGTCGATCCCGTCGGCGACACCACCGCGCCTGCCGCCGGCGCAGCACCGCGGACGCTGTTGTTGTCCGGGCTGTTCCTGTTCGCCTGTGTGGCGGGTGCCGTCGGCGTCGCGTTGGCACCGTGGCTGATGTCGGGACGATGACCGCGCGGTTACCGTCGATCGTCGCGCTGTTGCTGGCATCGGCATCGGCATCGCCACCCGGAACGCGCTCGGCGGTACAATCCGGCACGTCGAATGCGGCGGCAGGACCGGGCGACCGTGCCCGCGTGGCCGTGAAGCCCGCGCTGCTGCCCTTCTCTCCGCATCTGTCGAACCTGCCGCTGCTGACCACGCCGCAGGGCTGGCAACGCGCAGGTCGCCGCGGCTGGGAAGGCCTGATCGCCGCGGGACCGGCCGATCGGCAAGCGGCACGATGGACCTATGCGAACGCTGCGATCGCAGACGGCCGGGCACAGGAAGCGATCGGTGCGCTCGACGTCATGCGGCAGGACGAACCGGACCTGATGCTGGTGCCCGCGTTCCGCCTCGCGCTCGGTGCGACGCTCGCGATGCTCGACCGGGCGACCCCCGCCGTCGACGCGCTGTCGACCGATGCGCTGGCGGGCAATCCGGAGGCCTGTGCCTGGCGGATCCTGGCGCTCGCACGCGGCGGTCTGCCCGGGCCGGCGCTGGGCCAGGTCCGCTGCGCCGTCCCGGCGCTGAACGCGCGCCCCGCCAACGCGCGCGCGCCGTTCCTGCTCGCCGCCGCGCGGGCCGCCGCCGATCTCGGCAAGCCCGCGCTGACGATACAGTTGCTGGAGACGATTCCCGCGGGCGACCCGGCGGCCAACCTGCTGCGCGGCCGCGCGACCATCGGCCTGGGCGACGATGCCGGGGGCCGGTTGCTGCTGGGACGCGCGCGCCAGAGCGGCGACGATGGACAACGGATCGATGCCGACCTCAGCCTGATCGAGGTCGCCGCGCGGGCCGGCGCGCTCGGGGGCCAGGACAAGGCGACGCTGCGCCGCATCCGGTTCGTCTGGCGCGGCGACGACATCGAGGTGCGCGCGCTGCGGCTGAGCATCGACCTCGCGCGCCGCGCGCATGACCTGCCGGCGACGCTCGAGGCGGGAGCGACCCTGTTCCGGTATTTCAGCGGGGGCGCCGATCGCGCCGCGCTGGTCGCCGAGCTGCAGCAGACGGTCGCGCAGCTGCTCGCGCCCGACAGTGCGTTGCCGCTCGACCGGATAGCCGGGCTCTATTGGGATTACCGCGATCTGGCCCCGGCCGCCGCAGCGGGCGACCTGCTGGTATCGCAGCTGGCGGACCGGCTGCAGGCCGCCGGGTTGTACGAGCGTGCGGGCGAGCTGCTCGATCACCAGCTGCGCGTGCGCACCCGCGACCTTGCCCAGGGGCCGCTATCCGCGCGCGTCGCGTCGCTGTTCATCCTCGCGGCAAAGCCCGCACGCGCGCTGTCGGCGCTTCGCGATACCGACGGCTATGCCTATCCCGACGAGATGCTGTGGAACCGCCACCGCGTCGAGGCGATCGCGCTCGACCAGGTCGGGCGGACGGCGGAAGCGATGGCGGTACTGCAGGACGTCCCCGACGCAGCGGTGATCCGCGCCGAGATCGCCTGGAAGCGCCATGACTGGAAAACCGTGGCCGCCGACGCGCCGCCGCCCGCGGGGGGCGGGCGCCTGACGACGGTGATGCAGGCGCGGCTGCTGCGCTATGCGACCGCGCTGGCCATGCTGGGACGCGAGGGCGATCTGGCGCAGTTGCGCGTCCGCTACGCCGGTGCGTTCACCGGGCTGCCGACCGCGGCGGCGTTCGCGGCGTTGACCGATGCGGTGGGCGCAGTCGATCCGGCCGCGCTGAGCGCTGCCATGGCTGCAATTCCCTCCGCCAGCCCTGCCGGCGGGATCGCGGACCTGATCGACGCGGCGCCGGGCGTGGTTCGCCAGAACTGACGCGACCGCCGCTTCCACGGTATCCGACTGTTACGTAGTACTCAGGTCCGGCGTCGATTGCCGCCGCGGCCGTGCCCTGCGCGAGCGCAGCGAGGGCGGCGCCGGCCTCATCCCCTCGCCACCCGGTTCGCGCTCCACCGGCGTAGGGCAGGCATAGCGGTTGCCGCCGCTTCCTCGCGCGAGCCATGACAGGAGCGCGGGCATCGTCATCGCGCTGCCGAGCAGATAGCCCTGCCCGATCCGGTACCCCAGACGGCGGACCTCGCGAAACTGCCGCTCGGTCTCGATCCCCTCGATGATGCAGGTGAGGTGGAGCGTGGTGCACAGCCCCAGGATCGCCGTGATGATCTTGCTGCCGGGATCGTCGTCCATCCGCGCGACGAAACTCCGATCGACCTTGACCTTGTCGAGCGGGAGGCGGTGGAGCGAACTGAGGCTGGAATAGCCGGTCCCGAAATCGTCGAGCGCGATCCTGATCCCCAGCGCGCGCAGCCGGTCGATCGCGATGATCGCCGCGTCGAAATTGCGCATCAGCGCGGTCTCGGTCAGTTCGAACGTGATGCGCGAGGGATCGGCCCCCTCCTGCTCGATCGCGTCGATCAGCTGGTCGACGGTCTCCGTCGAGACGATGTCGTGCGCCGAGAGATTGAACGACAGGCCGATCGCCCGGGGCAGGACCGCGAGGCTCGCCAGTGTCTTGCGAAACAGGATGAGCGTGATCTGGTTGATGAGCCCGACGCGCTCGGCCATCGCGACGAAGCGGTCGGGCGCCACCACCCCGACCAGCGGGCTGGTCCAGCGGCCGAGCGCCTCGACGCCGACGATCGTCATGGTGTCGAGGCACATCAGCGGCTGGAAGACGACGTGGAGTTCGGCATGGAGATCGGCCGACTGGAGTGCGGCCTCTGCCGCGCGATCGGATCGGATCCGCATTTCCTGCTCGCTCGAGAACAGGGCGCATCCCCCGCGGCGCTGCGACTTGACGTTGTAGAGCGCATAGTCGGAACGATCGAACAGCGCGTTCGCGGTCGTGCCGGCGTCGGGGTAGATCGCCAGCCCCCCCGAGCAGCCGATCGTCAGGCGGTTGTCGTTGATCTCGAACGGCTGCGACAGGAGGTTGCAGATCCGCTGTCCGGTCGCACCGACATCGGCGATGTCGCTCTGGACGATCAGCCCGAACTCGTCGCCGCCGAGCCGCGCGATGATCGCGTCCTGGCGCGTGAAATCGGCGAGCCGTCGCCCGACCTCGACGAGCAGGCGGTCGCCGACGATGTGGCCATAGGTGTCGTTGATCGGCTTGAACCGGTCGAGGTCAAACACCCCGACCGCGAACCGCTGGCCGGTCGCCTGGTGCTCGCGCAGGACCTCGTCGAGGCGGGCGAAGAAGTACCGGCGGTTGGGCAGGCCGGTCAGGACGTCGGTCAGCGCCAGCCGGGCATTGTCGAGGCCGAGCCGCTCCGCCTCCGACTGTTGCGCCGCGAGGCTCGCCTGCGAGCGGATCAGCTCGGCAAACCGGTCGAAGCTGGTGAACAGCACCCGCAACGTCACCGACGTCACCAGCATGAAGTTGAAGGCGATCGCGATCATCACCGCGTCGCCCAGCCACAGGTAATAGGCGAGCACCGAGACGGTGACGATGACGTGCACCAGCAACGCCACCTGGGGCACGTAGACCAGGCAGAAGATGCAGCCGATCACGGTGACCGCGGTAAAGACGGCGATCCGCGCATGTTCGAGCGGTCCGCCATATTGATCGAGCAGCGCGGCCCAGACCAGGAAGGCGGACGCGGCCACCGCGGCGGATACCATCGTCCTGCGCAGCACGCTTCGCGCGCGCTCGACCGTGATCGTCTCGACCTGCTCGGCAAAGGCCAGCCAGTAGATCATCCGTGCGACGCAGACCGCGATCAGCAGACCGGTCCCGCCGACGGTGAGCCAGGTCGGCGCATAGGCGTGATGGGTGACGGATACGGCCAGCGCCGTGATGACGAGCAGCGCGTAGAGCATCGGGTTCTGGCGGCGCAGCTCGCCATATTGCGCGATGACGATACCGGGATCGGTCGCGAACCTCAGCCATGCCCCGAATTGCCGAACCATCGTCACATCCCTGTATGCCTCTCGGCGGACCCGGCCGGGCGACTGAGAGGCGCACGCCGGCGGTACGAGGCGGGCGCGATGCGCTTGCGGGGCGCGGCGAGCCGGGTGTTGCCGCGCCCCGCAAGCGCCCCTTTGTCGGTCCCGATGCTAGCGCAGCAGCGCGGGGACGGCGGCGGATGGCAGGGGGCGTGCCGCGGCGGCTGCGTTGGGTGTGAAGTCCCCCGTGCCGAACGCACTGCGGACCTTGGCCCGTACGCCCGTGCTGCGGATCGTGAAGCGATTGGCCGCCTCGGTCAGTGCGCCGACCTCGCCGCTCAGGTTGCGCGCCGCCGCCGAGGTTTCCTCGACCATCGCGGCGTTCTGCTGCGTCGATTCGTCCATCGCGCGGATCGCCGACGAGATCTGGGTGATCGCGGCGGACTGGGCCTGGTTGTCGGTCGCGATCGTCGCCAGCAGCTCGTGGACCTGCCCGACGTCGCCCGAGATACCCTCCAGCGCGCCATCGACCTTCTGGACCGCCTTTACCGCGATCACGATCTCGGACTGGGTCGCGGTCAGCTGGTCACGCGCGCGCTTGGCTTCCTCCTCCGCGCGCATCGCCAGCGCCGAGACGAGATCGGCGACCACCGCGAAGCCGCGACCGGCATCGCCCGCACGCCCCGCCTCGACCGCGGCGTTCATCGCCAGAACGCGCGTCTGGAACGCGATCTTGTCGAGCCCCTCGATCACGCTGTCGATGCCCTTGGCGCTTTCCGAGACCCGGCCCATCGACTGCACCGCCTCTGCGGCGACCGCGCGGCCGCTGCCGACGGTCTCGATCGCCTGGTCGGCGCGCCCGACGGTGCTCTGCGCGGCAACCGCCGTTGCCTTGAGGCGACCGTCCATCTGCGTCACCGCGGCCGCGGTCTCCTCCAGGCTGGCGGCATTGCCTTCGGTACGGCGGGCCAGATCCTCGGACGCCTGCGCGATCTCGCTGGAGCCGGTGCGGATCGTCGCGGCGCCGTCGCTGACCGACGTGATGAGCGCGCGCAGGCTGTCGAGTGCGGCGTTGAAGTTGGTCTTCAGCGCGAGATATTCCTCGGGAAATTCCATCTCGATCTCGGCCATCAGGTCGCCCGCCGACAGTTGCTCGAGATGGTGCGAGACCGTGTCGACGACGATCTTCTGCTCGCTCGACTTGTCCATCTGGACCGCCAGGTCGCGGAAGGTGAACATCGCCTTGGTCAGCCGGCCGACGCAATCGCCATAGTGCGTGAACTGGATCGGGCTCGCCAGATCGCCGGCAGCAAGCCCCTCCATGCGGACGACGGTCGTCACGTACGGATCGGCGATCGCGGTGCGGCACCAGGCGCCCACCACCGCGGACAGTGCGGCCATGACCGCCGCCACGCCGACGCCGGCGACGAGCCCGCTGAACGATGTCGCCAGCGCAGCGCCGATCGCGCCGAGTGCGACCAGGGCCGTCATGATGCAGAACGTCACGAACAGTTTCTGCCGGATGGGAGCCGTTTCACGATACCATGTCATCATTGTCTGGATCTTTCGGAGACTAGCCCGAAGGCCGTTGCACATTCATTTTAGACGCGAATTGTCCGACGCCGTTCGCGAGGGATCGATTCTTGCCTGTTTCGCGATAGTGTCCGGTGGTTGCGCAGACCGCGGGCGGTTCAGCGCGCGGTGTTCGCGATCGGACCGGTTGCCGAATGACGGTGCAGGGTCGCGCTGTTCTTCATCACGAACTGGCCCGCCTGCGCCGCGGTCATCGCCTTGCCGAACAGATAGCCCTGCCCGAAGTCGCAGCCCCAGTCGGCGAGGCTGGCGAGCTGTTCGGGATCCTGTATGCCTTCCGCGGTCGTCGATAGGCCCAGGCTCTTGCCGAGGCTGATCATCGCGCGGACGAGGATGTTGCCCTCGCCTTCCTGCTTCATCCGCTCGATCCGCTCGACGAACGACCGGTCGATCTTGATCTTGTCGAACTTCAGGTCGCGCAGCTGGTAGAGGCTGGCATAGCCGGTGCCGAAATCGTCGAGCGATATCGTCATGCCGAGATCGCGCAGCGCGAGCAGCAGCGTCTTGGTCGCATCGAGATCGGTGATCAGCGCATTCTCGGTCACCTCGATCTCGATCCGGGAAGGCGATATCCCGGTCTGGTCAAGGATCGCCTTCAACCGTGCGGCGAGCAGCGGATCGCTCAGCTGGCTGGGCGCGAGGTTCAACGACAAGGTGAGGTTCGACGGCCAGGGTCGCGCATCCTCGCAGGCGCGGCGGAAGATCTGGTAGGTCATGTCGGTCAGCAGGCCGCGTTCGTCCGCCGCCGCGATGAACTGGTCGGGCATGATGATCCCGCGGGTCGGGTGATGCCAGCGGGCGAGGATCTCGAAGCCGACCACCTCGCCACATTCGATGCCGACGAGCGGCTGGTAATAGGGCCGGATCTCGCCATCCGCGATCGCGCGCCGCAGTTCCGTATCGATGAATGCGCGGTGCTGCGCACGGTCCTGCATCGATTGTTCGAAGAGCTGGCACGACGCGCCGGGTTCCTGCTTGGCGCGGTACAGCGCGAGACCGGCGGCGCGCAGCAGTGCGGAGGGGTTGGCGCCGTCCTGCGGATAGAGCGCGACGCCGATGGTCGCGCCGACTTCGAGCCTGGACCCGGCGATGTCGATCGGCTGCACCACGATGTCGCGGATCCGCTGTCCTGCCGCCACCGCGTCGTCGGTGCCCTCGCGGATCGGAACCACGACGGCGAACTCGTCCCCCCCCAGTCGCGAGATGACGCCGAGGTCGTTCCGGTGGCGAACGAACCGGTCGGCCAGTTCGCACAGCACCATGTCGCCGGTTTCGTACCCGTGGATCTCGTTGATCGGCTTGAAGCGCTTGAGGTCTATCAGCAGGACGGCGCAGCGCGCGGCGGGATCCTGCGTCGCGCGCATCAGCGAATCGACGAACTGCCGGCGGTTGGGAAGCCCGGTGAGAATATCGTTCCGCGCCAGGCTGTCGGCATGCGCCTGCGCCTCGCGCGTCTGGCAATGCGCGACTTCGAGTTCGCGCGCGCGCCGGCGGAAGATCTCGAGCGCCCGCACCAGCGCACCGACCTCGTCGTCGCGCTCGCCGCCGCCGACCGCGACATCGAGATCGCCTGCGGCCAGATCGGACAGCGACCGGGTGATGTCGGTCAGCGGACCGACGACCTCTTCGCGGACGTATCGCAACAACAGCAGTTTCAGGACCGCGCCAAGGACGCTCAGAACGAACAGCGCGAGGATGATCATCTCGCCGTTGAACTTGGCCCTGTCCTCCATGGTCTTGGACGAGTGCATCAGCCCAGTCGCGAGCGTGTCGATGGCCGCATCCATGTCACGATGCGCGACCTTCAGCCGCGCCCGGTAGATGCTGGATCGTTCCGATTGCGACGCCCGCTGCGCCAGCGCCGTCTCCGACGCCAGCCATTGCCGGGCGTTGGTCCTGTACCGGTCCCAGGACCGTTCGAACCCCGCGACATCGGCGGCGGCAGCCGGCCCGTCGGCGAGCGCTTTCAGCGCCGCGATCCTGGCGTCGACGGCCTGGGTGTTGCGCAGGACGATCGCGCCGCTCCGCGGGTCGGGATGGAGGACCAGTTCGGCTTCGGCGAGGTGCTGGTCGGACAGGATAGCGGCGATCTGCCGGGCCGTGACCAGGCTTTGCATGTGCCGTTCGTGCTGCAGGTTCGCGCTGCGCGACACGTAGATCGCCGACAGGACGCCGCACGTCATCAGGCCATACAGGACAAACCCCAGCACCTGGATTCTGACGAGCGCTGTTCCGATACTTTTCATGACACCCCGCCGGCTCTCGAACCTCTATTCCTGGAAGGACCCGAGACCGCGTCCGCGGGGCTTTCCGTTGAACATCCCGAAGCACTCAGGTCATTATAGACTAGAGGATCGGCAGAGACGGGATGCTCGCCAGAATAGGGAAGGCAGACGTCGAGCAGAGACCGCTGCCGCGATCATGGCAATCGCGGTACTGCCATCGCCTTTGCGCTATTCGGGCTCGACGACCGTTGCCCCATCCTGCCGCGGACCTCGCCTTGCGAGATATATCCGACACCTAGACGCGGGCAGACAATTTGACAGGTCGGGACGACGCCCGACAACTACGGCAATTTCGCCCAACGCAAATTATACTAAAGTACATTATATAGGAATTTATAATTTGGGTTATTAGTCAGTATCATTCGGACAAGACGATTCAAAACCATTCTGGGTGTATTAGCGGCGGCGATGGGGCAACATTCTACACAGGTTACCGCCGCCCCGATGTCCGGTATCGTCCGAACCGAGCCCTACGCTCTTCTTGCGATCGTTCTCGGGGGCGCCGGCCTACTGGCCCGCTGGAACGGCTATTCTCTGCCCGAAGGGTATGCCAACGCCGGCCATGCGGCCAACCCCTTGGCATTGCTTGCCTATATGGCGCTCGCGGGGGCGGGGTTGGGGGGGGTGCGGGGGTGGGGGATGATGCGGCGGGTGTTGCTCGCGGTCCCGGTATTCATCATCGCGCTCGCCGTGTTCCGCATCTCGCTGGGTACGCGGTTCGCGACCGGATCGCTGATCGCGCTCGTGCTGGGTCGGCCGCAGGCGACGGCGCTGATCGACCAGTTCAAGCCCGTCGGCGTGATCACCGTCGCCACGCTGGGCATGCTCACGCTCGCCACCGCGATCATCAACCGCAGCGGCCGCGGCGCCACCTGGGCGATCGTCGCCCTCGTCAGCGTGGCGATGGGCGTATCGATCGTCGCCGGTGTGGCCGTGGTGACCCAGGTCGATGCGGAGGATGCCGCATCGCAGGCCATGCTGCCCGCCTTGCTGCCGATCGCACAGGCGATACCGATCGGGATCGGGCTGTTGCTGTGGCGCGGCCGGTACGGCTGGTCGGACATCCTCGCGCTCGGCGCCACGCCCGGCAGGATGTTCCGGCGCGCCTTCCCGCTGGTGATGATGGTCCCGGCGCTCATCGCGCTGTTCGACATCTTCACGATCTCGGCCGAGATACTCCCCACGCTGATCGCCGACATCTTCATCGCGGGCTGCAACATCGCCATCTTCTCGGCGCTGATGCTGTGGTCGATGACGATGGTGTCGGCCGAGCACGTGGCGCTGGCCGAGGCGACCACCGCGATCCGCAGCGAGCGCGAAGCCGAGCTGCTCGAACAGCACGAACTGCTGCAATCGATCCTGAAGACCGTGCCGTCCGCGCTGGTGGTGTTCGATGCGCGGGGCGTGATCAAGGCGTTCAGCGCCTCGGCCGAGCGCATCTTCGGCCATGCCGCCAAGGACGTGATCGGCTGCAGCGTCGAGATCCTGTCGTCCGGTCCGGATCGCAACTCGATCGCGGCCTACGTCACGCGCTACCTGGCCACCGGCGTCCGCGAGATGTCGGATGGCACCCGACCGCTGTACGCGCGCCGGCGCGACGGTACGATGATCCCGGTCGAGCTGTGGCTGGGCGACCTTCAGGTCGGACCGAACCGCCTCTTTACCGGCTTCTGGAAGGACATTTCCGAGCGCCTGGCGAACGAGGAACGCCTCGCCTCGATGCGGAGCGAACTGCTCCACGTCGCACGGTTGAGCGCGATGGGCGAGATGGCGGCGGGGCTGGCGCACGAACTGAACCAGCCGCTGGCGGCGATGGTCTATTTCCTCGGCGCGTTCGAGCATCTGCCCGACGACGAGACGAACCGCGAACGCGGGCTGGCGCTGGTCCGGATGGCGTCGCAGCAGGCGATGCACACCGGCGAGATCGTCCGCCGGATGCGTACCTTCGCCAGCAACGACGATGCCGAAATGCGCGTCGAGCCGATCGCGGAGGTGCTGGACGATGCGATCGCCGTCACCTTCCTCGACGGCGGGCGGTACGACATCCAGCTGGTCTACGATCTCGATCCGGCGGCGGTGAACATCCTCGCCGACCGGGTCCAGATCCAGCAGGTGTTCGTCAACCTGGTGCGCAACGCGATGGAGGAACTGGGCAAGAGCCCGCCCGGTCACCGCACCATCACGATCGCGACCGAACTGATCGATCCCGAGACGGTGGCGTTCAGCGTCGCCGATACCGGACCCGGCATCGACGCCGCGATGATCGAGCAGCTCGGCATGCCGTTCTTCACGACCAAGGGGACGACGGGCATGGGCCTGGGCCTGTCGATCTCGCGCCGCATCATCGAGGCGCATGGCGGCGTGCTGACCGCCGCCAACGGCCCGGCGGGCGGCGCGGTCTTCCGCTTCACCCTGCCCCATATCGACGCTTAGCCCCGGAAGGAAAGTTGGATGGCGACCCGGAATATCTACATCGTCGACGACGACCAGTCGGTCCGTGCCGGCTTGCAGAGCCTGCTGGCGACGCAACCCAGCCTGATGGTCTTCACCTATCGATCGGGCGAGGACTTCGTGGCGCAGATCGCCGACCTCGAACCCGGCTGCCTGCTGCTCGACTACAACATGCCGGGGATGGACGGCCTGGACGTGCTGGAGGCGATCGCCGACGTGCGGGACCGGTTCGGCACGATCATCCTGACCGGGCAGGGCGCGATCTCGGTCGCGGTCCGGGCGTGGAAACTGGGTGCGCTGGACTTCCTCGAAAAGCCGTGCGACCCGGCGCTGCTGCTGCAGGCGGTCGAGAGCGCGTTCACGATCGTCGAGCAGGACCAGCAAAAGGCGTCGGTCGCCGAGCGCGCGAAGAAGAGCGTCGACAGCCTGACGCAGCGTGAACAGGACGTCCTGCTCGGCCTGATCGAGGGCCGCGCCAACAAGCTGATCGCCTATGACCTCGCCATCAGTCCGCGGACGGTGGAGATCCACCGGGCCAAGCTGATGGCGAAACTGGGGGTGCGCAGCCTGTCCGAGGCGCTGCGGATCGCCTTCGCCGCCGGGCTGATCCCGATACGATGATCAGACCGCGAGTTCGCGTCGCCACCGGTCGATGATCGGCGGGATGGCAGCGGGCGCCTGCCGCCGATGCACCAGCGCGACCCCTTGCGTTTCCGGGACCAGTTCGACGAGCGTGTGGGTGATGATGATGTGCCAGCCGGTCCAGCACTGATCGTGCAGCGTTTCCGTCCAGTCGCGCGGCTGCGATGCGATCAGCGTTTCCTCGATCACCAGGATCGCGCTGTTTCGCAGTGCCGCATTCAGCGTCGGATCGAGATGGTCCGCGGTCGAGATCGGGGTCTCGCCCGCCATCGTCAGATAGGCCGCGAGGATGGCGCGCAAGCCCGGGTCCACGATTGCCAGGATCAGCGGCCGCTCCATCGGACGCCTCCGCTTTTCGCAGACCCGGTTATCATATCGTGGACCATGATAGCGTTATACACACCAATCTGATTGTAATAATGGCCAATGAATAGGTACATTTACCTATAGCAGGGCCCTCTTCGTGCGCGCTGCCCCCAAACGGGGCCGCGCGATCCGAACGGCCGGCGGTCGGGCCGGCCTGTCTGCACTATAGGTGATCCGGGATAGCGGAGGGTCGACTAGGTAGTCGTCGCGCGCGCCGGCGGACCGGCGCCAGCCGAGACGAGGCATTAGGCTGCGCGATGATGCAGTGCGGTAGCGGAGGGGTCGAGCGTGGACTGCGGCGGGGCGGCGGCGGGCGATCAGCCCGGCAGGCCGGTGCCCGACAGTCCGTCGATGATGTCGCGGTTGACCGCAATCAGGTCGTCGATCGATTCGCGCCCGACGACGACGTCGCTGGTGAACTGATCGACCCATAGCGCGAGCGACACGATGCTCGCGCGCATCGCGACGGGCAGCGCGTTGCCGCTGCTGCCGCACGCGGCCGAGAAGGTGCTCCACAATTCGCGGTTCCGGTGCAGCGGCTCGATCAGCGCGCCGCCGCGGCGGCCGGCGTCGCGCGCCTGCATCATCTCGCCGGTGATCTCGCACATCAGCCGGCGTTCGGCCTGGCGGGGCGTCTCGACGATGCTGCGGGCACGTTGATAGGCGTTGAGCGACATGGGCATTCCTCCGGACTGATACCGCATTCTAGACGGTTCGGGCGCGGAAGCGCGCGCGCACCCGCGATGCGCAGCTCATCCTATAATGGATGAACGCCCTCCCCCGAGCGGCATCTCCCCTCTCCTGCCGAGGACCTGCCCCGCATGACCGACACGATCCTTGCGCGCGATCTTTCCACCGCCCTGGATGCGTGGCCCGGCTTGCGCGTGCTGTCGCTCGACTGTTTCGACACGCTGCTGTGGCGCGATACGCATGCGCCGCAGGACGTGTTCGGCGCGCTGGGCGCCCCCAATGCGCACCAGCGCGTCTGGGCCGAACAGCGCGCGCGCGGCACCGCGACGCTGCGCCATCACCGCAACGAGGTGAGCATCGCCGAGATTTATGCCGAGCTCGCGCCGAACGCGACCGCCGACGCGCGTGCGGCGATGGTCGCGCACGAGTTGGCGACCGAGGCACGCCACTGTTTCGGCTTCGCGCCGGTCATCGCCCTGATGCAGACAGCGCGCGCCCGCGGGCTGATGGTCATCGTCATCAGCGACACCTATCTCGACCGCGAGCAGCTGGGCGCGTTGATCGCGCACGCGGCGGGCGCCCCGGTCCGCGCGCTGATCGACCGGATCTATTGCTCGTCGGATTACGGCGTGTCGAAGGGCGAGGGCCTGATCGGCAAGGTGGCCGCGCAGCTCGGCGTGCGGCGCGACGCGATCCTGCACATCGGCGACAATCGCGCCGCCGATCTGGTCGCGGGGCAGAAGGCGGGGGTGCACGCGCTGCACCTGAAACAGTTCGGCACGACGACCGAGCAACGCCTGCGCCTGGAAGCAGCAACAAGCGCGATGATTCATCCAGGTACCGCCATCGGCGAGGCCGCCGACGTGCCGGCCGCGCAGCCGCACCGCGCCGCGATCGCGGTCGCCGAGCCGGGCATCGACGATCCCGCCGAGCGGCTCGGCTATACCACGATCGGTCCCGTGCTGCGGGGTTTCGCCGACTGGATCGCGCGCGAGGCCGCGACGCTGCGAACGACCTGTACCGGCCGGGTGCATGTGCTGTTCCTCATGCGCGACGGGCATCTGCCGCGCCTCGTTCAGGACGCAGTCGCGCCGGACGGCATTTCGCACGCGATCGAGATCAGTCGGTTCACCGCGACCGCGGCGACGTTCGAGACCGAGGACGACGTGACGCGCTATCTCGAAGGGGAAGCGGGGAGTTCGGCGGACGCGATCCTGACGCAGCTGCTGTTCGTACCCGCCGAGATCGCGGTGATGAAGCGCGGACTGCCCGCGCAGGGCGCGCACGCGGCGCTGGTGAAGGCTATCCGTGCGCCGCACCGCATGGCGCGTATCCTGACGCGATCGCGCGCGTTCGCCGAACGGCTGTGCGGCTATCTGCGCGCGACCGTGGCGCCGGATGCGAGCGACACGCTGATGCTGGTCGACCTGGGCTATAACGGGTCGGTCCAGAACCAGGTCGAACCGGTGCTGCGCCGCGCCCTGGGCGTCGCGGTCGCCGGCCGGTACCTGCTGCTGCGCGAACAGGACATGCCGGGGCTCGACAAGCGCGGCTTCATCGGCGCGCGCCACTACGACGCCAACACGCTCGAGGCGCTGTGCGGCAATGTCGCGGTGCTCGAACAGCTGTGTACCGCGGCGCAGGGGTCGGTCGTCGACTATACCGCCGACGGCCACTCGGTGCGCGCGGCGAACGCGATCAAGGGCGCGCAGAGCGAAACGCGCGACGCGGTGCAGCGCGGCGCGATCCGGTACGCGCGGGAGGCTGTCACGCCGATCGTGCGCGCCAGCCCGGCAACCGACATCGACGTGCAGCGCCGCGCCGCGGTGTCGGTGCTGGCGCGGCTGATGTTCCTGCCGATGCCCGACGAGCTGGCGGTGCTCGATCAGTTCCAGCACGACGTCAACCTGGGCGGCGGCGAGGTCGTGCCGCTGTTCGACCGCGCGATCGCGCAGCGTGGGCTGCGCCAGCGCGGGCTGTTCTACATGCGCGGATCGGAACGCATGTACCTGCCCGCCGAGCTTCACGGCGAGGGGCTGGCGGTCAAGCTGACGCTGCTCGCGCACAAGCGGTTCGGGCTGGCGCTGAAATATGCCGATTTCATCGACCGGACGATCACCCTGCCCGTGCTGATCGCGGACGGCCGCACCGTCGATACCGCGACGATCACCGCGACGCCGACGCATGACGGCTATTTCGTCGCGCCGATCCCGATCAGCGACTGCCGCTATGCGATCGGGCTGCAGTTCGGCCAGCTGTACGAATGGCTGCAGGTCGAGAGCGCGGTGTTCATGCCGGTCGACCGTTTCCTGAGCGACCGCCAGCGCGCGGGCGCCGAGGAGGTCGCCGCGGTGCCGACGCTGGAGGGGATGGAGCAGGCCGGGCCGCATCTGTTCCGGTGCGAGGACCGCGCCGCGTTCATGATGATCCCGCCGCCGCCGCGCGCCGATGCGCGCGCGATGATGCTGGCGGTCGTGTTCCGGCCGATCGTCGCGCGCGACGCCGTCGATACGCCGCCGGCCGGGTCCGCGCGCGCAATCATGGAGGTCGCACGGTGACCAATCTGCTGATCCATTCGATGGCCGAGTTTTCGGACCTGATCCTCGGCGCGCTCGACCTGGCGGGCGCGCGGCACGTCGTCGAGATCGGTGCCGAGTTCGGTGGCATGTCGCAGGTGCTGGCGGACCATGTCGCGACCGTCGACGGCCGGCTGACGAGCATCGACCCGTCGCCTGCCCCCGCCTTTGTCAGCTGGGCGGCGCGGACGCCGCACGTGACGCATCTCGCCGCCCCCAGCCTGGAGGTGATCGCGGACCTGCGCGACGTCGACGCGTGGCTGATCGACGGCGATCATAATTACTACACCGTCCTCAACGAGCTGCTGGCGGCCGACGCCGTGTGCGCGCGCGACGGCAGGCCGCTGCTCGCGTTCCTCCACGACGTCGGCTGGCCGGCCGGCCGGCGCGACATGTACTACGCGCCCGATCGCATTCCCGACGCCTATCGCCACGCGCATGAATTCGGCGCCGGCGCGATGCTCGACCAGGTCCGGCTCGTGCCGGGCAAGGGGTTTCGCGGCAACGATGCCTGGGCGATGGCCACGCTGTCGGGCGGCCTGCGCAACGGCGTGCTGACCGCGGTCGAGGACTTCATCGTGCACGCCGGCGAAACCGGGCGGGTGCTGGCGTTCGCGCAGATTCCGGCGGTGTTCGGGCTCGGCATCCTGTTCGACGCCGGCGCCGCGTGGAGCCCCGCGCTGGCGACGCTGGTCGCGCCGTTCCACGACAATCCGCTGATCGCGACGCTCGAGCGCAACCGGCTGCTCAACTACCTCAAGGTGATCGAGTGGCAGGATGCGGCGGCGCAGGACCAGAGCGACGGCCCCAGGTAATTCGGGCCCCGGTAATTCGGGCCCCGGTAATTCGGACCTGCCGGACCCGTCCGGGACCGGCGCTCTCCTATAAACAAATACCATCCTCGTCCACGGAGACACTGTCCTCATCATGCTGAACGGCGTCGGTTTCCTTCTCATCCTCGGATGCGTGTTCGGCAGCTTCCTGATGTCGGGGGGCAAGATGGAGGTGATCCTCCATGCGCTGCCGCACGAGCTGATGGCGATCGGCGGCGCGGCGATCGGCGCGTTCGTGGTCGGCAACTCGCTGGCCACCGTCAAGAACGCCGGCAAGGGCCTGCTGCGCGTGTTCAAGGGACCGCGCTGGAAGGACAGCGACTATCGCGACCTACTGACGCTGATGTTCGGGCTGCTGACCACCTTCAAGAAGGGGGGCGCGACGGGCATCGAGCCGCATCTGGACGATCCCGCGAGCAGCCGGCTGTTCGCGCCCTATCCGCGGCTGCTGGCGGACCACCACCTGATCGAGTTCGTCTGCGACTAGCCCTGGAGCGCGCGGTGGACGGCGATCGCGCAGCACTGCTCCGCGTCCTCCCAGTGCGAGACCAGCCCGTACTGGCGGATGAAATGGCGGATGCGCGGCGCGATGAGCTTCAGGATCGCGGTGAACGCCTTGTCGATGTTGGCGCGCTGCCGTGCCGCGGACAGACCTTCGGTATTCATGTGCTGGGCGAGAACGGCGGCGACGGCGGCCTCCAGTGCGATCGTGGTCTTCGACATAGATATCCCCTGTTTTACGGGGCTTTCCGACCCTCTGGTCGCCCGCCCTCGGCGCTCTTTTGGGATAAGTGCGGTAAAAGACCTGGTAGCAAACCTATATGTAGGAATACCTACTAGTCCTATATTTGACGGAGCGTTTAGGCGGCGAACCGTCCCGGGGTCACGTGGCGATCGATATAGTCGAGCAGCCAGGACCGGTGCGCGCTCGCGGCATCGCCGGTGCTGGCGATGCGACGGCTGGCCGCCGCGCTGCCGACCTGCGAATCGAGCAGCAGCCTGGCGCGGCCGCTGCCGAGGCCGCCTTTCAGGAAGCGGACCGCGTCGGCGGTGCCGAGATGGTGCCCGAGATACGCCGCGCGCGCGACCGTCGTGACGTCCTCGCCGATCGCGATCCCCGCCTTCTTCAACAGCGTCACGCTGCGATGTGCATAGTCGGCGGTGGCGTTGATCGCGGTCGCGGCGTCGTAGCGCAGCGCCAGCAGCGCCGAGCGTGCGCCGGGAAGGACATGGCCGTCGGCGGACAGCCACCCCTGCCCCAGCGCGATGCCGTGGAGCCAAGTCCCGGCGCGCTCCGCCTCGCTCTGCCAGGTGGAGCCGAGGAACTGGCCGAGCCCCGCGGCGCTGGACCGCGGATTGCGCGAGGTCGTCTTCCAGCTGCCGTCGCATCCCTTCGCCGCCTCGGCATCGACGATCGCGGCGAGGGCGGCCGCGGGGATCCCGGTGCGCCTGGCGGTGGCCTCCAGCGCGTCGCCGAACCGGCCATTGGGGCCGAGCCCGCCGAGCCTGCCCGGCTCTGTCGTGTCGACGACGCACGGCACCCGGTCCGCGGGCGCGGCGGTGCCGTCGACGGCGGCGGGGGGCGCTGCCGTGGCGGTGTCCTGCGACGTCAGCAGCGAGACCAGGGCGTCGATGTCGAGGTCCGGCGCATCGGTGGTGCGGAGGCGGCGCGCGATCGCATCCGCGCTGCCGTCACCGTCGGTGTCGCCACCCAGCGCCGCGCGCCAGAGCCGGTTCGCGACATTGCCGTGCGCCTCGGCATAAATCATCGCCGCCCGTTCTTTCGGCGCCAGGCGCGCCAAGTCCGCCGACACGATCATGCGAGACGCTCGTCCGTTGCGCGGGCGCGGCGGGCGGCATGGCGCGCGCGCGCGAAGCCGGCCGCGGCGAAATCGTCCATCTGGCTCTGTTCGGCGACCGCGGCGAGGCGGGCGGCGTCCTCGCGGTGTCGCAGCGCCGCACCCTCGATCGCGCGCACCGCGCCGTACGCGTCCGCGGCCTGCGCGCGCAGCACCGCGAGCCGGCCGTCGCTGGCTTGGCGGTCCCGACCGAGCGCCTCGCGCTGCGCCCGCATGCGACCGGCAAAGGCATGCGCGGACAGCATCGGGTCGCTACCGGCGAGCGACAGTTCCTGCCGGACCGTCCGGTCGATCGTGTCGCGGTGGCGGTCGAGGAGGACGATCTGGTTGACCTCGACACTGATCGACAGGCGCACCGCGTCCATCTCGCGCTGGCGCAGGCGCAGCGCGGCATCATAGGGGGTGATCATGCCGCATCCTCCGGCTCGACAGTCCCCGAGCCTGCGTCTTCCAGGATCGCGGCGAGCGCGGCGAAGCTGTCCGCGACGTCGCCGCGGTCGCGCTTGGTTTGCATCAGCAGTGCCTCGATCCGCGGCGCGAGCGCGATCGCGCGATCCACCTCGGGATTGGCGCCGGTCTTGTACGCGCCAAGGCGAACGATCTCCTCCATGTCGCCGTATGTCGACAACAGCGAGCGCGCCGCCAGCCGCAGCGCGTTCTGATCCTCGGCCAGCGCGTGCGGCAGGGTCCGCGACACCGATTTGAGGATGTCGATCGCCGGATAGCGGCCGCGCTCGGCGATGCGGCGCGTGATGACGATATGCCCGTCGAGGATGCCGCGCACCGCGTCGGCGACGGGCTCGTTGTGATCGTCGCCGTCGACCAGCACGGTGAACAGGCCGGTGATCGAGCCCTGCCCCGGCCGCCCCGGCCCCGCGCGCTCGAGCAGCCGCGGCAGTTCGGCGAACACCGTCGGGGTATAGCCCTTGGTCGCGGCGGGTTCGCCGCTCGCCAGCCCGATCTCGCGCTGCGCCATCGCGAAGCGCGTGACCGAATCCATCAGGCACAGCACGTTCAGGCCTTGGTCGCGGAAATGCTCGGCGATCGCGAGCGTGGTCCACGCCGCCTGGCGCCGCATCAGCGCTGGCTCGTCGGAGGTCGCGACGACGACGACGCTGCGCGCGAGCCCGTCGGGGCCCAGATCGTCCTCGACGAATTCCTGCACCTCGCGACCGCGCTCGCCGACCAGGCCAATGACCGCGACGTCGCACGCGGTCCAGCGCGCGAGCATCGACAGCAGCACCGACTTGCCGACGCCCGAGCCTGCGAACAGCCCGAGCCGCTGGCCGGTGCAGAGGGGCGCGAAGATATCGAGCGCGCGGATCCCGGTGCCGATCCGCGCACCGACGCGCGCGCGCTCCGCGGCAGGCGGCGGCGGTGCCTTGATCGGGCGCGGATCGAGGCCGACCGGGAGAAGCCCCTTGCCGTCGATCGGTGCGCCGAGGCCGTCGACCATCCGCCCGAGCCATGCATCGCAGGGCCGCACCACGAACCGCCCGGCAACGAGGTCGACGCGCGATCCCGATGCGATCCCCTGTGGATCGCTGAACGGCAGGCAATGCGCGACGCTGCGATCGAGCCCGGTGACCTCGGCGGCGACCACGCCGTCCGCGGCGGTCACGGTGATGTGCGAGCCGATCCGGGCGGCGCCGTCGAGCCCCTCGACCTCGATCAGCGTGCCGCGCACGCCGATCACCCGGCCGAAGCGGCGATCGGGCGACAGGTCGCGCAAGCTGCGGGCGGCGGCGGCGAGCGTCTTCATCGGGGCTTACGCTCAGGCGGCCTGGTCGGCGCGTGCGAAGACGTCGGCCTCGTAGGCGATCAGCGCGCGGCAATCGGCCAGCGCGCGGTAGAAATCGGAGGTGGCGACCTTGCACGCAAACCGCGTGCAGGCGGCGCGCGCCTCGGGGGCTTCGAGTGCGCCGACCAGGCCGCGCAGATAGCCGACGATCGCGTCATGGTGCGCCGCCGCGCCGTCCGGGTCGATATAGGCGAGCATACAGGCGTAATAGAGCCGGCGCGCCGGGGTGGTGGCGTCTTCGGCGGACATGACCTCGCGCCCGCGCAGCACCGTCACGCTGTTCTCGACGCACAGATCGGTGCGCCCGATCGAGCGCAGCACCGCGCCGTTGACGATCACCTGCTCGCCGTCACGCAGGGAAATTCGCAGTGTCATGGGTCCGGTCCTCGATTGATGTCCTTCCATTATAGGAGGGCAAAACGCAGATCGGTTTCCCGAAAAATGTGCCGGCGATCCGTCGTTCCGTGCGCGACCATCCTACAAACGTAAGGAGCGCTATCGCTGCGGCCATTCCCGTTTCCTGGAGACCTGTCTTGAGCATCTATTCCGCCCTGTTCGCCGGTGTGTCCGGTCTCAATGCGCAATCGGCCGCGATGGCGAGCGTCGCGGACAACATCACCAACATCAACACGGTCGGGTACAAGACCGCGGACGCGCAGTTCCGCACATTGGTGTCCAGCGGACGCAGCTCGGCGGCCTATTCGGCGGGCGGCGTCAACGCGGTGACGCATACACTCGTCTCCAAGCAGGGCGTGCTGGCGGCATCGGGCAGCACGACCGACATGGGCATCGACGGCGCGGGCTTCTTCGTCACGCGCACCGGGCTCGGCGCGAATGCCGAGGTCGCCTATACGCGCGCCGGGTCGTTCACGCCCGACAAGGCCGGGTATCTGAAGAACTCGGGCGGCTATTATCTGCAGGGCTGGCCGCTCGACGCGCAGGGCGGCTATGCGAACACCGGCAGCCTCGGGTCGCTGGTCCCGGTGCGGCTGAGCCAGCTGACCGGCACCGCGACGGCGACCAGCCGTTTGCAGATGCGCGCCAATCTCGATGCGACCGCGGCGGCGTTCACCGGCACCTACACCGCGGGCGATCTGGCCTCGGGCGCGACGCCCGCGCAATTCTCGCGTCCGTTCGACATCTCGGACGCGCAGGGCGGCAAGCACACCGTCACGATGGCGTTTCTCAAGACCGGGCCCAACAGCTGGGTCGGGGAAGTCTATGCCACGCCCGCGACCGACGTGACCGCACCCGGCGGCTTGCTGGCGAGCGGTGCGGTCGCGTTCAACGGCGACGGCAGCCTCGACCTCGCGGGGTCGGATCCGGGCATGTTCGCAGCACTCACCCCGACCTGGACCAATGGGGCCGGCACCGGGCCGATCGCGGTCAGCCTCGGCACCGATGGCGGGCTCGACGGGCTGACGCAGTTCGGCGGCACCTCGTCGTTGATCTCGTCGAGCGTCGATGGCGGGCTGCTCGGCAGCGTCGCCTCGGTCCGGATCTCGGATGCGGGAATCGTCAGCGCGGTGTTTGACGACGGCACGACGCGCGACGTGTACCAGTTGCCGCTCGCCAGCTTCCAGAACCCCGACGGGCTCAACCGCCTGCCGGGCAATGCGTACGGCATCTCGGATGAATCGGGCAGCGTCGCGATCAACGCGCCGGGGTCGCTCGGCGCGGGCATGATCTCGGCGAGCGCGCTGGAGACGTCGACGGTCGACCTGGCGCAGGAGTTCACCAACATGATCCGTTTCCAGCGCGCCTATAGCGCGTCGTCGAAGATCGTCACGACGGTCGACGAAATGTTGCAGGAAATCAACACGTTGAAGCGGTAAACTACGACGCCGCAACGGACACATAACGGGGAGGACGCACGCGCGTGTCACTGAACGAGATCATGTCTGCGGCGATATCGGGGCTGGCAGCCTCGCAGGCGGGCTTGCGTTCGGTGTCCAACAACATCGCCAATGTCGGCACGCCCGGTTACGCCCGCGAAACCGTCAGCCAGACCACCGGGGTGTCGGCGGGGCGGGTCAACGGCGTCACGGTCGGCGAGCCGTCGCGGATCGCCGACAGCTTCCTCGAGGCGACGGTGTACCGGCGCGCGGGCGACATCGGGTCGGCCAGCGTCACCGCCTCCTATCTCGACCGCCTCCAGTCGCTGGTCGGCGCGCCGGGGGCGGAATATGGCCTGCCCGCGCGGCTCGACGCGATCGCGTCGTCGGCGGTGGCGATGACCGGCACGCAGACCTCCGCGCAGACCGCCGCGGCGTTCGTCGCCGACGTGCAGGACGCGATCACTTCCATCAACCAGCTCGGCACCGACGTCGCGGGGCTGCGATCCGACGTCCAGTCCGAAGTCGGCCAGTCGGTCGACCGGATCAACAGCCTGCTGGTCCGCATCAACGACCTGAACGGCACCGCCGCACGGCTCGACGGCAACGGGCGCAGCTCGGCGGGCGTGGTCGACCAGCGCATGGCCGCGATCGAGGAACTGAGCGGGCTGGTGAAGGTGACGGTCCGCGACCAGCCCGATGGCCGCGTATCGATCGACACCGCGTCGGGAATCCCGCTGCTCGACAACCGCTTGCGGCAATTGACGATGCCCGCCGCTGCCAGTTTCGGCCCGCAGACCAACTTCCCGGTCATCGCGCTGCGCTTTGCCGATGGCGGCGCGAGCGTCGGCGCGGCGACCGGTGACGTGCTCGATTCGGCGGCGGTCGGCGGCAAGCTCGGCGGGCTGCTCGACCTGCGCGACCGGGCGCTGCCGGCGTTCAGCGAGAAGCTCGGCGTGCTGTTCACCGGGCTGTCACAGACGCTCAATGCCGCGTCGAACGCCGCCACCACGGTGCCCGCGCCGGCGCAGCTAGCCGGGCGGCAATCCGGGCTGGTCGGGACCGACCGGCTGGGGTTCACGGGGTCTGCCGTCTTCGCGGTCACGAGCGGATCGGGCGCGCTGGTCGCATCGACGACGATCGACTTTTCAGCACTGGGGCCGACCGCCACGGTCGACGATGCGGTCGCGGCGATCAACACCGGGCTCGGCGGCAGCGGCACGGCGTCCTTTGCCGGCGGGATCCTGTCGATCACCGCGAACGGGGCGGGCAACGGCGTGGTCATCGCGCAGGACCCGACCGTACCCAGCGACCGCGCGGGCGTCGGCCTCTCGCAGTATTTCGGGATGAACGACCTGATCCGCAGCGCGGACAGTCCGCTGGTGCCGTCGGGCTTCGTCCCTGCCGACCCGCACGGCTTCGCGTCCGGTCAGTCCGCGCAGATCGTGCTGCGCGACGCGTCGGGCCGGGCGATGAGCAGCTATACGATGACGGGATCGGTCGGCCCGACCTTCGGCGATCTCGTCACCGAACTGAACGCCAGCCCGATCGCCGGCTTCGGCAGCTTCGCGATGGACGACAAGGGGCGCATCCAGTTCTCGCCCAAGCCGAGCATCGCCGGTGCGATGCTGTCGGTGCCGTCGGATACCACCGACCGGCTCGGCTCGGGCCGGTCGTTCTCGAGCATCGTCCAGCTGACCGGCGCGACGAGCGGCGTCGCGAGCGCGGGCGTCCGGCCCGACATTCGCGGCAACGCGGGCAAGCTGGGGCTCGCGCAGTTGCAGACGGGGGCCGCGGTCGGCGCGAAGGCTTTGGGGTCCGGCGACGTCCGCGGCGCGACGCTGTTCGCCGACCGGCTGGCGGGCCGGGTCGATCTCGGCAAGGACGGCGTGACCTCGACCGCTGCGTTCACCGCGCAGCTGCTCGGCAATGCCGGGACCGCGGCGGCACAGGCGAAATCCTCGCTCGACGACGCGACCGCGCGGCGCGACGATGCCGTCAACCGGCGCGACAGCTTCTCGGGCGTCAATATCGACGAGGAGCTGGCGCAGATGGTCGTGCTGCAGAACAGCTATTCCGCCTCGGCGCGCGTCATCAGCACTGCCAGCCAGATGTACGACACGCTCATCTCGATGATCCGCTGAAGGAAGCCCCATGTCCCGCGTCGCCACCATCCCGCTCCAGCGCAGCATGTCGGTCGCGATCCAGCACGCGCAACAGCTGCTCGCGACGACGCAGCAGCAGCTGGCGACGGGCAAGAAGGCGCCGGACTATGCCGCGCTCGGCACCGAGGCGGTGCGCACGCTGTCGACGCATTCGCTGATGGCGCAGCAGGACGCCTATGTCGCGGTCGCGACCCGCGTCGCCACCACGCTGTCGCTGAACGACGCGCACATGGCCACCATCGACACCGCCGCGAGTTCGTTGAAGCAGGAGCTGATGACCGCGGTCGGCACCGGCCGCGCGGCCGGCCTCGCCGACAGCATCACCGCGGCGTTCGGCCAGTTCCGCGCGGCGCTGAATGCCAGCGACGGCGGTGGATCGCTGTTCGGCGGATCGCAGACCGACACGCCCCCGTTCCTGCCCGAAACGCTCGCCGGCACGATCGGCGTGCCCGCCAGCGCCGCCTTCGCCAATGACGGCGTGAAGGCGACGGTGCGCGCCGCCGACGGGCTCGACGTCGAATATGGCGTGACCGCAAGCGATATCGGATCGGGGCTGTACGCGGCGTTCCAGACGCTGGCAGGCGCCGGCGCGATCGGCGACCCGCCGACCGCCGCGCAGCTCGGCATCCTGGCGACCGCGGCGGGGCAGATCGATACCGGGCTTGAGAGCCTGCGCACCGTCAACGCCGAGAATGGCCGCAAACAGGCGCAGACCGAGACGCTGTCGGTGCGCGCGGAGGACCGCAGCACGCTGTTGCAGGGGATCATCCAGGACAATGAGGATGCCGATCTCGGCCAGGTCGCGATCGACCTCGCGCAACAGAAGACGATGCTGCAGGCGAGCTATTCGGTGTTCGCGCAACTCTCGGGACTGAGCCTGTCCAGCTATCTGCGCTGAGCACGACCCTGGCACCGATCCCGGTGCGACCGGGCCGGCCGGCACGGGAAAATCGACCACCCGTCTGACATTTCTACCACGCGCGATGGGTGTTTCCGATCACGCGCGGCATACCGCGTTGCCGTAACGACGGCGCTCTATCTTCCGGGAGTGAGCGCCGTGACGGACCAATCCGCTATGATTTTTGCCGACGACGACGATACCGACCAGCTCTATTTTCGGCAGCGATCCGAGTGGCATGCGCATCGCGCAGCGATCGCCGACGATGGCTCCACCCGGACGCTGCACGAACGGTTCGCCGCGTTGTATGCACAGCGTGCCGTCTCCCCTTCTAGTACATAACAGCCACGATCCTGCTGCAAAAATACCAGGAACCAAGCATCCGCGTTGAGTCTTTACGCATCCTGTTCCGAGCGACCGACCGTGTTCCGCATGATGACGGACGCGGGCGACGGGCCAATTCGAAAAGGATGACGCGATGAACAAGGACGAATTCCAGGGCGGCGCGCGCTATGTCGGCGGCAAGGTCGAGAAGACCGTCGGCGATACCGTGAACAGCCGCGACTGGCAGGTCGACGGCGTCGTCGACCAAGTCGCCGGTGGCGCACAGAACCTGTACGGCCGGGCGAAGTCGGCGATCGAGGACGTCGTCGACGGCGCCCCCGAGCTGGCCGACAAGATCGGCAGCGACGCGCGCGAGGCCGCCGACCGCGCCGCCGAAGCGGCCAAGCGCGGCGCACGCACGGCACAGGAATCGGCAAAGGATGCGCCTTTGCTGTGGGCGCTGGGTGCCGCCGCGATCGGCTATGGCATCGCCTGGTTCGTGCACGGCTCGCGCGACTGACCGCGTGACGTCGGCCCCGCCCCTCAAGTCGTTGCGCGACTCCGCCGATCTGCGCCACCTGCGCCAGATCATTGCGGGGCTCGACGAAGGCGTCATACTGGTCGACCCCGACCAGAGCATCCTGTGGGCCAATGAAGCGGCGCTCGGGATGCACGGGGTCGATTCGGTCGAGGACCTCGGGGCCGACGTCGACGAGTATCGCCAGCGGTTCCAGCTGCGCTATCGCAACAACCACCGGCTGAACGACGCCGACTACCCGATCGAGCGGGTGGTGTCGGGCGAGGCGTTCTCGCAGGTCGTCGTCGAAGTGGCGGTGGCCGGCGAGGCGGAACCGCGCTGGGTCCACCAGGTCCGCAGCCTGGTGCTGACCAACGACGCGGACGAGCCCGAATGCCTGGTCATGGTGATCCAGGACGTGTCGGCACAGTTCGAGGCGGAGGACCGGTTCGAGCAGTCGTTCAACGCGAACCCGGCGCCGGCGGTGATCTGCCGGCTGTGCGACCTGCGGTTCGTGAAGGTCAACCAGGGCTTTATCGACATGACCGGGCATGACCGGGCGACGATTCTGTCGCGGACGGTGTACGATATCGACGTGCTGGAACGCGCCGAGAAGCGCGATCTGGCCAAGGAACGGCTGTCGGAAGGGCGCACGATCCCGCAGATGGAGGCCGAGCTCGGCCTGCCGGGCGGCGGGACCAAGCTGGTCATCGTCGCCGGCCAGCCGATCGACATGGGCGACCAGCCCTGCATGCTGTTCACCTTCGCCGACCTCGAGCCGCGACGCAAAGCCGAGACCGCGCTGCGCCACAGCGAGGAGCGGTTCATGCGGACCTTCTCGCTGGCGCCGGTCGCGCTGGCGATCGGTGCGCTGGACGGCCACCGGCTGTGCGACGTCAACGAGGCGTTCACCGCGCTGACGGGCTATGGCGCCGAGATCATCGGTCGTCCGCTCGGCGATGTCGACCTGTGGGAGACGCCTGCGCTGCGCGAGGCGATCGAGGCGGATATCGAGGCCGGCCGCCCGATCCGCGACCGCGAGGTACGGATCCGGTCGAACGAGGGCCAGGTGCTCGACTGCATGGTCTCGGCAGAGCCGATCCAGCTCGACGACGAGGCCTGCGTGTTGTGGGCGATGCGCGACATCAGCGTCCGCAAGGCGTCGGAGCGCGACTTGGTCAACGCGATCGAGGCAGTGATGAAGGACACCAGCTGGCTGAGCCGCTCGATCATGGAGAAGCTCGCGCGGATCCGCACGCCCGACGCCGAGCCGGCCGGCGTCGGGCTCGACGAGCTGACCCAGCGCGAACGCGAGGTGCTGGCGCTGATCTGCCGCGGGCTCGACGACAAGTCGATCGCGCGCGCGCTCGACGTCACCGGCAACACGGTGCGCAACCATGTCGCGCGGATCTACGCCAAGATCGGCGTCAACCGCCGCAACGCCGCCGCCGCCTGGGCCCGCGCCCGCGGGTTCGACGGCGATTCCCTGCCGACTCCGCACCGCAGCGGCACCAACGTGAAGGACGCAGCAGCATGACCAGCGCGAAGGACACGGGCGCTAAGGACACTGGCGCGAAGGACACCGGCGAAAAGGGCAAGGGCCGCGTGCTGCAGGCGAAGGGCTCGGTGCGCGAAGCCATCGGCAAGATCACGGGCAACGCCGCGGTCGAGAAGCAGGGGCTGCGCGAGAGCGAGGCCGGCGCGAAGCAGGCCGAAGCGGACCACCCCTCCGATACCCCCATCGATACCGGCGCCAAGGACTGACGCCGTCCCCTCGAGTTTTCCCTACGTATAACAGGAGTGATTATGGCTACCCATGTGACGACCGGCGTCCTGCCGGTCGATGACGTTCGCTACGCGAAGACCCCGACCCGGATTTCCTGGGGTGCGATCTTTGCCGGCGTGGTGATCGCGATCGCGATCCAGCTCGTGCTCGGCATCCTCGGCACCGGCATCGGCCTGACGCTGGTCGATCCCGTCGAAGGCACCACCCCCGGCGCGGCCGGGTTCGGCATCGGCGCCGGGATCTACTGGATCGTCACCACCGTGATCGCACTGGGTGCAGGCGGCTATGCGGCCGCGCGCGTCGCCGGGGTGCAGGACCGGTTCGACGGCCTGGTCCACGGCCTGGTCGTGTGGGGCGTCACGCTCATCCTGACCCTGTACCTGCTGACGTCGGCCGTCGGCGGGATCATCGGCGGCGCGTTCCGCACCGTCGGTTCGGTCGCGACCGCAGCGGGTAGCGGCATCGGCGCCGCTGCGCCCAAGGTGGCGGACGTCGCGAACGTCGACGTCGGCGACGTGCGCGAGGAGGCCTCGGCCTATCTGTCGGACGCGCCGTCGGACCCGGCGCAGATGACTCCCGAGCAGGCGCAGAAGGAAATCGCCAAGGAACTGCCGGCGCTCGCGCGTGGCGGCCAGGACGGCGTCCGCGCCGAGAGCCGGATCGTCGACATCGTCGCCGCCCAGCGCAAGATCAGCCGTCCCGAGGCGCAGGCCCAGGTGACGCGCGCCAAGGCGCAGTTCGTCAAGACGAAGAACGACACGATCGCCACCGCCAAGTCGGCGACCGACACCGCCGCCGGTGCTGCCGCGGGCACGTCGTTCATGGTCGTGATCGCGCTGCTGATCGGCGCCGCCGCAGCAGGCTTCGGCGCCACCGCCGCGGCTCGCCGCCGGATCTGATCGCCACAGACCTGATACCGCGTTCGAGGGCGCTACCGGTTCGACCGGTAGCGCCCTTTTTTTGTGTCACCGAAGCGAACCCGAGTGCCGCTGCGCCTGGTCTCGTCGACCGCCTGCTACCCGAGGTCGGTGCGTGGTGCGCGCGCGATCACGCCTTGCGCCACGCGAAGGCGCGCCTTCCATGTCTTCACCGATGGATGCCCGGCGGCGAGGTCGCCGAGACGGGCCTCGATCTGCGCGACCTCGCGCCTGGCGGCGTCGAGTTCGGCGGCCGTCGGCGGCGGCTGGATGTTCGCGCGCGCATGTGCGCCGGTGCGGCCCTTGCTTTTCGTCATCGCCCCCGATGGTACCAGATGCCGGGTCCGGTCAATCTCGTATGGCATCACGGATGGTCACGCCGTCGTATCCGGCGCCTCGACCGGGTCGAGCCGGACCAGCGCGCCGATCAGCACATGGAGGTCGATCACCGAGCAGGCGCCGTCGGCCGTCTTGATCGTCGCGGCGATGCGGCCCATCGCGCGGTCCGACCCGGCGTCGCGCAGGAGCTGGACGGGCGACCGTTCGACCGCGCAGAGTTCGTCGACGATGAACCCGGCCTGGTTCCCCTCGACCGACGCGAGGACGGTGAACGCTCCGCCCGGAGGGTCGCCGGGACGCTCTGCGGACAGGCCTAGCGCGCTCTGCAGATCGACCAGCGGCACGCCCCGCCCGCTATGGATGGCGAAGTCGACGATCGCCTGCCCGGGATCCGACAGCCCGATGCCGGATGCGCGTGTCGGGATGATCTCCTCGATCTGGTCGAGCGGGATGGCGAGGCGGCGGCGGCCCAGCCGGACGATCAGGAACGCCCGCAAGGTCTGCTGGTGGTCGCGCTCCGCCTGCCCCGCCATTTCCGCAGGATCGTACAGCCGGCTGACGACGGCGAGCCGGTCATCGGCCTGCACCGCGTCGGACGCGAGCACGAGACTGGGGTCGTCGGTGCCGTACAGTCCGGCGAACAGCCGCGCGTTGCCGACCGCGAACTGCTGCAGCGGCTTGATGTCGGAATCGACGATCCGCCGCATGTCGTTCACCGCGTCGATCTGCAGGCCGACGAGCCGGCGATCGGGCAACCGCACGATCACCGCCGCGGTGCGCGTGCGCGGCTCGCACGCGCCCAGCTGCAGCAGGCGCAACGTGTCGACGACGGGAACCCGGCAGCCGTTATGCGTGAGCGTCCCGCACCAGAAATCGTCGTCGACCGGGCTGGGCATCATCGCCTGCTCGGGCACCGACGCCTCGATCGCGCGCGCCGCGAGGCCAAGCCGCACCGATCCCACCGTGAACAGCAACGTCGGCACGCCGCCCGTCGCGCCGCCAGTGTCGATGCCAGCGGTGCTGCGCTCGACCGACAGCGGCATGCCGTCGAGCCCGGCGAGCGCATGCGGATCCAGCACCATCCCGCGCGTCGCGTCGCGCACGAAGCCGGCGCGCATCAGCGTCGCGGTACTGCCCTGCCCGCTCGCGCCCGGGTTGCCCCGCAACAGCGTCAGATCGGCCGCGCGCAGCGACACCACGCCGGCGATGCCGTCGATCGCGATGCCGAGGACACGGTCCTCGTCGCGCAGGATCAGGACCACGGCGCACGCACCCGCATCGGTCACATGGAGCAACGGGACCGGGTCCAGCACCGGAATCAACCGGCCGCGCAGGTCGATCGCGCCGAGGATGTCGTCGCGCGGCGAGGGGAACGGCAGCAGCGCGCGCGGGCGGGGTACGACTTCGCAGATCGCGCGGATCGGGACGGCCAGCGTCAGCCCCCCGACGATCACCGCACCGTAGAGATCCGGCGCCTGGTCGTTCGCCGGATCCGCGACGTCACGCCGCAGCACGATCGGTGGCCTTGGACAGCGTGCAGATCAGCTCGACGACCTTGGCGGATGCCTCGTCCTGGATGACCGTCGTCCGGGCGATCGCGTCGATCGCGTCCCCGGTCTTGTGGACCGAGTCGACGATTCCGGAGAAGGCGCTGGTCGCCTCGCGCGACCGATCGGTCCCCTGGTTGATCCGTTCGAGCGATTCGTCGACCAGCCGGTTGATCTCGCGCGCGGCGGTCGAGCTGCGTTCGGCGAGCTTGCGCACTTCGCCCGCGACGACCGAGAAGCCGACGCCGTGCTCGCCCGCGCGCGCGGCCTCGATCTCGGCGTTGAACGCCAGCAGGTTGGTCTGCCCCGCGATCTCGCCGATGACCGAGACGATCTCGGCGATCCCGGCGGCGGAGCGCTGGATCAGGTCGATCGATTCGATCGCGCCGTTGAGCGCGGTGCGGCCCTCCTGCGCTTCGGTCCGGGTCCGCGCCGCAAGCTCGGTCGCGATATCGGTGGCATTCGAGATCGACGTGATCGACTTGGTCAGCGCGCCGACATGCGCGGTCATGTCGTGCGAACAGGACTGGATCTGGTGTTCGAGCTGGACCTGGTCGGTGACGTCGGTCGCGTATTTGATCACGCGCACGGGGTTGCCGCGCAGATCGAGCACGGGGTTGTAGGTCGCCTGGATCCACACGTCGCGGCCATATTTGCCGATCCGGTGGAACCGCCCGAAATGCACCTCGCCCTTGTTCAGCTTCAACCAGAAGTCCCGGTATTCGAGGCTCCGGATGTAATCGGGCGAGCAGAACATCGAATGGTGCTGGCCGATGATCTCGCGTAGCGAATAGCCGGTCGTGAGCAGGAAATTCTCGTTCGCCGACAGGACGTTGCCCTCGAGGTCGAACTCGATCACCGCCTGCGCACGATTGATCGCCTCGATCTTTGCCTGGTGATCGTTGGCGGCGAGCTTCTGGTCGGTCACGTCGACCGCGAACTTGACGACCTTGATCGGCTTGCCGCCGAGGTCGAAGATCGGGTTGTACGTCGCCTGGATCCAGACTTCGCCGCCGCCCTTCTTCAGCCGCTTATATTCGCCCGCGTCGTATTCGCCGCGGCCGAGCTTTTCCCAGAACGCGGCATAGCCGTCGGATCCGGTCGTGGCGGCGTCGCAGAACAGCCGGTGATGCCGCCCGCGGATTTCCTCCAGCGCATAGCCGGTAAGCGCGAGGAAATTGGCGTTCGCGTCGAGGATCGTCCCGTCCATCGCGAATTCGATGACACCCTGCGCGCGGTCGATCGCGCGCGCGCGCCCCTCGAACTCGGCGTCGCGCAGCTTCTGCTCGGTGATGTCGTAGGCGAACTTGACGATCTTGCGCGGCTTGCCCTCGATATCGAGGATCGGGTTGTAGGTCGCGCGGATCCAGACGTCGCGCCCGCCGTGCGCGACCCGTTTGAAGACGCCGGAGACGAACTCGCCGTCGCGCAGCCGCCGCCAGAGATCGGCATAGTCGGGCGACGCGACATAGCCCTGGTCGCAGAACATCCGGTGCGGCTGTCCCACCACCGCGTCGCGGTCATAGCCCATCACGCCGAGGAAATTGGCGTTGGCGTCGAGCACCGTGCCCGCCAGGTCGAATTCGATCACCGCCTGCGCACGATCGATCGCGGCGGCCAGTCCCTGCGCCTCGATCATCGCGAGCCGCTGCATGGTGACGTCGGTCGCCACCTTGACGACGCCGTAGGGTTGCCCGTCGGTATCGAACAGCGGGTTGTACGACGCCTGGATCCAGACCTCGCTGCCGTCCTTGCGCAGGCGCTTGTACTCGCCCTGGTCGAGCTCGCCGCGGCCCAGCCGCTGCCAGAACTGGCGGTATGCCGGGCTTTGCGCATAGTCGCGGTCGCAGAAGATGCGGTGGTGCTCGCCGACGACCTCGTCGAGCGCATAGCCCATCAGCGCGAGGAAATTGGCATTCGCCGAGACGACCCGGCCCGACAGGTCGAACTCGATCAACGCGAACGCCCGGTCGATCGCGACCATCCGGCCATGATTGTCGACCGCGGTCTGGTGCTGCGCGCTGATGTCGTAGGCGTAGCTCAGGACCGAGACGAGCTGCGCGGTTTCGTCGAACGTCGGGACGAAGATCTCGCGGACCCAGACGGTATGGCCGCTCTCGTGCTTGTACCGGCGGATCACCGTGTCCGATTCACCGCGCGCGAACTTGCTCCAATAGGTCTCGGCGTCGCCGGCCTCGCGCTCCTGCGGGGTCCATAGCGCATCGAAACGGCACCCGACCGATGCCTCGCGCGACAGGCCGGTCAGTTCGAAGAACCGGGCGTTGCCGTCGAGCAATACGCCCGCGGGCGAATATTGGCAGATCGCGAGCGCGGCGTTGATCGCGTTGAAGCGATGCCGCATCAGCGCCGTGTCGTGCAGGCTGGCGGGCGTGACCGAGCCCATGAACACCAGTTTTCCCGATGCCGACGGCACGACGCCGAGCAATCCCTGGACGTGCTGGCAGCGGCCGTCGGCATCGGCGAGCATGCCCTCGACCGCCACGGTCGTCGTCGCATCGTCCGACAGGCTCTGGATCGCGTCGGCATACAGCGGGAACAGCGTGGCGAAGCCGGTGTCGCCGTGGATCGATTCGAGGAGATGGCGAGCGGCGTCATTGGCCTCGATCAGCGTTCCCTCCGCGCTGAAGGCCAGAACGATCATCGCGTCTGCCAGCGTCGCCGCGGCGCGTGCGCTCAGATCGATAACGGCGTGCTCGACGGACATACCAGGCTCCAGGGCTGTTTCCGTCATTATAGGAAGCGGTCCGGGGGGATGGGCCAGACCCCGGTATTTTGCCGGGCGCGGCGGACCGGTCGGGCGGCCGGGCCTAGCCGCCGGCCGCGGCGACGACCGCGCGCGTCACGTCGCCCATCAGCCGCATCCGCACGGGTATCGGCTGGCGGGTGCTCGCGATCATCACCGCGACCGCATAGCGATGGCCGTCGGGCGCAACGAGCAGGCCGACATCGTTGTAGCCGGTCGACAGGCTGCCGAGATCCTGCCCGGTCCCCGTCTTGTGCGCGAGCGTCCAGCCGGGACGGAGGCCGGATTTGAGGCGAAGCGGGCCGGTCTTGCTCGAGCGCATCAGCGTCAGCAGCGACGCCGTCGAGCGCGCGCCCAGCAGCTTGCCTTGCGCGAGCAGCGAGAGTCCGAGAGTCACGCCATTCGCCGACGCGCCGTCGATCGGATCGGCGAGATAGCGCCGCAACGCCTTGTCCCGCGCTTCGTAGCGCATCGCGGCGCGGGCCTGCAGGAATCCCCAGCCCCCTGCCCATTCGGGTCGCCATTCCAGCCCGGTGGTACGCGCCTGCAGCTGGCGTTCGCCCGGGCCGAACGTCACGCCGGCAATGCCCTTGTCGGCGAGCATCCGGTTGATCGCGGCGGGCCCACCGACGCGCCAGAGGAGCACGTCGTTGCAGGTGTTGTCGCTCCGCGTCATCGCACCGCGCAGCAGCTCGCCGATCGTCGTCCTGTAGCCGTCCGCGCCGACGAGAGTCCGGATCGGCTGGTGGAACACGGTCAGGTCGGACCGCGTGACCGTCACCGGATCGGCGAGCGACAGCCGGCCGCGGTCGACCGCATCCATGACCGCGATCGCGACCCACAGTTTGCTGACGCTCTCCTGCGGACGCGGCGTGTCGCCTTCCCAGGCGACCACCCAGCCCTCGTCGATATCGCGGACGCTGATGCCCGCCGCGCCCTGGAAGCGCGCGCCGAGCGCCTGGACCGCATTGAGCAGATCGGCCGATGGCTGTGCCCGGCGTGCCGGTCGCGGCGGCGTCCGTGCCGGCGTGGTGGTCTGGACCGTGATCGGTACGGACGCGGGCGAGGCCGGCTGGCGTCCGGCGGGAACGCACGCCGCAAGCGCGGACAGGCCGGCAACGAGGCCGAGGCGACGACACAGCAATTCAGATGGCAACGGCACTTCCCTTTTGGGGCTTTGTACCCGCCTGTCCCGGCAGCGATACCGGACCGGGGGCGCGTTCGACGCGCATCGCACTCCGTCTGACGCAGATACGCGGCCGGACCGGACTCATCGAAAGTGCCTTGGCCAGCATGAACATCCTGTCATATTCCGGTTACGCTCCCGCGTTCGAGGCGCTAGGGCGACCGGGAAAGCTGACGGCAAGGGCGTGATGCGGACGAAGACTTTTCCAGCCGCGGTTCTGGCGCCTGCCCTGCTCGGCGCCTGCAACCGCCATCAATCGACGCTCGCGCCGTTCGGCGAGGACGCCGCCGACATCCGCAGCATCGCGATCGTGCTGCTGGTCGGCGCGGTGGTCATCGCGGTCGGCATGGCAGCGCTGATGCGCGCCGCGGTCCGCGCGCCCGAAGGACGGATGACGCACCAGGGCGGCATGAAGATGGTGCTGTGGCTCGGCGGGATCATCCCGTCGATCCTGTTGTTTGGGCTGCTCGTCTGGTCGCTGCCCGCGATGCGCCCGCGCGAGGTCGCCCCCGCCGACCTGCGGGTGGGCGTCGAGGGCGAGCAGTTCTGGTGGCGGATCCGCTACGCACCGCAGGGCGGGACGGTCGTCGAAAGCGCGAACGAGCTGCGGCTGCCGGTCGGGCGCACCGTATCGCTCGCGCTGTCGAGCACCGACGTGATCCACAGCTTCTGGGTGCCGGGCCTTGCCGGCAAGATGGACATGATCCCCGGGCGCACCAACCGCCTCGTCGTCCGCGCGACCAAGGCGGGGCGGTACCGCGGCGTCTGCGCCGAATTCTGCGGGCTGAGCCATGCGTTGATGGCGTTCGACGTGATCGCGATGGAGCCGGCCGCGTTCGATCGCTGGCTCGCCGGGGAGCGCACGCCCGCGCCGGACTCGCCCGGCGCGCGGCAGTTCGCGGACGCCGGCTGCGCGGCGTGTCATGCGATCCGCGGCACGGCCGCGGCCGGCAAGATCGGCCCGGACCTGACGCATTTCGGGTCGCGCACGACGCTCGCCGCGGGCGTGCTGCCGATGACGCGTGCCAATATCGCCGGGTTCATCCGTGATCCGGGCAAGACCAAGCCCGGCGTGCGCATGCCCGCCTTTCCACAGATCTCCCCGGCCGAGGCCGACGGTATCGCCGCCTATCTCCAGGGTCTGAAATGACGACGAGCCCCGACCAGAACGATCCCGCGGTCCGCGCCGCGCAGGAAGAGCGGCTGCGCGAGGTGTGGAAGCCGCCCTCGGGCTGGTTCTTCCGCTGGACCGACGTCAACAACAACCGGATCGGCGTGTGGTACACGCTGACCGCGTTCGGCTTCATGCTGTTCGCGGGCGTGCTGGCGCTGATCATGCGCACGCAGCTCGCGGTGCCGAGCAACGACCTGGTCACCGCGAACACCTTCAACCAGCTGTTCACGCTGCACGGCTCGATGATGATGTTCCTGTTCGCGGTGCCGATGTTCGAGGCGGTGTCGATCATCCTGCTGCCGCAGCTGCTCGGCGCGCGCGACCTGCCGTTCCCGCGGCTGTCGGCGTTCGGCTATTGGAGCTTCCTGATCGGCGGCGTGTTCGTCTCGGGCTCGATCTTCTTCGACGCGGCGCCCGATGGCGGCTGGTTCATGTACCCGCCGTTGACGACGCGCACCGACCTGAGCGGGCTCGGCGCCGACATCTGGATGCTCGGGCTAAGCTTCATCGAGGTGTCGTCGGTGGCGGCCGCGGTCGAGCTGATCGTCGGCGTGCTCAAATGCCGGCCGCCGGGAATGCGGCTGAACCTGATGCCGCTCTATGCCTGGTACATCCTGGTCGTCGCGGTGATGATCCTGTTCGCCTTCCCGCCGCTGATCGCGGGCGACGTGCTGTTCGAGATGGAGCGGCTGCTCGACTGGCCGTTCTTCAACGAGGCCAAGGGTGGCGATCCCTTGCTGTGGCAGCACCTGTTCTGGATCTTCGGCCACCCCGAAGTCTATATCGTCTTCCTGCCCTCGATCGCGCTGTTCGCGATGCTGATCCCGACCTTCGCGCAAAGACATTTGCTCGGCTATCCGTGGATCGTGCTGGCGGCGGTCGGTACCGCGTTCCTGAGCTTCGGGTTGTGGGTCCACCACATGTTCACGACCGGGCTGCCCAAGATCAGCCTGGCGTTCTTCTCGGCGGCGAGCGAGGCGGTCGCGATCCCGACGGGGGTGCAGATCTTCGTGTTCATCGCGACGCTCTGGGCGGGCAACGTCAAGAAATCGACGCCGCTGCTGTACGCGTCGGGGAGCCTGGCGATCTTCGTGATCGGCGGGCTGACGGGCGTGATGGTCGCGGTCGCGCCGTTCGACTGGCAGGCACACGACACCTATTTCATCGTCGCGCACCTGCATTACGTGCTGATCGGCGGCACGCTGCTGCCGCTGTTCGCAGGGCTCTATTATTACTGGCCGCTGGTGACGGGGAAGAAACTGTCCGACCGGATGGGCAGGACCGCGTTCTGGATCCTGTTCGTCGGCGCGAACCTGACCTTCTTCCCGATGCACCTGTCGGGGCTGCTCGGCATGCCGCGGCGGGTGTTCACCTATCCGGGCGAGCTCGGGATCGGCGGACTGAACCTGGCGTCGACCGCGGGATCGTATCTGTTCGCGGCGGGCGTGCTGATCATCTGCGTCGACCTCGCGCGGTCGCCGTGGCGGGCGAAGGCGCCGCGCAACCCGTGGAACGCAGGCACGCTCGAATGGCTGGCGCTGCCCGATGACGAGGACTGGGGCATCCGGTCGGTGCCGCTGATCGAGAGCCGCTATCCGATCTGGGACCAGAAGGACTTCGTCGCCAAGGTCGACGAGGGCCGATTCTTCCTCCCCGATGCCGAGGAGATGCGGCGCGAGTCGATCGTGACGACGGTGCTCGACGCGCGGCCGCTGCAGGTCATCCGGCTGGGCACGCCGAGCGTGAAGCCGATGCTGACCGCGATTGCGCTGGCGGGCGTGTTCATCCTCACCACCTATCATTTCTACATCGCCGCTGCGCTGAGCGGCGTCGCGACGCTGGCCTGCGTGCTGACCTGGTTGTGGACCGGGACCGCCGAGATCCCCGAAAAACCGACCAAGTCGATCGGCCACGGGATCGAGCTGCCGCTGTATCTGTCGGGCCCGGCGGCGTCCGGCTGGTGGGCGATGTTCATCACGATGATGGCCGACGCGACCGCGTTCTCAGGGCTCGTCTTCGGCTATTTCTTCTTCTGGACGATCCACAGCGATTTCCCGCCGAGCGGCGCCGGGCTCGACGGGCCGGGCGTGGTCTGGCCGATGGTCGCGCTGGCGACGACGCTGGCGGGCTGGGCCGCGACCGTCGTCGCGCGCGAGGTGCATCGCCGCGGGCATGTCGGCCTCGCTCGCGCGCTGCTGGTCGGCGGGATCGTCGCGACGCTGGCGAGCCTGTTCGCGGGGCTTGCCGGACCGTGGCTGTCGGGGCTCGAGCCGACGTGCCACGTCTATCCGGCGATCGTCTGGACGCTGGCGATCTGGACCGCGGTGCATGCCGCGATCGGCGCGATCATGCAAGCCTATACGCTCGCACGCAGCCTGGCCGGCAAGATGACCCCGCAATACGACGCCGACCTGCGCAACATCACGGTGTTCCACCACTTCCTCGCACTGACCGCGCTGGTGACCTATTGCACCATCGGCCTGTTCCCGGGTGTCGCATGAAGCGCCGGTTCGGACATTGGGCGCACGACCTGAAGGTCACGCTGTGGACGCTGATCGTGCCGCCGACGATCTGGGCGGCGCATTTCCTGTTCTGCTACCTGTGGGTCGCGGTGACGTGCGCGAAGACGCCGGGGACGTCGCTGCGCGGCTTTCCGCTCGCTGTGCTGATCGCGACCGTCGCCGCGCTGCTCGGGATCCTCGCGGCCGGCTATATCGCGCGCGTCCAGTCGCAGGCGCCGGGCGACCCCGCCCCGCACGACAGCAGCACCGAGATCGACCGCCTGCGCTTCCTCGCGCTGTCGACCCGGCTGCTCGCGGGGCTGAGCTTCATCGCGGTGCTGTTCACTGCGGTCCCCGTCGTGATCTTCGGCGACTGCCGGTGAGGCGCGCGAGCCTGGCGGCGGGGGTCGCGCTGGTCCCCTCAGGCTGGGCGTTCGCCGCCGCGCCGCTCGGCATGGTCGGGCACATGGCGGGGCACATGATCGCGGTCGCGGTTGCGGCGCCGCTGCTCGCCTACGGCGTGGCGGGGACGCGGTACGATCCCGCCGAGCGCTGGCCTGCGATCGTGACGCCGCTGGCGATGTCGCTGGTCGAGCTGGTGGTCGTCTGGCTGTGGCACCTGCCCGCATTGCGGCTCGGCGTCGACAGCCAGCCGCTCGCGCTGGTCGTCGAGCAGGCGAGCTTCCTCGCTGCCGGCGTGCTGTTGTGGAGCGCCGTTCTCGGCACTGCGACCGGCGGCGCGAGCGACCGGCGCGCGGCAGGAGTCGCGGCGCTGTTGCTCACGTCGATGCACATGACCCTGCTCGGCGCGCTGGTCGGGCTCGCGCCGCGCCCGCTCTACGCGGCGATGCATCATGCCGGCCACGGGCTCGACACGCTCGAGGACCAGCAACTGGGCGGCGTCGTCATGCTGCTGGTCGGCGCGGCGAGCTATTTCATCGGTGGCCTCGCGATGCTCGCGGGCCTTCTCAGGACACGCACGGCATGACGATCCGCATCACCTGGGCGCGCGCGGCGGCGGCGATCGTCGCGCTCGCGCTCGCCGGCCTGCTCTTCGCCTGGTCGGGTATCTTCAACATCGCCGCGTCGTCGGGGCATTGGAAGGTCACCGACTGGTTCCTGCACTGGACGATGCGCAATTCGGTCCGCACGCACGCCGCGCTGACCGCGCCGTCAGACCCCAAGGCCGACCAGCAGCTGGTCAGCGCCGCCGGCCTGTTCGCGGCGAGCTGCGCCAGCTGCCACGGCGCGCCGGGCGTGCGTCCCTCGCCGGTGATGCAGGCGGCGACGCCCCCTGCCCCCGACCTCGCGATCAACGCGCGCGAATGGACCGACCCGCAGCTGTTCTGGATCCTCAAGCACGGCGTCAAATATACCGGCATGCCCGGCTGGGCAGCGAAGCACCGCGACGACGAGGTGCGGCGGATGGTCGCGTTCGTGCGGCAGCTGCCGACGATGACGCCCGCGACCTACCGGGCGCTGACCGCGATGCCGACGGGCGACGCAGTGCTCGACAGCTGCACGGGGTGCCACGGCACCGACGGCCGCGGGCGTGGCCAGCCCGACATCCCGGTCCTGGGCGGCCAGGACCCCGCTTACCTGCTCGCCGCGCTCGAGGGCTATGCGACCGGCAAGCGGGCGAGCGCAGTGATGCAGACCGCCGCCGCCCGGCTGCAGCCGGCCGACATGGCTCGGCTCGCAAAGCATTTCGCCGCGATGCCCGGGCTGGCCCCGGCACCCGCCGGCACGACCGCGGATCGCGCCGCCGCGCAGATCATCCGCGTCGGCCGGCCGGACCTCCAGCTGCCGGCCTGCGCGAGCTGCCACGCGCCGGGCAAGCCCTATCCCGTGCTGACCGGCCAGCGCGCGAGCTATCTGGCACAGCGCCTGCGCCAGTGGCGCGGCGACGAGACGATCGTCGACGCCCGCAAGTCGCAGGCGACCATGCCCGTCATCGCCCGCCGCATCCCGGAGGACATGATCGTACCGCTCGCGACGGCGCTGGCGGGACGCTAGGGGTCCACCGGAGCGAACGCGCCGGCACGGGTCACGCGTCCACGCTTGGTCCGCGCGTTACAGGATCACCGTCCTCTGTCCGTTGCGGAAGACGCGGGCCTGCGCGATCCAGGTCAGTGCCCGCGCCAGGACCTGCGCCTCGACGTCGCGACCTCGACGGACCATCTCTGCGGCGTCGCAGCGATGATCGATGCGCATGACCGCCTGTTCGATGATGGGCCCGCAATCGAGATCCGCCGACACGAAATGCGCCGTGGCCCGATGAGCTTCACGCCGTTGTCATAGGCTTGCCGGTACGGGTGCGCGCCTTTGAAGCTCGGCAGGAAGCTGTGGTGGATATTCACCACCCGCCCCTCGAAATCGCTGCAGAAGCGCGGCGAGACGACCTGCATGTAGCGCGCGAGCACGATCAACTCGATCCCGTGCTCGGCGATCAGCCCGCGCCACGCCGGCTCGACGCTCGCCTCGTGCCCCTCCGCGCCGACCGGCACATGGACGAAGGGCAGGCCGTGCCGCTCGACCGCGCAGCGCCACCGATCGTGGTTGCTGACGACGGCGACGATGTCGATGGCAAGGTCGCCAGTCTCGTGACGGTAGAGCAGGTCCGCGAGACAATGACCCTGTTGCGAGACCATGACCAATGTCCGCGGCCGGTGATCGGCGCGCTGCACCGCGAAGGTGAGCCCGAGCGGATCGGCAAGCCGGACCAGACGCTCGGTCAGATCGGGCATGTCGGCCGCGCCAGCCGCGACCTCTAGCCGCATGAAGAAGCGGCCGGTTTCGGGATCCGCATATTGCGCGGAGTCGACGATGTTGGCGTGCGCGGCCTGGCAGGCATTGGCGATGACCGCGACCAGCCCCAGCCGATCGCGACATTCGATCGTCACCCGCCATCGCAGCCCGTCGCTTGCAGCACCCCCGCCCCCGTCCGGCGCAGGCAGATCAGCTTTCACGGAACGCCCGGCGGAAACTGTCGATCAGCGGCTGGCTGAAATATTGGAGGAGCGAGCGTTCGCCGGTCTGAACGAACACTTCGGCGGGCATCCCTGACACCAGCCGGACCGAGGGGACTTCGCGCAGGGCGGCGGGCGGCAGGATCACCTGCGTCTCGTAAAAGACCTCGCCGGTCTTCTCGTCGACGCTGGCATCGGCACTCACCTGGCGGACATAGCCGATCAGGGTCGGCACGGACCGCGTCTTGTAGGGGGTCAGCCGGACCTCGGCACGCAAGCCCGGATGGACGACGTCGATATCGTTGGCATGCAGCCTGACGATGACGACGGGCGGCATGTCGCGGGGCACGATGTCGAGGATCGGCTGGCCCGCGGGCAGGACGCCGCCCGGCGTCACCAGCCGCAGATTGGTAACGATGCCGGCGACAGGCGCGGAAATGATTCGCCGGCGGGCGATGTCGCTACTGATCTTGAGTTTCTCGCGCGCCTCCGTGAGCCGGGCCTGCACCTCGCGTTGCTCGGCCGCCGCTTCCGTCGTCCGCTGCCCGCGCACGAGCGACACCTGTGCGCGCAACTCGCCGATCGTATCCGCAATCTTGTTCCGGCTCGTCGCCAGCCGTTCGCGCTGCGATGCGAGGTCGGCCTGCTGACGCTGCAGCGTCAGCAGGCGCGTACGGCGCTCCAGCCGTTCCCCGACCAGCGTCTCCACGCCCGCCAGTTCCTCGCCGATCAATCGCGACTGCTCGGCGACCGCGGCGAGCTGGGGTGCGGTGCCGACGAGTTCGGCGCGGCCCTGCGCGATGCGTTGCGCGAGCACGCGGACCTGGTCCCCCTGCGATCCCAGCCCCGCGCGGAACAACCGGTCCGACGCGCCCAGGATCGCCTTCACCTGGGGTTCGTCGCGGCGCGCCAGGAGCTCGTCGGGATAGACGACCGAGTCCAGCCCCTGCCGTTCGGCGGAGAGTCGCGCGTCCTGGGCCAGCAGGGCGTCGTAGCTCCCGCGCAGCGCCGCGCCTTCGGCCGCGGTCGCGGTGCTGTCGAGTTCGACCAGCGCCTGTCCCGCCGCAACGCTGTCGCCCTCGCGCACCAGCAAGCGTTTGATGATGCCGCCCTCAAGATGCTGGATGACCTTGCGGCCGCCCTGATCGGCGCGCAGCAACCCGCTGGCGACCGCCGCGCTGTGCAGCGGCGCGAGTACCGTCCAGAGCCCGAACAGCAGGACGAACGCGGCCAGCCCCATAGGCGAGACGCATCGACGCGCGTACCGGGGGGCCGTGATCGACGGGCTCCGCGGGCGCCGGCAGCTGGAGCGGCGTGCCTTCCCAGTTTCCGATGACCGTCGCGTTCATGCCCGAGCCTCCCCGACGGCGGCAGGACTGCCGTCGGCCGTCGGCGCGGCGCGTACCGGGGTCGGCGGTTCCACGCGCGTCGGCCTTTCCGCCGCGCGCGCGAGCTTCGCGACCACGTCGCGCGCCGTGCCGAAACTGGCGACCATGCCCGCATCGAGCACGAGCACCTTGTCCGCGATCCGCAACAGGTTGGTACGATGCGACACGACGATACAGGTGACGCCGCGCGTCTTGAGCTGCCGCAGTGCGCGAAACAGCGCGTCCTCGCCCGCGGCGTCGAGGCTGGCGTTGGGCTCGTCGAGCACGACGAGGCGCGGCGTCCCGATCAGCGCGCGCGCCAGCCCGATGCGCTGGCGCTGGCCTCCCGACAGCTGCAACCCGCCATCGGTCAGCTGCATGTCGTACCCGCCCTCGAGCTGCAGGATCATCTCGTGGCAGTCCGCGAGCTGCGCTGCCGCGACGACATCGTCGTCGGTCGCATCGGCGCGAAACCGCGCGATGTTGTCGCGCACCGATCCCGGCAGCAATTCGACGTCCTGCGGCAGATAGCCGATATACGGCCCCAGATCGCTGCGCATCCAGTCGAACGCATCCGCGCCATCGAGCCGCACATGCCCCTGAGTCGGCTGCAGCGTGCCGATCAGCGAGCGTGCCAGCGTCGTCTTGCCCGATGCCGACGGCCCGACCAGTGCGAGCATCTCGCCCGCCGAGACCGCGAAACTGACGTTGCGGAGCACCGGCATGTTCAGCGCGGGCGGCACATAGGTCAGGTTGGCGACGGTGATGGCGCCGGTCGGTGCCGGCAGTCGCATCGTCGAGGTGCGCGACGGCGGGAGCCGGCAGAAGGCCTCCACCTGCCGGAAGGCATGGCGCGCCGCGACGAACTGCCGCCAATAGCTGATCGAGGATTCGATCGGTGCCATCAGCCGGCCGACGATGATCGAACCGGCGATCATCGCGCCGCCGGTCAGTTGGCGATCGAGCACCAGCCAGGCGCCGACCGCGAGTATCGCGACCTGGATCGCGTAGCGCACGAAGCGCGCGATGCTCGTGATCGTCGTGGTGAAGCGCTGTGGCCGGCTGCTCGCGGCGATCTGCTGCCGGTGGCGCCTGGCCCATTGGTCGACGGCCGCGCCAGTCATGCCGAGCGCGTCGATCACCTCGCCGTTCCGGACGAGCGCCTCGGCATGGTCGAGATTGGCCGACGCGAGCGACTGGGCATCCCCCAACCGGGCGCGCGTGCCGCGTTCGTTGATCCATGCCAGCGTCAGCAGCACGACCGCGCCCACCGCCGCGACGGTGCCAAGGTCGGGATGCAGCAGATAGATGGCGATCAGGTAGACCGGCACCCAGAGGATATCGATCACCGAGAACAGGGTCGGGGTCGAGAGAAAGCCCGTGACCGCCGAAAGCCCGCGCAGTGCGCCCAACCGCATGTCCGGCGGCAGCGATCGCTGGTCGAGTGCGATGGACAGCAGCATGGGTGCCAGCCGTTCCGACAGCCATTGTCCCAGCTGCCCGGCGACGCGTTGCCGCACGCCCTCCAGCGTCGAACTCAGCGCGATGGCGAGCATGACGGCCAGACACAGGAAGCCGAGCGTATCGAGGCTCGAGCTGGTCAGCACCCGGTCGAACACGTTCAGCGAGAAGATCGAGACCGCCAGCGCCATCACGTTGACGATGCCGGAGAACACCAGCAGCGCGATCAGCACCGACCGATAGGGCGCGAGCAGCGCGGCGATGTAGCTCGTCTGGCTGCGCTGCGGCTTGCCGGGTTTGGGGCGAACCATCGGCCTATTCCGCCGCGACGGTTTCGGTGGCCGGAAACAGCGGCGGCACCAGACCGAGGACGAGCCGCGCGAGATCGATCTGCCGATGCACGCCGAGCTTCGCACGGACGCGCTTCAGGTAGGTCCGCGCGGTCTCCTGCGACAGGTTGATGCGCTCGGCCGTCTCGGCAAGGCTGTTCGATCGCAGGAAGCTGTCGAGGAAGCGCTGCTCGGACGGCAGCAGGCCGAGCGCTGCGAGAACGCAGGGCGGCGCGCTGATTGCGCCCAGCTCGTGCACGACGATCATCGCGACGTTCCGCTCGGCGGCGCCATCGTGGAAGCGCGCGGGCACGACGACGGCCAGCATCAGATTGGCATCGTCGTCGTTGATGCGCACCGCGCGCATGTCGACCTTCTCGGTGATCGTCTCGATGACCGCATCGCGCAGGTTGCGGGTCTCGCGCGAGTAGCGCGTGGCGATCGTGCCGTCCCCGGGACGCAGGAAGATCGACCGACGACGCAGAAGGTGCCCGGCCGACGCGTTGGTCAGCAGGGGCGTCATCCGCTCGTCGACCAGGAACGTCGGCATGGCCATGCGATCGAGGACCGAGCGCATCATCGACAGCCGGCCGGCGCTGCGGTCGTTCGCGGCTTCGGCGAAGATCAAACTGACGATCAGGGGCAAGGCCGCGCGGAAGGCAGCGGCCGTCGCGTCGGCGATCGGCACGTCCATCGGATCCCGAAACACGATTCCCTCGAGCTGCCCCGACTCCGCGTCGCACGAGACGGCCAGGCCCCTCGCATAGCGGCTGCGTCCCGGCGGCAGGTCGTGCCGCGCAGCGGCCGCAGGCGACAGCGCAGTCGAGGCGGGCGGCATCACGACCTGCCGTACCGCGCCCGCCCCCGAAAGCCCGTCCCAAAATGGTTCACAATCCCGTGCAAACCGCCGTATCGCTTCCGGATCGCGCGACACGTGCGGCAACCCGACCAGGATATGCATCACCGGCGCCCCCTCCTTCGAGGTCGCGCGGAAATAGGCATGGTCCAGCCCCAGTCCGTGCAGGAAGGATTCGCACGCGTCGGCGAGCTGCATGCGCGCGTGAGGCTTGGGAATGTCGATGCGGACCGTGTGCGAGCCCGGTGGCCGCGCTCCGATGATCGTCTTGTCGGCCATGCTGTCCCCCCGTTTCGACGTGTATCGAAATCTGTCCGCGCACTCGGCGAGAGGCCTCGCAATGCGCTGACAAATCAGGCGTTCGCTTGTTGGGCGCCGTCTTATGCATCCGTTTTGGAGGATTACGGCGAACGATCGGGACCGGCAATTGCGGCCGACTACGCAAGTCCGCAGCCCCGCCGCGTTCCCGAAAGGGAACAGATGACCACCATCTTTGGTGCGATCCTTCCCCCGCAACCGAAGCAACGACTTCGAGGTGGGGGAGATGAAATGAGCACCGAAAGAAGGGCGTTCTGCCTGCTGGTCTCGAGCGTCGCGCTCTGCGGCGCAGCGCCGCACCAACCGTACCGGCTGGCCGAGATGGTCTATGCCGCAAACCCCCGCATCCAGGCGCAACGCGAGGTCGTGCAGCAGGCCCGAGCCCGCCTGGATGCCGCGCGCAGCGGCAGCCTGCCCTCGATTGAGGGCGATGCGCTGGTGCAGCGCCGTCGTCTGGGCGTCGTGAACGGTCCGGGCGATCAGACCTTCACGCTCGGCCAGGCGTCACTCGAGGCCAGGATGCCGCTGTTCGACGGCGGCCGGACCGGGGCCGCGAAGGCAACGGCGCGCGCCGAGCTGGACAATGCGGAAGCCGTGCTCAACGATACCGTCGAACAGGTCATGCTCGACCTCGTCACCGCGCTGGCGGACACCCGAAGCGCCGCCGAGGTGGAAGGCTTCGTGCAACAGCAGAACGCGTCGCTGCAGAGCGAACTCGCCATGACCGAGCGTCGTCTCTCGGTTCGCGATGCGACGCTCACCGACATCAGCCAGGCGCAGGCACGGCTGGCGACGTCCGAAGCCGGCATGCTCGATGCGCAGACCCAGCGCGCGGCGAGTCGCAGCCGCCTGGAAGAGTTGCTCGGCGCTCCGATCGCCGACGAGACGATGGCCCTTCCGCAGATCGCGGCCGGACCGCCGACGATCGAGGACGCGAAGCAGCACGCGATCAGAAACAGCCCCGTGCTGCGGGCCGCGCGCGCCGCCGTCGCCGCCGGGCGCGGGGCCGTCTCCGCCGCGCGCGCGCAACTGGCACCCAATGTCGAGGCCGTGGTCGGCGTCGACTATCTCACCGGCGGCGTCGCGAACCTCTTCACCGGCCAGTTGCCCAACGACCGGACCGCGACCTTCGGCGGGGTCAGCGCCCATGTGCCGATCTTCCAGCGCGGAGCGGAATATGCCGAGATCCGCCGCGCCAAGGGGCTGGAAGCGCAACGCATGTTCCAGCTGGCCCAGGTCGAGCGCGAGGTGGTGCGGGACGTCGAGGTCACCTGGACCCGTCGCCAGGCCGCCGCGCGGATCGTCGCCATCGCCGGCAAGGCCGTCGTCGCGAACGAGAGCGCCGTCAGCGCGATCACGCGCGAGGCGACGTTCGGCGAACGCACGACCATCGACGTCCTCGATGCACAGCGCGACCTGTTGACCGCGCGTATCGACCAGACACGCGCCGCACGGGCGGAAATCGTCGCGCAGGCAACGTTGCTGGCCGAGATCGGTTCGCTGGCGCAAACCTTGCTCGGCTCGGCCCCGCCAAACAGGCCGTAAGTCGGAACACTGTCCCCGCCGGGGAATATGGCCGGCCGGTACCACTCTCTACGCCACGATGCGTGATGAACACTTTCATCGCCGGAACCCTTCGGGGAGCCCGTTCATAAAGGGAGAGAAGAGATGGTAGCTCCAACGACGCCCAAAGCGGCGACTTCTCGTGCGCAAGTACTTGGCACGAATGCCAACGAGATCATCGATCTCGCGACCAGCAACACGACTGCAGGTTTGCCGTACAATGCCCGGGCTGGCGGCGGCAACGACTATGTGTTCGGCAACAATTTCGACAATGACCTGTATGGCGACGCCGGCAACGACGTGCTGCTCGGCCGCCGGGGCAACGACCGCGTCGAGGGCGGCATCGGCAACGACGTGCTGTACGGCGATGACGTGGCCGAGTCGGCGAACGACGGCAACGACACGCTGCTCGGCGGCGCCGGCGACGACGCACTTTACGGCGGAGGCGGGAGCGACTTCCTCCATGGTGGCGACGGCACCGACATCCTCAATGGCGGCAGCGGCGACGATCGCGCGATCGGCGGCGTCGGCAACGATACCGTGAACGGCGATGCCGGCGACGACGATCTGTTCGGGCAGGCCGGCGCGGACACCGTCAACGGCGGCACCGGCAACGACTATATCGAGGGCGGGCTCAACGCGACCGGCGTCGACACGCTGAACGGCGGCGACGGCAACGACGTCATCTTCGGCGACAACGGCCACTCGTTCGGTGCCACCACGAGCGCCAACATGGGGGCGGGCAACGGCGCCAACGCCGTCGGCGGTCGCGAGGACGACAGCTTCGCCTATAATTCCGGGTTCGAATATAATCCGGACGAAGGCAATGCGGACGTCATCACCGGCGGTGCCGGCGACGACCAGGTCTTCGCCCAGGGTGGCGACGACCGCGTCAACGGCAATGACGGCAACGACCTGATCTGGGGCGATGCCGGCAACGACACGCTGGCGGGCGACGCGGGCGACGACCAAGTCGATGGCGGCGACGGCAACGACACGATGGACGGCAATGACGGCAATGACGAACTGGACGGCGACGCCGGCGAGGATCTGATCCGCGGCGGTGCCGGCAACGACTTCGTCCAGGCGGGTGCTGACAACGATAGCGTGTTCGGCGGTACCGGCGACGACGTGCTGAACGGCGACGACGGCAACGACCTTGTCGAGGGCGAGGCCGGCGCCGACAGGATCCAGGGTGGCCTGGGCAACGACACGCTCAATGGCGGCGACGGCAACGACGTCATCTACGGCGCCGGCGAGTCGATCGACGATAACACCGATCCCGGCGCCAGCGACAACGACGTCATCACCGGCGGCAACGGCGAGGATACCGTCTATGGGGGGATCGGCGACGACCAGATCTACGGCAATGTCGGCAACGACACCCTCCAAGGTGACGAAGGCAATGACTGGATCCACGGCGGTCAGGGCAACGACACGGTCTACGGCAATGACGGCAACGACGATGTCAACGGCGGCGTCGGCAACGATTCCGTGTCGGGCGGCGCCGGCAACGATATCGTCAATGGCCAGGCCGGTGACGACCAGCTGTACGGCGATGCCGGCAACGACACCGTGTACGGCGAGACCGGAAGCGACCTGCTGGTCGGCGGCCTCGGCAACGATACGCTCTGGGGCGGTGACGACAACGATACGCTGTACGGCGATGCCCAGGAGCAGACCGGAGTCAGCGGCGGCGGGATCGACGTTCTGCACGGCGGCAACGGCAATGATGCCATCTGGGGCGGCGGCAACAACGACACGCTGTACGGCGATGCCGGCGACGACCAGATGTTCGGCGACACCGGTAACGACCGCCTCGAGGGCGGCGCGGGCGACGACCGGCTCGAGGGTGAGGATGGCAACGACACGCTGCTCGGCGGAGAGGGCAACGACACGCTGCTCGGCGGAGAGGGCAACGACCTGCTGATGGGCGGCGCGGGCCGTGACATCTTCCGGTTCGACGAGACCAACAGCAGTCCCGGCTATGGCGACGACGAGATCTCCGGCCAGTTCGGGAACGGTCGCGACTTCAGCCTCACCAACCGTGACGCCGTCCAGCTCGATGTCGACGCCGGTTTCGACCGGAGCTCCGTCATCGTGGTCAACCTGGACTGGGATGGCCAGGGCGACGCGGTCGACGTCATGATCTTCACCGCGAACGGCTCGATCATGATCGAGGATTTCTGGGCAGGCGCCGATCCGCTGATCGCCAACCTGGCCGAAACCACGACCTTCTTCGACTCGGTCGAGGCGATGAATGCCTACAGCCAGGGCAATGCCGGCTACGACATGATCCAGTTCGTCTGACCGTATCGTCCGATCCGTCTCCCCCCACATCCGACGGATCGGGGTCGGATGCTCCTCAGGGCGGCCGCCTCACGCGGCCGCCCTTTTTTAATCTGCCCCCAATAAGGGACTCCCCGTATCCCCCCGTTGCTCCACGGGGTCTGGAAAGCTTCGGGGGGACCAGTGCGCCGCAGTGAGATCATCGCGATTGGCCGCTATGGCGTGCTGCCGCGCACCCGCTTGGCCCTGCAAGGCGGCCGGCCCTCATCATGACCGGACTGCTCGTCATCCTGCTGGCCGCCGGGCAGCCTTCGCTGATGCTGCCGGTCCGTTGCGACGTGCCGAAGGCGTGCGTCGTCCAGAAGCTGCCCGACCACGGTCCCGGCGCGGCGCGGCGCGCGAGGATTATCGCTGCGGTTCGCTGACGACCGATGCGCATGGTGGCACCGATTTCCGCGTCGTGGACGAGGCTGCGTTCGTCACCGGCGTGCCGGTCGTCGCGGCGGCGGCGGGAACCGTCGTGCGGCGCCGCGACGGCGAGCCGGATGTCAGCGTCCGGACGCGCGCCTTCGCGGCCGGCCGCGACGCGGGGAACGGCGTCGTCATCGATCACGGCGACGGCTGGGTTACGCAGTACAGCCATCTGCGCGCCGGCAGCATCACGGTCGAGCCGGGCGAACGCGTTGCCGCCGGCCAGGCGATCGGCATGGTCGGGTTGTCGGGCAACACGGAATATCCGCACCTCCATTTCGACGTCCGGCACGCCGATCGCCCCATCGATCCGTTCGACGCGCGGCCCCTCACGGCGGCATGCGCGCGATCGCGGGGACAGACCGGCCTGTGGACGCGCGGACTGGCAGCGGTGCTCGACCGTGCGACGACGGCGATCATCGGCGGCGGGTTCGCCACCGGTTTTGTCGACCCGGCGCATCCCCGGGCAGCCGAGGCCGCGACCTCGCTCGCGACGACGCGGCCACTGCTGCTCTGGAGCGAGGTGTCGGGAGGCCGCCGGGGCGACATCCTGCGCTTCGCGATCACGGGACCGCAGGGTGCGATTTTTGACGCCCAACGACCGCTGGACGGCGATCATCTGCTATGGATGAACTTCGGCGGCAAGAAACCGCCCCCGCGCGGCTGGCCACCCGGTCTCGTCCGCGGTGAGATTACCCTGTGGCGGGACGGCACGCTGATCGGAGACAGGACGGTGACCGCTCGCATTGATCCATGATTCTGATTTTAGGAAATAATCGCGGATGAAAATCGCACGACGCCGTGCGACCCTGCGACATTGGGAGAGATATAGGCCGCAATGAACCGGCTTTGGGAAGCACTCGACGACCGACCATCGGTACACCCTGTCCCGTTTGGTTCGGCTATCCGCGTCGGCTGTCTGGCGGCATGCGCGGCGCTGGCGACCAGCCTGACCATTCGGACCGTGTTCCACTATGAATGGCCCTTCATCTTCGGGTTCCTCACGACGCTCGCCGCATCGCTGCGTGCGAGCTGGCGCGCGGGAATCGTCGGTGCGGTGCTGGTTGTCGTCGGCGGGGTCCTGCTGTTTCCGGACGCCCCGCTGGTGACCGAACCGATCGTGATGGCGGTCATCGGATGCTATCTGATCCTGGCCGTGACGGGCGACACGCTGCGCCAGTCCCGGCTGACCGAACACGCGCTGGCGCAGCAGATTCGACAACGCGAAACCTATCTGCAGGCCATCTTCGCGACGCTTCCCGCGGCCATGCTGATCGTCAACGACAGCGGCATCATCGTGACCGCGAACCAGTGTGCCGAGCAACTGTTTAAACATCGCCACGAGCCGCTCGCCGGATGCAGCATCAGTGCCTTGCTGAACCTGCCGAACAACGGCTCGGCGATCGGTCATCTGGCGAAGCAGGTCGCGATCGGCCAGATGACGGGCCAGACCGTCTGCATTCCGGTATCCGGCGCGCATCCGCTCGAACTCACGATGCAGCTGGCCGAAGTGCCGATTTCGGGCAAGCCGTTCCACATCGTCTATCTGCGGGACGAAACGCCGCAACGCACGGCCGACGCCCGCCGCGCGGGCCTGGAGGCGCAGGTCCAGCAGCTGGGGCGAGCAACCGCGCTCGGCCAGCTCGGCAGCGCAATCGCGCATGAGCTCAACCAGCCGCTGGCGTCTGCGGCGCTCTACGCCGGCGCGGTGCGGATGATGCTGGCCGATCCCGATCACGACAAGGCGGAGGTCGACGCGACCGTCGTCGACATGCTGGGCCAGCTCTTCCGCGCCAAAACGATCTTCCAGCGCCTGCGCAACTTCGTCGCCGCGGACGAGCTCGACATGGAATGGGTCGACGTCCGCCGGATCGTCCTGGAGGCCAGCCAGCTCGGACGGATGGCGATCCGGCAGGCGAGCGCGCACCTGACGGTCGTGCTCGACGAGGAGTTTGGCGAAGTCTTCGTCGATCCGGTCCAGATCCAGCAGGTCTTGCTGAACCTGATCGTCAACGGGGTCGAGGCGGTACAGGACCGCCCCGTCCGCGAGGTGACGCTGAGCGTCGCACGCTGGACCGACCGCCAGCTCGTGATCAGCGTATCCGACACGGGCTACGGTATCGCCGACGAGGTCCGCAACCGCCTGTTCGAGCCGTTCGCGACCAGCAAGCGGCACGGCCTGGGGGTCGGGCTATCCATCTCGAAATCTATCGTCGAGCATCATCAGGGCGAACTTTGGTATGATCACGAACAACCCGAAACCACGTTCCGTTTCACCCTCGGATATCGCCCGACAGACGCCGTCGGCGTCGCTGCCTGATCTGCCCGTCTATATCGTCGACGACGAGCCCGAGGTGTGCCGGGCGATGAGCGCGGTCTTCCGCGCCTGCGGCCAGCCCCATGCCGGCTTCACCTCGTCGATCGAGTTCCTCGACGAACTGTCCGCGCTGGCGCCGGGCATCATCGTCAGCGACATCTGCATGCCCCATCTCGATGGCCTCGAACTGTTACAGGAACTGGCGATGCGCGGCCGCAAGGATCCGGTGATCATCATCACCGGCCATGCAGACGTCCCGCTCGCGGTACGGGCCCTGAAAAGCGGCGCGGTCGATTTCATCGAAAAGCCGTTCGACGCCGACGTCATCCTCGATGCGATCGCCTCGCTGCGCATCGAACCCATCGCGCACGACCAGGACCCGATGGTGACTCGCATCGCCGCGCTCTCCCGTCGCGAGCAGCAGGTGTTCGAACGCATCGTCGAGGGCGGAACCAACAAATCGATCGCCGCGTCGCTGAGCCTCAGCCCCCGCACCGTCGAATATTACCGCGCCCAGGTGATGCACAAACTGAAGACCAAATCGCTGTCCGAACTCATCAAAATCGGGATGCAGACCCCCTATTCGAACGGTGACCTCATGACGGCTGCACGCAGACGAGAGTGAGCCACCCGGGATTTCCCACTGGGCGGGTCGATACGACATGGGCCGTTCTTCACATGATGCGGTCCGGACCATGAGCCGGGCGGCCTGAGTTTGCGAGGATCCGCTACTCCGTCGGCGCAGCCTTCCCTCGCGATCATCGCGGTTGACAGGGCGAAAGGCGAACATGTTGCAGACGCGGCACGCGATTGGGCTTGAACCGGACGCGGGGGCGGGTAGCGCAGGACCGATGTAGCAACGCGCGGCAGTGAGGAACGATGATGTCAGACGAAGCTGGCGCGACCCTGGGACGCGTCATCCATATCGCCACGCAGGGCGATGCCGGCTGGTTCGAGAAGAACCCCGACCGCCGGATCCGCATCCGCAAGGCCGTCCCGATGGAATTCAGCGAGGACATGGGCCAGGCGCCGGTCAGCATGGCGTGGTTCGTGCTGGTCCTCGAGGCGCAACCCGGGGCCCGCCTGCGCCAGCCCATCGCGCTCCCGATCGGGTTCGACATCGGCGACATGGACGACAGCGCGTTGTTCGCGCTGTTCCGGCAGGCGGCCCCGGACAGCGCCAGGGACCTGCTGAAGACGCTGCGCGTCACCAAGCTGCCCGGCACCGGTAGCGGCCAGCATTAAGCGGCTTCCCGCGCGGGACTTCGCGGCTGGCAAAGGGCGCTGTTGTATGACAGGTTGGCGGCCAGTCCGATCGGAGACCCTATGACCGCCGCCTGCCTCGCCCTTGCCCTTCGCCCGCCGCGGCGACCGTCGCCGATGCGCGCGCGCCCGGCCTTGCGCTGACGACGCCGTAAGGATCCCGTCCGATGTCGACCGCGACGACGCCCCGCCCTGCCCGGCCGATCCGCACCGGCGCGTTCGCGCTGCTTTTCGCGCTCGCGGGTACCCCCGTCGCGGCGCAGGACCCCGCGCGCGATGCGCTGCTGCGCGATTTCCAGTCGCCGCCGGATGCGGCGAAGCCGATGGTGCGATGGTGGTGGTTCGGCCCCTCGGTCGACGCGCGCGAACTCGACCGCGAGATCGGGATGATGAAGGCCGGCGGGTTCGGCGGGTTCGAGGTCCAGCCGACCTATCCGCTCGCGCTCGACGGCGCGCTGCCGGGGGTGACCAACACGCCCTATCTGTCGCCTGCGTTCCTGGACGCGCTCGCGCACGCCGGCCGGACCGCGCGCGCGCGCGGCATGCGGATCGACGTCACCCTCGGCAGCGGCTGGCCGTTCGGCGGGCCGCATATCCCGATCAGCCAGGCGGCGTCGCGGGTCGAACGGCGCGTCGTCGCGATCCCCGCCGGCGCGACGTCCGCGACGCTGCCCGGCATGCAGCCGGGCGAACGCCGCCTCGCGGGGTTTCTCGACGGCCAGCGGATCGCGCTGACCGACGTCGATGCGGTGACGGTCGCCGCGGCCGCACGCGACCGGACGCTCTCGCTCTACACCGCCGGGCGCACCGGGCAGCAGGTCAAGCGCCCCTCGGTCGGTGCCGAGGGCTATGTGCTCGACCATCTCGATCCGGCGGCGATCGCCAACCACCTGACGACCGTCGGCGACCGGCTGCTCTCCGCCTTCCCGGCATCGGCGCCGCCCTATGCGATGTTCTCCGACAGCCTCGAAGCCTATGGGTCTAGCTGGACCGGCGACCTGCCGCAGGAGTTCCGCCGCCGGCGCGGCTATGACCTGCTCGACCATCTGCCGGCGTTGTTCGATGATGCGAAGGGCGGCAACGGCGTCCGGTACGACTGGGCGACGACGCTGTCCGAGCTGGTCAACGAACGCTATTTCGCACCGATCGACGCCTGGGCGGTCCGGCACGGCACGCGGTTCCGCGCGCAGGCTTACGGCATCCCCGCGCCGACTCTGGCGAGCAGCGCGCTGGTCGGCTTGCCCGAGGGCGAGGGCGACGATTGGCGCAGCTTCACCTCGACGCGCTGGGCGACGTCGGCCGCGCATCTCTACGCCAAGTCGGTGATATCCTCCGAGGTCTGGACCTGGCTCCACTCCCCCGCCTGGGCGGCCACCCCGCTCGACATGAAGGTCGAGGCGGATCGCCATTTCCTGCAGGGGATCAACCAGCTCGTCGGCCATGGCTGGCCGTACAGCCCGCCCGGTGCGCCCGAGCCGGGCTGGTCCTTCTATGCCGCCGCCGCGCTCAATGATCACAACCCCTGGTTTGCGGTGATGCCCGACGTGACGCGCTATCTGCAGCGCGTGTCCGCGATGCTGCGCCAGGGGCAGCCGAGCAACGCGGTCGCGATCTACCTGCCGGTCGAAGACGCCTTCGCCGCCATGCGACCGGCCCTCGCATCGGTGAACGACGTGATGCACGCGCATGTCCCCGACACGCTGATCGCGCAGGTGCTGGACTCGGGCAACGGCTTCGACTTCATCGATGCGGCCGCGGTCCGCGCGGGCAAGCTGACGCAGCGTGTCCTGATTTTGCCCGAACTCGCGCGGATCGATGCCGATGCCTATGCGGCGATCGCGCGCTGGGTGGCAAAGGGCGGCACGCTCGTCGCGATGGGGGCGTTGCCGCGTGAATCGGGCGGGCTGCATGCCGAGCGCGCGCGCGCCGCGGTGCAGGCGCTGTCGAACCGGCTCGCAAAGACGACCGCCAGCCTGCCGCAAGCGCTGGCCGCGACCGCCGACGTGCGGCTGGGCCGGCCCGATCCCGCCTTCGGGTTCGTCCGGCGGCATCTCGCGGACGGCGACCTGTATTTCGTCGCCAATACCGGCAACGTGCCGATGCGCACGACCGCGCGGTTCGCGGGCGACCGCGGCAACGGCGAATGGTGGGATCCGATGACGGGTACGCGATCGCCTGTCGGGCGCGACGCGATCGCGATCGATCTCGCGCCCTACGAAAGCCGGATCCTCGTGTTCGCCGGCGCATCAAAGACCGAGGGGCCGAAGACCGAGGGCCCCAAGCCCCTGCCCGCCACCCGCGAGCCGCTCGACGGCGGCTGGACGCTCGACCTCGCCGGTCCGCTCGACCGGCTGACATCCTGGACCGAGCGCCCGGCGCTGCGCAGTTTCTCGGGCACCGGCATCTATCGCCGGACCATCACCGGCGGCGGCTGCGTCGTGCTGGACTTCGGCGCCGCCGCGCCCGTCACGCCGCCCGCCGGCGCGCGCCCGTTCGCGGCGGTCGCAGCCCCCATTCGCGACGCCGCGATCGTCCGCGTCAACGGCGTCCGCGCCGGCAGCCTCTGGGCGCCGCCCTATCGGATCGACCTGACACGGTGGCTGAAACCCGGCCTCAACACGGTCGAGATCCAGGTCTCGAACACCGCGATCAACCAGCTGTCCGGCCGTCCGCGCCCCGATTATCGGCTGCTGACCGCGCGGTACGGCGAGCGCTTCCAGCCGCAGGACCTCGATCGCATCGCGCCGCAACCCTCGGGGATCGTGCAGCCCGTGACGCTCGAACGGACAGCCGGGGGCGGCACGTGCGACGTACCACGCTAGCCAGCCGTGAACGCCTGAACTCACACGCGGAGAATACGCCATGTCGACCCCGATCCTCACGCGCCGCCGGTTCACCGCGGCGATGCTCGCGGCACCCCTGGTGACCGCAGCAGCGCGCAAACCGGCGCAGGCCCTCATCACCGCGTTCGGCGCGCGCGCCGACGGTGTGACGCTCAACACCCGCGCGATCCAGGCGACGATCGATCACCTCGCAGCCGGCGGCGGCGGGACGGTGGTCGTGCCGTCGGGGGTGTTCGTCAGCGGCGCGCTGTTCCTCAAGCCCGGCGTGCACCTGCGGCTCGACGCGGGCGCGGTGCTCCGCTGCAGCACCGAGATGGAGAATTTTCCCCGACGCCGGACGCGGATCGAGGGTCATTTCGAGGCGAGCTTCACCCCCGCGCTGATCAACGCCGATGGCTGCGACGGGCTGACGATCAGCGGCACAGGGACGCTCGACGGCGCCGGGCGGCCGATCTGGGACCTGTTCTGGAAACTGCGCGCTGCGGCGCCCAACCCCGCCAGCTTCGCGAACATCGGCATTGCGCGCGCGCGCCTCGCGCTGATCGAGAATTCGAAGGGCGTGACGGTCGAGGGCGTCACCTTCAAGGATTCGCAATTCTGGAACCTGCACATCTATCGCTGCGACACCGTGCTGGTGAAGAACGCGCGCTTCGTCGTCCCCGACGACTATCCGCAGGCGCCGAGCAGCGACGGCATCGACCTCGACAGCAGCCGCAACGTCACGATCGACGGGTGCTATTTCTCGGTCACCGACGACTGCATCGCGGCCAAGGGATCGAAGGGACCCCGCGCGCTGCAGGACACCAACAGCCCGCCGGTCGAGCATATCCGCATCCGCAACTGCCATTTCCGCCGCGGCCATCAGGCGTTCACCTGCGGCAGCGAGGCGACGGTGGTGCGCGACGTGATCGTCGAGGACTGCCGGGTGACGGGCGCGATCAACCTGCTGATGCTCAAGCTGCGCCCCGACACGCCGCAGCTCTACGAGGACATCCACCTGCGCCGCATCACGCTCGACAGCGACGGCGGGCGGATCCTGCTGGTCGAGCCCTGGGGCCAATATGCCGACCTGCAGGGCCTGCCGCCGCCCAGGTCGACCGTCCGCAACGTCACGCTGAGCGCCATCACCGGCCGCTTCGGATCGTTCGGGATCATCCGGCCCAATCCCGGCCAGACGAGCTTCGGCGCGATCCGCGTGAGCAACCTCCGCGTCGATCTGACCAAGGACGCGATGCTGGTCGCCGAGGGGGTTCCCGATCTCGCCTTCGACCGCGTCGTCATCGGCGGAAAACCCGCCAGCGCCCCCCCCTATCGCGCCGCCGCCCCGGGCAAGGCGGATCCGGGGTACCGCGTATCCGGGTGACCGCGACGGCGTCCGTCGTCCCGCATCGGCTGCGATGCGCTGCTGCCATCTCCCCAACGAGCCGCGCATCGGGCCGGCAGGGGGCGATGCGCGTAACCTACTCGGCGCGTCCTGCCGTGGGAGACGCGCCGAGCGCGGTCGAGATCGCGTCCCCGGCCGTCATTAGCATCTGACGGGTCTGGTCGACATCGGTGCGTTGCGAACCGTCGATCATCTCGAGATAGGGAACGGTCAGCGCCGCCGCGATCGCGCCGCCGAAGCCGAAGATCGGCACGCTGATATCCGTCACGCCCGACGCCCGCGCGCTCGGGCTCATCTCATACCCTCGCTCGCGGACCGTCGCGAGATGCGGCGCCAACGCGCGACAGGCGGCGGCGGACTTCGCCGGAAGGGCGGCCAGCACCGCGTCGCGCTGGGTATCGTCTGAAAAGGCGAGCAGCACGTGTCCGGAACAGCTGGTCACCAGATCAATCACCGCGCCGGCCCGCATCGCGAAGCCAGCCGGGCCGATATTCTCGTTGCGCTGAATGACTAGGCCGCGGGCCTCCGCACGAACCACCAGGTGGCACGACTGGTTGGTGGCGCTGGCGAGCGACTGCATGATCGGCGCGGCGACCGTCGCCAGCGATTGCGCGGGTGTCGCGCGGTAAGCGACGTCGAGCATCCAGTAGGACACGCTGTACTGGTCCGACTGCGCGTCCTTCCGCAGCCAGCCGCGACGCTCCATGACGATCGTCACGCGGAACACCTCGCTCATCGAACGCCCGAGCTGCTGGGCGATCTCGGTGATCGTCAGCCCTGCCGGCGCCGTCGCCAGCAGTTCGAGAATGTCGAAACCGCGCTCCAGCGCGGGCGCGGCATAGGTGGTACGGCTCTTTGCGACGGGATCGGCCATGCCGGTCTTTCCCACGCCGGACCCGTCTTGGAAAGCGTTCTTGCTCAATCGGCAATCGCGCGATAGGTTCCACCCATAAAATAGACTTTCACAAAGAGAAGGACTCCGATGGGGGAGAGATTGGCAGGCAAGCGGGTCCTGGTGACGGCGGCAGGCCAAGGCATCGGACGTGCGATCGCCCAGACGTTCGAACGCGAAGGCGCGACCGTGTTCGCGCTGGACCGCGATGCGGCGCTGATCGCCGCCTGTGCGCGGCCGATCGTGCTCGACCTGTTGGATCACGATGCGATCGACCGGCTACCGGCGCAAACGGGCGCGATCGACGTGCTGGTGAACGCCGCCGGGATCGTCCATTCGGGCACCGCGTCGAGCTGTGCACTCGATGACTGGGACGCGGGCTTCGCGCTCAATGTCACCGCGATGTTCCGCACCATTCGCGCGTACCTGCCGGGCATGATAGCGGCGAACCGGGGATCGATCGTCAACATCGCGTCGGTCGCCTCGTCGATCATCGGCGTACCCGATCGCTTCATCTACGGCACGACCAAGGCAGCGGTGATCGGCATGACCAAGGCGGTCGCGGCGGACTTCGTGGGATGTGGCGTGCGCTGCAATGCGATCTGCCCGGGCACCGTCGAGACGCCGTCGCTGCTGGGGCGGGTCCGCGACCTCGCCGAGCGGGACGACCTGACGACGGAGGCCGCGCATGCCGCCTTCGCCGCGCGCCAGCCGATCGGGCGGCTAGGACGCGTCGACGAGATCGCCGCGTTGGCGCTCCACCTCGCCTCCGACGAGAGCGGCTTCACCACCGGCACGGCCGCGGTGATCGACGGCGGATGGACCTTGTTTTGACCAGGATCACGGCGCTCCGCACGCACGATATCCGCTTCCCGACGAGCCACGCGCTCGACGGGTCGGACGCGATGAACCCCGACCCGGACTATTCGGCCGCCTATGTCGTGCTGGAAACCGACCAGCCGTGTCTCGAGGGGCACGGGCTGACCTTCACGATCGGCCGCGGCAACGAAGTCTGCGTCGCCGCGATCGAGGCGATGCGGCACCTGGTCGTCGGGCTGGACCTCGCCTGGATCACCGCGGATCCCGGCCGGTTCTGGCGCCACGTCACCGCGGACAGCCAGTTGCGCTGGATCGGCCCCGACAAGGGCGCGATGCACCTCGCGACCGGTGCCGTCGTCAACGCGGTCTGGGACCTGTGGGCGAAGCACGCGGGCAAGCCGCTATGGCGCCTCGTCGCGGACTTCACGCCGGAGGAGTTCGTTCGCGCGATCGACTTCCGGTATCTGACGGACTGTCTGACGCCCGAAAAAGCACTCGCTTTGCTGCGTGCCAAGCAGGACGGCAAGGCGGCGCGGATCGCGATGCTCGAGGCAGAGGGCTACCCCTGCTACACGACATCGGCGGGGTGGCTCGGCTATTCCGACGAGAAATTGCGGCGGCTGGCGCGCGAGGCGGTCGGCGCAGGCTTCCGCCACGTCAAGCTCAAGGTCGGGCGCGATCTGGCCGACGACATCCGCCGCTTGACCATCGCACGCGAGGCGGTGGGTCCCGACGTCCGGCTGATGATCGACGCCAACCAGAATTGGGAGGTGTCCGAAGCCATCGCCTGGGTCGCGGCGCTGGCCTTCGCCGACCCCTGGTTCATCGAGGAACCGACCAGCCCCGACGACGTGCTGGGCCATGCCACGATCCGCCGCGCGATCGGCAAGGTGAAGGTGGCGACCGGCGAGATGTGCCAGAACCGCATCATGTTCAAACAGTTCATGGCCGCAGGCGCGATCGACGTCGTGCAGATCGACGCATGCCGGCTGGGCGGCGTCAACGAGGTGCTCGCGGTGCTGCTGCTCGCCGCTCGCTACGACCTGCCGGTTTGCCCGCACGCCGGCGGCGTGGGACTGTGCGAATATGTGCAGCATCTCTCGATGATCGACTATGTCGCCGTATCCGGAACGATGGAGGGGCGCGTGGCCGAGTATGTCGATCATCTCCACGAGCATTTCGTCGACCCGTGCGAGGTCCGGAACGCCGCCTATATGCCCCCGACGCGGCCCGGCTTCTCGATCGAGATGAAGCCTGCCTCCATTGCGCGCTACCGGTTTCCGTCGGCGGTCGACGCGGCATGAATCTGGGGCTCGAGGGCAAGGTCGTGCTGGTCACCGGCGGGGGCGCGGGGATCGGCAGCGCGGTCTCGACGGTGCTGGCGGAAGAAGGCGCGATCCCCGTGATCCTCGGGCGCAGCCCGCTCGACGATGCCTTCGCCGCCAGACTCTCGGCGTTGCAGCCGGCGTATCTGTTCATCCGCGTCGATGTGGAGGACGACGCTGCCTGCGCTCGCGCCGTCGCGCAGGTCGTCGCGCGCTTCGGTGCGATCCACGGGCTGGTCAACAATGCCGGCGCGAACGACGGTGTCGGCCTGGACGCGGGTGTCGCGGCGTTCGCGGCGTCGCTCCGCACCAATCTGATCCATTATTACGGCATGGCGCATCACTGCCTGCCCCATCTGCGCGCGTCGCAGGGTGCCGCGATCGTCAACATCTCGTCGAAGGTGGCCCTGACCGGCCAGGGCGGCACCAGCGGCTATGCCGCGGCCAAGGCCGCGCAACTGGGGCTGACGCGCGAATGGGCGGCGGCGCTCGCCGGCGACGGAATCCGCGTCAATGCCGTGCTGCCGGCCGAGGTCATGACCCCGCTCTATCGCCGGTGGATGGACACGCTCGACGACCCTGCTCCCCATCTGGCAAGGACCACCGCGCGCATTCCGCTCGGCCACCGCATGACGACCGATCGCGAGATCGCCGACACGGTCGTGTTCCTGCTGTCGGACCGCGCATCGCACACCACGGGCCAGTGGATCGTCGCCGATGGCGGCTACGTGCATCTCGATCGCGCGCTGGGTTAGGACCGCCATGCCGACAGCCGCAGCCCCCGCCCCCGCCCGACCGCGCTATACCGGCGCCATCCTGCTGACGGTCAGCCTGTTCTTCCTCTGGGGAATGGCGAACAATTTGAACGACGTGCTGATCGCGCAGTTCAGGAAGGCGTTCACGCTGTCCGACTTCGAGACGAGCTTCGTCCAGCAGGTCTTCTATTTTGGCTATTTCGTGTTCGCCGTTCCCGCCGCGATGCTGACCAGCGCGCGGGGGTACAAGACGGCGATCGTTACCGGGCTCGTCCTCTACGGCTGCGGTGCGCTGCTCTTCTATCCGGCGGCGGCGGACAGCCGATACACGCTGTTCCTCTTCGCGCTGTTCGTCATCGCGTCGGGTCTGGCCTTCCTCGAGACCGCGGCCAATCCGTTGATGACCGAGCTCGGCGACCCGGCGGGCGCCACGCGCCGGCTGAACTGGGCGCAAGCCGCGAACCCGGTCGGCGCGATCACCGGGATCCTGATCGGCCGGCACTTCATCCTGTCGGGCATCGAACATGACGAAGCCACGCTCGCGGCGATGACTGCAGCCGAGCGGCTGACCTATTACGGCGTGGAGACGCGGGCCGTGCAGGCGCCGTATCTGGTCATCGGTTGCATCGTTCTGGCCTTCGCGGTCGTCGCCGCCTGCCTGCGCTTCCCGCCGGGCGACCCCGGCGCGCGCGCTGCCGCATCCTGGTCCGGATTCCGCCAGGTCGTGCACCGGCCGCGACTGGTCTTCGCGGCGGTGGCACAGCTGCTGTACGTCGGCGCACAGGTCGGTCTGTGGAGCTACACGATCCGCTTCGCCCAGGCGACCGTGCCCGGCCTTCCCGAACACGCCGCCGCCGATGCGCTGTTCGTGTCGCTGCTGCTGTTCGCGACGGGCCGCTTCATCGGCACCGCGGCGATGACACGCGTTCGACCGGCGACTTTGCTCGCGCTGTTCGCGGCGATCGCGTTCGCGCTCACCGTGTTCGCCGCGCTCGTCGGCGGTCGCACAGGCCTCTATGCCCTGGTCGCCACGAGCTTCTTCATGTCGATCCAGTTCCCGACGATCTTCGCGCTGGGGGTCGAGGGGCTGGGTCCGCTGCGCCGCGCCGGGTCGTCGCTGCTGATCATGGCGATCATCGGCGGCGCGATCCTGACCGCGGCGATCGGCTGGTTGTCCGATCGTGCCGGGATCGCAACGGCGATGCTGGTGCCCGCCGCGGCGTTCGCGGTGATCGTCGGGTTTGCGCTGTGGGCGAGACGGCGCAAATCCGACGCGGATGGCGGCGACCGCAACGGGCTCGGGGGCTGAACCGATGACGTCGAGCGCAGCAACGAAGCGACGCCACATGCGCATTCTGGCGCTCACCACGGCCCTGTCCGCGGTGTCGCCCGCCGTGGTGGCCGCGCAGACGCTGACGGCGACCGAGGCGGTCCATCCCAACCTCAAGGGCAAGCTCGATCGCCCCGTCCGCTACCGCCCCGACGGCGATGCGTTCGTGATCGAGAACGGGACCGAACGGTTCAACCGACCGCTTTATGGCGGCAACACGGCGTTCCGCGTCGATGGCGGCGACCGGCCGGAGTTCGTGCTGTACCTGCCGGGACGCGGCGGCAACCTGCGCTTCGCGGTGCGCGGCGTCGATGGAAAGCCGTGGTGGCTGCACGATGCGCAGTCGATCACGACGCGCTACCGGCCCGGCGAACTCGACTACCGCATCACCGATCCGCGGCTGGGCGGTACGATCGAGCTGACGGTCGTTGCGCTCGCCGCGACCGAGGGTGTCGCCGTGCGCGCACGCGGTGTCGGCGTTGCGCGCGGGACCGCGCTCTACTGGGCATTCGGCGGCGTGAACGGCAAACGCGGCACGCGCGACGGCGATATCGGCACCGAGCGCGTCCCGATCAGCGAATGGTTCGGGTTCCGCCCGTCCTTTGCCGACCGCAATGCCGTCGCCGTGCCGGCGCGCGATCGCTTCGCCGTCACCGGTCCGCCGGGCACGATCACCGGCACACTGTTGCGCGGCGAAACGCGCGGCGTTGCCGATGGCGAAGCGTGGGACGATCCGGTTCGGTTGTTCGCGACCCCGCCCCCCTCCCAGCGATCGGCTACACCGGCGCGGCCCGTCGTCACCGGGATGCTGCGGCTGGACTCGACCGCCGCGGATCTGGTGCTGCAGCGAACCGCCTACGCGCCCTCGGCGAACGCGGATCTGGCTACCTATGCCGCGGTCAGTGCCGACCGCCGGGTTGCTGTGGCGTTGCCGCCGCTGCCACCGCCTTACCCCGCCGCATCGCTGCCGGGCGTGTTCGAAGCTGCGCGCGCGCATTTTGCGGCACTGCGCGGTCGCGTCCGGATTTCGACGCCGGACCCTTGGCTGGACGCGAGCGTCGGTGCGCTTAATGTCGGAGCGGACGCGGTCTGGGACGGTCCGCAAGGCGCGATCATGCACGGCGCGGTCGCGTGGCGGACCAAGCTGCTCGGCTGGCGCGGGCCCTATGCGCTCGACGCGCTCGGCTGGCACGACCGGGCGCGCGCGAACTTCCGCGCCTGGCTGCCGCGCCAGAACGTCGAGGCCATTCCGTCGACGCTGCCGCCCGCCGATGCCGCCAGCAATCTCGCGCGCAGCGAGATAGCACTGCACGCCAATGGCGACCTGTCCAATTCGCACTACGACATGAACACGGTCTTCATCGACGCACTGTTCCGCCACCTCGCCTGGACCGGCGACAGGGCGTTCGCGCGCGAGGCGTGGCCCGTGATCCAGCGGCACCTGGCGTGGCAGCGCCGCCTGTTCCGCCGCCCCTATCGCCGCGGGCTGCCGTTGTACGAGGCCTATGCGCAGATCTGGGCGAGCGACGACATCCAATATTCGGGCGGCGGCGTCGCCTATGCCTCGGCGTATAATCTGTACCATAACCGCCAGGCGGCGCGCCTGGCCACGATGCTCGGCGAGGATCCGGCCCCCTATGCGCGCGAGGCGGTGCTGATCGGGCAGGCGATGCGCGCCGAACTCTGGCTGCCCGGCGAGGGCCGCTTCGCCGAGTATCGCGACTGGCTCGGCGAGCGTGCGGTGCATCCGAGTGCGGGGTTGTGGAGCTTTTACCACGTCGTCGATTCGGGCGTGCCGAGCCCACGCGAGGCGTGGCGGATGGCGGACGCCGTGACGCGCGACATGCCGCGCCTTCCCGTCGCGGGACCGGGCGTGCCAACCGACCGGCCCTACGGCGTGTACGCATCGAGCAGCTGGATGCCGTACAGCTGGTCGGTCAACAACGTGGTGATGGGCGAGAACCTGCACACCGCGCTGGCGTTGTGGCAGGCGGGGCGCGGGGACGACGCCTATACGCTGACCAAGTCGGCCCTGCTCGCCAGCATGTACATGGGGATCAGCCCGGGCAACGTCGGATCCCTGAACTATCTCGACGTCTATCGCCGCGAGGCGCAGCGCGATTTTGCGGACGGGTCGGGGGGGATGGCGCGGACGATCGTCGAGGGCCTGTTCGGTATCGCGCCCGACGCGATGACGCATACGCTGACGGTGCGGCCCGGCCTGCCGGCGGCCTGGAACCACGCCGAGCTGACCCATCCCGACATCGGAATCGCCTTTCAGCGCGAGGGCAACCGAGACCGATGGACGGTACGCCAGAGCGCTGCCCGCTTCGGCCGGCTGAGCCTCCGCCTGGTGGCGCGGCGCGACCGCGTCGCCGCGGTGACGGCAGATGGGCGCCCGGTGCGCTGGACGCTCGATGCCGACGCGGTCGGCGCGCCCATGATCGTCGTCGATGCGGCACTTGGCGCCGCCACGCAGATCGAAGTGCAGTGGTCGGGACGGCCGATCGCGGCTCCGATTGCAGCCGGTGCGCGGTTGGTGGAGAAGCGTCAGGGCGAGATGCGCTGGTTGTCCCCTACCGGCGTCGCGCCGACCCCCGCCCCGCCCCCCGTCGTCGTCGACCGCGCGCCCGTCGGTGCGCAGCGGCCGGTGGACCTGTCGGCGGCGTTCAACGACCACATCGACGCCATCTTTGCCGCCGGCAAGTATCGCAGCCCGCGCTCGCCCTTCGTGTCGCTGGCGCTGCCGTCGCAGGGCCTGGGCGCCTGGGCCGGGCATGTGCACGCGACCGCGAAGATCGACGATACAGGCCTGCGCGCTGCGTCAAAGCTGGGTGGCGGGCTGTTCCGGTTGCCCGACGGCGGCGAATTTCGAACGCCGGCCGAGGGCCGCAACGCGGTGTTCGTGTCGCACTGGGATGCCTATTCCCGCGCCGCGACGGTGCCGCTGGCAGGCCATGGGCGGTTCTTGCGGCTGCTCATGACCGGCACGACCAATCCGATGCAGAGCCGCATCGACAATGGCGAGGTGATCGTCACCTATGCCGACGGCGGCACCGCGCGGCTCGCGCTCCAGAACCCGACGACGTGGTGGCCGATCGAGCGCGACTATCTGATCGACGATTACCAGTTCCGTGTTGCCGGTCCGCGACCGCTGCGCGTCGATCTGGCGACCGGCCGCGTTCGCCTTGGTGGTGACCGCAAGGGCGGCGAAGAGGTCGACGGCGGCGCGGCGACCGTGCTGGGCCTGCCGCTGGATCCGGGACGGCCGCTGCGCTCGCTGACCGTCCGCGCGCGCGCGAACGACGTGGTCATCGGCCTGCTCGCTGCGACGATCGAGGATGCGCCGCGCTGAGATGCGATTGCGGGCCGTCCCCCGTACCGGAAACGGCCCGGACCGGCTTGCACGTCCGCCCCGATCAGCGCTTGTCGTACGCGGCGAGGATGGAACCGGGCGCGGTGCCGAACCAGGCATAGCCGCGCCGTCGTCCCGTGCTCAGTTCCATCACGTCATCGTGCAGAGTCTTGTCGCGATCGCCGAACAGGGGCTGGTTTTCGGCGACCGTATAGAAGCGCGCCCACAGCAGCGGCGCTGCAGGATCGGGGATAAGCTGCCGGCCGAGGCCGTCCTTCGCATCGCGCCAGGCCTGGCCGTGGATCGCGCTGGCACGGAGCCACGCCGCGGCCGCGTCGATCGCGGTCTGGACCGCAGGGTCGCGTCCCGGCACCCGCATCAGATAGCCGAGCACCGCCGCGCTTTCCGGCGCCGCAAGGGCCGCGGGCTCGTAGTTGCGCGCGGAGGTGATCGCCAGCGTCACCGCGTCGTGCTGTTGTCCCCATCCGGTCCGTTGCCCGTTGCGCACGACCTGCATCGCCAGGATGCACGCAACGCCGCGCGCCGCCGCCGAGCGTGCCTGCGACCGCACGGCAGCAGGCACGAACGCGAAGTCGTCCTTACCCGCGGCGGCATCGGTCAACAGGTCGAGCACCTGCGCCATCGCATTGTCGTTCAGCGTGATCGCATCATGATACCCGCCCTCGAGCGGCCAGACCTGGGGCCAGCCGCCATTCGGGTATTGCGCGCGCAACAGATAGCGCACCCCGCGCTCCACACCCCTCCGATATGTCGTCGCCGCCGGATCCTTGCCAAGCCGGGTCACGACCCGCGCAAGGAACCGGATCTCGTGCGTAGTGGCGTCGTTGTCGATCGTGCCGACATAATGCCAGCTCTCGGGTGGATCGAAATCGCCGGGCTTGGCCGCCATGTTGGCATTGTTCGACACGAACGCCTGACCAGGCTGGCGCGCCGGCCCGCGCGGCTGGTTCTTGCCCCAGCCGCCGGACGGGGTCTGAAAGCTCAGGATGGTATCGGCGATGCGGCGCGCGTCCGCGCCGCCATACCAGTCGGCCGGACGATCGAGCGGCATCGTCAGCAGCCCGTTGCCCGTCTCCGGGGCGGGCGGAACCGGCGTGCCGGCGCTCCGCTCGGCGGCAAGGGCCGCCTTGTCGGCGCGCATCGCCGCGATCGACGTCGCGAGATACGCCGACCAGGCGGCACGCTGGCTTGCCGGCAAGCCGGCGAGGCGCGCCGCGGTGACGCTTTGCGCCGGCTGGTTCATGCCGACGACCTTGGCCTCGCCGGGCGCGGTCGCCAGAACGGCAAGGCACAAGGCGGCTGCGATGGCGGTCATATTCCGGGACATTCTCACTCCTGCTTCAACTATCGGGGTGGCGAGAAACTCGCCGGAGGATTTGGCGCACGATGATGATTCAAAGGAACGGCGCGGTGGTCGACAGCCATGTTCACCTCTGGTCGCCGACCGCCGCGTTCCATCAATGGCCGGGCACCGACCTGCCCGCGATCCACCGCCAATTCGGCCTCGACGACCTGTCGGCGGCCGGTCGGTCCGTCGATCGCTTCGTCGTCGTCCAGGCACAGCCCGATGTGCGGGAGACAGAATGGCTGCTCGATCAGGCGGCGGGTGATGCGCGTATCCTCGGCATCGTCGGCTGGCTGCCACTCGACGCGCCCGACGCGACGATCGAGATCGAACGGCTCGCGCGGCGGCCGGGACTCGTCGGTCTGCGCCCGATGCTGCAGAACATGCCCGATGCCCGCTGGATCCTGCGCGACTGCGTGCAACCGGCGCTGCTGGCCATGGCCGCGCAGGGCCTCGCCTTCGACGCGCTCGTCCAGCCGCACCATCTGGCGGTCGTCCATATACTTGCCACGCGGCACCCGACGCTGCGCATCGTCGTCGATCATGGCGCCAAACCGGCGATCGGACGCGGCGACGATGCCGCGTGGCGCGGCGGCATCGCCGCGCTCGGGCGGTTGCCCAATATCTGGTGCAAGCTGTCGGGCCTTTGGACCGAACAGGATGCGGGCGCGGACCGCACGGTCTGCCGGCCCTATATCGAGCACCTGCTGCACAGCTTTCCCGGGCGAGTGATGTGGGGAAGCGACTGGCCCGTCCTGCTGCTGTCGGGCGATCGGTACGACGACTGGTTGGGATACGCGCGCGAGGTCGTACGCTCGACAACGCCGGACGAGGTGGACGCCGTATTCGGGGAGACCGCCAGGGAGTTCTACCGTCGTCGCTGATGGTCGACGCGGTCGCGCCACACCGCGGCCGACCACCCAAGGATTCCGCCTGGAACCCGGAAAAAGGGGCCATGCGGACCGGTCCGATCCGAATGGCCCAGTCTTCCGGGGAGGAAGATCGTGGCAGTCCCTCCATGTCATCGGGCGGGACTGGTACCGCATCAGAAGGTTATGATCGCGCCGGCATAATAGGTTTTCCCGGCGTAGAGCGAATCGTACATGTAGAGCACGCCGCCACCGATATCGCGGTACTTGTCAGGCGCGTATTTCGCGATCGGTGTGCCGAGCAGGTTCTTGCCCTCGACGAACAGCTGGAAGCTCTTGCTGAGCGCATAGGATGCGCGCGCGTCGAGTGTCTCGGTGCCGTTCTTGAAGACCGGCGAGACGATCTTGTAATAGGAGGTGGTGGACGTCGAACCGGTGACGCCCGGGATCGCCGGGACACGGTTGACTGCGTTTGCTTCGGTAAGATTGTAATAGATGTCGCGCTTCTGATACGCGATACGAGCGTTCAACTTGCCGTCGTCATACCACAGATTGACGTTGTAATAGTATTTGGACTCCGATCGCGGCGGTAATTTGACCCCGCTGAACAGGTCGACGAACGTGTTCGTCTCGTTCGACTTGGTGAACGAATAGTTGAACCCACCACCGGTGTGCCGGAGGAATCCCGGCAGGAAGGTGAACGCCGTACGACCCGCGACCTCGAAGCCACGCTGGCGCAAGCCGCTCGGCCCGTCCTGATAGGTCGCGACCTCGTAGGTCTGCCCGGCGAGTTCGTAAGCGCCGATATTGACGTCCTCGGGCCGTCCCGACCTGACGCTGATCTGGTAGATCGCGGCGCTCAGCTGCGTATCCCGGTTGGGATACCATTCGAGCGAAAGGTTCTGCGTGGTCGCGCCATAGCCCTTCAGCTCGGCGTTGCCGATCCGACCGGTGCAGCGGTTGACGAAATTGGCGAGGACCGCCCCGCCCTCGGCGGAATCGTCGGTCGAGGGATCGTCATCCTGGATCGCACCGGGGTTGGCCGCGATGAACGCTTCGAGCGCGGCGCGTTGCGCAGGGTCAACCAGGCCGCACGACACGGTCCCGTTTCCGGTCAGTTGCAGGATGCTGGGCCGCGCGCGCTGCAGCGCCGCCGAGTAGCGCAGCCCCAGCTTCTCGTCGATTGGCCAGATCGCCAGGTTGAAGCTCGGCAGCCAGTCCTCGCTGGTCCGGTTGACGTCGCCGACCTCGCGCCGGATCAGCTGGTTCTCGATCGTGTAGCCCGGAAACGGCGTGGTGATCGGCGTCGCGACACGCTGACTGAAATCGATCACCGGCTGAGCGTCCACTTTGATCCGCTGATAACGGACCCCGATGTTGCCGTTGACGAGAAGACCCAGTGGCCGGCTTTCGAAATCCAGCATCGCATAGGCGGACGACGTCACCTCCGACGTCAGATAGGTCGGCCGCTTGTACGTCTTGCCGTCGGAGGCGGTGCATTCGTACAGGCAGCCGAGGTTGCGATAGTCGAGATTGATATATTGCTTCAGCGCGTCCCGGAACTTGCCGACGTCATAGGTACCCCATGACGAGATCAGGTCACCGCGATTGGGCGCGCCGCCGTAGAACTCCGCGCCGGGCAGACCGACGAGGCTGGCGTTGATCAGGTTCTGATACTGGTCGCGTGTCAGCGTGTAGATCCGCGACAACTGATCCGTGGTCCCCGCCGTCGTCACGCGCGGCGCCGAGCCGAACTGGCAGGGCGTCGCGGCCGGCGCGCGCGTGGGATCGCAGAACTGGATGAGATCGAGCGACTGCGCCCGCGTCAGCACCAGCCCCGGCGACAGCTGCGACCCGTTGTTGCGGTAGCTTTCGTTGTCGCGCGTGCGGTGCTGGATGCCTGCCTTGACCCGGACGATCGGACCCAGGTTATCGAACGTCCGGTCGACGTCGAGCTGGTAGTTCCACTCGCTGTTCTTGTCGTCATAGGGCGTGTATTCATACTGCGCGCCCGTGCTCACCCCGTTCGCGCCGACCGTCGGATAGTAGGATGCCGGATTGAACAGATCGACATTGGGAACCTTGATGTTCCACAAACCGCTCTCCGGCTGGATGCTGTAGTTCGCGATATCGATCGGGGCCACGAACGAAAAGGCATTGTCCTCGCGACTGCTCGATGAGCGGCTATACTGGATGCGGGCCTTGGCGGTCCAGGGCCCGGAGATGAAGTCCGCGCCGGTCTGGGCATAATGCTGCGAGATCTTGCGCTGGATATCGCGGATCTGGCTGGTCACGCCCAGCGAACTGCTGAACTGGTTTCCCGTGCCCTGGGCGATGTCGAACGCGGTGACGTAGTGATTGTCGTTCACCACGACGTTGCGGATATTGCTGCCGGTCAGTGCACCCGCCGTGTTTGTGGTGCCGACCGGGGTCGCGACGCTCCAGTTGTAATCCTGCGACGACACGCGTCGGAAATTCGGATTGTACGAGGCGAACAGCGTCAGGTCGCGGTTCACGCGCCAGTCCGCGCGGACCTGGAACGACAGGCGTTGATCGGACTTGATCTGGCGACCGGGGCGCGGGAAGGACGGGACGAAATCCTCCCATTGCGCATAGCAGTTGAGGCGGCTGTTGATCCCGGTGGTCGACAGCGCCGCGCACCCCGCCTTGGTCGTCACAGCCGCCGCGACCGGATCGAACGGCGTGGTGAAGCTCTTGCCAGGCGAATTGTCGTAGTCGCCGAGCGGAATATAGCCCGCATTCGCAACTGTGACGCGGGCGTAATCGGTGGCGACCTTCTGGTCTTCGTACGTGCCGTTGAAGATCAGGCCGACATCGCCGTCAAAGAACTTGCGTGTGGCGATGGCATTGATGCGGGGCGAGGCACGTTCGCTCAAACTCTGGTACATGCTCTGCAGGTTCAGCCGGTACAGCGGCTCCTTGAAATCGAGGCCGCTGCGCTGTTCGATCCGCACCGTGCCACCGACCCCGCCTGGGGTCATGTCGGCGGTCTGCCCCTTGATGACGTCGACGCTCTTGATCAGATCGGACGACAATTCGCCGATCGACGACGCTCGGCCGCCCTGGTCGTTGGTCGACAAGGCAGTCATGCCGTCGACCTCGACGCGGATCAGGTCGGCCGACTGGCCGCGAATAGTGAAGCCGCCCTGCTCGCCCGAATCCGAGACGTCGAGCGCGACGCCGGCGATCCGCGCGATCGCCTCGGCAGCGTTCTTGTCGGGGAACTGGCCGACATCGTCGGCAACGATCGAATCCTGCGCGGTGCGCGCCGAACGCTTGCGGGAAATGGCGGAGGCCTCGGCGGCCCGCGCACCGGTGACGATAATGTCGGCATCGGCCACGTCGCCTTCATCGGGCGCGCGCTTGGGACGCTCGAAATCCTGGCCGAGCGCGTCCGGATCGCCGGTCGTCGGTGCGGTCTGCGCGGGTGCCGTGGCGCTGGTCGCCGCCGATGGCGCAACGGGCGCGTTCGCCTGTGGCTCCGCTGCTGACGTTGGCGGCGATACTGCCGGAGGCACGGCTGCCGGCATTGGGGTAACCGTTGAAGGCACGGTCGCCTTTTGCGCGGCCGCGGCCGACGGAAAGAAGCCGCCGGCCACGATCGAGAGCGCCGACGCACCCACCAGCGCGGCAGCCTTCGCCCCTTGTTTCCTCATCATTCCTCTCCCCCGTTATGGCGCCCGCATCCGTGTTTCGAACTGCAAACCCTGCCGCGTTCGTACGCGCGGCTTTTCCGTCGCCACCAATCTGACGAATACTTTTATATTTGCAATAGGTTTTTGCAGGTGAATTTAAGACTTTGATCCATAATGTGGTTTATGCCCGTCATGCGCTATCGTCGGGAGGGATGAAGGCGGCCGACACGACAGGGCGTCGGGTACTCGTGGCGGAAGCGGGGGCCTGGTCGCCGGCATCGGTCTACTGTTCCGAGGGCCGCATGCAGCCTGACGACTGTAATGTGGCACGTTCGATCAATGGCCGTTTTGCTCGGGGCACAACGAACACTGTTCCGTAGTTGGTATAAACGTCGATGCGTCAGACCCGGAAGGAAGCATCACGTCGAGCAACCAAGCCGATCACCATTGACGCCCGGTTAAAGCGTAAGCCCGGGCCATCGGGAGGATTCCGTACTACCCGTTCAACGACATGAACCAGGAACGGTTCGACGCCGGATTGCCGCGACCCAACCCCTCTCCGAAGTACGGCCAGCCCTCCGGGTATCAAGCGACAGGGGCCGCACTCCGGCGGATCAGGAGCGATAGGGTTGCCATCCTAGACGGCAACGCGCACCGAGAGCGCTAAATGGCGGAGCGGGAGTCCTCCATACCTGTGATCGTCAATGACCGGGTTCCATCACGTACCCCGCAGAAGTCCTAAGGTTTTACCAGGTACTTTCCACGACTGACCGTTGACGACCAGCCACAACCACGTAGAAGTGTGGGGCTGAATGTGGGGCTAAGGACGCGGAAGTGGGCAACCTAACGGTCATCAAGGTCAAGTCGATCAAGGACGCAGGCCGGCACTCAGATGGCAACGGCTTGCTGCTTGTCGTCAAGGACAGCGGTGCGAAGTCGTGGCTTCTGCGGGCACAGGCCAACGGCAAGCGCAGAGACATCGGGTTGGGCACGTATCCGGCCGTGTCATTGGCTGATGCTCGTGAGGCTGCGGCACAGGCCCGTAAGCAGATGCGGGCAGGAGAAGACCCTGTCGCGGCCAAGCAGGCAGCACGGAAGGCCGCTGCCGTCATTCCGACGTTCCGGGTCGCTGCCGAGACCGTCCATGGCGAGCAGAAGGGCGATTGGGTGAACGACAAGCATCGTTCGCAATGGATCAACACCCTGACGACATTCGCTTTCCCGGCCATCGGTTCCCAACCTCTCAACAAGGTGACCAGTGCAGACGTGCTCGACGTGCTCAAACCCATCTGGCAGACCAAACCTGAGACAGCACGTCGCGTCCTTCAACGGATCGGGAAGGTGCTCGACTGGGGGTATTCGAGGGGACATTGCCCGAGCGAAGCCCCGATGCGATCGATCCGCGCTGGCCTACCCCGGCAGACGAAGAGGCCGGAGCACTTCGAGTCACTGCCTCATAAGGATGTGGGGGCGCTGATGACCAAGCTGGAGCAGAACGACACCGCTGGCCGCCTTGCCCTTCGTTTTCTCATCCTCACCGCTGCCCGATCGGGTGAGGTACGGGGCGCAACGTGGGATGAGATTACGGACGGCGTTTGGACCGTCCCAGCTTCCCGAATGAAAGCCAAGAAGGAGCACGTAGTGCCGCTGTCCGCAGCCGCCGTCGCGGTGCTTGAGACGGCCAAGAAACTGCGCAAGGGCGTCGCCGGCGAACCGATCTTCCCCGGACCCAGCAGCCATAAACCTTTAAGCGATATGACCCTGACTAAGGTCCTGCGGACTGAGACGCGGGACAAGTCGACAGTGCATGGCTTCCGGTCCAGCTTTCGAGACTGGGCGGCAGAGTGTACATCATTTCCCAGTGAGGTTGCTGAGACGGCTCTTGCGCATGCCATCCCCGACAAGGTCGTCGCCGCATACCGGCGCACCAACTATCTTGAGAAGCGTCGCGACATGATGGCGGATTGGGCCAGCTACGTCGCAGTTATCAAAAGTACAGCGTAGTTCTCGTTATACAGACTGTCGAATGCAGGCGAACTCGCTAGACGAGCGCTCGGAGGCGAACAGCTATGAACGACACTGAACACCGCGATCGACTTGGGCGACTGGCATATAGCGTTGATGAGGCTGCCGCTGTCGTCGGCCTCAGCAAGACCACGCTCTATAACCTTATGGGGGCCAATCAGCTCGCGTTTTGTAAGGTGGGTAAGCGCCGCATCATCCGCAGTGTGGATCTTGAAGCTCTGATCAGCGGCCCGAGTAGCGTGGCGGCATAGTGTTTAGTTCATGTAGGCCCGCCGTAGAGCATCTTGTTCAGCCTCACGTTGACGTCGCTCAGTCTCTAGTCGCCGGCGCTCGTACTCTGAAGGCCTGTGAGCAAGGACGAACGCCTCGGCGGCTTCGATAGACATGTGCGACGACGTCGCGACCAGTTTAGCATACTCGCGATCCTCAGCGTTCAGTGGCGGCGGACCCGTGTGCACTGGCGAGGGAAGAAGCGAATTACATGTTATAATTATCGCCACGACAACGAGGCCCCAGCGTCCCAGTTTCTCGCCGAGCGGCAAGCCACCCTTCGCCGCGCGCTCCGCCTTGAGGCGCTCTTGGATCATTATGCGTCGAACGTGATCGCTCATATCTTCCTCCCGTATCGGAGGCCGCCCGGTCGAGCCGGGCGTTCGTAACGCAAGCTCTCGCCAGCGCGCATGCACCTTTATCGGCAGAGCCGACTGGACATACGCGCATGCCACCCGGCCACGAAACTGTGACCGGCCGAGAGCTTTTGAGGTTACGACGCCTCCCGCTGGGGACTGACCCAACGTGCCTACAATGTGGCAGATAACGGGCCAGGCATCAACAGCGGCAAATATCGATACATCATATGTAGAACTATCTGCACAACCGCGCACAACCACTACCGCCTTGCTATATTCATGAAGAACACATCACGTCATAGCTCCGTTTGTCACACTTCATACGGAGAAAAAAATGACTGAAACAGTATTCTTGACCGAGGCAGGTGCTGCCAAGTACCTAAGACTTTCACAGGCCACCCTATCGCGGTGGCGATCCATTGGTTCCCGAGGCCCTGCATATCGTAAATTTGGTGGGGCCGTTCGCTACGCGAAGGCCGATCTTGACCACTACGCCGACAATGCGGGAGTTCAGCAATGACCGGTGACACCCGTGGCCCCGCTCAGATCACCCGCCGTGGTGACGAGTTCTTCCGGACTGCTCGACCAATGTGCGACAGTAACGCTTATTATTTGAAGATCGGTCAAACGGATTGGCATGGACCATTCCCGTTTGAAGGTGAATGGGCGCGCGAGATCCATCACGTTGCAGACCGTGGCAAGCGGTCCGCGGCGAAGCTCGCCCTGACGGGAGTTCACTTCCATATCCGGATAGTCGGCGCGTTTATCCGCACCCGTCGGCTGGCGGACAAGCCGTCCCACAAAAAGCTGGCCGACTGGGCACAGCTGCTGGTCGGTCAATCAATGATGCTGAACCCCTACCCTACACCCGCCGACGTTGAGTTGGGCCGGACTCGTGTCGCGTATATGCGGCACAACAAGTGCGGCACATTCCGCTGTTGGACCGATGATGCCGACGGCGCTCTTTGGGTGGAGCGCCTGACGGCCCCGCCATGAGTCTCCGGACGGATGCGCGTTCTTGATCCGTTCCATTTGGGCGATGCCCACTCGCGTCCTAGAAACGGTACAATCTAGTTCCCTTACCCTTTTTCTTACATATGCCTTTTAGAGATAGAAGAGGAAGTAGATATAAGGGTAGTAGAATTAGATTGGCAGTGTTTCTAAGAGCGAGTGGCCCCGCTCCCATCAAGGAGAGTTCTAAAACTAGACTATTATGGAGCGAGAATAGCCCGCTTCTCAATAAAAGCGAGACTGCCATGACACGGACGTACCCCTTCAATGACCTGTTCGATTTGCCCGTCGGCGGCGAGATGATCATTACCCCCAACAACAACGAGGCGCCGCAGGCCGCACTCGAACGGCTCAAACTGCGAGCATGTAAGTGGAAGGCGCAAGACCGCGCCTACCGCATGCGGATCGACGGCAGCGTGATCCGCGCACAGCGCACGCCGCCCGGGCGCAACGGCAAGCTATCTGACTGGCTGCTGATGAAGGCTGGTGACCGTCTGCTATTAAAAACCAAACCGACCGTCACCGACATTAAGAAGGCATGGGGGACTGCGGTACACTTGTCCTCCACGTCCACGGCCGAGTCGAGATCGAGAGTGCTTCACAAGGGCATGTGGCACACTGCACTTGATACTCAAGGCCGGCTCTTCGCACTGTGCGTGGAAGACAGGGATGGCGTGATGATGCCCGGCATGATCGAAATCGTTGGCCCGTCCGAGGTGGGCTGGTTCGGCGAATGGCCCTGAGGCGGCCTAGGGAGATCGTGAGACGCAATCTCCTGCGATCTGGCACCTGACACCGCCGCGCCGCCGATCAGCCGCCCTGAAGAATCTGAGCGCCGTTCTCCCAGCACGCTCGCTTCTACTCCCCCTCGTCTTCCAGCTCCGCCTCCGACACCAAGCCCATCTGAGACAGCTTCACGCCTTCATACTCCCAATATGCCATTCCGTTAAACGTCGCCCAGTCATACCCCATGTCATGGAGCGCGAGCCGCGCGGCGGCGGTCGGGCTTGCCGTTTCTCCACGGAACAGGACCTTTCGGGGCTGCACTACGGTACATGCGATTTCCGGGTCCTTCGTGAACGTAAGCGTGGCGCCAATGGGCACGTTCAAGCTGGTGAATGTTCGCACCTCACGGCGCCGCCGCAGCTGCTCAATCTCACGTCGTTCCGCGGGGTCGATCGACTGCTCAGTGTCCGACACATCGACTCTGCTGCCCGCGACCAGCTCTATGATCGCCTTGGCTAGGTCTGGATCGATCGTGAAGAACTCGCGATTACGGCGCGCCCGCTTTTCGCCGAAGACAAAGTGCAGCGTTCGTTCGAGCTTCGCACAGTCGGGAACGGTCGCTGCGTAGTAGCACTCGAACGGCACCGGAATTGACGTGTTATCAAGCTGACGCACTCGATCGCCTACGTCCTCGTTCCGTGTCAGCCCGATTTTCACGTAACCAGGCATGGCCTCGTTCGTGAGAATATATACAATTCCAGCGCTCACGTTCACCCCACCTTTGTAACGGGCCGGTTATGTGCGAGGCACGTCTTCAATGGCAATGAGCGCCATCACCGACATATAGATTTGCGGGACGAGAACGGGGAGTTACGCTCAGCGCTATGACCACCACGGCTACCGAGATCGACGCGTTCATAGGGCATTGGCGCGAGACCGGTGGGTCGGAACTCGCGAACACGCAGAGCTTCATGAACGCCCTGTGCCGGCTGATCGGCGTCGAGCCGCCGCACGGCAGTCGTGCCGATGACGCCCACAACGACTACGTGTTCGAGCGGCGCGTGTTTCAGGACAACGGCGACGGCTCTGTCAGCTTCGGCCGCATTGATGCCTACAAGCGCGGTGCGTTCATTCTTGAAGCCAAGCAGGGCAGCGACGCCGACCGGGCCGCCGCCGAGCGTGGCGAGGATGATCTGGACCTGTTCGGACAGACGGCCACCGCACGCATGAAGCGCGGCACTGCGCGTCGCGGCACACCGGGCTGGGCGAAGGCGATGGTGCAGGCGAAAGGACAGGCTGAACGCTACGCCAAGGCACTCCCCGTCGATCATGGCTGGCCGCCGTTCCTGCTGATCGCGGACATTGGCTATTGCATTGAGGTCTATGCCGACTTCACCGGCAGCGGGAAGGCCTACGCACAGTTTCCCGACCGGTCTCGCTATCGCATTATGCTTGAGGACCTGCGTGACGAGGACGTGCGCAAGCGTCTCGCTTCTATCTGGACCGAACCCGCCAGCCTCGACCCGTCCACACAGGCCGCACGAGTCACTCGCGAAGTCGCGGACCTACTCGCCACCGTCTCCCGCCGCCTTGAAGGGCGGGGTCATACCCCCGACGCCGTCAGCAGCTTCCTGTCCCGAATCCTGTTCACGATGTTCGCTGAGGATACCGGCGTGCTGTTGCCGCAGGACAGCTTCAAAACGTTGCTGCGCGGCCAGCTCGATCATCCGGAACACCTGCACAACCAGCTGTCCGCATTGTGGGAGGCGATGGACAAGGGCGTGTTCGCACCGGCCCTCGGCATCCCGGTAAAGCGCTTCAACGGCTACCTCTTCAAGGACACTGCTGCGCTGCCGCTGGAGAAGGTTGAGTTGGAGGTGCTGATCGAGGCGTCGCTGAAAGACTGGACGGAGGTCGAGCCGGCGATCTTCGGCACATTGCTCGAACACGCGCTAAAACCAAAGGAGCGCGCAAAGCTGGGCGCTCACTACACCCCCCGCGCCTACGTAGAGCGGCTGGTGGGGCCGACGATCATCGAGCCCCTAAGGTCCGACTGGGCAGGCGTCCGCGTCGCAGCAACTGAACTGATCGATCAAGGCAAGCCCGACGAGGCGAGGCGAACAGTGGAAGCCTTCCACGGCAAGCTGGCGGGTACACGCGTGCTCGACCCCGCCTGCGGCACCGGCAACTTTCTCTATGTCGCGATGGCGCGCATGAAGGAGTTAGAGGGCGAGGTTCTGGACCTGCTCGTTGACCTTGGCGACGATCAATATCTTGCTGAGTTGACGGGCCACACGATCACGCCTGAGAACTTTCTTGGTATCGAGATCAACCCACGCGCTGCCTCTATCGCCCAATTGGTGCTCTGGATCGGCTATCTCCAATGGCATTTCCGCGTGAACGGCAAAGACCGTGCGCCGCCGGAGCCGATCCTGCGCGATATCCGCACCATCGAGAACCGCGACGCGCTAATCGAATGGGACGCCCGAGAGTTGGAGCGCGACGAGACGGGCGTGCCGGTGTCGCGCTGGGACGGGGAGACCATGAAGGCGCACGCGGTCACGGGGAAGCTCGTACCCGACGAGACGGCTCGGGTGGAAGTGTACCGCTACGTCAAGCCACGCGCGGCCAAGTGGCCAGCAGCGAGTTTTATCATCGGGAACCCGCCATTCGTTTCGAGTAGAGAAACGCGAGAACTGCTTGGCGACGGCTATGCCGACGCCTTGCGAGCCGCCTTCCCTAGCGTCCCCGGCAACGTCGACCTCGTCATGTACTTTTGGAACGAAGCCGCGCAGCTTCTACGGGAAGGTACTCGTCGATTCGGCTTGATCGCAACTAGCCGCATGAGGATGGAACAAAATCGAGAGGTCACGATCCATGCTCTAGGGAACGATCTTGAAATTATTTTTGCCATTCCTGACCATCCTTGGGCAGGGAAGGATGCCGACGCCGGAGTGCGGGTGGCATTCACAGTCGTAGCCCTGGCAGGTCAACCCTCAAAACTGCTTCTGATCAGCCCCGATCACGACAATCCGAAAGGCCGGATCCCTGACGGGACAGTTTTGGATCAAAGCGACCTAATTGCATCGCAGCGAGCCCTGATTCCTGCTGATCTCTCACCGTCTGTGGACACTTCCAAACTGAAAGAATTAGGGGCGTGGGATCGTATCGTACACGCAGGCATGAAGCCTTATGCGAAGTCTCTGATCCTGACTGACGACCAAGCGAAACGAATTTTCGCAGATGAGGAACAGCTTGGCATATTTGCGCCACCTTATCTTAATGGAAAGGATGTCGCTCGAAAATCGCGGGAAGTTCGTGTGCTGGACTTCAATCTCTTGACTACCGAAGAGGCGGTGCGAAATGTGTCGGAGTCAGCCTATCAGTACCTTGTGAATCACACAAAGCCCCAGCGTAGCCAAGAACGTAATCTTCGTCTTCGGAATGAATGGTGGAGATTCGAGGCCTCGCGAGAGGAATTGAGAGCTGGCTTGAAAGACCTCGATTCTTATATTGTTACTGTCGAAAACTCACCCATTCGCTATTTCGTTTTTATCAACTCAAGTACGCTTCCGGACCAAAAACTTCGATGCATCGCGACCGAAGATCCTTACGTTCTGGGTGTACTCAGCTCACGTTTTCACGCTCTCTTTTCAGCCCGACTTGGCGGGCGTCACGGAATTGGGAACACTCCGGTCTACAACACCAAATGTGCGACCACGTTCGCGTTTCCAGCTGAGATCGGCGACCCTCTCAGGTCTCGTATCGGCGCCGAAGCCAGCGCTCTCGACGCCCTTCGTAAGCGCGTGATGGCTGAACATGCCGACCTGACGCTGACCAAGCTCTACAACGTCCTTGAAGCCATGCGCCAAGGCCGCGCGCTCACGTCGCAGGAGCGCGACATTCACGATAGGGGCCTCGTTACGCTGATATGCCAGCACCACGATGCGATCGACGAAGGCGTAGCGGACGCCTATGGCTGGGGCGACGAGCATCGTGCGCGCACACTGGACGAGGAGACCATTCTCACCCGCCTCGTAGCGTTAAATAAGGAGCGCGCCGCCGAAGAGGCAGGCGGCCTGATCCGTTATTTGCGTCCAGAATTTCAAGACCCGGGCCACCGAGCCCCGGTCTCTGGGACATTCGATCTCAGGGAGAGCGCCGCCATCGTGCCCGACAACGTCGTCCTATGGCCCGCGACGCTGCCCGAGCAAGTAGGCGCGGTGCAACAGGTCCTCGCTGCGTCCAGCGCGCCGCTAGCGGCTCAGGACATCGCACGCAGCTTCAAAGGGAAGCGGGCGGCCACGGTCCGCCCAGTGCTCGACGCACTAGCTGGCCTCGGGATGGCACGCCGGTTAAAAGATGGACGTTACGCAGCATGACTAACCGTAGCCGCTCGCGGCTCGACAGCCTCCGATCCTTCCTGTGGGCGGGACTTGGCGCACTCATCGGAGGCGCAGTTGTATGGATCGGCCAAGCCGGCACCTTTCATCTACGCCCCGTGGACATGTCGTACGCTGACCTTGCCGCCACACTCCTTTCGGCCGTCGGCGTCATTGTGGCCATCTTTGGTGGTATTCTCGCCATCGCAGCCTTGTGGGGGTTCAATCAGCTAAAACGAGACGCCATTACCGCCGCCGAGACAGCAGGATCGAGCGAGGTTCGGGAACAGATTGAGAACGGGGCGATTAGGGAGTATATAAAGGGTGAAATCGAACGGCTGACCGTTGAGGAAGTAAATTCCGAGCGGATGGATCAGCGGATTAAGCGGCGCGTGGACGCTGTGACATTCGGCCGCCCCGATGATGATCGACTGTTGGAGGATGAAGAATGAGTCCGGAATGGAACAGGTTGACCCCTGCCGTTCGCGTCCAGATCGAAGCGTTTCAAGACGCTCCGCCGGTTAGATTACCTGAACTGGCCCGGGCGCTCGGAGTGTCGGTAAAGGCTTCGACGCTCGGTCCGGGTATCTCCGGCGAAATACGGCCTGCCGACGACGGTGGCTTTGTCATTCGTATCAACCGGCACGATCCGCCCAAGCGTCAGCGCTTTACTGTGGCTCATGAGCTTGCGCACTTCCTACTGCACAGCGATGAGATCGGCAATGGTATCGAAGATGACGTGTTATACCGGTCCAGTCTGTCTGATCGCCGTGAGCAGCAAGCTAATCGGTTAGCTGCAGATATACTTATGCCGGGCGATTTGGTTGCTGAGGCACGAGAGGCGGCCGAGGAAAAGGGCGTTGGTGATGTAGTTCTATATCTCGCCGATCTCTTCGCCGTGTCCGAAGCTGCAATGCGGATCAAGATCGGGCAATAGCGGGGAGAGAATTTGGTGGCCGTTGACTGGAGCGATATTCCCTACCTACCAATGCTGTCGATACGTCCAGCTGAGATGAGGGCGTTAGAAGAGCTGCCGGGCCTGACGAAGGACCGACTTCTTCCTATCATCCATCTTCGCCCTTGGGTGGGAGCTCACCGGCTTGAAAGCGCAACAGATCGGATTGCTCAGGCCTATGGGAACCGCCGCGTCGTCATAGCAATGGGGGAAAGGGAGCAGGCGAATGAGCGGCCGGTACATAGCCAACTAGAGACGTTGCGTCAGCCGGCGCACGGCTTTCGCGAATGGTGTCAATTCTTCGACGCAAATCAAGACTACGTCCCGGCCATCCAGTTTTCACCGGACGTGCCGCAGGAGGAAGCGCAGATAGCGCGACTGTACGGCATGGATCGGGGGTTAGTCGTGATCATAGAGCGACCTGCGTTTGGAGCGATAGCCTTGATCGCCCGACGGGTCGGCGAACGATCAGGCGGCGGCCAAGGCGTATGCTTCGTGATCGACTTCGGCGTCGCGAGCCGTGATCACTTACAGGTAGCAGCGATCGCTACGGGCTACGTTAACACCATACGCGAACACGCGCCGTACTCTCACGTCGCGCTTTCTGCATCGTCATTTCCCGATAGCTTCGTTGGTATAAGCGAGCAGCCAATCTATGAGCGACGCCTGTTCGATACCATGCCAAGCCGCGAGCAACTGATCTACAGTGATAGAGGAAGCGCGCGGGTGGAACGGCAGACCGGCGGAGGCGGCGCGCCGGCGCCTCGCGTTGATTACCCGCTCTTCGACTTATGGGATTTTTATCGATCTGATTTGTCTGGGGCTTTAGAACCCGAAGTGCGGTTGGAGGAATACCAAAGCCAAGCGGCGGCCGTTATGGCTTCCACCAACTGGAATGCCGCTTTGCGCGTTTGGGGAACGCAGATGATTGAACGCACGGCTGCTGGCGACTCCTCAGCGATCAGCAATCCTCAGAAAGCCACCGCCGCCCGGATCAATTTGCACCTGCAATTGCAGACATTCTACAACGCACCTGACGCCGCCGAGGACACCGACGAGGATTGGTCAGGCTGAGGCGAACACCGGGCCGTCCTGCGCTGCCAGCCAGTGAGCCCAGCGAGCGTCACGTTCAGCAGCAAGCCGGCGAGCCTGTTCGCGTCCATCAGTAAACCGACTGAGAAGGGGCAAGTCATCCGGCCGGATCGATCGCCCCGCTACGGCGGACCAAAATCGCTGACTGGTTCCAGCGTACCGCGCCATGATCGCGGTGCGAAAATCGCCCTTGCGGCGCTCGGCTTGCGTCATCACCGCGGCTAGCCTCGCGTCCTTGATGACATTGACCGCGCCGGGCTTGACCATGCGCAGTGTACCATTGCTGTCGTACGTCCAGAGCGCAGCCCCATGCAGATGCGCCGCCGTCACGTTGGGGACGTGACAGGGAGCGACAATCGCAACCGCGTGGTTAAAGTGCTGGCAGTAAGCCTCCATCTGTGACGCCAGACGGCGCAGAGTGTCCTTGGCGGTTTTAATTTCCAGGCCGATCGTGGTTTCCGCGAACACTGCAAGGTCCGCCCGCACTCCGCTGCTACCGAGCGTGAACTCAGCCGTGACGATGGGCTTGGCGCGGCGACCGGTGGCCGCCCGCACGTGCGCCAACGTTGCAACTTTGACCTGTCCTTCGTCCATCGGCTCTCCCTCGACGGCGGCCGTCTGAATATCTGCTCGGGTGCAGTCAAGTAGCAAGCGAAGATATAGAATCCGAAAAACCGGAAAAATAATATGCGACCGGGCCACCTACTATCGCATCAGTGCTCGCGTTCGCTGCGAAAAAAGGGTGTTACCCTTCTAGGGCAGTCCGTCTGGTAGCAGCCGACACGGCGCCGCAGTACGGGTGTGGGGCCAAGTGTGGGGCCAAACACTGATCCCAGCGATAAAACCGAGCGAAAACAATACCTTATGGAAAGATATTGGCGGAGCGGGAGGGATTCGAACCCTCGATACGCTTTTGACGTATACTCACTTTCCAGGCGAGCGCCTTCGACCACTCGGCCACCGCTCCGCATTGCTCTGGAAGCCGCGACCTAGTGCGTGACGGCGCGGGTGGCAAGCGATTGCGTCGGACGCCGGGCTCGGGCAGTCTCGCGACATGATCCATGCCCTGCTTCTCGCCGCAACGGCAGCACAGGCGGCGCCTGCGCCCGTGCTGCCGTCCGACCCCCTGCCCGCCGACTGGGTCGCGGTCCCCGACGACGAGCTGCTCGTCTTCACGCTGGCGAACGGCAAGACCGTGACGGTGCGGCTGGCGCCCGCGGCCGCGCCGGTGCACGTCGCCAATATCCGCAAGCTGGCGGCTGCGCATTGGTGGGATGCGGGGACCAGCGTGTACCGGCTTCAGGACAATTACGTCGCGCAATGGGGCGATCCGACCGAGAAGAAGGCGCTGCCGGGCGGGATCGTCGCGAACCCGGTGCCCGAATACGAGCAGCGCGGGCCGACCGCAGTCGCCCGGCTGTCGCGCCGCGATCCCTATGCGGAATGGGCGGGGTACAGCCGCGACGGGTGGCCGCTGGCGGGGATCGGCGCGAGCCAGTGGCTGCCGCATTGCTACGGCATGGTCGGCGTCGGGCGCGACATGGCGCCGAGCACCGGCAGCGGCGCCGAGCTGTATGCGGTGATCGGTCATGGCCCGCGCGCGCTCGACCGCAACATCGCGATGGTCGGCCGCGTGGTGGAAGGGATCGAGTGGCTGTCGTCGCTGCCGCGCGGGACCGGGGACCTGGGGTTCTACAAGACGCCTGCGGAATACAGCCCGATCGTGTCGGCGCGGCTGGCGAGCGATCTACCCGCCGCCACCCGCCCGCATTTCCAGTATCGCGCGACGACCAACCCGCGCTTCGCCGCGTGGATCGCGTCGCGCGAGAACCGGGCGCCGCCGTTCTTCACGGTGCCGGCGGGCGGCGCGGACATCTGCAACGCGATGCCGCCGGTCCGCCGGACGCCCTGACGACCTGAGGCTACGCGCTAGACCACCGGAGCCGGGCCGAACAGCCCGGCCTGATAGTCGCGGATCGCCGCGCCGATCTCCTCGCGCGTGGTCATGACGAACGGGCCGTGCGCGACGACCGGCTCGCCGATCGGATCGGCATGGCCGTAGAGCAGGGTCACCGGCGCCTCTGCGGTCACGTCGATCGTGTCGCCCGCGTCGTCGAACGTCGCCAGGTGGAACGGCTTGATTCGGGTCTCGCCGACCTTCGGGCTGCCGGCGACGGTGTAGAAGAACACCGCCCTGCCCCGCGGCGCCGGCAGCGTCACCTGCGCGCCCGCATCGAGCGTGACGGTCATCATCGTCACGCCGGTCAGCGAGTCGATCGGCCCCGAACGATCGCCGAACGTCCCGGCGATCAGGTTCACCACGCCGCCTGGCACGGCGATCGCGGGAATGTCCTCGCGCTGCAGCCCGGTATAGGCGGGCTTGGTCATCTTGAGGCGGCTGGGCAGGTTGATCCAGAGCTGCAGGATCTCGAGCGGACCGCCCGCGCGCTTGAACGAGTCGGGTGAGATCTCGGCATGGATCAGTCCCGAGCCGGCGGTCATCCACTGGATCCCGCCCGCGCGGATCACGCTGTCGTGCCCGCCGCTGTCGCGGTGCGCCATCTCGCCGGTCAGGATGAAGCTGACGGTCTCGAACCCGCGATGCGGATGCGGGCCGAACGGCAGGCCGCGATTGCCCGGCGCATAGACCTGCGGGCCGTGGTGGTTGAGGAACAGGAACGGATCGACCTGCGCGAGGCCCGGCCCCGGCACGGGCCGCCGCGTGACGAGATCGGCGATGTCGTCGCGCTGCGCGGGATATTGCCGCAGGACGGTGCGGGGTACGGAACGGGTCATGGCGCTATCCTCAGGCAAAGCGATAGCCGGAGATGGCGGTGTGCATCACCAGCTCGGCATAATCGTGGACGCCGGGTGCGTCGGACGCGCCGGCCGCGACCATCAGCGGGAGCAGATGCTCCTCGGCCGGGTGCGAGAGCCTCGCCGCGGGGGCGTCGGCCCAGGCGGTGAGCGCCGCTGCACGCTCGTCGCCGGGCAGCGCGACCGCTTCGCTCAGCCAGTCGTCGAACTGCTGCGACGGCGCGGTGAAGCGCGGATCGCCATAGCCGCGCATGTTGTGGAAGCTCATGCCCGACGCGACGATCAGCACGCCCGCGTCGCGCAAGGGGGCGAGTGCGCGACCGGCGGCGAGGTGCAGCGCGGGGTCGAGATCGCGATCGACCGACATCTCGACGACGGGAATGTCGGCGTCCGGGAAGGCGACCTTCAGCGGCACGAAGACACCGTGGTCGAGACCGCGCTGCGGGTCGATGGTGGCGGTCATGCCGGCATCCTGCAGCAGCGCGGCGGCGCGCGCGGCGAGGTCGGGCGCGCCGGGGGCGTCGTAGCGCAGCTCGTAGGTATGCGCGGGGAAGCCGCCATAATCGTAGATCAGCGGTGGTCGCGCCGCGCCGGTGAACGCGAACCCGCGCGTTTCCCAATGCCCCGAGACGACGAGGATCGCGGTCGGCCGCCCGGGAAGGGTGGCGGCGATGCCGCGCAGATACGCTGCCATCCCCGTCCAGGTGCCGGCGGGATCGGGCATGAAGAAACAGGGGCCGCCGCCATGGGGGATGAACAGGCTGGGCTGGCGGATCGGCTGATCGGGGAGTGTCGTCATCTCCTGAAGATATGCACGCGCCGGCCGACCCGAAATAGCGCGTTCGGCAACGCTGCGTTGCTATTTGACCGGGCGCTTCTCGAGCTTCCGCGCCAGCGTGCGGCGGTGCATGCCGAGCCGCCGCGCGGTTTCCGAGATGTTGAACCCGGTTTCGGCGAGCGTCGTGTGGATCCGCTCCCATTCAAGCGTCTTGATCGAGGTCGGCCGTTCGGAGACCTGCGCGTCGACGCTGCCCTCGGTGCGATCAAATGCGGCTTCGATGTCGTCGGTGTTCGACGGCTTGACCAGATAATGCGCCGCGCCCAGCTTGATCGCCTCGACCGCGGTCGCGATGCTGGCGAAGCCGGTCAGCACCACGACGACAATTCCCGGATCGCGCGCGTGCAATGTCTGCACGCAGACCAGCCCCGACGCGCCGCCGAGCTTGAGGTCGACGACCGCATAGCGCGGGGTGGCGTCGGCGAGCAGCACCAGCAGGTCCTCGTGGCTCGCCGCCTGCATCACGGTGTAGCCGCGGCGTTCGAACGAGCGGCGCAGCGTGCGCGCAAAGACCTCGTCATCCTCGACGATGTACAGCAGGCCGGGTTTGCTCATGCCCCCTCCTCCATCGCGATCGCCGCGAGCGGCAGCGTCAGCGTGACCTCCGCGCCGCCATGGTCACGATTGGCGACCGACGCGGTGCCGCCGAGCTTGCGCACGACGTTGACCGCGAGGAACAGCCCCAGCCCGTGCCCGGGTTCGGCCTTGGTCGACTGATAGGGTTTGCCGAACCCGGCGATCCGCTCGGCCGAGAAGCCCGGGCCGCGGTCGCGTACCGCCAGCACCAGATGGTCGCCGCTGCGTTCGCCGCGAAAGCCGATCCAGTCGGGCGAGGCTTCGGCGGCGTTGTCGAGGATGTTGGCGATGACCTGTTTGAGCGCGGGATCGGAGACGATCTGCGGGTTGTCGCCGACGCGCGCGACATAGTCGACCTCGACGCCGGCATGCAGCGCGCGCCAATCGTCGACGATGCCGTCGAGGAACTGGTGGAGCGAGACGATCTCGGGCGCCTCGCCGCGTGCCTCGCCCGCGGCGAGCAGGATGCCGGTGACGATCGTCTTGCAGCGCTGGACCTCGGCCTGCATCTCGCCGATCTCGGCGAGCAGCCCGGGGGCGCGCGCGAGCACGGGCATCCGCCGCCAGTCCGCCAGGATCACCGCGATCGAGGCGAGCGGCGTGCCGAGCTCGTGCGCCGCGCCTGATGCGAGCAGCCCCATGCGGACGATATGGTCCTCCTCCGCGGCCTGCTGGCGCAGGTCGGCGAGATGCGTGTCGCGGCCGCGCAGGTTGGTGGTGATGCGGGTCATGAACAGCACCAGCAGCGTCGCGATCAGCGCGAAGCAGAGCAGCGACCCGATCGTGTAGAGCTCGAAGAAGCTGCCGCCATAGCCGGGCGGCAGCACCAGCGGGCGATAGCGCACCGTCAGCGCGGCGAAGCAGCAGGCGGTGACACCGACGATCGTCCAGCTCGACCAGCGATCGAGCAGCACCGCACCGAGCACGACCTGGAGCAGGTACAGCTCGATGAACGGGTTGGTCGCGCCGCCGCTGAGATAGAGCTGCACGGTCAGCAGCCCGACGTCGAACAGCATCGCGCAGAACAGCTGCGCATTGGGCCCGCGCTGCCACCCGTAGAGCGGCATGCTGGCGAGGTTGAGCACCACCGCCGCGGCCATCGCCAGCCCCATCGGCACGAGCGGCAGGTCGAAGTGCAGCACGAACCGCACGAACAGGATGGTCAGCAGCTGCCCCGCGACCGCGATCCAGCGCAGCGTGACGAGCTGGCGCATGTTGGCGCTGCCGGTCGCGTCGGTGAGCTTGGCGGCGCGGGTGAGCCAGCCCTGCCAGCCCTGGCGAGATGTGGTCATTTGATCCCGCTCGATCGAACCGCTCTCCCGCGAAGGCGGGAGTCCAGGGTTGCGGGCGCTGCCGCCTGCGGCTTCTGGGCCCCCGCCTTCGCGGGGGAACGGGCAGGATCAGGGTTGGTGCGGTCGGGCATTGGGCTGACACCACCCCGGCGGAGGCCGGGGCCCAATCGGGAAGGTCGGCGTGATAGCGGACCAATCCTCGTTACCATCGTCCCCCTATTGGGCCCCGGCCTCCGCCGGGGTGGTATGGAGGGCGGGCTCATGCCGCCACCTTGCGCCGGTCCTGGCGCACGAACACGCCGAATCCGACGAGCGTCAGGCCCGCCAGCGCGAACCAGGTCAGCATGTAGACGAGGTGGTTGTTCGGGAAGGCGATCACCGTCAGCCCCCCGACCGGGGCTCCTTCGCCGACGCGGTCCGCATCGATGAAATAGGGCGCCGCGGAAACGCCGCGCGCGCGGGCGATCGCCGCGACGTCGCGCGAATACCAGGCGCCGTGCGCGGGGTCGTTCTTGCGCAGGAAGCCGCCGCCGGGTTCGGTGATGCGCAGGTAGCCGGTGACGGTCTGCTCGCCCTGCGGCCTGGCGTGCGCGGTGCGCTGTTCGGGGCTGACATAGCCGCGGTTGACCAGCACGACGCCGCCCGACGTGCGCAGCGGGGTCATCACCCAATAGCCGCTGCCGAGCACGGTCGCCGCACGGACCAGGGTCTCGGAATCGTTGAGGAAGACGCCGCGGACGATCACGCGGCGATAGGCATCGCGCTCGGCGGTCACCTGAGCGCCCGGCCGCGGTGGCGCGACCGGCAACGCATGGGCGCGCGCGTCGACCTGTTCGATCAGCGCGAGCTTCCACGTCCGGCGGTGGACCTGCCACACGCCGAGCGCGACGAAGCCGGCGAAGATCAGCAGCGCGGCAAAGCCGACCGCGACCGTCGCCGGCTTGGTCCTCACCCCATGTCCGCCATGTTCGCCATCGGCATCATGTTGCTGTTGAGATGGAACATCACCCAGATCGAGCCGGCCAGCGTGATCACGACGAGGATGATCGTGAAGATCAGCGCCATCATCGTCCAGCCGCCCTCCGACTTGGTCGTCATGTGCAGGAAATAGATCATGTGCACGACGATCTGGATCACCGCGAACAGCATCACGACCAGCACCGCGGTCGAGGGGTCCTTGAACGCGCCCGTCATCACCGCCCAGAACGGCACCGCCGTCAGGAAGGCCGAGAGGAAGAACCCCTTCAGATAGCTGCCGCGCGTGCCGTGCGACGCGGTGTCGCCATGCGCGTGATCCTCGCCGTGCGCGCTGCCGTCACCGTGCGCGACCGACGACGTATGCGGGTTGGTATTGTCGCTCATCGCAGCATGCCCATCAGGTAGACGAAGGTGAAGACGCCGATCCAGATGACGTCGAGGAAATGCCAGAACATGCTGAGGCACAGCAGCCGGCGCTTGTTCGCGGCGATCAGCCCGTGGCGGCCGACCTGGACCATCAGCGTGACCAGCCAGACCAGGCCCATCGTGACGTGGAGGCCGTGGGTGCCGACCAGCACGAAGAAGGACGACAGGAACGCGCTGCGCGTCGGGCCTGCGCCCTCGTGGATCAGGGTGGAGAACTCGTAGAGTTCGATCGACAGGAACGCCAGGCCGAACAGCCCGGTCATCACCAGCCAGGCCTGCATCGTGCGGACCTTGCCCTCGTCCATCGCGAGCATCGCGAAGCCGTAGGTGATCGACGAGAACAGCAGCATCGCGGTGTTCACCGCGACCAGCGGCAGCTCGAACAGCTCGCGGGGGCCGGGGCCGCCCGCATAGCTGTTGCCGAGCACACCATAGGTCGCGAACAGCACCGCGAAGATGAGGCAATCGCTCATCAGGTACATCCAGAAGCCCAGCATCGTGCTGCCGCCTTCGGGATGGTCGTGCTCGTCCTCGACGTAGAAGCTCACGGGCGTGCCGTCATCCTGCTTGATGGTCTGTGCGGACATCGGCTCAGACTCCCTGTGCAGCGAGTTGACGGGTACGGGCGGCTTCGGTCGCGATCACCTCTTCCACGGGGATGTGGTAGTCGCGCTTGTAGTTGAACGTGTGCAGGATCGCAGCAGCGAAGATACCGAGCAGCGAGAGCCCCGCCAGCCACCACATGTACCAGATCATCGCGAAGCCGAACGCCACGCTCAGCCCGGCCAGGACGACGCCGGCGCCGGTGCCGCTGGGCATGTGGATCGGCTTGAAGCCGGTCGTTGGCCGTGCGTACTTGCGGTCCTTCATGTCGTACCAGGCATCCAGGTCGTGGATGATCGGCGTGAACGCGAAGTTGTACTCGGGCGGCGGCGACGAGGTCGACCATTCGAGCGTCCGGCCACCCCAGGGATCGCCGGTGTGATCGGCGAGCGCCTCGCGGTTGCGGATGCTGACGAAGATCTGGAGCAGGAAGGCACCGATGCCGACCGCGATCAACGCTGCGCCGATCGCGGCGATCACGAACCAGACCTGCAGGTTCGGGTCGTCGAAATAGCGCATCCGGCGCGTCACGCCCATCAGCCCCAGTATGTAGAGCGGCATGAAGGCGAGATAGAAGCCGACCACCCACGACCAGAAGCTGACCTTGCCCCAGAACTGGTTCAGCTTGAAGCCGAACGCCTTGGGGAACCAGTAGTTGATCCCGGCGAACACCCCGAAGATCACGCCGCCGATGATGACGTTGTGGAAGTGCGCGACGAGGAACAGCGAGTTGTGCAGCACGAAGTCGGCAGGCGGCACCGCGAGCAGCACGCCGGTCATCCCGCCGATCGTGAAGGTCACCATGAAGGCGATCGTCCACAGCATCGGCAGCTCGAAGCGGATGCGGCCGCGGTACATCGTGAACAGCCAGTTGAAGATCTTGGCCCCTGTCGGGATCGAGATGATCATCGTGGTGATCCCGAAGAACGAGTTCACGCTCGCGCCCGACCCCATCGTGAAGAAATGGTGCAGCCAGACCAGATAGGCGAGGATCGTGATGACGAGCGTCGCATAGACCATCGAGCTGTAGCCGAAGAGGCGCTTGCCCGAGAAGGTCGAGGTGACTTCCGAGAACACGCCGAAGCATGGCAGGATCAGGATGTAGACCTCCGGATGGCCCCAGATCCAGATCAGGTTGACGTACATCATCGGGTTGCCGCCGGCATCGTTCGTGAAGAACGCGGTGCCGACGTAGCGATCGAGGCTGAGCAGCGCGAGCACCGCGGTCAGCACCGGGAAGGCGGCGACGATCAGGATGTTGGTGCACAGCGCGGTCCAGGTGAAGATCGGCATCTTCATGAAGCCCATGCCCGGCGCGCGCATCTTGACGATCGTCGCGATCAGGTTGACGCCGGACAGCAAGGTCCCGACGCCCGCGATCTGCAAAGCCCAGATGTAATAGTCGACGCCGACATCGGGTGAATAGGCAAGCCCCGACAGCGGCGGCATCGCCAGCCAGCCGGTCCGCGCGAACTCGCCGATGAACAGCGACATCATCACGATGACCGCGCCGGCCGTCGTCATCCAGAAGCTGAAATTGTTGAGGAACGGGAACGACACGTCGCGCGCGCCGATCTGCAACGGGACGACGTAGTTCATGAGGCCCGTCACGAACGGCATCGCGACGAAGAAGATCATGATCACGCCGTGCGCGGTGAAGACCTGGTCATAGTGATGCGCGGTCAGGAACCCTTCGTTCCCGTTGAACGCCATCGCCTGTTGCGCGCGCATCATGATCGCGTCGGAGAACCCGCGCAGCAGCATGACGATCGCGAGGATCATGTACATGATCCCGATCTTCTTGTGATCGACGCTGGTGAACCACTGGTTCCACAGGTGACCCCAGAGCTTGAAATAGGTCAGCGCCGCGAGCAGCCCCGCGCCGCCGATGGCGACGACGACGAACGTGCCCATCACGATCGGCTCGTGCAGCGGCAGCGATTCCAGGGAGAGGCGGCCGAAGATGGTCTTCAGCAAGGTATCGGACATTTTGGTTCTCTAGCCGACCGCTACGGGGCGCGAGCCCGGCAGGGTATGGGGTACCAGCATGGTGTGGTCGCGATTGTCGGAATGACCCGGCGTTCTGGTGCCGCCGTCGCGTTTGAGATCGGCGGGGGCGGTCCAGTGCTTGCCGCTCCCCTTCTCGTCGCCGTCCTTCATCAGTGCGCCTTCGGGACGCGACTCGGCTTCCTGGGGACCGTGGCCGCCATTGACGCCGGGCATCGTCATCCCGTCCTTCTCGTCATGCGCCATCAGCGTGGACATGCACGGCTTGCCGGGTGCGACGCACTGCTCGACGATCGCCTTGAACAGCCCGGCATCGACCGTGCCGAAGCGCATCACCGGGACCTTCTCGGTCGGCTTGACGAGCCGCAGATAGTTCGCGCGGTCGAGCCCGCCGCCGCCGCTCTTGATCCGGCCGACCCAGGCATCGAAGTCCGCGTCCGACGTACCGTAGAAGCGGAAGCGCATGCCCGAGAAGCCGGCACCGCTGTAGTTGGACGAGAAGCCCTCGTAATCGCCCGGCTTGTTGATGACCGCGTGCAGCGTCGTCTCCATGCCCGGCATCGTGTAGATCATGCCGGCGAGCGCGGGGATGTAGAAGGCGTTCATCACCGACGACGAGGTCAGCTTGAACTTGATCGGCCGGTCGACCGGCGCCGCCAGTTCGTTGACGGTGGCGATGCCGTATTCGGGGTAGATGAACAGCCACTTCCAGTCGAGCGCGACGACGTCGACCTCGAGCGGGTTGTTCGCCCCGCCCTTGATCTGCTGCGGCGTGCCGCCGAGCGTGCCGAGCGGCACGTTGGTGCCCGTCGTCTGCGCCTCGGGCTTGATCCGCGCGAGCGGGCGATACGGGTCGAGCAGATGCGTGCTGGTCCAGGTGATCGCGCCCAGCGCGATGATGATCAGCAGCGGCGCGCCCCAGATCATCAGCTCGAGGCCGACCGAGTGATCCCAGTCGGGCGAATAGGTCGCCGCCTTGTTGCTCGCGCGGTAGCGGAACGCGAACAGGAGCGTCAGCGCGATCACCGGCAGCACGATCAGCAGCATCAGCCCGGTCGCGACCAGCACCAGGTCGCGCTGCTGGGTCGCGATGTCACCGGACGGCGACATCACCACCCAGTTGCATCCGCTGACCGCGAGCGCGATCGGAAGCGCGGCAAGCCGCATCAGCCAGGTCCTGGCGCCGGTTTTCGTCTTGGCCCCGGTCGTTGCCGGAGTCGGTGCATCAGCGATCATGCGCGTCCCCTACGCCTGTCGAACGCGCAGCCATAGTGGACAATTTGTCCAATGGGCGCTGCACTGCAACATGGGCATGGAGGCTATAACGTCGGACCCGTGCGAATGGGTCTGCCACGATCCACCGGAAAGGCGTATCAGCGGGTTCGCCACCCTGGCAGTGAGTTGAAGCATGAGCGCAAGCACGGTTACCCAGTCGTTCGAGGACGACGCCCGCGATATCCACGATCACGGCAAGGCGATCTCGCCCGGCGAGATCGCGATCGGTGTCGTCATCGGCCGGACGTCGGAGTTCTTCGACTTCTTCGTCTATGCAATCGCCTCGGTGCTGGTGTTCCCGACGCTGATCTTCCCGTTCGTCGACCGGCTGCAGGGAACGATCTATTCGTTCGCGGTATTCGCGCTGGCGTTCATCGCGCGGCCGATCGGCTCGCTGATCTTCATCGGCGTCGACCGCACCTATGGCCGCAGCGTCAAGCTGACGATCGCGCTGTTCCTGCTCGGCACCTCGACCGTGGCGATGGGCTTCCTGCCGAGCTACGAGTCGGTCGGCTATTGGGCGATCGCGCTGCTCGCGCTGCTGCGCATCGGCCAGGGCATCGCGCTCGGCGGGGCCTGGGATGGCCTCGCCTCGCTGCTGTCGCTCAACGCGCCCGAGAAATATCGCGGCTGGTACGCGATGCTGCCGCAGCTCGGCGCGCCGTTCGGCCTGCTGGTGGCGAGCGGGCTGTTCGCCTTCTTCGTCGTGTCGCTGCCGACCGTCGACTTCTTCGCCTGGGGCTGGCGCTATCCGTTCTTCGTCGCGTTCGCGATCAACGTCGTCGCGCTCTTCGCCCGCCTGCGCCTGGTCGTCACGCCCGAATTCGAGAGCATGTACGAGAAGCAGGAACTGCAGCCCGAGGCGGTGATCGAGACCGTGCGCGCCGAATGGCGTACGATCTGGCTCGGCTCGTTCGCGCCGCTCGCCAGCTTCGCGCTGTTCCACATGGTCACGGTGTTCCCGCTGTCGTGGATCCTGCTGTTCACGCGCGAGGCACCCGGGCGCTTCCTGGTGATCGAGATGATCGGCGCGGTCATCGGTCTCGGCGCGACGCTGGTGTCGGGCCTGCTCGCCGACCGCTTCGGCCGTCGCACGCTGCTCGGCACGATCGCGGTGCTGATCGCGGTGTTCGCGATCGCGGCGCCGATGCTGCTGTCGGGCGGCGACATGGGCGAGCGGCTGTTCATGGGGATCGGCTTCGTGCTGTTCGGCCTGTCGTTCGGCCAGTCCTCGGGCGCGGTCGCCTCCAGCCTCGCGCCGCGGCATCGCTACACCGGGTCGGCGCTGACGACCGATCTCGCCTGGCTGTTCGGCGCCGGGTTCGCGCCGCTGGCCGCGCTGCTGCTGTCGGCACGGTTCGGGCTCGCGGCGAGCGGCGCCTACCTGTTCTCGGGCGCCGTGTTCACGCTGATCGCGCTGGGGCTCAACAAGGAACTGGCAAAGCGCAACATCGAGCGCTGACCGCTCGGTAAGACATCGTCATCCCAGCGAAGGCTGGGATCTCCCGAGGCAGGCGCGGTACAGCCTCCGCGGGAGACCCCAGCCTTCGCTGGGGTGACGATTGAGCGAGGTTACACCCGCTCCATGACAGGACGAGCGGGCGCTTTAACCGCCCCCCGCCGCTCGAGCCCCCACGACACCGCCCAGACCGCCAGGCCACCCAGCGCCAGCGCCATCCCGACCCATCCGGTCGAGGTCCAGCCATACCCCGCCGCGATCGCCAGCCCGCCGAGCCAAGGCCCGAGCGCATTGGCGGTATTGAACGCCGAATGGTTGAGCGCCGCGGCCAGCGTCTGCGCCTCGCCCGCCACGTCCATCAGCCGCGTCTGCAGGATCGTCCCCAGCCCGCCGCCGCAACCGATCAGCACGATCACCGGCAACATCGTCCAGAGCTGCGGTGCAGCTACCGAATAGAGCGCGAGTGCTGCAGCCCCGAACAGCAAGGTCGCGCCCGCCGCCGGCATCAGCGCGACGTCCGCGGCCTTCGCGCAGACCAGCGTGCCGATCGTCATGCCCACGCCGAACAGCGCGAACGCCACCGGCGTGAACGCGGGCGACACGCCCGTCACCTCGGTCAGCGTCGAGGCGAGATAGGTGTAGACGCAGAAGATCCCGCCAAAGCCGATCGCGCCGACCAGCAGCGTCAGCCAGACCTGTCCCTTGCGCAGCGCCGCGAGCTCGCCGAGCGGGGTCGCACCGTCGGCCGGCCGCAGGATCGGTGCGAACCGCAGCAGCATGCCGATCGTCGCCACCGCGAGGATCGCGACCAGCCCGAACCCCCAGCGCCAGCCGATCCACTGGCCGATCCCGTTGGCGAGCGGCACGCCGAGGATCGTCGCGGTGGTCAGACCGAGCATCATCCGCGACACCGCGCGCGACCGCTCCGCGTGTGGCACCATCGACGCCGCGACCAGCGCGCCGACGCCGAAGAACGCGCCGTGCGGCAGTCCGCTGAGAAAGCGGAAGGCGAGCATCCAGTGATAGGTCGGCGCCATCGCCGACAGCCCGTTGGCGATCCCGAACACCGCCATCAGCGCGACCAGCAGCGTCCGCCGCTCGATCCGCGCCGCCAGCACCGCGATCGTCGGCGCGCCGACCACCACGCCCAGCGCATAGGCGCTGATGACGTGGCCGGCGGTGGGCTCGTCGATGCCGAGCCCTGCGGAGAATTGCGGCAACAGGCTCATCGCGGCGAATTCGGTCGTCCCGATCGCGAAGCCGCCGACCGCGAGGGCCAGCAGCGCGAGCTTGGGATTGATGGAGCGGGTTAGATCAGACGTCATCAACGGGCCTTCGCAGGTGCAGCATAGTGAACGCAACTGCGGAACGTCGCGGTCCGTTCCGACCGGGCGTCCAGGAACGGCCCGTGCTTCCGTCCGCGACGCCGGCGCGCTAGGGTCGCGGCGTGACATCCCTCCCCCTTCTCGCCGCCGCGTCCGGGCATAGCGGCACGGTCCATCCGCGCACCGCCCCCGAACTGTCCGACATCACGCTGTTCGTCGTCGCGATCGGTGCGGTGGTGGTCGTCCGCCGGGCACTGCGGCGGCGGTTCGCGAAAGCCCGGGTCGCGCGCGAGCACCCCAAGAAGGATTGACCCGCCCCCGGCGCTGCGCCAGCAGACGGGCATGGCCGATCCCATCCTAGACCGCCTCGAGGCGACGATCCGCGCGCGCCGCGACGCCCCCGCCGACGCCTCCTACACCGCCAGCCTGTTCGCCAGGGGTCGCGCCAAGATCGCGCAGAAGGTCGGTGAGGAAGCGGTCGAGACGGTCATCGCGGCGTGTTCCGGCGATGCGGCGAGCATCGTGCCCGAGGCGGCGGACCTGCTGTTCCACCTCGCGGTGCTGCTCGCCGATGCCGGGCTGAGCCTGGACGACGTGCGCGCCGAACTGGAACGCCGCGAGGGTGTCTCGGGCCATGACGAAAAGGCGAGCCGGACCGCATAATACGTCATGCCGGACTTGTTCCGGCATCCATGGTGCCGCACATCTCGGACTATCGAGTACGCGGCGCGATGGACCCCGGAACGAGTCCGGGGTGACGGAGCGTGTGACGAAAGGGCCCGACATGCCGATCGACGCCACCCAACCCTATGACGACCAGAACATCTTCGCCAAGATCCTGCGCGGCGAGATTCCGTCGCAGCGCGTCTATGACGACGAGTTCGCGATCGCCTTCCACGACATCGCTCCGCAGGCGCCGACGCACCTGCTCGTGATCCCCAAGGGCGCCTATGTCTCGTGGGACGATTTCGCCGCGCGCGGGTCGGACGCCGAGATTGCGGGGTTCGTCCGCGCGGTCGGCACCGTTGCGCGCGCGGCAGGGCTCGTCGAACCCGGCTACCGGCTGCTCGCCAATGTCGGGCAGCACGGCCATCAGGAAGTGCCGCACCTGCACGTCCACATCTTCGGCGGCGCGCCGCTGGGACCGATGCTGGCACGATAGGCCAGCTTCAGGGCACTAAAGCGTTGCACGTAATAAAATTGCCTCTAGTCTCGACCGTTCACGCAAGGACGGGCAGCCCCGGGGGGCGGCCGAGGGAGATTTGATGGCAACACGACCCGCAATGGGCCTGCTATCGCGCATGGCGCTCCGCAAGACGGTGGAGCAGGTACAGCGTGAGACGCAGAACAGCGAACTCAAGCGCACGCTCGGTGCCTGGAACCTGGTGTTCCTCGGCATCGGCTGCATCATCGGCGCCGGCATCTTCGTCCGGACCGGCAGCGCGGCCTCGCTCCACGCCGGCCCGGCCGTCCTGATCTCGTTCGTCATCGCCGGCATCGTCTGCGGCCTCGCAGGCCTGTGCTACGCCGAGCTGTCGTCGACGCTGCCGGTCTCGGGATCGGCCTATACCTATTCCTACACCACGATCGGCGAGTTCGCCGCGTGGATCATGGGCGCGCTGCTGCTGCTCGAATACGGCCTGGCGGCCTCGGTCGTCGCGGTCGGCTGGGCCGGCTATGTCGTCAGCCTGCTGCGCGACTTCGGGCTCGTCATCCCGGTCGAGCTGACCGGCCCGACCGGGCATACGGTGATGATGAGCAACGGCAACGACCTGGTCCCGATGCTCGTCAACGGCGCGCCGATCACCTACCTCTTCAACCTGCCCGCCTTCCTGATCTGCATGGCGATGACCGCGCTGCTGGTCGTCGGCGTGTCGGAGAGCGCCAAGGTCAACAACATCATCGTGGCGATCAAGCTGACCGTGATCATCGCGTTCATCCTGATCTGCGGCGGTTTCGTCATCGCGCATTTCGACACGCTGAAGTCGAACTGGACTCCGTTCATCCCGCCGGCGACCGGTGGCGAGGGCGAGTTCGGCTGGGGCGGCATCCTGCGCGCCGCGTCGATCGTGTTCTTTGCCTATATCGGGTTCGAGGCGGTCTCGACCGCGGGCCAGGAAGCGAAGAACCCCAAGAAGGACATGCCGATCGGCCTGCTCGGCAGCCTTGCCGCGTGCACGATCATCTACATCCTGGTCTCGATCGTGATGACGCTGATCGTCAACTACAAGACGCTGAACGTGCCCGATCCTGTCGCGGTCGCGGTCGATGCACTCGGCCCGCAATGGGCCTGGTTCGCCAAGCTGGTGAAGGCCGGTGCGATCGTCGGCCTGACGTCGGTGGTGCTGGTGCTGATGTACGGCCAGACGCGCATCTTCTACACCATGGCGCGCGACGGCCTGCTGCCCCGCGTGTTCGCGACGGTGCACGCCAAGTTCAAGACGCCTTGGGTCAACACGATCCTGGTCGGGCTGATCACCGCGGTCGCGGCGGCGTTCTTCGACATCAACACGCTCGGCGACATGACCTCGGTCGGCACGCTGGCGGCGTTCGCGATCGTCTGCCTGTCGGTGATCTGGCTGCGCAAGACGCACCCGGAGATCCCGCGCGGGTTCACCGTGCCGCTGTTCCCGGTCCTGCCGGCGCTCGGCATCCTCGCCTGCATCGCGCTGATCTTCACGGTCGAGTCGCGCGTGCTGGTGTTCTTCGGCTGGTACACGCTGGGCGCGATCGTGCTCTACTTCGTCTACGGCATGCGCAACTCGCGGCTCTATCACGGGCTCGACGAGGAAGAGGGTCCCGATATGGGCGAATATGTCGGGCCGGTCAGCCACTGACCGGCACGCCGCTCCGGATACGAGGGCCGCGGGAGGAAACTCCCGCGGCCCTTTTTTATTGTTACCCCGGACCAGGCCGGGGTGGTGACGGGGTGATCAGCCGAGCTTCTCGGCGGCCAGCGCCTTCAGGTCGACGTTCGGCCGCGCACCGTAATGCGAGATGATCTCGGCAGCGCAGATCGACCCGAGCGTCAGCGACTCCTCGAGCGTCTTGCCCTGCGCCTGCCCGTGCAGGAAGCCTGCCGCGAACAGGTCGCCCGCGCCGGTGGTGTCGACGACCTTGTCGATCGGCTGCGCCTTGACCGAGACGCGATTGCCGCCCTGCACCGCGCAGGCGCCGTGCGCGCCGCGCGTGGCGACCAGCGTCGGGACCTGCGCCGCGATCTTGGCGAGCGCCGCTTCATAGTCGTCAGTCTCGGCGAGCGCGGTCAGTTCGGCTTCGTTGGCGAACATGATGTCGATCAGGCCGTCGGCGATCAGCGCGCGGAAGTCGCCGCCGTGGCGGCCGATGCAAAAGGTGTCGCTCAGCGTGAACGCGACCTTGCGGCCGGCCTTGCGGGCGATGTCGATCCCGGCGCGCATCGCCGCGCGCGGCTCCTCGGGATCCCAGAGATAGCCTTCGAGATACAAAATCGCGGCGTCGGCGATCAGATCGGCGTCGAGGGCCGCCGCGGGCAGGAACTGCGACGCGCCGAGGAAGGTGTTCATCGTCCGCTGGCCGTCGGGCGTGACGAAGATCAGGCAGCGCGCGGTGGTCGGATCGCCCGCGCGGACCGCGGTGTCGAAGCGGATGCCGACGCTGCGCACGTCGTGCGCGAACACCTGACCGAGCTGGTCGTCGGCGACCTGGCCGATGAAGCCGCACTTGCCGCCCAGCGCGGCGATGCCCGCGACGGTGTTGGCGGCGGACCCGCCCGATACTTCGCGGCCCGGGCCCATCTTGGCATAGAGCGCGTCGGCTTCCTCGGGCGAGAACATCAGCTGCATCGAGCCCTTGGTCACGCCGATCTCGTCGATGAACGCATCGTCGCAGGTGCTCAGGATGTCAACGATGGCGTTGCCGATCGCGACGACGTCGTATGTGGGGGTGCTCAAGGGGGCGTGCTCCGGTGGATCGGGAAAGCTCCGCCGTAATTGGGCGCGGGCGACCGCGCAACTGTGCGCAGGGTCGTTGACGCCCGCAGGCCCCGGCGCCATCCCTGGTGTCATGTTCCGCGCCTTCTTCCTATCGCTCGGCCAGCTCGGCGACCCGCCGGTCCTGCGCGTCTTCGTCAAGTCGATGGCGGTGACCCTGCTCGTCTTCGCAGGCCTCGGCGTCGGGGTGTGGTGGACGACGCGCACCGCGCTCGGCGCCGACGGGATCGCGGCGGCGGTGGCGATCCTCGCCTCGGCGCTCGCGCTGTGGCTGCTGTTCCGCGCGGTCGCGATCGCGGTGATCAGCATCTTCGCCGACGACGTCGTCGCCGCGGTCGAGGCCCGGCATTACCCTGCTGCACGCGCCAGCGCGCGTCCCGTCCCGTTCCACCGCGGGCTGACGATGGGGCTGGCCTCCGCCGCGCGGGTGGTCGGCGTCAACCTGCTGATGCTGCCCGTCTATATCGCGCTGCTGGTCACCGGGATCGGCACCGCCGCCGCCTTCTTCCTCGTCAACGGCTGGCTGCTCGGGCGCGATCTCGGCGACATGGTCGCGGCCCGGCACATGGACGCAGCGGCGATGCGGGGCTGGCGTGCGACGACCAAGGCGCCGCGCTTCCTGCTGGGCCTTGCGAACACCGGGCTGTTCGTGGTTCCGGTACTCAACATCGCCGCCCCCGTCCTGGGCGCGGCGATGGCGACGCATTTCTTCCACAGGAACAGTGTATGAAGCGGTTTGTGACAGCGCTGGTGCTCGCGGGCGGGCTCGCCGGTTGCGCGGTACCGGCGGCACGGCCCTCGGTCGGCACCGCGGTGATCCCCTTCACCAGCGTCGGGCTCGAGCGCGTGCTGGGCCAGGACGCCGCCGGGCTGGTCCGCCTGTTCGGCCAGCCCGACGCCGACATCCGCGAAGGCAGCGCGCGGAAACTCCAGTTCGAGAGCGGCATCTGCGTGCTCGACGCCTATCTCTATCCCAAGGGATCGGACGCCCCCCGGGTCACTTATGTCGACGCCCGCGAGCCCGATGGCAGCACGATCGACCGCGCGAGCTGCGTCGCCGCGCTGACCCGGCGTGACGGCGGCCGGTAGCCCCGGGGGTTCCATCCCGACCGTTGCCGCAATGCAACACCAGGAGCGTTTCGCAACTGATCGGGAAACCTTCGCGCGCTGACGGGTTTTTAGACCCGAGGCCGCTCACTCGGAGCCGCCGTTCCAAAAAAGGTTTAGTACATGAAGAAGCTGCTTCTTGCGGCGGTTGCGACCGCGTTCCTGGTCCCCGTCGCTGCATCCGCCCAGGATTCGGCCCCGGCCACGACCCAGGACGGTTCGCGCGCGTTCGGGATCGAGCCGTATGTCGGCGTCATGGGCGGCTATGAAGGCTTCGACAGCAACCCCGGCGCCGGCATCCCGACGTCGCGCCCCGGCAACCGTCTGAAGGGCGGCCTGGTCGAGGGCGTCGCGGGCGTCAACGTGCCGCTCGGCCCCGTCTTCGTCGGCGTCGAAGGCAACGTCGCCAAGGGCTTCACCGGCTCGGTCGACTGGGAATATGGCGTCCACGGCCGCGTCGGCGTGCGCGCTGGCGAGACCGGCCTGTTCTACGGCAAGGTCGGCTATCGCTGGGTCAATTTCGACCGCTACGGTGAGAACAGCCGCGACTATGGCAGCGTCTCCTACGGCATCGGCGGCGAAGTCGGCCTGAAGGCCCTGGGCCTCGACGGCCTGGTCAAGAAGGAAGGCATCCGCCTGCGCACCGAGATCTCGACGACCGGCAACTTCCACACGGTTCGCCCGATGGCCGGCGTGATCGCGCACTTCTAAGCGCACGCGACCGCCACGTAGTGGCACCAGAGGGGCTCCGGACCGACGGTCCGGGGCCCCTTTTTCGTGGGTAGGCGGGCGCGGCCGGCAACCGGCCATACCGGCGGTCGGGATGACGCGGCCGGCGGCGTTAGCGGTGTGGCATGATCGCGAACGGTGTTGAACGCAGGCGAGAGTCACGCGTTGGAACCCTCTCGACCCGCCCCCCACTATCCGCAGGACCCCGCAATGGCCGAACCGTTCCTCATCGCCGTGCCGGACGACCGGCTCGCCACCATTCGCGCGAAGGTCGCGGCGTTCGACTGGGCCATGGTGCCCGACGCGGGCGACTGGCGGTCGGGCGTCGGCCTCGCCGATCTGAAGCGGCTCGTCGATCACTGGCTGACGCGGTACGACTGGCGGGCGCAGGAACGCCGGCTCAACGCCCTGCCGCAGTTCACTGCCGAGGTGCAGGGGCAGCGCCTCCACTTCATCCATGCGCGTGGCGACGGCTCGCGTCCCCCGCTCCTCCTCCTGCACGGCTGGCCGGGCTCGATCCTCGAATTCGAGGCCCTGATCGCGCCGCTGGTCGCCGATGGCCACGACGTCGTGGTCCCGTCGCTTCCGGGCTATGCCTTTTCGGGTCGACCGCTGTCACCGATCGGGCCGAAAAAGACCGCCGCGCTGATGCACGCGCTGATGGTCGATCTGTTCGGGCAGCGCCGCTACCTCGTCCAGGGGGGCGACTGGGGGGCTGCGATCGGCGGATGGATGGCGCACGACCATCCGGAGGCGATTGCCGGGCTCCATCTGAACATGGTGATCCTCCAGGCCGAGGATGCGGTACCGAAAAAGCCCGACGAACTCGCCTGGGCTGCCAGGCGCGCGAAACTCGCCAAGGAAGAAACCGGCTATTCGCAGGAGCAGGGCTCGCGCCCGCAGACGCTCGGCATCGCGATGTCCGACAGCCCGGTCGGCGTCGCGGCGTGGATCCTCGAGAAGTTCGGGGCGTGGGCCGACGTGCCGCGCGACGGGCACGGCCGTCCCGATCTGTGGACGGCGTTCGACGCGGACACGCTGATCACCAACATCATGCTGTATCTGGTCGAGGGATCGTTCGTGACCTCGACCTGGATTTACCGCGGCCGCGTGCTGGAGGGCTCGGGCACCTTCCCCGCCGGAACCCGGATCACGGTGCCGACCGCGGTCGCGGCCTTTCCCGACCCGGTCTTCCCGCCGCCGCCGCGGTCGCACGCGCAGAAGACCTACGACATCGTCCAATGGACCGAGATGCCCGCCGGCGGCCATTTCGCCGCGCTGGAGCAGCCCGAGTTTCTTCTCGCGGACATGCGCCGGTTCTTCGCATCCAGGATCGTGTCGGACCAGGGCGCGAAACGCTCGACCGCACGGCGGACGCTCAGCATCCTCGCCGCGACGCTGGCCGCCGCGGCCGTCTATACCCGCGCGACGACCAGGGCGATCGAACGCGACGTGCCCCCGGACGGCGGGTTCATCGATGTTGCAGGCGCGCGGATCCATTATGTCGATCGCGGCGCCGGCCCCGCGATCGTCCTGATGCACGGTCTCGGCGCCCAACTCCGCAACTTCTCGTACGGCGTCGCCGACGCGCTGGCGAACACCCATCGCATCATCCTCATAGACCGCCCCGGCTCCGGCTATTCGCAGCCGTCGGCAGAGCAGCCCGGCATCCTCGCCCAGTCGGCGATTATCGCAGCCCTGATCGACAGACTCGCGCTCGACCGCCCTCTCCTCGTCGGGCATTCCCTGGCCGGCGCCGTGGCGCTCGGCGTCGCCACGCACCATCCGGGCTCGGTTGGCGGCCTCGCGCTGCTGGCGCCGATGACGCAGCCGCCAGGGTCGATCCCCGCGCCGGTGGCCGGGGCGATCAGGGACGGCATCACCGCGCGCACGATGTTCGCGCATATCTTCGGTACGCCGATCAGCCGTGCGGCCTACCGGCTGCGGTGGGGCAAGATCTTCGCACCCGATCCGGTCCCGACCGACTTCGCGATCCGTGGCGGCGGCGCACTGGGTGACCGCCCGGTGTCCGTCAATGCCGCGATGGTCGAGCTGGCCAGCGCCGACGCCGACCTTGCCGAGATCGCCGCCCGCTATCAGGCGCTGACGATCCCGGTTGCGCTGTTATATGGTCGTGACGACGAGGTGATCGACCCCATGGTCGACGGCAAGGCCGCGGTCGCGGCGATCCCCGGTGCCACGCTCGCGATGACGGACGGCGGTCACATGCTGCCGGTCGCGCATCCGCAGGCGACCGCCGCCTTCATCCGCACATGCGCAAAGAGGATGTAGCGCGGGTCACGCGACGCGCTCGAATATCCCCGATGCCCGGAAGGTCTCGACGATCCCGGACGGATCGTCGAACTCCTCGTCATAGCTGTGCGGAACGGCGAGCGTCGCCCATGGCAGCGCGCTTCGGACGAAGATCTGCGCGACGGGTCGGACCCACCGGGCGTCGTCGAGCGTCGAGGGGCGCACGATCACCAAGTCCGGCGATCCGTCCGTCATGGTATGGGTCCATACCGCACAGGTCGGGCATCGATAGGCCCGGCTCTCGTTGCCGCTGTCGGCGGTCTTGGGGTGGGCGACGGGCTCGCCGGTCAGCGAAAAGCCGTCCTTTTCGACCGGCATTCCGAGCGAGAACGCGCTCGACGTCTGCTGCTGGCAGTCGGTGCAATGGCACGCCATCACGAACAGCGGCGCCGTCGTGACGGTGTATCGGATGCCTCCACACCGGCAACCGCCAGTGATCGCGTACGTCCTGTCCGGTTCGGCCATCGATGACTCTCCTCGACCTCTCAATCGCTTGAGCATTCAAATCGTTCACGCCTGGCGTCCGGCGACCGGCGCGTTTCGGTCGGCGCGCGCTATTCGGATGTGCCGGGGACCAGCGCGGCCAGGCTCGTCGCCAGCTCCGCATTGCGGAACGGCTTGGTCAGCCGCGCGATATCGGGATCGATCCCGTCCGCCTCCGCGTAGCCCGAGACGATCAGGACCGGCAGGTCGGGCCGGTCGACCTTGAGCAGCCGCGCGAGTTGCGCGCCGCTCATGCCGGGCATCAGATGGTCGGTGACGACGACATCGGGGTTCAATCCATTCTCGATGAACTGGACCGCGATCTCGGCCGACGTCGCCTCCACCACCTCGTAGCCGAGATCGATCAGCATGTCGGCGGTGCTTATCCGCACCAGTTCCTCGTCATCGACCAGCAGTGCGACGCCGAGCGCCTTGACCGGGGTCGGCGCTTCGGAGACCGGTTCGTCGCTCTCGATCCCGGTCAGGCTGATCGGCAGCCATAGCGCGATGGTGGTCCCCAGGCCCGGCGTGCTGTCGATCGACAACCCGCCGCCGAGCTGCGCGGCAAGGCCGTGAACCATCGACAGGCCGAGCCCGGTGCCCTTGCCGATACCCTTGGTCGAGAAGAACGGTTCGGTCGCACGGCGCAGCGTGGTCTCGTCCATGCCCGCGCCCGTGTCCTCGACGCAGATGCGGACATAATGCCCCCGCCGGATACCCGCCGGATCCTCCGAACGGACGCTCTCGCGCGTCGCCTTGACCGTCAGGGTGCCGCCGTCCGGCATCGCGTCCCGGGCGTTGACCGCCAGATTGAGCAGCGCCATTTCCAGCTGGTTCGGGTCCGCCTTGGCCGGTGGCAGATCGGCCGCGACGTCGACACGCAGGTCGATCATCGGCCCCAGCGTCGAGCCGAGCAGCTCGACCAGGCCGTCGACCAGCCGTGCGACATCGACCGCGGTCGATTGGAGCGGCTGCCGGCGGGCGAACGCGAGCAGGCGCTGGACCAAAGTCTTGGCACGCTCGGCCGATTGCAGCGCGCCGTCGATCAACCGCCGCTCGCGTTCGCTGCCGACGCCCTTGCGCATCAGCAAATCGAGCGAACCGATGATCGGGGTGAGCAGGTTATTGAAATCATGCGCCACGCCGCCGGTCAGGCTGCCCATCGCCTCCATCTTCTGGCTCTGCCGCAGCGCGTCCTGCGCCAGCGCGAGCTCGGCCTCGCGGGCCTTTGCGTAGCTGAGGTCGCGCCCGACGGCGATGAAGTTCACCCCGTCCGGTTCCGGTGCGACGGTCCATTCGATGTGTTTCCAGCCGCCGTCGCGCGTGCTGATGCGATTTTCGAAGCGGGCCGGCAGATGCGTCTCGCCCATCGCGGCGATCGACGCCAGCGTCCCGGGCATGTCTTCGGGATGCATGAACGTCCCATAGCCGCGCGCGAGCAGTTCGGCTTCGCTCCACCCGAGCACCTGCGTCCAGGCCGGGCTGACCGCCGACATCATGCCGCTATAGTCCGCGCGCGCCAGCATGTCCTGCGACAGCCGCCACAACCGGTCGCGCTCCGCGCCGCGCGCGGCGACCTGCGCTTCCAGCGTTTCGTTCAGCTCGCGCAGTCGCGCCTCGCTGTCGCGTAGCGCGCGTTCGCTGCGCACTCCCTCGGAGGTGTCGGCGAGGAAACAGATGACGCCGGCGGGCTCTCCGCTCTCCGAGAGAACCGGGGAATAATCCAGGTTCATGAACACCTGTTCGGCGCGACCGTGCCGGTAGAGCGTCAGCTCCTGGTCCTTGTAGTGCAGCGTGCCGCCGGCCAGCCCGACCTTCATGACATGGTCGTTGAAGTCGGCCACCTCGGGCCATCCCTCGCGCACCCGCGATCCGAGCAGTTCGGGATGTCGCCCGCCTGCGAACAGCGAATAGGCGTCGTTGTACAGCATGACGCCGTCCTCGCCCCACAGCATGACGATCGGGACGGGCGACCGCAGCAGGACGGCCGTCGCGGTTCTCAGGCTCTGCGGCCAGTCGTCGAGCGGACCGAGCGTCGTTTGCGCCCAGTCCCTCGTCGCGATCAGATCGCCACACTCGCCCCCGCCCGCCAGGAAGGAAAACGTCGCAGCACCGCGACCATTGTCATCGATAGGCGGCGGCATCGTGAGTGGTAATCAACCTGCAGGGCGTGATGATCGCGTGGCGTGCCCGATGTCTTACTGCGACCACACCGTCGGGCCTAGAATAATCTCACGCGATCTCAGATCGTAACGCGCCGGTTGACGGCCCGGCGCGACGCCAGCGCGGCCGGCGACGCTGGTGTTGGTCGGACCGCCGCCGGACTTACGCCGGCGACGGTCCGGCGATCAGACCAGCGTCAACCCGACATCGACATTGCCGCGCGTCGCGTTCGAATACGGGCAGATCTCGTGCGCAGCATCGACCAGCTTCTGCGCCTGCTCGCGCTCGATGCCGGGCAGCGCGACCTGCAGATCGGTCGTGATGCCGAACCCGCCCGCCGAGCGCGGACCGATCCCGACCTTCGCGGTGACCGTCATGTCGTCGGGCAGCTTCACCTTGAGCTGCTGGCCGGCGACCTTCAGCGCGCCGATGAAGCACGCCGAATAGCCCGCCGCGAACAACTGCTCCGGGTTGCTGCCGTCGCCGCCCGCGCCGCCCAGTTCCTTGGGGGTCGACAGCTTGACGTCGAACCGGCCGTCGTCGGACCGTGCGTGGCCGTCGCGACCGCCGGTTGCGGTGGCCGTGGTGCTGTACTTGACGTCGATCGACATGCTGCATCTCCTTTTGGTTATCGCGATAACTAATTAGGCGCAGCGGCGGTGCGGCGCAAGAACTATTTGCCGCGATAATCATCGTCGTGCTAATGATTGGCCCGAGGAGCTACGCATGACCAACCCCGCCCCGCTTCCGCTCGACGACCAGCTCTGCTTCTCGCTCTATGCCGCCACCATCGCGATCAACCGCGCGTACAAGCCGGTCCTCGACCGGCTCGGCATCACCTATCCCCAGTTCCTCGTCCTCCAGGTGCTGAACGAGACGCCCGAGGGCTGCGGCATCGGCGCGATTGCCGAGCGTCTGGCGTTGGAACCGAGCACGATCACCCCGCTCGCAAAGCGCCTCGAGACCGCCGGGCTGGTCACCCGGAGCCGCGGCACGATCGACGAGCGCCAGGTCCGCGTGGCGCTGACCCCTCTCGGTCGCGAACGCTGGGCCGAAACCGGGTGCCTCGCGCCGTTGATCGTGGAGCGCACCGGCATGACCGGAGAGCGGCTTGCCAAGCTCAATGCAGAGGTCACCGCACTCCGCCGAGCACTCGTCGGCTGACCAAGTAGCACGGCTACCCATCCGCAGCCTGCGACCGCCGAACGCTAAATCAGCAAGGCACTGTCGGGCGCCGAACCGGTCGCGAAACTACCCGCGACTTTCCATGCGCGCGTATCGACGATCGCGACCATGTCGGTTTCGAGCGAGGCGTACAGCGTCTCGCCCACAAGCGTCAGTCCCGGCGCCCCCGCCCCGAGCGAAAGCCGGTCCTGCTCGGCGAGCGTGACGGGATCCAGGCGCGACAGGCTCTTGTCCGCGACGTTCGATACGATCAACCGTCCGTCGGCCTGCGTGACGATCCGGACCGCCTCACCGCGCATCGCCCGCCGGGCGCGCTCCTCGAGCGTCGTGGCATCCAGCGCATGGAGGGCCCCGCTCGGCCGGTCGATCACGTAGAGCGTCCGTTCGTCCATGCTCAGCGTCATGCCCTCCGGTGCCGTACCGATCCGCTTGCGCACCGGTGCGACGCCCATATCTTCGGGATCGACCATGATGACCGCGCCGCTCAGCGTATCGGCGACATAGCAGCGCGCACCGTCGCGGCGGACGACCAGATAATGGCTGCGCGCACCCGTCACCGGGGTCAGCCGCGACGGCGCCTCGTCGCGGGCCGGATCGTCGAAGCGCGCCAGCATGCTGTCCTTCTCCGACAGGACATAGAGCCGGCCGCGTGCGTCCATCCTGACGGCATGGAGCCGGCCGAACGGCGCGAGGTCGATCGTCCTGGCAAGCGTGCGCTGGTGCAGGTCGATGACCCAGACCTGGCTGCCACCGGCGCCCGGCGCCTTCCAGCTCGCCACCCCGTAATGGCCGACATAGGCAAACCGCCCCGCCGGGTCCGCGACGATCTCGTGCGGTTGCGTGCCCAGGGGAATCGTCCCCGTCCGCGTGCCGTCGGGCAGTGCATAGAACGCGATCCGGCCGGCATTCTTCTCCACCAGCGCCAGCACCCCCGCGGGCAACGACGGCGGCGTCGCGCGCGCCATCGCACGCGCGCCCAGCGCCGCGGTCGCCACGGCACCGCCGGCGAGCATCCACAATCCCTGGCGTCGATCGATCAGCGGCATGGTCATATCCTCCGCCATCTGAAGGGATGAACGCCGCGGCGGTTCCGCTTTCCTGGCACGCCGGTGGTTCGAACGGCCGCGCGCCGGTCGCTCAGGGGCGTCGCTCGGCCGCCGTCTTGTCACGCTCTGCGGCGAAGGGCTCCGACGCGTTCCACGCCGGCCAGCCGCGCCCGTCGGCGATCTCGCGACCCAGCGCATAGGCGACGCTCCCCTCCTGTGCCGCGCCCGTCAGGTCCCATCGCGCGTCGAACGCGTCGCAGGTCTGGTGGTAGCATTGCGCATTGTAGCGCGCCCGGATGCGCTCGCCCGTCGCGGCACCGCCCTCGACCAGGTCCCGGCCCGCTCGGAAATACACGCCCGGCACGCCCTTTTGCGCAAAGGCGAAATGGTCGGAGCGATAATACCAGCCGGCCTCGGTATTCTCCTCCGGCACGATCCTCAGACCCTGTGTCGCGGCGATGCGGGCAAGATCGGCCTCGAGCGGCGTACGCCCGACGCCGATCAGCTCCAGGTCGCGGGTCCGTCCCAGCACGACGTGCGGATCGAGATTGAACTGCGCGGCGGTGGTCGCCAGCGGCAGCGCCGGATGATCCGCATACCAGCTCGCGCCCAGCAGCCCCTTCTCCTCCGCGGTCCACAAGGCGAACACCACCGATCGACGCGGGCGCGGTGCCCCCGCAAAGGCGCGTGCGATCTCAAGCAGCGTCGCGGTGCCGGTGCCGTTGTCGACCGCGCCGTTGCGGATGCGGTCGGCGGGCGGATCGAACGCGTTCTCGCCATAGGCGTCCCAGTGCGCGCCATAGAGGATGCTGCCCGCCGCCGGATCGGTCCCGGGCAGCACGCCGACGATATTGTGGCTGACGACGCGGTCGAGCCGGACGCTGGTGTTGGCAGAGAAGCGTGCGCCCTTCAGCTCGGTTCCCGCGAAATCGGCGCGCTGCGCCGCGCGCTTGGCCGCGGCATAGTCGAGTCCGCCCTGCTTCAGCAGCGCGATGCCGATATCGCCCCGCAGGGTTCCACGGACGCCGAACGCGGCGGGGACGCTGCCCGCATCGAGCGCATAGCCCGGCACCGCATCGCCCCTGGCGAGCTGCAGCCAGGGGTAGCTCGACGGGAAGGTGTCGTGGATCTGGAAGAACGCCGCCGCGCCGCGCTTCTGTGCCTCGGCGAGCTTGGTGCGGGCAGCGGGGCTGGACGCGCGCGCGCCAAAGCCGAGATCACGCCCCGCCTCGACGTCGGGATCGCCCGCGAGCGCCACCACGACCTTGCCCCGGACGTCGACCCCGCGGTACGGATCATAGCCCAGCCGCGGCTCGACCACGCCGTAGCCGACGAACACGACCGGCACGTCGGTCAAGGCCGCGTCGCCGATGATCCGCGAACTCGCGGCAATCTCCACACCGGGCGTCAGCACGCGCGTCGTACCGCCGAGCGTCAGCGAGAAACTGGCTCGCGCGCGCGTCCAGCGCAGCAGCGGCACGCTCTGGCGATAGCCACGGTCGCCGGCCGGTTTCAGGCCGAGATCGGCAAGGCGCTTCTCGAGGAAGGCGAGCATCACCGCCTCCCCCGGCTGGGTCGGGCCGCGGCCATGGAAGTCGTCCGCGCTCAGCGTGCGGATATCGGCCTTGATCCGGTCGGGCGACAGGATCGGCGGCGCGGGCGCCGTGGCGGCCGTGAGGAGGAGCAGCGGGAGCAGGCGTTTCATGCGCGCAACCTGCCGAGCCCCGCGCCGGAGCACAAGCGTCGTGCTGCTTTCCCGGTCCTCGTTCGTTCGTGTCGCAGCCCGCCATCGTGCAGCAAGCAGGACCAAGCCTCATGAACATCGATCTCACCGGCAAGCTCGCCATCGTCACCGGCTCCACCGAAGGCATCGGGTTCGCGATCGCGAGAGGACTGGCGGATTCTGGGGCGACCGTGGTCGTCAACGGTCGCACCAGTGCCAGGGTCGACGCGGCGGTCGCGCGCATCGGCGGCACCGCGCGCGGGGTCGTCGCGGATCTCGGCGACGCGTCCGGGCACGACATACTGCTCGCAGCCGAACCGCAGGCCGATATCGTCGTCAGCAATCTGGGCATCTTCCAGCCTGCCGACTTCTTCGACACCGACGATGCAACCTGGGACCGGCACTGGCAGGTCAACGTCATGGCGGGCGTCCGCCTCGCGCGCAGCTACCTGCCGGGCATGGAGGACAGGCGCTGGGGCCGGTTCCTGCTGCTCGCCTCGGAATCGGCGTTCAATATACCCGTCGAGATGATCCACTACGGCGTCAGCAAGACCGCCGACGTGGCGCTCGCCCGAGGCCTGGCGAAACGGATGGCGGGCACCGGCGTGACGGTGAATTCGGTCTTGCCCGGGCCGACGCTGTCCGAAGGCGTCGCGGCGATGCTGGAGGACGAACGCGCCAGCAGCGGCCGCCCGATCGAGGACGTCGCCGCGGACTTCGTGACGACGCATCGCTCCAGCTCGATCCTCCGCCGCGCCGCCACGGTGGAAGAGGTCGCCAACATGGTCGTCTACCTCGCCTCTCCGTTCGCGTCGGCGACGACCGGCGCGGCGTTGCGCGTCGACGGTGGCGTCATCGACACGCTGTGACGACCGATGCGGGCAAAGGGGTATCGGCGCCCTTCCTTGCCGCGATCGCCAGGCTTCCGACCGGCTATGGCAAGGGGTGGTACCGCGGAACCCGCTGGGGCGTGACGCTGTCCGCATCCCCCGACGGCCGGCGGCGCTGGCTCTGGGGCGAGGCGCTTGACGGCGCCGGCATCGTGAGCTTCAACCTCTACCTGCTCGCAGCCGGCCCCGCGCTTCGACCGTGCGAAATGCCTGCCGAGGACGTGATCGCCTTCGTTCTCGGCTATGTGCCCGACGCCGTTGCCTCCGACGATCCGGCGTATCATCGATGCGGTGCGTGAGCCTCAAGGCTCGACCTCTAGGTGCAGCGGCTCAGTCTTGAAGCGCGCTCAGCCCTTCGCAGGGAAGCGAATCCGCCGTAAAACGACGACAGCTCCGGAGCTTGGGCTCTGGGGCTGTTGTTGGTGTTGGTTGCGGGGACAGGATTTGAACCTGTGACCTTCAGGTTATGAGCCTGACGAGCTACCGGGCTGCTCCACCCCGCGACACTTCGCTGATGCGAAGGAGGGTAGATGAGATTGTGAATGGGTTCAGATGACGTGATGCATGTCGCACGGGCTTCAATGCCTGGCGACGACCTACTCTTCCATCGCTTGAGCGATAGTACCATTGGCGCAGGCGGGTTTCACGGCCGAGTTCGGGATGGGATCGGGTGGGACACCGACGCTATAGCCACCAGGCAATGGAGCCGGTGCGACATGCGTGCACGTTATCTGTGGGGTACCCCGTCGTGGCTTGTGGCCGTGACGGGGCTCTTAAAATCGAGACCGTGCTTTTGGTTGCCAGCCTCTCGGAACACCGAGTGCTGGTTGTAGTGGTATTCGAACCAATCCCTCGACGGCGAGGGGATTGGCAATCTGGCGTCGGCTGAATCATCCGCACCGTGCAATGGCTGACTGGTTGCCCAGTGTTGTCATTGATGGTGGAACTCTCAAGCGCGAATAGAGCAATTAGTATCGGTTAGCTCCATGCGTTACCGCACTTCTACATCCGATCTATCAACGTCGTGGTCTCCGACGGCTCTATGAAATCTTATCTCGAGGGAGGCTTCCCGCTTAGATGCTTTCAGCGGTTATCCCGTCCATACATAGCTACCCAGCTGCGCTCCTGGCGGAACGACTGGTACACCAGAGGTATGTTCAACCCGGTCCTCTCGTACTAGGGTCAACTCCTCTCAAATTTCGACGCCCACGGCAGATAGGGACCAAACTGTCTCGCGACGTTCTGAACCCAGCTCACGTACCACTTTAATTGGCGAACAGCCAAACCCTTGGGACCTGCTCCAGCCCCAGGATGTGATGAGCCGACATCGAGGTGCCAAACAACCCCGTCGATATGAGCTCTTGGGGGTTATCAGCCTGTTATCCCCGGCGTACCTTTTATCCGTTGAGCGATGGCCCTTCCACGAGGGACCACCGGATCACTATGACCGACTTTCGTCTCTGCTCGACTTGTCAGTCTCGCAGTCAGGCGGGCTTATGCCATTGCACTCTAACAGACGGTTTCCGACCGTCCTGAGCCCACCATTGCGCGCCTCCGTTACTCTTTAGGAGGCGACCGCCCCAGTCAAACTACCCGCCACAGAGGGTCCCTGTTCCGGCTTACGGAACGAGGTTAGACATCAGAAACAAACAGGGTGGTATTTCACCTATGGCTCCACATCAGCTGGCGCCGATGCTTCAAAGCCTCCCACCTATGCTACACAGTTTCTTCCTAATGCCACTCTGAAGCTGCAGTAAAGGTGCACGGGGTCTTTCCGTCTAACCGCGGGTACTCCGCATCTTCACGGAGAATTCAATTTCGCTGAGCATGTCCTGGAGACAGTGGGGAAGTCGTTACGCCATTCGTGCAGGTCGGAACTTACCCGACAAGGAATTTCGCTACCTTAGGACCGTTATAGTTACGGCCGCCGTTTACCTGGGCTTCATTTCAGAGCTTGCACCCCTCCACTTAACCTTCAGGCACCGGGCAGGCGTCAGGCCCTATACGTCGTCTTGAAGCCGACTTAGCAGAGCCCTGTGTTTTTGCTAAACAGTCGCTACCCCCTGGCCTGTGCCCCCCATAAGAGCTTGCGCTTATATGGGGCCTCCTTCTTCCGAAGGTACGGAGGCAATTTGCCGAGTTCCTTCAGGACACTTCTCTCAAGCGCCTTGGTATACTCTACCTGACCACCTGTGTCGGTTTCGGGTACGGTCTATACGGTGGGGCTATTTCCTGGAACCATTTCGAAGCCTGACCAATCCGATAAGGTCAGACAACACACATGATCCGTCACACACCACCAGGCCCACGAATATTAACGTGGTTCCCATCGACTACCCCCTTCGGGCTCGTCTTAGGGGCCGGCTCACCCTGCGCGGATTAGCCTTGCGCAGGAACCCTTGGTCTTTCGGCGAGAGGGCATCTCACCCTCTTTATCGCTACTCATGTCTGCATTCGCACTTCCGATACCTCCACGACCCATTACCAGATCGCTTCACAGGCTTACGGAACGCTCCGCTACCGCGTACCACATAAGTGGCACACCCTAAGCTTCGGCACGTATCTTGAGCCCCGTTACATCTTCGCCGCAGGACCTCTTGTTTAGACCAGTGAGCTGTTACGCTTTCTTTAAAGGATGGCTGCTTCTAAGCCAACCTCCTGGTTGTTTTGGAAGTCCCACATGCTTTCCCACTTAGATACGATTTGGGGGCCTTAGCTGTAGGTCAGGGCTGTTTCCCTTTTGACGACGGACCTTAGCACCCGCCGTCTGTCTCCCGCATATCACTCTTGGGTATTCGGAGTTTGGTTAGGTTTGGTAGATCTCGCGACCCCCTAGCCCATCCAGTGCTCTACCCCCCAAGGTGTTCGTGCGAGGCACTACCTCAATAGTTTTCGCGGAGAACCAGCTATTTCCCGGCTTGATTGGCCTTTCACCCCTAAACACAACTCATCCGGTAACTTTTCAACGTTAATCGGTTCGGACCTCCAGTGCGTGTTACCGCACCTTCATCCTGGTCATGCCTAGATCGCCGGGTTTCGGGTCTAATACATCAAACTCTGGCGCCCTATTCAGACTCGCTTTCGCTGCGCCTACACCTAACGGCTTAAGCTTGCTTGATACATTAAGTCACAGACCCATTATGCAAGAGGTACGCTGTCAGGCCATAAAAGCCCTCCAACTGCTTGTAGGCAATCCGTTTCAGGTACTGTTTCACTCCCCTCATCGGGGTGCTTTTCACCTTTCCCTCACGGTACTAGTTCGCTATCGGTCACATACGAGTATTTAGGCTTGGAGGGTGGTCCCCCCATGTTCAGACAGAATTTCACGTGTTCCGCCCTACTCGAGTCCTGAATTCTCACTTTCGCATACGGGGCTGTCACCCGCTATGGCCGAACTTTCCAGATCGTTCTGCTAGTTGAAATTCAGGCACTGGCCTGGTCCGCGTTCGCTCGCCACTACTAACGGAATCTCGGTTGATGTCTTTTCCTCCAGCTACTGAGATGTTTCAGTTCGCCGGGTTCGCTTCACGAAGCCTATGTATTCAGCTAAGTGATACCTGACCAATTAACTTTACCCCAGCCGAAGCTCAGGTAGAATTAATCGGATAGGTGGGTTTCCCCATTCGGAAATCATAGGGTCAAAGCTTGCTCACAGCTCACCTATGCTTATCGCAGCGTGCCACGTCCTTCATCGCCTGTATGTGCCAAGGCATCCACGAATTGCCCTTACCTCACGCTTGAGAGTCCACACCACCAACGACATCACTGGGTGCCTCCGAAGAGGTCACCAACTCGGCAGAGCAGTGCGCGTTGGCCTTTGTCAGGTGCGGATGATTATAATCTCAGCCAGATTATTTATATGATGACGCACGTCCTGGCCTTGCGAA